>CAXTAE010000001.1:0-40374 GCA_964242225.1 uncultured Acidobacteriaceae bacterium
GCTGCTTGCGCGTTTACAAAACATTTGGTGCCGAAGAAAGGACTCGAACCTTCACGCTGCTTGCGCGTTTACAAAACATTTGGTGCCGAAGAAAGGACTCGAACCTTCACACCCTTGCGAGTACATGGACCTGAACCATGCGCGTCTGCCAATTCCGCCACTTCGGCTCACCGGCCGGAGCACCTGCTCCCGCCACGTGACAACCTAGTTTCCCAAACGGGGCGTTGGCTGTCAATGCGCGGCGGGGTTGCTACACTGACGGGCAAGGCTGCGCCGAGCGAAGTCAGCCCCTGATCCCTGCATGGCATTGGAGCAGCGCGACCCACCTATGACCCCTTCCCAGCCCACGCCCCTCGGTTCCGGTGCGGTCATTCCCGAGGAGCTTTCGCTCGAGATTCGGCGCATCGCGCATGATCTTTCTAACTCGTTGGAGATTATTGTGCAGACAAGTTATCTGCTGTCCCTGGCCGAACTGAAGGAGCCCGCGGCGGAGTGGCTGCGCATGCTGGATGGCGGGGTCGCGAAGGCGCTGGAGCTGAATCTGCAGCTGCGGGACTACCTCCGGGCGCATACGCCGCGCTAACGCCCTCAGGGGAGACTGCATTCCCCGTAGAATCCCGTCTATGGTGATCCGGCCCTTCGCCGCAGCATCTCGCCCCACGGCGGGCTGGCCTTGGCGAGAACAGGCCTCGGTCAGGTCCCGTATGCCCCTCCGGGCTGTCTGTGCGACGATGCTGGGTGTTGTCGGTGTGTACAGCGTCTGGTCGACGGTTCTGTACCTATGGGACTTGTGGCGCACCGATCCTCTGAAGTCCATCGGCGGCTTTGTTCCCCTCGTCAGCCTCGTGCTGATTTTGCGGGTGTGGCGGGCGTCCGACTGGGAGACCCAGGGAAGCTGGTGGGGTGTGGCCGTGCTGACCGCCACGGTCGCGGCCGTGCACTGGCGTGATGCGGCGGTGCTGGAGCTGGTGCTGTCGGCCTCCTGGACGATCTTTCTGCCGCCACACTCGCTGGTGGCGTTCGCCTACGGCAGCGGCGTGGTGCTGCTCTTCGGAGGAACGCGCCTGTACCGGGCCGCGCTGTTTCCGCTTGCCTTCCTGTTTCTGGTCAATCCTGTGCCGCATGCCTTCAACCGCTTTGTCGACCTGCCCTTGCAGCAGGCGTCGGCGGCGACGGCGCGCGGCTTTGCGCATGCTCTCGGGCAACGGCTGACGCCGAGTGAACTGTACCTCCTGTTTACGCCGAGTTTTGGGATGTTTATCGCGCCGGGATGCAATGGGATTCGGGGCTCGGTGACGATGGGGTTGATCGCGCTGGTGGCGGGCTACCTTTACCAATTTCGTCTGCGGGTCTGGGCTGCGACGGTAGCGGTCGCCGTGCTGCTGGGGTACCTGTTCAACCTCGTTCGGCTCTGTGCGCTGGTGGTTTACTACGTGGTCGCGCTGCACCTGCCTTGGCTGCAAAGCCGTGCTGAAATGGGCGATTACGTCATCGGCGCGGGGTTGTTCTTCCTGGCGACGCTGCTGCTGTTTGAGGCGGTCGGGCGCTTCAGTTCGGGCGGCGACCTGCTTCCGCCGCCGGTTCGGCTGCCGGTCGCGGAGGCAACGCACGCAAGGGAGGTCGCAACGGGCGGCAGGCAATTCTGGCTACGCTGGGTGGCCTTTCTTGCCCTGTGCGCGTTGGGTTCTCTGCCCTACGCGCACGGGCTAGGGCGGGTTATATCGGAGCCGCCCGACCAGGCCATCTTTCCGGCTGCGCAGGGACCCTATGCGCTGCGGCGCACGTGGCAGGAGAAGCTGCCAGGCGGACCAACCATCTTCGACTGGGCGGAATACGCCCGCCCGGGTAGTGCTACGGCCGTCGCGGTAGGAGTCTCGCCGGTGCTGGGCGCACACGACACCCTGCTGTGCCACACGGCAAGGGGTGAAGACTGGGTGTGGCATGGGCAGCTCGCGCTCCCCACGGCGGCTGGCCCGGTAAGCTTCAGCAGCTCGCTCTATAACAACGGCACAGCTGCGTCTTTGGAGGCGAGCACGGTGTGCAGCGGCGAACGCTGCGGGCAGTGGACGAGCGCTCGCCGCCACCTCGGCCTGGTGTACAGCCGGCCCGATGCGGCCTCTGTGCTTGGCACGCATCCGGAGCGGCCGATTCCGGTGTTGCTGAAGGTTGAGATTGGCGAGGCGACCCTGCCCCTGGAGCAGGCCCGTGCAGCGTTGGGCGCACAGCTCGGAGATTTTCTGGTCAATACCGCTTTGGGGGGACTCACACGTCCCTACCGGGTGCGATAGGCTAGGGTCGAACGGCCCTTTATGTCGCGTCTTCGCCTCCCTTTTTGCCTGGTTGTCCTGTGCCTGGCCCTGAACCTCCCAGGTTGTGGTGGCACGAGTTCCACGGGCACCGGCTCCTTGGGCAACACCGGAGCCACGGGCAGCACGGGTTCTACGGGGACCACCGGTTCTACGGGGACCACGGGGTCCACAGGCAGCACAGGATCCACGGGTTCTACAGGCAGCACGGGAGCTACAGGTAGTACGGGCGCAACCGGTTCGACTGGAAGTACCGGGTCCACTGGAAGTACCGGGTCCACTGGAAGTACCGGGTCCACTGGAAGTACCGGCGGCACTGGGAGCACCGGAGCGACTGGCAGCACCGGGGGTGGATCGGCTTCGGGCACTGGCGTTGGCTTTGGGGGCACGGTCCGGGCGGGATCCCTGGCAATTGTCGGGGGGAGTGTGCAGCTGTATGCGGCGGGCTTTGCGGGCAATGGATCGGCCCCGCAGGCCCTGCTCGCCGCGCCGCTACTGACGGACGCGAGTGGTGGCTTCGATATCGCTGCGGGGGCGTACAGCTGCCCGGCGACGGGTTCGGTGTTGTATGTGATTGTTTCGGGCGGCACGGTCAGTGGCGCTGGGACCACGAGCGCAACGGCCAATGGTGCGACTACGCTGATGACGGTGCCGGGGGTGTGCTCGGGCATCGCGTCGGGTACGAAGTACATCGTCAACGAGCTGACCACGGCCGCCAGCGCGTATGCCCTGCGGCCCTTTCTCGCTCCTGGCGCGCAACTGGTCCCGCAGTTGGGCTCGGCGGTCAGCAACACGGGCGGCCTGGCCCTGGGGGCTGCCACGGTGGCCAGTCTCGTGAATTTGACGACGGGAGAGGCGCCCGGACCGGGTTTCCCGCTCTCGACAGGAACACTCCCGATGGCACGGCTGAACTCCGTGGCGAATGCGCTGCATGGGTGCGCGGTCTCCACGGACGGGGGTGCCTGTACGGCGTTGTTCAACGCCACGGCAGGCAGCGGAGCGCAGCCGGCCTCGACCTTCGAGGCGGCGCTTAGCCTGGCGAACAACCCGGGCAATGGTGTCTCTACCGTGTACCAACTCAGCAAGGCTGCACCAGCCTTCTCTCCGGCTTTGAACGTCGCGCCGGCAGACTGGACCTTGCCGATTGCCTTCACGGGCGGCGGGATGAATCAGCCTTCGGCCGTCAGCCTCGATAGTTCCGGGAATGTCTGGGTGGTGAGCTACTACGGTGTTGCAAGCCTGTTCAGCAACACGGGTGTTCCGGTCTTTCCGCAGGGGATCACCGGCTATGGGCTGAATGCCTCCTATGGCGGCGCCGTGGATGCAACGGACCGGCTGTGGGTGGCCAACACGTCGAGCGATGCGAGTGTGAATGGCGGCAACGGGTCGATCACGGTTCTGAACAGCCAGGGTGCGGCGCTGCCGGGGAACTCGCAGTTCAGTGCGGGTGGACTGGAGAATCCGATCGCCGTGGCCTTCGATGGCAGCAACGATGCCTGGGTGATGGACTACTACGCCAGTACGGTGGTGGTACTGAACAGCGCGGGGGGGGCCCTCTCGGGCGGGTCGGGCTACGTCTCCGGTCAACTGATCTTCGGCAACAACATCGCGCTCGACACGCAGGGGAATGCGTGGGTGGGCGACTTTGGCAACAACACATTGACGGAGATTGTCCATGATGGGTCTGCCTTTACCAGCTACCTCGTTGGGAACGAGCCCGATGGGGTCGCGGTGGACGCGGAGGACAACGTCTGGACGGCTAACTACCTCTCCAGCAGCGTGGGGCTGGTAGCCGGGGGGAAGGTCGTCTCCGGCACCGGATTCACCGGCGGGGGGCTGCTTTACCCCTCGGCGATCGCTACGGATGGCGGGGGGACTGTGTGGGTCACGAACTTTTCGGGCAATAGCCTCACGGAGCTGGCGGGCGCAAACGCCTCCACGCCTGGGGCGCCCATCTCGCCCGCGACGGGATGGGCTTCTGATTTTGGGCTATTTTCACCCAAGAGCATCGCGGTCGACGCTGCCGGCAATGTGTGGGTCGCCTGTGCGGGAGACGATCGTTTGATAGAGTTCGTCGGCGCGGCTACCCCGGTGAAAACACCACTGTTGGGCGGGACGCGCGTCCCCTAAGCGGCTATAACGGACGATACTGTGACGAATCTGTACTGATGGCTAGACGAGGCGGAAGCGCTCACGCATGAGTCTTTGGAAGCGTGGCCGCCAGATCAGATCGTAGGCGAGCTCCTTGCCGGGAAACATGGCCAGCGCGGCGGTACGGGCGTCGGCGACCATGGCCGCGGCGTCGTCGTAGCTGAGGGTGTTGTCCTGCGCGATGACGCCCATCACCATGTTCATCATCATCTGCAGGCGGCGGAGCAGCTTGGCTTCTTCGAGCGCCTCCGGACTCAAGGGCGGCCTGGCGGTGGTGGCTGCTGGCGTGGCGGACGCGTCCAGTTTGATTGGTGCCTCGTCGGCGCTGTTTTCCTGCTCCCCGAAGCTCTTTTCGCCCTCAGCCATTGCCACCTCCACGCGCGGGAGACCGCCGCAGTGCTTCAGTTATACGCCGCCGCGGCGGTGACGCTGCCGTCAGGGTGCAGCAGAAAGCTCTCCGCGCCGAAGCGGTCGGTGCGGAAGGTGCGGACGTGAGCGGCCTCCAGGCGGTCAAGGATCTCCCGCCGCGGATGGCCGAAGGTGTTGTGCACGCCGACGCTGATGACGGCATCGCGCGGGGCCACGGCGGCGAGAAAGTCCGGATTGGTGGAGGTCTTGCTGCCGTGATGGCCAATTTTGAGCAGCGTGACCGGGGCGAGACGGTTGTGGGCCAGCATCGCGGCCTCACTGGAGGCCTCGGCGTCCCCTTCGAGCAGCACGCTGGCGCGCTCCCAATCCAGGCGCATCACCAGAGAATCGTTGTTGCGGGCCTCGCCGGGGTTGGCGTAGCCGGCCTCGGGGGCGAGCACGGTGGCCTGAACACCACCCCACGGAAAACGATCTCCGGCGGCGAAGCAATGTACGGTGATGCCGAGGTCCTTGGCTTCGCTCAGCAGCGCCTGGAGAGCCGGTGATTCGCCGGGCTGGATGCTCAACCAAAGCTCGCGGGGACGCAGGTCGCGCAGCACGGCAGGCAGGCCGCCAATGTGATCGCTGTGCGCGTGGCTGATCAGCACGGCATCGAGACGCCGGATGCCGCGCGACCAAAGATAGGGCGCGACGACCTCCTCGCCCACATCCCAGGACGTTTTGAGATTGCCGACGGGGCCGCCGGCGTCGACCAGCAGGGTTCGGCCCTCGGGCGAGACCACCAGCAGGGAGTCGCCCTGGCCGACATCGAGCGCGGTGACCTCCAGCGCGCCCGGATGCAGGTGCGCCGGGGCCGGCCAAAGCACGGCCACGAGTAGAAGGGCGGCGGCGAGGGCTCCCGACCAGGCTACGGCTCTTTTCTGCGCGCGCAACGCCCAGATACCGAAAACCAAGAGAATGCAGAACCCGGCGATGCTCCACGGGGAGGGCCCGGGCAGGCGCAGATCGCCGAGGCGGGCGTTGCCGAGGCGATCGACAACGGCGCGCACGAAGTGCAGCAGAAGGGCCGTGAGCGCCGCGGGGAGCAGCGCCGCCCACCCGCCGAGCAGCCCGGCGAGGAAGGTGAGCACCCCGGCCGCCGCCAGCAGCGTCGCCAACGGTGCAACGAGGAGGTTGCCGGGCATGGCTAACGGCACGGCACGGTGGAAGTAGAGCGCCATCGGCAGCGCCATGCACAGCTCGATGCAGGCGGAGAAGATGGCGGCCTCGGCTACGAGTACACCGATCCGCACCAGCAGCGCGGGGAGCGCCCGGGCACGGGGAGAGCCGGTGAGATCGCGGCACAGCGCTCCCCACATGCGCAGGCGTACGCGCCTGGCGGCCACTGCCGGGGGCAGGAAGATGTCCAGTTCGACGATATCGAGGCGATGGCTGCTGCTTCGCCAGCCGTTCAGCAGCCGCTCGGCGACGGGCACGCCCAGGCCGGTGACGGCGAGGATGACCAGGGCCGTCATTTGAAAGCTGGGCTCGAAGAGGGCGCGTGGGTTCGCAGCCAAGATGAGCAGCGCGGCGGCGCCGAGCGCGTTGAGCCCGGAGCTTTGGCGGTCGAGCGCCCGTGCGACCAGGTAAACGGAGCTCATAATCAGCGCACGCTGCGCGGGCACGCCGAAGCCGGTGAGCAGGGCATAGCCGGTGGCGAGCAGCAAGGTCAGCCCCACGGCGGGGAGCTCCGGAACGCGGCAGCGCCGCAAAAGCCAGAAGAGCGCCCCGGTGAACAGCGCGATATGGAGCCCGGAGACGACGAAGAGATGAAAGGTGCCGGTGCGCTCAAAGCCGGCGCGGAGGTCCGCGGTAAGGGCGGTGCGGTCGCCGAAGAGCATGGCGGCGAGCATGGCCGCGTCGGACGGGGTGAGACGCAGGATGGCGGGCAGATGCACGATGGCGGGGGAGCGTGGCAGCGCGTCCAGGTGCTTTCCTGCCCAGCGTTGGGCCGTTTGCAGGCGGCAGGGGAGCGTGCCGCTGCCGGCGCCGAGCACGGTCAGCCGCGAGGCTTTGGCGGTGGCAGTCGCGCCGATGCCCTCGCCGAGCAGCCAGTCGGCGTAGCTGAATGCGCCCGGGTCGCGGTAGATTTCCGGTGTTTTCAGCCGCAGCGGCACCTCCACGAGGTCGCCGCAGTGCAGGGCCGAGCCGCCCGCGATCAACGTCACGCGCACACCACCCGCTATGGGCCGCATCGTGGAGATGTCGGGGGTGACCTCTTCGACGGATTCCACGGCGAGGTCTACGGAGGTAGAGGGCTCGCCGGCGTCGCCTTCCCAGCCTCCCGGCTCGATGAGCCACGGCGCCGGCGAAGCGGAGATGGGGGCGGCGGAGTTGGTTTCGCGGGGGCTCAGGGCTCGCAGAGAGACTACGCGGCCCCGTACGGCGCGGCTGAGGCCGTCGGCGTAGCCGGTCAGGGCGGTCTGGCGGGGCACAGGTGGTTGCAACTGGGCACACCAGCAGCCCACACCGGCCCACACGGCCAGAACGCCCAGCCAGCCCACAGGGCCTGGGCGACGAAGCGCGGCTACCGCCAGCAGAACGAGGGAGAGGACCGAGACCAACAGGACCGCTGGCGGGTGCCAGTGGCGCGCGAGGAGGATGCCGCAGGCGAAGGCAAACGCCGCCAGGAACAGGGGCAGGCGCCGCGCCCGCATCGGCTCAACCAGCGGACGCCCAAACATCCAGAATGTGGCAGCACCGACAGCCGGCATGAGAAGCGCTACCTTGCGGGAACCCGAGATCTAGCGTTGCGTGGAGCTTTGCCTAGTCTGCCACGTGCCGGCGTAACACGACCAGGGTCTCGAGATGGTACGTCTGGGGGAAGAGGTCGATCAGGTGGAGTTCCGTGAGCGTGTAACCCCGGCCGAGAAGGACGGCGAGGTCACGCGCGAGGGTAGTGGGATCGCAGGAGAGGTAAACGATCTCGGCGGGAGCCAGACGGGCCAGCAGGCGGCAGGCTTCCTCGCCGGCGCCGGCGCGCGGTGGGTCGAGCACGATCAGCTCCGGCCGCTCCCGCTCGAGGACAGCGCGGCGCAGGAAATCGAGGGTTGCGGACTGCACTGCGCGGTGTTCCGGGCCGAGTTTCGCCAAGGCCCGGGCGAGATCGGCGTGGGCGGTTGGGTTGGATTCCACCGCCGTGACGGCTCCGAAACGCCGGGCGAGCACGCGAGAAAAGAGCCCGACACCGGCGAAGAGATCCCAGGCCAGAGCGCCGGAGCGCTCGGCGCAGACCCCCTCCACCAGCGTCGGCAGCAGGAAGCGGTTCACCTGGAAGAAGCCGCCGCGAGTAATCCAGTAGGTCTCGTCGCGGACCGGGTAGGCCAGCCCCGGGGCGCCCCAGCTCGCCAGCACGGCCAGCGGGCGGCCAGACTGGGCATCGACCCGGATCGCCCCAGCGCCGCGCAGCGCGGGAAGGAGTGCCCGCACGGCGTCCATGGCCTTCGCGAACGCCAGCGCGTCCAGCCGCCCGGGGCCGCGCCAGTCCCCGGCGTAGAGGAGCGTGGCCTGCAAGCCGAGTTCTTCGGCGTCGCAGAACAGTTCGAGCTCGGCGGCGGTGTCGAACGCCTTCGCGGCTTCGCGGTTGCCCGCGGCGGCGGTCAGGAACGCTTCGGCCGCTTCCCAGAGCAGCGGCGCAGCGATGGGACACATGCTTACGGGGAGGAAATCCTTGGTGCCGCGGGCGTTATAGCCGAGCCGCAAGGTGCCGTGGACACGCCTGACGCGCAGACGGATGCGATTGCGATAGCCGTAAGCCTCGGGCGAGCCCCAAATCCGCAGCGGTGGTGTTGTTGTGATCCCGGCCCCGGCCAGTGTGTCGCGCAGGATCGCCTCCTTCATCGCGAGCTGCAGGGGGTAGTCGGCCATCTGGTACTGGCAGCCGCCACAGACGCCGAAGTGTACGCAGCGGGGCTCTGCCCGCGCTGGCGACGCCTCAAGTATGGTCGGGACCGCCGGTTGCAGGGTCGCAGAGGCAGACCCTGGTGAGACGGGGACAACGACCGATTCGCCGGGCAGCACGAAGGGTATAAGGACCGGCGCGCCGGACGCCGTGTGCGCCAGACCATCACCGCCGTAGACGGGTTTTTCCATGCGGACCGGCTCCCCATTGGAGGCTGGAGACTCGGGGTCGGTGGGCGGGCTCATCGAGCGATGTCCTCGCCGGTGTCCGCCAGGGGCATGTAGAAGAGGCTGAGGCGGGGCAGGCCGCGGGCGGCGAACAGCCGCTTGATCAGCAGGGTTTCGCGCAGCTGGCGCAGCTGCACGGCGCCCACCCGGGAGCGCAAGGGGGCCAGTTCGATCTCGGCAGCTTCGCGCAGGGTGAGCAGCTCCGCTTCGGGGAGGTGGGTCACGACGCCCGCGTGCAGCCGCTCTTCCAATAGGGTCAGGCTGCGGTCCAGCTCGTCGAGCGCGGGAGGCGACCCGGCCCGGATACCCGTGGCGAGCTCGCGGAGCCTGGTTGCGGTGGCCGCGAGCACGGGTTGCAGCGCGGGCACGGTCTCCCCGGCAGCGGCGCGGCCCAGCAGGGCGGCGTTGCTCTCGAGAAAGGCAGCTAACCGATCGGCTTCGAAGCCGGTGTCCGCCTCGAGTTTGCCTGGGGCGGGGAGGCCGACCGTGGCCTCTGCCAGCTCGGTAGCCGCGGCCATGACTGCCTGGGCGCACCAAGCGAGGCCGTTTACCTTGGCGAGCCGTCCCTTGGCGCGCACTTTGCGGGCTTCGTATTTGTCGAAGGCCTCATCGATGCCACGCAGGGCGGCAGCGAGCGGGACCCCGGCGGCGCGCCAGGTCTCAATCAGCGCCCAGTCCAAGGTGGAGAGCAACAGGGCGGAGCCGCGGCGGGCGACGAAGCGCTCTTCGATTTCGCTGAAGTAGTCAAAATCGTTCATGGGGCTCAGAGGTTGGTGCCGAGACAGGACTTGACGATCAGTCGACATGGCCGCGCAAAAAAGAGGTTTGGAGGCGGCGCGGTGGGGGCTCGCCTCAGCGCTTGCTCGCTGCCGAGAGCTTCTGATTCCGCTCCCAGATCAGCCGCAGACCGTTCAGGGTGAGCATCGGCTCAACGCGGCTTACGTACTTGCAGTCCGCGGTGATGAGGCTTGCTAGACCGCCTGTAGCGATGACTTTTGTCTCCGGGCCGAGCACCGCGATCATGCGCTCGAGGATGCCGTCGATAAGACCGATATAGCCGTAGTAAAGGCCAATCTGGATATTGTCGGTGGTGTTGGTGCCGATGATCTTGGGTGGTTTTTTAATCTCGACGCGGGTCAGCCGGGCGGCACGTGAAAACAGCGCCTCGGCGGAGATGCCCAGCCCCGGGGCGATGGCGCCGCCGAGAAATTCGCCCTTTGCAGAGACGACGTCAAAGGTGGTGGCGGTGCCGAGGTCGACCACGATGGCTGGGCCGCCGACCAGATCGAACGCCGCCACGCAGTTGACGATGCGGTCGGCGCCGGCCTCGCCGGGGTTATCGGTCAGGACGGGTACGCCGGTCTTCACGCCGGGTTCGATGAACAGCGGCCGGGTGCCGAAGGTGCTTTCGCAGACCCGGCGCATGGCGGCGTCCAGCGGCGGCACCACAGAGGAGACGACCACGCCGGAGACGTCCTCGATACGCAGGCCGCGCAGGGTGAAGAGGCTCTGGAAGAGAATGCCGATCTCGTCGGTGGTCTGGCGGTAGGGTGTCGTGATGCGCCAGTCGGCGACCACGCGCGGCTCGGCGGGCGTGGACAGGTCAAAGAGCCCGATGACCGTGTTGGAGTTGCCGATGTCGAGCGCGAGTAGCATGCGATCCGTGTTGCCCCGAGGGTTTGGCCGTTACAGCTCCCGCACGCCGCCGGAGCGCACGGTGCGACGGACGCCGTCGTCCGTGTCCACGAGCAGGAAGCCGCGTGCGTCCAGCCCGGCCGTCGTGCCAGTATAGCCGCCGTCCTCGGGCACAGCCACGCGCTTGCCGCGTAACCAGGTGGAGGCTTCGGTGAGGCGCGCGAGGGGGCCTGCGTCGTCGTCTCTGCGGGCGAAGGCGTCTTCCAGCTGGCGTACAGAGGTATCCAGCGTCGTGAGCAAGGCGATGAGCAGTTGCTGCCGTGACGGGGCCGCCCAGCCTTCGAGGCGCAGGGAGCTGGCCAGCCCGGCGAGCTCGGGCGGAAAGCTGCGCTGCGCCACGTTGAGGCCGATACCTATGACGGCATAGCGCAGGGTTGCGTGTGTGTGCCCAACGGCGGTGTCGACCGGTGCGGCCGAGGTTTCCACCAGGATGCCGCCCAGCTTTTTGCTCGGTCCGGAACCCGCGCGAGGACGCGTGACCAGATCGTTGGGCCAGCGGATGTCCGTGAGAAGCCCGCTGGCCTCCCGGATCGCCTCCCACACTGCCAGCCCCGTGACGAGCGACAGGTTCACGGCCGAAGCGGGCAGCTGCGGCGTGAGCAGGACGCTGAGGTATAGGCCGTCGCCCCGTGGAGAGTGCCAGGTGTGGCCGCCGCGTCCGCGACCCGCGGTCTGCGCATCGGCCACCCACACGCCCCAGCGCTGGCCCCTGATCGCGGCCTCCAGGGCCAGGTCGTTGGTGGACCGGATCTCGGCGAAATGCGACACGGAGCCGGCCAGACGCGTGCCCGTCAAGGCCTGGTTTACGGCCTGAGCGTCAATCAGATCCGGCGGTACGGAGTCAGGGTAGGGAACGGCGGCGAGCATGGCAGCCTCATGCTACCCGTTCCGGTCGCGTCCGAAGTTCTGGGCATCCGCAGTTCTGGGCGCATCCGCAGTTCTGGGCGCATCCAACGCTGCAGCCAGCCAGCGGATGTGAGCCGCCCGAGACCGATGCCTGTTCAGCTAGCCTCTTCCCTCAGCCATCAGACCGCGATGCTTCTGCTGCTCGCCCTGCCGGTGGCCTGCGCCTCCTGGACCGTCACGCATGAAGAGGTGTTTCGCGAGCCACGCGACTTCTGCAAGCGGCAAAGCGAGAAGGCCCGCGCTCTGCCCCTGCGCAAGGTCTTCTACCTGTTTACCTGCGAGTACTGTTTTTCCCACTACGTGACCGCGTTGGCGCTGCTGCTGTTTCAGTTTCAGCTGCTGTACGCGGGCTGGCGTGGCTACCTGGTCTCGTGGTTTGCGACCGTGTGGGTGGCAAACTTCTACATGAGTCTGTACAACCGGCTGCGGCTCGACATCAAGCACGAGAACGTCGCGATCGCCGTTGAGCAGGTGGCACTGCCGGCGGAGTCGCCGCAGGCCTCTGCCAAGTAAGGCGCGCTCGCGAGCTAACGCCGGGCAGTGGCGCGCCATCCTACACGGGGGAGCGACTGACCATGGCGAGCGACGAGGAGAAGACAGCAACCAGCCCCACAGGGAAACCGGAGCCCCGCGGTTTCGGCGAGCATACCCGCGGACTCGCGGGCGAGTATGCCCACGAACAGGGGTGGGGTCTCGACGAAGCGGAGCGCACTCAGCTGGCCGAGGCACCCCAGGACACCGATGGCGGTACCGATTATGAGTACGGCGCGCGGGACTTCGGCGACGAGCCGGTAAACACCGCCATCGACCACAAAGTCAAGGCACAAGACGGGGCCGTCGAGCACGGCAAGCAAACAAAGGAGTAGCACCGATGTCAGAGCACAACACGCATGCCAGCAAGGATTCCGTAGAAGCCATGAAGGAGAACGACGCGCACGGCACAGGCCATGACGATGCGGTTCCGGGTGGAGCGCATGCGCACTCGCCCGCCGCGCATGAGACCGGGGCGAAGGCGCACACAAAGCCGGTAGGGGATCAGCGCGCCATTGCCGACAAGGAAGAGTCCACCCGCAAGGATGGACGAGCTACCGAAAGTTACCGCAACGCGTAAATGTCACAAGGTGGAACAAAGAGAGGCACCTCGCTTTGAGGTGCCTCCCTTTCGTGCAGCGCTGAGAAAGTTACTTCCCGAGAACCTTCTCCTGCGTGGCTCGCTCTTTGTTGCCGCCGCTGTTGGTGATGCCCGGCGTATCCCCCGCAGGTACCTGGTTATGGCGTGACGGCGTGTTCTCCGTGCCTTCATCAAGGGACTTAGGTTGGTTATCACGGCCGTCGGTGGAGTGAAAGGATCGATTGCCGGCGGTCTGGGCCCCATCGGCGTTCTCGTAGAGGGCCGCGTCAGCGCCGCGCCCGGTGTCCTGCGGAGCCATGTTGGGCTCAAGGTCCATCTCGGCTGAGTTGACGTCCTGTTCTGTCTCTGTGTGCGGTGTGGTTTGGATAGCCATTATGTTTCTCCTCAGGCGGTAAGACGCCTTCTGCGCGAGGTGTGGCTATCTCACGTTTCACCCCGGCGGAAGTGCGTTCAGGGAGTCCTGTACTTTCTTCCTGAGCAGCTGTGTCTCGGCGGCCTGCTTTTTGAGGCCTTCGACGATGTGTGCCGGGGCTTTCGCTAGGAAACTCTCGCTGCCGAGTTGCTTTTCTGCAGCGGTCATCCCCTTGTCCAGCCGGGCGAGCTCCTTGGTCAGCCGTTCCCGCTCCGCCGCGACGTCGATCTGACGCTCGTACACCACCGCCACATCGAACTGCGTTGTTGAGCGGGCGTTGGCTCCGCTCAGGGGCTCGGCCGCGAGTTCCACGGCACTGACGCGAGCCAGGCGGGCCAGCAGGTCCGTGTGTGCGTCGACCAGTGCGGCAATGCGGTTGGAGGCGTGCACCTGAATGGGCGCGGGCTCCTTCTCCGGCACCGCCAGCTCCTTGCGTAGCGCGCGCACGGCGGCCACGAGCTCCTGCAGCAGGTTCATCGCCTCCACACTCGCCGCGTCCGCCGGGAAGTCGCCCGGCTGCGGGTAGCGGGTCAGGGCGATGGACTTCGCGGGCACGGGAACGTTTACCTGCGCGTGCAGCGTGTGCCAGAGCTCCTCGGTGAGGAAAGGCATAAAGGGCGAGAGCAGACGCAGGGCAGCCTCGAAGACGCTGACCAGCGCGCCGAGGGTCAGTGCGGTGGCGGCGCTCTTTTCGCCTTCGAAGTTCAACCGCAGCTTGGAAAGCTCGAGGTACCAGTCGCAGAACTCGCCCCAGAAGAACCCGTAGATCGCGGCGGCGGCCTCATCGAAGCGGTAGTCTCCGAGTGCCTTTTGCACCTCCGCGGCCACGCTGTCGAGCCGCGCAAAGATCCAGCGGGTCTCAAGCGGCGTCTCTTCGGGAAGGGCCTCGGCCGGGCCGCTTTCCAACGTCGCCAGGTGGGTGGCGAGCGTGATCCGGTAGCCCGCATCACGTCCGCGTTCGATCTGCATGGCAAGGAAACGCGCGGCGTTCCAGATTTTGTTGGCAAAGGCGCGGTAGCCTTCGGTGCGCGCCTCGTTGAAGGCGATATCGGTGCCCGGGGAGGCCTGTGCGGCCAGTGTGAAACGCACCGCATCCGTGCCGTACTGCGTCACGATTGTGATCGGGTCGATGACGTTGCCCTTGGTCTTGGACATCTTCTGTCGATCCGCATCGCGAATGAGGCCATGGATGTAGACGTGTTTAAAAGGCACGGTATCGGCGGGCGTGCGGGGGCTGCCGTCGGGTCGCGGCACGTCGGTCATCAGGTGCGTGCCGAGCATGATCATGCGCGCCACCCAGAAGAACAGGATGTCGAAGCCGGTGACGAGCAGATCGGTTGGGTAAAACGCGGCGAGATCGGGCGTGAGCGTGTCCGTGCCATCCCAGCCGAAGACGGTGAACGGCAGCAGTCCAGAGGAGACCCACATGTCGAGCACGTCGGTCTCCTGGTGCAGATCGCCGCCGCCGCATTTCGTGCAGGCGGAAGGCGTGTCGCGCGCAACCACAATCTCGTGGCAGGATGCGCAATGCCAGGCGGGGATGCGATGGCCCCACCACAGCTGGCGCGAGATGCACCAGTCGTGGAGGTTGTTCATCCATTCGAAGTAGGTCTTGGTATAGTTTTCGGGCGTGAAGCGGACGTGGCCTTCACGCACGGCGGCAATGGCTTTGGCGGCCAGTGAATCGCCGCCGCCCGCGGGCTCTTTGTGTACGGCGATGAACCATTGCGTGGAGAGGCGGGGCTCGATGACGGCGCCGGTGCGCTGACTCACGGGTAGGGTGAGCGCGTGATCCTTCACGGCCACCAGAGCGCCGCTAGCTTGGAGGTCGGCGACCACCCGCTCGCGGGCGGCGAAGCGATCCAGGCCATCATAGGGTGAGCCCTCGAGCTCGATCCGCGCGAACTCATCCATGATCGACGGCATCGGCAGCTTGTGGCGCTGGCCGATGGCAAAGTCGTTGGGGTCATGCGCGGGCGTGACCTTGACGGCGCCGGTGCCGAACTCGGGGTTGGCCCAGTCGTCGGCAAGGATGGGAATCTGCCGCGGTGGGCCGCCGTTCAGGCCGCTCAGGGGCAGCACCAGCAGCTTGCCGATGAGCGGTTGGTAGCGCTCGTCGTTCGGGTTTACGGCGACCGCGACGTCGCCGAGCATCGTCTCCGGCCGCGTGGTCGCGATGGTGACCGAGCCGGTGCCATCGGCGAGCTCGTAGCGCACGTGGTAGAGCTTGCCGGCGCGCTCTTCGCTGTCGACCTCGAGGTCGGAGACGGCGGTCTGCAGCTGTGGGTCCCAGTTGACGATGTAGGCGCCGCGGTAGATCAGGCCCTGCTCCCACAGGCGTACGAAGGCCTCGCGCACGGCGACCGTCAGGCGGTCGTCCATGGTGAAGTACTCGCGGGACCAGTCGACGGAGGCGCCGAGGCGCTTCATCTGCTCCGTGATGGCGCCGCCGTACTGCCGCTTCCAGCTCCAGACACGTTCGGTAAAGGCCTCGCGGCCCATCTCGACGCGCGACGGGCCACCTTCAGAGGCCAGCTGACGCTCCACCATCATTTGGGTGGCGATGCCGGCATGGTCGGTGCCCGGCACCCAGATGCTGCGTTCGCCGCGCATGCGGTGCCAGCGCGCGAGAATGTCCATCTCGGTCTGGTTGAGCATGTGGCCCATATGGAGGCGGCCGGTGACGTTGGGCGGTGGCAGCAGCTGCACAAAGCTCGGCTGCGCAGGGGCATCGAGCGCCGGGGTCGGCACGTCGAAGATCTTTTCCGCGATCCAGAAGTTCGCCCACTTTTCTTCGATTGCGGCAGGGTCATACGCCTTGGGAAGCTCGGCACTCATAGAGTTCCAGCCTAGCAGGGCTAGTACAATAAGTAGTGATGAGCGAACAGACTGCCACAGCCGTTGCCGAGACGCCCGCAGCGCAAGAAACCGCCGTTGCCGCCAAGCCGCACGCGACCAAGTACACCCGCAATCAGCCCTATGCTTCGCGCGTGCTGGTGAACAGCCGCCTGACCGGCCCCGAGAGTGAAAAAGAGACGATTCACATTGAGCTGGCGGTGGAGGAAGGCATGACCTACACGCCGGGCGATGCCGTGGGCATCATCCCCACCAATCGCGAGGCGCAGGTGATGGAGGTGCTTGAGACGCTGGGGCTGACCGGCACAGAGCGCGTTCTGGACTTCTACAAGAAAGAGACCGATGTGCACGATGCGCTGACGCGGCATTTGGGCATCGGCAAGCTGGCGCGCGGCAGCGTGAACAACTATGCGAAGCTCTTCGGCGAGAACGTGCCGCAGGGTCTGAAGGCGCTGCAAGGGCAGGAAAACAAGGCGCAGGCGGAGGAGTACGTCTGGGGCCGTGAGTTTATTGATCTCGTCCGCGAGTTTCCGGGCGGCATCACCGATCCGCAGCAGCTGTTCAACGTGCTGCAGCGCCTGACGCCGCGCATGTACTCGATCTCAAGCTCGCAAGCCGCGCATCCGGATTCCGTACACACGACGGTGCGCGTCATCAAGTACCACGCGCATGCAATGGACCGGCAGGGCGTGGCTTCGGGCCACCTTGGGGAGCGGGCACCGGTGGGCGGCTCGATGCCGATTTTTCTGCATGAAAACAATGCGTTCCGGCTGCCGGTGAGCGGCGACGCGCCAGTAATCATGATCGGTCCGGGCACGGGCATTGCACCGTTCCGCGCGTTTCTGGAGCATCGGCAGGCGCTCGGCGAAAAAGGCCCGATGTGGCTCTTCTTTGGCGAGCAGCGACGCGTCTCGGACTTCCTCTATGAGGAGCAGTTCAATGGCATGCTGGCCGACGGCACCCTGGCTCGTCTGGACACGGCCTTTTCACGCGATTCGAGCAAAAAGGTCTACGTGCAGGACCGTATGCGCGAGCACGCGAAGGAGCTTTACGACTGGCTGGAGCGTGGGGCTTATTTCTATGTCTGCGGCGATGCTACGCGTATGGCCAAGGACGTGGAAACGGCGCTGCTGGACGTGATTGCCCAGGGAGCGAACGGCACGCTGGAGCACGCAGCCGAGTACCTCGCGACCATGAAGAAGGCCAAGCGGTATCAGCGCGACGTCTACTAGCGCGTGGTAAGGCGTGAGTTGCCTGCAATGACGTTGTGGGGCAGGCCGAATTCGCTGCGTGTGCGTCTGTTTGCGATTGCCGTTTTCGTAACGACGCTGTCAATTCTTGGGCGCAATCTGGCCATCGACGATGCCCTGATCTATGCCCGCTACGCCCGCAACGCACTCGCCGGGCGGGGATTGGTCTTCAACCCGGGCGAGCATGTCAATGCGCTCACCGCGCCGCTGTACTCCTACCTGGTGCTGGCCTTCGGGAAGTTGCTGGGCGGGCGCGTGATGGCAGGGGGGGCCCTGATCTCCGGGCTTGGCCTGCTTGGCGCCTGCACAATTGCGGAGACGCTGGTGCCTTGGGCGGGCTTGCTGATTGCGGGGACCGGCTATTTTTACACCCTGGTGGGCATGGAATCCTCGGTGTTCCTCTGCCTCCTGCTACTGCCCATGCTGTTGCTGGAGCGTCGGTGGGCGAACCCGCTGCCGACCGCTGCGCTGCTGCTGGTGTTGACGCGGGCTGAAGGCGCCGCTCTGCTGCCGTTTCTCGCGTTGGCGATGCACCGTCGCAGGCTGTGGCCGCGCGCGTGGGCCTATGCACCCGCAGCCGTGCTGGCGGCGCTGTACCTTCTGCTGAATGTTCACTGGTACGGCGCCCTGCTGCCGGCTTCCGCCAGTGCCAAACTGGGACAGGGCCGGTCGGAGTTCTGGGGCCGGTGGCCGTTCGCCTTCTTCGACACGGCCTACCAGCTGAAGCCTGAGTTCCACCCCACGTTGTACGTGGTGTTTGCCGTAACCGTGCTGGTGGTCCCGGGCATTTTGCGCCTGCGGCGGTCACCCCCGGTGCAGGTCGGGCTGCCGTTCCTGGGCGTGTTGTTGGGGTTCTATGTGCTGTTCAACATTCCCGGCTACAAGTGGTATTACGCGCCGTTTGTGTGTTTTGCGATGCTGTACGCCTGTGCGGCGCTCCCGAGATTCGGGCGCTGGCAGTGGCTGGCGCTGCCGGTGATCCTGGTCGCGGCCTCTTCGGCGGCGTGGCGCTTCTGGCCGAGTGCTACCCAGGCGCCGACGCCCGCGCAGGCCGCGGAAGGCTATGCGGGCATCGCTGCGTGGCTGCAGGCGCACGTTGCCGACGGCACCCGCGTGGAGGCTGCCGAGATCGGCGTCGTGGGCTGGGGCTGCCCGCGTTGCAATGTGCAGGACATCCTGGGGCTGACCTCACCCAAGAACGCGGATCACATTGCGCATCGCGACGTGCGCTCCTGGCTCGCCGAGGACCGGCCAGACTACATCGTCGTGCATAAAAATCACTGGGGCTTTGAGGACGTCGCGTTCCACGATCCGCACTACGGGGCCGTCCCGGTCGATTTCGGTCCGGTGGTCTACCTGCTCAAGCGTCAGCCCTGAATCGCCGCCGCCTCGCTAAACCCGTTCGAGATCGGGTCTCCACACCGTCACGGCTGCTTTGATCTGCCTGGGCGTGAGGCGTTCGGCGGCTGCGCGGGTAGCCAGCGCTGGCAGTTCCGCATCGGAGGCGAAGCGCAGAGCCACCCACTGCCTTGCCGTGAGTGAATTGACCCACTCCGACCTGGCCGAGGGCAACAGAGTGGACAGACGTAGACGCTCTTCCAGGCGGATCACGCGATCCTGCACACGCAAGGCGTAGCCGCGCAGCAGCACCGCCGCCACAAGGAATGCCACAGCAAGAACGATGCGCCACACCGAAACAAAAGGCGCAAACCGGAAGGTGCGAAAGGCAAAACCGATGCTGACGAAGAGATTCAGCAGCAGCACCGGCAGGAGGAAGAAGTGGTACGCCGGGTCGAGACGCGCGTGATTGGCATGGGTTTGTTGCTTAGGCATGAGGAACCCTGGGTCGGCACGATCATACAGCGGGCCGGGGCGCCGGGGCCGGGGGGCTGCGATAGCCTGAACCGATGACAGGACAGACAGCGGAGCCGCACGCAAAGAAGCGGATTGGCGTACACGTCGGTACCGCTGGCGGTGCCTGGACGGCGGTGAAGCGGGCGGTGGACGCGGGCGCGAACACGTTCCAAATCTTTTCCGCCAGCCCGCGCACCTGGAGGTGCGGTCCGGTGAAGCCGGAGGACGCCGGCAAGATGCGCGCCGAGCTTGCGGCCCACGACGTCGGCCCGCTGGTCATCCATGCCAGCTATCTGATCAACCTCTGCTCGCAAAGCGAAACGGTGCGGGCGAACTCGATTACGGGGTTTCGGGGAGAGGTGGAGCGCGCCCTGGCGCTCGGGGCGAGCTTTCTGGTGCTGCATCCGGGTTCCTGGAAGGGCCTGACGCGTGAGGAGGGGTTGCGACTGGCCGCACAGGGCATCGAGAAAGGTATCGACGGGCTTGCCTGGCAGGGTACGGGCTTCCGGGTGCTGATCGAGAACACGGCCGGTGCGGAGTTTTCGCTCGGGGGCAGTTTCGAGCAGGTGGCGGAGCTGGTGGAGGTGCTAAGGCCGTGTGCTCCGGTCGGCGTCTGCCTGGACACCTGCCATACCCATGTCGCGGGCTACGACCTGGTGACGACCGAGGGGTACGAGGCCACGATGGCGCAGGTCGAGGCAACGATGGGTACGGAAGCGGTGCACGTCTGGCACTGCAACGATGCGAAGGCGGCGATGGGCTCAAAGCTGGATCGCCACCAGCACATCGGCGAAGGCACGATCGGGGCGGCGGCCTTCCGTCGCCTGTTGCATGACCGCCGCTTCCGCCACGTGGCGTTTATCGCCGAGACGCCAGTGGATGAGCCTGGGGATGAGCAGCGCAATGTGGCGGCCCTGCGAGCGCTTTCCGCGGGCTGAGGTGCGCAGGCGTTTGCCGGGCGTTCGACGCTTAGGTCAGCGACTCTCTTCCACCGTCGTCGCGAGGCCCCCATCCGCGATCACCGAACGCGCCGCGGCGCTGATGTAGGACTGATCAACGCGTTCGGTGACGAAGCCGCTGGTGTCGCGCAGAGCGGCGATGGCGCGGTCATAGCGGCCGCGCATGGAATTGGTACGGATCTCGAACATCTCCCGCAGCATCTGGGTGCCGTCGCGCAGGTAGCTGATGCGGCTGCGCTCGTCGTGGCCCCAGGTGACGGGGACTTCGACGATGCGGAAGTCGAGCTTCTGCGCGATAAAGAGGACTTCGGGATCGAAGCCCCAGCGCTCAATGGTTTGCAGCCGGAAAATCGACTCGGCGGCCTCGCGGCGAAAGGCTTTGAAGCCGCACTGGGTGTCTTTGTAGGGTAGGCCCATCACGGTGCGGGTAAGCCAGTTGTAGCAGCGGCCGAAGAAGCGCCGATAGAGCGGCTGGTGTTTGGTCTGCTTCACCTTGTCCAGCCAGCGGGAGCCGATGGCAACGTCGGCACCGGCGCGAATGGCCGCGAAGAGCAGTTCCGCCTCCTCGATGGGCGCGGAGAGGTCGGCGTCGGTGAACATGACGATCTCGCCGGAGGCCTGCAGTAGACCATTGCGCACCGAAAAGCCTTTGCCGCAGTTCTTCGGGTTTTCAATCAGGTAAAGCTCAGGGTGCGACTTACGCCAGAGCTGTACGACCTCCACGGTCGCATCGGTGGAGCCGTCGTCGACAACCAGCACTTCTGCGTCCCAGCAGCGCTCCCGAACGCAGGCGAGCACATGCTCAAGGGTCTTGCCGAGGCGCTTTTCCTCGTTGTAGGCCGGGATGACGATACTGAAGTGCGGGCCGCTCATGGCGCCAATCTCCTCTTGCATGCCTCGGGTGAAAGGCACCGTCACAGGGTACAGCACGCGAACCACCGTATTCCAGCGACTTCTACGGTACGGTCGTGTACCCGATTGGGCCACGGGCACTTGCCCTACGTCGGCACAAAGGCGACGCCGGTTGGGATGGAGTCGCAACGCGTACGGGCGCGGGAGCCGACTGGTTGCCGTTGGCCTGGCGTCGGACGCTTGCGCTGCAACCGATTGCAATGGCCGCCGGGTCGCCGACTGGCGGGTGTCACGCTGACAATGACACAGGCGAAAAGGGGCGACAACGTCCACGGCACACACCGTTTCGAAGTTGTCTATAGCTAGTACGCGCGGAGGCGGCCGCACGGATGAATTATCGTCTCTTATTCCGTCTGCCGCCTACATCAAGCGCTCTCGAGGCGTAGCGGATCGGCGCTTAAAGCGCATCAAACCAAACATCCCCGAACCGTGCTGCGACACCAGTGAACGTCTTCTCTCGCGCCGTGTAGGTCCTAGCCCATGATGTCCAAGCTTGATTTTTTACGCCGCTCCCCCCTGACGGTTCTGCTGTTTGTCTTCCTGGGTGCCGACCTGTTCTGGCTGGCATCCATGCCGGCGTGGCCCTCGCAGGATGGTCCGGTGCACCTGTATTACACCCGTGTGCTGGATGCTCTGCTCTCAAGCGCGCCTTCGCCATTCCGGCCCTACTTCTTTATCAAGCATTTGCTACCTCCATATGCGCTGTACTACTACGCGCTCTTGGGGTTGTCGCACGCGATGCCGCTGCTGACGGCGGACCGGGTGGTGATCGGCGCCTATGTCGTCTCGTTCATTCTCGGATTCCGGTACTGTGCGCGGGCCATCGGCCCTAATGCTCCGGTGACGTCGCTGCTGGCCTCGCTGCTGGTGATGAACTGGACGCTGGGCATGGGTTTTGCCAACTTCTGCCTGTCGCTCTCCTTCGCGTTGTGGGCGATGGGGCTCTGGCTACGGCTGGGACGCGGGCCGGAGGTGGGCTCAGGCCATCAGCAGGACTTGGGCAAGCGGCTCGTCTTTCTGCTGCTGCTGTTACTCATCACGTTGACGCATCCGGTTCCATTGCTGCTGGTGCTGGGTTTCTGCGGCCTGGACCTGGCTTGCCGTTACGTAGCGGCGCGGCAGGCGTGGCGCCCGTTGCAGCGGGGCGAGTTGCGGGCCGGCATCGTGACGCTGTTTTTTGGTTCGCTCTTGCTGCTGTACGTCAAGGCGTTCACGGTGGCGCATCCGCTGGAGCAGCGCACCAAGCTGCCAGGATCCTTCCTTGGGCACGCGGTGCGCCACATCAAGGATCTGCTGATTGTGAAGGACGTCGAGGTGCTGTACGGACGCTGGTGGGAGGTTCAGCTGTACCGTGTCAGTGTGGGTCTGATCCTGGTGGTAGCTACCCTCTTTGCCGTGCAGCAATGGCGTAGCCACCGCGCGGAGAAGGTGTGGACCGCGGGCGACAGCATGATGGTGTACGCGGCTTGTTTTCTGCTGTTATTGCCGTTTCTGCCCTCCGACATCAGTGGAGCGTATTACTTCTTCGAGCGGTTGAACCTGATGCTTTGGCTGACGATGCTGCTGGCGGCCAGCGGATGGTCGTCGGGGCCCCGCGCAGAGGCCCCGCGAGGCGGTTTCGAGATCGGCGCCCGGACGGCGACGTGGCAGTTTGAAGGGCAGAGCGCCCGGGCGACCCTGGGCGTGGCTGCCTTCAGCATTGTGCTCACGGTAATCTTGCTACACGCGCTGGAGAAGACGCTGCGTCCTTTCGCCGAGCGGGACTACCAATTGGCTAACACCGAACTGCCGCTGAAGGGCCAGCTGACGATGGTGCTGGATGGCGACCAGGAACGGAAGTACCTTTGGGCTGGGCCGCCCTGGGATCCGTATTACTGGGACACTGTGGCCCTGCTGCGGCATAACGATGCCATTATGGCGAATCCACCGTGGCTGGATTCACCGATTATTCCCCTGGCCGAAACCAGCGGCATTCCGGGCTCCGTACTGCCACCGCTGCTGGCGAATTCTCCGCTATTCCTTGGCTACCGTTTGAAAGATACTCCGGCGCTGCGCAGCGATGTGCTGGATAAGACGGAGGTTGCGCTGTTCAGCCCCGTAGGAAAGGGTGGGCGCACGGCGGTGCCGGCGATGCTGGGTGCGGGCTGGTCGTGCGATGCCCCCAGCGGTGGAGGGTATCGGCTGTGTGTTCGCGGCGGGGCAGATACGGTGGCGCGGTTGTATGAGCCGAAGGGTTCCAATGAAGACGATCAGCCGCAAGCGAAGTAGGGTGCCTTGCGTTCAGAGCTGTTCCGGTCTGCTGAGGAGGGCGCTGACAAGACGCGGACCTCGGGGCAGCCGACGTACTGGTTCGTTGCGGTGGCGCCGTAACCGCCCGTCCTTACAATAGAGCTCTATGCCGGACACTGAAACAGCACACGCACAGCACGACACCGTGCGCCAGGACCCAGCCCGCTACGACCCCGCCGAGATCGAGCCCAGGTGGCGTGCCCGCTGGGATGCCGATCCGGCGCTCTATCGTGCCGAAGATCACACGGGTGGCAAGCCGAAGTTTTTCTGCGTCGAAATGCTGCCCTACCCGAGCGGACAGCTCCACATCGGCCATGTGCGCAACTACGCCCTCGGCGATGCGCTGGCGCGCTACATGTGGATGCGTGGCTACAACGTGCTGCACCCGATGGGGTGGGATGCGTTCGGTCTGCCAGCCGAAAATGCGGCGTTGAAGAACAGCACCCCGCCACGTGAGTGGACGCTGAACAACATTGCGCAGATGAAGGCGCAGATGCGGCTGCTGGGCCTGAGCTATGACTGGGCCGGCACGGAGCTCGCCAGCTGTCTGCCCGCGTACTACCGCTGGAATCAGTGGTTCTTTTTGAAGATGTATGAGCGCGGGCTGGCGTATCGGAAGACCAGCAAGCTGAACTGGTGTCCGAAATGCGCGACGGTGCTGGCCAATGAACAGGTGGTAGGCGGATGTTGCTGGCGACACGAGGATACGCCCGTGGAACAGCGCGAGATGGTGCAGTGGTTTCTGCGCATCACGCAGTATGGAGACGAGCTGCTCGACGGCCTGGACAAGATGCCCGGCTGGCCGGAAAAGGTGCGCACGATGCAGCGCAACTGGATCGGCCGCTCAGAAGGCACAGAGGTGACCTTTGTCGTGGCCGCGGACAGCGGTGAGGCTGAACACGGCAACCAGGCCGTGAATATCGCTGCGGATCTGATGGCTCGTAGCGGCCTGGAGGCGGCACCTGGACTGGCCGAGACGGCCGCCGCTGTTGCTGGAGCGATCACGGTCTTCACCACACGTGTCGATACCATCTTTGGCGCGACCAGCTTGCAGCTCGCACCCGAGCACCCACTCGTCAAGCGTTGGGCAGCCTCCGATACGGATCTGACGCGCGAGGTGGAGGCGATGCTTGCGCAACAGGCAGCCGCCAAGGAGTCCGGAGACCTGGGCAGCATCGAGAAGCACGGTGTCTTTACCGGCCACCATGCGACCAATCCCTTCACGGGCGAAACGATGCCGGTGTGGGTGGCCAATTACATCCTTGCCGACTACGGCACAGGCGCCATCATGAGCGTACCCGGCCATGATCAGCGGGACTTCGAGTTCGCGACCAAGTATGGCCTGCCGATCAAGCGCGTGGTGGCGCCCAATCTTGATACGGACGATCTCCCGCTGCCCTACACGGGCGAAGAAGAAGCGGTGCTGATCGACTCCGGCGAGTGGACGGGCGAACCCTGCCTGGAAGCGCAGGAGAAGTTGGGCAAGTTTGCCGAGGCGCACGGCTTCGGCAAGCGCACGACCACGTTTCGGCTGAAGGATTGGGGCGTGAGCCGGCAGCGCTATTGGGGCACGCCCATTCCCATGGTGTATTGCACGAACGGGCACGCAGGGAGCGAGCCGGGTGGCGTGGTGCCCCTGCCGGAGTCTGCGTTGCCGGTGCTGTTGCCGGAGAACGTCGAGATCACGCAGGAGGGTGGATCGCCACTGGGCAGGGTGCCGGCGTTCGTCGAGACGACTTGCCCGGTGTGCGGTGGACCGGCGCGTCGCGAGACCGACACGATGGACACCTTTGTCGATTCGAGCTGGTATTTCTATCGCTACACGGATGCGCACAACGACGCCGCGCCCTTCGACTCCGCCAAGGCGAACTACTGGTTCCCGATCGACCAGTACATCGGCGGTGTGGAGCACGCAATCCTGCACCTGATCTACTCGCGCTTCTGGACGAAGGTGATGCGCGACCTCGGGATGATCACCAACGATGAGCCGGTAGAGCGTTTGTTCACGCAGGGCATGGTGATCAAGGACGGGGCGAAGATGTCCAAGTCCAAGGGCAACGTGGTTTCGCCGGACGAGATGATTGAGCGGTTCGGCACCGATGCCACGCGCATGTATGCGCTGTTTGCGGCACCACCTGACCGCGATCTCGACTGGCAGGAGGATGGCGTCGCGGGCATCAGCCGCTTTCTGGCGCGGGTCTACCGTTTGGCAACCAAGTATGCGCCGACTGTGCGCTCAGTGCCGGAAGGTACGGCGGTAAACCGCGCGCTGTCGCCGGCAGCCAGGCCCGTGCTGCGGACGCTGCACCAGACGATCGCGAAGATCACCGAGGAGCTTGCCGGCCGCTGGCACTTCAACACCTGCATCAGCGCGATCATGATCCTCGTCAACGAGGTCGCGGCAGCAGAGCCAAGGATGGACGCCGGGGAGATTCCCGCCCCTGCGATCGCTGAGCTGTTTCGTTCGATTGCCCTCATGCTGGCTCCGTTTGCACCCTTTCTATCGGCTGAGCTTTGGGAACAGTTCGGCGGCACAGGCGCGCTGCTGCGGCATCCCTTCCCCACGGCCGACCCGGAGCTCGCGAAGAACGATGAGATTGAGGTGCCGGTGCAGGTGAACGGCAAGCTGGTCGCCGTGCTTCGCATTGCCGCCGAGGCGGACGAAGAAGTGTTCAAGGCCGCTGCGCTGACGGAGCCGAAGCTTGCAGCGCGGATCGAAGGCAAGACGGTGGTGAAGGTCGTGGTGGTGAAGGGCAAGCTGGTGAATTTCGTGGTGCGCTGAGCTGCCCGGGACGCGGTCGATTCAGAAGCTAGGGGAAGGCGCGTAGCCCGGCGCGCATGGCGTTCTTCAGGCGATCGAAGAGCTGTGCCAGGGCGATGCTCACCACAAGCACGAGCGCCAGGGCGGCAAAGGCCTGCGTCTGTTTTGTCCAGGGCCCGTGCGAGAAGCACATGAGCACCAGCAGCGTGGGCAGATGGATAAGGTAGAGGGTGAAGGTGCTGTCGGCGACCAGGCGCACACGCCCTGCCCAGGCTTCGGAGGCGGCGGGCAGAAAGCGTTCCAATGCCAGTAGCAGGGGCAGCAGAAGCGCAATCAGCAGGGTGCCGGTGATGAAATAGCTGACGCTGAAGCGGTCAAGCCAATGCAGCTGGGCGCCGTGGAAGGTACGGCGTCCCCAGGGGAAACTGGCCACGAACCGCGTGAGGGCATGCTGGCGGTCCGTTACCTGGGTGGCGCGCAGCCAACTCAGCACCTGCTTGCGCAGAGCAAGCAGCATCCCCACGTAAAGGGCGGCACAGAGCAGGGAAGCGCGAAGGCCGGTGCCACGCGCCTGCAGATGCGCATACACGTCAAACAGCGCCGCACCGAGCAGCCAAATGGGGAAGAGCAGCGCAATGGAAGGTCCTACAAGCAGAAGCAGCAGCGGCACCAGTACCCAGCGCGCACGGGGGGCGTATCGGCCAAGGCCATAGAGCGCGTAGTAGACACACTCAAAGGAGAGAGACCAGAAAACGCCATTAGATAGAGGCGGTGTGCCGTAATCCCACCAACCCACCGTGAAGGTAAGGTTCTGGGCCATCTGCGGCAGCAGATCACGCCAGGCAATAGGCTCTGCGGCGTAGAGGAAGATCGACGGCGCATGCCGTTGCGCGACCCACTCCAGCAGCACGGTCAGCAGCAGCGCGGGAAGCACGACGGAGTACATGCGGCTGACCCGATCGATGCAGTAGGCGCGGGCAGAGGTGACACGTGTCACCGTCACATAACGCATCACGAAGCCGGAGAGCACGAAGAAGACGCACACGGCTGTATTGCCGGCGCGGTCGGGGAGCAGGCCATTCTGTTTGGTAGTGGTAAACAGCGGCAGATGCGTCAGGGCCACCGCCAGCGCGGCGCCGAACCGCAGGAGATCGAGCAGGATTGAGGCGTTAGGCCCGAAGCCCCTCATGGTCTTGGTGGATGGCATCGGGCAGGTTCGATTATATGCAGTCTGCCGGACGGGAGACGGGGTCACGGCGTCGGTCAGCCCCACATGCCGCCTACACTGGATACAGGAGTGAAGGCTGTGGCTACTACCGATCACGACCACCGCACGACACAGCCGGCAGCGCTGCCGGCTGGAGCGTCGCTGCCGGCTGGAGTGTCGCTGCCGGCTGGAGTGTCGCTGCCGGCTGGAGTGTCGCTGCGAGGAACGCAGTCGTTCGTTTCGGTGATGGCGCAGATCTGGAAGCGGCCGGGGCTGACAGGGCTGGAGCTGCTGTGGCGCTGGGGCGCGGGGGTGCCCCTGTTGCTGGTCTTGTGGTTCGCCGGCGGGCGTGCGCTGCGGGGTGTGCCCTTCAACCTCCAGGCGCTGGAGGCGATGACCGTCTTCAAGCCTGTTGAGGTTGTTGCGACGATCGCGCGGCAGTGGGCGCTCACGGGACCGGCGATCGCACCCGTGCTGCGCTGGTGGTTGCCGCTCGCGCTGCTGGTGTGGAACGCTGCCGCGAGTGCAGGGCGCACGGCCATTTGGCGTCGTCTTGAGCCCCAACTGCAAGCACACTACGCGCTGACGGGCATTCTGGGACTCCTGCGCAGCCTGGCGCTGCTAGGCGCTTTAGGCGTGTGGTTGTGGAGTCTGCTGGGGGCGAGCCGCTATGCCGTGGTGGCGCCAGCAGAGGCGGGAAGGGAGCCCAACCTGGTGCTGCTGATGGCGCTGGCCGTGGCCTCGTCGCTGCTGCTGTTTATGACCTGGTCGCTGACAAGCTGGGTGCTGGATGCCGCCCCGTTATTCGCGATGTCGGCCGGGGAAGCTGGCAGTGGGCAAGCACCGCCGACCATGGTTGCGAGCCTCCGCGCGGCAGCCCGGGCGCGCGCGCTGCGGCCGAAGCTGATGGAAACCAATCTGGTGATGGGCATCGTGAAGGTCGCGCTGCTGGTACTCGCGATGGTGTTTTCCGCATCTCCCCTGCCATTCGCGACCGTGGAGACCAACACATTTCTCGCGGGCTGGTGGACCTTTGTCGCGGTGCTGTACCTGGTCTTCTGTGATCTTTTCCAGGTAATACGCCGGGCAGCGTATCTGCGCTTGTTCGGTGCGCTGGTGACGCCTGAAAGCGACAGTTCCCCAAGGCGCCAAGCCGCATCATAGGGGCAGACTCAGAACACATATTTCTTGCACGGAGCACGCCCGCCATGTCGTTTGGTATCTACACCGTTGGAACCCTGATCCTGATCGCCGGAGTCATCTATGTCTGCCATCTGGCGCATGTGCCGCAACGGTGGGTAATTGGCATCGCCATTCTTCTGCTGGGGGCGGGCATCATGGGCGCGGTCAGCAACACGCGTCAAAAAGATCCCAGCTAGCGGCTCATTGGAGCCCAGCGACCGTGCTTAGCGCAGCACCACGCTGTCCATCACTCCATCGAGCAGGCCCTGCAGCTTCGCGCGTTCCGTGCCGGTAAGCGCGGCATCAGCTCCTGGAGTGTTGATGTTCGGGCAGGTGGTCTCCAGGTCTCGTTCGAAGAAGTAACAACTGCCCTCGCGCCACGCCGTATCGAGCGTGGCGGAGGCGTGATGGCACATGCCGTTATCGCCGCCGGTGCCGCGATGAAACTGCACACCGTGAATCGTCTCGGGCGAGAGCTCTGTGCCCATCGGCAGGGCGTCCGTGGCCATGCGGGCGCAGGCGGCGGCATCCATCTTCGGCTTTACCGTCCATGCAAAGCTGATGCCGAGCAGGTCTGTCCGGGCCAACGGTGTCCCCGCGGCGAGAAAGGCCTGTGTTCCCCTGGGGGGGCCGACGGCTGCTGTGAACGAGGGAGCATCCACCGGGCCACCCGCTTCCAGGGGTCGCCAGCTGCTGGGGTAGCGGAAGCTGACCCCGGTCTCCGGATCACGAAAGCTGGTGACGGCATCCGGGCCAGTTTGCACACGCGGAGCTTCAGGGGCATCCGCGCTGTTGACGCTGCCGGGCAGTGCACGGGAGTCGGCCGGCACCACAGGAAGTTTGCTGCCAGCGGTATTGCCGTTGGAGTGGCAACCAGTAAGTGCGCTGCCGAAGAGGGCTGTTGCCATCGCGCAGCGGGCGCAACGGCGGAGCCAGGGAAGCGTGGACTGCATACAGGGCTTAGAGGCCGCGCAGTTAAACTAGGTTGGTGGGCATGCCCGGTACGTCAACGATTGTTATTCTCGATTTCGGCTCGCAGTACACGCAGCTGATTGCCCGCCGCATCCGCGAGCTGGATGTGTTCTCCGTGGTGCTGCCGTGCACGACGCCGCTCGCGGAGGTGCTGGCGTTCGAGCCGAAGGGCATCGTGCTCTCGGGTGGGCCCTCGTCGGTGTATGACGCGCAGGCGCCGAAGGCCGATGTCGCCGTGCTGGCGACGGGCTTGCCGCTGCTGGGCATCTGCTACGGGCTGCAGTTCATGACGCATCATCTCGGCGGGCGCGTGGTGCCGGGCACGGCGCATGAGTACGGCCATGCCGAGGTGGAGATCGTGCGTGAATCGCGGTTGTTTGCTGGCCTGCCGCAAACGATGGCTGTGTGGATGAGCCACGGCGATCACGCCGAGGCGCTGGCACCGGGCTTTCACGTTGTCGCGCGCAGCAGCAATGCCATCGCTGGTGTTGCCAACGAGGAGCGCCGCATGTGGGCCGTGCAGTTCCACCCGGAGGTTGCGCACTCGCGGCAGGGTGCGGAGCTGCTGCGTAACTTCGTTGTGGACATCTGCGGCGCGGCGCAGGACTGGACTCCGGAACACTTTATTGAGACCACTGTGGCGCGAATTAGAGAGCAGGTTGGCCCCACCGGTCATGCGATCTGCGGCTTGTCCGGCGGTGTCGATTCGTCCGTCGCGGCGGTGCTGGTGCAGCGCGCGATCGGCGATCGTCTGACGTGCATTTTCGTCAACAACGGGGTGCTGCGCAAGGACGAGTTCGCGACTGTGCAGAGGACGATGCGCGAGGATCTGGGGCTTCACGTTGTGGCTGTTGATGCGAGCCAGCGCTTTCTCGAGAAGCTCGCCGGCGTGACTGATCCGGAGCGCAAACGCAAGATCATCGGCGGCGAGTTCATCGCGGTTTTCGACGATGAGGCCAAGAAGATCTTCGACGCCGAACGCAGTGCGGGGGAGGAGATTGCCTGGCTGGTACAGGGCACACTGTATCCCGATGTGATCGAATCGGTCAGTGTTCACGGGCCTTCGCACGTCATCAAGAGCCACCACAACGTTGGCGGCCTGCCCGCAGACATGAAGCTGAAGCTGATTGAGCCGCTGCGCGATCTGTTCAAGGATGAGGTGCGTCGCGTGGGCCGGGATCTCGGCATGCCCACGGCGATCCTGGAGCGCCAGCCGTTTCCCGGGCCGGGGCTGGCGGTGCGCATACTCGGCGAGGTCACACCGGAGCGTGTGGCGATCTTGCAGGAGGCAGACGCGATCTGTGCGGAGGTGATCGCCCATGCCGGGCTCACGATAAAGCTGTGGCAGAGCTTTGCGGTGCTGCTGCCGGTGAAGACCGTGGGCGTGATGGGCGATCAGCGTACCTATGCGTACACCTGCGCCATCCGTGCGGTGGAGAGCGAGGACGGCATGACGGCGGACTGGGCCGCACTGCCGTACGACGTGCTGCGATCGATCTCCGGGCGAATCGTCAGCGAGGTGCGCGGGATCAACCGCGTGGTGTACGACATCACGTCGAAGCCACCCGGCACCATTGAGTGGGAGTAAGCGTGGACAGCGGCCGCGGCGAGGCCAGGCCTGTACGCGTTGCAGGCTTCCTCGCTCGCGTGTTCCTGCTTCTCGCCATCTTCGCCGGGGTTGGCGTCTGGGCCGCGCGCTATGTGGTTGCGCGCGAGGTTGCCCATGGCCAGCCGGAGTACGCCATCCGGCTGGCAAGCTACATGACCGGGCTCTTTGCGGGGGGCGTCGTCACGACCCTTGCCCTGGTCGTGATGCTATTGCTGGATCGGCGAGCGACACGCGGCGGGCAGAGCGGGAGTGTGTAAGCGGAGGCTTAGTAGCCTTCGCGTACGCCGAAGATGGCCGTGCCGAGGCGCACCGTTGTGGAACCCTCTTCGATGGCAACGGCAAAGTCCCCGGACATGCCCATCGAGAGCTCAGTCAGATTGGGATAGCGTGCGACGTGCTCGTCGCGGAGCGTGCGCAGGCGGCGAAAGTACGGCCGTGCGGCTTCGGCGGCCTCGCCCATGGGCGGCACGGTCATCAGGCCGGCGACGCGCAAATGGGGCAGCGCGGCGATTGCCTCTAGCAGGGCCGGCAGATCCTCCGGGGCGAGTCCATGCTTGCTCTCCTCGGGCGAGAGCTTCACCTCCACCAGCACCGGCAGGACGCGCCCGAGCGTTGCAGCGGCCGCGTTCAGACGCGCGGCGGTCTTGGCGGAGTCGAGGGTGTCGACGGCCTGGAAGAGTTCAGCCGCCTTCGCGGTCTTGTTGTTCTGCAAGGGGCCGATGAGGTGCACCTCCAGGCCGTCCAGGCCGTTTAGCGCGGGCGCTTTGGTTTGCATTTCCTGTACGCGATTTTCGCCGAAGAGCCGCTGACCGGCCGCATAAGCCTCGAGCAAGGCCTCGGGCGGATGAGTCTTGCTGACGGCCATCAATTGGACATCAGCAGGGGAGCGCCCCGCGCGTGCACAGGCCTCGGCGAGCTGCGTACGCGCGCGTTCCAGATTGGTTGCAATGGACATTGACCCCAGTGTACGGGGGGCGCCGGACATGACCCTGGCCGAACGGACGTGTCCCGAGTACTCGCCTCGTTGCATCCAGTTGGGCGGTTCGTTCGTCTGAATTAGGAGGCGACCTGAGGTCGCACAACATTCAGCCTCCGCGTGTGTCTACACAGCGAGAGAGCTTTACTGCAACAAGGAGTTCACCCTGATGTCGAAGCTGTTTTCCCTTCCGGGCGCCCTGCGCCTCTCCCTTGCCGCCGCTGCGATTGCCAGCTCCGCGTTTACCGTCGCTCACGCGCAAGCGACTACCCCGACCAGCGATGCGCTCTTCTCCAGCTCACTGGCTGCGGACGCTGGTGAGACTGCCGCCACGGTAGCGCAGACCAACCTGGCGTCGCTCGAAAAGGGCATCAACCTGCCCGACATGTACGCGCAGTATGGCCGGCGTCGCTATGGAGCCCCACGTTATCGCGGTAGCAACACCAACGCCGATGGGTCGGAGAAGTACACGGTGTATGCGGGTGGCGGATTTGCCAGCCCGTCAGGCTCAGACTTCAACTACGCCAGCACCAGCTGGGGTTTTGAGGTCGGCGGTGGCCGGAACTTCAACAAGAGATTCGGCCTGAACCTCGAGTTCGATTACGACCACTTCGGCATGACCGGCGACACGCTGAATAATCAGCAGAATCTTTATAACTACTACATCGGGGTTTACAACCAGACCCAGGTTCTGGCCAACCAAGCTCCACTCATCTCAGGTCTGGACGGCAATAATCACGTGTTCTCCCTCTCGGTAGATCCGACCTTCACCTTCTACCAGAAGGAAGGTTTGGGCGCGTATGTTATCGGTGGTGCCGGGTTCTACCATAAGGTGGCGAACTTCACCACCCCGCAGGTCGGCTTCGGTTACGACGCCTTTGGCGATGTGTATGAGTATGAGGCTAATGAGGTCATCGACCATTACACCTCCAATGCTCCGGGATTCAACGGCGGAGTCGGGTTCACCTATAAGTTCTCCCGATTTGCCAATGAGAAGCTGTTTGGCGAGGTTCGGTATGTCTACGTGGTCAACTCCGCCCGGCCCGGTGTAACTGTGAATGAATTGACTCCCGCAAACATCGACATCGCCAACGATTTTCCGCAGAATAGCCAACACACCGAGTATCTTCCGGTGAAGTTCGGTATCCGCTTCTAACTGGCCGTCGTGCTGCAAAAAGGGCCCGCTTCGGCGGGTCCTTTCTTATTCCTGGTTGCGGCAGTCCAAATCAGACGCCAACGGGATAGGGCTTCTCATGCAGGTTCTCGCTCCCATTGCCCCTGCGCTCAAACAGTCCCTGAAACACGCTCAGGAAGCCGGTGTACCAGTAGCCGAGCACGAACAGCAGAAGGAACGGGACGGTGAAGAAGTTCTCGGTCGAGACCGCGTACCAGACCGTAGCGGCGAAGTAGCAGCCGATCAGAATTTCGATCCAGGGAATGATGCCGAGACGCTTGCGGTATTTTTTCGCATTGGATCTTTCACCCTTCTTCTCGACGCGGTATTTGGGCGTGCGCGCGAAGGCACTCTTGATGCCGAAGAGCGCCTCCAGCACGGCTTTGGTGTTGGTAACAGCCAGCCCCGTACCCATCGCCATCAGGAAGGGCAAGTAGATCAGGGTCTTCCACCAGCTGCGCGGAAACAGCTCCTTCTGACTTACGAGATAGAACGTGGACACAGAGGCCGTGGACGCCAGAAACAGCGGCACGTCAATCAACAGCATTTGCAGAGGCCCCTGCCAGGAGCGGATGATCATCGCCGGCATCAGCAGCGTGGAGAGCACGATCATCAACGGATAACTGATGTTCGCGGTGAGGTGGTACCAGGCTTCCAACTTAATGTGGAATGGGGCATCCGACTTCATGACCTGCGGCAGGATCTTTTTGCCGGTCTGGATCAGTCCCTTGGCCCAGCGTGCCTGCTGCGTCTTGAAGGCCGTCATCTCGATGGGTAACTCGGCGGGGCACTCGACGTCCTGGAGATACTTAAATTTCCAGCCTTTCAACTGCGCACGATAACTCAGGTCGGTATCTTCGGTGAGGGTGTCGTGCTGCCAGCCGCCGGCCTCGGCGATAGCCTCGCGCCGCCACATGCCGGCCGTACCGTTGAAGTTGAAGAAGACGCCGGCACGGGAGCGACCGCCGTGTTCGAGCACGAAGTGGCCGTCGAGCAGAATGGCCTCGACTTGAGTAAGAAAGCTGTAGTTGCGGTTCAAATGCGTCCAGCGGGTCTGCACCATGCCAATGCCAGGCTCGGCGAAGTGGTGCACCACGCGCTCCAGCCAGTCCGGCGCGGGGACAAAGTCAGCGTCAAAGATAGCGACCAGATCGCCTTTGGCGGAGAGCAGGCCTTGTTCCAGCGCACCGGCTTTGTAGCCGTGGCGGTTGGTGCGATGAAGGTAGTGGATCGGTTGCGGACCGAGGCCCTCGATGCCTGCGGCATAACGTGCGACCACGCCGGCCGCAACTTCCCGCGTCTCATCTGTGGAGTCGTCGAGCACTTGAATCTCGAAGCGGTCGCGCGGATAGCGGATGCGGCAGCAGGCATCAATGAGCCGATCAACCACAAACTGCTCATTGAAGATTGGCAGCTGTATGGTGACGAAGGGAAGCTCGTGTTCAGGGAACCGCGCAACCGGGTGGAGGGAGTGCGCCTCCTTGCGGCGATTGCGAAAATACAGCCAGACCAGCTGATAACGATGAATGCCGTAGAAGGCGAGAACGATCATGACCAGGAAGTAAGGCACCAGCAGACTGATATCGAAGCTGTTCCAGCGATAGGCGCTGCGGAAGGTGCGGTCCGCGTAATGGGTCTTCCAATAATGCCCAAGGCCGTGTGAGGCGACAAACCAGGCGAGTGCATTGAGTGAGGAAAGCAGGGTGGCAAACTCCAGGTTCAGGCGAACAGCTTCATTCTAAGCCGTGCCTACGCGCGGGACTGCGCATTCCGACGCTCTGCGGATTTGCCAGCGGTTGGGCCTGTAGCCTAAAGTTCGGCCATCGCGAGGCACTCCCATGGCACAGGCAACGGAGTCGCCTGTACGGAAGGAACCGATGGCGACTGGCAAGCAGGACAGCGTACGGCAGGCCGAACTCAACAGGGACAGACGCAAATTTCTGCGCGATGCGGGCGCTCTGGGGCTGATGGCGACGCTACCCGGGGCTACCTTGCCCGCCTTCGCGCAGACGCAGCCGCAGGGGAACTCGGCAGCGGAGATCGCTCCCAACACGGCCATGCCGGCTATCGCAAAGCCGAGCCGCCGCGTGCGCTTCGGTGTGTGTGGCATGAGTCATGACCACATCTACGGCATGGTCGAGGCGATGGTGCGCGGCGGGGGCGAGCTCGTCAGTGTGTATGCCGAGGAGCCGGAGCGTGGCGCGGCTTTTCTGAAGCGCTACCCGCAGGCCAAGCTGGCGGCTGCAGAAGATGCGGTGCTCGCTGACCCGAGCCTCCTGCTGGTGCTGAGCTCCGCGATTCCGAACCAGCGCGCGCCGATTGGCGTCCGCGCGATGCGACAGGGCAAGCACTTTCTCTCTGACAAGCCTGGAGTCACCACGCTTGAGCAGCTCGCGGAGGTGCGGGAGACGGTAGCCGAGACCGGCAAGACCTTCGCCATCATGTACTCCGAGCTGCTGGAAGTGCGGGCGGCGATACAGGCGGGCTACCTTGTGCAGGCAGGGGCGATCGGCAAGGTCGTCCAGACGATCAACATTGCACCGCATCAGGTGGTGCAGCGCGCGGGCGACGCAGGCGGCGGCCTAGCGCGGCCGGAGTGGTTCTGGCATCCGGAGCAGTACGGCGGCATCCTGACGGACATCGGCTCGCACCAGGTTGATCAATTCCTCTTCTACACGGGCTGCACGCAAGCCGAGGTTGTGTCTTCGCAGGTGGCCAACGTGCGCCACCCGCAGCACCCGCAGTTTCAGGACTTCGGCGATATGACGCTGCGCGGCAACCATGGCTTCGGCTATGTGCGGCTGGATTGGTTCACGCCGGACGGGCTCGGCACCTGGGGCGACGGCCGGCTGTTCCTCCTCGGCACCGACGGGTACATCGAGCTGCGCAAGTACGCCGATATTGCCGGCCGGCAGGGAGGCAATCACCTGTTTCTGGTTGATAAGGCTGGGGCGCGCTACATGGATTGCAAGGACGTGCCGCTGCCCTTCGGGCCGCAGTTCATTGCGGATGTGGCGAATGGCACGCACGTCGCGCAGGACCAGACGCAGTGTCTGCTGGCGGCAGAGCTAGTCATTCGTGCCCAGGGCATGGCGACGCATGCGGTCATTGCGTAGTGGCGCTCGCAGAGCGTCGGTTCGCCTGCGTGGCGCCTGCCCGAAGTCCGCGTGGCCCTGACTCGGGCTCGTCATTTCGCGTCTGGCCCACAGAGGTCAGGGCAGCGGACGGGCGGTTCAGGCTATAATTCGGGCAACACCGCAGGAGAGTTGGCCGAGAGGCTGAAGGCGGCGGTTTGCTAAACCGTTATAGGACCAAAAGTTCTATCGGGGGTTCGAATCCCCCACTCTCCGCCACTTTTCTATGAGCGCTTTAGCTGCCCCCCACGGGTACTTTTAGACAGATGGGGAACAGACTGACGCGGGTATCTCTTTTTTAGGAGATCAACCGGGAAAGCACCTCTAGTCCGCCCGAAAGAAAACTCCGGCTCCCGACGGGTCCCGTCCTATCGCGAATGGCAGTTTTGAATCCGGCTGTGATCTACACGCGGGTGTCGCACTTCTTTACTCCGGAAAGCGTGTGTCCGTTATTTAGAGCGACAAGCGTCCGTGGGAGGAAGTCGGCTCCGACGCGCAGCTCGCGTTAAGCGCGAAATCACGCGCGCGAAGGCGCTTGACGCCATCGAGCTGGTTTGATCATGCAAGATTGCAATCTCGATCTGTGAGTCGAAGTGGCTCAGGACGAACCTTTGACATAATGCTCCGATGAGACCCATGAGGGTTCTGCGCGCTTTCCAGTCGAAGGTCATGGTCCTGGTTCGTCAGCTGGTGTATCTTCTCGGCGTTTTTCTCGTTTCTAGTTATGGTACGGCTCAGGTTCAGGCGATTGCTGCTACCCAACCGGCTTCAGCAGGTGTAGTAACACCGAAGCTGGATTCGGGCGTTTCTACCCTACGCGCCTACTCGAATCTGGAGCAGATTCCGGTACTTGTATTGAGCCCCGACCGTGAACGGATCAGACATATTGAGCCTTCAGAATTTCGCGTGAGTCTGGATTCGGGACCTGCCTTCAAACCGACTTATGTCCGACAGGAGGGCGATGATCCTATATCGCTCTCTATTCTGGTGGACACAACAGAGCAGCACAACGAACTTCTTCCCAGGCTGAGCCAGGCAATCAGCGCCTTGGTCCCGGATTACCTGCATGCCCAAGATCACATCTCGGTCTACGGACTGGATTGCGGACTGATCCGCACCCTTCATGATCGGCCGGCCAATGCGAGCGAGCTCAATGCTTCCGTGAACAGAACACTTCAGGATTGGCAGCTTCGCCTTCAGGAGAAAGGAAAGGAGCCCCGTGCGCCCTGCAAGCAGTCGATGCCTTTGTGGGATTCAATCGCCAGGGTACTGGCCAACATGCACGAACAAGGTGGGCGGCGCGTACTGCTTGCTGTGACAGATGGCGCGGACCAGGGTAGCAAAGCCCAATGGATACAGGTATTAAGACTAGCGCAGGTTGAATCGGTAGCCGTATTCGCTCTGACGACCATCCCTGTCCTTCGAAGGCAGAAGGAGTCGGAGTTTGGGCAACCCTTGATCATGCATTCACCACTTTTGCAGGATCGTGAGGACGCTTTGGAGCTAATCTGTGAATCCAGCGGCGGGGTGGAGTTTCAGGCGAATCCCCGTGTCGAAAACTGGCGTTTAAAGGACTTTACCCAAATGTTGCGGGAGCGATACATCGTGGAATATCCACGTGGCAGAAACAGGCAAGCAGGCGTGCATAGCCTTGAAATCTCCCTGGGCATGAGCGGCCTGTATGTCCGACCGACAGGCATTTCGGCCCCCGAAGCGAGCGAGGATGAGCGTAAGGGTGTCCACACCATCCCCACGGATCCTTCCCTGGCACCCAGGGAGGGAAGGCGCAAGGCGCTACCGTCCCCCCAGTAACTCAGCCATACGGGAGCGATGCCCGGAAGCTATGCTCGGCAAGTTAGCGCCCATGACCTGCGCCCGCTCTGCCGCGAGACAGGTGGATTTCGATCAGATCCAGCTGCTTTCGGTCATGGCTCCGTCCAGACCGCTGAGCGGTATCTCGGGTGATCGGTGAGGTATGCCCGTGAGACCAGTCTTGGAAAGCTGGCGCCCCACGACCTGCGCAGGACCTGTGCGAAGCTTTGCAGGAAAGCAGGTGGCAATCTGGAGCAGATCCAGGTGCTGCTTGGGCATGCCTCGGTGCAGACGACCGAACGGTATCGAGGACGGAGCAGAGCCCGGTCTTGGCGGCCAGTGATGGACTGGGGTTGATCTCGAACGCTAGGTCAAAGCCCAGAAGATAGCGGTAGAGCATAGTGTGCATGAGCATCCACGCGCCCTAGTCATCTCGAGCTGCCCGGCGATGCGCTCCGCAGCTGTAACGCAAGTCGAGGTACCGTCGAAGTCTTGTGAAACGGTCGAGCTCCTCCCACAGAAGTTGCACGAAGGAGAACTTAAAGTGACTTGTTCTGCTTCGTCTTAGGACAGATAGTCGGGTGATTCCCCCGATAAAGCACTTGCGGCTACTGACGCGTGTCTTTGAGCAGGCCGGGGCTGTCATCGCGTGTCCTGGAGTGTGAAAGTTGAAGCTGGTTTACCGCTTGTGCCTGGGTTTGTTTGCCCTCGTTTCGGCGCTCCCTGCTCGTGCCACGGAAGCTACGCTGGTCTCCGATGCCCATGTGAGTGCCGCGCGTCCGGCGGTGAATTTCGGCTCGCTTGCCAACCTGTACGTGGGTGGCGGGAACACCGCACTCCTCCAATTCGACTTGAGTGGACTGCCCAGCGGAACTACGAGTGCGGAGATTGCCCGCGCCACGCTCACAGTCTTTGTCAATCGTGTCAACGCATCGGGAGCAGTAACCGTTGCGCCGGCGACCTCGGCTTGGACGGAAGGCGGTGTCACTTATGCCACGCAGCCCTCGGCGGGGGCGGTCTTCGCCAGCTTCACGCCGTTGCAGGCGGGACAGTACATCACGCTTGACGTGACGCCGCTGGTGCAGGCATGGCTTGTCAACCCGGCTAGTAATGACGGTCTCATTCTGAGCTCATCGATGGCCAACGTGTTGCTCGACAGCAAGGAAAATGACCAGACAGGGCATCCGGCACACCTCGATATTACGGTGACCAGCATGGGGGCTACTGGAGCGACGGGCATGGCTGGTATGCAGGGAACGCAGGGTGTCCAGGGCCTGCCAGGCATCCCCGGAACTCCAGGTGTGCAGGGTATTCAGGGCCTCGCGGGCGCAACCGGCGCAACCGGTGCACAGGGACTGCAAGGAGTTGCGGGTACTACCGGGGCCCTCGGAGCAGCCGGTGCCCCTGGCGTTCAAGGTGCGACTGGCTCCACGGGTGCTACCGGTGTTCAAGGTGCGACTGGGTCTACGGGTGCCACCGGTGTTACCAACGGCGGATTTTACAGCTCCGGAGAGGTCTACTTCGCCGGGTCTGTGGTGGCGTACCAGGGGCAAACCTACCTTAGCCTCGGAACCAACTCCGGCGTCACCCCGGGCAGCAATTCCGGGCTGTGGTCCTTAGTAAGCGGTAGCGGTCTGCAGGGCGCCACCGGCGCTACGGGGAGCACAGGCGCGCAAGGCCTGATCGGTCCACAAGGTCCAACGGGGGTACAAGGTGCCAACGGGATCGCGGGCGTAGCCGGCGCCGTGGGATCCACCGGAGCTACTGGGGCGACAGGGGTTGCCGGAGCCGCTGGCGCAACCGGCGCAACAGGCATTGCAGGATCGACCGGTGGTACGGGCATCGCGGGCTCCAATGGCGCAACCGGTGCTATGGGCGCTACGGGCTTACAAGGCCTCACCGGGGCAACCGGGGCAACCGGCGCGATGGGTGCAACGGGCGTAGCCGGAGCTACAGGTTCTAACGGCGCCACCGGCTCGCAAGGCCTAACGGGTACAACCGGCGCCATGGGTGCAACGGGCATCGCCGGAGCTACAGGAGCGAATGGCGCTACGGGGGCAGCAGGCGCGACGGGCTCGCAAGGCCTCACGGGCTTAGCCGGTGCAACAGGTGCTACGGGCGCAGCCGGTGTCACAGGTGCTACGGGCGCAGCTGGCAATACAGGCGCTACGGGCGTAGCCGGCAATACAGGCGCTACGGGCGTAGCCGGGGCCACAGGCTCCACGGGTGCTACCGGTATCGCAGGTTCCACCGGGGCTACGGGTGCGACCGGTATCGCAGGAGCCACAG
>CAXTAE010000001.1:40474-66629 GCA_964242225.1 uncultured Acidobacteriaceae bacterium
GGTATCGCAGGTTCCACCGGGGCTACGGGTGCGACCGGTATCGCAGGAGCCACAGGTGCCACCGGAGCGACCGGAACGGCGGGTGTGAATGGAAGCCTGGTGTTTTACTTCAGCGGTGTAAATCCCGGCACAAGCCCTTATTACCTGAATGCCTACGTCACATCCGGTGCGACAGACACATCGACCCTCACCGTCACCAATGTCAATACGATTCCCTTCGCGTGTATCTTGTCCGGATTGAACGTGGCGGGCAACAGCTACTACGTGGGCTCCCCGGAGACGCTTACCGTAGGTGTTTACAGAGACCCTGGTGTGTCAGGCGCCGGGAGCACCACGAGCCCGGGAAGTCTGATTGAATCATGCTCCCTCAACCTGACCGGAGCGCAGGGGGTCACCTCGACTTGCAGCTCGGCTGTTAAGACCTCTATGGCTGCGGGCGAAAGCTTCTACGTTCAGGTCACGGAGTCGAATGCTGCGAATAGCCCGTACGTCAAGTACGGCGTGAGTCTCGCGTGTCAATAGTGGCGCGCTTTGCGCAGTCGCAAGCTGAAGACCCTGGCATGAACTCGGCAGCGGCAAAGGGAGGATCGATTGTGCAGCTAAGGTACTCACGCGAGATCAGGCTGGCTACTGCCCTGGTTGCTCTTGTGTTCCTGGCAAGCGGACAGCCATCTCCAAGAGCCATCGCGCAGACGGCAGGTCCTCGGGTAGTTTCTCTCACCGCCGGTACCTGTCCCGTTATCGCCGATGGGGATATCGTTACGCTCGAGTGGAACCCCGGCTTCGAACACGAGGTCACAGGACTGCAGCGCTTTGAGCTCGCTTTCGCCAAGCCAGGGGAGAAGGATCGCGTGCTGCGCCAAGGTGCTCGCCTCCGCCTGGTCGCCGCTCCACGTACCCATGGAGAACTGCCCGGAACCGTTGACTCGGAGATTGAGCCCTCCGCTAATGGATTCTTTCTGCTGCGCTTTCATGTACAGCTCTCTGCCCTGGAAAGCGGGGAGTACGTGCTGGTCGACGCGCATGCAGATGCCCGTACGAATCCGGATTCTCAAGGCGAGGTTGTGACGATGACCAACTCCCCACTTCGTTCCTCGTTCTGTCTCACCGTGGTCGCCAGACCAGGGCGGCGGCGCGGCCAATGAGCAAACGTTCGGGCTTCGGCCCTAGAGGAGTTCATCGGAAGAGTAAGCGTCCGTTCTGCGGAATCTGGCTTCCCGCCGTCCTGCTGCTTTCAGCGGCTGCAACCACTTCCACATACGCTCAGGGAATCCTGACCGTCACGCCCGGCCGCACCGCCAGCACCGCCGCAGGCACGGGCACAGTGGGGTACAGCGGCGACAGCGGTTCGGCGACAGCCGCCACGTTGGCTAGACCTTCCGGCGTTGTCCATGATGCTGCAGGTGACCTCTTCTTCGCCGATGCGAATAACCATGTCATCCGCGAGGTCTCCGCCACCGGAGTGATCACGACCGTCGCCGGAACCGGCAGCGCCGGATTTGGTGGCGATGGCGGCCCAGCTACCGCAGCATTTCTGGACACGCCCACGGGTGTGGCCCTTGACGCGAGCGGCAACCTCTATCTCTCCGATTCTCACAATCACCGGATTCGCAAGATCACCGGTGGCACGATTACCACGATTGCCGGTACAGGCGTTGCCGGCTTTGCGGGCGACGGCGGTGCGGCCACGAGCGCGCAGTTGGCGCTGCCGAGCGGCATTGCCGTAGATGGGGCCGGCAATGTGTACATTGCCGATACCAACAATCAACGCATCCGCAGAATCGCGAACGGCACGATCAGCACAGTCGCCGGTGATGGCGAAGAACTCTTCTCTGGGGATGGCGGCGCAGCTACGGCGGCGTCGCTGGATCAGCCAACAGGGGTCGCGGTCGATGCAGCAGGCAATGTCTACATTGCAGATAAGAACGATCATCGCGTGCGTATGGTCAGTGCCGCCGGCATCATCTCCACGCTGGCTGGAAGCGGCACGCCCGGTTTTGCGGGCGGCTTCAGCGGCGACAAAGCGGCGGCCAGCGCGGCGTCCCTCGCGAAACCTGTGGGGGTTGCGGTCGACAGTCAAGGCAGCGTGTATGTTGCCGATACCAACAATCAACGCATTCGGCAGATCACGGGTGGGGGCATTCTCACGGTCGCGGGCAGCGGAGATCAGGGATTCGGTGGGGAAGGCGCCACCGCCACGAGCGCAGTCCTGAACAGCCCTCAGGCGGTTACAGCCGACGCCGCTGGAAATCTGAGTATCGCCGACACACTGAATCAGCGGCTTCGCTCCGAAGCGCCCGGGGTGCTGAGTTTTGGCTCACAGGTGCTGGGCACCACCTCGGCCCCACAGCCTCTCACGTTAGCGAACAACGGTACGAGCTCGCTGACGGTAGCCGGGGTGACCCTAAGCGGCCCTTTCGCTTTAGCTGCGGGGGGTACCTGCTCAACTGCGCCCAGCGTTCTGCCCGTGGGCGCCAGCTGCACGCAGTTCGTAACCTTTCAGCCAGCCACCGCTGGTACGGAGAGTGGATCCGCGAACTTTCGTGCTCCCGGAAATACCGCACAGCAGGTCATGCTGGCCGGCATCGGGACGGGTCAGGCGCCCACCACGGTCCAACTCACAGAAAGCAAGGCGGCCAGTCTTTCGGGCGAAGCGGTCACCTTCATGGCGACCCTGAGCTCGAACAACATTCCGCCGACAGGCACGGTCATTTTCTACGATGGTGCCGTCGCAATCGGCTCCAGTTCACTCGTGAACGGCACCGCTGTCCTCAGCACCACGCTGCTGGCGGACGGGCCGCAGACCATCAGCGCTGTGTACAGCGGCAACACCAGCCTTGCTGGTTCCACCTCGGCCGGCCTCCTCACAAACGTCGCAGATTTCTCTTTCGCCCTGAGCGCGTCGCAGCCGGCGACCGTCGAACCCGGCCATAGTATTGGCGTTCCCGTCTCTGTCACCGCAGGTGGTTCCCCGGGACTAACGGCCAGTTTGACCCTCACGGCCGCCGGACTACCGAAAAACCTGAACGTCAGCTTCAGCCCTGCCGTTCTGCCATTCAGCAATGGCCAGCTCGCCTTCACGATGAACGTCAGCGCTGCTTCGGTCAGCGCCAGGCTCCGACCCGAACAGAACGGATTTGGGGCTAGCGGTGTGGTGTTCGCGCTCTTTCTCCTGCCCAGCTTTGGACGCCGCCAGTTACGGAGATTGCGTGGCATTCGTCCGCTCACTGCCGTGCTGGTTCTGGTCGCAAGCGGGGTGCTGCTAGGGTCTCTAACCGGTTGCGGCACAAACAGCGGATTCTTCGGCCAGGCGCCAGCGACCTATAACGTGAACATTACCGCCACAGCTACGGACGCAACGGGCGGCACTTTGACGCACACCTCGATCGTGCCGATCACTGTTCAGTAGCTCGATCGAAGTGAAGATATGCGTTCCCCACAATGCTGAAGATGAGGAATCGTTTGAGCTTACTTAAGGCGAGCGCCGTCGCGGTGATGGTGTTGGGATCTCTTATGAGTGGTCGCTGCGTTCACGCGCAGGCTGCTGCCCCCTCCAGCAGCCTCGACCTCGGTGTCAGCTTCGTGGCGATGCGGTCTCTAGAGGCCGGCACAGGGCAAAACTTCTGGAGTAGCGGAGGGTCCGTTGAGATCGGCGCCGATGCCTTTCACGGTTTTGGCCTGGCAGCGAACGTCGGCGGAATCAGCTCTGGCTCAATCGGCTCTGGGGGCATTCCTCTTGCGATGGTGATGGAGACCTTCGGTCCACGGTATCGTTGGCATGATGGCCGTCGCCTATCGTTCTATGGCGAAGGATTAGTCGGCGAGGTGAATGGATTCCATAGCCTGTTTCCATCGCCCTCGGGCGCGCAAACAAGCGCCACAGCGCTGGCCACGCAACTGGGGGGCGGTAGCGACTTACGCATCGGTCCTCATCTCGCCGTGCGGCTGATCTCTGCTGCTTGGGAGCGCACACAGCTACCCAACAGCACGAACAACGTACAGAACAGCCTTAAGGTAGGCGCTGGCTTGGTGCTCCGCTTCGGTACTCACTGAGACGCCCATAGTCCCTGCAGCTCGGCAGCCCAGACGAACTCTTGTGAAGACGTTATGCTGCAGCGGTGGAACACTCTGAGTCCTTACAGAATGGCTAAGATTCCGCCTAAACATGCGCTGAAAGTCGGGTAGCCAAATGGCGTTTCTGAGCCTCGGATCAGCCTTGCTTGTTTTACTCTGACCGCATGCTAGAGGATCCGGCTCAGGCTCTTTCCGTATCTGAGAGAACACTCGCCCCCGGGAAACTGGGCGGGCTGGCCGTGCTGATTCCCGCGTGGCAGCCGGAGCCAAAGCTGGTTGCCTTGGTGACCGAGCTTTCCGATCGTGGCTTTGGGGTCATTGCCGTACTGGATGATGGCAGCCGCGAGGAGTGCCGACGCATCTTCGCGGACGCTGCTGCCATTCAGCGGGTGGAGGTGCTGCGCCATGCTGTGAACCTTGGCAAGGGTCGGGCGCTTAAAACGGGTTTCAACTACCTGTTGGAGAAACACCCGGGCATTCTTGGCGTGGTCACCGCCGATGCTGACGGGCAGCACACTCCTGAGGACATCGAGCGTGTCGCTTTAGCCTTACTCGAAAGCGCGCCAAGGCCCGTATTGGGCTCGCGGCGTTTCGCGAGCGACGTGCCGCTGCGTAGCCGCGCGGGCAACATCCTCACGAGGGAGATCTTTGGCTTCCTCACAGGCACGCGACTCACCGATACACAGACAGGCCTGCGCGGGCTGCCGCGAACCCTGCTTCCGCAGCTGCTGCCGCTTGAAGGCGAACGCTATGAGTACGAGATGACGATGCTTGCACACTTGTGTCGCTCCGGGCTGACGCCAATCGAGGTCCCGATCGCGACCATTTACCTGGAGAACAATCGTGGATCGCACTTCAATCCCGTGTGGGATTCCATGCGCATCTATTTCGTTCTGCTTCGGTTCTATGCGTCATCCTTACTGGCGTCCAGCGTGGACATTGCAGTATTTTCTCTTTGCTTCGCTGAAACGCATCGTGTTCTGCTCAGCCTTGTGGTGGGGCGTCTGAGCTCCCTGATTAACTACGCCATGAACCGGCAATTTGTGTTCCATAGCCGGGCGGCCCTGCGCGGTTCGCTCTGGAGGTACTACGTGCTGGTACTGGCGGTGGCAGCGGTGAGCTACGGCCTCATCCTTACACTCCAGACCTATGCGCGAGTAAACGTTTTCGTCGCCAAAATCGCCGTCGATGGCCTTCTCAGCCTCGCGAGCTTCTCGGCCCAACGCACCTTTGTCTTCCGCCGAGGCGAATCGCTTTGATGCCCTCCACGAACACCTGAGCGCGTCTTTCGCAGCGTCGCTACGCGGGTCTACCACGGCTTAGGGCCTGCTGATCGTTGTGCAGCGACTGAGTCTGCGGTTAGGTCTGCTCGGTGTATGCACCCCGGACTGGCCGTACCTGTTGCTAAACCTCGCAGTGCGGGCGCTTTCGCTTCCGGCAGCGTGGACGCGCGCGGAGTCCGGCGTCGCGAGCCTGCACTCTGATTTACCCCAGCAGCTTGACCGGCGAACACTTGACATGGCGGCTACCATCTGTCGTGCCGTGGCACGGAAGGTGTTACGCTCCTTTCATCCCCGTTATACCGATAAGGCGTTCCGAGAGGATCGGCCGGTCTGTTATAGCGGGCTTACAAGTAAGGGGAGCAGAGATGGAACAGGGAACAGTAAAGTGGTTCAACGACGCTAAGGGCTTCGGCTTCATCAGCCGTCAAAATGGGGAAGACGTGTTCGCCCACTATTCGGCGATCGTCACAAGCGGTTTCAAGAGCCTTCAGGAAGGTCAAGCAGTGCAATTTAATGTGGTCAAAGGCCCGAAGGGTTGGCAGGCTGAGAACATCCAGCCGCTCTAAACTCATGGAACCTGAGCGTTGGAGTAATGTTCGTAGGGCGGCCTCGTGGCCGCCCTTTTTTGGTCCGAGCCTGAACAATGTCCAGCTTGATAAACTTGACGAGCGCAGGATCGCGGCCACCAGCATCGATCAGACTGCCGGTGCGCGTAAAAGAGTAGGAGATGGTGAAATTGCCAAAGACTTCGCCGATGGATGACGGAGGTTTTCGCAGGCAGATGGCGCAGTTCTTTGAAGCGACCACGGACGCCATTTTCTTCCTGGACAGGGAGTACCGGTTCACGTTTCTGAATCGCCGTGCACATGAACTACTGGATTCGGGCGGCGATGACATACTCGGTACCGTTCTCTTCGAGAGGTATCCGAACACGGTCTTCGAAGGCTCTCCCTACGTTGCCGCGTACACAGGCAGCATGGAACGTGAAGAGATTGGGGACTTCGAGGCCTACTACCCTGAGCCCTTCAACTTCTGGCTCCGTGTCCAAAGCTATCCCGCAGATCATGGCATCATGGTTTTCTTCCGAGACATTACCTCGGATCGTGCGTTGCAGGATTCACTACGGCAGAAGAGTGAACAGGCTGAGCGCCAACTCGCCGAGATCGGGGCGGTCTACCAAACAGCGCCTATCGGCTTGGCTCTTTTTGACGCGAAGGACTATCGCTATCTTCGGCTCAATGATCTTCAAGCGAAGTTTTTCGGTCTAAGCCCCGAGGATCTTTTGGGCCGAGGTGTCACAGAAATGGCTCCCATCGAAGGTTTGCGAGGCTTATTCGATCAAGTAGCTGCCGGCCAGTCGGTCGTCAACTTCCCGCTGGAGGGCTCTCTCGCGACAGAGCCCCAAAACGTCCGGTACTGGATGGTGAATTACTTTCCGGTTTATGGGGCTGAGGGAGTCGTCACCGCCATTACGGCGGCGTCCTTGGAGGTCACCCACCAGAAGAAGGCCGAGCAAGCACTCATGCAAAGCGAAAAGCTCGCAGTCGTTGGTCGGCTTGCGTCAAGCATCGCCCATGAAATCAACAACCCCCTGGAAGCAGTCACCAATCTCCTGTACCTTGCGGAGCGGTGCGACGATATGACTGAGGCGCGACCACACCTGCGAGCAGCCGAAGTTGAACTGCGACGGGTCGCGGCGATCACCGCACAGACACTGCGCTTTCATAAGCAGGCTTCCAACCCAGAGGACGTTCGGCTCGAAGATCTCATCGAAAGCGTTCTCTCGATTTTCCAAGGCCGATTGGCCAATACGAGAGCTAAGGTTTACGAGCGGTACAGGGCGCCACAGCCGGTTTGCTGTTTCGAAGGAGAAATCCGACAGGTGATCAGCAACCTCGTAAGTAATGCGCTAGACGCTATGAATGGTGCCAGAAGAGAGATCTTCTTGCGAACAAGACTCACGCGGTATGGATCTGACCATGGAGAGGGTATCGTCCTAACGGTTGCCGACAGCGGCAGTGGAATGGACGCCGCTACGATAGCCAGACTCTTCGAACCCTTCTTCACTACAAAAGGAATCACCGGAACTGGCTTGGGACTCTGGGTCAGTAAAGAGATCATTGATCGGCACAAGGGAACTCTCAAAGTGAGAAGCAGGCAGGGGGGCGACAGCTCGGGGACGGTGTTTCAGTTGTTCCTTCCCCACCATGGCCCCGCTCGGTAAAGGGCCGTGAGGGCAGAGGCGGCTAGATGCTCACTTGTCGAGCTAAGATCCGATGAGTTCCTGGTTGCAGCTTGCTTGAGAGAAGCTAAGCGAGCTTCACGAATCTGACGGTAGTTGGCTGCCAACCTCAGTAGGCACCGCCCAGGAGAGTTGCCTCCCCTACCTGTCAACCCTCGCTCACTCACAAGATTAGAAACGCAAGCCAGCGACAGCGCCGTTCGGAGAGCCGCGAAGCAACGATTGGTAGTGGCCCTGCCCTCAAGTAGCGCACTGCTGCGCCGATCGTCGTATGTGTGGCAGAACTGCGCGTACAGCACAAAGGTCTGTCGTTCACGTGCGTGAGGTGACCAGCGTGACGGTTGCTGTGTGAACAGCTGTGCCTACCTCGTGAACTAGAAACTGTACGCCAGTAGCAAGACCTCGGGGAACGCTTCGCGGCTCTCAAGCAATTTGCTGCAAGTTCGGTCAGCTCCGTAGCTTCTGGGCCTAGTTGCCTTTCCTAAACAAGCCTCTTAGACGACGCTGTTGGGACTAAATGCGCGCAAGCACCTCTTCAAGAATTCCTGCGGCGGTCTCTTCTGCAGGAGCCATCGACTGCATGATGCGGGAGATCGATTCCGTCGCATCCCTGTATTTCGGCACGCTAAGGACGTCGGTGACGGCCTCGTGAAGTGAATGCGGCTGCACTTCAGCAACCGGCACCACCACACCCGCGCCTGAACGCGCTATGCGCATCGCAATACCGGGTTGCTCACTTGCAATCGGACGGGTTCAGATGCCCCGTTGCGTAGAGGGTGAGAAAGCCGAAACGTGCCACAACAATCTCCGATCATTACGAGGCAACTGCATTCGCCGCCGCTGGCCGATCGCTAGCCAGTTTAGGGGCTTGAGCAGCTCCTCGCGACCTAACTCGATGAGAATCTGAGCCGCGCGTCGGATTTGTCGCAGTATTGGGTACAGCGGCCTACGTATTGCTACGTATCCAGAAATCAATTTGGTTTTCCAGTAAGGTGGAGAGGACTTGTGAAATGAAACGCATGTCGGGTGTTGCGCCGAAGAAGCTGCCAACACTTTATGACGAACCTACAGGCGCTGCGAACCGATTCGATGGAACGCGATGACGTGCATGACGATCGCCGGGCAGGGTGTCGGCCAATCAGCAATTGAAGTAAGTACGCTGATCCCACTCATGGTTTGAGAACAATGAAGTCTGAGATGGATGCGGGCGTCAGCCTTTTCCGAGAAGCGACAGGAAGTTGGGTTGCCCATTGGACGCGCTGACTCCGCCATCGACGGGCAGAACCACGCCATTGACAAAGACCGCGTCTTCACTCGCCAGAAACGCAATCACCCCTGCTACTTCAGCTGGTGTGGCGGCCCTACCGATAGGAAGGCGATCGACAAACGCGCCCATCACTGCATCGCTCTTTTCAAGCTCGGCGGTGGCCTCACTGGAGGTGAGACTAGGTGCTACAGCATTGATCCGTACGCCACGCGAGCCGTACTCCAAAGCCAGGGCGCGTGTGAAGTTCGAAATCGCGCCCTTTGCCGCATTGTAGGCACTTAGCCCCCAATCTCCGCCTAAACCCGAGACGGAGGAAAGATTGACGATCGAACCCTTGGTCTTCAAGAGATGAGGCAATGCTTCACGAGTCGCAAAATAGACGGCATCCAGATCAGTGCCCATCAGCTTCCGCCATTGCTCTGTCGTGATCTGCGCAAAGGGACCAAAGCTGGCCATCCCGGCGTTGTTGACTAATACGTCGAGCTTGCCGAACTTATTGACCGCATCTTCCACGAGTCGCTTCACGTACTGTTCATCCGAGACATCTCCAGGATGGATGAGTGACTGTGCTGCATCAAAGCCCGCGATAGTTTCACGCAACTTCTCTTCACGCCGTCCATTCAGAACTACAAACGCCCCTTGCTGCAAAAAGCGGCGTGCCGTGCCTGCTCCAATCCCAGAGCCGGCCCCAGTCACGATGACAACCCTGTCTTTGAATCTAGTCATGATTTCTCCAATGAACCTTATGAACGTAATGAGAGGCAACGATCATTGATTGTGCGCTTGTCAGAAAGGCTTACCTGAGCTGTTTCGCTCAGATCCGATAGACACTTTGGGCGTCACACCTGGCCGACGCCGCCGTCGGCCATTAGATCCCAACCCGTAACATAAGAACTCTGGTCGGACCCAGAAACACTACCGCATTTGGCAATCTCCTCGGCTTGAACAAGTCGGCCAATCGGGAACATGGCTTCGTCTCAGCTCGCGATGTCTCTGCCAACAGGTTCAGTTTGCCTTCCGAACGAGCAACCAGGACGAGAGTTGCGCGTCGCGTAGCCAGTTGGCTTGCAAAGGCCTCGCCCAAACCGGCCGAAGCGCCCCGTTATCAGAGCAGTCATACCTTGGTGTTTCATTTGTCACCTCAGAACCGGACTATGCGGAGGACCGGCAGTTACAACTGCGAAACCTGACTAGGTTCTGGACGCCCGTGGTCTGTGGCCGTGAACTACCTTCTCTGCTTGGAGACGTCCCGCCCTAAGCGCCGTGTCGTTCTGAGCAGGACGGAACGGGAAGCGTGTTCATGAGGACTCGCCACTTCGACTCAAAGAGAGGACATAGGGCAGACTCACATTCTTGAAGTTGGGGTCGCCTGCGACAGCGAACACTCTGCCGACGAGGCCACCCTTGAGCGGAAACAGCTTGAGTTGCAGCCTTTCGGCTCCGGCTCTGACTGCATCCGGTGAGGGAATTCGACCGGTGCAAAGGCCTGTAACCGCCTCGCCCTCTGCCCGAAGCTCTGTGATCGGTTCCGCCGGATGAGTCCCAAGGGCCAAAGTAGCGGTCCCGTTCGACAGTATGTTCAGCTCAATGAGTGTATTGGCACCACCGTCTTGCAATAATCCGTGCCATCGCCCGCGGAAGGTCGGCGTAGCGCTAAACGGAGTGCTGGGAAAGCCACAATATTCGTCCGGCCGGCGCCATTCGGATAGCTGAGATGTCAGGAACTCGTCGCAAACGTCATAGGCCAGCTTCCACGCATTGGATTGGTTGGTGACAACCACACAGGCAATGTCCTTCGAGGGAACGAAGTACATCCTGTTCGCCACCCCCGGGTCTCCGCCGCCCTTGAAAAAGAAAGGAACGCCGGAGGCAGTGTGGCTCTTGAACCAGCCAAAGGTGGACGCGACACCGGACGGCCCAGTGAAGACGGGCCGATGCAGTTCGGCAAGGTCCTGCCCGCTGAAAAGGGCCGCTCGGTCTTGCACACCACGCATGTTGAAGAGGAGAAAGCGGGCAAGATCATGGGCACTGGCGTATAGCTCGCCCGAAGCAGGCGTCGATGTGCTGTAGTGCGGGATGGCATGACCAAGCGGGTCGTATCGCGTCGCACCACTTCTCACTCGGGCGCTGTCGCCGCCGAAGAAGCTGTCGTGAAGACCGAGTGGTGCGAGCACGTTCTTCTCCATGAGTGCCCCAAACTCGGTCTGCGTCAGATTGCACGCAATAGCATGCAGTGCTGCATATCCGATGTTGCTGTACTCGTAACAAGCTGCAGGTGGGTACGCGAGCCTGCCGTAAGCTTTGAGAAGGGCGGTCGGACTGGGAACGAGTCGTGCTTCATCGGCGTCGTAGGACTCATACATACCAGGCAACCCGCTAACGTGGGCACCCAGCATTCGCACTGTTACTTCTGCTGCCTCTGCCTTGCCGCTTGTACCGGTGATCTCGCTTCCCATCAGATATTGGTTTGCAGGCTGATCGAGGGAAAACTTGCCTTGTGCGGCCAGGGTCATCATCGTTGTCGCAGTAAACGGCTTCGTGATGGAGGCCATACTGAACGGGGTGTTCGGTGTAGCCTTTCGCTTTGCTTCCCGGTCTGCCCAGCCGAAGCCTTCCTCCCAAACAATGCGACCGCCCTGCACTACTGCGACAGCTACGCCGGTGGCATCACCCCGCGCAATCGCCTGCTGAATTCGACTCCGTATGGACTCAAGGTTTATCTTGTCGGCGTCCCCCGGAGAAGGGGCTATGCTGCCGCTTAGCTCTGGAACCGCAAGGCTGGAAGCAAGGACCGAGAGCATCCACCTCGTCACTTCGCGACGGTTCACCGGTGTGTTCCTGGACCTTTGCTCCAAAACAAGCTCCCTTCGCTGTTCCATCCTTTATACGTGCGTACCAGCGATGCTCCGCTCGTCGAGGACAAGGGCAGTAATCTATTGCAACTTCGCTACTCTGCCCGAAGGCTTTGGATCATCTCGTTCTGACTCATCGTGCGATCAGCATACTCGTCCGTCTGCTTTAAAACTCTGGCTGCATCGCTCTCGGCAGATTGGGCAAGGGCTTCGATTGTGGGAAATGTCGCGGCGAGAGGATGGGTTTGAAGTAAGTCAGGGATCACGACGAACCATCGGTACTCATCCCACCAGCATGGACTTGTGAGAATGCCAACCGTAGAGCTTGGTCAGAAGAATATGTCGTGTCAAGCGACGCTCAGGCGCTTGAAGATTGGAAGCTTGATGGCATTGATGACGAAGAAGAAGAGCGTGGCTGCCAAGAACTCCAAAGCAAGAACATGAAGTGTGAGCGAGGACATCTCGATGCCACGATTTGCCAGAAGCGAGATGAACAACATATCAGCCGCGGAGGACAGCACAAGCCACTTCGTCGGAAGCAGACCCCAAAGATGCTGTCTATCTCGCACAGCGTAGGTGATTGCCTGGCTCCCGTAGACGATGGCAACGACGCAGAAGGTACGAAGGTGACCGATATCTAGGTGCATCTTGTATTCGCCTACCGCAAGTGTGGCCGTGCAGAAGGCAAGAAACCCTATGCCTAACAAAGCTCCCGCCGCCGTAATATTTCCGATGCTCCAGGAGTTGGGTGTTTCAGAGGGTCTGACTCGGTCCGTGGCGAACGCCATGGATAGAAAATCACCAGTGATCATCACGATGACCATCAGCAACGGAGTTAGCACTGCCTGTCCGGTCATCAGGAGGCCGACGGCAAGAAACAGGAGTTGCGCGATCTTCTTGGTCGTGGAGCGCAGGGTATAGCTGAGAATCCTCTGGAAAGTGATCCTCCCAGTCTTGATGCCAGCGACGATCCCGCCCAAACCTGCTTCCGTAAGCACGACCCCCGCAGCTGACTTCGCGACATCCGTTGCGGTAGAAACCGCAATCCCGATTTGAGCCTGTCGGAGTGCCGGGGCGTCATTTGCCCCGTCCCCGCACATTCCCACGGTGTGTCCACCTTTCTGAAACGCCTTGACGAGGTCGAATTTTCCCTGGGGAAGCACGCTCGCAAAAACGGAATAGTCTTCCCGTTTGACGATTGTTGGGATTGGCCCGGCCGGGCATGTAGCCCCACTCAGCCCTACCTCGCCAGCAACGATAGTGGCCGTTGCCGGTGCGTCTCCCGTTACCATGACGGTCCGCACCCCGAGGGCCTTCAATTCGGAGATCAGAGCAGCTGAGTCTGCGCGGGGAGGATCGCTCAGCGCGATCAGACCTATCAGCTGCAGGGAGGTTGGCGGTCCGAATGCTACGGCCAGAACACGAAACCCCTGCTTTTCGAGTTTGTCGGCAGCCTCTGTCGCCTGGGCGTCGTGCGCGGCAAGAGCATCAATGGTTGCGAAGGCGCCTTTAACAATCTTTACTGTTTGGCTCTTGGCATCGGTCGCTGTCGCCTCAGAGGTCTTCTTCGCAGGATCAAATGCCGTAAACGTCACCAGCTTGGGAATATCCGAAGCTGGCTTCTTCTCCGAGGCAGATCGGATCGCAGCGTCTACAGCATCTTGACCTCCTACGGAACTCGCGAGAGCTGCGAGCCCAAGAACCTGCTCTTCATGGAAGCCATTCAGTAAAGAAACGCTCGTCACGGAAAGCTGATTTTCTGTGAGAGTACCGGTCTTATCCACGCACAGGACATCGATCGTTCCGGCTTCATCCACAGCCGACAAGCGCGTGGGAAGCACACCGAGTTTCGCCAACGATCGTGCTCCAATGGCGGAGGACAGGGTGAATGTCGCTGGTAAGCCCACCGGGATGGCAGCGAGCACCGCGGTAAGGAAAAGCGGAACGATCTCATTCCTAGGCATGGAGTGCGTGAGGGCATAAAGGCCCATGAGCAGGATGACCCCGCAATTGAAGTAGGCGAGATTTCGCACAATCTTCAGAACGGCCTTCTGCTGTGAGCTGACAACGTGAGCCGTACGTACCAGCTCGGCAGTCCTTCCAAACTTTGTTCGGGTGCCTGTTGCCGTCACCTTGGCCGTCGCTTCGCCTCTCTTAACGAGTGCTCCAGAAAACGTATCTGCCCCAGAACCGGCCTCTACCGGCAACGATTCCCCTGTAAGCATCGATTGGTCAAGCAGAACCGATCCCTCAAGTATGTGAACGTCCGCAGCAACCACTCCTCCAAGCGAAAGTTTGACCAAGTCTCCGACCACCAGTTGCGCCGCGGGAACCACTTTCCAAACGCCGTCACGTTGGACGGAGGCGTCTAGCGCAAGCCGCGATTTCAGGGCGTTGAGGGTCGCTTGGGCCCGACCCTCCTGCACGAACGCGAGCGCAGCGTTGAAGATGAGCAGCGCAGCGATAATGCCAGCCTCAACATACTTGTGCAGCACGATTTGTAACACTATCGAGGCTTCAAGAAGCCAGGGAACGGGCGCCCAGAACTTCGAAAGAGCGTTCCTAAAGGGGTGATTTGAGGTGTCGGGCATCGCATTTGGCCCGTCCTGAATGAGCGACGTTGCCGCACGTGAGCTTGATAGGCCCACCCCAGCCGCAGTCGCTGCAGCAGCTTCTGCTGCGCTGCCTGGATCGTTGTGCTTGACCCCTTTTGGGATGTTCAAGATGTCGCTGCTCGCCATATGCTCCTCAACGCCGGTTGGCTCAGTAAAAACAGTCGCCCATCGGCGCAAACTACACGTGTGTCGAGGCTTGCACTCTAAGCAGCGTCGCGCTGTCTCCTTTTGCTCGGCCGCGTGCAATCTCGCACAAGCCAACGCCGTTTTTTGCAGTTCATAATGAGCCACATCGCAGGCAGCCATTCATCGAGGCCTAAGCGACATACTCGAAACTGGTTAGAATCCATCGAGAACCTCGCCTTGGATTGTTTCTCATAACACCTCTGCAGTCTTGAGGCTGCAAGGGGAAAGTCACCTTGCCCGTTCACAATGCGGACAACGAACGTCACCGTGGTCCCCACCGCAGAGCGATGGGGAGGTTACGGCAGCTTCTGTGATCCTCGAAGTAGAGGAAGGCTGCTTGTAGTGTGCGAGGGCTTTTCAAACCGAAATAGCGCCCCAAAACCGTGGTCAGTGGAATCGATAATTGCCCTAATCAGGGATGCCAAGCGTAGAGCATGTCCGGTCCGATGTTGGTATTTTGAGGTCCTCCCATGCGCTCGTTACCTGAGCAGAACAGAACAGACGTGTGTGCATCGGTAGCCGAGTATACGAAGTGAAACCGCGGAGGGTTAGCCGCGTCATGAGCGAGCTAGAGGTCTACCAGAACTTCGGCAGGTGGTATCCGTCATAGCTACGCAGCAGTTAAGGCAAAGAACAGCGGCCCCTTGGCCTGCTTGGAGCGGAACCCAATGTCATTCGAGACCATCACCACTAGACTCGCAAGGCTCAGACCGGGCTGGCTTGTGGACGCCAAGGTTCTCTTCATCGTCCTCCTAATTATCAGCTTTTTCATCTTGGGAATGAGTATGGTGCACCATCGCTTCTTTGAAGGCGGCTACATCAACTCGCGCGGCACGCTCATGCCTTAAAAGGGGCATGTCGACCTCGGCAGTGGGCCAGCAAGGCTTCAAATTCGTATGTCTTGGAAAGGGAAACCAAATGTTTGCTTCTCTGATCCTTTTTCTTCTCCTGCCTGCAATCGGAACGATCGCCTTTGTCGCTGCAACGGCTAGGCGCAGCGCGAGATAGTGGAAACGAACTGCGGCCTGAACGCAACGGTACTTGGGCCGGCCCGACGCACGCGACCCTGGCTTCGGCAGGACCACATACCTCTAACACTGAACCGCGCGGCTCGCAGTCTTCTATGGCTGGCTCCTGAACCTGTGCTCCCGAAGCGGGGCCACACTCGGGTGCGGTTTGGAAGACCGGCCCGCCCTATGGCCACCAAACCTTTGGCTTGCGCGAGTACATCGGTCGCTGATTTGGTTGCCGATGCAGCAATGCATCTGCTTCTTAGGTGTAAATGTTTTGTGTCTCGAAGGGGTAGCTCCTAAGAGCTGCTTAGCTTCCGCTCACCTTGCGTGATCCTGGTGATTTTTGGACGGGCAGAATCGTAATGCGATAGTCTCCTAGCAGGGCGCGTCGGGCCCGCTATTAAGAACATCCCAGGAAAGTTATGTCCAAGCCGGAGCAAGGCACCTTCGATCCCGCGACATTTCTCCAGAGTGCCGGGCTCGGACGCAAACTCGTCCGTTTGAGGGCCAAGGACGTGTTCTTCTCGCAAGGCATGGGGGCCGATTCTGTCTTTTACATTCAGGAGGGCACGGCCAAGCTCACCGTGGTTTCGGCGGCGGGGAAGGAAGCGACCATCACGCTTCTGGCGGCGGGTGACTTCCTTGGCGAGGAATCAATCGCGGCGGTCGCAGGCAAGCGCCTTGCCACAGCGACAGCGATCACGCCGTGTATCGCGCTAAAGATTGAGAAATCCGAAATGACTCGCGTGATGCATGCGGAACACGCCTTCTCGGATCTGTTCTTAGCGTTCCTGCTGAAACGGAGCATGCGGACGCAAGCGGATCTTGTGGATCAGCTCTTCAATTCAAGTGAAAAGCGGCTCGCGCGCATCCTGTTGCTTATGGCTGAATTTGGAAAGGCCGGGGAGCCCGAGACGCTGCTGCCGCACATCACGCAAGAAACTTTGGCGGAGATGATTGGCACAACACGCTCCCGGGTAAGTTTCTTCATGAATCGTTTTCGTAACCTTGGCTTCATCGAGTACAACGGCCACATCAGGGTGGATAAATCACTGCTGAATGTGGTTCTACACGATGTGTCTTTTGAGCAAAATGCCCAGAGTGCGCCTCTTCTGAGCGCGCCTCGGGGTCGCTCGAAAACCGCAAAACGCGTCGGAGCCGTAGTCGAAAAAATCGAAAAAGATAATCCAAAGCCATCTAAGTCACCAAAGCAGGAGTGAAAGGAAGCGACTGTAGCGTTCGCTTCAAGGGTGCACTGAGTTCTGCTCCGTACCCGACGTCGTGATCACCTCGTCGGCCGTGTACGCCAACATAACCCGGAAATCAATTGACTGCACTGCATCGCGCTGTCGTGAGCAGAACTGCACAGTGTTCTGCGTGGCAGGGGGCTACGTTGGAGACATCGGGTGTTCCGATCGAGGACCTTATGCTGCCTGCGTTATCCGTTCCAGACTGCGCTATCGCGCAGAACATCCTGGTCGTCGAGGCCGACAGATCCGCGCTCGACATTAGAGCCGCTTTTCTTGAGGGGTCCGGCTACAAGGTCACCACGGCGCACAGCCTGCGGGAGATCGAGTCACAACCTGAGCTTTCTGTAGCCATCCTTAGTCTTTCCTTTGGGCCGACAGTTCTTCGTGACACCGCCGAATCAATCCGTCGCAGGTGGCCTCGCGCACGAATCCTGGTCGTTGGCGACGTGCAGTTCGCGATTGACGACCACCTCTACGACGAATCAGTCCATCATTCATCGCGGAAGGAAGAGTTTCTCGAGGCTTTAGCCAAAATCTCCGAGCCGCCTGTCTTCCACGCGTAGTTGATCGACAGAGCAGGCACTTGATAACGAGGAACAGCCCGTGAGCAAACGACATGCTGGTAGAGACTCGACGTACTACTTGATCGGCGGCGGGATCGCATCTCTCGCTGCAGCAGCTTTCCTTATTCGTGATGGCGACGTAAAGGGTCATCAGATCAACATCTTGGAACAATCTGCCAGCCTGGGGGGCAGTCTCGACGCGGGCGGAAACCCTCGAGACGGGTACAGCATGCGGGGCGGTCGAATGTTGGAAAGCAAGTACGTCTGCACCTTCGACCTCTTTTCCTCAATTCCCGTTCTCGACGGCTCCCGGACCGTCACGGAAGAGATCCTTGCCTGGAATCGTACGATGAAAACCGATTCCAAGGCTCGCCTATTCCGGGAGGGAAAGAGCGTCGAAGCACCCGATTTCGGGTTGACGGAAAGACACATCCTCACGCTGGAGCGCCTGGCCCTGGAACCCGAAGCGATGCTTGGGCGATCGAGCATCGCTGATCAGTTCGAGGCGGATTTCTTTGTCACGGATTTCTGGTACATGTGGTCTACCACGTTCGCTTTTCAGCCGTGGCATAGTGCGATCGAGTTCAAGCGGTACTTGGTTCGCTTCACCCACATGGTGTCCGGCTTCAGCACCCTGAGTGGCATCATGCGCACGGTCTATAACCAGTACGACTCGATGGTGAGGCCGTTGCGCAAGTGGCTCGAGCAGCGTGGCGTGCAGATGTCCTTTGGCACACGGGTGACCGACCTCAACCTGAACCACGGAGCACAAAGCTACGCGGTCGATCGCCTTCTCCTCGACCGGCAAGGCTTGCCGGAACAAATTGACTTGGGCCGGGAAGATGCGGTGATCGTTACGTTAGGTTCTATGACGGAGTGCTCGTCGCTGGGCTCGATGGAGACGGCTCCGATCTTGGAGATTAACGCTGATGCCGGTGCTTGGGCGCTCTGGGAAAAGCTTGCTAGCCAACAAAATGACTGCGGTCATCCCGCGAACTTTGTCGATCACGTCGATCAATCCAAGTGGGTGTCGTTCACGACCACACTCCACGATCCCACTTTCTTTAATTATGTGCGTGATCAGACGGGAAACGCGCCCGGCGAGGGGGGACTGATCACCTTTCCGGACTCTGCCTGGTTGGCCTCAATCGTGCTCCCGCATCAGCCGCACTTCATCGATCAGCCTGCCGGCGTGCAGGTGTTCTGGGGCTACGGCCTCGCGGTCGATACGACCGGAGATTTCGTCAAAAAACCTATGTCCGCATGCAGCGGAAGAGAGATCATGGCCGAGATACTCGGGCATTTTCAAATGAGCGCTGATATGGGACGCGTTCTTGACAGTTGCAATTGCATCCCCTGCATGATGCCGTACATCACAAGCCAATTTCTCCCGCGCAGCCCAGGGGACCGGCCCCAAGTGATGCCGGAGCGGTCGAGTAACCTTGCCTTCGCTGGTCAATTTTGCGAGGTGCCGGACGATGTTGTCTTCACCGTGGAGTACTCGATCCGTTCCGCGCAATTGGCCGTGTACTCGTTATTGGGTCTGGACCGCAAACCACCGCCTGTCTACAAAGGCCAACACGATCCGCATGTTCTTTTTCAGGCGTTACGGGCCTTGCACCACGCTACGGTTTAATTTCTGACCCAAGATGCGCCTCGTTATATCGCATTGCTCAGTATTCATGCGACCTAGAGTTTTATCGTGGCAGGTGCGTACGACATTCCAGGAGCGAGTATGCAAGCCCAGCAATCGAAGAGATTCCAACCCAGGAAGATTCTCGTTCCAACGGACTTCAGTCCTTCCGCCGACCGCGCGCTGGAGGCAGCGAGCGAAATGGCTAACTTTGTCGGTGCAGCCCTCTACCTTCTGCATGTGATTCCTATGCTGCCGATCGTGGGTATGACGGAATACCCGGGGCCGCTGTTCCCGGAACAGGAGTTTTTGGACGACGCGCGTCGACGCGCCAAAGATAGACTTACCGCGTTAGTGGTGCTCCTCGAAGGCGTTGGTGTCAGGGCCGAGTTCGGCGTAGAGATCGGGAATGATGTGGTCGGAAACATTATGATGGTTCTTGAACGAGAGCACGCCGACATGGTCTTGCTTTCCACACACGGCACCTCCGGCTGGCGTCCCATGGTCTTCGGCTCTATTGCGGAAAAAGTCATTAAGCTTGTCCAGTGTCCCTTGCTCCTCTTGCGTTCGCATGAGGAGGTATTTGCATTGCCTACTTCCACGAATGAACAACCCGCTCTGATCGCAGCAGATTGAAATCTGCTTGCTGAGAAAGGATCACATGCAACTTCATAAGGGAATTATCAGGTCGCTCGATCAAAACAGCGGAGATGGATTTCTCTCAGCGGCCAGGACAGCAGCCGAATCTGTTTCCTTTAAGGTCAGTCACGTTGATGGGCACAGATCTTTGTGTGTTGGGGAGTCCGTCTTGTACGACCTAGTAGGAAAAGACAGGCAGGAACATGCGGAACACATTCGAAGGTCGATTGGAGATCTCGAGGCCTATCAGAATTATGGAGGGTTGTACTCGTGAACTCCTCAACGCGGAAGAGCTGTTGACCTTGCCAACTTGGAGAGCGGGATGAGTTGCGACTGAAGAAGCGTTGTTGCCATTTGTGGCAGCAATGTACGGCAACCCGTTTCCACTCACAGTTTGGTCATCACTGCTGCGAGTGTGCGGATGCGCGCCGTAAGCGACCTGGTTCCAAGGGTCGGTAAGCGTCGGCACCCCATCAAGTTGCTCGGCATAGTGACGTTGAACCCGATCGAGCGAGCTGCGGTCACGCCTGCAACGACCTCATCGAGAAAGTGCTGTCTGGAGAGACGGCACGGCCTCTTTATCAAGTGCGGCCTGGGGCACCTGAAAGCGGATCGTATCGGCGACACACTGTGTGTGCCACGAATGAGTACTAGACGCGTGCGACTTGCTTCAGATACTGTCGTTTCCGTCACTCACATCTTGCTTGCGGATCATACTCTGTGCGCTTTGCTCGTCTTGCCTTACTTTGTATCTTCGCTGCTCAGTGTATCTTCGCAACAGGTCAGGGGCTGCAGGCTACTCAAGCGCGCGTGCCCAGTGCAAGCGAGAGCGCTGCCTCGATCCTCAGGTTGCCAATTGCTTTTGAACCAAATGTGGGTCAAGGCTTTGCAGAAGACCGGTTTGTCACGCATGCAGGACCCCTGCAGATCGGCTTCGGCGCGGGCGCGCTGCATCTGGACATTCCGCTGAGCAAAGGCAATCAGCGGCTCGAGATGAGCCTTGAAGGCGCACACCTGGACGCCACGGTGACGCCTTCAGAACCGACCGGAGGGGAATCGAACTACCTTGTAGGCCCCTCTCCGTCCTCCTGGAAGACGCACATCCCACAGTACGGGCGCGTCACGTATCACAATGTGTATGACGGGGTGGACCTGCTCTTCTATGGCAATGGCGGTCACATTGAACATGACTTCGTAGTGCAGCCCAACGCCGATCTCCATCAGATTAGATTGCGCTACGCCAACGCGCGCGGCCTGACGCTGGACGGCACGGGCGACCTTCATGTATCTGCGAGCAATGGCGATCTGATCGTGCACGCGCCGCGCATCTATCAGCGGGTTCGTGGGCATGAGCAGACGGTGGACGGTGGCTTCGCTCTGCTGCCGGACCATGAGGTTAGCTTCACAGTCGGCAAGTTCGATCCCGCGTTGCCGTTGGTGATCGACCCTGTGCTGGATTTTGCGACCTACCTTGCAGATCTGTCGATCAGCGTTGCAGGAGCCGCTGTGGACGGCGCGGGTAACACTTACATCGTGGGTGAGACCTTCTCCCAGAACTTTCCAGTTAGCCAGGGCGTGGTTCAGCCGACGTGCGGTTCCTGTGTGAGCAATCAGGGCGATGTCTTTGTTACCAAGTTGAACGCGGCCGGAACGGCACAGCTGTATTCCACTTTTCTTGGCGGCAACGGCAACGATCAGCCAGCAGCCATCGCCGTAGATGCAAGCGGGAACGCTTTGATAACCGGCTTTACGGGGTCGACCGACTTTCCTTCGAAGAACCCGATCAGCTCGGGTCAGCCCGGCTATGAGGATGGCTTCGTCACCTCACTGACCCCCGACGGCGCATCGCTGAATTTTTCCAGTCGTCTCGGCGGCATTGATGCCCAGACGAACGGCTACATCACCTTCGGCCAGGCTGTCGCGTTCGACGCTGCGGGAGCTGCCTACGTCAGCGGCACGACGGATTCGCCCTATATGCCTGTCAGTCCGGGGGCGCTCAACGCGGGCACACCGGGCTATCCCAACAACTACATCTTTCTTACGAAGCTCACGGCCAGCGGAGCGCTCACCTATAGCGCGATTGTGGGCGAGACCGGGAGCATCTCGGATTGTTGCTCAGTCGCGAGTCTGGCGGTGGACGCAACCGGGAACACCTATCTCGCCGGCTCCGTCGGAGTCACCACCTTCACGACGACAACACCCTGGCCGACAACACCCGGTGCCTACCAGACCACCATCCTAGATCCAAATGTGTCCGCACCATTCGTGACCAAGGTCTCTCCGGATGGCAGCGCGCTTGTCTTTTCCACGCTGGTGACCACGGGCAATGCGTCCGGTATGGCATTGGCGTCGGATGGTTCAATTTGGTTAGCAGGAACAGGGAGCACAGGCCTGCCCGTGAACAGTGCTTCGTACAGCACCGTTCCGGGTACGAGCTTCCTCGCAAAGCTCAGCGCGGATGGCACCCAGTTGCCTTACGCGACCTACTTCAGTACGCCGACCGGAGATACGGGTGGCACGATCAGCAAGATCGCGCTGGATGCCGCAGGTGATGTCTGGGTGGCGGGAAACACCGGTTACAGAAGCAACATCCCGCTGCTGAACCCTCTGCAATCCGTAGCGGGAACATCCAGCTTCTCCACTGGCTCGGCATTTCTCACCGAGTTCGACCCGCAGGTGCACCAGGTCCTTTTCTCAACCTACTTCAACGGTTCGCAAGGCGGAAGCCGCATCGCGGGTCTTGCGCTGGATAGCCAAGGCCGCGCACACATCGCCGGCACGGGGCAGGATGATCTGCCGGTAACGCCCTCAGCGTTCCTCGCCGCCGTCACGCCTGCCCCGACCAACTACACCTACACCTACGGATTTGCCGCTCTGATTGACGTGAGTCAGCCTGGTCCTGGTATCTGCTTTTCCAACAGCTCCGCCGCTCTTGCAGACCTGGGCGCGTCAACGCAGTCTTCCTTCTCCATCACAAACTGCGGCAATGCTCCTTTGACGATCAGCAACGTGCAGTTTCCGGGACCGGTGTTCACTCCAGCAGCATCCGGGACTACGTGCCCGACGACGCTTGCGCCGGCTGCTTCCTGTATGGTTGCCGCTACCTTTACGCCTACGGTGGCGGGGACGGTTAGTGGTACGGTTTCAGTCAGCTCGAATGCCCCCGTCCCGGTCTATAGCATTACGCTGTCTGGATTTGCCACGGCGCCCGTGATCAATCTGCAGCCCTCAACGGCGGTCTTTTCGCCGCAGGTTCTCGGCAACAGCGCTACCGCAACAACCGCCACGGTCACTGTGTACAACTCGGGGACGTCCAACCTCACCGTATTCCCATCCCAGGCGACGATCACCGGTGACTTCAGCATTTTGACCAACACCTGCAGCGCACCGCTGCAACCCACGAGCCAGGGTTCCACGAGCACCGCCTGCAGCTTTGTGCTGGCCTTCTCACCAACGGCGCTGGGCACGCGGACCGGAGTGCTTAGCATCGCCAGCAGCGATCCCGTACACCCCGTCGTTACGGTCCCGGTCTCGGGAGTGGCCATCTCGGCTTATTCCTTGCCAGCTGTTACCAGCCTCTCGCCGTACTCCATTCCCGTAGGGAGCGTAAACGTCACCTTGTTGGTGTCCGGGACGGGTTTCTTTCCCGCGTCGTTTGTGACCATAAATGGTCAATCTGTGCAGACCACTTATCTCGGCCCCGCACTGCTGCAGGTCAGTCTTCCCGCCTCGCTGTTGAACACCATGCAAGAGCTGGAAGTCGGGGTGACGAATCCGTCTCCGGGCGGCGCCAGCGGCACAGCGGCCCTGCCGATCTATCAAAGCCTCCCGTACTCGGCTGCGGGTCTGGTGTATGACGCCGCCACGCAGATGTTGTATGCATCGCTTCCTGCCGCGTCCGCTACCAACGCGAACACGGTGATGCCCATCAATCCCGCCACCGGAGCAGTTGGAACGCCAATCCCGGTCGGCAACGATCCTGCGAAGCTGGCTGTTTCTAGTGACGGCACGAAGTTATTCGTCGCCCTCAGGGGCGACCATGCACTGCAGCGTATCGATGTAGCCACCGCCACGGTCGAGCGTACGTTTCCTATAACGCCGGACCCGTCCTTTGGTCCCCTAACGATTTTTGATATGCACGCGGTACCAGGATCCCCACTGGAAGTTGTTGCGTCCCTGAGCCGAAATGCCTCGCCGTCGGAGGCCGGCGCGGCGCTGTTCGGCGACGCCGGAATTGTGAGTTTCCTGGACAATGGGTTTGACGATAAGAATTACGATGTTGACGCTTTCACGTTCACGTCGGATCCAACCGTTTTCTATGCCTTTCCGTTTAACGGTGCGTTCTTTAGTAAGACAGGCGTCAGCGCAACCGCGCTTACCATCCTCACGCAGCCCGGTGCCGGCTGCTGTAATGAAGTAACCGGGTCGGAGGTGGTCTCCGATGGCATGCTGCTCTATACCAACTCCGGTCAGGTCTGGGATCCATTACCGCAGACGTTACTCGGCACGTATGTGCCACCCTCGGGCAACCCGCTTTTTTATGAGGCGGGTGTTCTGCCGTCGACAGCGGACAAACACACCTACATCCTCGATTTCGGCGGAAGCGCAGCAAGTATCTTCAGCTTCAATCAGCAGACCTATACGCAGATCGGCTCGGCGTACTTCTCACTCACTGAGGGCGGTTCTCCTCTTGATCTCAACCGCTGGGGAGCGGATGGGTTCGCCTTCCACGTCTACTCCGGAGCCTATGGAACCAGCAGCGCAGGTGACGAGATTGTTCTTTTTCGCAGCAGCCTGGCGCAGCAAACCGCAATTGCACCTACGCTCAACAGCCTGTCGCCGAACGGTGTGCCTGTCGGTAGCCCAGACCTGTTGCTGACGCTGAACGGTACGGGTTTTCAGCCCGGCGCTACCGTCCTCTTCGGAGGCAACACCTTCGCAACCACTTATGTCAGCGCCACCCAACTGACCGCTGTGATACCAGCTTCCCAATTCAACTCGCCCGGCGGTACCCAGGTATCGGTGGTGAATCCTGCCTCGGCAGGCAATTCCGCAGCTCTTGTTTTTACCGTGCAGGCGCCTGGTCTCTCGGTGTCGACGACAAACGTCCTCTTTAATTCCGTGGCGGTGGGCGGCGCTCCCGCGAACTCGACAGTAACGGTCACGAACACCGGAACCGCCCCACTGTCGGGGATCGCAATACTTACCGTCTACGGCCCAACCTCGGCCAGCTTCGGGCAGACCAGCACGTGCAACGTCACGCTTGCACCCAACGCAACTTGCGTCATCACGCTCAGCTTTATGCCGACCACAACGGGCACTCAGTCGGCCGTGTTGCTTGTCAGTGCCAGTTCAACCGGAACCCAGGAGGTAGACCTCAGCGGGGTGGGGCTAACGGCAACACCTACGCTCACCTTTTCCGGAATTTCCAGCCACACCTTTGGCGACCCGCCTTTCACCCTCTCCGCTACCTCGGCCAGCCCTGGTGTCGTCACCTATAGCGTCGTCTCCGGGCCTGCCACAATTGCCGGTGCGACGGTGTCGCTGACGGGCGCGGGTACGGTGGTCATCGCGGCCAACCAGGCTGCGGTGGGTGCGTTTGGAAGTGCCGCCGCCAGCACCACGATCCAGGTTGCGCAAGCTGGCACCGCCGTCTCACTTGCCTCATCGGCAGCAATGCTCGCCACAGGCCAGTCGTTGACGTTGACGGCCTCCGTAGCTTCGCCGGCCGGCCCCCCCACGGGCACTGTGGAGTTCATCAACGGAATGACGGTGCTGGCGACGGCTACGTTGAAGGCCGGTGTGGCAAGCGTAACAACCGCCGCACTGCCGGGTGGCAGTTATAGCTTCACCGCCGTCTACAGCGGTGATGTGAACTTCGCCGTTTCCACCTCCGCCACCGTGATTGCGACCGTCGTCACACCCAACTTCAGCGTTGCGGTAGCTCCTTCCACCCTATCCATCAAGCAGGGTGGGAGCGGCACAGCCGTTTTCACCGTGACGCCCACAGGAGGCTACAACCAAGCAATCAGCTTCGCCTGCAGCGGTCTTCCCAGCGGAGCAACGTGCAGCTTCGCCCCAGCGACTCTGGTACCCGCCGGCGCTCCCCTGAGCACCACACTCATCGTCAGTACCAGCTCTCCGACGGCCAGCAACAAGATGCATACAACTCCTGGCCGACAGGAGCGCGACGGAATTGTCTTTGCCCTGCTTGCAGGCTGCGGCGCCTTCGCGCGGCGACGAAAGCGTTTCGCCCTGGTATCCACGGCCGTTTGCTGTTTTGCCATGCTGTCGTTGCTGGGGGGATGTGGCTCCGGTCCTTCGACCCCATCCCCTTCTCAACCCGTAGCCTCACCCGGAACGCCGGTGGGAACGTACAGTGTTTCAGTCGCGGCCAGCGTCGGCGAATCTGCCCTGCAAGGTGCAACGCTCAACATCACCATTACGCCATGAGTAGGAGCGCGACGCACCTGTGCACGTCAATGCGAACTAGATCGCCGCGCCTCGACGTCTGACACCCGAGTGGCCGCTACGGAGC
>CAXTAE010000001.1:66729-108214 GCA_964242225.1 uncultured Acidobacteriaceae bacterium
CATCGGGGCTGTGTTGAAGCCGTCCGAGCTTAGGATTGCGGCACAGGCCTTTGCCCGAGCCACGTTGCACCGTCGCCGACGCGACGCCGGTATATGGGACGGAGGGAACGGTCTAATCCGTCGAATCCTACTGAACCCTTTCTGGGCTACCTATGGCGCTACGATACGGCGACGCAGCAGTGGACGTGGTTGGGCGGGAATAGCGGAACGGCGTGCCGAAAAGCTATGGTACGGAGGAAGTGGCAAGTCCGGGCAATGCGCCCACGCCGCGGTCTGAGGCGGCGTTGTGGACCGATCCGGCTGGCAACATCTGGATGTTTGGGGGCGGGACGTTTCAGCCGCTCCAGGGGGACGACGCGGCCGAGTTGGATGATCTGTGGGATCTTGATCGCGGCTCGAGGATAGCTCTATCTGGCACGTGTCCAAGTTCTGAACATCCTCCTATAAGTTTTGTCTTGCCATGTCACCTGCAAGGTGCTCTGCAGCGCGCATAGCCAGCGCACTGATTGTCATGGTCGGGTTTTGCCATCCTGCGCTCACGAAAGCGGCACCATCCACAACGTATAAGTTCTTGTGATCGTGGCTCTGATTCCAGCGGTTCAAGACGCTATGCTTCGGATCGTCGCCCATGCGGCAGGTGCCAACCTCGTGAATACTGTAGCCCGGCGGATTTGGTATGGCATTTTGCGATAACACTTCGAAACCCGCTGTGTGTGCAAGCTGAGCGCTGACCTCAATCGCGTCTTTGGCCATGTTGTACTCATTGTCGGTGTACTGCGTTTCGACATGTAGGACGGGTATACCCCATGCGTCGACTTTGCTTTTATCAATCCGCACGTGGTTTTCGTATCGTCCGAGCACTTCACCCATAACGGTTATGTAAAACGCTGACCCGTAGTATTCATCGAGCTTCCTTTGCAACTCAGCGCCGTACGCGGCAAAGTTGCGTGGCTCGACCGCGCCAACCCGGCTTGTTACGTTCAGCGCATACCCCCGAAGAAACTTGTCGTGCCTTGTTCCGATATTGCGGAAGCGAGGAACGATCGCCCCGCCACCCATGAGCGTATCCTTCACTTTCCCATTACGTGCTTCAGGGACCGAGCAGGTGATGCCCGCGCCATAGATCTGATCCATCAAATAGCGTCCGACCAGGCCGGATGAGTTGGCGAGATTTGAGTTCAGCAGGAGCCGTGTACTCTCCAGGGTGCCTGCCGCGAGCACGATCACGCGCGCCTTCACATGCATCTCCCGACGCGAGAGCCGATCCACGAAGTGGCATCCGTTGGGTAGGCCGGTGTTCTTGTCCGTAGTGATTTCTCGGACAACCGCATTGGAGATCGAGGTGAGCTTCCCTGTCTTTTCGGCATCAGGGATGAGTAAGTTGATCGAGCTTGCCAGCCCATCGCGACCCAGAGCTCGACGCTGCTTGCAGACGGAGATACCAAGCGGCGTACCGGCAGCGATGAAGCGCTGCATGGATTCAGACCAGGGTGAGGTGTCCGGGACGTAGTTTCCATTCGGCATCTGCGGTGGTCCGTCCATCGCACCCGATACCTGGAAGATCTGTTCGACGCGAGAATAGAAGGGCGCCAGCTCGGCGTAGTCGACGGGCCAGTCTTCTCCAAATCCGTCGTGGGACTTTCCTTTAAGTTCATAGTCACTGAGGCGAAAGGATTGCCGGGACCAAAACAGGGAACGTCCCCCGAATAAACGGACGCGTACCCAGTTGTAAGGGTGGTCGGGGTTGAAGGTATACGGTACTTCTTCTTCATCGACCCAGACATTCGCGTTGTATCCGCTAGATTGAAAGACGTGCTCAAGCCTGCCCGGTGGCTTGAACCCGCGAAACGGCAACTCATAGGCTGGCTTCCGCTGCGTGTCCCGGGACACATCTGCTACTGGTCCCGCGTTCAACATGAGGCAGGAGATGCCCTTTTCCGTCAGGATCTTCGCGGCCATACCGCCGGCGTGTCCCGATCCGATAATGAGCACATCCACAGGTTCGTTCATTATTTATCCTTTCCAGCTCGCTTCAGCGTGGGTATGAAGAACTCATGTGAGTGGAGGAAGGTGAGTCTGCAAGGGGCGATGGGCGCATGTGCACGCTATGGAAACTCTCAGCATAAATATCGGGCTCGACCGGCGACCAATAGAGGCCGGACGTTACCCAATCCTGATCCGCCTGGCCTGCAGTCAGGATCCAGGCGCTCGAATTCATGGTGGCCGTTCGGATATCCGCATGCGCAACATTGATGAAGCTGGTATGCAGTTCTGTCGGTGGATGGTCTGCCATCCAGGTACGCAGCCAAGGGCCGATGACTGCATGCGCCTGTGTAGGATCAAGCTTCGCGAAGGGAACACGGTACTTTGTTTGTGACTCGGTGTTCAACCAGTCGAGTCCACCGATGTACAGCTTCCTTCGCGGATCCGGTGACCTGCCAATCAGGAAGTCTAGAAAGGCCGGTGTATCCGCCATCAAGGCGCCCGGCTTGTTGCCCAATGGGGGCATCAACACATCACAGAGATGCGTGAGAGCACTCATTTGGTCGGAGGAAAAGAACGTAGGGTCCGTAGTCGCAACAATATCCGCGGCTTGGGTATGGGGCAGAGGCGTCTTCGCATTCAGACCCAGTGTCCACGGAACGGGGGCCGGCGGCGGTGGATTGGCTACCTGTTGAGCCCAAAGATCCGGCGCTATCCCCAGCGCAATCATGGCGCGAACAAAGTCTCGTCGTTGCATGCGCGTCTTCCTTTCGTATGCGACTTTTTGCGAAGCACCGGCTGATAGCTCAAGCATGACCGTACGAAGCCATGCTGAGACAAATGCAGAGCACCTTTGTACGAAGCCCGTGTTACCGATGTCAACCTCGAACGCTTTTTGCGTTCCAATTTGCCGGGGCCCGGGACCCACATCGAAGCTGATTGCCGTCTTAAGATAGGAGCGTTCCACAGCATCTAGCAGGAGGGGTGAACGTTTGCATTTGTGTCACCACCGCATCCAGGCAGATGCAACCAGAACCTTTTCATCCACGCAACGGCAACCGATTTGTGAGGAGCAAACGTGCAACGTCAAACTCGAAGACACTTCCTGCGATCTTCCCGCACTCTTGGCCTGGCGGCGCTCGCGAGCGCTGCGTTCCCACGCCTTGCAGCGGCGGAGGCGATGGGTCTGCCTCCCGGCATTCAGCTCTACTCCGTGCGGGACGACATGACCAGGGACATCCCCGGCACTCTCAAGCAACTGCGCGAGATCGGCTTCCGTGAGGTTGAGACTGCGGGCTTTGGCACTTATTCGGCGAAGCAGTTTCGGCAGCTGTTGGATGATGCCGGCCTGAAGGCGCCCAGTGCACATCTGCCGCTGACCCCGACCAGGTTTGCCACATTGTTTGACGATGCTAATGCCCTGGGCGCGCGCTTTGCCGTGAGTTCCAGCCTTGAGACGGCGATCCATCCACCCAACACGGCGGGTCTCGCGCCTGGGCAGCGACCCACCATGGCGCCTCTTGGGCTGGAGGGCTTCGAGCGACTTGCAGAGGCCATGAACGACCTCGGGGCCAAAGCCAAAGCCGCTGGGCTGCAATACGCGTATCACAACCATAACTATGAGTTCGAACGGCTGCCGGACGGTCGCTTTGGCTACGATGTGCTGGTCAGTAAGACAGACCACGATCTGGTGAAATTCGAGGTGGATTGCGGATGGATGTGCGCCGGGGGCGCCGACCCCGTGGCCTACATGACCAGATACCCGGGGCGCATCAAAATGCTTCACGTGAAGGAGTTTCAATCCGTGAGCGCACCTTCGATCAGCCTCTCGGGTCCCACCCGACCCAAAGGAACGGATCTGGGACAGGGCTTCATTGACTACCGGCCCATCTTCGCCGCAGGCCGAAGAGCGGGTATCGAGCACGCCTTTTCAGAGCAGGAGACCCCCTTTCCGGTCTCGCAGATGGAATCGGCTAGAAAGGCATACGACATTCTGCACGCAGCCTCTTAGCTGCCGTGCCTTGGCACTTTAGTTATGAACAGGCGACGCGAGCAGCTCCTCGATACGCGGGAAACTGACAGATGCAGATGCCGATCCACGATAAACCGCTGCCGTGATCGCAGGAACAGCTCCCGCGATTACGGCAGCTTCCTCGATGCCGCGCGCCGCACTCGCTCAGCGGCGAATCCGGGCATCCATGAGGGCTATGGCGATTAAAGCATCAGCTGTCCGCCGTTCACCTCGATCGTCTCCCCTACGAGGTAGCTTGCAGCATCGGACGCAAGAAAGGCGATTACCTTGGCGCATTCTTCCGGAGTTCCGACACGCCCAAGGGGAATCATCTTGACGAAGTTACTCATCATCTCCGGCGTGGAAAAGACCTCGTGGAAGGGCGTGTCGATGACGCCAGGCGAGACACAGTTGACGCGAATGCCGCTGGGTGCGAGCTCCTTCGCAAGCGACTTTGTAAATGCCACCAGCCCAGCTTTTGCCACGGCATATGGGCCTGCTCCAGGACCTCCGCCATTCCTTCCTGCAATGGAGCCTACATTCACGATAGTTCCCGTCATTCTCTCGACCATCGATTCGGCAACCGCCTTTGAACAGAGAACAGCGCTTTTCAGGTTCAGGTCCAGCACCGCATCCCATCGTTCCTCGGTCAGCTTCGCAATCGGCAGGCGTTCCAACAGCGACCCGGCGTTGTTCACCAGAATGTCTATCGGCCCGAAGGTGTTGGTTACCTCTGCCACCAGAGGTGGGATTTGATCCGCCTTGGACACATCGGCCCGAAAGATTGCGGCGTCCCCACCCGACGAAGTGATTGTGTCTCTGACCGACTCCGCACCATCTTTGTTGTTGTGATAGCCAATCGCAACGCGAGCCCCCAGCTCTGCCAGCACCAGTGCGGCTGCGGCGCCAATGCCTGAGGAGGCTCCTGTCACAAGTGCGGTCTTCCCGGGTACTGCCATGTAGTTTTTCATGTGCTCCTTGTTGCATGGTTATAGAGGTGAGTGAAGCGAGGATGCCGGGCCTTTACAAAGAGACCGGCCGGATGGTCTTACCGAGGAACAGTGCGCTCATCATTGCGGCAATCGGAAGCAGACCGGCGATAAGCAGTATGGGCATGTAGGAGTAGCGGTCAATCACAAAGCCGGTCGCCTGCGTCAACAGCATCGATCCAATGCCGGCACCGACGCCTCCCATGCCCATCGCGGTTCCCACCGCGCTCTCCGGGAAATAGTCGCTCGGCAGACTGTGCACGTTGCTGATCCAGCACTGAAATCCGAAGAGAACAATCGCAATCACGGCGAGAGCCGATAGCGGGCTGACAGCATGCGCGGCAAAGATGCCCGAGCACATCAGCGTTGTGCCCACGCCCATGCCCGTCTTACGCGCCTTGTTTACTGTCCATCCCCGGCCCATCAGGTGTCCCGACAACCAGCCGCCGAAGAGACTGCCCGCGTCTGCAGCGAGGAAGGGCATCCATCCAAACATACCAATCTGGCGAAGACTGAAGTGGCGAACGGTGAAGAGATACATCGGCAACCACGTGATGTAAAGCCACCAGACCGGATCTCCGAAGAAGCGGGCGAAGACAATCGCCCACACCTCCTGGTGGGCCATCAGTTCGCGCCAGCTTACCTTGCGCGCCTCGCGTTGTGGAGCTCTGCCGTCGAGAATGAGATCGTATTCCTCGGTACTGAGGTATTGGTTGCTTACGGTAGGGGTGTAGAAGCGCAGCCATAGAAGTAACCACAGAAATCCAACAGCTCCCAGCAGGAGGAACGTCATGCGCCAGCCAAACCTGAAATTCATCCAGATCATCAAAGGCGTTGCGATCACCGTGCCAACCGCCGTGCTGCCGCTACAGATGCCGATCGCCAGCGCGCGTTCGCGGACCGGAAACCACTCCGAGACCACCTTCGCGACGCCGGGAAAGATGCCTCCTTCGCCAAGCCCCAGACCGAAGCGAAACAGATTCAGGCCGATCAGCCCGGTAGCCAGCGCGTGAGCCATGGAAAATGCCGACCACAAAATGATCGAGATGCTGAAGCCCACTTTTACGCCGACCACGTCGTACACTTTGCCAGACACGCCCTGACTAATTGTGTATGCGATCAGAAAGACAGTGGTTAAGGAGGCAAACTCCGCGCTCGACAGGCGAAACTGCGCGGTGATCACCGTTCCCAGGACAGCGACCGTCAGCCGATTCAGAAAATTGATCAGAACGGCCGCAAAGATCAGTGCTATGACCCACCAACGCACACCACGCAAGCGACGCCTCACAATGGCTGTAGGAACCGGATCAGCCACGGTATCTGTTTTTCCCAAACGTCAGTATCCCTCGTCGCATACGTTCATATCTCGTCTTAAGCCTTTAGAGAGCGCAGACCAACGCAGACCCTCGATGGACGATTTGAGATCCAGCACCTCTGCCAGTTCAAAGTCATTTAACGAGATCAGGGCGACATCGCTTTCCACACGTTGGCCCAGGCGTACGCAAGATCCGCAGGACCTGCATGGTTGTAATCCCATTGAGTGTCAGGATCGCGTCCAGCTTCTCTAGTCTACTCGTGAGCAGAGGGCCGATAATCTCCGGCGTAAGCTCATTCTCGAGCGGAAACATGGGACAGAACGTCAACAGCGGACCTCCACAACCACCTCCGATGCGTCGGTGCAGCGCACCTTGCCAATCCATGACACCATCAACCTCGTCTGGCGAGCACAGGCCTTCAACGTCTTGAACCATCCCGTCCTCGCAGATGCAGCCGAAAGCCTGACCGGCCCAAGCTTTGGGAAGGTAACAGCGACGCTGGGGAGCGGCGGCTCGTCTTATGGAAGCCGTGTGCTCCAGGTTGCCGCAAACCATCAACTTCTGAGCTTGTCTATGATCGCTCGGAGCCTACCGCCGCCCGGAGCCAGGGCGACGATAGACCACCTGGCAAGATACGATCTTCGCGGCGCGCCCGCTGCAAGGCCACGGCGTCGCTAGGAGAAGCAGCAGCAACAGATCTGTAAGTCAGTGCTGACCAGAATATCGGAACGAGGTCTCATGAAATTTTCGCGCAGATCTTTCCTCTACGGAACGGGTGCAGCCCTATCCGCCTTAACGCCGCAGGCCGCCCGCGCGTTGTGTGGTCCGGCGTTGCTATACCCGCCCCATGATCTCTCCTTGTTCGATGGGCCCCTTGCGCATCGTTCTGCAGAGATGCGTGTAGGCTATGCCGCCATGCCGTGGGGCGATGATCTCGCCCAGGCGGTGACCGATACCGCTGCGCTTGGCTATCCTGGGGTGCAGCTGAGAGCCAATGCCACGAAGCTCTATCCCGACCCCCATGCGCTTCGCGATGAATTATCCCGGCGTAAGCTGCTGCTGGCCGCCTTATCCAGCGGCGATGTCAGCCTCGATCCAACGCAGCGGGACGCAAATATCGCGATGCACGAAGAACACGCGAAGTATGTCGCCGCCGCGGGATGCACAATGCTGCAGGTGATCGGGACCTTTCGCAAGGACAATGGCAGCTTTACTGCCGAGGAATACCGCCGCGAAGGCCAGATCCTGACTGAGATTGGAAAACGCGCCGCAGACCATGGTGTACGTGTGGGACTGCACAATCACATGGGCGGCATAGCCCAATCAGCAGAACAGTTTGCAAGGCTTTTGGATGCCACCGATCCGAACTACGTAAAAGTGCTACTCGATGTGGCGCACTACCGGCAAGGTGGGGGAGACCCGGCCGAGGCTGTCCGGAAGCACGCGGACCGTCTCCTCTTCGTTCACCTGAAAGACGTGAAAAGTGCCGGCACGGCGCCGGGTTATCAGTTCGTTGAGTTGGGAAGAGGTGATGTCGATCTGCCGTCGGTCATTGCGGCATTGCGGTCCATCCATTTTCGCGGATGGGCCATCGTGGAGCTCGACCGCGAACCGGAAGGGTCCAATCGAACACCCAAGGAATCCGCCGAGACCAGTAAGGGCTATCTGGAGAGTACGCTGGGAGTTCGCGTATGAGTGTTGCCCTTTGCCAGTAAGTCCGAGATACAAAAGAATCTACGAAGCCCCACCGTTCAGCCCCACAATACCCGCCGTTTCGGCAAACGGCGTGAAATCCAGGTGGTATCTATCCAGCCCTGCCTAGCCAAAGTCGCAAGCGCTGGCATCGAGGACGAGTTCTCATCGTAGTTGCTGCGAAATGGATAGCAAGGACCTGCAGGTTGACAGAACGAAAGGCAGAATGAACAGACGAGATTTCTTGGTCGGAACAACCGCCAGTGCTGCCGCAGCGTATACGTGGGAGCCGCTCCTCGCACATGCGGGAGACAGCACACCTCGGGACCTGGACTCTGCCCTGGCTCCTGCGCAAGCGAGTGGCCTTCTCGATGTCGCGAGAAATCGCATGGTGTACCAGTCCGGCTCTGCGGACGACGACCACATGGGGCATCTGGTCACGGACGGGAGCGAACTGACGTACTGGGTGGCGAAGGCTGGCGGCGAGCAGTGGATCTCGGTCGATCTGGGCGAAACGTTGCCGCTGCATCTATTGACGCTTCAGTGGGGAGCCAACCGTGCTGCGAGCTATCAGATCGATGTGTCCGCTGATGCTCACGTTCCTGTGCACTGGAAAACCGTGTACACGAGTGCCGAAGACAAAGGCGATGTTGAGCAGATATCGCTGCACGATGTGCAGGCGAGACGTGTTCGACTCACCGGAGCGGCTTCCGGGGATCGGGGATTTTCTGTCGTCCGGCTTGAGGTCTGGAGCACGGAAAGGGAGCGGCTAGCCGCGCGCGTTCGACCGACCGTTACACGGGATGGGACTTTGTTGAAAGATGGCTGGACGCTGCAGAGCGCCCTTTTTGCAAAGAGTCCTGCGGAGCGCATCGCGTCTGCGAATAGCGTCGGTGAGAACTGGCTGCCAGCTGTGGTGCCTGGCACAGTGCTGACGAGCTACCGCAGGAATGGCTCCATCCCTGACCCATGGTACGGAAACCAGATCGCCGAGATCTCTGACGGTTTCTTTACCCGTAATGATTTCTGGTACCGCAATTGCTTTGTAATTGCGCCTGATTGCAAGAGCCGTCGCCTGTGGCTGGTCTTTCAGGGAATCAATTGGAAAGCCGACGTGTACTTCAACGGCGAGAAGCTTGGCATTATTGAGGGTGCCTTCATTCGCTCACGGTTTGACATTACCGACATCGCGATCTGCGGTGGCGCGAACTGCGTTGCTGTCCTGATTCACCAGGTCGCACACCCGGGCGCGGTGCAGCACAAGGTGCTGAGCGGGTCGTACCGCAATGGAGGCATCCTTGGTCTGGATAGTCCCACCTTTGTCTCCAGCATTGGCTGGAACTGGGTACCGACCATTCCGGGGCGCTGTATCGGTATCTGGAACGATGTGCGGTTTGAGACGACCGGGGAGGTAGTTCTTGAAGACCCATGGGTAAGCACAGAGTTACCGGACGGCGCTCGCGGTCTTGCCGACCTGACCGTGCACACGGAAATAAGAAACCTGTCGAAAAGAGCGCAGCAATGTACTGTGGCAGTCTCCATGGAGAACGTCGCTTTCGAGCAGAAGATCACACTCCAGCCCGAAGAGACACGTACCCTGAACATCGACAAAGCAGCACATGCCGCGCTCTCCGTGGCGAACCCGCGGCTCTGGTGGCCCAACGGCTATGGCGACCCTGCTCTGCACACGATGAGGGTCACGGTGCACACCGGACTGTCAGTTAGCGATGAAGAGAACGTCGTGTTCGGGATGCGGAAGATGGACTACCAGATCGAGAACAACGTACTGCACATCCTAGTGAACGGCTATCGAATCCTTTGCCGCGGAGGGAACTGGGGCATGGATGACGGCATGCTCGACTGTGACCGCGAAGGGTACGAGCTCCGCATCGGTATGCACCGCGATATGAACCTAAACATGATTCGTAACTGGGTGGGCATGGTGGGGCGCGACGATTTCTATGACGTTTGCGACCGTCACGGAATGCTGGTCTGGGACGATTTCTGGCTGGCCAACCCGGGCGATGGTCCTGATCCGGAGAATCATGCCATGTTCATGAGCAATGTCGTCGACAAGGTTCGTCGCGTCCGTCGCCATCCTAGCCTGGCGCTTTATTGTGGGCGCAACGAAGGCGATCCTCCACCGGATCTGAATGAGGGCATGCGGCGCACTACGTCGCAGCTGGATGGAACTCGATACTATCTTCCGGCCTCTGCCTCATGGCTGGTAACTGGCCACGGCCCGTATGACAACCAGGATCCGCAATGGTATTTCGAGCATCGCGGTGGAACCTTTCACAGCGAACAGGGCATCGTCTGTGTGCCTCCGGTAGAAAGCATGCGCGCCATGATGCCGGAGACGGATCTATGGCCCATCAACGACATGTGGGCCGTACACGACTATCAGACGCCCCGGTCGAGGCTCTATACGGAACGTATTCAACATCGTTACGGAGAGCCGGAAGGGATCGAAGATTATTGCCGTAAAGCGCAGATGGTGAACCTGGAATCGGCGAAAGCAATTTATGAGAGTCTGCAAAGCCGTCAAGGAAGTGGCCAGTTGATCTGGATGACACAGGCGGCGTGGCCCGCTCTCATCTGTCAGCTCTACGACTACTACTTCGAACAGACGGCCGCATACTTTGGAGCCAAGCTAGCCTGTGAGCCTGTCCATATCTTGTGGGACAGCTTTACCGACACAATCAAGGTGGCCAACAACACCATCGCAGCGCGCGACAGACTACAGGCCGAGGCGCGGATCTACGGTTTAGACGGCCGTGAGTTATGGCGCCGTGCAGTCGAGGTGAGTGTGCCGGCAACGAGCGCGCGGGAGTGTTTCCGTCTGGATAAGCCCGCTGGGCTCGACCGCATGTTCTTTGTCAAGCTCAGGTTGAGCGGCGGTGATGGCGTTCTCTCTGAGAACTTCTATTGGAACCCGGCGAGCGACTGCACCGACCTGAACACACTGCCCAAGATCAACCTTTTAGTCTCGGCTAACGTAGTTACCGATCGCGAAGGGAACACGATATCCGCTGTCGTTTCCAACCCATCAGCCTCGGTTGCCGTCGCGGTCCGGGTTAAGCTTGTACGCAACGGAACGGGAGAAAGGGTCTTACCGGCCATCTATGAGGACAACTACTTCTCGTTGCTGCCCGGCGAAAAGAGAGTCGTGAAGATACGTTATACCGATAGGGCAATGGTTGGTGAGAAACCGCGTTTGGAACTTGAAGGTTGGAACATAAAGCAGAGCACTCACCGCTTGTAGCTGTCCAAAGCATTTCAGTGGGAGAAGGCTCTTGCCTCTTGGGTGGGCGACCTTGTTGAAGGCGCGATCGCTCTCAACCATGCGCTGGCCTAACGCAACACTGGCAGACGATCGTTGCCTGTGCGAATCGTGATGCTGTCGCATCTCTCGCAGGTCTGGGCTGCTACACCTGCTGGCGCCGAGCCTGAAGCCAGTGAACATCGCGGGGAAGCGGTGCGCATGCCGATACAACGACTTAAGCGCTCGGCCAGATCGAGCAACACGGCTCCACGCCAACATAGCCACCCTTTCTTGTTGAAAGGAGAAGAGGCCGTGCTAGCGGCTTAGTTTTCGTCTTCCTGCCTTGACGGTCGCCCGGCTAAGTAAGCCGCCGAATGCAGACAGCGCTCTTTCCCTTGCCTGCGGGTCTCGGACGAAGCGATGCGATGTGTGATGACTCAGGTAAATACCGCAGAGCTCCCATACGAACTGGTCCACATCGAGGTCCGCGCTGAACTCGCCCAAGTCCTTTGCCTCGGTCGTTAACTGGGCGAGGAGAGCGCGCCATTGCTGCTCCATGGTGAGCAGGCGTTGTCGAACAGGGTTATCGGCTGCCATGTCATCCAGCTCGAACATGCCAGCCGCAATGGGACAACCACCTGGAAGCCCGGCCTTCTCGCTCCATCCGAGCCAGCCCTCCACCAGAGCCTGCAATCGTCTGCGACCTTGCGGCTTGGCCATTGCCGTGTCGATGAACGTATGTGCGGCCCTGCGCTCGGTCTCAGCGAGCAGGCTGAGCTGCACCTCCTCCTTTGAACCAAAATGTGCGAAGAGCCCGCTCTTGGACATGCCACTCTGTTGCGCCAGCACACCGAGGGTGATGCCGGAGAAGCCATCGCGGGCCAAGAGGCTCAGACCGCTGGACAGGATGCGTTCTTTGGTAGCTGACATGAGGGAGATCATACAGTACGACCGGTCGTGCTAATGTGGCTTAGATGAATACCCTTCTCCCTCCCACTTTTCCTCCACTGCAGGTTGCCATGCTGGTTTACCCGCGTATGACCTTGCTCGATTTAGCCGGCCCACAAGCGGCGCTCGGCATGCATGGCCACACCCACCTGGTTGCGAAAACACTGGAACCGATCATCACGGATTCAGGCGTTCCTATCGTCCCGACGACAACGTTTGCCGATTGTCCTGCGGAGCTGGACGTTCTTTTCGTTCCGGGCGGGTTCGGCACCAACGATGCCATGCAGGACGCCGATGCGCTCGCGTTTCTTGCCGACCGGGGACAGCATGCCCGGTACGTAACCTCGGTGTGCTCCGGTTCGGTGATCCTTGCAGCCGCAGGGCTTTTGGACGGCTACAAGGCCGCAACGCACTGGGGCTTCTATGACCAGCTGGAGGCGACCGGCGACATCGAAGGGGTGCATGAACGCGTCGTCATCGATCGCAATCGCGTCACCGGCGGTGGCGTGACGGCAGGGATTGACTTCGGGTTAACGCTCCTGGCTGAGCTGCGCGGCGAAGCCGTTGCGCAGACCACGCAGCTGCTTCTTGAGTACGATCCAAGGCCGCCGTTCAATACAGGAACGCCAAGGGCAGCAGGCCCCCAGATAACGGCGGTTGCGCAGGCGATTTTTCAAGCAGCTGCTGACGAAGGCATGGTAATCGGCCGGGCGTCTTACAAAACGCGTTCACAGGGCGCTGCCGATCCTTCAGCACTTACATAGGCTTACGAACGATCAGAGCTGGCAGAAACGCCTCGTTCGATACACCGGGGCGCTTCGCCCAGAAATCTTGGCCGAAAGAGGGCAGTTCTCTTACGTACGCCCACCCTGGAATTATGCGCAACCGGAGAGCAACTCGGTAATCTGATAGCGGAGACGTTCTCCGCTTATTTCCTGCGGAGACCTTGGTATTCACTCGGCGCAACGAAGGTTGTGCCTTTAACAGACAGGGAGAGACGACGATGCGCGTATTTGTGACAGGGGCAACCGGATTCATTGGAACGGCGCTAGTAACGGAACTGATCGAGGCGGGGCACCAGGTGCGCGGGCTCACGCGCAGCGATGAAGGTGCCGAGCAGTTGAAGGCCGTGGGGGCGGAGGTGCATCGCGGCGACCTCAAGGACCTCAAGAGCCTGCGTGAGGGCGCGACAGGTATGGATGTTGTCGTGAACCTGGCGTTCAACCACGATTTTTCACAGTTCGCGCAAAGCTCGCAGGACGAGATGGAGGCCATCGAAACGCTCGGGTCGGCGCTGGAACCGGGCAAGCTGCTGGTGGTGACCTCAGGAACCGGGGGCGTCAGTGGCGCCCCGGGCCAGGTCCGTAAGGAGACAGATCCTTCGGTGGTCATACCGTCGATCCCACGGCGCCCCGAGCAGGCGGCACAAGCTGTCGCGGACAAGGGTGTGCATGTCGTTGTTGTGCGACTACCGCAGGTGCATGACACGCGCAAGCAGGGACTAGTCACGTACCTCATTCAGATAGCCCGCGACAAAGGAGTTTCTGCCTACGTGGGCGATGGCGCAAACCGCTGGGCTGCAGGACCGCTGAAGGATGTGGCGCACCTCTATCGGCTCGCGGTGGAGAAGCCCCTGCCGGGTGTGACGACCTACCACGCGGTGGAGGAAGAGGGCATTTCGTTGCGTGACATTGCTGAGGCGATTGGCAACGGACTGAAGCTACCGGTGATCTCGCTTGCTCCGGAAAAGGTTGCCGAACACTTTGGTATGTTCGCTCACTTTGCGACGCTCGATATGCCTGCCTCGAGTGAGTGGACGCGCAAGGCATTGCGTTGGGAGCCGAACGGTCCCGGGCTGATCGATGATCTGACAAACATGAAGTACTGACGAAATGCGGACCGAACCCTGGGCCGGTTCGCTCATGTGAACCGGCCGATTTGTCGTAACGAAGCTTATCGGCTGGTTCGCCTCCAACCATTTGTTGCTGCCCGTTGACTCAATTGCCTCGTGGAGCACCTCGAGCACTGAACTATGTCTCAAGCCTCCTCCATCACCTGCGTCGGAAACGTCTTGCAGTGGTAGCCACGCTTCCAGTGCGCCATGGCTGTGCCCTGCGAGTTGATTCAGTGCCCCCTGGGCGGACCTTAATGCATGGCCGCAGCTCCCGGCTTAGCCTTCTTCATCAGAAATGCCAAGGGAACAACAACCATGGAAGCAAAAGCAAAGCCCTGGATGATGTCGATATAAGCGAGCATGTTGGACTGCCTCGCCAACTCCGAGTAGAGGCGGCTCAGGGCACCCAGCTGAATCTGGGCGTGGGCGAACCCGCCGCCGAAGAGTTGACCCTGCAGCGCGGACGTCGCTGAACGCACGCTGCTCTCGCCTCCTGTCACGTGGCCCGCAAGGAAGGCCTGATGCTTCTGGGCCTGCCGGGCGAGCATCGTGATTACCAACGATGTTCCGACGGACCCGCCGATGTTCCGGGCTAGATTGGTAAGGCCCGAAACATCGTTGTTCTTCTCCTCCGGCATATCTGTGTACGAGAGGGTCTGGAGCGGAATGAATAAGAAACCAAAGCTTGCGGCCTGGTAAAACCGGAGTTTCGCCATGTAGTCCGTCGTCATTTGCAGGTTGATGTGCGTCATGTGAAAGAGCGCGATCGCCGACAGGGTGAAGCCGAAGGCAAGCAGATAACGGCCATCCACCTTTGCGATGAGGAAGCCAACAAACGGCATAAAGAGAAGGGTCGCCAGACCCCCAAGCGAGAGCGACGTGCCGGCCGTCGTGGCCGTATAGCCCATGAGGGTCTGCAGCAACTGAGGTATGAGCAACGTCGTCCCGTAAACCAGTAAGCCGGTAACAAACATCAGTCCGAAGGAAATAGAGAAGGAGATGTTCTTGAAGAGACTGAGGTCGATCACGGGTTTCCGCCCTTGTCTTGACTGCCATAGCTCCCAGGCAATCAACGCCACAAAGGCTGCGACACACGCGATGACGAAGACCGTGATGAAAGGTGAGCCGAACCAGTCATCCTCCTGGCCCTTGTCGAGCACAACCTCTAGACTGCCGAAGCAGAGAGCCGTGAGGGCAAAGCCGGTATAGTCGATCGCTCCAGGGTTGCCGCGCAGCTTCTTTGTTTCACCCTCCTGTCGCGGCGGATCTTCAACAAACTTGTTCGTCAGAACGACGGACAAGATTGCAACCGGGACGTTGATGAAAAAAATCCAGCGCCAGCTGAAGTTGTCAGTGATCCAGCCACCCACCAGAGGTCCGATAGCAGGCGCAAGGACCACCGCAAACCCGTAAAGGGCGAACGCCTGGCCTCGCTTGGACGGCTCAAAGGTGTCGGCAAGAATCGCCTGCTCCGAAGTGGCAAGGCCACCGCCGCCCAGCCCCTGCAGAATGCGAAAGAAGAGGAGCAGCGGCAAGCTGGGTGCGATGCCGCAGAGGAACGAACTGATGCCGAAGATGATGACACAGCTCATATAAAAACGCTTTCGCCCGATCAGTGTGGCCAGATACCCGCTGATGGGCAGAACGATTGCGTTCGCAACTAGGTAGCAGGAGATTACCCAGGAGGCCTCGCTCTGCCCGGCTCCCAGGGATCCGGAGATGTGGGGCAGGGCGACGTTAGCAATCGACGTGTCCAGGACCTCCATGAAGGTCGCAACCGTAACAGTCACGGCTATCGCCCAGGGGTTGTACTTCGGCTTCCATCGCTCGGACATAGTGCCTCATTTGCAAGCGATGCAGCGGCTTACGCCGTGGGCCTGTTCAGCTACGCATGCCATCGCCAACTACAAAGTAGCGTAACCAACGCTACGATTGCAAGCGGCCAGCTGCCTCCCAGTTCTTCTTGTTAATCGCTTTGTCGATTGACTCCCGACAGGACTGACAGGGACGACGGCGAGCCGATCTCTCTCTTTCTCTGCTCTCCGGATGACGTCTCAAAGCTGCGACGTGCCTAGTTCGGGGGGCCAAGCCAGCATGGCCACAGCGGCAACTGACAGCAGCTTCTTCCGGGTAGCGCCGTCGCGAGCCAAGGTAGACATCCCTTGAATGACCGCCATGATGTGGCCCGCCAGTGCTTCCGCGTCATTAGGACGGACCGGTACTTTCAGGGCTCGCTCACGCGTAATCTTCTTCCGCAGCCGTTTCTCGACCTGCAGCCGAATCGCGGCCAGCTCTTTCTGCACGTCCACGGCCGCGGGGGAGCAGCTAATGGCCGAACTCGCCAGCAGGCACCCTGTAGGAGTGGTCTCTCCGGTGAATCCGATTGCTGACGCTTGTAGTAGACCGAGCGCCGCCTCTCGCGCAGTCGGAGCTTCGTCAATGATGGTTTCTGAGTTTACCGGGCCGGAGACATAGCGCTGAATGGCCTCCAGAAAAAGCTGCTTCTTGTCACCGAACGCCGTGTACAGGCTGGGCGGGGTAATGCCCATGGCGGCTGTCAGGTCGTTGACAGAGGTGGCTTCATAGCCGTGCCGCCAAAATAGCAGCATTGCCTGGTGCAGCGCGGCTTCCCGATCAAAGCCAAGCGGCCGCCCGCGCTTCCGCCTTACAGGTGCCTCAGTGTGTTCCATAGCTTCTACTATGAAACACCTTGACGCCCACGCGCAAGTGGGGTCTACTCAGATCCATAGCGAACACTAAGGAAAACAAAATGTCTTTCACAAACTATCGCACTCTCGGCCGTTCCGGCCTCGTGGTAAGCCCCCTGGCCCTCGGTACGATGACCTTTGGAACTGCACGCTGGGGGTTGGATGAAGCTGGATCTTCCGCTGTCTTCAACGCGTATGTGGAACTAGGTGGCAACTTCGTCGATACAGCGAATGTGTACGCGGGGGGTCGCAGCGAGGAGATGTTGGGCAGCTTCATCGCACAGCGCAAGCTGCGCGACCAGATTGTTGTGGCAACGAAGGCCGGATTTGCTGCTGGCCAAGGCGTGCATACGGGTGGTAACGGAGCGAAGCACGTGCATGCGGCGCTGGAAGGCTCACTGAAGCGGCTACGCACCGACTATGTGGACCTCTTCTGGATCCATGTTTGGGATGCAGTCACGCCCGCTGAGGAGCTACTTGAGACGATGACGGCCCTGGTGCGTGCAGGCAAGATTCGGTACTGGGGTATGTCCAACGCACCAGCCTGGTATGTCGCGAAGCTTGCCACGCTGGCCTCTGTGCGAGGCGTCTCTGGCCCGATCGCGTTGCAGTACTTTTATTCCCTTGTGAATCGCGACATTGAGGATGAGCATGTCCCGTTGGCGAAGGAGTTTGGTCTGGGAATTGTGCCTTGGAGCCCTCTCGCGTATGGCCTGCTGACCGGCAAGTACGATCGAGCGGCCGTGGCAGCCGCACCTACGCGCGCTGGAGGTTTGCCGCGTGACGCGGCAGGCGCAGATGCCAAGCGACCGGAGGGAGATAAGCGCCTCGATGGAGCGAACCCTTTTGGTGATTCCCTCTTTACGCCGCGCAACTGGAGAATCGTCGACGAGCTGAAGCGGGTTGCTGCAGAGGCGGGGGAGAGCCCTGCCCGCATGGCACTTGCCTGGGTTTGTGGACAGCCCGAGATCACGTCAACGTTAATGGGGGTAAGCCGCTCTGAACAGGTGACCGACAATGCATCGGCTTTAGAGATTGTGCTTTCGGTCGAGCACCGTGCCGCTCTCGACGCAGTGAGCGCCTCAGCCGAGCCTCGCATGCTCTATAGCCTCTTCACGCCGGCGTTGCGCAAGCATGTGGTTTTTGGCGGGTACTCTGTGGATAGATAGCCGGCCTCCGTCCTGTAGCCGCAATTCGTTTGTTGACCGCATCATCGAGTCAGGACGAGCAGGGTCATGTCGTCGACCGGAGGGGTGCCGGCGGTGAAGCGCGCCACCTCCGTGTGCAGGTGGCGCACTGCCGCTTCCGCGCCTACCTTGCTACCGGCGAGAAGAGCCGATTGCAGCCCATCTTCGGACCACTCCGTACCGGCAGTGTTGACGGCTTCGGTGATGCCATCGGTATAGGCGACAAGCGTATCGCCGGCGTTGAAGGGTGTAAGGAATGTTTCCAAGGACGTCTGCGGGAAAAGACCGATCACCGTGCCACCGCCGGTGAGGTGCTCGAGACTGCGGTCGGCGCGAAGGAGCACTGGAGGGTTGTGGCCGGCATTGCTGTATTCCAGCGTTTGGTTCGAGGGATGGTAGAAGCACAGAAAAAGCGTGGCATAACGATTGGCAGAGGATGATTGGAAGAGAAGCTCATTCAGACGCTGCAGCATTTGCGACAGAGAAAGATCGGGTTGCAGCATAAGGGCGTGCAGCGAAGCGCGCAGGGCGGCCATAAGCAGAGCCGCGGGCACACCTTTGCCGGAGACATCCCCAATGACCAGGCAGAGCGAGCCATTCACCGTAAGAAAGGCGTCGTAGTAGTCGCCGCCGACCTGTTCCGCGCTTTGATAGAAAGCGGCCAGCTGGAGGCCAGGCAGCTGCGGAAGTTCGCGTGGAAGCAGGTTCTCCTGCACCTCGCGGGCGATCGCAAGCTCGCGGAGGGACCGGTCGCGTTCCACAGCCTGATGGCTGAGGCGACGAAGAAGCAGCGCCGTCTCGAGACCGCGGCCCATCTGCGGGCCCAGGTCGCGAAGAAAGCGCAGCTCTGGGCGCGAGAAGACGCGATGTGCGGGGCGTGACAGGGAAACAAAACCCATCAGTCGCGCACGCCCCTCCAACGGGAACATGAGCTGCGTGTCCAGCGCATTCAGGATGTCGAGCTCATCCGGCGTAGCGAGTAGCTGCCAGGCATCGGGAGTGACAAGTGCGGATGCCGCAGGGACGAAGAGCGAAGGTTTGCGCTCACGCTTCATACGAGCAACCGTGGCAGAACTGGCAGGAAATACCATGGGGCGCAGCGTGGGATGCAGCAGGCGGTACTCGTGGCGGCCACCTTCATCCTGTTCGAGAATGAAGATGTGAAACGAGGCGAGCTGGAGCGCGGCGCAGATGCGCTCGGGGAATCGGTGCAGCAGGTCGTCGAGCGATTGGGTCTGCGTTGCCTGACGAATGATGTCGTCATAAATCGCGCTTGACTCAGAGATCGGCGTGCTGAAGGGATGCTTCAGCCAGCGACGCAGCTGTGAATAAGACTTGTTCTGATCGTTCATCGAGATAACGGCTGAATCGGGTGTAAAGGCAGAATAAGCTCAGCGGTGCAGCCCTGGGTTGTGGCTGTCTCCTTCAGCACGACGGAGCCTCCATGCGCTGTCGCGATCTGCTGTGCAAGCACAAGGCCGATCCCCGATCCCTGCGGCTTCGTGGTGTAAAAGGGCACGAAAAGGTTGGCGGTATTCGCCAGGCCGAGCCCATTGTCCGTCAGGGTAAGGGCAACACTTGCAGCCGAGACGGACCACGTGACGTGAACCGCCGGATCTCGTTCGGTCTGGGCGAGAGCCGCGTCGGCCGCGTTCTGTAGAAGGTTGATAAGGGCCTGCTGGATCTGGTCTGGATCACAGAGAAGGGTGAGGTCTGGACCCGGCGTCAGGATGGGCTTTAGCCGCGTTTCAAGCTGTACGACTTGCGAAAGAAGCTGGGCAACCTCTGTGGGTTGGAGCTTCGGCTCGGGTACGCGGGAGAGCTGCTGGTACGCCTGAAGAAAGCGGTTGAGCGCCATAGCCCGATCTTCGATGACGGTGAGACCCCGCAGCAAGTCCCGAGTGTGCGTCGGGCCTGGCAAGGGTGCGGTGATGCGGGTACGCAGACTGCCCGCGATGGACTGAATGGGTGTCAGTGAGTTGTTGATTTCGTGGGAGAGCACGCGAATGAGGCGGTGCCATGCAAGGCGCTCCTCCTTTCGCAGCGCCGCCGTGACATCCGACAGCACAAACAGAGTATGGGGCAAGCCGTGCAGGCGAAAGCCGGCGCGTCGAACGGACCAGGGAGTGGCACTGGACGGATGCGTGTAGAGGCTCTGGTCGGCGACCGCCAGCAGCGACGCGAGTTGGAGTCCTTCGGCTGCGGCTCCGAGATCCACATTGGTAAGGGTAAAGGTGTGACGGGCCGCGGCATTGACAAGGCGGAGTCTGGCCGCGTCGTCAAAGGCCAGCACGGGTGATTGCATGGAGGAGAGCACGCGCTCAACAAGGGTGACGGCGTCGAGCATTGCCGACCGCTGCCCCTGAAGAGTGGAGGCGAGAGCGTTGATCTCCAGGGCAAGGTCACCGAGTGCATCGCCGCGCCGTGCCCCGCGAGCACGGAACGAATAGTCGTCTTCGCGGAGTGCAGCCACAACATTGGAGAGGGTATTGAGAGGGCGGGTAAGAAGGTCAGTGAAGTAGGCCGACGCGATGAGCCACGCGAAGGCCAGGCCGCCGACCGCAAGGTCTGTCGTGAGGTGGGACCCAGACAAGGCGAAGGTGTAGAGGCCCGTAACCAGTAGCGCCGGTAGGGAAAAAGCAGCAAGCCAGAGATGGATGCGACGCTCAAACGAGAGGCGTCTCGGCGTGCGGCCCAGCGGCAGGCGGCTTGTCTTCGAGGCAGGAGCCATTACAGGCCGTGCTTCTCCATGCGGCGGTAAAGCGCTCCGCGACTGAGGCCGAGCGCCTCGGCTGCGTGGCTCACGTTGCCCGCAGCGCGGGTGAGAGCTTTGCGGACCAGTAGTGCTTCAACGGCTTCAAGGGACAGATCGTCGAGTGTCTGCTGAGTGCTGGCTGCCGCGGGCGCGTGCAGGCCCAGGTCGGCGACTTCCAGCTGCGTGCCGCGAGCCATCAGGACAGCGCGCTCCATCGTGTGGTCGAGCTCGCGAACGTTTCCTGGCCAGGGATAGTTGACGAGCTGCCCCAGCGCGGCAGGATGGAAGCCGGAGAGCGTACGGCGATAGCGTGTGGCATACCGCGCGAGGAAGTGGGCGGCGAGTGTGGGGATATCCTCGCGGCGCTCGCGCAGTGCGGGAAGGTGGATCTCGACAGTGTTCAGGCGGAAGAACAGGTCCTCCCGGAATCGGCCCGCGGCGGCCTCAGCCCGAAGATCTGCGTTGGTGGCTGAGAGCATGCGGACATCGACGGTGCGCGTAGTGGAGGATCCCACGCGTTCCAGCTCTCCGGTTTCGAGGACGCGGAGAAGTTTGCTCTGTTGACGCAGGGGAATGTTCGCGATCTCATCCAGAAAGAGGGTTCCTCCGCTGGCGAGCTCGAACCGTCCGATACGGTCAGCGCGGGCGTCGGTAAAGGCTCCCTTGACGTGGCCGAAGAGCTCGGATTCGAAGGTGCCTTCGGGCAGCGCCCCGGTGTTGACGGCGATCAGCGAGCGTGCTGCCCGAGAGGAGAGGCGGTGCAGTGTCTGGGCGATGACCTCTTTGCCTGTGCCGTGTTCGCCGGTGATGAGGATGTTTGCATCCGATGGCCCGACCCGGGTCATCAGCTCGACCACAGGCCCCATGCTGGGGGCGGAGGCGATGAAGTCCGGTGCCCCCTCAGCCCGGAGCAGGCGGTTCTCGGCCTCAAGCCGTGAGGCTCGACGCCCGAGGTGGAAGAGCTCGGTTTGCGTACGCAGCACGGTGAGCAGGCGCGTGTTGTCCCAGGGTTTCTGGATGAAGTCGCTGGCCCCACGGCGCATGGCTTCGACCGCCAGATCGACGTTGGCCCAGGCGGTCATGACGATGATGGGTAGATGGGCATCTCGCTGTCGCAGCGTGGTCAGGAGATCCAAACCCTCCTGCCCGGAGGTGGTGTCGCGGGTGTAGTTGAGATCGATGAGGATGGCGCTGAACGCATCGCTAGGAGATTTGCTTAGAACTTCCACTGGGCTTTTCGCGGTGGTAAGCGCGTAGCCCTCCGGCGTGAGGAGCAGGTCGAGTGCCTCGAGGATGGAAGGTTGGTCGTCTGCAACCAGCAGAGACTTCGTTTGTGGCATAGGTTGACCCGGCCTCTTGCCTTCTTCCTGTAAGTTTGGATTCTAGAGGCTACGGCCCGGGCGTTGTTGCCCATGTTTGCGCATCGTCACTTTCCAGCCCGGGCGTCATCCAGAGAGATGGCGTTTTGCTCCAGGGTACGGCCCGTGGCACGGTTCAACTCTACCTGTGCTTTGCGATAGGCTGTGCGGGCCGCTACGAGGTTCGATTCAGTCTGCGCGAGGTCGCTGCTGGCGGCGAGCGTCTGGAGAGCGCTGCCGGCACCCAGTTCCTGCTCTTTGCCCGAGATGGTGAAGAGGCGGTTGGAGAGATCGCGGGCTTTGATCGCGGAGTTGACGCGGGCCTGACTTTGGTCAAGCGAGAACTGGGCGTTACGGACCTCGATGCGAATCTGCTTGCGAAGCTCCTGGAGGCGTATTTCGGCTTGGCGATTTTCCAGCTCGGAACGAATCTGATCAGACTTTGCCACGCGATTGCGCAGAGGGACATTGACGTTGACGCCGACGTAATAATTGGGTGCCGAGTTGTTGAACGTGTTCGAAAAGGCGCTGGAGTAGGCGTCTGGTGCAGTGGACGGCGTGGTGGAGAGCGGATTGTTTACGCCCGCCAGGCCCGTGCCGCCGTAGTAGCCCACGAGGTCGACCTGGGGCAGCAGAGCATTGCGTACAGCGTCACGGCTTATTTTGCGATTTTCCAGATCGATGTTTGATTCCGTGAGCTCGATGCGGTGCGCCAGGGCTCGCTGGACAAGGTCCTCCGTGGCCGCCGCCGCGGGCGGAAGCGCTCCATCAACGGTGGCGAGGTCTGTGGGGCGAACCGGAAGAGCCTCAAGAATCGGATCATCAAGATTTTTGGTTAACGCGTTCTTGATCAGCAGCGATTGAAATTGCAGTTGTGACCTGGCGATGGATAGATCGCCCTCGCGATTGGCGACTTCGGCTTCATCCTTAATCGCGTCGAGAGCCGGGATAGCCTGCAGTGCCACCTGCTGGCGAGCGGAGGCGAGTGTCTGATTGGCGTAGTCAAGGGATCGCTGCTTTACCTGCTCGTCCTCATAGGCCGCGACGAGGTCCCAGTAGATATTTGCGATCTGCGTCACCGTGGAGACGACCTGGAGATTGAACGCCGCGTCGGAGATCCGCTGGTTATTGCGGGCGATGTGCAGGAAGCGCAGGTTGGGACCGAAGCCGAAGCCGGACAGAAGATGCTGGCGAAGCTCGGCTTGAAAGCTGCTGTCGAGCTCAGGGGTAAGAAAGGTGAATGGGCTATTGGACGTGAGGCGGTCTGAATTGAAGGTGATGCTCACGCTGGTGCCGGTTGCAAAGGCCTGTGCGTAGTTGACGCTGCCGGCGAAGGCGCCCTGGGCAAGAGTCGGAACGCCATACACGGCCTCCGAGGAGAGAGGCGTCACGGAGTTCTGATAGTCAAGCGTGCCGGTGATGTCCGGGTCATAGGAGGAGACGACGGAGCCGTTGCCAAGCGTTGATTGCACCAAGCCTCCCGCGCCGCCGCCGGCCCCGCCAGCGCCGCCGGAAGTACCGCCCGCTCCGGCACCTGTGGAAGCTGAGCCGAAGCCGCCAATGCCGCCGCCCGGGGTGTTCTGGACCACGCCGGTGTTGACGCCCAGGAAGGTGCCGCCCGCCTGCGTGCGGAGGACGTCGGCTTTGGCGATCGGGATGTTGTAGCGAGCGATGGCGAGATCGAGGTTGTTTTCGAGCGCAAGCGCGATGGCGTCCCCCAGAGAGAGCAGAAGCACACCGTCGTGGATGAGGCTATCGAGGCGTGGGGAGTTGGCGAGGTTGGGTGGAGGCACATGGGCGGCGCGGTAGGTGTCCAGAGGGTTGTGGGAGTGAGGAATGTCGAGCGAAATGGAGGGCGCGGCCGCTTGCGCCACCGCTTGCGTGGCTGCTTGCGCCGCCGGTTGAGCAACCGGGGCGCCGGGAAGGGTGGGCTGCTGGGCTTCGCCTGCCAACGCAGCGGTGATCAGGAACGCGGATACAGCTTGAATGGGCTTCATGGGTGATCTTTCCTGCAGGCGGCGCGTGGTGCGAGCGAAGGGGTGAGGACGGCGGGGTCTGAACTCCGCTTGCGACTTTGCCGAATGCTTCCGGGCGGCCGCCTATTCGGTCCGTAAAGCCTCAGTGGGGTTGATGCCCGCGGCACGGCGGGCTGGAATGAGGGCGGCGAGCAGTGCGATCAAGGTGATCAGGACGACGACCGAACCGATGATGGCGGGGTCAGTGGCGGAGACCTCGTAGAGCTGGGCGCGGAGCAGGCGGCTCAGGGCTATCCCCGTTGGGATAGCGACAAGGACGCCCAGGGCGGCAAGCTTCAGGACGTCTGACAGGATGAGCATGGAGGCCGCGATGCGGGTGGAGCCCAGAGCCATGCGGATCCCGATCTCGCGGATGCGCTGTGCAGTGGAATAGGCAAGAACGCCATAAAGACCCACGCCGGCAAGAAGGGTGGCGAGCACACCGAAGGAGATGGACAGGATGGCGATTACGCGATCGTTCTGGAGATTGCGGTCGATCTGCTCGTCCACGGTGATGAGGGAGGCGAGGGAGAGGGAAGGGTCGAGTGAATGCATCGTGCGGCGCACGAGGGTGAGCGACTGGGCGGGATCTCCGGTGGTGCGCAGATAAAACTGGATGTCGGTCTCCGTGGGCCGCTGCTTGTAGGCCCAGTACATGGAGGGAACGATCTCTTTGCGGATACCGGCATGGTGGGAGTCACGGACGACACCGACGATCTGGCGGTCCAGTTTGGCATCGACAACGTTGCCGCCCATCATGCGTCCGACGCAGGCCTGGGCGGAGCCACAGTAGTGTTTGGCGAAGGTCTCGTTGACCACAGCGACCTTGGGGTGGTCGGGGTTGTCCATGTCACTGATCAAGCGGCCGGCGAGCAGGGGGATTCGCAAGGTTTCGAAGAAGGTGGGGGTGACGGCCTCCACCTGGATCTGGTAGGCGACGTCTGGGTTGTCGGGGTAGCCGGCTACCTTGACGGTCGTATACCCGGTGGAGTTGGCGAGTTCGGCGGAGTCTGTCGCGCCGACGGAGGTGACGCCCGGGAGTGCGGAAAGGGTGCGCTGGATGCGTTCATGGAGGGCAGGCACAGAGGCGGTCTTGTAGCCGGCCAGAGCGGGGTCCACGTCGAAGGTGATGAGGTGGGTAGTGTCGAAGCCGACATCGACGGAACGAAGGTTGTGCAGCGTGCGGAGAAAAATGCCGGAGGCCATCAAGAGAAGCACTGACAGGCCCACTTGCACGCAGACGACAAGGCGGCGGAGGTTAAGCATGCCGCCGGCACCGGTCGAGCGCCCCTCGCGGAGAGTGGAGGAGAGATCCAGCTTGCGGAGTTGCAGGGCCGGGACAAGCGAAAAGCACAGACTGACGAACAGAGCGATGGCGAAGTTGAAGACGAGCACCCGGGGGTCAAGCGAAGCGGAAAAGCCGTTTTCGGTATCGGGCGTGGCGAGGAGGGCAACCAGCGTATGGAGCGCAATCGGTGCGAGCAGGAGGCCAACCGCTCCACCGAATATGCCTAGAAGCAGGCCTTCGAGCAGCAGTTGACCCATGATCTGCGCGGCCGAGGCCCCAAGGGCGGACCGCAGGGCAAACTCCCGATTGCGCGCAGCGGCGCGAACCAGTAGCAAGCTGGCCACATTCACGGCGGAGATCAGCAGCACCAGCAGGGCCATGGCCATGACGGCGAGTAGCGGCTTTTCGATCGAGTCGCGGTCGAAAGAGAAGCCCCGGGCGCCGGGACTGACCAGGAGCTTGGAATCGGTGAGGTAGCCTTTGACGAAAAAAGCGGAGCGGGTGCCGAGCGCCTTGAGACCGTCGGCCCGGATCGCGTGCCAGAGCGGCGCGAGTTGCGCCTGTGCCTTCCTGGGAGAGAGGCCCGGCTTGAGACGGCCGAAGAGGCTGAGCCAGCGATAGCGGGGGTCCTGTAGACGGGGGGACTGGTTCGGCTGGGTGTTGCCGGGGATGATCTGATCCAGCATGGAGATTGTGACAAAGAGGTCGGGCGTCTGCCCCCAGACAGCGGAATGGAAGCCAGGCGCGGCTACCCCGATGACCTGGTAGGGGAAGGAGTTGATGGAGACGGTGGAGCCCACGATCGAGGGATCGGCGCCGAGCTGGTCCTTCCAGTAGTCGTAGGAGAGGACGATGACGGGATTGGCGAGAGGGGCGCCGTCGTCCTGCTGGGAGAAGACGCGGCCGAGGGCGGGCCGAACGCCCAGCGTGCTGAAGTAATTTCCGGAGACGAGCTCGGAGTTCACCAGGCGGGAGCTGTTGTTGCGTGTGAAGTTGATGCCGTTGACAGCCACGATGGCGGCGAGCGAAGAGAAGACCTGGTTGCGCTCGCGGAGGCTCTTGTAGGTCGGGTAGGTGAAGACGTCTTTCTGATCTCCACCGGCAACAGAGATGCTCCCATCCCAAGCGGTGCCGGAGTCCTGCAGGGTGACGAGTTCGCTAGGCTTGTCGACCGGCAGCGTGCGAAGCAGGGCTTGGTCGAGCAGCGAAAAGATTGCGGTATTTGCACCGATACCCAGCGCCAGGGTGAGGATGGCAGTGAGGGCAAAGGCCGGCGAATGACGGAGCTGACGGAGTGCGACGCGAAAGTTCTGGAGGATGGTGTTCATGTCGATGGTCCTCTGGGGTGGTTCTCTGGGCACTTAAGAGCGCAGACGAAGAAAGCGGATCCTTGCAGACGTTGTTTGCCTTGCGGGGGCAGGCCGGGCTCGTCTGCTGGCCAAGGGGCTGCAAGGGGCTGCAAGGGGCTGCAAGGGGCTGCAAGGGGCTGCAAGCGGCTGCAAGGGGCTGCAAGCGGCGCTATCGGAGGCGTGTGCCGGCGAGGCTCTCCGTCACCGTGGAGAGATTCTGCGCAGGAGCGGCGAGCAGATGTTCAAGTTCGCCCTCCGCCACGACCTTGCCATCGAAGAGGTGGATCTGGCGCTGCGCATGGGCAGCGAAACGATTGTCATGGGTGACCATGCAGATGGTGGAACCCTCGGCGTGGAGTTCAGCAAGAAGCTGCATGACGGCTTCACCGTTTTTGCTGTCCAGATTGCCGGTCGGTTCGTCGGCGAGCAGGATCGACGGGGAGCCGGCAAGGGCGCGGGCAACGGCCACTCGCTGCTGTTGGCCGCCCGAGAGCTGGGCAGGGTAATGGCGCATGCGGTGAGCCATGCCCACGCGTTCAAGGGCTTGCGCGACACGGTCTTTGCGTTCAGACCCGACGACACCAGCGCGGTAGGTAAGCGGGAGCTCTACGTTTTCCATCACGGATAAGTCACCAATCAGGTTAAAGCTCTGAAAGATGAAGCCAATCTCCTGATTGCGAATGCGGGAGCGCTCCGCAAAGGTGAGGTTCGCCACGGGTTTGCTGTTCAGGGCGTATTCGCCGCCGCTGGGCGTGTCGAGCAGGCCGAGAATGGAGAGCAGTGTCGATTTGCCGCAGCCAGACGGGCCGGACATAGCGACGTACTCGCCGCGATCAATAGAGAGATGGACGCCGGATAGGGCGTGGGTTTCGATCTCGTCGGTGAAGAAAATCTTTGTGAGACCGGAGATCTGGATAAGGGGGGCGCTGGCGAGCGACATGGGTGAGCTCCTTGGAATATTTCGCTACTGGTTGAGGCGAACCTGATTGGCGCTGTCCCAGCGGGACATATCGGAAAGAATGATCTGGTCTCCTTGACTTAGTCCGGAGAGAACCTCGATCGAATTGACCGAGGCAGGGCCGAAACGCACCGGAACGCGGGTAGCAGATTTGCCCCCGGGGTCAAGCCGGAAGAGAGAGACGGCGGAGTTCTCATTTCCATTGGCGGGCCGGCCCACGGTGAGGACATTCGTGAGGTGTGCGAGGTCAATAGTGCCGTCGACTGAGAGATCTGGGCGGGCACCAGCGGGAAGTGGGCCGTCAGGCGCGACGTCAACCGTGACCGTGCCATTCTGTACACCGGGGTCGATGCGGGTGACGTGGCCTTGCAGAACGCCGTTGTGGGTATCGATGGCGGCGGGCTGATCGATCGCGATGTCGCGAGCTTGGGTTTCGGGCACCTTGAGAGCAGCCTTAAGCTGGTCCGGCTGAACCACTTTGGCGAGGGTGACGCCGATCAAAACGCGCTCGCCGACCTGGTGCGGAAGATCGACCAGAACCCCGTCAATGCCGGCCCGTACCTGCAGGGCGGCCTGCTCGCGTTGCTTGAGGGCAAGAATCGCCTGCGCCTGGTCCACCTTGGTTTGCTGGACCGCGACCTGCGTGGCAACAGCGCGACTATTGAGGTCCAAGCGTTGGTGCTCGAGGTCGTTGCGCTGGCTCAGTTCGTCAGACTTGCCCTTCGAGGCGCTGTACGTCAGGCCGGAGATGACGCCGAGATCATAGAGGCTCTTGTCGGTTTGCGATTGCAGCGCGGCCTGGTGCTGGTCTGCCGACACGGTGGCTGCGCCGGCGCGTTGCGTCATCATGTCACTCTGCAGGCGCGCCTTCACGTTCTGCAGGTCAGCCTGTGCGCTCTTAAGCTGCAGCTGGGCATCGAGCAGCTGCTCCTGGACGGCGGGATCGGTCAGCTCCATCAGCACTGTGGAGGCTTTAACGTGAGCCCCGGGGAGGACAAGTATGCGGAGCACAGTGGCATCGGTTTCGGCAGGTATCAGCCGGATGCGATCTTCTCGAGGAACGAGCGTGCCGGGAGCGCGAACCTGGCGCAATAACTCGCCGCGTTGCACCGCGTCGGCTAAAACGGGGGTGTCCACCGTCGGGATCGCGGGCTTCAGGCGCAGCGTGTACGCCAGAGCGCCGACGGCGACCAGGGCCAGCAGGCTGCCGAGCAGGAGACTGCGACGACGCTTCTTCAGTTTCAGTTCCGGGCGCGAGATATCCATTGCTGGGGGACAAGCACTTTGCGTGCCAAAGCTGTTTTGCCCCAAAACACATCCTTCTCTTTGCTTTGCACCTGGCCACACGGGATCTTGTGTTCGCAACCGAACACTGGTGTTCGGTTATGGACGGGTATTGCACCCGCCGCTTCGTGAGTTACTGCATGACCTCCGCCCTCGCTGCGCTGAGTGTGGCTACATCGGGTGTTGTGACACCTCTCCTGGTCAGCATGCCGCCAAGCACGCCCGAGACTCGGGGCATCCCGTGGTTGCAAGCTTTGAACCGCTGCAGCACTGGTTCTATGACTATGCGAGGCAGAGCATCGTGCGTGGACGTAAGCTGCTACCGCCACGGTCTCGTCCGCTGGACCAGCCGGTGCCTGGACCCGAGGGAAGAGTTCCTCGAAAACTGGGAAGAATTCATTCACGAAGATGTGTAAGTCACAGGACAAAGCCTTATGGCTGTCTGCTTCAGTGCAAGGGCGGCGCGATGGTGACTTGGATGACGCGAAACGGTGTATCTGAGATTGGCTTCTTGCTCTGCCGGTAGGGGCGATCAAAAGCCGCGATTAAATCGTTACCGCAAGGGTCTTCAAGAGATGTTGTGACCTTAATCATGTATCTATCTGCGCACCACTGTGATGCTGGAAAGAACTCCGCTCCCATCTCTGAATTCGTCACCTTGATTCTGCCATCCACCTGCATGCCATCCGCCGTCTCAACGGTGATGCTTCCGAAAAGGAGCGCCCAGTCCAGCGGTCTCGGAAAGGCGAACGTGATCGGATCGAAGCTGCCCGCACAAGGAAGCGTGAGTACCCAATCCCCAATTTCAACCGGCAGGCGAACAGCCGCTGCGGTTCGGAATCGTTTTCGATAGCCACCCCGTAGAGACTGACCGTCGACATCAATCATGCCCTGGCCCACTTCCAACTCGTATTCCTCCCCTGCCCGCATCGGCGGCCCGAGAGCGACGTTTGGTCCGAGGGAGTGCTTCAGGCGGCCAGGATCAAGCAGGATTGTAAGGTGACGCATGCTTCCGTCCCATAACTCAATGGGCGCGCGATAGAGTGCATCGAGAACGGGTTCGCCTTGCGCATCACGCAGAACGATCTGTTGCTCGCAGCGGCCACGCTGCATTGGGCGAGAGAACGAGATGTAAAACCGCAAGAGATTAACCGGCAGCACATCACTCGAGGGGTAAACGTGGATCACCTCAGGCAGCGCCCTTGCCACTCTTGCTGGCGGCCTGAAGTCGACTTGGCCACTGGCCCACTTCTCCGACAAACCTGCTAACTGCAAATTAAACCAGGCACGGTACAGAAGCCCACCTTGGAGAGGCATCATGGGCGTGAACCGAATCCCGTCGGTTACGAGCTCGTGATGACCGGCCAGGTCTGGAAGTTCAATACCGTCGTACGCCATGGAAGCAACACAGACCCGCAGCATGGAAGCCAAGATACTAGCCGGACCTTGCAATCCGGCCAGCAAAGAAACGACGTCTGCATCGAGGCAGTAGAGCACCGATGAGATCGAGCCTCCCGATGACGAAACCGTCTCGAAGATGAGTTCAGCCTTCGGCGATACCGCTGCCAGCACAGATGACTCCTCCGGGGATCATGCTTGATTTGCACAGAGGGCTGACGACCCATCACAGCCGATCTACGCTTCGGTGCGTTCGGTAAGCGAAAGGGTCAGGGCCCCCGGGCCAATTCATCTCTGACATGCCATCCTTCCGCTCGAAAAAGTACGGCGAGGCCAACGTGCTCAGGTCCAGACGATGTGTCGATCGCGGATGGCGCCAAAGGAGGACGGCCCATTTTGAGTTCAGAAAAGCGGTGTGCTCGGCCAGAATAGGCAGTTCGCGCGCCGTGAGCCCCAACCCGCTAGGTCCAAAGTTGATTGGCACATTAGCAGGCTCGGGTGGCGCCGACGCCAGATCTGCAACCGCCACACGCCTGCCTCCGCGTGTGTCGATGGTAACAAGCAGGTAGTCCTTCCCGTCGGACGGATCCTGGTACGTCATCATATCGATGGGGTTGCTCCCATAACCCAATTCACCAATAACATCGCCCCGGACGTGTGCTCCGTCCGTGAGAGATGCAAGGGGGAACCGGACCAGAGGTGTGCATCCGTAAACCGCGAACAGGTAGGCTTCGCCATCCAACTCGCGGATAAGCTGCCGAATGATTGGAGCGCGGGTTTCAAATTCGGCGTGCACCGGATGCCAGATCTCCACAGTGGTGGTGCTCGCCTGGGCCTTGAAGGGAAACGGGATCCGGAGAATCGTTGAAGCAAAGCGCTGGTTCGTAATGCCACTTACAAAGATCTCGCCCTTGAAGTACTGGATGTCGGTGATGGCGTACATTCGCTGCGGGTCGAACTCCAGCATAGATGTCGGGGCAGGTTCGTTCGGTACAGCGACACTTGAGTGCGGAATATTTGCAAGATCCAGGACCTCCACTTTGCCCCGGTTCACCTTCACGATCGCAGGCACAGCATCGGGCCCACGGCCGCGCTCCACCGATAGGAAGATCTGCTCTGACGCGGGGTGGATCGCCATGTCCTTGATGACGATGTCGTCGGGCGTTGAGCCAAGTAGTGCGGCAAGTTGCCGATCGATTCCCTGTACCAAGTCCCGGCCTTCGAAGTTGTGGTAATTGCCAACCTCGATGCCCTGTTGCGAGGTAAAGTCTCCATCACGCAACGAGAAAGCATGCACGGTAGCGCCCGTGATATCCCCGACAAAAAGGACGTTCTCGGGGCCAAAGGTAAGCACACCTGCGGAGTGAAGGGGGCCGCTTGCTACGGAGCGAGGTGTCGTTTTTACCGGTTCCGCGGCAGCAGGATTGCTCAGGGCAAGTCCAACGGCCGACGCACCTGCGAAGCGCAGAAGATCTCGTCTTGTGTGAGTGGCTGATGTAACTTTCCCGTCCATGATGTCGCTTCTCCAGTAATTGCAAGGTGTTGACCACGCCGTCCTCTTCGGCGCCGACTGCGAAGAATCGTTGCCCTGACAAGCGAAGAAGAGTCTTCTTGAGGTGAAGATACCTTAAGAGGGACGTCGTGTCATCTTAGCTGTGGGTGCTAAAAGGAGCGTTACGAAAGCCGCCCTCTACGGACAAGGAATCGACGGTGCCAAAAAGCTCAAGTGGCGCAACCTGGTGTCCATGCGTGGTAAGGCCTCCTCGAATCTCCACACGGTTTGCGGCCCCGCCTTCCTTGAAGCTCAAGGCAGTGGCCGGCAACTGCTGGATCACGCCTTTGACCAGGGAATCCCCCGTGCCCCCGAAGGTTTCGATTCCATGATGGACCGTTAGGGCACCGATGGGCTGGCTGATCTGCACGCCGACGGCGCCGTCTCCGTGGGTCACGATGCGATCGAACTCCGCATGGACGACGGTGCCGGTGTAGACGTTGAAACCGCGAGCGCCTTTGCCAAAGGTCTCCAACGGAGCCTGCAGAAAGAGCTCTCGTATCATCCCGAAATTTACGAACCCCACGCCACTCGGGCCATAGCTGGTGATCTTACCGCGGCAGTGCCAGCGATCCACTTTGCCCCATACATCCAGCACCATGTCATTCTGACCAAACGTGGTTACCGGCCCCGAGATCGTGACTTGGTCAACCTCGGCGCCAGACACGACGAAAACACCGCCCGAGATAAGGTCTGCCGTACCAGCCGCGATCCCGCCGTCGCTACAAACGGCCCCGGTGTCAAGCCTCTGAATCCGCAGAACACCTCCAGACTCACCGCCACCGCCTACAAAGATGCCACCCCCGCGCACGGGCTGACGAGACCTGCCCGCTGAGAGACCGATCAAATTGGCCGTCAGCATTGAGGACGGGTCCTGCTGCATGTTCCAGAGCGTAAACGCACCCTGAACCACGCTGACGCCGTAGCCCTGAGGGCGTTCCGCGGCACCTCGGGCATCGGCACTTACGATGTCCAGACCGTCCACTTCGATGTGGCCGCTGCGCAGCGCCCCGCGTGCGAGAATGCTCACACGGCCGACCGTCACAATCTGGCAGAGGCTCAGCGTTCCGCAATCAGCGAAAGCAGGATCATTCCAGAGGGCGCAGCGCTGAGGGTCAGTAACGATTCGTAGATTCACCAATGTGTTGTCTTGTGTCAGCTGCAGCCCGTCAACGCCGGCGAAGGTGATGGATCTTGGCGCTTCCGCCAACGAGCGTAGCGTGACGCCCGGGTTCACTCTGAGAGAAGACGCCAACGCGACATCTGCACCGACAAGCACGACATGCGGAGTGGCGACCGCACAAGCGTTCCGCAATTCTTCCGCAGTGGAAACGATGATCTCAGGTCCAGTCAGGGCCTGAACCGGGAGAAGACAGGCTGGACGAGGCACGCGGGAGAACCTTTCTGGAGCGCGGATGACCGGTACGGTAGTGCATGCGAACAGGGTGACGTCATCGAGGGTCTCAGTTTTCAGATGACTACCTCGCCTCCGTCCGGATCGCTCTCAAAGGTCCACTGCCCCCCTGAGCGGAAGCTCGAGGCGGTACAGAACGTATCCTCCATAAATTGCATATAGGTGATCAGGCCGTCTTTCAGTTTGAAGAAGATAGAGAATGGGGTTGTGACTGTCTTGTGCAGCTTGGTCGAGGTGTAAGTGAAGCGCCCGAACACAGCCACCCTGTCCTGTTCGCCGAAGATGTCTTCCGGGGTGAAGCTATCCACCTGCCAGAAGCTTCCGACATCATGGAAGGTTTTGATGATAGCTTCGGCCCCGTGCCCAGTCCCGCACCACGGCATGATCTTGTGTAAGTCAGGGTTGTCGTAATTGAGGGACACATAGCGAACGTCGGGTGAGCAAAGATTCTTGATGACTTCAGGGTTGCTCGTATTCGCGAGCAGTTTCCTGGCGATTTCCAGCGACGATTCAGGCATGCGCGAGCTCCTTCGGTACATAGCATGAAGCACATAGAGGAACCGGTGGGTGAGACTTAAGGGATAAGCAGGATCTTGCCGGAAACACCCGTTTGCATAAGCTCATGTGCTTCTCTGGCTTCGCGAAGTGACATCCGCCTGGAGATCGGAATGAGGAGGCGGCCAGCCCTGACTTCCGCGGCCATGTAGTCCATCGTCGCGGGGTTCTGCCGGGAAACGAAGGAGACGACCTTGACTTCGGGGTATTCCGCCGCCGTTGCCGGTGCGCCCGTCGCGGAGACAAAGGTGCCACCCTTCTTCACCTTCGCAATGACGCGGTCGGCGGTCTCTCCACGTACCGTGTTTGCCACGATGTCGACAGGGGCAAGCTGGCTCATTGCTGCAGTGTCGTCCAGTGCAAGCACCTGGTCCGCTCCAAGCTGTCCAGCTTCTTCTACTTGACTTCCTCGTACGCCCGCTATCACGATGCCGCCCCTGTCCTTGGCGGTGCGAACGGCGGCGCGCGCCACGGAGCCAAGTGCTCCAGAGACAAGGATCGTCTGCCCAGCTTTGAGGCCGCTACCCACAGAGATCAATTGGCTGCCCGTGGTAGTAGCTAGGGGAAGCGCTGCAGCGTCCTGGAGGGCCAGCCCCTCAGGAACTTTCGAGACCACGGAAGCCTTCACCGTGCAGAGCTCTGCGTAGGTGGCGAAGCCCCAGGCCATTACGTGGTCACCGACTAAAAAGCCCGTCACGTCGGTGCCGATCCCTCGCACCGTGCCTGCCACGTCCCAGCCAATCACGCCGGGAAAGGGCACGGGCAGGTATTCCTTCGTGCCTCCAGCCCTCTGCAAAAGGTCAACAGGATTGACACTGGCGGCAGCAACCTTGATCAGCACTCCGTCTGGTGCGGGCGCTGGGTCCGGGAAATCTTCATAGACGAGGGCGTCAGGTCCGCCGTACTGATGCAGTACACTTGCTTTCATTGTTGGGCACCTTGAAGTCAAGAGATGAGGCGGTCTCGCAAGAGGTTGTTTCGAGCGACGCGTGAAGTTGAGTCTGTACCCGAGACCCCCCGTTTTCAACTGACCAAAGCAGGCGTCGCTTACGGATACCATCGTACTTCCTTGACGGCAAGGTATAGTCGGTGAAGTCAGAGAAGCAAGGAGCAGCGATGACAGCGAGTGAAGAAGCAGTATTCCAGGTTCTCAAGGCCTATGAGAAGGCGCTGAACGCGTCCGACACGCAAGCTGTTCTGCCCCTGTACGCGGAGGATGGTGTCTTTATGCCGCCTTACAGTCCTTCCGCGATCGGCAAAGAGGCGTTGCGGGCTGCTTACGATGCGGTGTTCAAGGTCATTAAGCTTACGGTGTCATTCCACGTAGCGGAGATTGTGGAGATCTCTTCTAATTGGGTCTATGCCCGCACTAACTCGGCGGGTCACACGTTGAATCATGTAACTGGCGAAACCAGCGCCGAGGCGAATCAGGAGTTGTTTCTTTTTAGCCGCGATGCGGACGGCGCATTCAAAATCGCGCGCTATGCATTTTCCAGTACGAACCCGCCGAGGTAGCCTCCATGGCGCGGCGATTGGCAACGATCACAATGCGCTTACGCACTCGGCAGTGAAATGGCTCGTCCAAAGAATCCACAACATCACTTGGCATGACCATCCTCGCGTTCCTAGGACGAGATGCCGGAGCGAGTACACCTGATTCACGACTACGTGCTCTCCAGAGGCGGGCCGGGAACCTTGGCATCTGCGAGCCTGCGTTCGATTCTCCGGTCAGGCAGCAGCCATCCCAGAGCCACGGCGGCGTAGCCCAGGCAAGCTACTCTGGGCAGCCAGAAAGCAAGCACGATCGAGACCGTGTACGTCACCATGGAGAGCATGCCCTTGCGATCCTCCCCAACGGCGCGGGCCAACACGGAATCCTTTCCGTGCTGGCGCACAAGAGCTTTCGTAAGCAGGAAGTAAGCGACAGCCGCAAACCACAACATCACGCCATACATGGCCACGGGCAAGGACGCGAACCTGTTCTCACCCATCCAACTCGTCAGGAACGGCGCAAGTGACAGCCAGAACAGCAGGTGCAGGTTCGCCCACAGCACGCCTCCGGAAACATGCTCTGCTGCGTGTAGTAAGTGATGGTGGTTGTTCCAGTAGATACCGACGTAAGTGAAGCTGAGAATGTATGAGAGAAACACCGGGATCAGGGGCTGCAGGCTCCGCAGGCTCACCTCATGCGGTACGTGCAGATCCAGCACCGTGATGGTGATGATGATGGCGAGGACACCATCGCTGAAGGCCTCAAGCCGTCCTTTGCCCATGGTTCAAGTGTCTCCTTATGATGAAGGCATCGCAGGTGCGAAGGGTTATCGCAGTGTTTTTCGTAGCTTCGTCTTTAACCCGTGTCAGGCAGGACTAAATGGAGTTCAGGCGGAGTGCCGATACTCCGACCTCGTCGCTGCGGTCCAGTTCCGTACGGTTCCATCCAGCTGCGTTCGCCGCTGCGGAGTAGGTCTCCTGCAGGAAGCTGAGAACCGTGGCCGCCGGGTCCTCGGCGCGAAGCACATCGTCGTAGTCCAGGATGAACTCCCCCATAGCGGCATCAAATTTCCCCGGGCCTGGTATCTGACTGTCGGCGAGACCGCCTGGTACCGGCGCCGCGTAGGTGTAAAAAGCGGCGCGCCCGTAGCCACCATTGCCTGGCCAGAAGCCGGCGCTGATTACCTCGTGGGAGTACGCTTCGGACTGGACCGCATCAGCGCCTTCTCGAGCCGGCGCGCGATGACCATTGAAGCGTGTCACAGCCAGGTCAAATGAACCCCAGAAGAAATGCACAGGGCTGATTTTGCCGTAGAAATTAGTCGAAAACCGCTTCAGCAGCGTGTCGGCAAGGCGCAAAGCATGCCAGAAGCGCTCTACCGCGCCGACGTCATAAGCGCGATGAGTGGTATCCAGATCGAAGCGAACAGGGTTGACGACCTCCACAGGCACGACATCCAAGTGAGCTTCTACACCCAGCTTTGTTAGCTGTTCCACAAACTCTGCGTAGAACTCCGACACCGGCTTAGCTTTGAGCTCTATCTGCCCGGCCTGGCCCATGCTGGTGCGAAAGAGAAGTTTGTGCTGAACAAAATCAAACTCGATCTCCAGGAGATGCCCACCTGGCAAGGGCATGCTTGATGTCCCAAGTCCATGTGCCGTCACATACAAGGGGACATTCCACCAGTGATTCTGGGTTGGCGTTAAAGCCAGGCGTGTCTTGCCGACGATTTGCGTGTAAAGCTGAAGGGTTTCCGCCGTATCTCGCCATTGAGCCCAGTCCAAAGCCGGCCAGGTGCCTAGGCGGAGTGGCGGTGCATGGTGGTGCAAGGTGGCCTCCTTAAAGAGCTTGCTGGTGAGGCGAGTGCGGCTGCAAGCAAGTGTAACCGCGACCCGATCTCACTATCTCGCCACCCCTACCTTGACGTCAAGCGAGATGCGCAATAGCTTGACTGTACGCGTCCGCAGAGAAGTACGCGAAGGAGCAAACCCCGATGAAATCAGAGCAGGAGGGCATCCGCACGGATGTTCAGCCCAGCGGCACAGGATGTAAGGAGTGTCTGGCCAACGACGGTTGGTGGTTGCACCTGCGGCGTTGCGCTGAATGCGGCCACATCGGATGCTGCGACAGCTCCCCCAGCCAGCATGCGACCAAACACTTCCACGAGACGGGACACCCGGTCGCTGCGAGCTTTGAGCCGGGCGAGGCCTGGTTCTTTAACTACCAAACGCAAAGCATGACGCATGGGGCCCACCTGGCAGAGCCACGATGGCATCCGGATACGCAGGCGGCGCCTGGTCCACGAGGCAAAGTCCCTCACAATTGGCAGTCTCTGCTTCACTAACCACCACAGCACTAGGAGAGTCACATGACTTCAGCAGCCGATGCTCTGCGTCCCGGTGATCGGGTCGAATTGACCTTCGATGACGCGCCGCACGATACGATCGTATGCACCGTCACAGGTTTCAGCAGTGACCAGGAGATGGGCTTCTCTCCTGAAATTGAGGACTACGTTGCGTGTTGGGTGCAGCTGGGCACAGCTGATGGAGTGAAGGGAACCGAGCCCCGGAGTATCGTTCTTGGAACCGATTCGCGCTACTCACTCGATGGCCGCGCTGTGACATTTCACAAGGTGAAAGCCGGGAAGGGCGCGTGAAGGGTGACTTCGGCGGCGGCCCTTATGGCCTGCTGGCGAATGCTGGAAACAGAGTCGCCACAAATTCCGGCGCGAACCTTTGAAAGGCCCGAGCGTGAGGGGAGACATGCCGCCTCCGCGGGTTGTTGAGGCGCAGTTGCATGGGTTTGAACTGCCACCCGGGCAGAATCGGCACGAGCTGACCCTCCCGAAGCGCCTCTGGCCGCACAATCGGAGGGACTTCCCCGATGCCGATGCCGTCGGTAAGGCCCGCTATGAGGCCCGAATACTCGTTGATGGACAGATGTGGCTCAAAGCTGACTGTCTCGAGCGCACCAGTCTCAACGCTTTCGAAGGTCCATGTCTTCCGCCGACGCCAGAAGGAAAACGTAAGCAGTTTGTGCTGCAGCAGGTTCCCCGGCCGTTCCGGGAGCCTATGGTTGCGGGCATAAGAAGGACTGCAGACCAACACGTGGCGGTACGAGAGCAATACCTTGCCGTGCGAGTCCGCTTCCTTCTCGGGCTGCACTTCGAAGGCAAGGTCGAGCTCGTCTGACACTGGGTCAAGTACCCGCTCTGAGATCGAAACTTGAACTGAAACCTCCGGATGCTGGGCCTGAAACGCTCGCAGCATCGGGATAAGTAGGGAATCGGAGATGCTTGGTGGTGCTGAGAGACGCAAGGTGCCAGAGATCTTGCTTGTATGTTGCGCTGCGACGTCTTCAACGGTTTCGGTCAGGTCAGCGATCCGCCTCGCCTGCTGAAGAATCTCTTCACCTACCGCCGTCAGCTTCAGGCTGCGGGTGGACCTGTCGATCAGTCGAACCTGTAGCTGCTGTTCCAAATCGGCGATGCGCCTACTCAGGGTTGATGTGGGCATCCTGAGATTTCGTGCTGCCTTCGCGAAGCTGCCCGTGTCGATGACCTGCACGAAGAGGAGCATGGCGTTCAGGTCTGTCATCCATCCCACCATATATGGGATAGCGTGTGCCGAACTTACCGGCTAGTACCGGAGGACTCCTGTTCCTATCCTTACTGGAGGGTGGATCACAGCGTGCCGGACGAGAATGCGATGGAAGTTTCCGGTGGCAAGTCCCCTGCAGATGAGGCAGGACAGCTGCTCTCCCGTCTTCGTAAGCGCCTGACTGGGGCTGGCAATGGAAGAGAGACGATCCTTTCTTTCCTGCACGAATGCTCGCTGGATCCTGAAGGCTTTGCAGGCGTCGGTTCCCGAGCAAGCCTCCGCGGCTTACAAGTTCTACTGCAGAACCGGCTGCAAGTGTCAGTGGAAGAAGGTGAACTGCCGGAAGCGGCAAACACCGCAGAACTCGCGACTCTGTGCGCCTTACTTGCCTGTGGATTGTTGGAGAGTCACGACTCAGGCCTTGCCTTGCCGAACGTCCCAACCGCTATCCAGTTCTTTACGGACAGTCTAGGCTTCCATCGTAGACGCCCGTCCCGCCGCGAACTTGCTCGATCCCGAAGAGATACTTAGGAGTGAAGTGATTTCGCAGCTTTATCGGCGCAGATCCGTCCCAGGAGCTTCAGCAGCGTCTCCCGCTCGGTTGTCGAGAGTCCGCTTACTGCTTCATCAAGATCCTTCGCATGCTGGAGCCTGCCTCGCTCAATGAGACGTCTTCCTTTGGCGGTGAGTTCGACCAATCGCACCCGTCTGTCCGTCGCGTGGCTCTTGCGCGCGACCAGCCACTTGGCCTCTAACCGGTCAATGGCGGTCGTGATCGAGCCCGTAGTCAGTTCGACCATGCCTCCAATCGCATTCACTGGCAGTGTTCCCTGGTGGAGCAAGGTGTCGAGCACGCGAAAATCGGAATCGCACAAACCGATCCCGGTGTAGCTCTCGTCTGCACGCGCAAGGAGGGCTCGGTACGCCCTCCAGAGGGTGGCGTAGATTTGGCTGCCGGAAGTTCTTGAACTGCTTGCTTCAGTGATTGCCACGCCAGCAAGTGTACGTCTGCCGAGAGGCTCGCCATCAAGATACACCACGGGCTCAAGGCACTTCGAGCGGGGATGCCTTCTCCACGACAGCGGCTCTGAAATCGAGAGGTTGTGGTGAGGAAGCAAGTTTGGGCTTCTGCGAAACGCTCTTCCTAACCTGTCGTAAGCCTCGCAGACTCCATGGTACCTTGATCTCAAGACGTGGCGAAAGTGCCCTCGGATCCTGGTATCGAGGGAGCGACCGAAGTTCGCTCTGCTATCACTTTCGCAACACTGAACTGCGTACGAGGAGGTTGTTGATGAAAAGAGTGTTGATGGTGCTGACTGGTGCAACCACGTGGACGATGAAGAATGGCGCGCCCCATCCGACAGGGTACTGGGCGGAGGAGTTTGTGGCGCCCCATCGCAAATTCACGGCCGGAGGTGTGCAGGTTGAAGTGGCGACGCCTGGTGGCGTACCACCCACTGTGGATCCACTTAGTTTGACGACCCGCTACAACAACGATGACGCCCAGTCTGTTGCACAGCAGGAAGAGTATCTCAAGAAGGTAGCTGACCTTTTGGCGAGTCCGAAGCGCCTCGAGGACGCCCAGGCAGCCAGCTACGATGCCGTCTTCCTTGTGGGCGGGCACGGACCCATGCAGGATATGGCCGTGAACAGCTCCATAGGTACCCTGCTCGCAGACATGCTGGACGAACCGCAAAAAACCGTTGCAGCGGTATGCCATGGTCCTGCCGGCTTCCTTTCTGCTCACCGTCCGGATGGTACCTGGCTGTTTCGCGATCGAACCCTGACCGGCTTCAGCAATGAGGAAGAGACTCAGGCAACGTTCGCCGGAAACGCCCCCTGGCTCCTGGAAGATCGCCTCCGACTCGCGGGTGCACGCTATGTCTCGCTTCCAGCATGGACTGAGCACGTGATTGTCGACGGCAATCTGGTAACGGGCCAGCAACAGGTGTCGGCCGGCGCCACGGCTGATGCTGTGCTGCGACGGCTGGAGCAATAGCGCCGGGCGAACCGGTAGCGCCTCTCTCATCGGCGCTACCGGCACCGTGCCGATTTCGCGGTATTCGAGGTGAGCTCGCGGATGAACGGAGGCCTGCGCTTTCGCAGGCGCGGGTCTACCCTTTGCGAGAAGCGGAGATACAGCGAGCCTGTCAGCACCGTAGCCCGTCAAGACGCCGTGATCATGGTTACTGAATGGAAGGATCAACCGAAGTGATGCTCAGAGAAAAGATCCCCAAACCTACCCCGTACTGACGAGCGATGCAATCGGAAAGGTGCTTCGTTACGGAGACGCCTTCGCTGCGGAGGAAGGGACAGTCCTCGTGACTCAAGGTGCGCCGATGGACCACTTCCTGGTTGTAATGGACGGAGAGATCGCTGTGGAGCTCACAAGCCGCTCAGGGACCGAACTGATCACCGTGCATGGTCCCGGAGAGTTCTTTGGCGATGTCCAGTCCCTGTCGGGTCGCCCGAGCC
>CAXTAE010000001.1:108314-773498 GCA_964242225.1 uncultured Acidobacteriaceae bacterium
CATGGTCCCGGAGAGTTCTTTGGCGATGTCCAGTCCCTGTCGGGTCGCCCGAGCCTCGTTTCCGGAACGGCCACACGGGCCGGCAAGTTAATCTCGCTGAACCGGGACCAGTTGAAGCTACTCATGCATAACGACTCTGAATTGGGCGAGTTGTTTATGAAAGCTTTCATCCTGCGCAGAATTGAATTGCTGGCGACCTCATCCAGGGATGCCGTGGTGGCTGGTCACTGAACTCGACAGGAACTCTTCGGGTTCGCGATTTCCTGACTCGGAACGGCTACCCGCACTCCTTCATTGATCTTGAAAAGGAGCAGGACATCCAGGCTCTTTTCGATACGTTTCAGATTTGCAACGAGGACATCCCTGTTCTGCTCTACGGCGCATCTCAAGCCATGCTTAAACATCCCAGCAACGAGGAAATCGCCCAAGCGCTCGGCTTCAACCAGAGCGTAAGCTTTGACGACATACGGGATGTGGTAATCATCGGTGCTGGACCTGCAGGGTTATCAGCCGGCGTGTATGCCGCGTCAGAGGGCCTGTCCGTGCTGATGCTCGAGACCAAGGCTCCTGGTGGCCAAGCAGGTTCAAGCTCTCGAATCGAGAACTACCTCGGCTTTCCGAACGGCATCGCGGGTCTCGAGCTTGCAGCGCGGGCTTATGACCAGGCTCAGAAGTTTCGAGCCGAGTTCCTGATTGCCAACTCTGCTGTACGCCTCACCTGCAGCTCACGACCGATACAGTTGGCAACGGATCATGACGCAGTCATCCGAGGGCGACGCGTCCGTCACCCTGTAGCTGGTCTACTCGAAGCTAATGGAGAGATGCCGGTTTGGAAAAGCTTCATCCCGCGCGTAAGAGCGGCACTCTGTTTAGGGGGCAGTTGGCAAGGATCGCTTCGATCTGCAAGGCTCTATCAGCAAGACCTTCACCGAAAAAGGGGAGAGGTCGTGTGCTCTCCAAAAGGAGTGCGCAGGCAAATACAACGTGCTCAGGGCAGTAGGATGACTTTCCCCCGCACCGTCCGTGATTCAGCCAGTGTCAGCGCTTCGGTCACTTGGCTAAGGGGGAACTGCGCCGCAATCGGCGGGTCGATGGCCCCGGTGCGGAGTAGCTCAAACAGAGCCGTTAAATCCTGTGCGAAGCGATGCCGAAAGGCAGAAGGGCGAAGGAAGCTACCGGCCCAGAAATTGTAAAAGGTGACGTAGTGTGTTCTCGGCCGGAGCTTCCAAAGGACCAGCTGTCCGAGGAGCCGGAGAAAGATCCGCATCGGGGAAGTTTTCTGGTTTAGCGCAGCGGCATTGCCGTAGACGATCAACGCCCCTTTGCGCGCGAGTAGGCTGTGGGAAATGCGTGCGCTCTCCAGCCCGAGGTGGTCGAAGGCCGCATCGACTCCGTCCGGGGCCAGTGCTCGGACGCGATCCGCGAGGTCAGGTGCACGGGAATCCAATGGCTCCACAGCCAGTGCACGTAAGGCCTCATGGTGACGAGGCGCAGCGGTGCCAATCACGCGAATGCCGAAGTGTTGAGCGAGCTGGCAAAGAACTGTACCGACGCCGCCGTTCGCTCCGTGCACCAGAATTGTTTGCCCCGCCTTCACCTTGGCTTCACGAAACAGCATCTGCCACGCGGTGATGCCGTTGACTAGCACGGTCTCTGCCTGCGCCGACATGATGCCTTCGGGAACAGGAACCAGGTCATGAGCAGGGATCAGAACGTGAGTTGCCCACCCCCCTGTTTTGGTGACTGCTGCCACGCGTGTACCGATGCGCTCCGTGGACACCTCACTGCCCACAGCGACGATTCTTCCTACGAAATCGTAACCGGGCACAAACGGGAACTTCGGCTGCATGGGGTAAAGGCCACGCCGCATCGCCTGCTCAGCGAAAGAGATGCCGGTAGCCTCCATTTCAACAAGGGCCTCACCCGAAAGAGGGGAGGGCATGGTGCGTGTTCGTAGTTGCAGACCGGAAGGCTCGACAAGCCCAGGGAGAAGAACCTCGGTAGCGATAACGGAAGAATTGGTGCGTGCTTTGGTAGACATTGCCTTGATCCTTTCGAATGTTAGTGTTTGCTCACTCACTACCGGAGCGCGCGGTTGGGGTTAATGCCGGATACCGGTGGTCAGAATGCGGGCCCATTGGTTCTTGTCGGTATCCAGCCCAGCGATGGTGATCAGGTGGCAGAGCTGGCCGTAGGCGATGAATCTTTGCACCAGGTCGTCGGGCGCGTTGGATCTGTCCTTCACATAGCGGACGACGGATTCCAGGCCACGGCGAAAAGCTTTCGCGATCTGCGGAACCCCGGCGGCAGATTGTGCGTGGATCTGAAGGAGGAGCAGCTTACGATCCGCGATGAGCGCCGCGTACGCGCCCCCCATGGCAAACAACACAGCCTCAGGCTTTCGACTGGAGCTGGCGTCCGCGCCTTCCGCCAACGCCGCAAGCACCAGTTCAAAGCAACGTTCCAGTGCGGCGGTAAAGAGCTCCTCCTTGCTCGGAAACAGCTTGAAGACATAGGCCGTTGAGATCCGGGCGTGCCGGGCAACCTCCGTAACAGGTGTGCCGAGGTATCCGTTCGCGGCAAAAACACTGATGGCACTGAGAATTACGGCCTCACGCCGAGCTTCAGATGTGGACAGCGTTGCCTTGTGAACTGCCATATGAGTGACTATACACTCACCAAACGAAAGTGCAAGAGCTGTCTTCTGGATTACATCGTTATTTCACCCGTCCTTCTGGTTCTGCCAGAGAACGCTTCCGAGAAATCGAAACAGCAGGACGGTTGCTGCTCAGAGCAGGTTCGTGCGGCGGGTTGGTCGGCCCTTTTGCACCGTAACGAAGTCCGTCGACAAGCAGCTTCACCATCTTGCGCGCATAAACGGGCTCCTCATCACGAGGACCTCTGCATAGGGTTCCGGCGGCTCGTAACAGGTCGCTGGCTTCAATACCAGGGCGCACAGTTTGGGCCGCCACAGCCGAATTCAGCAGCGCCTGCAGGGCGGGCTGCAGATGTTTGTCGAAGTAATCCGGAAGGGCGAGATAGGCCGGGTCGCCTGAGTGCAGGGCAGAGGCAAGACCTCGCTTTGTCGTGATGAAGTCCACGTAACGTTGCATCCAGTGCGCCAGGGCTTCACTGGGTTCATACCTGCCGGCAAACACCGAAGCCGCAGCTGCGCAGGCGTCCACCTGAGTTTGAAAGACGGCTACGATGAGATCCGAACGTTGCGGAAAATGACGGTACACGGTGCCGAGTCCAACCCCGGCCCTTTCCGCGATCTCGCGGACGGGTGCCTCCACGCCGGATTCCTTGAAGACCTCCATTGCCGCCTGCAGCAATGAATTCATCTTGCGTTTCGCATCCGCACGCATGGGGCGAGGCTCGCCGGCTTCGTATTTCTGCTCGCGGATGTGGGGTGCAACCTTTTTAGCCATGTGGGTGGGGTCTTGCAATCGGAACACAGTTCCGCTTACTATGTGGAACATGGTTCCGGTGCTGCTTCACCATAGCAGACTGAAAGTCCTGCGTGGCGGTTGCAGATCGATCCGGAGTGCTGTTCAGCGCCTCACGCCTGCCACCCCTACCCGAGCAGCAGGCTCAGAACCAAAGGAGAGAAATAATGCCGCTCAATTCATACGTAACACTTGGCCGGTCCGGTCTTCGCGTAAGTCCCTTTTGCCTCGGCGCTATGACCTTCGGTGAGGATCTGGGCGGCGGCTTCGGGGCGAGTGTCCAGGAGTCAGAGAAGATCCTTGCTCACTATCTTGAGCAGGGTGGGAACTTCATCGATACAGCAAACGGCTATACCCAGGGGCATTCGGAGAGAATCCTCGGAGACTTCTTCCGGCAGGGCAAAGGCAAGCGCGACCGTACCGTTCTTGCAACGAAATTCTTCATGAATCTGTTTGCGGGCGATCCGAATGGCGGCGGGGCGGGACGCAAGGCCATCATCGCGCAATGTGAAGAGTCGCTGCGCCGGCTGCAGACCGATTACATCGACCTGTACTACCTCCACAACTGGGATCGTTTTACCCCGATCGAGGAAACCATGCGCGCCTTGGAGGACCTGGTGCAGGCGGGTAAGGTACGGTATCTTGGCATTTCGGACGCCCCAGCGTGGAAGGTCGCCCAAGCACAAATGGTGGCTCATTTCCGCGGGTGGGCCCCGCTGATTGCACTGCAGATTGAGTACTCGCTGATGGAGCGAACGGTGGAAGGCGAACTTGTGCCGATGGCTCAGGAATTGGGGCTAGGCGTGTTGCCGTGGGGGCCTTTGAAGGGCGGCGCACTTTCTGGCAAGTACACACGGGCAAATGGCGCCAAGATGCCGGGGCTACGTGGTGCCCGTGCAGGCGCCTTCACGGAGAAGCAGTACGACATCATCGATGTCCTGGGCAAGGTGGCGTCGGAGTGCGACACCGATGCGGCGACCGTGGCGCTGGCGTGGCTGAACCGGCAGCCAGGGGTCTCGTCCACCATCATCGGCGCGAGCCGGCTGGAACAGTTAGACCGGAACTTGAGAGCGCTGGACCTTACGCTGTTGCCTGAGCAGATAACCACTCTGAACGCTGCGTCCAAGCCTGTGCTGAATTTCCCCGCAGAGTTCCTAACGCACTCCCCCTCTATTGCTCATGCTGGAGCAACGGTGGATGGAGTGGCCAGCCAGGCGACGTTTCTGGTGCCAAAGGACGATAGCGTGCGGTGGTGACGACTGATCATCAGTCGTCAGGTGGACTTCATGGGGGGATCTCCTGGGAGCGAAGAGGAGGTCGCCTGTCGGAAAGGGAAAAGGAGCCTCCAGTTGCAAGGCCTTCTGCGAGACTGAGGTATGCCGAAAACGCTGGTTCCAGCACCTATGGCTACTCGCAAGCCCCGCGCCGATGCGCAGCGTAACCGCGAGCGCATACTGGAGGTCGCCAGGCTCGCCTTTACCCGGCACGGAGCCGAGGCTACGCTCGACGACATTGCCCGCAAGGCAAACATCGGCCCCGGCACACTGTACCGGCACTTTCCAACCCGCGATGCCCTGATAGAAGCCGTCTACCGGAGCGAGGTTGAAAAGCTGACGGCTGCTGGCCAGCGCTTCATGGCCACAGCGCCGCCCCTCGACGCCCTCCGCGCGTGGATGCTTCTCTTCATTGACCATGTCGCCGACAAGAGGCTCATCCTTCCCGCCATGGATACGGTGGCGGGTGGCTCCATGCGCCTCATCGAAGGCACGCGCGGCCTCGTCCACGACGCCTTCCTCACTCTGGTGCAGCGAGCCATCGACAGCGGCGACCTGCGTTCAGATACCCACCCCGGCGACATCGTCCGCACCCTTGTCGGTGTCTTTTTTACCACCGCTCTGCCAGGCTGGGAGGCGAGCGCTCGCAGGATCGTCGATGTGCTCATTGAGGGGTCGCGCGCAACAGGTCAGGATGCTGCCGCACCAACTCGCAAGCTGAAACGGTAGCCGCCCGCCAAACTGCCAAAAGCGAAGCACAACGCCGCAAGTCAAAACCAGGGTTAGCGAAGGTGCCTGCGGCTGATCAGCCCTCTTCATCCAACTTGCCTGCTCTCGCTGCTTTCGCAAGGGATGCAAGGCCTCTGACTTCCGCACATCTTCCGGTGTACCGTTGAAAACGCCAGAAGGAGCTCATCGAGTGAACCAGTCCACGCGATTCATCTTTTGCGGTTTGCTTGCGTCCCTATCGATGCGGGGAGTCCAGGCTCAGCACGATGCGGCTGATGCGGTTCTGGAAGTGAGTCCCGCCGCGCCGACAGTGACGGTGGGCGAAGGACAGCAGTTCACCGCAACCATGCACGGACGAACGGGGGTGGGGGTACGCTGGACCTTGAGCGCACCCAAGGGGTCGGCGTTGAGTCCGGGGACGATCACGAAAGATGGCACGTATCAGACGCCCTTTCCTGCGCCGCCAAGCGTGACCGTGACGGCGACAAGTATTGCCGATCCAGCGGCGCAAACCAGCGTTGTGGTCACTCTTCATGCGCGCGAAGCCAGCGCCGGCCCGGCCTTGATGGTGGACCTGGGCGCGCCCACGCACAGCATCAGCCCGCTGATCTATGGCATGAACGCCTACAGCATGAGTCCGCAGCTGCAAGCCACATTGCACGTGCCTGTGGACCGCTGGGGTGGAGATGCGGTGACGCGGTACAACTGGAAGCTCGACCTGTGGAACGCGGCCAACGACTGGTACTTCGAGACCGATGTGAATCAGAACACGAAGTACCCGGACACGAGCATGTTCAACACACAGTTCGAGCGGGACCGGCAGTACGGGTCTATGACGATTGCAACGGTACCGCTGATCGGTTGGACCACGAAGCGCGTGAAAGGGTGCGGGTTCTCGGTGCGGAAGTATGGTCCGCAGGCGAAGGTGGATCCCAATAACCCGGATTGCGGGTTGGGGGTCAGGCCGGACGGGAAATCCATCACGGGGAATGATCCCTTGGATACCAGCATGCCCATAAATCAGAGCTTTGTGGGCGACTGGGTGAAGTATCTGGTGGGGAGGTATGGAGCAGCCTCAGCAGGGGGCGTGAAGCTCTACGCGCTGGATAACGAGCCGGAGTATTGGTCCGAGGTGCACAAGGATGTGCATCCGGAGCCGATGACCTATGACGAGTTGACATTGGAGGGAATCGCGTACGCGCGCGCGATCAAAGCGGCCGATCCGACTGCCGAGGTAACGGGGCCGGTGATCTCGGACTTCTATGACTACTTCTATTCGCGCAAAGACTTGATGTCAGGTTGGCGTACGGGGGCGTGTCATTGCCAGGCCGGCAATCCGGTGGACCGGAAGGCCCATGGCGACGTGCCGTTGCTGGCGTACTACCTGCAGAAGATGAAGGAGGCCTCGACGACGGACGGGAGACGGCTACTGGATTATGTGGACATTCATACCTACTTCGCGGGAAAGGGCGTGGAGTTTGCTCCTGCGGGTGATACAGCGGTACAGGCCGCGCGCTTGAACGGCACGCGGGCGTTTTGGGATCCGTCGTACACGGATCCGCAGTACCGTGATCCGAATGTGCGCAGCCGCACGGCACCGCCGTACCCGCTAGAGATCATTCCGATGTTGAAGCGGTTAGTGGCCGCGAACTACCCAGGTACGAAGACAGCCATCACCGAGTACAACTGGGGCGGACAGGAGAGTGTAAACGGCGCGTTGGCGCAGGCCGAGATTCTGGGCATCTTCGGGCGTGAAGGGCTGGACATGGCAACGCTGTGGGGACCACCGGACCCGGTGACGCAGCGCCCGGGCGTGCTGGCGTTCCAGTTCTTTCAGAGCTATGACGGCATGGGGAACGGTTTTGGCGATAAGAGCCTGAAGGCAACGAGCGGGGATGAGGGCCGATTGGCGGTGTATGCGGCGCGGCGGTCGAGCGACGGAGCTATGACGGTGCTGGTGTTGAACAAAACCTTCGGCGCACTGTTGAGCGCGGTGTCGCTGCAGGCCACGGCGACCGTGGCGCAGGTGTTTCAGCTAAGCGATGTGAACTCCAGAAACATTGTCGCGATGCCTTCTGTGCCTTTGGTGCGAGGAGCCTCTGGAAGGCCACAAGTCGCAATGGCTTTCCCGGCGCAGTCGATTACGATGCTGGTGTTAGCGAAGTAAGCAGGCGCGGTGGCTGCGCCGCCGGCTGCGTTCAGGCCAACCAGGGCGCCCTGGTTGGCAGCTACGGTTTGCTTTCGTTAGGCGCCTTCTGCTCAACCTGCGGTGTCACCGGCCCATTCGGGCCTAATAGTACTTGAAATCCGGCATACGCGATCCAGCTCGGCTGACCGCTGTTTGCGGAGACAGTCTGCACGCTACGGCCGGCCATGAGGAGCAGATTGAACGTCTTTTTGCGGTTCAGCGCCCGCCGTCCACCAAGCCCCAGCGTTGTTTCGCGCTGCTTCGGAGTTCCGGTCGCAAACTGCCCCAATCCCTGCCCTGGAGCGATCCGGTTCGCTTCCTGCTGATCATAGAATTCAACATAGGCCTCCGTGCGCTCCCCGAACTCGTGACCCAACAGCAGTCCCCGGCCCCAGCTCTGCGGCACGGCATGGTTGCCGAAGTTATACCCGACCTCGCCATCAAAGCGTATCGGTCCCAGGCGACCATTCACCTCCAAGGGCAGATAGACGCTCGGGCCCGGAGCGACCAAGCCTCGCCCGACAGCTCGCGTAGGATTATCTAGGAAGATTTGTGGGTAGGTGGACACACTGAAGTTGACCAGGGGCTCCGCCGCGCTTGCCCCGCCCAGCGCGGCTGCGGTCTCTCCGGCGGGAGCACGGCGATGGCTAAACGCATTGAGCAGACCTGTGCCGAAGCGGTTCTTCACCCATGGATCGTCTGGATGACGCTCGTAGAATCGCCACTTGATCCCAAGCAAGCTTTCACCCAGCCCGCCGATCACCTGTCCAGGCTGCGCTGTCGCCAAAGGCGTCGCAGGCACGGGACGTGTTTCTTCGATGGCAATGGGGATCTCGTATTTCAGTTGGATCCGGTCACCTAGCCCGTAGTTGAAGTCGAAATCCGGCACCTGGTACGCCCCGGACCCGGGGTTGCGATCGCCAATCCACCCGAAGTTCACCTCCCAATGCCCGTTGCCGGGTGTCTCGGGATCGTCAGTACGAAACGGCGGCCCGCCCTGCGCACCGGCTGCACTGGCGAGGAGCATGAAAGCCGTACAGCCCACCTTGCGGAAAGAACAACAGGACTGGCGAAGCAGCTGATTCCGTCTTGTTGGACCGCTTAGCAGCAAAAGGCAACGTCCTTTATATGTCTGGCGAGCATACCTCAACGATGGCCACGCGCTCCGTGGCGTCCCTTACGCGAGCGATGCGCCACCATCCCTGCCGCAATCAGGAGATCAGTTGTCTTTCGCGTGTCGGTCACCCCTATACCGGTAGCTTTTAGGCCGGATTAGTGTCTGGCCGTGGCCGCCTTCTGTTGTTGCGACCATGCCAGATTGTTCTTCGCGAGCTGGAAGTCGGGCCGGAGCGCTATGGCTTTCTGGGCGGCGGCGATGGCGTCGTCCCAGCGATGCTGCGCCTCGTTATTCGCCGCGATGTTGTTCCAGGCTTCGGGGGAGGCGGGGTTGAGGGCGAGCGCCCGCTGCGCCGCTGCCGTGCTTGCGGCGTACTGCCCCGAACGGTTGAGGGCGAGCGAGAGATTGATGTAGTCCGCTTCGGTTTTCGGTTCGCCTTTCCCGTCAGGGGAAGGGGACGCGCTCCGCTGTGCGAGGAACCAGCGCAGGTTGTTCCCTGCAACGGCGAGAGAGGGGTCGAGTGCCAGCGCCCTTTGTTCCGCAGCGATGCCCAGGTCCCATTGACGCAGCGCGCCGTACCCAGCACCTACGTTGTTCCAAGCTTCGGCTGAGTGGGCATCGAGCTGAAGCGCCTGCTTTGCGAGCTCGATGGACTTGGAGAAATCACTGACGCGATAGGCGGCCAGAGATGCCTCGATCAGCGCCGCCGTCGCCGGATTGGCCGCACTCTTTCGGTAGCTGCCATCGAGGATCGCATGCGCGAGCTGTTCGTTGGGCAGGAAAAGCAGGGTGCTTTGGGCAAGCTCCCTGGCCGCCGCGATATTGCCAGAGGCCTCATAGGCATGCAGCAGAAGCTCGCGCTGCATCATGCGTCCCGGGTTCAAGCGCACAGCGGTCTCAAGCTGTCGCGTCGCCTCCGGGATGCGCCCCTGGGCGAGAAGCCAGCGACCATAGAAGGCATGCGTGGTGTCGTCGGTAGGGGCAAGCGCGAGGGCACGCCGGAAGTGTTGTTCGGCGGCAGCCTGCAGCGTGGGCGATTGGGCGGGCTCCTGCGCCGCGAGCAAGCTGTTTACCACGCCAAGGTTGATCTCCAGCGTAGGGTACGCCGGTGTGTAGGTGAGCGCGCGTGTGTAGAGCGCAAGCGCCCCGCGTAGATCGCCGGCGTCCATGCGCGTCAAGCCGTAGATCATGAGTCCACGGCCGTTGTGCGGCGACTTGGCGACATCGTCGGCCCAGAGCGTGCCCTCCGACCGCCAGACGGCATTGCGACGATGCGCGCCATAGGCGTACCCGCACAGGCACAGGGCCGTGAGCGTGCTGAGGACCGGCGTGACAAGTCGAGATCGCTGGAGCGCGTAAGCCTTCATCGCTGCTACACGCCCGTAAAGCAGGTAAAGGGACCAGGTAAGGGCCAGCATCAGGCCTGGGAAGGAGAAGAACATGCGGTGGTCGTTTTCCACTTCACTCAGCGCGTACATCGAGGTTGGCAATTGCGTGAGAACGAACCACAGCAGACCGAAGGCGATCGGGTATAGCCGGTGATGGCGTGCGCTCACGATGATCGCGAGAACCAGACAGAGAGCAAACAGCAGTCCGATCGCAGCCCGCGCGTTAAGGGAGGTGAACGGCGCCAAATCGGTGTCCACGTTGAGGTGCAGTGGAAGAAACAGGGCGCCGCAGTAGCGCAGCCACACGTAAGGCTGCGTGAGCCGGTAGGCCGCCGGCGAAACGACCGATGGGGCGAAGCTCGCCGGCGTCATCGCGGACTGCAGCCAAAGCAGGAAGCCCGTGGCAGCCAGCGCGGGGGCAGCCGCCCACACACTTCGGCGCCAACGACGTGCCAGGGGCAGCGCGGCCTCCTCGAAGAAGAAGACATACGCGGCAAGCAGCAAGGGGAAGACCGCGGCGGGCGGCTTAGAGAGCATCGCCAGCACAAACGGTAGAAGGTAAATTCCGTAGCGGCGTGACGGGCCTGAACGGGCGAACAGGTACAGTGCCGCCAAGCAGCCCAGCGTGCAGTACACGTCGCCACGCTGAATGATGTAGTCCACGGTTTCGACCATCGCCGGATGGAGACCGAACCAGGCCGCGACGCCCAGCGCGAGCCAGCGGTTAGCGGCCGAGGCCTCCACGCGATCCAGCAGAAGCTCCGTGAAACGGTAAAGAACGCTCACCAGCAATAGGAACCAGAGCAGCGTGCTGAGGTGGAACGGGAAAGGCCTGTATCCACCGCCCAGCGCGTAGTCGAGGGCAAGGGACGCGGTCACGATCGGCCGATAGGTCTGATTGGCCGGCAGGACGCTGAAGGCGGTTGTGTCCGTGAAGATTCGAGGCAGGTTGCGGAGTGATCGGACTGCGGGATTGTCTGTGATCGTGTGGAAGTCGTCGAAGTGAAAGCTGTTTGAGAACGAATTGGCGTAGACGAAGCAGATCGCCAACAACAGGAAAGCGAGGGGAAGAGAACGTTTGCTCAACATGCCTGGGGGCTCACTGGCAGGATAGCCGCACAGCCCACTGTGTGCAGTGCTCGCGTCAGCTTAAGGATGGCAGGAACAAGCTGAACACGGAACCGCTGCGGCCTTGCTTCGCCGAAGAGCTGAAGCGCAGTGAGCCGCCGTGCTTCTTGGCAATGCCGCGGCTGATCCACAAGCCAAGTCCCGTTCCATTGTTTCCCTTCGTGGAGTGGAAGGCCTCGAAAAGCCGGCTCTGCACATCCGGCGGCATGCCAGTTCCTGTATCCGCCACTGTGATGCGCGTTCCTTGTTGGCCGGTGCGCGGATGATGGGCAAAGCGTTCGCGCACGATGATTCTGCCCCCGTTGCGGGTGGCGTCAAACGCGTTGCCGATGAGGTTGGTGAAAACCTGCCGGACCTCTCCGGGGTAGCAGAGCACCGGCTCCCGATACGTGTAGTGTCGCTCAACCTGAATCTGCGAAGTGGCTAGTCGGCCCTGGTAAAGCGCCAGGACTGAGTCGAGGATGTCCGGGAGCACAGCCTTACCGTGAACATCCTGCTGACGGTTGAAGGCAAGCGTCTGGGCAGCGATCTCCGAGACGCGGGCAAGCTCGCCCTGCGCCATGGCTACATACTCCTTCTCCGTTGGCCCCAGATCGGCGGCGGCGAGTAGATAAAGCAGATTGGTCACCGATTCGAGCGGGTTGTTAATCTCATGGGCGATGGAACTTGAGAGCCGGCCGACCAGGGCCAGTTTATCTGCCTTACGGAGCGCCAGTTCGGAGAGAACACGCTCAGTAATATCGAGCGTCACTCCTGCCACGCGAAGCTCGTCGACAGGTTCGGCAACCTGCGCGCGAGCGTCACCCTGCGCAGGCCGCGCACGCTCCATCAGACGGGCATTGACAGACATCCAACGAACCGTCCCATCGCGCCAGATGATGCGATACTCCGCGGCGTAAGGGGCCTCATGATCGATGGCCTCCTTCAGCTTGCCGCGCAGGGCATCACGATCTTCGGGGTGAACACGTTTGAGAAAGGAATCGTAGGTGAGCGTCTCCCCCGGGTCGAAGTCCAGGGTTTTGCGAAAGGTGGAGGACGCGTCAATGATCCCGGAGTTGACGTGCAGCTCCCAGGCTCCCAGCCGCGCTGTCTCGATCGCTGTCAGCAGCCGGCTTTCGCTCTCGCGCCGGGCGGCATAGGCAAGGTCCCGATCAAGCAGCGTATCGCGTACCTGATACTGACGTGCCCTTGAGCGCAGTGCGGCTTGCACACTGCTGATGAGTGTCGCTGCGCGGATAGGGCGTTCCAGCAGAGTCACACTTCCCAGGGGAAGGCGGTCCTGCTCTCGCCGGCGGGACAGGCTGGTAGCGGACCCCCCAACAGTCAAGATGAGAATGGGCAGGTCGGACCATGCCGGCTGCGTTGCGAGCTCATCCCGGATGCAGGCGATCTTAGCAACATCCATCACCTCTTCGGTTACTAGCAGAGCGCCGGTCTCACTCTCCCGGGCAAGGATCAGCGCAGCGTCGACAGACTCCACCGCCTGCGCTTTCACGCCTGCGGAGGCGAGGGCATCCCTAATGAGTTTGGCGTCTCGTCCTACCGGCGCAATGACGAGAACTCTCAGCGCATGGCCGGAGAAGGGCATCGTTAAAGCTGCTCCTCTCCGAAATTGAACAGGCTGTTCTCCCCGGCGTGACTGCGTGAAGAGTCGCCCGTATTCTCCTCCGGCTTCCCCGAAAGAACACCGCGGAAGTTTTTCAGCGGCTCCCCGATCCGCAGGCCCGCGGAACTCAACGTCACTTCGCGGATGGAGGTCTCGTGCATGCCACTACGCTTTTTGATCACAGAGAAAGCACGACGCACGACCCCGTTGTTTTCGAAATACCGCATCAGCAAAACGTTATCGGCCAGGTAGCTGACGTCAGCCTGCGTGCGAGTTTCGCCGAGGAACCCGTGCTGGGTCATCACCAGAAACGTGGCTACACCGCGTGCTCCAAGGAACGTCAGCAGCTCATGCAGCTGCAAGGGCAGATCGGTTTCGCCCGCCATTGCATGCAGAAATCCGTTGAGGGAATCGATAACGACGATGCGTGCATGGTTTTCGTCCACGGCGTGCCGAATCTGCGCGATGAACTCCCCAGGACTCAGTTCTGCCGGATCGATCTGCTGCAGCGTCAGCCGGCCACTGGCGATCTGCTCGTCGACGCTCAGCCCCAGGGAGGCTGCGCGGATTCGCGCCGTGCGTACGGATTCATCAAAGGTGTAGAGGTAGGCCCTCTCTCCACGGCCAGCTGCGGATACCAGATATTGCATGATGATGGACGACTTGCCGACGCCTGTGGGACCGACGACAAGGGTGCTCGATCCTCGATCCACGCCCCCGCCAAACATGGTATCCAGGGCAGCGGTCCCCGCGGAGAGCAACTCCTCCGCGAAGTCAGCTGGATGCTCCGCCGCAATCAGGCGGGGGTAAACATGCAGCCCGTTCGCATCGATGCTGTAGTCGTGCAGGCCTTCGCGGAAACCTGATCCACGAACCTTTACGATCTCAATCTGTCGCCGCGTGATGCCATAGGTGCGCGGATGTTTCTGCAATCGCACGACGCCGTGCGCGATGGATTGCAGCTGCACGTCGTCTCCCTCGCCGCTGCGATCGTCGAGCAGCAGCGTCGTCATTCCTCTTCCGGCGAAGTAGCGCTTCAGGGCGAGCAGCTGCCTTCTGTACTTGACCGGTTCAGCGGCTAGCAGCCGCAACTCGGACAAGGAGTCGAGCACGATGCGTTTTGCGTTGACACGTTCGATCTCTTCGATCAGCTTCTTGATCGTGCTGGCAAGCTCCACCTCATTGGGGTGGAAGACCGTGTAGGAGTCCTCTCCGCTCAGGGCCGCCTCTTCGGGGACAAACTCAACAATCTCGACCTCCGAAAGAGACCAGCCGTGCGAGGCGGCAGCAGCCTCCAGTTCGTCTTTCGATTCCGACAGGGTGACATACAGCGTCCGTTCCCCCAGCCTCGCGCCTTCCAGAATGAATTGCAGCGCTATGGTCGTCTTGCCTGTGCCCGGATTGCCCTCGATGAGGTACATCTGGCCGCTTGGGAGGCCCCCGTGCAAAATGTCATCCAGCCCCAAGACACCTGTCGTAGTACGAACTACCTGTTTCTTTTCTGACATAGAGAACCCGATTCCGATTATCCGTGATGTTAGGCAGACTGTCGCTGGTCGCGGGTGCCGAAGATTGGTGCGGGGGATTGCGGCTGAGTGAGGCAGGGGTGATCACCTGCAGTCGCCCTCCATCTGAGAAGATGGCTGCACGGGACTCGGGTCGTACAGAAGCTCAGGAAAAGTGCCGAGGAGGTTGGTCGTGCATGAGGTTGTGAGTGGCAGCGGCACGGCATCGAACGCCACGGTCTTCCGCCCCGAAATGGCGTTTCCGTACCTGAGCGAAGAGATGATCGAACGCATCCGCGCTTATGCGGGGGAGCAGACCCTCGCCAGCGGAACGGTCCTCTGTTCGCCCGGCGATCGCGATGTGGACCTCTTCATCATGTTGCAGGGCAGCATGGAGGTCTATGCCTACGATGAGGTGGGCGATCGGCTGCTGCTGACCACGATTCGAGACCGACAATTCTCAGGCGAGCTGGATCTGTTGAGTTCGCAAAGCGTTCTGGTGGATGCAGTCACGGTAACGGAGTGCCGCGTGCTACGTGTCTCCCGTGCGGACCTGCCGCGCCTGATGCGATCCGAGGGTGATATCGCGAACCTCATCATGCAGGCCAGCATCTGGCGGCGGGTGGGTCTTCTGAACAGGTCGGCTTCGGGACTCGTCCTGCTGGGCATGAGCGGCGAGGCGGAGATGCTGCTGCTGCAGCGCTTTCTCACGCGCAACGGCTACCCCCATCGTTCGGTGGAACCGACGGACGAGGAGATGGAGCGTGCCAGAGGAGATGGGTCGTCCACCCAGCCGCTGATCTGGCCCGCAGCGATCTTTCCGGATGGCAGGATCCTGCGACGGCCTTCGACAGCGGCGCTGGCGGACGCGCTCGGCATCAGCCAGATGCCCGACCCGAACACAACTTATGACGTGGCTGTGGTGGGCGGCGGGCCGGCGGGTCTGGCGGCGGCCGTCTACGCCGCTTCCGAGGGGCTTTCCACGGTCATCATCGAGGGCACTGCGCCCGGCGGCCAGGCCGGCACAAGCTCCAAAATCGAGAACTATCTGGGTTTTCCCACCGGGGTATCCGGTCAGGAGCTGGCCAACCGCGCGCAGGTGCAGGCGCTGAAGTTCGGTGCTCGGCTGGCCCTTTCACGGGATGTGGTCGCGGTGAACCAGGACGGAGGCTTGCACCAGCTCACACTCGCTTGCCAGACGACGGTCTGCGCGCGCTCCGTGGTGATCGCGACCGGCGCGCAGTACCGCAAGCTCGCGGTCGAGAACTACGAGCGTTTCGAGAACCAGGGCATCTACTACGCCGCCACGGCGATGGAAGCGGCTCTCTGCAGAGGGAAAAGCGTTGTTGTGGTCGGGGGCGGCAACTCAGCTGGACAGGCAGCCGTGTTTCTCTCTGGCATTGCCGCGCATGTCCATCTGCTCATTCGGGGTGCGACGCTTGCGAGCACGATGTCGCAATACCTCATTTCGCGAATTGAGAGTTCCTCCCACATCACACTGCATGCCCACAGCGAGGTCGAGCATCTGGACGGAGACACGGCCCTGCGGTGCGCGACGTGGGTGAACCGTCAGACCGGGGTCGCGGAGACGCAGCCTATCGGGGGCATGTTTATCATGATCGGCGCAAACCCCAACTCGGGATGGCTGTATGGCACGCTCGCTCTCGATAAGAAGGGATTTGTCCTCACCGGCACGGACCAGGCATTCGAGAACACGCGCTATGCGACCAGCGTGCCAGGCATCTACGCTGTGGGCGACGTCCGGTCCGATTCCGTGAAGCGGGTTGCCTCCGCGGTGGGCGAAGGCTCGGTGGTAATCACGGACGTGCATCGTTACCTGGCAACGCAGCGCGATGCGGCCCCCGCTGCGCCTCAGTCCACACTGGCGGCGTTTCAGGCAGCTGCGCCTGCTGTGGGCTAGAGCGGAGATCGTCCGTAGCCTGAGCACAGGCTCGTGGCGGCGTTCTACGCACCAGAATCGCTACTGACACGCAGCCGCGTCGCCCCAACGGGGAACCCGGCCAGGGAAGGCCGCTCACGCGAACCTGCCCGGGTTCAGGCCTTGGCGCCCTTCGTGCTTGTGAACCGAACAAAGTGGGCAACGCAACCGCAGCCCCAACGAGCGCACTCCACCGCGACAGCCGTGGCAACGAGTAACGGAAGAATGATGATGGCGAGGACCGTATCTGTCATGCTGAAGCTCCAATAAACGGAAAGTTGGCCGGTAAGGGTGCCGATTGGACCTTTACGCAACGGCAGACTAGCGTGACAACTTCTGTCAGTCTTTCAGCGGTGGATCAATCTTTTCTCAAAGAGTTCTCAGCGGCAATCAGGACGAAGAAAGCGGAAAAGCTGCAATTCGGGCATTCTGTCCATGAAGCTGGGCAATGAGCTGCTTTCCTGCGGGGGGCGGATCGTGCTTGTTTCGCCGAAGGTGCTCGAGAGGCTGGAGGTTCTGCTGCAAGCGCGCGGGCGAGTTGGCCACACTGGTCGCCTGACGGGCCGTCATACGATGGCGTCACCCAGGACAACGAGGTGCTCCGCCTGTTCGACACCCACACAGGCCTCTGGAGTGACCTGTCCCACGTGAGCGTGAACGCTGCCGTCTGGGATCCAACCAGCAAATCGTCTACTTCGATACCGTCTTTGGGACAGCCCTACGCGCGAATCGGGTGAGCATCCCCGGCAAGAAGCTCGAAACCTGGGCGTCCCCGCAAGGGCGCAGCGTGCCGGCTTCTTCTCCCTGGATCGGCATCACCCCAATGGTGCCCCGATGCTGCTGCGGGACACCGCCATCGAGTAGGTGTACCAGGTGTTGCTGGCGGAGACGCAGCAGCGGCCTTCGCTACGCGCCGTCCACTGGCTCCTACCAGAGCAGCTTCAGGGCGAGCTGGGTCTGGCGTGAGGTGGTGGCTGTGCTTGTGATCAGGCCGGCGGTGGGCGAAACGCCGGTCGGCGTGAAGGTTACCGCGTTCGGGGCGTTGAAGTTGGTGCGGTTCAGGATGTTGAACAGCTCGGCACGGAACTGCAAAGTCAGCCTCTCCCGGAGCCGGGTGTCCTTGAGGAACGAGGTGTCCCACGAGCCCAGGCCGGGGCCGATTAACGTGTCGCGGCCGAGATTGCCATAGAAGCCGCTTCCGTTGGCCGGTGCGAGAAACGCGGCGGGATTGAAGTACTGGGCGGGCGAGCCCAGGATCACCGGACCGTGAAAGTTGGGGTTTACGAACGGCCGCACAGGGTTGCGCGTGTCGCCGTTGTTGGAGGGGTTGTAGCTAAGCTGCGGCGTGAAGGGGAAGCCACCCTGGATTGTGGCCAAGCTGTCGAACTGCCAGCCGCTGGCGAGAGCATTCGTGATGCCCTGCAGATGGCTGCCGAAGCGCGCACCTGCGCCGAAGGGCAGAGCGTACACCTCGCTAAGCACCGCGACATTCCGGACGTCGAAGTTCGCCAGACCCCAGTCCGCGCGCAGGTTGAACGGGTTGGACACGGTGGCCGGCTCGCCGCCCGAGGTGGTGGAGTTGGGGCTGTCGCCATCATCGAGCGTTCGAGACCAGGTGTACACGCCACGCAGCTGCAAGCCGCCGCTGAAACGGTGATTCAGGTCCACCTGCAGCGCGTTGTAGGAGCTATCTCCGCGGGAAAAGTAGGTCCAGGTGTTGGCCAGGGCATTGTTGGCGCGTGTCGCCGTGGGCACGTAGAAAATGCCAGCCGGGACCAGCGTCCCCGCCAGACCCACAGGAAAGCTGCTGGGGTACGCCGCAGGGCAGGGCGTCGCCGGGCAGATTACCGGCGCGGGCTCATTGGCATCAATGCCAATCAGCTCGTGGTACCCGTGTGAGCCCACGTAGCCGACACTCAGCGCGGTATTCGCCGTGAGCTGCTGCTGAATCACAAGAGACCAGGAGAGCAGCGTCGGGGTGCGGAGGTCGGGCTGCACACCGCCCGGTACCAGCTTCGCGGTCGCCGGCACGGCGGCACCCGTGACCGCGGGCAGGATTTTTACGCTCGCGTTTGGCAGGCTGTAGGTGGGGTTGAAGGGCGCGTTCTGGTCGGTGCGGTAGCCGAGCGCATCCTGCAGGTCGTTGTACAGGCCAAATCCGGCCCGTACGGCAGTGTGATTGGCGCCTTCGGGATTCCAGGCCAGGCCCACGCGGGGCTCAGGTAGAAACTTCGCATAGTTCTGCGTGAAGACCGAGCTGGAGACCGTTGGGATCGTCGAGATTACGCCATTTGGGTAGGTGTACGTCGAGGCCCGGCCGTGTGCCTCGTTCCATCCGGAGCTTGATTCCCCGCGAAATCCGAGCGTCGCCGTAACGTGTTGGAAACGGATCGTGTCCTGGAGGTACCAGGCACCAAAATAAGCGCGCCAGTTCATCTCCGTGGGCGAGGGATCATAAAGCAGTGTGCCGGCGGTGTTTTGCAGCAGGGTCTGCAGGCTGGTGAAGGTCGCCTGCCCATACTGGCTCAGCGCCAGGGTCTCGTTGGATTGAAAGCGCTGCAGCCATCCACCGGCCGTGAATTCGTTGCGGCCCCGGGTCAGGGAGGCATGATCCTCATAGGTGAAGAGGTTGCGATCGACGTTGAGGTTGCTGCCATTGTTGCTGCCCGCGAGCGACAGCTGTGCCGTGGGATTGGAGGTAGCACTGCCGCCCACCACCACCGCGCCCAGCGGATGGCCGCCGACAAAGCCCGGCAGCGCCGCGGCCGGGGTGCCCGGTGTCGGCTCCCCCGTGAAGTAGTAGCCCGCCCGCGAGTAGCCCGCGGTGCCCTGGTTCACGAGCCGCGGCGAGAAGACATGTGTCTCCGTCAGGCTTGCAACCTGTTCACGCAGGGTCTCGGCATCTGTGCTGTACAGGTTGGTGCTCGTCGCTGTGTTGGAAGCGCTGTCGTCGATCGTGTACACGCCGAAGAGCGTATCGCGATCGGAAAACACATGGTCAATACGGGCCGTGCCGAAGTCGTCGCGGATAATCTGCAACGGTGTGTTGAAGGCTTCGGCAATGCCCCCGAAATCAGGGGCGTTGACGCTGGGAACCGGCCACGCGTTGACCAGCGACGACAGGCCGACGAACTGCACGCCAGAGGCCGGGCACGGGTTGGGTGCGGGTGTGATCAGCTTGCAGGGCAGATACCCGTTGCGGGCATTGGTGTCAGGCACCAGGTCGACGCCAGTCTGGTGAAGATGCTGGGAGAGCTGCTCGAAGTTGCCGAAGAGGAAGGTCTTGTCTTTGCGCAGCGGACCGCCCAAAGCTCCACCGAACTGGTTGCGCTGAAAGCCGGGTGCGGAGCCCTGGTCGAAGTAATTGGGAGCATCCAGATCGTTGTTGCGGAGGTACTCGTACACGGAGCCGTGAAGAGTATCGCTGCCGCGCCGCGTGGCAATCACCACCTGCGCTCCGGGCCGCTTGCCGTACTCCGCGCCATAGGTGTTGCGCAGCACGTTGAACTCCTCGACCGCATCCACCCCAAGCAGCTGCCCGCTGACGCCGCCAGGCTGCATGTTGTTCTCTGCAGCTCCGGTAAACTCCACGCCGTTCAACAGGAATAAATTCTGCTGTGGACGGTTTCCCGAGACAGCGAAGTTGTTCGCGTTCGTCGAGTTCGAAACACCTGTGCCGCCAACCTTCTGCGACGTGTAGTTCACCACGCCCGGGTTCAGCGTAACCAGCAGATCGAAGCTGCGGCCGTTTAGCGGCAAATCTTGGATCTGCTCGCCACCGACCAGGCCGGAGATATCGGATGTGGTCGCGTTGACCACCGGCGCGTCGCCCCGCACAGTCACCTGCTCGGACACGGCGCCCACCTGCAGCGCGAAGTTGACCACGGCGTCCTGGCCCACAACCAGGTGCACGCCGGTGCGCAGCTCTCCGCGAAAACCCGCCTTTTCGACAGCAATCTCGTAATTGCCGACGCCGAGCGAACCCAGCTGGTAGCGACCGGCTGCATCCGTAAACGTAACCCGTTCCAGACCCAAGGCGGCGCTGCGAGCCACCACTTTGGCCGCTCCAACGCTCGCCCCGGTTGGGTCCGCAACCGTGCCGGATAGGGCTGCCGATACCTGCGCATAGGCGGAGGGGATGGCCAGGACGCCGAAAAGGGAGCCTGTCAGAAGAAAGGTCGCCCCAGCGAGGGCCAGTTCACGGAAGCGCTGCACAGAATGTCCTTGGCTACGATTTTGTACGAATCGATTGTGCACCAAGTATGACTCAAGAAAGGGTTGCGAACCAAGCCTGTGCGGCAGAAAGGCAGCGAACACAACAGCGGTTGGCTGTGCAGCAACTTCGAGATAGGGAAGAGTCAAGCTGCGCAACGCCAACGAAGGTGCATTGCGGGGGTACCCACCGGCGATGGTTGTGCCTCTCACGTGCAAGTAGCCGCCCGGGGAAGGAAGCGTTCTCGTGGGGACTGGCGGTCAGGAATCGCGCTGAGATTTGGGCTTGACGTGCTCAGGGGTACGTTAAAGAGCGGGCTCCAGCTCCGGAGCAACCAGGCCATCACGCCAGGTATCGTCGCCTAAGCTGTGGCTTTGCAGTAATGGATCGTTTTCCTGAAGATGCATGATGGAGCGTGCACTGCGCGCTCTGATGGCGGGCATTTCAGCTTGCAGCGCCGCGGCAAGCAAGGGCCGGCTGATCAGCCATCCCTGCGCACACTCGCAGCCCATGGCGGCCAGCTCGCGAAGCTCCTGTTCAGTTTCGACACCTTCGGCAACCACCCGCTTGCCCAGGGAGTGCCCCAGCTGTATCACCGTTCGGACGAGCTCCCGCCGCTGCGGATCCCGGTGCATGTCGCACACGAAGCTCCGATCGACCTTTACCTCGTCCACGGGCAGGTTCAGTAGAAAGCTCAGGGACGAGTAGCCGGTGCCGAAGTCGTCGAGGGAGATGCGAATGCCGTGCGCACGCGCCTCGGTAAGCACGTCCTTGACCGTGTTTTCGTCCACCATCAGCACGGATTCCGTGATCTCCAGCCGCAGCAGATGCGGATCGAGACCCGCACGCCCGAGCGCCGCGAGCACAAGGGCCACGAAGCCCGTCTCAGCGAACTGACGAGGCGAGACATTCACGCTGACCGACAGCTCTGTCCCCCACGCCAGGTTCCAAACAGCGATCTGGCGACAGGCCTTCTCCAGTACCTGTGTGCCCAACGCGAAGATACGGCCTGTGCTCTCCGCGAGCGCGATGAACTCAGTAGGCGGGATGGCACCATGCGTGGGGTGCGACCAGCGCGCGAGCGCTTCAAAGCCTGAGATCGCCCCGGTCGGCACATTCAGGATCGGTTGGAAGGCTACCTCGATCTCTTCGCGATCCACGGCAAGACTGAGGTCTGCCTCCAGTCGCCAACGGCCGTTGATCTGTGCAAGCAACTCAGCGTCAAACAACTGGACGCGATCCTTACCCAGCTGTTTCGCCTTGTACATGGCGTGATCCGCGGTGCGGATCAGATCATCAATGGCCTCCCCCGCAGACGCCAGCACGATGCCTATGCTGCCACTGCAGCGCAGGGTCTGCTCGCCGAGCTGATAGGGTGCGCGCAGGGCGGCGAGCATTGCGCCCCCAGCAGCTTCTGCGTTGCCTTCACTGCCAGCCTCGGCGAGCACGATGAATTCATCGCCGCCAATCCGGCACACGTCCGAGCCGGGTGGGGCAGTCGCTTGCAGGCGCCTCGCTACTTCGATCAGCAGACGGTCGCCCAGCGCGTGGCCCAGGCTGTCGTTAATTGCCTTGAAGCGATCCAGATCGACGAAGAGCAGGGCTGTTTTAGCTTCGGGTGCTGCGTGGGAGAGACGCTCCTCCAGGCTTCTGCGCAGCTGAATACGGTTGCCGAGCCCCGTAAGGGCGTCGCGCAGAACGGTCTCTTCGAGGTGTCCGTGGGCCTCATCCCAGGCGTGTTCGCGAGCGTTGGTTCGCAGTGCAAAGAGGGCGAAACAGCAGGCCACACAGGCCGCACTCAAAGGAAGACTGCGTGTCGCGAGCAGGGCAGAGACGCCGATACAAAGAAACGTAAGCGCGGCGATGCTGAGGCCCCGCATGCGTCGGACCACCTTGACCAGACGGCTGGCGTGCTCCTCCCGTGCGCTTGTCCGCAGCATGTCCCGGGCAATTAGTGCGATAAAGCAGGCCACCGGGACAGTCCATATCAGGTCGACCGGACTGCCCGCCTGAAAGCCCTGCTTGTACAACAGATCCCCTACGGTCTCGAGCACGCCGTAAACCAGCAGAAAGACCGTGAGGCGAACGAAAAAGCGGCGTTCATGCTCGGTGGGGCAGATGGGTAAACGTAGAAGACAGCACAGCACCAGAACTGCATTCTGGATGAGGTACGCCGTCGACAGGCTCAGCCGGCCGGCGTGCGCAAACACGAGCAGGTAGAGCACCACGAAAAAGAAGATTGCTTGAACCCTGTCCAGCCACTGTACGGGGTCTAACTCATCGTGGGTGGTGTGCACCGCCAGCAGCAGGGGCAGGCCAAACAGCATCCACAGGGCATCATCGGGGCGAATGGCTGCAATCCGGAACTCAGGTACGTAAAGGAAGCAGATGTAGATAGCCTGGGCGGCCGACCAGATGCCAAGAGCACAGGCAACCGCTGCCCAGCAGCGCCGCTCCACGGCATCGGTGCTGAAACTCCGCTCATACAAGCTCACGACAATAGCAATAAGCGGGAAAACGAGTTGCATCACATTCGACGGCAATGCTGAACGATGCCAGAGAAGCACAATCGCGGTATGGGCAATGAGTGCCACCGCTACCAGGACAAGTAACAGCCGTGCTACCTGGGCCCGAGAGGTTGCGGTCGTCAACAACGATTCCTTCCGCACTTGGCGCTTCCCACTTTCAAAGCGAATCGGATCACCCTTCGGGTCAGGGCTTGAGAGCTTAGGTTGCCGCGCGGGCGTAGGGAAGCACATTCCCCCATATAGGGTATACCCCGCGCAAAAGTTGTAGGTTCACCACCGGGTATCGCGTAGCGATCCAGAAAGCCACGACAGGATACCGGTCGGGTGACTACACTTCCCGCAATGAAAGTGCGTCAGGCTTCCTGGTTCTCGCCTCTTCTGCCTCTCTTGCTCCTCGTCGTCTATCTGCTGACGATGCTCCTCAGTGTGCGTGGGGAATCAGTCACGTGGGATGAGGGCGACCACCTGTTTGCCGGTTTCATGAGCCTGCGAACCGGCGACTTTGGCCTGAATCCAGAGCATCCGCCGCTGCCCAAGATGGTTGCCGCCCTGCCCCTGCTGCCGCTGCACCTGCGCGTGCCACCCCTGCGTGGCCGCTTCTTCAAGGATGAGGCTTACCTTGATGGCCGGCAGCTGCTATTTGGCAACGCACCGCGTTACTCCGGGGCGCAGCTCATCTTTCGCGCCCGCTGCGCGATGTTGATCTTTCCACTGGCGCTGGGCTTGCTGGTGTTTTTCGCTGGCCGCGAGCTCTTCGGTAAAGAGGCCGGTTTGCTGGCGCTCGGTCTGCTTGCCTTCGAGCCCAACCTGCTGACGCATGGGCCGCTGGTGACCACGGACACGGCAGTTTCTGCTTGCTTCGTCGCACTGGTGTGGACCGCATACCGCTACGCCCGCCGGCAAACGCTGCCCCGGCTGCTGCTTACAGGACTGGCTGCCGGGCTCGCGCTGGCGGCCAAACACTCCGGTCTGGTACTGCTGCTGGCCCTGGTGCCGCTGTTTGGCGGCGAACTCGCTTTGCGAGCGATCGAGCGGCGTCAACGCAGGGTGGCAGCGGGCGAAAGCGAGCTGCCGCGCGATCTCGCTCAGCTACTCGGGGGCTTGGTGGCGATCGTGGCTCTGGCGCTGGTGGTCCTCTGGGCCTTCTACGGCTTCCGTTACGCCGCGCGCCCGGCAGGCCTGGCGCTGGCTCCGGACCTGGCACACTACGTCGCCCCTCTGCGTCCGATAGAAGGCCGCGGCATTCTGCTGCTAGGGCGCCTGCGCCTCTTTCCGGAGAGCTGGTTGTATGGTCTGGCGGATGTCCGGCTGGTTGCGAATGCAATGCCGACATACCTCTTTGGTCGGGTCTACGCACATGGCGTGTGGACCTATTTCCCGGCTGTCATGCTGATTAAACTCACCCTGGGAACGCTGGGCCTGCTCGTCGCGGCTGCGGTGGCGACAGCCGCAGGGTGGCTGCGCGGAGCGCGGGAGCTCTGGTTCGTGCTCTTTCCCGCGGCGTTTTACTTTCTGGTTGCATCCGGCTCGGGGCTCAATATCGGTGTGCGCCATGTTCTGCCCTGCATCCCCTTGCTACTGATTTTTGCGGGGGCGGGGGCTGCTGCTGTCGCACGACAGGGCCGCGGATGGGCGATCGCCGTGGCGGTGCTGGTGCTGGCGCATGCGGTCAGCTCCGCCCGAGCCTATCCGCTGTACCTGCCCTATGCCAATGAGGCCTGGGGTGGCTCCGCCAACACATGGCGCTACCTTTCGGACTCCAATGTGGACTGGGGCCAGCAGCTCATCCAGGTGGAACACTGGGTGCGCGTCAACCGGGCGGAGGGTGATTGCCACTTCGCGTACTTTGTCACGCCCTTCATTCTGCCCGCCAACTACGGGGTGCCCTGCGCGTTGCTGCCGACCCTCGATTCCTCAAACCAGATCGACCTGGACGTCCCAGCGACGGTGGGTGGCACGCTGCTGATCAGTCAGGGTGACCTGAACGGCTTTGAGTTCGGGACCCGCGTGCGCAACCCCTACCAGCCACTGGTCGGCCGGACGCCGGATGCCGTGATTGACGGTGGCGTATTCGTTTTCCGCGGAACCTTCTTCTTGCCGGATGCCGCAGCCATCGCTCCTACCCAGCGCGCCACGCGAGCGCTAGCAGCCGGCGATATCCCGACGGCGCTTCGTGAAGCAGGGAAGGCCCTGGCGTTCTCCCCAAGTAATTTCGACGCTCTGCTTATCCTCAGCAAAGCGTTGGCCGCGGAGCACCAGCCCGGGGAGGCCACGGTGGTGCTTCGGTCGGCGATGCGGCGCGTCGATGAGATGGAGCCTTCAGCCCAGGCGCTCTGGCGGCCACAGCTGGCGCAGCAACTTGTGGAGTTGTCAAAGCCTTGATGCGGGACCAATGTGGACCAGGTCGCTGCAAGTTCGGGCCGGTGCGGCGCACACGTCGAAGGCGAGAAAATAGCAGAGATGACAAGACCTACCCTTAGCCCCGCCGCCAGTTCAAGCGCAGGCGTTCCCCGGACAGACGTACCGCGCACCAATTGGAGCGGCAACTACCACTACGGCACCGATCAGGTCTTTCAGCCCACGACTGTGGCGGAGGTGCAGGCCGCCGTGCGGGTTGTGCAGCGGGTACGGGCGCTGGGCACACGGCACAGCTTCAACGGCATCGCCGACTCCGACACCGCGCAGATCTCCACTGGTGCGCTGGGTAAGGTGGAGATCGACGCCGCCGCTATGACAGTACGGGTCGGAAGCGGTGTCCGTTATGGGGATCTCGCGGTGCAGCTTCAGGACGCCGGACTTGCCCTGCACAACATGGCCTCGCTGCCGCACATTTCGGTAGGCGGCGCTGTCGCAACGGGAACACACGGTTCGGGGACCGGCAATGGCAACCTCGCCACCGCGATCATGGAGTTGGAGCTGGTGGACGCCTCGGGTGGCGTGCATCGACTCAGCCGGGCGGAGAATCCAGATTACTTTGCCGGTGCGGTGGTCGCGCTGGGGGCGCTAGGCATTGTGACGCACCTGACCTTGCAGGCGCAGCCGAGCTTCGCGATGACGCAGACCGTGTACGAGGGCCTGCCTTTCGCCGAGCTGGAACGCAACCTGGAAGAGATCATGAGCGCGGCCTACAGCGTGTCGCTCTTCACCGATTGGCAGCGCGGCGAAGTGAATCAGGTCTGGCTCAAGACGAAGGTGCAGCAGGGCGCTGCGCCGGCACCCGCGCCAACCTTCTTCGGGGCGTCGCTTGCCACCCGCAAGCTGCACCCGCTGCCCGATCAACCCGCCGAAGCGTGCACCGATCAAGACCACACCGCGGGCCTCTGGTACGAGCGCCTGCCGCACTTCAAGCTGAATTTCGAGCCCTCACGCGGCGCCGAATTGCAAAGCGAGTACTTTATGCCGTTGGAGCAGGGCTACGCAGCGGTGCGTGCGGTGGAACAGCTGCGTAAACAGATCGCGCCGCTGCTCTATGTGAGTGAGTTGCGCGCCATTGCCGCCGACGATCTTTGGCTCAGCGGGCAGTACCGGCGCCCGGCGCTGGGCATTCACTTCACCTGGCGGCTCGCGTGGGATGCGGTGCTGGCCGTACTTCCGCAGATCGAGGCGGCGTTGGCGCCGTTTGGGGCGCGGCCACACTGGGGAAAGGTGTTCACCCTGGATGGCGCGGCGATCCAGCCGTTATACCCCAAGCTGCCTGACTTTCAGGCGCTGCGAAAGCGTTTTGATCCCGAGGGGAAGTTCTCAAACCTCTACCTTGAATCACTGCTCTAAATGGCCTGGTACACGTACGAAAACAGAGATTTCTAGGCCGGAATGGCCTCGTACAGCTGAGCGCCAACGGTATTAGGGGCTGTGGACTCGCGCTCCCGTAACGCCATGGGGAAAACAACGCGGGGTGGGTGGGATTCCTCCGGCCGGCGTATGCGCGCCAGCAGGTGCTCCACGGCCGCAGCGCCCATCTGCTCCAACGGTTGCGCTACCGTTGTGATACGCGGCAGCAGGTAGGCCGTCATGCCGATGTCGTCCACGCCCAGTACGGAAATGTCACCAGGACACTCGTAGCCGGCATCGGCCAGCGCGCGGATAGCGCCAATGGCTGCCACATCGTTGAAGGCGAAGACGGCGCTGAACTGCGGCCGGCCAACCAGCAGAGGCTGCATCTTGCCGAAGACGATCTCCGGTGTGAACTGGTTCGTCATCAGCGTCATCTGCAACTCCGGTGGAGTCGCGATGCCGAGCCGGTTGGCCGCGGCGAGCATGGCTCTGTAGCGATCTTCCGCGTCCAGTGACCAATGCTCACCACGCATCATCAGGATGCGGCGATGGCCGAGATCGTAGAGGTGCTGCATGGCCTCATCCATGCCCCTTTGCTGGTCCACCAGAACGCTGGTGACGTTGGGCACGTCGCATTTATGCGAGATGCAGACGGAAGGCACACCGGGGTGCTCGTGCATGGGTGTGTTCAGAAAAATCAATCCATCGACACCACGCTGAATCAGCGCGGCCGGGTACTCGCGGATGAGTTCCTCGCGGCCTAGATGACTCGCGGTGAAGTAAAGGTAGCCGGACGTCAGCAGGGCATCTTCAAGTCCACGCATGACACGCGTGAAGTAGCCGTCGCTCGATTCCGGAACGATCACGCCGATCGTGCGGCTCTCTCGCGTACTGAGCGCTCGCGCCACCAGATTGGGGCGGTAATTAAAATGCTTGGCTGCCTCGCGCACGCGGGCCCGCGTCTCCTCAGAGAGCGACTGCGCCAGCGGCACGTTGTTGATCGCCATGGAAACCGTAGCAGGGGAGAGCTGCAGGTAAGCGGCAATCTCACGCAAACCAGGCTGCTTGGAACGTTTGCCTGAAGAGGGGCCGATCGATCCGTTGTAAGGGGCGTCTTGCTCGTGCATCGCTCGTGCCTTTCGTGCGGGGAAACGCTGACCTGTACCTAGGGGGGCTGGCAACCTGATACGCGGGCCGAGGGGCGCTCGTCAAGCTTTAACTTTGCAGCCACCTTCGGCGACCCAGGGCCGAAGTGCGGCCTAGGCGTCACACGTGCATGGTTTTCGCGTGCTTACCGCCCTCTGGGTACACTGACGCGAGAGAGACTCTTTCCATTCCAGGAGACCTATGTCCCTACTTGCAAAAGTTCTTCAGGGCTTTCTACCCTTGCTCTGCCTGGCTGCCGGCAGCATCGTCGTGCCCGGCACCTGTGCGCACGGGCAAAGCACCGAGAGCGTCGCATTTCAGCATGCGCGACACCTGCGCCGCGGCATCAATGCGAGCGACTGGTTCGCGCAGCAGCCCGGCAACTACGGCACCGAGCGTCTGCGCACCTTCACCACCGCCGACGACCTCACGCTGATTGCGAGGCTGGGCTTCGATCACATTCGGCTGAGCATCGACGCCGACCCGCTAGTCAGCTCCCTGCTTGGTGGAGGAGAGGGCAAAGCCTTCATGACGGAGCTCGACCGCGTGGTGCATACAGCCAACGCCGACGGGCTCGCGGTGATCGTGGATGTGCATCCGGAGAGCAAATACAAGGCAACACTGCTGACGGGCTCTGAGGGTGTGCAGCGCTTTGCCGGGCTGTGGCGCTCGCTCGCGGAGCATTACGCGGGCACTGACCCGAACCTGGTCTTCTTCGAGATCATGAACGAGCCGGAACAGTCCGATCCGTACCGTTGGCAGGGCATACAGAGCGTCGTCGTGGACACTATCCGCGCCGTCGCGCCAAGGCACACGATCATCGCCACGGGTGCGCACTACTCCGGGCTGAGAGATCTTCTGGTGCTGGAGCCGCTCGCGGATGCCAACATCCTCTACACGTTCCACGACTATGAGCCCTTCACGTTCACCCACCAGGGCGCCACCTGGACCGATCCGCGGGAAATTCCTTTGCGTGGCGTGCCCTATCCGTCCACCCCGGAGAACGTCGTGGCAAACGAAGCGCAGGAGCCCAGCCTCAACGGCGCCAACTACGTTCAGAACTATGGCCTGGATCGCTGGAATCTCGAACGCGTGGATCGCACGATTGCCTTTGCGCAGCGCTGGGGCCAGCGGTACGGCGTGCCCGTGTACTGCGGGGAGTTCGGTGTACACCGGCCGTATGCTCCTCCGGCGGCACGCGCGCAATGGTTGCACGATATGCGCGTTACGCTTGAAAAGCGAAACGTCGGCTGGGCGATGTGGGACTACCAGGACAACTTTGGGCTAGTCACGAAGACGGCAGGCGGGGCAGCGGTTGTGGATCGACCGATAGCTGACGCGCTGGGTCTGAAGTCTCTGCCATAAGCGGCTTGCACGCGACTGAACAAGGGCGCAGCATGGGCTGCTCCTGATCCGCAAAAGAAGGGCGCACCGCTATCACCACGAACACTCGTGTCCCCCATCAGCGCGCTGCAGGTGTACGCAAGATGCGCCTGCTTCCCTTGATCGCCGCGACGTACTTCATGGTCTCGGGCGGTCCTTACGGGCTCGAAGACATCATAGGCAAAGCAGGGTATTGGCGTGGGCTTCTTCTGCTCGCGATGGTTCCGTTCGTATGGAGTTTGCCCACCTCGCTGATGGTCGGCGAACTGGCCAGCGCCATTCCCGCTGAGGGGGGCTACTACGTGTGGACCCGGCGCGCGCTGGGCCGCTTCTGGGGATTTCAGGACGCCTGGCTGTCGCTCGCGGCCAGCGTCTTCGACATGGCCATCTACCCCGTCACCTTTGTGCTCTACCTGAGCCGGGTGGCCCCGGCGTGGACGGCGGGCTATCGCGGCACAGCCTGGGCGTTGGCCGTGGTGCTCGGCTGTCTGCTCTGGAACTTGCGCGGCGCCAACGCAGTGGGCGAAAGTTCCCTCGGGATGTTTCTCGTGCTGCTTGCGCCATTTGTCGTGCTCGTGGCCGGTGCGCTATGGCGTTGGCACGGACGAGGCGCTGGAGCTGTCTTCGCCTCAGGTACGGCAGCGGATCTGCCTGGCGCGATTGCCGTCTGCCTGTGGAATTACATGGGCTGGGACAACGCTTCCACGGTGGCACAGGAGGTAGAAGAGCCGCAGCGCAACTACCCGCGAGCGATGCTCGCCGCAGCCGCCCTTGTGGCTGTTACGTACATTCTTCCACTGCTCGCGGTCGGGCTGGCGGGCCTGGGTGCTGCACAGTTCTCAACCGGGGCCTGGACCGATGCCGCGCAGCAACTGGTGGGCCCGTGGCTTGGGATGGCGGTGGTGTTGGGTGGTTTAATCAACGGCGCGGGCATGTTCAATGCGCTCATGATGAGCTATGCGCGTGTGCCTTACGCTATGGCCAAGGACGGCCTGATGCCTCGCGTGTTGGCGCGCGAAAACCGTCACGGTGTACCCGCGGCGGCGCTGCTGGCCTGCGCAGTCCTGTGGGCGACCGCACTGCGCTTCAGCTTCGAACGGCTAATCTCCATTGACCTCGTGCTGTACGGGGCTTCGCTGCTGTTGGAGTTCGTCGCACTCGCTGCCCTGCGCCTCCGCGAGCCGGACCTGGTGCGTCCGTTTCGTGTGCCTGGTGGGTTTGCCGGCGCGATCCTTGTGGGTGTGGGCCCGACTCTGTTGATCGGCTATGCGCTGTGGGCGGCACGCGATGAACGCGTCGGTCCGCTCTTTGCGCTGCCTTTCGCGGCGCTTGTCGGGGCCGCCGGCATGCTGGTCTACGCGGTGTATGCGGCGCTGACCCGGCGCGGATCGGCGTAGGCTGACTGCTGGGAGTGAACGGGTGCCCGCCTTTTCACTCCATATGAGGAGTGCCATAGGGTCGTCACGACGAAGAAGGGCACCCTGTACTCGTGGCTACTTGCCGTGGTTGTCCTGGTAAGCCTTCTGCGCCTTCAACACAAGCTCGTGCGCGACGTCGGCATCTTTCCAACCGTGAACCTCAACGCGCTTGCCTTCAAGGTCCTTATAGGTCGCAAAGAAGTGGGTGATCTCCTTGAGGATGTGTGGGTAGATCTGTGTGTAGGAGGAGACATCGTCGTAGCGCGGGTTGCCCGCGCCCACACACAGGATCTTCTCGTCGCCCTTGCCCTGATCGGTCATCTCGAGCGCGCCGATCGGTCGCACATCCATGACGCAGCCCGGGAAGCTGGGCACATCCACAAGGACGAGCACGTCAAGCGGGTCGCCATCATCGCCGAGCGTGCTGGGAATGAAGCCGTAATCGCCGGGGTAGTGCACGGGCGAGTACAAGTTGCGGTCCAGGCGAAAGACCTGCAGCTCTTTGTCATACTCATACTTGCTGCTAGATTGCAGGGGTATCTCAATGACGGCGTTGATCAGCTGCGGAGCCTTGGACCCAATGGGCAGCTCGAGATAGTTCGGCATAAAGGTTGAAACCAACTCTCAGGTGGCGTTTTGGAACGGCAACCGGCAGCCCACTTGCGGCGCTTCGCCAGCGGTCACGCGGTCCCGCACCAGTGTAGCCGAGTCGTTCCGCTCGGAAGCGCAGGGCCGGTGCTAGGCTGGAACTAGAGGCCGGTTCGAGCACAAGATGAGCGCAGCGAGTTTCCAGGGCAACGAGGGCAGTAGCCGATTTGTGCGTGCGTGCCTGCGCCAGCCCGTCGATCGCACCCCCGTTTGGTTTCTACGTCAGGCGGGTCGCTACATGCCCGAGTACATGGCCGTGCGCAAACACCATAGCCTGCTTGAGATCTGCCGTAACCCTGACATCGCCGCCGAGGTGACGGTCACCGCTGCGGAACGCCTTGGCGTCGACGCGGCCATCATCTTTGCGGACCTCCTGTTGCCCTTCACGCCCATGGGGCTGGATTTTGAGTTCCTCGCCGGGGAAGGCCCGGTGGTGCATCGGCCGGTGCGCTCGCTGGAGCATGTCGAGGCGTTGCAGACTGACCGCGTGGAAGAACTCGGCTACGTGGCGGAGGCGATTGCGCGTGTGGCGAAGCACTTTGACGCACCGCGGGCGGATGGCGATCGCCTGGGCATCATCGGTTTCTGCGGTGCGCCATTCACGCTCGCCAGCTACATGATCGAAGGCGGATCTTCGCGCAATTACATCGAAACCAAGCGGCTGATGTACGCCTCCTCGGTTCCGGGCAGCCCGGAGGCAAAGCTCTGGCCGCTGCTGATGGAAAAGCTTGTGGAGGTTCTGGTCGCCTATGCCGCGCAGCAGGTAGAGGCCGGCGCCGACGTCATCCAGATTTTTGACTCCTGGGCCGGCGCACTCTCCGTCAGCGACTACCGCCAGTTCATTCTCGCGCCCACGACGGAGCTCGTCGGCCGTGTGCGTGCGCTGGGGGTCCCGGTGATTTACTTTGGCGTTGATACGGCGAGTCTGTTGCCGACCATGCGCGAGACCGGCGCCGATGTCCTGGGCCTGGACTGGCGTGTGCCGCTCGATGAAGGCTGGCGCTTGGCGGGCGCGGGTTGCGCGGTGCAGGGCAACCTTGATCCCATCACCTTGTTCGCACCGCAGCCTGTGATCGAGGCGCGCGTGCGCGAAATTTTGAAGCTGGCCAACAGCAGACCGGGACATATCTTTAATCTCGGCCACGGAATTGTGCCGGGCACACCGGTTGAGAACGTCATCTTTGTGATGGATCTGGTGCGCCGCTATGGTGCGAGTGCGGGCGCGGCACAGACGCTTGACCAAAGCCGCAGAGACTTGGCTGCCCGCGCTTGAGGGCCACCTCCGTACGACTTTGATCCCACGCTGTGCTCACGAACTGCTACCCACCACTGCATCGCCGCCTTGCTCTAAGCTGAGGGGTAGCCATGGTTGATCACGCTTTGCAAAACTGTCCCGTTCTTCTGCTCGCACACGGCACGCCGGACCGCCTGTCGGAGATGGCCGAATATCTTCGCAAGGTGACCGGCGGCCGTCCCATGCCCGAGCACGTCGTGGAAGAGCTGCAACATCGCTATGGTGAGATTGGCCTGAAGGAAGAGCCCCTGCCGGACGGCCCGCCGTTGACGCGCTGGACGCTGCTGCAGGGCCGCATGCTCGCCGAAGCGCTCGGCCGGCCGGTGTATGTGGGCATGCGCAACTGGCACCCGTACATTGCCGATGTGGTGGCGCACATGAAGGCCGATGGCGTGCGTCACGCCAAGGTGCTGTGCCTGGCGCCGCAGAACTCGCGCACTTCTACTGGGCTGTACCGAAGGGCACTGGAAGCCGCGCTGCGCGACACGCCCGGCGAGGCGTTCACGTTCGAATTCATCGCCGGCTGGGCTGATGAGCCGCTGCTGGCGAAGGCCTACGCGGAGCGCATGTGGCCGGCCTGGGCCGAAGCCTGTGCGCGGGCCGGCGGGCGTGTGCCGGTGCTATTCACCGCGCACTCCGTGCCCTGCCGCACCATCCGGCCCGCCACGCCGGAGGAGGCTGCGCGTGGCTCTGCGGCGCGGCCCGGCGGTGCACCCCCGGCCGAAGGCATCCAGAATTACGGCGTAGCGCGGGCGGGTGATCCTTACCCAATCGAGTGCAAGGGCACAGCTGCAGCGATTGCCAAATGCCTCGCCCCACTTGGCATGACGGAGAACGATTGGGTCTTCGCATTTCAGAGCCAAGGTGTTGCCGGTGCGCCCTGGATCGGGCCCGCCGTAGAGGACACTTTGAAGGCGCTGGCAGAGGCGGGCCACACCGCAGTCGTGATGCAGCCGGTGGGTTTTCTTTGCGATCACGTGGAAATCCTGTATGACATCGACATCAACTTCCGCGACTTCGGCAAGGAGCTTGGGCTCGAGATCACGCGTGCCGAGAGCCTGAACGATTCGACGACCTTGATCCGCGGCATCGAGCACGTTCTGGCAACCCGCACCGGTACCGATGAGGCGCCGCCAGTCAGCGGCACGCCGTGGAGCGTGGAAGCTGAGGTGCGTACAGAACCCATCCCGGAGCCGCAGTACGTGACCACCTAGCCGCGACCTCCTAATCTGTTCCCGCAGGGAATCCGCGTTTTCCTGTGTGCACGAACGTCCATGTTCGATCAACATCGCAAAGAGAGCATTCCTAAACGACCTCATGAAGCAAGTTGCTATCCTGGGCGGCGGCATCGCTGGTCTGGCCGCGGCCTACCAACTCGAGCAGCAGCGTAGAGCCGGAGCTCCCGTCGAGTGGCGGCTCTACGAGGCATCGGATCGTCTCGGCGGCACGGTGCAAACGACGCGCCATGCGACCGCTGATGGTGAGTGGATCTGTGAAGGCGGCCCCGATGCCTGGGTGACGGAGAAGCCCTGGGCGCGGGAGCTTGCCGAAGAGCTGGGGCTTGGGTCGCAGGTCATCGTGTCCAACGATGCAGACAAGAAGACGTATGTGTGGGTCGACGGTGCGCTTGCGGCCATGCCCGACCGCATGCGCATGATGGTTCCCGAAGATCTCTCAACCTTGAAGTCTTCACCGCTCTTTTCGGCGGAAGCCAGGGCCGCCTATGCGGGGGAACTGGCACGTGCCAATGAACTCAAGAGCTCCATCCCAACGCAGGATGAGTCGGTCGCCAGCTTCGTGCGCCGTCACTTCGGCGAAGAGGTGTTGGACAAAATCGGTGCGCCGCTGCTCTCAGGCGTGTTCGGCGGCGATGTCGACAAGCTTAGCGTGAGGGCCGTGATGACGGCTTTCACCAAGATGGAGGCCGAGTATGGATCACTGATCCTGGCGCTGCAAACGCGCCGTCGTGAGCGCGGCGAAAAGGCTCCGCAACCCACCTTCACGACACTGCGACGCGGCATGGGGGCGCTGGCCGAAGCCCTGGTGGCGGCGTTGCCTGCGGGTCGTCTGCATCTGCGCACGAAGGCGGTCGCCCTTGCGCAGTCTTCACGAAAAGGATGGCTGGTGCGCTTCGAAGCACCAGATGCTTCCGCGTGCGCCATCGGCTTTGTGCCCTTCGATCACCTGTTGCTGGCGACGCCGGTTGACGTTACACGTCAGCTGCTCGGGGCAGTGGATCAGATTGCGGAAGAGTTGATTCCGAAGCATGCCAGCTCGGCGGTGCTTGCCACGTTTTGCTGGCCCGCCGCAACGGCGCGTAGCTTCGCTGTGCCTCCGGGTTTCGGTTTTCTGGTGCCGCAGCATGGCAACGCGCGTGCGGATCGGCCGAAGCTGCTCGCGGGTACATTCACGACACAGAAATTTCCGGGTCGCGCGCCGAAAGATGCCCGGATCCTGCGCGTGTTCTTTGGCGGCACCAAGGCGGATGCCTTGCACGGGCAGACAGACGAAGGAGTCGCAGCCGAGGCTTGGCGGGAGCTTGGGGCGGTGCTACCCGGCCTGCCGGCACCAGAGGCCGCGCTGACCACCGTGGCACGATGGCCACGCAGCCTGCCGCAGTATGAGGTTGGTCACAAGGAGCGCATGACGCAGCTCAGCGAACGTGTTGCGGCACTGAGTAATCTGTCTCTGCTTGGCAACGGCTACGCTGGCGTAGGTGTGCCGGATCTCATTCGCGATGCCCGCGACGTCGCGCGAAAGTTGATGGACTAGAGCGTTGCGTAAGGATCGATCGCGTCCCTTGACGGGCGCCGCACATGGTAGCTTGCCGTGGATTCAAAGGGCACCCGGCATGGCCTATTTCCAGACGGACGACGGCAAGGCCTGGCACCCCATCGGGAGCAACGAGGCGGTGAGCTGGCGTGAACTGAATCCACTATTTCGGCGTAAGGACGTCGCGGCCGTTGAGTCTTATCTAGCCATGCTGGCTGAGCATGGTGTGACCTGCATGCGCCTGATGCTGGAGTACGCGCAGGTGCGTCATCGCTACTTCGAGACCGCCGTCGGCGCATGGTCGCCCAACATGGTGCGCTTCTGGGATGACCTGTTTCCGCTCTGCGAGCAGTACGGCATTCGCATCCTGCTGACCCCCTTTGATACGTTCTGGATGTGGTTGCATTTCAAGCACCATCCCTATAACCACAAGCATGGTGGCCCGCTGCAGCATCCGTCGCAAACGCTGCTTTCACGTGAGGTGCGGGCGGCCATCAAAGCGCGGCTTACCTTCGCGGCGGAGCGTTGGGGTGGCTCCGGCGCGCTATTTGCGTGGGATGTATGGAACGAGATCCATCCCGCGCAGGGAGGAATGAGCGCCGAGCCCTTTCACGAGTTCATCGACGATCTATGCACGCATTTACGCTCTGTGGAGGGGAACAAGTTCGGCCGTGCTCACCCGCAAACCGTTTCGCTCTTCGGTCCGGAGTTGAAGTGGCGTGCGGAGATGAAGATGGAGCCAGCCATTTACCGACACCCCGCCCTGGATTTTGCGACGATTCACATCTACGAGCATGGAACCATCGATAATCCGAGAAACACGGTGGACGCGGCAATCGGGATGGGACGCATCGTGGAAGAATCGCTTTCTGAGATTCACGACGGACGGCCCTTCTTCGATTCAGAGCATGGGCCCATTCATCGGTTTAAAGATAAGCACGAGACCCTTCCCCAAGCTTTCGATGACGAATATTTTCGTCACATGCAATGGGCGCATCTGGCCAGCGGGGGCGCGGGCGGCGGCATGCGCTGGCCGAATCGTCACCCTCACAGTTTGACCGCTGGCATGCGCGTGGCACAGCGGGCTATGGCGGCGTTTCTGCCAACGGTCGATTGGTTGCGTTTCGGTCGGAAGAACGTCACAGCGGCCGTGGTGCTGACGACAGTGGAAGGTAAGGTTGTAGCCACGAAACAAGTCGCGCGCTTCGCCTGTGCCACAGACGACCAGGCCGTCGTTTACTTGCTGCGGCGCGATGCGCTGAATGCCGACGGGCAACTTGCGGTGGCAGTGGTGCCATTGCTGTTGAGCCTGTCTTTGCCGGTGCTTAGCCTCGGCACCTATAGCGTGACCGTCTGGAACACGGTTGGGGGCGCGCCAATTCGTGTCGAAACACAATCAGCTCTTCAACAGCCGACCTTTACTCTTCCGCCACTAGAAGGCGATTACGCCATCGCTTTAAAACGCCTGCCCTGAAGTCGGGGGCGCGATACGCAGACCGGCCAAAGCATAGACTAGAGCTTGTGGGAATCAATCGCCAACAAGCGCTGGACTGCTTCGCCTCCGACGACCTGATCGGAATCGGTATGGAGGCTGATGCGGTACGGCGACAGCTGCATCCTGAGGCTGTGGTCAGCTATGCGACCGGCTGCGTGATCGGCCGCGGGCTGAAGTCCGAGGCCATCTTCGACGTGATCGCGGCGACGATGGCAAGCGATGGAACCGAGGTACGGTGCGACGACATCGCGCGCTCTGCAGGTGAAGTAGGCACGTGCGAAGCACTGTTTGCAGCGATTCGGGAACAGTTTCCGCACGCTACGCTGACGGGCATCACGGCCAGTGAAATTCTGGCGATGGCCGGCTACTCCATGGCTGTTGCGCGCGAGATCCTGTTGCGTCTTCGCGATGCGGGGCTGGCCTTGCTGGCGGGGGATGATGCCGGCATGCTGTCGGTATCCGGAGCGTCCCCGCACGTTCCTTCGCCGCGATCTTCAAGCGCGACGGATTGGCTCGAGGTACACCGCATGGCGCATGCGTTGGGTCTGGCGAGTACGGCGGCGATGACTATCGGCGCGGGCGAAAGCGCCGAAGCACGCGTAGAGCACCTGGAGAGCCTGCAGCGACTACAGGCGGAAACGGGTGGTTTTCGTGCCTTTGCGCTGTGGAGTTTCGCACCGCAGGCTGGCGGACCGATCGCCGACGCGCCGACCTCCGTGGAGTATCTGAAGAGTCTGGCCGTCAGCCGCATGTATCTGGATGAAATTCCCCATATGGTGAGCTCACCCGTTTCGCAGGGGACAAAGGGATTGCAGATGGGGCTGCGCTTTGGTGCTAACGATGCTGGCATGGTCCCTGCGATTATTCGAAAAGCGAAGTTTTTTCCGAGAACCGTGCGGGGAGGTGCAGACGTTGCTGAAGAGGAGATTCGGCGCTTAATCCGCGATGCCGGTCTCCGTCCTGCTCAGCGAGACGGGCTATTTACTCAACTGTTTTTCGGGTAGGCTAGGCTCGGTTCGCTGCTGTTCATGAAAACAGCTTTACAAGGGTCGACAACTCCGCAGCGACGGACGTGCTCTAAGATTAAAGTCTACTGATTTTTCCTGATTCCCGGTGCGTGATAGCAGCACCGATCGGCATCGACTGCTTACGACGCAGGCGGTGCGTGTCGTTGACGCGCGGAAGCGTTTGGAGTGCACTTGAATCTGCAACGTGGTATGGAGCCGTCTGAGAGCGGCCATGTCGCCGCACCGGCCCTGCTTGTCTTTTCGCACCTGCGCTGGCATTTCGTTACACAGCGGCCGCAGCACCTGCTGAAGCGTGCAGCGGCGACACGTCCGGTTCTTTTCTGGGAAGAGCCAATCTTTTTTGATCCGGCTAAACTGCCCTCGGGAGCTGTGAAGGGTGGATCGACGCAATTTCTTAAGGTGCTCGCTGCCGAGGAAACAGCGGGGATCACGGTATTGCAACCTCACTTCGCCCTGGGCGAAGATGCGGATTCCGGGCAGCAACGCCTGCTGGACACGTATCTGCGCGAACGGCAGATCGCGCGGATGGACGCTTGGTTCTATACGCCCATGGCACTGAACTTTGCGGCCCACCTCACGCCTGAGGTCACCGTCTATGACGCCATGGATGAGCTCTCCGCATTTGCGGGCGCGCCGCCATCTTTGCTCGCGCAGGAGCGTAGGTTATTCGATCGTGCCGATGTTGTATTTACTGGTGGTAAATCTCTCTTCGAGAGCAAACGAACGCAGCATAACAACGTGCACGCATTTCCAAGCTCGATTGACACAGCGCATTTCCGTCAGGCCCTGGTGCCGCAGCCTGACCCCGCGGATCAAACCCTTCTGCCGCAGCCACGAGTAGGCTTTTTTGGTGTGCTGGATGAGCGTTTCGATGCGGAGCTACTGCGGGCGGCGGCTAGCCTGCGACCTGCGGTGCACTTTATTCTGCTGGGCCCTGTGGTGAAGATCGATCCCGCCACACTGCCGCACGGTGACAATCTTCACTACCTTGGTGGCAAGAGCTATCGCGAACTGCCCGCCTACCTTGCAGGATGGGATGCGGCTATGCTGCCGTTCGCTCTGAACGAGGCAACGAGGTATATTTCACCGACAAAGACGCCCGAGTACTTGGCGGCCGGCAAGCGCGTCGTGTCCACAGCGATCCACGATGTCGTCGAGGATTACGGCAAGAGCGGCCTGGTCGAGATTGCGGGTACGCCGGAAGCTTTCGTGGCGGCGCTCGATCGCGCTCTAAGCGCGGCGCCCGATGGTGCCTGGCAGGCCCGGGTCGAGGCGAAGCTCGCCGAGTCGTCCTGGGACTCCACTTGGGATGCCATGAGTGCGGAGATGGAACGCGTACGGCCAGCCCGTACGGCCAGCGTGCGCAACGCGCGCGGGGCGGAGGTGTTCGCCCTACGCCGTTCCTCGTCACGCGTAGATGCGTATGACTTTCTGATCGTAGGCGCAGGATTCGCGGGTGCGGTCTTGGCGGAACGCCTCGCAACAGGGTTGGGCAAGCGCGTTCTGGTAGTCGACAAGCGCCCGCATATCGGCGGCAACGCGTACGACGAATTAAATGCGGACGGCATCCTCATTCACCCGTACGGCCCGCACATCTTCCATACGGCGTCTCAGAAGGTAGTCGACTACCTGTCGCAATTCACGGCGTGGCGGCCTTATGAGCATCGGGTCCTCGCCTCTGTGGATGGCAAGTTGCTGCCGATTCCTATCAATCTCGACACGATTAACCAGCTCTACGGCCTCGATCTTGATGCGGCGGGCATGGAGCGCTTTCTGGCGGAGCGTGCGGAGAAGCGCGACGTCATTCGCACCTCTGAAGACATTGTCGTCTCTAAGGTTGGGCGCGAGCTGTATGAGAAGTTCTTCCGCAACTACACGCGTAAGCAGTGGGGCGTGGATCCTTCCGAGCTCGATAGCTCCGTAGCGGGACGCATCCCGGTTCGCTTGGATCGTGATGACCGATACTTCTCCGATGCCTTTCAGGCGATGCCGCTGGAAGGCTATACGCGCATGTTTGAGCGCATGCTCGCCAATCCCAGAATCACGGTCATGCTGGGCACGGATTATCGCGAGATCGTCGGTGAGTTGCCCTACGAGAAGATGGTGTACACAGGTCCGATCGATGAGTTCTTCGACTTCCGGTTTGGAAGGCTGCCCTACCGTTCGCTGCGGTTTCAGCATGAGACGCACGACCAGTCGCAGTTGCAACCTGTGGGTGTGGTCAACTACCCCAATGACCATGCCTATACCCGGGTCACTGAGTTCAAGCACCTCACCGGTCAGGAGCACGCAAAGACCAGCATCGTCTATGAACACCCCATGGCAGAGGGTGACCCGTACTATCCGGTACCGATGCCTGAAAATGCCCGCCTGTACGAGCTCTACCGTGAGCTCGCCGAGAGTACGCCGGGTGTTTACTTCTGTGGACGGCTGGCGAATTACAAGTACTTCAACATGGATCAGGTAGTGGCGCAGGCTCTGCATCTTTACCGCAATATCGTGGAGGATGAAACTACGGTGGCGATGCGTAAGAAGAGCCCGGTCTCGACAGTGTTGTCGCACGATCTAGCCCAAGTCACAGAAGGCGTCAGCTAGGCTTCGACAGGACGCAAGATCCGCGCCTGCAGTGCCCTGCACTGTGACGTGAAGCGGCGTCCCTGCATCACAGCAGATGTCGTGAAGATTGTCGTTTTTTCTCCCCATCGCGATGACGCCGCCTTCTCTGTTGGTCTCAGCGTCGCGTCCTGGCTGGCCGCTGGGCACACAGTGCAGGTGCTGAACTGCTTTACGCAGAGCGCCTACGCCCCCTTTTCTGACGCAGGTTCGTTACATTTAAACGATCGTACCTCCTTCGTTTCCGCAACTCGTAAGCGTGAGGACATTGCTTGGAGCAAACTACTTGGCGGCAAGCTACGCATCACGGATCTCGATCTGCTGGATGCACCGCTGCGCCTTGGCTGCACGCTGGACGAGGTGCTGTCGGTGCCGATCCGCGCGGGTGATCGCGCTGTTTCGCGGGTAGCCGGCTCCATCGCAAAAACGGCGCGACAACAGTTTGCCGTGGTGCTGCCATTAGCTATCGGCGGGCATATTGACCACCGTGTCACACGCGCGGCAGGCATCGAAGCGCTCGCCAGCGCTTCAGGTCCTCTCGCCTTCTACGAAGATCTGCCGTACGCAATGCGACCTGGTGCTATAGGGAGCATCGCTCCGTCTGCGGAGGAGACTGGATTTTCCCTTGCAACAAGCTTTTCTGTGCTGCCTTTCAGTGACGATCCGCAACGTGAGGAGCGGATTGCAAGTAAGACGCGTATGGCCGAGTGCTACGACTCGCAGATCGACTCCGCTGAGGCGCGGGGCATAGCCAATTTTTGCACCCAGTACGCCGGGCGTGAGCGGCTCTGGGCCAACGCGGCCTGGCGCGAGTCTGCCCTGGCCATGCCCGCGGGTAATGAGGCAAGCGCATGAGTGTCACGATGTCCGGCGCGCGACCACGCACCGCCTCGTCCTACCATCCGGCACCATCGCTGCTCCCGGGCCTTGCACGCAGTATCTGCCGCGCCTGTGTGACGATCCCCGCCCGTGATGAAGAAGCGACCTTGCCCGCCTGCCTGGATGCGTTGGCCAGGCAGGTCGATCTGGACGGTCGGCCCCTGCGTGCAGATGCCTTCGAAGTGCTTTTGCTTCTGAACAATTGCACCGACCAATCCGCTGCGCGCGTGCAGCGCTGGCATGCCGACTATCCGCACATGCAGCTTCGCATCGCTGAGCGGGAGTTCAGCGTGGGGGAGGCGCATGCGGGCACTGCTCGACGCCTTCTGATGGACACGGCGTGGCAGAGGCTGGGCGGTGACGAGGCAAACGGGAAGGCGCTCATCCTTGCAACCGATGCCGATTCAACGGTAGCGCCTGACTGGCTCGCGCAGAATGCGGCAGCGGTTCGCGCCGGCGCCGATGCGGTTGGCGGCGCTGTCCGTCTGCTGCCTGCGGAGATCGCCTCCTTACCGTCCCAGGTACGCGACTGCTACATGCGCGACCGCCGCTACGCGGAGTTGATAGCGCAACTCGAGCACCTGCTCGACCCACAGGAGGGCGACCCCTGGCCGCGTCACTTGGACCACTTCGGCTCATCGCTGGCCTGCACGGCCCCGGCGTATGCACGTGCAGGCGGCATGCCAGCTGCGGCGGCGCTGGAGGACGAGGCATTTGTAGATCGGCTGCGTCGTGCCGATCTGCGTCTTCGTCATGAGCCCCGGGTGCGCGTGTTCACCTCAGCCCGCCTGGCTGGGCGCGCTACTGTGGGCCTCGCGGGGCAGCTGCGGCTTTGGAGTGAGCTGGCCGGCGAGCACGAGCATACCGCCCCGTCCGCGGCCTATCTTGCGCATCGGTTCCAGACCCTGCATCGTTTGCGCCTTGCGTTTGTGCGCGGAGTGGACGCGGATCTGACCTGGCTGCCGCCAACGGCGCGTTCACGCGTACGTTCCGCTCTGCGAGCGGAGCGCGGTGTGCCAGCATTTTTCTCTGCAGTGGATTGCGACGGACTCGTAGACGACACCTTCGCCGGTGAGCGTTACGAGCTGATCGTCGACTCTATCAAGTGTCTCGATACAAAGATCGCCAGCTTGCGCTAGCTATGTCGATTGGATGGTCAGCGCAGCTGCTTGGATTTCAGCGGCGCTGCTAAGTCTCGGTTCGTTCGAGCACGGAGATGCGGTAGCGTTCGCGTCGTTCGTCGGAGATCGTCTGCCACTCCGGCCGTTGCAGCCACGCATCGTGCACCTGGTCGCCGGTCAGGGGATAGTCGTGCACGTACGGCGTCCAATGCACCAGCAGCAGAGTTCCGCCTGTTTCGTGATGTGTGGCCAGCATCGTCATAGCACGTGCCAGATCCGAGGCGCTCCAGTAGTAGCCCACCTCGGAAACCACGATGAGATCGAAGCTGCCGACCGGCTCTTCCTCAGGAATCCGGAGGCGCTCGAGACTTATCTGCGGCAGGTCTTTGCAGCGCAATTGCGCCTTTGCCAGCGCCCGTTCTGAAACGTCCACGCTCAGCAGCATCTCGCAGAAGGGCGCAAGCTGCTCGGTAAGAACACCGATGGAGCAGCCGACCTCCAGGCCGTGACGGTAGCGCCCAAGTGGCAGATGTACGAGCGTATCGGTGTATTTCGCTTGCTCATAGGCACTGGTCGTAAATCCCCAGGGATCTTCGTTGGCCGCATAGACCGCTTCGAAATACTCTGGCTTCAGAGTGTCTGCCATGCTGCTCGTATCCCTCTTTAGCGCAGAGCTTCGGTCCAGACGCTTCGCGGCGCAAAGCTTTTCTCCCCGGGAATCGCGTTCTCGAGCGCGTCCCGCCCTACCTCGGCGAGCGTGCCATCGGGGTTGGGCTGGCGAAGGTACATGGTCAGATCGCGCAAAAGGCGTTCAAAGCCGTGCGGGCGCAACAAACCGTGCGCGCCGATGCCGGCGATGATCCGGGGCATGGTCGCGGTAGCCAGACGCTCGATGGCGAGCCGCGTCATGTTCGCGCAGCGCACCATCGCGGCGACCGCCGCGTCGTCAGCATCGACACCCATCGCATACTCGGCAACGGCCCCGGCGCGTTCGACCCAGAACGCCGCTTCCTGCGCAGCTAGGGCGATCTCGCCCATGCGCTGCAACTGGTAGGGGTCGCCGGCACGGCGCCTTGCCTGCAGCCAGTCCGCAAACATGGTGGAGAGCCGCAAAAGAGCACCCGCTTGCACCGCCGCGAAGCGGATCGCGCCGCCACGAAATAACGGATCGCGGTAAAAGTCGCCGGGAGCGCCGATCAGGTCGTCCGCGACGAGCTCCGCGCCGGTGAACTCGACGGTGAAGCTCTCGGAGCGTTCCATCCCAAACGGCTCCCAGGAACTGCGATCGAGGCGAACTGCTTCGGCTACCGGTGCGGTTTCCATACGGGGCAGCGTCATCTGCCAGCCCCCATGCTCGACGGTTACGATCGGCCGCTGCACAAATGCCGCGCCAGTGGCGAAACCCTTGCAACCGTGCATTCGCAGAGTGCCACGGGTGCTACCAAGACGCATGGGTTCGCCGTCCCCCGTGTTCCAAACGCCAAATAGCAGGCCAGCATGCGCGTCCTCGGCAGCCCGTTGCTGCTGCGCGGGGGAACCGAAGGCGTTTACTAGAATGAGGCCATTGACGTGACCTTCAATGAGACGCCCCAGGGCGAGATCCGCCCCGCCGACCGCCGCCAGGGTGCGCAGCAGGGGCAGATGGCCGCCTGCCTCCGTGCCTAGCCCGAGTCCGCCCAGCCCCTCCGGCAGAGGTGCAGTGAGCAGGCCAGCCTCCGTCAGGCGCCGCAAAGCAGCGCGCGGGGCGGCGTGCGCTGCCGCGGCATTCGGAATGCGGGGGTCATTGTGGGCAGAGCAGGGTTGCTCTGCGGCGATCACCTCGGCGATACACTCCGCCATGCAAACAAAGTCTCTGCGTTGGCGGTCCAGCCCGACCGCATGCTGTTGCAACATACAGCCTCCCTGGATTCAGCAAGACTCAACGGGCGAAAGAGCGTCGAAACGCCAGGTGCGAATGCGGGGATTGCCAACCGCTTTCGAGAGAGGAAACGCGTAGTGCAAGAGAAGGAAACCGTAACAAGCAGTAATGGTCGGGGCGAGAGGATTCGAACCTCCGACCCCCTGCTCCCGAAGCAGGTGCGCTACCAGACTGCGCTACGCCCCGAACCTGTGTGCTTGCGTGATGACGTCGGCCTTCGGGTGACCTTGCAACTGCACAGCCCTGTGCAAAAAAGGGCGGAGCTGCGCCGTCTCCGACTTCACGAGTCTAGCAGAAAGCATCGGGGGGTGCTCTCGCCTTCCATCCCGCGCCCGCGACCGATCGCCATTCGGGACATCCTATCCGTAGACTGAACAGAGCCCCGCAGCCGTCTCGTCCTTTGGAGGTTTCCTTGCCGGTACCCAGTGCAGCGCCCGACGATGTGGAGACGCTTGGCCGCGAGCGACTGAACCACCTGCAGGCGCTTGAAGCGGAGAGCATCTACATTCTGCGCGAGGCCGTCGCGGAGTTCGCCCGGCCGGTGATGCTGTATTCAATCGGCAAGGACTCCAGCGTGATGCTGCGGCTGGCACAAAAGGCCTTCTTCCCCGGCAAAATTCCGTTTCCTCTGCTGCACGTTGATACCGGCTACAAGTTTCCGGAGATGATCGCGTTTCGCGACGCCTATGCACGCGAGATTGGTGCCGAACTGATCGTGCATCGCAACGAGGAGGCTATCGCCGGCGGCATGAGTCCGTGGGGCATGGGCACGCAGAACTGCTGTGGCGCCTTGAAAACGCGTTCGTTGCTGGATGCATTGACGGAGGGTGGCTTCGATGCCGCTTTTGGCGGTGCGCGGCGCGACGAGGAGAAGAGCCGCGCCAAGGAGCGCGTGTACAGCTTCCGCGATGCGGCCGGGCAGTGGGACCCGAAGAACCAGCGGCCGGAGCTGTGGAGTCTCTACAACGCGCGGCTGCGCAAGGGCGAGTCTATCCGGGTCTTCCCGCTTTCCAACTGGACCGAGCTCGACATCTGGCTTTATCTCTACTCCGAACAGATCCCCATTGTGCCGCTGTACTTTGCCGAGGAGCGCGAGGTGGTCGTACGCGGCGGTACGCTGCAGATGGTGCACCCGATGATTCATCTGCTGCCCCATGAGCAGCCGCAGGCCATGCGTGTCCGCATGCGTTCGCTGGGCTGCCTGCCCTGTACGGGGGCCATTCGCTCGGAGGCTGACACCCTGCCCAAGATCATCGAGGAGCTGATCACCTTCCGTCGCTCCGAGCGCGAAAACCGAGCCATTGACCACGACGAAGAAGGTTCTATGGAGATGAAGAAGCGGGAGGGGTACTTCTAATGAAGCCTGAAAACGTAACCCTTCCCGAAGGGCGGGACGAAGCGGAACACGAAGCGCGGTTTCGCACGTTTCTGGATGCGCATCTCGATCAGGAGCTGCTGCGCTTCACCACCGCCGGCTCCGTCGACGATGGCAAGAGTACACTCATCGGCCGCCTGCTTCATGACACCAAGAGCGTGTACGAGGACCAGCTCGCCTCCATCCGCGCCAGCCGAGTCAATCGCTCGGGAGGTTCCATGGATCTTTCGTTGTTGACAGATGGTTTGCGTGCGGAACGCGAGCAGGGCATCACCATCGATGTGGCTTACCGCTATTTCTCGACCTCCAAGCGCAAGTTCATCATCGCCGACACGCCTGGTCATGAGCAGTACACGCGCAACATGGCGACGGGCGCGTCAACCGCTGATGTGGCCGTGGTGCTGATCGATGCGAAAGCCTTTGCGAAGGCCGGCACCCTGCTGCCCCAGTCGCGCCGGCATACCTACATCGCCAGTCTTCTGCGCATCCCGCATGTGGTAGCGGCGGTGAACAAGATGGACATCGTCGACTACAGCGAGGAGCTGTTTGGGACGATTCGTCGTGAGTTCACGACCTTGGCCGCGCGCCTGGATCTACGCTCGGTTGCCGCTATTCCGGTGAGCGCGCTGGTGGGCGACAACATCGTCGAAGGCAGTCGCACGATGCCGTGGTACAGCGGACCCACGCTGCTCGACTACCTGGAGACTGTGCCTCTTGCCAAGCGCGAGCTCGCCGGGCCGCTGCGCTTTCCTGTGCAACTGGTCGTGCGGCCCGATGCGAGCTTCCGTGGCTTCGCCGGGCGGGTAGAGCGCGGTGAGCTGCGCCCCGGGCAGAGGGTGCGGGCGCTGCCCAGCGGCCGCGTCACGCAGGTACGATCGCTGGTCACCTTTGACGGCGAGTTGCGCGCCGCGCACGCGCCGCAGAGCGTCACCGTTGAGCTTGAAGACGAGATCGATCTAAGCCGTGGCGAAATGCTGATCGCAGAAGGTGAGGCGGCTCCGGCCGTGGGCACGCGGCTGCGCGCCATGCTGGTGTGGATGGAGGAACAGCCGCTGACGTTGGGCGCCACCTACCTGCTGAAACACACGACGCGCACGGTGCGCGCCACGGTGCGCGTGCTGCGGTACCGCGTGGAAGTGAACTCTACGGAGCATCTTGAGGCTACCGAGCTGGCAATGAATGACATCGCCGAATTGGAGCTGGAAACCAGCCTGCCGCTGTTCTTCGACCCCTATGCGGAGAACCGCACGACGGGTTCCTTCATTCTTATCGACCCGTTGAGCAATGCGACACTCGCGGCTGGGATGCTGCTCCCGCCGGCCGATATCTTGCCCGAGAAAGCGCCGATACGGACGTCACCTCGCGGACAGATCTTTCTTTATCTGCCAGGGCAGTTGAAGGCTCTTCACGAGATTCAGCAACGCTGCGCGGAGCGAGGCCAGATGGCGGTGCTCATCGACGACCCGCTGATTCCGATCACGTCGTTGCCGGGAGTCGTGCGGGCTCTTGCGCTGGCGGGTATCACGGGCCTTTCTGCAAATGCGGCGCTGCCGCCCGCGCTTGTCACGACTTTGCGTGAGCAGGTGGGCGCCGGCTTTCTCGAGGACGTCCGAGCGGCCCAAGCTCTATTGGAGGACGAGAAATGACAGGGGCGCAGGATTTCCTGACCGGGTTGCACCTGGAGGCTCCCCCAAGGCACGACATCCTTGCACAGCCAGAGAAGCTCTCCGCGGAAGCCCTGGTAGGGGCGGTCGTGCACGCTTCCGGGGGCCGGGACGTGTGTTTCACCAGCAGCTTTCAGACCGAGGACATGGTGGTTCTGCATTTGCTGCACGCGCAATTACCGGATGTGCCGGTGATCTTTCTCGAGACTGGCTACCATTTCCCGGCACTGCTCGAATACCGCGACCGTTTAGCCGCCGCGTGGGGTCTGAACCTCGTCAACGCCCTCCCGGTCACCACCCGTGAGGAGCACGAGAGCACACGCGGCCTGCTGCACATCGTGCAACCCACCGAGTGCTGCCAGATCCGCAAGGTCGAGCCGCTGATGCGGTCACTGGAACCGTACCGCTGGTGGTTCACCGGGCTGCGTCGCGAGCAGTCGCCCACGCGCGCGAACTTGAAGAAGGTCGAAGACCACAAGCTGCCAACGGGCACAACCCTGAAGAAGATCAGCGTGTTAGCCGACTGGAGCTGGGCGCAGGTGGAAGACTATGCGCAGGCCCATGGCATCCCACGCCTTTCGCTCTATGACGAAGGGTTTACCTCGATTGGCTGCGAGCCCTGCACGGCCATTCCGCAAGCCGGCGCGGACCCGCGCAGTGGCCGCTGGGGCGGCAAGAAGCTTGAATGCGGCATCCACACCTTCAGTGAGAAAGCCTAAGTGCAGCTGAGCGAGCGCAAAGGGCAGAGCATGGGAGTCTTCGGCAGGGCATGGTAGAGCGGCGCAGGATCGTGGAGATGTGGCGGCGTGGCGAGGGCTGTGCGCTGGCCACGCTGGTGCACGTCGAGGGTTCCAGCTATCGCACCCCCGGGGCACGGCTGTTGGTCGGCGCTAACGCCAAATATGTCGGTTCCGTCTCCGGTGGGTGTCTTGAAGCGGAGATCGTGCGCAAGGCGCAATGGCTCACGCGGGCGGGCGCGGCTGTGGAGCGGTACTCCACCTTGTTCGATGACACCGCCGAGATCCCTTACGGGCTGGGCTGTGGTGGCACTGTCGATGTGCTGATCGAGCCCGCGGGCACGCCTGAGTTTGAAGCCTTGATGGTGGCGATGGGTGCATCTCTGGTAGGCGAGACTCGACTGGTGACGACCTGGTGGCTGCCGAGTGAACACGGCCTTGCTCGTGAGGTGAAAAACACCGCTGGTGAGCGGCTATTTCGTAGCCCGCATGCCCCTGAGGAAGGCGACTTCACGATCCAAGCTGCCAGCTTCGCCGAGATGTTAACGCCTCCGCAGCGATTGTTTCTCTTCGGTGCCGGTGAGGATGCGGGACCCATGGTGCGCATGGCCGCACTGCTGGGCTGGAGCGCTATCGTCCACGACGGGCGACCGCAATGGGCGCGACCAGAGCGCTTTCCGGAGGCGGACGAAGTGATTGCCGCGTCGGAGTTCGGAGACCTTCGGCCCGGCAATGCGGATGCGGTCGTGCTGATGACGCACAGCTATGAGGCGGATCGCGAATGGTTGAAGCAGGTGCTGCCTTTGCGCCCACGCTATGTTGGCCTGCTGGGCTCGCGGCATCGCAGCGCACTGTTGGTGAGCGAAGCCGCCGCCGCGCTTGGTTGGAGCGTGACGCAGGCCTGTGAGCATCTGTTTTCGCCGGTGGGTCTGGACCTCGGTGGCGATGGGGCAGAGGCCATTGCGTTAAGTGCCATCGCCGAGATCCAGGCCTGCATGCAGGGCAAGCTGCCGCATTCGCGCCGCCTAACGCCGGACAAGGTGGCGGAGCAAGTGGAGCTTGGCGGCGCCTCGCGCTATCTGCAAGCGCAGTGCGCCGTTTGAGCATCGCCGGAGTGGTTCTGGCAGCAGGCTTCTCCCGTCGTCTTGGACGTCCGAAGCAGAGCGTTGAGCTCGGCGGTGAGACCCTGCTAGCGCGTGCAGTGCGTGTGGCGCACGCGAGCGAGTTAACACCGGTGGTGATCGTCACAGGCGCACATGTTGACCAAGCTTCTCTCGATCTGTCCGTTCTTGCAGCGAACGATTCCTTGGTCCTGAACAGGGCTGCCGAAGAGGGCATTGCTTCTTCCATACGCGTGGGCGTCGACGCTTTGCGCACGACCGCCGTGGCCGGTGCCGTGTTGATGACCTGTGACCAGGTCGCGTTAAACGCCGAGCACCTGCGCGCGCTTACAGCCGAGCCGCAACGTCTCACGGGCTCCCGGTATGCAGGACGCGTGGGTATTCCTGCTTACTTTCCAAAGAGTTTTTTCGATCGGCTGCTGCATCTGCGTGGAAACGCCGGGGCACGCGAGTTGCTGCTGTCAGCCCATTCGATTCAGGCCGAGGAGCTTGCCTTGGACATCGACACCGAAGCTGATGTGGAACGGGCGGCCACCTTCCTCGGCAACCAGCCGTCAACATCATTGCTCAGCACAACGCGGCAAGCTGACGAATAAACTCTTCCAGCAGATTGGCCGCGACTGCGACGCGATAGCGAGCAGTCGAACGGATGTCGTCGATCGGCCGAGACTGCCGCGCGATTGCGGCTCTCGCTAGACGCACTGTGGTGTCGAGGGTCTCTTCTGTCAGTGAGGCGTTCTGCAGAATCTCCTCTGCTTCGGTCAAACGCAGCGGACGATCGGCAAGAGACGCGGCCCCTACTCGAACAGCCACGATGCGTTTGCTCTCCACATGTGCCACCGCGGCGAGCGCGGTTTTGGAGATCGCCTGCGCATTGCGTGTGCCGACCTTGCGGATATATCCCTGCCATTGCGAGAAAGCGCGCGGAACCGTGATGCTGTGCAGCAATTCGTTTGGGCGAAGCGCGGTGCGCTTATAGCCGAGATGAAACTCGCGGTAGGGCAGGGTACGCTGGCCTGCGCTGCTGACCATCGTCACCTCTGCGTCGTAGGCGAGCAGGGCCGGCGGCGTATCGGCAGCGGGTGAGGCGTTGCACAGATTGCCCCCCAGGGTGCCGCGGTTCTGGTTAGCGATTGAGCCCGTCCACGAGGCCGCCTGCGAGAGCAAAGGCAGATCGCGGGCGATGGCTTCGTGAGCACGCAGGTCTGTGAAGGTCGCGCCCGCCCCCATGTGAATAGCATGCTCTTCGACGCGGATGAAGCGAAGCTCGCGCAGGTGCTGGATGGAGATCAGTGAGCGTGCATTGAGGCGTCCGGTGTTGAAAGCGACCATCAGCTCCGTGCCACCCGCGATCGGGATGTGCCGACCCGGCTCCGCGGCGAGCAGACGCAGCACGGATTCCAACGAGGTCGCAGTGGAAAGTTCGTACTGTGTTGCGTCGGCGTGCATTGGCTCGTGAACCTCCGCGCTGCTACGAGTTATGGAGCAAAGGGGCAGAGTCAAGGGCCTGCAGCGAACCATTCACCGCCTCTACCGCTTCAAAGATGCGCATGTACCCAGTGCAACGGCACAGATTGCCGGCGAGGCCTTCCTGAATTTGCGGCAGCGTCGGGTTCGGATGACGGCGCAGCAGGGCGTGTGTGGCGAGGATCATGCCGGGTGTACAGATGCCGCACTGGGCGCCACCACGCTCCAGAAAACAGCGTTGGATAGGGTGTAGTTCACCTCCCTGGGACACGCCCTCGATGGTACAGATCATTGCGCCGTTCGCTTGCAGTGCGGGGACGAGGCAGGAATTCGCAAGCTCTCCATCAAGCAGCACTGCGCAGGCTCCGCACTCCCCTTCGCCGCAGCCCTGTTTGGTCCCGGTCAGCTTCAGATCTTCGCGCAGCACATCGAGAAGCCGCTTCATGGGCGGGACGTCGACGGTATGCGATATGCCGTTGACGGTGAGGTGCAGAGGCGACGTACTCATGCCAGCACCTCCGTCCGGGTGTCGCGGTCTACTGAGGGTTGCAGCTCTTCGCTGCCACCGTGCGCAGGTTCTGTAGAGGAGGTCAGGCGTTCGAAGATGTCCTCGGGCAGCAGGGGAATGGTGTTGAAGCCGATACCCAGAGCGTTCTCAATGGCATTCAGGATGGCGGGTGCCGGGCCATCCATGGGCAGCTCGCCAATACCCTTCGCGCCGCCCGGTCCGTGAACGCTGGGCACCTCCGCAAAATGCACATGGATTGGCGGCAAGTCCGCGCTGGTAGGCATGATGTAGTTCGTCATCTGATTGTTACGCATACGACCGTTTTCCCACATGCATTTCTCATAAAGCGCATAGCCGATGCCTTGTGCAACGCCACCTTCGATCTGTCCTTTGGCGAGGACCGGATGCAAAATCTTGCCGACCTCCTGCAGAGCATCGAAGCGTGTGACAGCCACGCTGTAGGTTGTGAGATCGACAGCAACCTCGGCCACATACACAGCCCAGGCGTAGGCCGGATACGCGTCACCGCGATACAGATCGTCATCCCACTCGACCGGCGCCACGGGCTCGTACTGCACGGAGATCGAGAGCGCGCCGTGCGCTGTAAGGTAGCGCTGCGCGGATGCCTGGAAAGCACCGAGATCGCCGTGCTCATGCAGCTGCGCGAAGTCGTGCAACTTCGTCAGCAGCTTGTCTGCTGCGCGCTCCACGAGCTTGCCGACAATCATGGCAGTGCGGCTGGCGACGGTGGGGCCGGAGTTAGGTACGCGCGCCGTGTCCGGCTGCGCTACGCGAATGGCGTCGTACGGCAACCCGAGGCGCTCGGCGGCGACCTGACAGAGGATCGTGTTGGTGCCCTGCCCGAACTCAGTAGAGGAGACTAGCAGCACGGGGCAAAGTGTCGCGTTGTCGATCTCGAGCGTGACCACGGAGTTGAGCCTTCGCTCGCCCGAGCCCGTAAAGCCTGCCCCGTGCATGAAACAGGCGAAGCCGACGCCGCGTTTAATCGCGCTCCCGTGGTTCTCTGCAACAAAGCGAGCACGCTTCTCGTGGTAGCCGTGCTCTTCGAGTGCCCGTGTCAGCAGCCCCTGCATATCGACAGGCTCCCTGAGGTGTTGACCCGTCGCCGTGCAGTCACCGGTGGTGAGGAAGTTACGCCGACGAAACTCTTCAGGCGTGAGGCCCACCGTGCGGGCGATCTTGTCCATGTGGCGTTCGAGCGCGAACAACGACTGCGGTGCGCCAAAGCCGCGGAACGCGCCATGCGGCGGCACGTTGGTTGCCATCGCCTTCGAACGCACCCGCAAATGCGGCCACTTGTACGGTCCGGGCGCGTGAATGGTGCCACGCGAGAGCACCACCGGCGACAGCGTGGCATAGGCCCCACCATCAATCGCAAACTCAATCGTGCCGCCAAGCAGCTTGCCGTCCTTCGCGACCGCGGTGCGATGACGTGTGCGCGAGGGGTGTCGCTTGGTGGTGGCGGCCATGTCTTCATCGCGGTCATAGACCAGCTTCACCGGATGGCCGCAACGCATGGCCAGCAGCGCGGCGTGCGAGCCGATGACAGAAGGGAAATCTTCCTTGCCGCCAAAGGCGCCGCCGGTCTCGGTCTGGATCACGCGACAGCGTTCTGCGGGCAGACCAAAAACGAGCGTGAGCGCGTGCACAAGGTAAAACGGGCACTGCAGGGAGCCGCGCACGCAAACGCTTTCTACCTCACCCTGCGCGTCACGGAAGCACTCGGCGATGACGCCGTTGGGCTCGATATAGAGCTGCTCCTGAGCGCCGGTGATGTACTCGCCTGCCACGATGAAATCTGCCTGTTCAAAGGCCTCCGCGAGTCCCGCTTCCGTGGTTTCCGCTTCACCGGAGTACATGGTGTAGCGCTTGAAGCAGTTCGCCGTGCCGCCATGTCCGGAACCCTCCCAGATGATCCGGTATGGATCCTCTTCAGCCACGGCCGCTTCACTGGCCTCTATCGTGAAGACGCCAGGCAACTCGTCGTACTCGATGCGGATCGCGGCCTTCGCCTTCAGCAGAGCCGCCCTTTTCGGGTGCGCGAGCAGCAGGATGGGCTCTTCCGGATGGTTGATGTGCTCTGCAGCAAGACAGGGATGATCGTGGGTGAGATGGACGATCGTGTTCTCGCCGGGGATGTCGGCCGCGGTGACGACGGCATACTCGTCCCAGTTCACACCCGGGTCGAAATGGATGGCGCGGATGCGGCCTCGCGCGATGGCCGAGCGCACTGTGACACCGTGCCACATGTCGGGAAGAACCAGATCGTCGACGTATTGTGCCGCGCCCAGCACCTTAGCGCGGCCTTCCTTGCGCAGCGGCGCGGCCGCGGAAAGAGCTATGGAGTCGTTCTGACTGCTTTCGCGCATGCGAATGTCCCTGTGTGCTCAGGTATTCGAAAGAGAATAGCGGAAAGCAGACGTGTCGTCATGCGTCTCTCGTAGCCGAGTGACGCTTATCGACCTTGCGCGACGAGCTTGTTCGCAATGAGGTCGGCCAGGTGACCCACTGTCTGCATGGACTCGAGCTCAGCAGTTTGAAACTTGACCTTAAATCGCGCCTCAATGGCGACGATCAGGTTGATGTGATTGAAGGAGTCCCAATCGGGCAGATCCGAGGCATTGAGGCCGGGCCGTAGTTGCAAAGAATCGTCGTCGAAGATGTCACGAAAGATCTCTGATAACCCCGCATAGATTTCCGGCTGCTGCATTCCGTTTCCTGGTTCCTCATCACATTATAGGACGCCGAGGGGAGGATCCCCGAGCCCTCAGCAGCGGCTTTTCAGAAGTGGCGCAAGCGGGGGCGGGCTGCCTGCGCTTCACCCGTACCCGTCGCCTCAGGCGTTGGCACGACCGTCGGCCGCTCAATGCGCTCGATGGAGCGCGTCACAAGATCGCGCGATCCCAGTCCGACTGCAAGCGAGAGCGCGAAGACAATGCCGCCAAACAGGATGCCAAAGGCCAGCTCCACGATGGTGCCGCCGATGCGCAGGTGATCGAGAGCCATTGCGGCTGTGAGCACCAGCACAAGCCATTTAACCCCTAGCGAAAGCACGCGAGCGTACTGCAGCTGCGCGTTTACGGCACTGATGAGTACTGATCGCGACAGAAAACGCGCGATTAATCCGCCAATGAAGAGCAGGAGCACAGCGCCAATGAGGTGAGTGATGTACGGCAGAACGAACATCTCCACCTGGGCATTGGCCTGGTATGCGGCATCGAAGGCGGTGATACCGATAGCAATGCCGACAACGATGCAGAGCCACAACAGCGTGCGGGAGAGCAGCAATGTGGGGGAGTGCGCAGGCGACCAGTCTCCCAGGCTTGTGGCGGCCCCTGGCAGCCGCCGGGAGGCCAGCTTTTCATCAAGGTGTAGACGTGTAAGGATCGCCCGGCAGGCCGCGGCCAGCAACATGCCTACCGCCGTCAAAACCACGATGGAGAGAAGAAATACCAGCAATCCTGGGAGAAAACTGACCAGCACACCCAGCACGCGCTGCGTGGATTGTTTCAGAGCGAACTCGATCTGCGGTCCCATGGTCAATCCTTTCTAGAGAAAACCCCTGCTAACAAACAAAGAACGGCGGCCAGGCGACATTACGGGTTGAACCGATCGGGCCAGCGCCAGCGCGAGACCAAGTAAGGCTTCTCCTGCTCAAAAGCAGAGGCGGTACTCCCTAATAAGTCCGTGGCGATGGGTTTATCACCGCCGCTGTTGCGCAGAAAACTGGCCACCCAGGCCAGATAGAGCGGGGTGAGTGCGCCCAGGAGATGGCCCCGGTTCAGGGTGCGCAGATGGTAGGCCAGCGCAAAGTCGTACACCGTGCGTGCCCAGAGGCTTGGCGGATACACGAATGTCTCCGGTGTGCTAACAGACAGCTTCTTGAGTGCAAGCAGCGACTGCGGCGGCAGAACCAGTGACCAGATTTCGCGCAGGTTGTTGAAGGCGATGCGGTAACCATCAATCAGGGACCGGATCTCCTCCCCTGTCTCCACAGGCACTGCGGGAGCGCTGCGGGCGGGCGGCCGCGGTGCCGGAATGGCCCGAGCTCGCTGCCAATACGTCGCCTTGGCTTCGATGTCGGCGAAGAGGGACGAGGTGACCGTGGGAAAAAGCTCGTTCAGGTCGCCATCCTGTGGCTGCGGCAAAGCCCGGGCCCCACCGTCGACCTCACGCACGCTGAAGCCCGCGATGGACGCCTCGGCGACAGGCCACAGCAGCGCGCCTTCGGGCTGGGCGCTCAGGCGCTCGGCGCTGCTGGCCAGCCGCGTGAGCATACGCAGCGAGAGGCCAGTATCTACGGGCAGGGGGAAGCGAACGTCGGCTGCGAACAGCGCCCGCGTGAGGGGATACAACAGCGCGGAGTTCACCAGGCCATCATCGGAAGCGGTGCGATAGTGGGGCAGTGCGAGGTCGGCCCCTGCTGCCAGACCCGCCTGCATGGTCCGCAGAGCCCCGGGATCCAGGGAGGCCACATCGGTTCCCAGCAACAGCACCGCACGGGCGCCACGTTGCGCCGCAAGCGCCGCTGCTGCGACGTAGTCCTCGGTGTTGAGCACCCACTCGCTGTTGCCACGCGACTGCGTGTAGGGGACAAGGTGCGGCTGGCCATCGGCGGCCGGCCGCTCCGCGTCCTGGTCCGGCAGAGCAATCACGATCGACTCACCCGCGAACACCGTCGCAAGCTCCGTGATCATTGAGGAGGCCGTCTCTGCGGTCATGGAGGGCAGACAAATTAACAGAGGCCCGGCCCCTGCCGGCCGGGTGGGGGAGGCTCCCTGCACTTCAAACTCAGCGGTAGGCGATGTGGACATCAGTGCGCTCCCGTGGCAGAAGAGTCAGTGGAGGCTCCGAGCAGCTGCAGCAGCCCGTTGAGCGGAATGAGAAGCCAGGTCGGGCGGTTGTTCAACTCGTACAGCAGCTCATAAAAGGCTTTCTCAAGCAGAAGCGACGAGAGCAGTGTACGCGCCTCTGCCGGCCCAGGCATCAACTCCGGACGGGCTGCCACAGCAGCCGTGTACCCCTCTAGAAAGGCTGCTGAACTGCTGTTTTCCCAGAGGGCGATCCATGGCCGCAGGGCCTCACCGCCATCGGTGCGCCGCAGGGCGGCACGGCTGAGGGCGGTCTGTGCCGCATAGCTAAAGGAACGCAACATACCTGCCACGTCACGCAGAGGCGATTGTTTGCGGCGGCGTTCCTCAAGCGTTCTGGCCGGTTCGCCTTCGAAGTCAACGAAGACGAAATCAGATCGGGAGCGCAGTGTTTGCCCGAGATGGTAGTCACCATGGATGCGAATGCGCCGGCCGAAATGTGTGGCATCGCCCGTCAGCCCAGCTAAGAGTGCCTGCACTGCGGCACTACGCGCCAGTAGCTCTCTTGCAGCTTCACGAGCGTCTTCAGGAACGCGTCCCAGACTCTCGTTCAGAGTGCGCAGAGCGGTCTCCGACTGGGCTGCAATGCGTTCGCGTTCCGCGAGGAGGTCCGCTTCAGAAAAGGCCTCCGCCGCAAAAGCTGGGTTGTCGGTCTGTGTGGCAAGAGCCACATGCAACTCCCCGGTGCGGCGGCCAAGCAGGCGAGCCGCGTCGAGGAATATCCCAGCATGCTCACGGACCTCTTCCGAGATCGTCTGTGGAACGCCGAAGTTGGCCGGCGTGCCGGAGTGTGCAGGCGGTGGGCAGTTCGCCACAGACTCCAAGAAGTTGCCGAGCTCCCCGAGCGTCCAGGCCCAGCCGTCACCCTCATTGGCCGCAAAAGCCTGCAAGAAAGCCACGGTGGTGCCGTCATCGGTGCGATGAATGTCCCCCAGGTACGCGGGAATATTCGGAAAATGAGCGACCTCGGTGAGAAAGCGCGTAATTTCCACGTCCGGATTCTCTCCAGTGCGCAGCTGACGGAAGAGCTTAAGAATGGCCCGTTCGCCGAAGATGATGCTGGTGTTGGACTGCTCGGCGGAACCCACGCGGGAGGGTAGATCCAGCAGATCCTGCACATCGGTATCGTGAAGACCGGCAGCCTTGCTGGCGGCCAGGGAGGCCGACGAGGCGCCCAGATTTAACGCAACCTCAGATCCGCGCGCAATCAACTTCAACAGCGCGGCGCGGAACTCCGCACTTGCGGTAGCGTCGTACAGCGTAATAGCGCCTTCTTCGCGATTAAGAGTGGCGACAATGGCTGCAGGCGCGGTGCGCCGCAGCGTCTCGGCCTCGGCATCCGTGGCCATCGCGAGCGGCAGTTGATACAGGTCGGAGCTGCCGTCGTCGTACAACACATTGACACCGGCAAGGGCTGCGTCGGTCTCCGGTAAGGGAGAGATGGAAGCCATCTGCGCGGAGCGGATGGTGCGAGACTTGCCGCCAAACCAGCGGCGCTGCGCGATGTAGCTCGGCAGCACCTGCTCAAGCAACGTCTGACTGGACTCGGTCAGCAGCGCCGGCAAGCCCATCGCGTTCTTCGCTATGCTGGGGATAAGCCGGTCCGCGAAGGTTGCCGCGGGCTCCTCAAAGACGGGTGCCTCGGGGATCGCTTCGCCCTGCTGCAGTTCCAGCCATAAGAAGCTGTAGGGCGCGAGTGTGAGCGGGTACAGCGAACGGCTGACCTCCGGGAAGGAGACATAGCCAAGCATCTCTACCGGCTGCCGCCCCGCATACTTGGCCAGATCAAGGGCCACTGGCTGCGCAAAGCGGGAGAGATTGGCGACACAGAGCACCTGCTCGCAGTGGCCATCCTCCGCCTCATAAGAGCGGATGTAGGCAAGAATTTTGCGGTTGTCCGGGTGTAGAAACTCGAGCTTGCCACGGCCAAAAACACGAAACAGCTTGCGCAGCGCAATCATGTTGCGTGTCCAGTGCAGCAGGGAGGACGGGTCGCCTTGTTGTGCCTCGACGTTAATGGCCTGGTAGCCCCAGACCGGATCCATGATGACGGGGAAGTACAGCTTCGCAGGCACGGCTTTGGAGAATCCGGCATTGCGGTCGGAGTTCCACTGCATGGGCGTGCGCACGCCGTTGCGGTCGCCAAGATAGATGTTGTCGCCCATGCCGATCTCATCGCCGTAGTAAAGAATCGGCGTACCGGGGAAGCTGAGCAGAAGTGAGTTCAGCAGCTCGATGCGGCGGCGGTTGTTATCGAGCAGTGGAGCAAGGCGGCGCCGGATGCCGACGTTGATCCGCATGCGCGGGTCGGCCGAGTAGGCCATATACATGTAGTCGCGCTCTTCGTCGGTGACCATTTCGAGCGTGAGCTCGTCGTGGTTGCGCAGAAACAAGCCCCACTGGCAGTTCTCCGGGATGTCCGGAGTCTGCGCCATAATGTCGGTAATGGGCAGGCGGTCTTCCTGCCGTACCGCCATGTAAATGCGCGGCATGAGCGGGAAATGAAACGCCATGTGGCACTCATCGCCATCGCCGAAATAGGGACGCACATCGGCGGGCCACATGTTGGCCTCGGCGAGCACGAGACGGTTCTCGTACTCGGCATCCATGACAGCGCGGATTTCTTTAATCTTGACATGCGTTTCGGGGACGTTCTCGCAGCTGGTGCCGTCGCGCTCGACCAAGTAGGGAATCGCGTCCAGCCGCAGGCCATCCACGCCCATGTCCATCCAGAAGCGCATCGCATTGAGCACCTCATCCATTACGCGCGGATTGTCGAAATTTAAATCCGGCTGGTGCGAGAAAAAGCGGTGCCAATAGTACTGCCCGGCGACCTCGTCCCAGGTCCAGTTGCTCTTCTCCGTATCCGTGAAGATGATGCGCACGCCGTCGTAGAGCTTGTCCGTGTCGCTCCACACATACATGTCGCGGGCAGGCGAGCCCTTAGGTGCTTCTCGTGCCGCCTGAAACCAGGGATGCTGGTCAGAGGTGTGATTGATGACAAGCTCGATCATCACCTGCATGTCGCGCGCATGGGCTGCATTGAGGAACTCCCGGAAGTCCTCGATTGTGCCGTAGCTTGGGTTCACATCGTTGTAGTCCGCGATGTCGTAGCCGTCATCCCGACCCGGCGAAGGAAAAAACGGCAGCAGCCACAGGCAGGTCACGCCGAGCTCCTGCAGGTAATCGAGCCTGGAGATTAGACCCTGAAAGTCACCGATGCCGTCGCCATTGGAATCGGCAAACGCGCGCACATGCAGCTCGTAGATAATCGCGTCTTTATACCAAAGGGGGTCGGTGGCGCTGCAGGGCTTCTTCACGGGGACGTGCGGGGCAACTTGCATACGATAGATGGACTTGGATGCGACCGTGTCGCGTGGGGTGGTGCGGGGACCACGGGGGATTCCCCTCCCTTTTGTGGAACGGCGCATGGATCTGTTTCGTGTAGGAGATTGGGTCTCAAGACGAAGCCCATGGAGTTCAGGCCAAGATTGAGCGCTCCTCCGTGGTGGCCGTGACCGAGTGCAGCAGGCGGAAGATCAGAGCAGGCTGCTCGGGGGTAAGTGCCACATGGCTCCACTCCTTCCAGTGCGTCCGCTCACCCGTGAGCAGGTCTTCTACCTCGAACTCGGCCTCAAAGGGCAGGTCCAGCTTCTCCATCGCAAGCTTAATCCACGCCGTCTGTTCCGCGGCGATGTCGAGGCTCAGCGCCACGAAGACGGTGTTGAGGCCATCCTCGGTGCGCTTGGACCAGCACATCACCTGGTCGTTCTCCGTGGTGTGAAAATGTAGGCCCTCATTGCGTTGCAGAGCCGGATTGGCACGGCGGATTGCGTTGAGTTGGCTCAGCAGCGGCGATATGGAGATTGGGTCGGTGCGGTCCCAGTCGCGAATTTGGTACTTCTCGCTATCCAAGTACTCCTCTGACCCTTTCTTGCCCGCCGAAGGCCTGGCAGCCCGTCCCTCGCAGAGCTCGTACGCCGGGCCGTACACACCCCAGTTCGCGCTAAGCGTGGCAGCCAGAACCGCGCGCTGCATAAAGATGGAGCGCCGTTGCGCCGGGTCTGTCTCCTGCAACTGCTCGTGCAGGATGTCGGGCGTATTCGGCCATACATTGGGGCGGAAGAAGTCCGAGACTGGCGGATTTGAAATCTCTTCAAAGTAGGCCTGGAGGTCGGCCTTGGTGTTACGCCACGTGAAGTAGGTATAGCCCTGGGTGTAGCCGCCCTTGGCGAGCGAATACATCACGTGCGGACGAGTGAAAGCTTCGGCGAGGAACAGGACATCAGGCGTCTTCGAGAGGATCTCGGCGATGCACCACTCCCAGAAGGGCAGAGCCTTTGTGTGCGGGTTATCGACGCGAAAGACACGCACGCCACGATCGATCCAGAAGGTGAAGACGTCGAGCAGAGCGTCCCATAGCCCGCGCCAATCCTTCGATTCGAAGTTGAGGGGATAGATGTCCTGGTACTTTTTCGGCGGGTTCTCCGCGTATTGGATCGTGCCGTCGGGCCGCATCTTGAACCAGTCCGGATGCGCGGCGACCCAGGGGTGATCGGGCGAGCACTGGAACGCGATATCCAGCGCGAGCTCCAGACCGTGCAATTTGGCCGCTTCAGATAGGGCATCAAAGTCGTTCAGGTTCCCAAGTTGGGGGTGAATGGCCGTGTGACCACCCTCCGCCGCGCCAATCGCCCAGGGGCTGCCGAGCTCGCCCGGCTCCGCTTTGACGCTGTTGTTCCGTCCTTTGCGAAACTGCAGGCCGATGGGGTGGATCGGCGGCATGTAAAGGATGTCAAAACCCATTTTCGCGATCTCCGGCAGGCGGGCAATGACATCGCGCAGTGTGCCGTGGGCCGCAGGTTGCGGAGCGCAGGAACGTGGAAACAGCTCATACCAGGCGGAGAAGCGGGCACGTTCCCGGTCCACCCAGATGGGTAACTCGGCTGCATAGCGCGTGGCGTGCGTGAGGTCGGGATGACGGGCAACCAGCGCAATTAGTTCTTCGGCCACCGGCTTCTCGTAATACGGCCGATTTTCCGCGGCAAGCGCACGCAGGTCGGCCGCCGCCCTCATAAGCTCTGCTGCATCGGCACCGGTGGCGCGTCCGGCGGCCTCCTCGACCAGGTTTGCACCGATTCTTAGCTGCAGAGGAATGTCCTGTGGCTCGACCTGCTGCGTGGGCTGTTCCGGGTCGGGTTGCGCGGCTAGCCGCTTGCCGAGATCATCAACCCAGGTATCGAAGTGATCGACCCAGCCTTCCACCGTGTAGTACCAGGTGCCGAGGCGGTCGACCGGGAAGCGCGCGGTCCAGAGGTCGTTGGGGAGCGCCGTGAAGGGAACCGACTTCCACGCTGCCTGTTCGGTGTGACGGTACAGCAGACGGGCCGCGACGTGATCGTGTCCATCGGAGAAGATGGCGGCCGTGACGGTGACGTGATCGCCGAGGATGCGCTTGGCCGGGTAGCGGCCGCCGTTTACCTGGGGCTGCAGCTCCTCAATGACGACGCGCCGGCGTCCTTCAGTCGGTTTCATTCCTGGTGCTCCTTTAACGGCTCGGAAGACAAAATCTTGAGTAAAGCAATTTTGCGGTTCCCACCGGCAAGCGCCTCGTCCCTACCCGGGGCAGAGAAAAGGCTTCGGGCTGCATCCTACTCGCAGCACAAGCCAGGGGCGAAAGACCACCCCCAAGGGATGCGCGTTGCTCAGGGCTGGTTGGTCGGCACGCGGTGGGTGACGTTTGCAACCATGCGGCCGCTAGGAAAAGGGAGGGCGCTTGCCCGAGAGATTTGGAACGAAGTCCAAGGCACCACTGCATGCGGCGCGGATCGAAGACTACGCCATGATTGGTGACCAGGAAACAGCGGCGCTGGTCAGCCGCGAGGGCTCCATCGACTGGCTTTGCTGGCCCTCTTTTTCATCCGGCGCATGCTTTGCGGCGCTGCTGGGAACGGCGGAAAACGGCTTCTGGCGCGTGCGCCCCGAAGGCGAGATCCGTGAGGTGCGCCGTCGCTACCGGGGCGACACCATGATTCTCGAAACGACGTTCGTCACCGCCGACGGCGAGGTGCTACTGACCGACTTCATGCCGCCCCGTGGGAAACATTCGGACATCGTGCGTATGGTGCGCGGCATTCGTGGGAAGGTAAAGATGCGGCTGGATCTGGCGCTCCGGTTTGACTACGGACTGACCGTGCCTTGGGTCACCATGAAGGATACGGAACTGCGCGCCATCGCCGGCCCTAATCTTGTCGTGCTGCGCAGCCTGTGCCAGCAGGGAGAGGCTGCGCGACTATACGGCGAACACCTCACCACAACGGCTAAGTTCACTTTGCAAGCAGAGGATGCGGTCTGCTTCACGCTCACCTACGCCGGTTCGTTGGAAGAGATCCCGGCGCCGATCGATGTCGACGCGGCCCTGCGGGAAAGCGAGACGTTCTGGACAGAGTGGTCGGCGAAATCCAGCTACAGAGGGCCGTATCGTGACCTCGTCCAGCGGAGCCTGCTGACCCTGAAGGCCCTAACGTATCGGCCCACGGGTGGCATCGTTGCCGCGCCTACAACCGGTTTGCCGGAGAGCATCGGGGGCGAGCGGAACTGGGACTATCGGTACTGCTGGTTGCGGGATACCGCCTTCACGCTCCTAATCCTGATGCTTGCCGGGTATACCGAGGAGGCGGTGCAGTGGCGCCTCTGGCTGCTGCGCGCCATCGCCGGTTCACCGGACCAGGTACAGAGCCTCTACGGCATCAACGGGGAACGTCGTCTGCAGGAGTGGACAGCAGGCTGGCTTGCGGGCTACGAGAACTCGCAACCGGTACGCATCGGCAACGCCGCCTCTGAGCAGTTTCAGCTTGATGTGTATGGCGAAGTCGCCGCGGCTCTGAATCGCATGCCGGAGGTGGACGACGATGTCCGCGCGCCGGCCGGGCAGTTGCAGGCAGCGCTGGTTGATCATCTGTGCCACATTTGGCCGCTGCCCGATGAGGGCATCTGGGAGACGCGCGGCGGACGGAAGCACTTCGTCCACAGCAAGGTGATGGCGTGGGTAGCACTTGACCGCGCGGTAAAGCACCACGAGCGTTTCGATGGCTCCGGTGATGTGAAGCGCTGGCGCAAAAACCGCGATCTGCTGCACAAGGAAATCTGCAAAAAGGGCTTCAACAAGAAGCTGAATGCCTTTGTGCAGAGCTACGGCTCGAGCACGCTCGACGCCTCCTGCCTGCGCATGGTATTCGTGGGTTTTCTGCCGCCGGATGATCCTCGTATGGTCGGCACCGTCGAAGCAATTCAGAAGCGGCTGACCAAGGATGGGCTGATCCAGCGCTATGACACGAAGAAGTCACCCGATGGCCTGACGGGGGACGAGGGTACATTTCTCGCCTGCAGCTTCTGGCTTGTGATCTGCCTGCAGTTAATGGGCCGGGTCGGCGAGGCGCGCGCCCTCTTTGAGCACCTGCTGACGTTGCCCAACGATGTCGGGCTTCTAAGCGAGGAGTATGACCCGCAGGCGCAGCGCATGCTGGGCAACTTTCCGCAGGCCCTCTCGCACCTGGCACTCGTGCACGCCGCATTTACGCTGTCTGGCCAATGGAAGCCGGCGGGATAACCGCCGCCCCGCTCGTGATGAGATGAGGGGGCATACAACCCCTCGCTTTACGCCGCGACTCTCAGCCAAGACGTGGGCAAACGAGGCGCTGACGCGGCAGTGTGCCGTCTGAGCGCTGTGCCCTTATCCACTCCACCTTTCACCCTAAGAACCGGAGCGGTTACGATGGCGCGTGTTCCCCACTCAACCTACCGGTTGCAACTGCATGAGAACTTTGGGTTCGATCAGGCCGCGGAGATCGCGCCCTACCTGAAGAAGCTGGGCGTCACGCATGTGTATAGCTCGCCCTATCTGCAGGCGGCACCGCACAGCATGCACGGCTATGACGTCGTCGACCACCGCAAAGTGAACGAGGAGCTCGGCGGTGGAGACGCTCACGCGCGTTTCTGCCGGCAACTCGTGAATCTGGGGTTGGGGCAGGTGCTCGATATTGTGCCCAACCACATGAGTCTTGGCCGGCAAAATCGCTACTGGTGGGATGTGCTGGAAAACGGCATCAATAGCCGATTTGCCGGCTTTTTCGATATCGATTGGCACTCCAGTGAAGAAAGGCTCCGCGACAAGGTCCTGGTGCCGATTCTTGGCGATCAGTACGGCCGTGTGCTGCGCGACGGTGGCATCAAGATCCAGCGGCAGGGCTCGGTCTTCACCATCGAGGCTTCCAGTCAGTGCCTGCCCCTCTCGCCGACAACATTGCCAAGGATCCTGAACAGAGCGGCTGACCGCGCGGGCAGCGATACCCTGCGTTTTCTTTCAGCAAGTTTTGGCCGCCTGCCGTCTGCCGAGGAGTGGGACCGCTGGAAACTCAACGCTCGCGATCGTGACAAGCGTGTCTTGCATGGTTTGCTGGACAGACTCTGCGCGGAAGAGCCAGCGACCTGCAAGCAAATCGATCACGTGATCGAGGAGATGAACGCCGACCCGAATGAGCTAGATGAACTGCTCTCACAACAGAGCTACCGTCTGGCTTACTGGAAGACCGCGGACCAGCAGTTAGGCTACCGACGGTTCTTCGATGTGAACACATTGATCGGTGTGCGTATGGAGCGTGAGTACGTCTTCGAGGAGACCCATGCGCTGATTCTGCGCTGGCTGCGCGAAGGCGTGCTGGACGGCGTGCGTGTGGATCATCCCGATGGATTGCGCGACCCGTTGGAGTACTTCCAGCGGCTGCGCGCAGCTGCGCCGGACGCCTGGATCATCGGCGAGAAAATTCTGGAACAAGGCGAGTTTCTACCCGAGAACTGGCCAATTCAGGGCACAAGCGGCTACGACTTCATGAACCAGGCGCTCGGCCTGCTGGTGAAGCCGGAGGGCTTGACGCGCTTGGGAAAGTCGTATCGCGCGTTCACTGGCGATGAGACCACGTTCCCCGCCATGGCGCACGACAAGAAGTTGAACGTGACGCAGGAAGGTCTCGGCTCTGATGTGAACCGCCTGGCCACGATCTTCGTGCAGATTTGCGAACAGAATCGCGAGTTCCGCGACTTCACCCGGGCCGAGATCCGCCGCGCGATCCGGGAGTTCGCCTCCTGCTTTGCGGTGTACCGGACCTATATGGTGCCGCTGCGCAAAGAGATTACCGATCGTGACATCGAACTTGTGGCGAAGGCGGCGGAGTGCGCCAAGGACAATCGCCTTGATATCGATGGCTCCCTGTTCGATTTCATGCGCGATGTGCTGCAGATGAAGGTTTCCGGTGTCCAGGAGGCCGAGTTCGTCTACCGTTTCCAACAGTTCACAAGCCCCGTGATGGCCAAGGGTGTCGAGGATACGGCGTTTTACTGCTACAACCGCCTGACTGCGTTGAACGAGGTTGGCGGCAATCCGGATGGCAACGGATTCTCGGTTGAGGACCTTCATCAGTACAACCAGACCATTCAGCGCACATTCCCTTCGACCATGCTCACGCTAAGCACGCACGACACCAAGCGCGCCGATGACGTACGCGCAAGGTTGTGCGTGTTGAGCGAAATGCCTGATGAGTTTCTTATTGCGATCGAGCGCTGGCACGGGATGACGGCGTCTCTGCGCACCGACGAGGTGGACACCGGAACAGAGTGGTTTCTCTTCCAAACCCTTATTGGGGCATGGCCTCTGGATATTGACCGGTTGAAGGCTTATATGCAGAAGGCGATGCGCGAAGCCAAGCTGCACACAAGTTGGGTAGCCAACAATCCTGAGTATGAAGACGCTCTGAACGGTTACATGGAAAAGCTGCTTGCCGACCCTGCCTTCTGCAGCGACATCAAGGCTTTTGTGGGAGATCTGCTACCAGCGGCCTGGGTGAATTCCTTAACGCAGACGCTGCTGAAGCATACGTCACCGGGGGTGCCGGATCTGTATCAGGGTGGCGAGCTCTGGGACACATCCCTGGTCGACCCGGACAATCGTCGTCCGGTCGACTACGCCCTGCGCTCGCGGATGCTCGACAGCCTACATGGCATGAGTGCGCGCGAGATCATGGACCGCGCCGCTGAGGGGCTGCCGAAGCTCTGGCTGGTTCACCGTGCTCTCACGTTGCGCAATGAGCACCCGGAGTACTTCGCAGAGGAGGCAAGCTACGAACCGCTGTTCGCTGGGGGCGAAGACGCTCACCGTGTGGTGGCGTACCTACGCGGGGGAGAGGTGTTGACGGTAGCCCCGCGCTGGGTGCATGGCAAGCCGACTGTAAACGCCGTGTTGCGTTTGCCAGAGGGCCGCTGGCAGAACTGGCTCACCGCTGAAGTCGTCCAGGGCGGCGATGTGGCTGTCGCGGAGCTCCTGGCAAGCTTCCCGGTCGCGCTGTTGGTGCGTGCCAAAGCTTAGGGTTCCCCCGAGTCAGCTGAAGACCTGAAGGAGATGCGAAGTATGCAGGAGTTCAAAATATGGGCGCCGCGGGCGAAAAAAATGCGCCTGCAGGTAAATGGCGGCGCCCCTTTGCCTATGGAAGGTCCTCAGGAGCGCGGCTGGTGGAAGCTGTGTGTCGAAGACCCAGGCCCGGGGACCGACTATGCGTTCCTGATTGATGAGGAAAGCACGCCCTACCCCGATCCGCGCAGTCTTTCGCAGCCCGCCGGTGTGCATGCTGCGTCGCGCACCTATGATCAGCGCGCGTTCCGGTGGACGGACGGGCACTGGCACACACCCCCACTGGCCAGCGCCATCATCTATGAGCTGCACATCGGCACCTTCAGCCCCGAAGGTACGTTTGATGGTGCCATCGCTCATCTGGATTTCCTGACGGAGCTGGGCGTCACGCATGTGGAGGTGATGCCCATCAACGAGTTCGCCGGGGGACGCGGCTGGGGATACGACGGCGTGTTTCTCTTCGCGGTATTTGCGCCATATGGCGGCCCCGACGGTTTCAAGCGCTTTGTCGATGCCTGCCACGCCAGGAACCTCGCCGTGGTGCTGGATGTGGTCTACAACCACTTCGGCCCGGTGGGCAATTACGCCAACAAGTTCGGCCCTTACCTCACAGACAAGTACCATACGCCGTGGGGTGCGGCGGTGAACTTCAACGAGAGCGGCAGCGATGAGGTGCGGCGCTTTTTCTTGGACAATGCGCTCATGTGGCTCAACGAGTACCACTGCGATGGGCTGCGGCTCGATGCCACGCACGAGTTCATTGATCGCTCTGCGGTCCACATCATGGAGCAGCTTTCGACTGAGGTGGAGAGGCTGGGCAACACGCTCAATAAGCGCTTCATCCTGATCGCGGAAAGTGACCTGAACGACCCAAAATTCATACGGCCGCGCGAGGCACACGGGTACGGTATGGATGCGCAATGGAGCGATGACTTCCACCATGCGCTGTTCACGCTGCTATGGAATGAGCCGGGACGCGGTTACTATGACGACTTCGGCAGCATGGACGATCTGGTGAAATCGATTCGCCACGGCTTCGTGTATGACGGCAGGTACTCTCGCTATCGGCACCACACGCACGGCCGGCCCGTACACGATCTCTCCGCTCACCATTTCCTGGGCTACATCCAGAACCATGATCAGGTCGGCAATCGTGCCGCGGGAGAGAGGCTGGAGCACCTGGTGGGGATGGATGCAGCGAAGGTCGCGCTTGGGCTGACGTTGACGGCCCCGTTTATCCCTATGCTTTGGATGGGTGAGGAGTTCGCTGCGACGACGCCCTTTCTGTACTTCGCCGATCACGAAGAAGAAGAGATGCGCAAGCTCGTCTCTGAAGGGCGCAAGCGGGACTTCGCGGCGTTTGGTTGGGACGAGGATGAGGTGCCGGATCCAGAGGCTCCGGAGACCATGGAACGCTCGAAGCTCGACTGGAGCGAAGCACATACAGGTAAGCACGCAGAGATGCTGCGATGGGTCAAGGATCTGATCCAACTGCGCCGCTCAAGCCTGGATTTGAACGACGGTGATTTCGGTCATGCCGAGGTAAGCTGTGGCGCCAATGGGAAAAGCCTGTCCATGCGTCGCAATGCGGTACGCGTCTTGGTGAACATCGGGGATGCGGTACTGATGGAAGCGCTGCTGCCGGGAGAGACCCTGCGCCTGGCCTCTCGCGCCGAGGTGGAGGTGACGGAGCAGGGTGTTCGCTTGCCAGGCATGAGTTTGGCTATCCTGCACCTGTCGTAGAGGGAACATTTGCAAATCGCCGGGCGGTGCGGCCGGTGCGCCGCCGACCATGGGTAAGGAGAACGGATGTCGATCAAGACCGTCAGCAGCCGTGAGGTGTACCGCAACCCTTGGACGCGAGTGCGCGAAGACATCATCGAGCGCTCGAACGGGCAGCGAGGCATCTATGGCGTCATTGATAAGGATCCCGCATGCATTGTGATTCCTCTGGAGCGTACAGCGGAAGGTGAGTTCCTGTGGCTGGTTCGGCAGTTCCGCTATACCGTCGGAGATACATACTTTGAGTTCCCGCAGGGTGGCTGGGAACAGGCTGATGTCGATTCCGAAGAGATGGCCCGCGGCGAGTTGCGCGAAGAGACGGGTCTGCGCGCTGCCAGCATTGTGGCACTTGCCGACCTGTGGATCGGCTACGGCGTCATGCGGCAGCGGCACCACGTCTTTCTCGCCGAAGGGCTCACGCAGGGCGAGCCCGAGCGAGATCCTGAGGAGCACGACATGACGGTGCATCGTGTTGCTGTCGCGGAGTTTGAGACCATGCTGCTCGATGGCCGCGTGATGGATAACTGCTCGGCCGCTGCGTGGGGTGTGTACCGTGTCTGGCGCGACAGGCAAAAAGTTACAGGGCTGTAATTACCGCTTTGTATGCAACTATGCGTTCGTAGTGGGACCCGAAGCGATCGGCGGCTGCGTCGTCGTTCGACATCGCAAAATGCCTGTCCCAGAGCTTATCGAGGAAGCCCGTTTCCTCAAGCATGCGTGCCAGCTCAGGGTTGGTGTACAGGATGTACAGCGGCCGGGGAAAGGCCTGCAGCGATCGGCCCACGTGCTCCAGAAAGCGCGCCATCACGGGCGCCGCGAAGGGGTGGTAGAGATACAGCAGCAGCGGTCCTGGCGGTAGGGCGAAGGTGGTGGCATCGCCGGTGACGATCGAGGCCGGTACCCCCGCCTGACGCCATGGTGCGCTAAAGGTTTCGAGATTCCGCTCGGCAACCGACGCCAACTCCGGTGAGAGCTCGACCCCGATGACCTCGCGAAAAGCGTACCGCAAAGCCAGCAACAGGGCGCGACCTTTACCGCAACCGATGTCCACAAAGGTAAACTGAGACCAGTCGAGCGAGAGCTGTTTCAGAGCGTCCTCAAAAGAGGAGGGTGCTACCCCGTAGTAGCCTGTCGCCCAGTATTGCGCGACTTTGGCGTTAGGCTCCGCAATGCTCAGCGACTCTCCCCACACGAGCCCCGCCGTGTCTACGTTGTAAGCGAGGTCGAAAGGATGCGGACCGGATTCAGGCCCGGGACGCCCCGGCAGCGGTTCACCTTTCAGCCGTATTCGGGCTCGCCAAAGTACTTCGTTGAAGAAGCCGGCCCAGCCGCGGTTGGCAATCCAGTGGCGGGCGCGGCGTAAGTGGGCTTGGCGGGTAAACATGCTCTGAGTGCGGCAGCCGCTTTAATTGACGACCTTGGAGCGGCGCGTCATGTAGTCCTGCAGAAGGTAATTGCCCAGCGTCTGCGGTGTCGTGAAGTACGCTTTGCCACGGCACATCGCACTCATCTTCTGCACAAACTGGACGAGTTGAAAGTCGTCCGCCAGCATGAAGGTATTAATCATAATGTTGGAGCGCTTGCAGCGGCCAACCTCTTCGAGAGTCTCGGAGATAACGATCGGGTCCAGGCCGAAGGCATTTTTATAGATGCGGCCGTCCTCAAGCGTTAGGGCAGAGGGCTTGCCGTCCGTAATCATGACAATCTGCTTCATGTCCTTGCCGCTGGATTTGAGGATGCGTTGGGCAATGCGCAGGCCTTCACGGGTGTTGGTATAGTGCGGGCCAACCTTGACGCGCGGCAACTGCGAGATGGGAATCTCCTCGGCGGAATCATGGAAGAGCACCAGGTTGAGCTGATCGCCGGGGTACTGCGTGCGGATGAGGTGGGCGAGCGCCATGGCCACGCGCTTGGCGGGGGTGAAGCGGTCTTCACCGTAAAGAATCATGGAGTGAGAGCAATCCAGCAGCACCACCGTGGCGCAGGAGCTCTGAAAATCAGCTTGTTGCACGTGGAGATCGCTATATTCAAGATTCAGCTTGCCAGAGCCGTCCGGGGCACCTTCGCGCGCGAAGACGGAGTTGAGCGTGGCGGTGATGTCGAGGTTTAGTGAATCACCGAACTCGTAATTCTTGGACGAGCCGTTGGTCTCCACGCCCGCTGCTTCGTAGCGGGTGTCATGGCGGCCAAGCGAGCTCTTGCCCAGAGGCCCGAGTAGGTCGCGCAGCGCCTTGAAGCCAAGGAAGTCCATACCCTTGTCCGTGACCTCAAAGCGGGCGTTCTCACCGTCACCATCGCCCTGCTCGCCCTGACCTTCTGCGGGCTCTTCGGCGTTTAGAAAGGCTTCATCTTTCATGCGTTGGATGATCTTCTCGACGAGCTCATTCTTGCCCTCTTCAGGCAGCTCTTCGTACTTCTCCTGCGCATCCTCATCAAGCAGGTCGCCGGCGTCGAGGGCCTGGCGCACAGCCTCGCGGAGATCCTCCATGGAGTTTTCACCTGAGTTCTGAAAGGGTGAATACGGATCCTGAAATCCGGAATCGAGGAAAAAGTCGCTGAGAGCCTCCATGAGGTCTTCCAGGTCGAAGCTCGTCGAAAGATCGCCGTTGAACTTTGTATAGCGGGTGAGCTTCATGCGTTTTGACCCTCGTCTACACAAGATTAGACGGTTTCGGAGCGCAGCGGTCGCAGCTCTCGCAGGCCATGGAGGGCCATGAAAGGCGTCGGCCTACATTTCCCTGCGCTGGATAGCAACCTCCGCCTAGGATTCAGAACCTTACTGAGGATGAAAACCTCTGGATGGCTGAAAGCGTTTGCCGGCCTGGTCCTCACGACGGGATTTGCTGTGTGTGCCCCCGCATCTAGTCAGACTGCTGGCCAGGATCTGCATACTGCTGGGCACGACACGCACAACGCCGCTGATAACACCGGGCACGCGGTAAGGACGGGAAGCCGGAAGACCTACCACGCGACCGCGCGAACGACGCGCACTGCGACCCACGATACGGTACACGGAACCAAGACGGTGGCGCACAAGACCGCTGATGGGACGCGGACTGTCACGAACAAGACTGTGAACGGTACGAAACATGTGTTTGGGCATTAGGATTAGGCGCAACCTCTGAAAGAACGGAAAACATATATATGACCGCTTCCCAAATCGCTAACTCCTTTGGCTCATTCATGCTGGCAACCACCCTGATGATTTCGCCGACGCTGCAGGCACAGACGGCTGGGCAGGATATGCACGCCGCCGGAACAGACACAAGGGGCGCTGCCGACAACACCGGTCATGCGGTGAAGCACACGACTAAAAAGACCTATCACAAGACCAAGAGCGGCACGGCCCACGTCGCGGACAAGACTAAAGAAGGCACCACAGTTGTCGCGGACAAGACCAAAGAGGGCACCGTCAAAGGCTTCGACAAGACAAAGGAAGGCACACAGAAGCTGTTCGGCGACAAGCACGAGAAGTCCACGGTGGCCAAAGACAAGGCCAAGGAAACCCACATCGATACGAAAGACAAGACCATGCAGGAGAAGCAGAAGATCAATGACTCAACCCCTCACTAGAGAGGTGGCTGAAGTTTGGTTTTTGGATGCCCGGCCGAAGGTGCCGGGCATTTTCATTGCCTCCACGGTGTCCCCCTATTAGGAGTCGCGCTGTTGGATGGGATCGAAATGGCTTAGAGCTGAAGCATCGCTTTCAGCCAACAGGATCAATCCATGCATACTCCTACCTGAAAGCGGCTTTCCGCAGCACAAGGAGAAGAAACATGGCTGGTGAACAGGGTACGGGCAAGCATCCACACAAGAGCGCAGCAGATCCAAAGGAACACCACGAAGGCGCGAAAGCCGAGCCGCACAAGGCCGAAAGCCACAAAGCCGAGCCGCACAAGGCGGAGAGCCATGCGAAAAGCTCGGAAACAGAGCATAAGGATGGACAGGGGACTGGCAAGCATCCGCACAAGAGCGCGGCCGACCCTAAGGAACACCATGAGGCAGCGAGCAAGAAGTAGTTCTGCGCTAATACAAGAGGGGCTGCGCTTCCGCGCAGCCCCTTTTGTATGTCTGTGGGTACTCGCTAGTTGAAACCACGGCGCGTCCGGTTGATGGGCTGTTCCCGTTCCCGCTCGCGCATTCGTTCGGCGAGCTGCGCGGCATCTTCGTTGCGACGCTTCTTCTCTCCGGCCGTAAAGGTACGAGCTTCCGAGCGGGAAATGCGCTTGTGGGCGGTCATGCCCTCGAGCAAAAACTCGGCGGCGGAGACAGCGATTTCAGGCTCAGCGTTGAAGGCGAGACCCTGAATCTTTAGCGGCGTGAGCTTGTCGAAGAGACCCTGAATCTCCTTCAAGGATTTAAGGACTGTCTCGGCAGGCTGTTTGTCGTTCAGCTCGACCGAGCCACCGAGATTGAACCACTGCTCGATCTGCTGAGTGTTGGTATCGGCGAAGTAGCTGTCGTACACCGAAGCGACGGACTGCCGGATGATTTCGCGGATGACAACCTCCGAGCCCTTCATCTCGCCTTCGTATTCGAGCTCGATTTTGCCACTGATGCCCGGCAGCGCGGCGATGATGTCGCCCACGCGGGGCACCACAAGCGATTCTCCATGCAGGAGAGCACGACGCTCCGCATTGGAAACGACGAGTTCCATCGTCGAGATGGGCAGACGCTGCGAGACGCCGGATCGCTTGTCGACCTTCTTATCTTCGCGAGCGGCAAAAGCGACACCTTCGACAATTTGGCGGATGTAGTGCGGAATGTGAATGCCCTCGATGGTGGGGCCAGTCTGGCCGGGCGTATCGGCATAGGCACGCGCGGTCCAGGCCTCCTGCTCAGTGATGGCGATGGCTTCGTCCATGGACTCGGGGTAGTGGGTCCGTATTTCAGAGCCGATGCGGTCCTTGAGCGGCGTGACGATCTTGCCGCGGGCCGTGTAGTCCTCCGGGTTGGCGGAGAAGACGATGGCCACATCGAGCAGTAGCCGGACGGGGTACCCCTTAATCTGCACATCGCCTTCTTGCATGATGTTGAACAGCGCCACCTGGATTTTGCCGGCGAGATCAGGGATCTCGTTAATGGCGAAGATGCCCCGATTGGCGCGCGGCAGAAGGCCGTAATGCATGGTAAGTTCGGAGCCGAGTTCCTGACCGGAGCGTGCTGCCTTGATCGGATCGACATCGCCGATCAGATCGGCCACTGTGACATCCGGGGTGGCCAGCTTTTCGACATAACGGTCCTCGGGTGTCAGCCAGGCAATGGGGGTGTCGTCACCGAGGGAGGCGACGAGATCTTTTGCGTAGCGGCTCAGGGGCGCATAGGGATTGTCACGCAGCTCGGAGCCGGCAACATAGGGAACCTGCGCGTCCAGCAGGCTCGTAAGCGCCCGCAGGATGCGGCTCTTGGCCTGGCCGCGCAAGCCCAGCAAGATAAAATTGTGCCGCGACAGCAGGGCATTGACGACCTGCGGAACGACCGTGTCGTCGTATCCAACGATACCGGGGAAGAGGGATTCGCCTTCCTCTGGGCCCCCGGGGGCAAGGGCGCGAAGACGAACGATGAGGTTGTCGCGCAGCTCGTCCTTGACGCTGCGGCCGACGCGCTCGGGGGTGAACAGGCTGCTGCGAAGTTCGCCGAGGGTCCCTGGAAGCGACTGGGTAGAGGTGCGTGCGGGAGCGGTCTGCTCGGTCAAAATCGCCATAACTGAAGTATAGACGTCGGCCGCAGGGTATCCGATGCGGCGGAACGGTCAGCTTTGGCCACGTGCAAGCGATCGAATCAGCGCGAAAGTGAGGTCGATGACAGTGAAGGCAATTCAGATATGGGCGTCCGGACCTTACCCATGTAGCTGTCCAGCAAAAGCGCGGCCGCAACGGACACCAGAGAGCAGAGTTCCCCGAAGACGCGCACCTCGCTGATAACGCCATACACGATCATGACAACGGCCCAGAACGGAAGAATTAAGAAGTAGGCGCGGATGCGGGCGTCGGAGATCTGACGCCGGTACACGAAAAGAATGGGCAGAAGGAAGCCGCAGGCCCCGAGCAGCTCCGGCCATTTACCAGGCAAAAGGCGAGGCAGGTTTTCCCGATAGCGAAGGTAATCGTCGGCTAGATCGTTGTGTGTGTACAGGCGACCCAAAGCAAACCTCACCAGCAGCCATGCCGCGGTAAGGGCGACTGCTTTGGCCCAAGGCAGGCGCTTCCAAGGGATTGAGCGAAACGTGCCGCTCGGCTCGACGGCGGCGTCGAGGAGAAGGAGCGGCACGAGGAAGATAGTGGTCTCGCGATTCGCGGTACCCAGCAGCATGATTGGCAAGAGGGGCAGAAAGCGGCGCGTGTAGACGAAGTAAAGGCCCGCCGTAAAGAAAGCGACGCTGGCTAGATCGTAGGGGTAAAAGATGCTGCCTTCAGGCGCAATAAGGTACGTCCAGGCCATGGTGAACAGGAAGATGGCGAGCAGAAAGGGGGTTGTCGCGCCGGTACGCGAAGCCCTCTTGTACAGCTTCTGGCAGAACCAGGCAGCGACGCCCAGGCTGAGGAGGTCCACCAGGAAGTAGGAAAAAAGTCCGGGTGCCACGATATGGCCGGACATATGGGCTTCAAGTGCTCTGTACGGGCGAAAAGCCCTGCCCCCACGAATGATAGCCATGACCAGCAAGCGACGCTGATAAGGGAGGCGCTCGGTTCCAGCCAGATAGCGCGTGAGCGACACGTAACGGAATGTCTGGGCGACGTGACAGCGCGCGAAGCAGAAGATAGCGCAGGTATACAGTAACCAAATCGCCTTCGGCACCCGCGGACCCTGCTGTGGACCTCGACTGGGAGCCGCGACAAAGTCCGGATCAAGTCCGGCAACACTGGTGCGGATCATGTCTGTGCAGAGTGTATCAACCGGGGTGCAAAGCTAGGTCAGGTCGTCGAGCATGGCCTGCATCTCGCTGGCCGCGTGAGCGTTGCCCGTACGTGCGCAAGCAGCAAGGCCCGCCTCCAGACGCTCTTTGGCGGTATCGGAATGGCCCACCTTTAGAAGCGTTTGCGCGGACATCTGGTAACCGGGTACATAGTCCGGGTTGTCGTCAGTAAGGGTCTTGAACTCGTGGAGCGCTTCGTCGGTCTTGCCTTCGGCGGCATAGGCCATGGCGAGGCCGTAGCGGGCGAAGCTGTCAGTGGGGTTCTGCGCGAGGATCTCGGTGAGTGCGGCAATCTTATTCATTGAAGTGCTCCAAGCATGATTCGATGCTGCGGAGCGTTCGATGCTGCGAACGTGGGGCGGCCTTGAAGTTCTCCCGCAATCTGCCGATTAGAATAGAGAGATGAGTGATGGCCTAAAGAGCCGGACGGTGACCGGGTCGCAGTCTGAACGCACGGAGGTCATCTTCCCGGGTGAAACGAATGCGCTGGGCAGCCTGTTCGGCGGACGCCTGATGCAACTGATCGATGTTGTGGGAGCCATTGCTGCGGTACGGCACTGCAAGGCGATCGTGGTTACCGCCAGCATGGATCACCTCGACTTTGTTACGCCGGTGAAGGTAGGCGAGTTTCTGACGCTGAAGGCAAGCGTGAACCGTGCCTTCAAGACGTCCATGGAGGTTGGGGTGAAGGCGATGGTGGAGGATGTGCTCGGCGGCAGCGGCATGCGCCATGTGGCTTCTGCGTACCTGACGTATGTGGCCGTAGACATGTTTGGCAAGAAGATCGAGGTACCGCAGGTTGAGCCGGAGACCGATCACCAGCGACGTCGCTACGAAGACGCGGCGAATCGGCGGGCCATGCGCACCGATGAGACGCTGCGGAAAAAAGAGATGCGCGCCGCCATGGGGCACGTCTGGAACGTGTAGGCGGTGCCGGGAGAGAAGCAGATCCGCTGCGCTGCGGGATGGCAACGGATAGGTGCGGTTTGACGAGCGGTTAGAGAAAAGAGTGGGGAGCAGCATGGGACACATGGGACAAGGAGCACCGGGAACGCCGGGTGGACAGGGCCCGGTCGCCCTGCCCGGGATCGGTCACATCGTTGCGGTCGGTTCCGGCAAGGGCGGTGTCGGCAAGACGACGGTCAGCGTCAATCTGGCCATTGCGCTGGGCAAGCTCGGCTACCGGGTGGGGCTGCTGGATGCGGACATCTACGGGCCGAATGTGCCGACGATGCTGGGACTTACGCGGCAGCCAAGTGTGCTGGCCGGCAACATGATCGAGCCTTTGACGGCGCACGGCGTGAAGTTCATCTCCATGGGGCTGCTCTCACCGGGCGACAAGCCAATGATGATGCGCGGGCCGATGCTGCACGGCATCATCAAGCAGTTTCTGCAGCAGGTAGCGTGGGGCGAGCTCGATTTTCTGCTTGTGGATCTGCCGCCGGGTACGGGCGACGTGGTGATCTCGCTGGTGCAGACGGTGCCGTTGACAGGGTCAGTGGTGGTATCGACCGGTTCCAGCGTGGCGCTGCAGGATGCGCGCAAGGCGCTGGAGATGTTTCACCAGGTGAATGTCGAGGTCATTGGGTTAGTCGAGAACATGAGCCAGATGACCCTGCCGGATGGGACCGTGATCGATGTGTTTGGCGCCGGCGCCACCGAGGCGACGGCCCGGCAGTACGGGCTGGAGTTTCTGGGGGCCATCGACATGGATCCGCTGGTGCGCGAGGGCGGCGATCGTGGGCTGCCGGCGGCACTGGCCGCCGATGAGACGGCAAGGGGCCGGGAGTTTCTCGCCATTGCCCGAAGAGTGGTATCGCGTGCCGAGGCGATCGGCGCGCAGAATGAGGATGTGCTGGAAATTACCTAATTGTTCGTTTTTCGTTCTAAGTTGTTCGTTGTTCCGGTGCCACCTATGAACTGATTGCATTTTTCACGTTACGAAGTCTTCCAATCTCATTTGCTCGCCACACATGCGGAAAACGCGACGAGCATTCAGGCCCTACTTGGGCCCTGACTGATCAGCAACGGGAACCTAGAACCTAGAACGAACAACTTAGAACGGACAACCTAAAACGAACAACCACCCCCGGGGCACTTGCATGGCGGAGCGGCGCATCACGGCACGGCAAAGGCAGATCCTCACCACGGCCGTCGAAAACTACATCGCTACGGGCGAGCCGGTGAGTTCGGGTGCGATTGCGCGGACGTTAGCCGGGGAGGGCGCAAGCGTAAGCTCCGCGACCGTACGGAATGAGATGGCGGAGCTCGCCGATGCGGGACTGCTGGAGCAGCCGCATACCTCTGCGGGGCGGGTGCCGTCGGCGCAGGCGTTTCGCTTGTATGTGCAGGGATTGCATGTCCGCGCGGGTCTTGGCGCCGAGAACGATCGCTTGCAGCTGGCCGTGGGCATGCAGACCGCCATCGATGCCCGGCTGGCCGGGGTGACGGGCACTCAGGCGCTGCTGGCGCGGACCTCCGGCGTTCTGGCCGCCTTTTCAAGCGGGGTGGGCCTAGCCGTTGGGGCGTTAGCTGCCAGCGATCTGCTTGAACATGTGCACTTTACTCGGCTAGCGGAGCGGCGGGTGTTGGCCGTGGTGGTGGGCAGAAGCGGAACGGTGCGGGACCGGGTGCTGGCCGTGGTCGATGACCTGTCCGTGAGTCAGCTGGAAACTGCCGCGAACTTTCTTAATGAGCATTTTCGAGGCTGGCAATTAGAACGAGTGCGTGCGGAGCTCCTTCGCCGGATTGAAAGCGAGCGGACCGCCTACCAGCGCATGATGGAGGCTGCCGAGCGGCTCTGGACGGGTGCAGTGCCCGCTGATACGGCCGCGCTTAGCCAGGAGCGACCGGTGTTTGTGGAGGGTGTGGCGAACCTCGTAGGTCTGGGCGGCGGCTTTGGTGGCGGAGTGGGTGCGGCCGGCGAAGAGCGCGAGCGATTGCGGCAACTGCTTGCCGCGCTGGAGGCCAAGCAGCGGGTTGCGGAGTTGCTGGCGGCCTACATCGACGCCCGTCAGGAAAATGTCAGTGTCATCTTCGAGTTGGAGCAGCAGGCCCCCGAGTTGGCAGGGCTGGTACTGATCGCAGCCCCGGCGCGACTCGCGGGCGAGACGCTGGGCACGGTGGGGGTGCTTGGGCCGACGCGGATGGACTATGGGGCGACCATGGGTGCGGTGCGGTACGTGGCCGGGTTGTTTGATCGAGCACTGGAGGAGCGTTCGGGAAGCTGAGCCCAGCTTGCGATTGCAAGAGGAGGATAGGGGGCCGGTCCTATCGTTTTCGAGGAACGATCCTGAGTGATGGCGTGGCTGCCGTGAGTCGCCAAGAGACCTGAGGACATCCTAAACAGCTGGTCCTCACCGTTCAGCTCATCAGGCTCATTAGTAACGGGATGCTGGTGGGACGGGCAGCAAGGGCGCGGCGGGAATGCAGGAAGGCTTATGACAGACGAGAAGCAAGGGTTGGCGGATCGGTTCGCGCGCTGGGCGGGAATGGGCAACAATGAAAAAGACGCAAAAGGTCTGGAGGAGCGCGAAATGGACGCGAATGGAAGGCCCGGTACCGAGGAGATGATCGAAGGACAAGGGGGGCAGGTGATTGACTTTGAGACTGGCGCTGAGGCCGTTGCGCACGAGGCTGCTGAAGTCTCGCCGGCGCAGGTTGAATTGGAGCAGGCGCGGGGCGAACGCGATGCACTCAAGGAGCGACTGGCGAGGCTGCAGGCTGAGTTCGACAATGCTCGCAAGCGTGAGTTGAAGGAGCGTCAGGATGCGCGGGACTATGCGACGCAGACCGCCATCGAACCGTTCCTTGGCGTACTGGATAACTTCGCCTTGGCATTGAAGGCGGAGGGCTCCATCGAGCAGTTGCGCGGCGGGGTCGGCCTGATCGTGAAGCAGATGGAAGAGGCGCTGCGGGGCCTGAATGTACAGCCTGTTGAGGCTGTGGGCGCGCAGTTCGATCCGCATGTACACGAAGCTTTGGGTAGCGTGGAGACGCTGGAATATCCCGATCATCAGGTGATCGAGGAGATCCGGCGAGGCTACAAGCTGCGCGAAAAGCTGTTGCGGCCGGCTTTGGTGAAGATTGCAACGAATGCGGCACAGAAAGAAGCTTAGGTTCATTGGTCGTTGTTCGACATGCATTGGACGTGGCTGACGAAGCTGAAACTTTGTGGCAAGGGTCGAGAACTTAGCGCGGATACGCGCGACGAAACCCAACAACGAACAACAAAAAAAGAGCAACGAAGAACAAATCTCTGCAGAGCGAGCGAATGGCGACAGCGACGATGAAGAGGGACTACTACGAGGTACTGAGCGTCGAGCGGACAGCCTCCGACGGCGAGATCAAGACGGCTTACCGCAAGCTGGCGATGCAGTTCCACCCGGATCGCAACCCCAACAACCCCCAGGCAGAAGAGAAGTTTAAAGAGTGCTCCGAGGCTTACGCCGTACTGAGTGATGCGGATAAGCGTGCGGCCTATGACCGCTTCGGGCACCAGGCGGTGGGCGGCGCGGGCGGCGGGAACCCCTTCGCGGGCGGAAGCCCTTTCGGTGGCGGTGGGGTCCAGCAAGGTGACCTCGGGGACATCTTCGGCGATCTGTTTGGCGAAATGTTCAACATGGGCGGTCAGGGGCGCGGAGGCCGCGCCTCGCGGGCGCAGCGTGGGCGCGATCTAAAGGTGGATATGAACCTGACCTTCGAGGAGGCCGTGTTTGGCGTCGAGCGCGAGGTCAAGGTTAAGCGCATGGAGACCTGCGAAGTCTGCGATGGATCCGGCGCCGAAAACGGCAAACAAGCGGAGACCTGTCAGCAGTGTGGCGGACGCGGGCAGATTCGTTCGCAACAGGGCTTCTTCTCGGTAGCGCGGACGTGCCCGGTGTGCTCAGGTACCGGGCAGGTGATACGCAATCCGTGCCGCACCTGCGGTGGCGATACGCGCGTACAGAAGGAGCACACGATCGCAGTCAAAGTACCCGCGGGTGTTGAATCCGAAACGCGAATTCGTTACTCGGGCGAGGGTGATGCGGGCCGCTTTGGCGGGCCGAGCGGTGATCTCTACGTTGTGTTGGAGGTGAAAGCTCATGCCTTCTTTGAGCGCGATGGCGACGATCTGCACTGCGTGATGCCCATCAGCTTCCCGCAGGCGGCTCTAGGGACAGACCTGGAGTTCGACACGCTGGACGGACGCGAGTCGATCAAGGTGCCTGAAGGGACGCAAAGCGGGAGAGAGTTTCGGCTGCGCGGGAAGGGTGTGCCTCACTTAAACCAGCATGGCAAGGGCGATCTGGTCGTCGAAGTGCGCGTTGAAACGCCAAGCAAGCTTTCCAAACAGCAGAAAGAGCTGATGCGGCAGTTGGCGGAGACCATGCCGATGTCGAACGAGCCGCAGTCGCGGGGTTTGTTCGACAAGGTCAAGGAGATGTTCACCTAGTCGTCAGTGGCTAATTTGTTAAGGGGGTTGGCTCCGGTTGGGGCACCCCCACTTCTCTCTCGCGCGGCGCAGAACCGTGCGAGAGCGTCGTCTGACCGGCGAAACAAGGCAGAGTCCTACCTCGCCGTCGTGAGACTGACAGACGCCTCAAAGCAGCGCCGAGCAGATAGCCAGGCCGGCGAGGGCAGCCGTTTCGGCGCGCAGGACCCGCGGGCCAAGCGTCACCTTCTCCCAGCCGGCTGTCTCGAAGAGGGCGAACTCGTCGGGAGCCCAACCCCCTTCAGGGCCAACGGCCAGGGCGAGCGTGCGATTGTGTTCAGCGGCAGCAAACCTCTGGCTGTGGCGAGTCCCAAGTGCGGCGGCCAGGGTGTTCTCCTGCTCGGTCTCGGCGAGCAGAACACGAGTTTCGGCGGTAACAAGAGCGAGGGCAGCCTTCAATGACTGCGGTTCGTCGACCTCGGGCAGATCGCTGCGGCGGGACTGCTGCGCGGCCTCCAGAACGATCTTGCGCCAGCGGTCTACACGCTTCGTCGCGGCCAAGCCGAGATGCTTTTCGGTGCGCCGGGCCAGGACCGGGGTTATGCGTGCGGCACCCAATTCCGTGGCTTTCTCCAGGCCCCACTCGTAGTGATCGAATTTGATGACCGCGAGGAGCAGATGCACGGGCAGAGCAGCGTCGGTTTCCAACTCTTCGCCCAAAGCGAAGACGACCTCGCGCTCAGAGACGGCCGTGACCTCGGCGCGGCGTAGGAAGCCACCAGCAAGAACGTCATAGATCTGGCCAGGCTCAGCCCGCAAGACGCGCGCAAGGTGCAGAGCCTGATCCCCGGTAAGGGAAGCTGTGTTGTCGGTCCAGGTATCGGCGATCCAGCGGCGGCGCGTCATTCAAAACAGGGTAGCGCAGAGAGGCAGGTAAGAGCTCTCCGCGCTGCTGCCAGATGCGAGCCTTTGCGCTGGCTCAGCTCTTCTTCCACAACGCAAAGGCTTTCTGCATGCGCGGGTCGGTGAAGAGCTTGACGCAGGTCTCGCGCTCGACCGGACCAGCCACCACGCAATGGAGGTCGGTGCGCCGTGCAACTTCCTTCGCCGGGATGGTGATTTGCGACACAAACTGTCCCGCATCGGCAATCGTGGCGCCAAAGACCAGCCGGTCCAAGCCCGACCACAGCGCGCAGGCCATGCACATCGCACATGGCTCGCAGGTCGTGTAAAGCGTGTAGCCCTTCAGCGAGCCGGAACCCAGCTTGGCACATGCGAGTCGGATCGTGAGAGTTTCGGCATGAGCGCTAGGATCGTGGTCGGGACCGACGCGGTTGACCGCACGCATCAGTCGCTCCCCAGTAGCCGTGCTCACGATATCGGCGCCGAACGCCATGGGATGATCCGTGTTCAGCGTCTCCGCCGTGAAGGCAGCGACTGAGCGCATCCGCTCGCGATCGGTCGCTGTGCCTTCGTCCGGGAGTGCATGGGCAGTCGAGATGCCTGTGCTGAGCGATGCCGCGCTTGCCTGTACAAGAAAACTCCGCCGGTTGACTCTCATGCGTTGACACCAAAACGGGGCATGCGGCGATGATACAGCTGGGTCGGCGCCTCTCATTCGATATCGAGCGCCCCTTGCACCATGCAGTCGTTACGGGTTTCGGGGAAATCCAGAGCACCGTCCTCATGGCTGGACACATTGTTTGGGAGGGCCTCGGACCAGCGCTGCTTCTGAGTAGGCGCCTTGCCGCCTTCTTTATAGAGTTCGCTGATACCGGACCGCAGAAAAAACGCGCTTCGATAGGCGCAGTTCTGAATCCCTCTGCCGATGCGAGTTGTCAGGCTTCAGGAGCGCGCCAGGGCTGATCTGAACCCAGGTGCCTGATTCGTCACTGGGAAGAAGAACCGCTGGCCCATGATGCTGGTTTGAGCACGCCTCCGTGCTGGAGCTTTCGTGAAAGCTGATGCCAACACTCGCCTCTATGGTTTAGATACCCTGCGCTCCCTCGCCATTGTTGTTGTCATGATTTACCACGTAAAACGTTTTCTCCCCCCAACCCTGGAGGCGATCGGAAACGTGGGGTGGATTGGTGTCGATCTGTTCTTTGTGCTGAGCGGCTTCCTCATTGGCGCACAGGTTTTGAGACCAATTGCCCAAGGTAGGCCAGTAGAGATCAAGGGCTTCTACAAACGTAGGGCGTACCGCATATTGCCCGCTTATCTAGCCGTGCTTCTCTTGTACCTGAGCGTTCCTGTGTGGAGAGAACAGGCTCAACTTCCTGCGCTCTGGAAGTTTCTCAGCTTTACCGCGAACCTGGTGATGATCTATCCCTCACAGCGAGCTTTCTCTCATGCATGGTCTCTGTGCATTGAAGAGCAGTTCTACCTAGTGCTGCCCATAATCGTTATTCTGCTAGCCCGCAAGCCGAATGCGCGCCAGACAGTCTTGCTGATCAGTGGACTAATCGGCATGGGCATCATCGTTCGGAGCTGGGAAGTGTTCCACGTCATCCGAGCTCCCGGGATGAGTGACGATGCCGCCGAGATTCTTACCGCAAAGCGAATCTACTATGCAACATATAGCCGATTGGATGGACTGGTAGCTGGCGTGAGTCTGGCAACTATTCAACAGTTTCGCCCGACAGTTTGGGACCAACTGCGGCGTCGAGCAAATGTCGCTCTTTCAGCAGGTTTCGTATTGGTGAGTTTTGGCGTATGGCTCTTTGAGGCGGCCAACCCCTCTTCCAGTGATCCTGCCGGTATCATCATCGGTTTTCCTGTCCTGGCTTCAGGACTGGCCCTTTGCGTAGGGTCCGCGGCTACAGGGGAAGGGGTACTCGCCCGTCGAGTACCGGGCTGCAGCGCCATCGCGACCCTCGCTTTCAGTCTTTACCTGACGCATAAGGAGGTTGCCCACTTGGACCGCTTGTGGCTTCCACGGTTGGCATTCGAGAGCAGCTGGAGAGGTGCCGCGATCTACACGCTGACCTTCTTCGTTGCTGCCGCGCTACTTTATGTCTGCGTAGAACGCCCCTTTTTGCTGCTACGCGAGCGTAGTTCCCGGAGGACCATAGCTCCCTCCTTGCTCTCGCGGATCGATCCCGCACTATAGCAGCCAAGCCGCCTACGACCTCAGGGACATGACCCAAGCCGCGAATCGTACACGCCCGGTCAGCACTCGATGATGTTTAGGGCGAGACCGGCCAGGCTCGTCTCCTTGTAGCGCGATTGCATGTCAAGCCCGGTGCGGTACATCGTTTCGATCACCTGGTCGAGAGAAATCTTGTGACTGCCGGGGTCGTTGGTGGCGAGGCGGGCGGCGTTGACGGCCTTCACTGCGCCCATGCCGTTGCGCTCGATGCACGGGATCTGTACGAGGCCGCCGATGGGGTCGCAGGTCATGCCGAGGTTGTGCTCCATGCCGATCTCGGCGGCGTGTTCGACCGCGGCGTTGGTGGCGAGGATCTCTGCGCGGTAGGCCGCGGCATCGAGCATCGCGGCTGGCGGCCGGGTGAGCGCGGCGACCAGGCCGCCGGCGGCCATCGAGCAGGCCACGCCGACCTCTCCCTGGCAGCCGACCTCGGCACCGGAGATGGAGGCGTTCTCCTTGTAGAGAATGCCGATAGCGGCAGCGGTGAGGAAGTAACGCAGCAGCGCGGCGGTGCGTTCGGCCTCACTAAGACCCGGGCTGGCGTGGTGCAGCAGGTAGTGAGCGCAAGCGGGGATGACGCCGGCCGCCCCGTTGGTAGGGGCAGTGACGACGCGGCCGCCAGCGGCATTCTCTTCGTTAACGGCCATGGCGGCGAGGGTCACGGCGTCAAGTGGGGCGAGCGGGTCGCGGAGCTTGCTATTCGCTTCCCCATAACTACTTCCGTTGAGATTGGAGTCCATAGCAGCGAGTCGGCGCGCGAGGCCAGGGGCGCGGCGACGCACATTGAGTCCACCGGGAAGCGTGCCCTCGGTAGCGATGCCGCGAGCGATGGAGGCGTCCATCACGTCCCAGAGCGCGAGAACGCGCTGCTCGATTCCCCCAGCTGGCTGGAGGGCGAGCGCGGGATCGCGGGGCTCGGGGCGGGTGATGCCGGGCTGCTCCAGAAGGGCGATCTCGTTGCGAAGGATGAGCTCCGCGATAGTGAGGGAGTGCGTCGCGGCAACCGAGAGCAGATCCTGCGCGGAGCGAAACGGGAAGGGAACGTGGCGGGCAGGGCTGCCGGTGCTTCCCGTGGCAAATTCCTCGGCGGAGACGATGAAGCCACCGCCGACGGAGTAGAAAGTCTCGCTGGCGAGCAGCTGACCCGCGCCGTCGCGCGCTGCGAAGCGCATGCCGTTCGGATGGGTCGGCTGCCCGGGGTCCGGGTACATCTGATCGCGGTGGAAGAGGAGGTGCAGGGCGGGGTCGAAGGCCACGACACGCTGCCCAAGCACCCTAAGCTCGTGCTTTGCCGCGATGGTGGCGAGCTGGGCGGTGACCGTCTCCGGGTCCACGGTATCCGGAGCTGCGCCGAGCAGGCCGAGCAGCACCGCGCGGTCCGTGGCGTGGCCGACGCCCGTGAGCGCGAGGGAACCGTAGAGTTCGGCCGTGATGTTTTCTGTGTTGGCGAGAAGGCCCGCGGCCTCGAGCGAGCGTGCGAAACGCAGCGCGGCGCGCATGGGGCCAACGGTGTGCGAACTGGACGGGCCGATACCGATTTTGAACAGTTCAAAAAGGCTTGTGTTCATAGGCGGAAGGGCGACATACCTCTATTGTAGTGACGCTGGGTCAGTGTCGACGGGAGCTGGGTCGCCATGCGAAAGAAGAAGTGCGCAACGATCGCCCAAACGGACGCCAAAGCGGGGATACTTGCGTCTTCTATGTCCGATCCTGCGGCAGAACGAGCACGGAAGTGGTATTCGGGTGCTGGTACGGCCGTTGCTAGACTGAGCGGGCTTACAAGGCCTCGTGGGCAGGATCAGGCGGACACCCAGAAGATGCTTTTCAAAACGCGCTCGGCCGCGGTGTACGGCATCGACGCGCACATTATCGATGTGGAAGTGGACTTCTCCGGGGTCAAGACGCAGGAGGAGACCTTCGCGACCGTCGGGCTGCCCGATGCGGCCGTGCGGGAGAGTCGCGATCGGGTGCGCTCGGCGATCAAGAACTCCGGCTTCGATCTGCCGCCGACGCGCATTACGATCAACCTGGCTCCAGCGGACCTGAAGAAAGAGGGTTCCGGCTTCGATCTGCCTATTGCGGTAGGCATCCTGGGTGCTTACGGCGGCTTGGCGATCAAGCAGATGGACGACTTCGTACTGGTGGGTGAACTGGGCCTCGATGGTGGATTGCGGGCCGTACAGGGCATGCTGCCTATCGCTATCGCAGCCCGGGCAGCTGGGATCAAAAATCTGCTGATCCCGGCTTCGAACGCGCGGGAGGCTGCCGTTGTGGAGGGAGTCAACGTGTACCCCGTACGCAGCCTGCTGGAAGTGCGTGAGTTGCTGAACGGGGCAGCCACGGGGGCAATCACGGCCGAGCCGCTGCGGGTCGCCTCAAAAACGCTGTTGGCGGAGGCGCAGGAGGGCTTGCCGGATTTCGCCGATGTGCGCGGCCAGGGAATGGCCAAGCGTGCCCTGGAGGTCGCTGCGGCCGGTGGGCACAACATCCTCATGATCGGGCCACCTGGGTCGGGCAAGACGATGCTGGCCAAGCGGCTGCCGTCCATTCTGACGCCGCTGCGCTTTGAGGAGGCGCTGGAGACGACGAAGATCCATTCGGTCGCCGGGGTGCTGAACCGCGACGAGGGGTTGGTGCGGCATCGGCCCTTTCGGTCGCCGCACCACACGATTTCGGACGCCGGGCTGATTGGCGGAGGCATGGTGCCGCGTCCTGGCGAGGTGTCGCTGGCACACAATGGTGTGCTGTTTCTGGATGAATTGCCAGAGTTCCCACGCAATGTGCTGGAGGTGCTGCGGCAGCCTCTCGAGGATGGCTGCGTGACGATTGCCCGGGCGGCCATGAGCCTAAGCTTTCCCGCGCGCTTCATGCTGGCCGCGGCGATGAATCCCTGTCCTTGTGGTTATTTCAACGACAAGGGACGGGAGTGCCTGTGCACGCCCCCCATGATCCAGCGCTATGTCAGCAAGGTGTCGGGGCCGCTGCTGGATCGTATTGACATCCATATCGAGGTGCCAGCGGTGCAGTACAAGGAACTACGGAGCGGCTCGGCGTCGGAGAGCTCCGCTGCTATCCGGGAGCGGGTTCTGCGGGCCCGGGAGCGGCAGCATGACCGCTTCCTAGAGTCCGGGTCACGCACAGCTGGCAGCCGGAGTGCTGCGAGCCGTGCGGTCTTTGCCAACGCGCAGATGTCGACGGCCCAGATTCGTCAGCACTGTGAGCTGGCGAGTGACGCGGAGAGAATGCTGGAACGGGCGATGCAGCAGCAAGGGCTAAGTGCCCGGGCACACGATCGCATTCTGAAGGTGGCGCGAACGGTAGCTGACCTGGAAGCTGCGCCGTCCATTGCGGTAAAGCACATCGCAGAGGCGATCCAGTACCGAACGCTGGACCGCAGCTACTGGGCAAATTAGGCCAGACCGGCATTTGCTAGAGGAAAACGATTGCCCGCAGATGATTACGGACTGTACCGACACGGTTTCTGCGGCTGATTTTTCGCAAAGAAAAGGGTTGACCCGACTACCGGCAGCAGATATGTTGCAAGAGTTGCACGGCGGCTGGCGCCCTTTCAGGGCCACTCCGCTCCAGACGCGGCAGAAAGTCGCGGAACACCTCACATCCTCTCCTGAGCCACTTCGTCGCTGAGCGGGATTGCCTGCGCGGGTACTTCATTGCGCGCTGGCTGGAGAGAACTTTTCGGCGGACGCACCTTTGCAGCTAGAAGTTGCGTCTAATTTGATAACCGGGTAGCTGTAGAGATTTTAGCGGCGCTTATCCGCGAGGCACGCCTCTTACATAGGGAGGCAGGGACAGGAACTGCCCCCTGGCCTCCCCCTAGACCCTTTTGAGGAGACAAATCATGCGCTCAGATCTTATTTTCGGAGCCCTTACGCACGTAAACAATCGGTACCAGTTGTGCCAGTTGGCGTCAAAGGCTACCCGCAAGCTGCACAAGCCGAACACCCGCCTCCAGGACACCACCAATGACGTGCTGGAGCGCTTCAAGGACACTGTACCTATGGGTGATCTCAGCGACATGCCGGAGCACGAGGAAGTGCTTGCGACGGAGCGTCGCGCAGCGTAAGCTGCGCGGCCCTGCCGCTTTTCCCGCTTTGCTCTATCAATGTTTTTGAACCGTCTCGGTTCTCGATCTGCTAAGCTAGCAGCCAAATCACTGCTCCTCCGCACGAACCGCTCCGCAGGACCCTTCACCTCCCATCTGAGCACGCTGCTCTAGCTGCTCCGGCGTCTTTCGCCGCACTATGCTGTTCCCTCCCGTTGTACCCCACCCAAAAATTGAAAGAAGCAACACCAAGCACATGACCATCTCTGAGTTGAAAGAAAAGAGCATCGCCGAACTCGGCAAGCTCGCCCGCGGTCTGGAGATTGCCGGCACCAGCGCTTTGCGCAAACAAGACTTGATTTTTAAGATTTTGCAGGCCCAAAGTGAGAAAGAGGGCCACATCTTCGCCGAGGGTGTGCTGGAAATCCTGCCTGACGGCTATGGCTTTCTGCGTTCGCCGGATTACAACTACCTGCCCGGACCGGATGATATTTACGTTTCGCCCAGCCAGATCCGCAAGTTCGATCTGAAGACCGGCGATACGATCAGCGGCAACGTCCGCAGCCCGCATGAGGGCGAGAAATACTTCGCGCTAGTAAAGATTGAGGCGATCAACTTCGAGTCGCCGGAAGAAACGCGCAACAAGATTCTGTTTGACAATTTGACGCCACTCTACCCGCAGGAGCGGATCAAGATGGAGACCGTCCGCGAGGGAATCTCGGGCCGTGTGCTCGATCTGCTCACGCCGATCGGCAAGGGCCAGCGCGGTCTGATCGTCGCGCCGCCGCGCACGGGCAAGACGGTGCTGATGCAGTCGATTGCCAACTCCGTTACGGCGAATCATCCTGAAGTGGTGCTGATCGTGCTGTTGATCGATGAGCGCCCGGAAGAAGTGACGGACATGCAGCGCTCGGTGAAGGGCGAGGTCATCAGCTCGACCTTTGACGAGCCTGCTGCCCGTCATGTGCAGGTCGCCGAGATGGTGATTGAGAAAGCCAAGCGGCTAGTCGAGCACAAGCGCGATGTCGTGATTCTGCTGGACTCCATCACGCGTCTGGCTCGCGCGTACAACACCATCGTGCCGCCCAGCGGCAAAGTGCTCTCCGGTGGTGTGGACTCCAACGCGCTACAACGTCCAAAGCGTTTCTTCGGAGCGGCACGCAACATTGAAGAGGGTGGCAGCCTGACCATCATCGCCTCCGCGCTGGTCGAAACCGGCTCGCGTATGGACGAGGTGATCTTCGAGGAATTTAAGGGCACGGGCAACATGGAAGTCATCCTGGAACGCAAGCTGGTGGACAAGCGTGTGTTCCCGGCGATCGACATTCAGCGCTCCGGCACGCGTAAAGAAGAGCTGCTGATCCCGAAGGATGAGTTGCAGCGCACCTGGATTCTGCGCAAGGTCCTCAACCCGCTGTCGCCTGTGGAGGCGATGGAACTGCTTTCCGACAAGCTGGGCAAGACCCGGAATAACAGCGAGTTTCTGCACAATATGAATTCGCTCTAGTCTTCACAGCGCGGCTGTCCGCAGTTCTGCACGAACACCTTGGTCTTCGGTACCAAGGCTCGCAGCTCCTCGATAAGGAGATCCGTTTGTCGGGGAGCCCGGGCCAGCCAGCGACTGTGGCTGTTGAAAAAAGGTCGGGCTATCTTCCCAGTCTCGACGGCTGGCGTGGGTTAGCCATCCTCGGAGTGATGATGGCGCACGATGCCCGAGGGCACATCCTCGGGCATTCGACGGCTTACTACCAGGCGATGGGCGGCTATGGGGTGCAGCTATTCTTTGCTATCTCCGGCATCCTGATCACGTGGCGCATCACCGAAGACGAGCAGAGAACGGGATGCTTCTCTCTTAAAAACTTCTATATTCGGCGGTTCTTCCGCATCCAGCCACCCCAGTGGGCCTATCTGGGCGTTGTCGGTCTTTTCATGGTGACAGGCGTCATTGTTGCGCCTTGGAAGTACTGGTGGGGCGCTCTGCTGCTGTACGAGAACTTCCTGTGGCACAACCTGGACACGGTCCGGATCGTGCCGCTCAGCTACCTGGTTGGACACTTCTGGACGCTCGCGGTCGAAGAGCACTTCTACCTACTTATCTCGCTCTTCTTCTTCTTCGTGCGACGTCGCCGGGCGGAGTGGCTGGGTATAGGCCTTCTTTTGCTGCTCGCGTTGCAGACCGGCCTTGAGAAGTACGGGATGTTTTCGGCCGATGTCTCCAGCCGCCGAACGTACTGGTCGATTCAGTACCTCGTTTTCGCGGCGTGGATCTCACTTTTATTAAGAAATCCCGCGACGCTGGCCTGGGCGCGGCGATACCTGCGACCTATCGTTGCTTTTCCGGCGATGGTGGGGATTCTTTACGTGCACCACTTTTGGTTCTTCGGCTTCTATCATTTGCGGCCGGGCTGGATCTGGGGCATGGACTACTCCGCCCTGTTCTATTGCTTCACGGGGCTGATTGTAGCGACCATGCTGCACCCCACTAGCGCGACAACACGCTTCCTGGAGTGGCGTCCTCTGCGTTTTTTGGGGCGGATCTCCTACAGCATTTATCTGTGGCACCTGCTGTTTTTTGGCGGCGGCGATGCCGCTTGGTGCCACTGGCATTTGCTGACGTTTTCGAATCAATGGCGCGGTCTTCGCTACACCCTGGCGATCGGTCTGGCGACGTTAAGCTACTACGGTCTCGAAAAGCCAATGATCCGTCTGGGGCATCGCCTGGCGCCACCGGCCACCGCCGGACATCGCGATCTGGAGACCGATACGGATGTGTCGTCGACGCAGGGGGCCGCGTCCCTGGTCTAGCGCTGCATGCCCCGCTCGAGGGCAGACTGCAAAGGCCTATTTGTTCTTCTCAAGAAAGGTTTGCACCCTCTCTGCAAGCTGTGTGCGGTAGCCGGAGTAGGGGTGGTCCGTGGGGAAGTGCTGCTCAACCACGTGTGTGTCACCGGCACTTGTTAACGCGGCGGCGAATGGGGTGGCGAACTGGTCTGAATGGTCATTGGCGGTGACCAGCAGGACAGGGCGTGGGGCAATAACGGGCGCCAGGTGCGTCCAATCGAGTTCAGCGCGGTGGGAAAATTCTTCGTGGGCCAGCGCGGGACCGGAGGTGTCGGCGAGTGGCACAAGATTGTTGTCGGTGGCCAGGGCTTTCGCTTCGTCCGCCTCGCTCCAGGGAGCGGGACGGCTGGCGCCAATGTTCCAGGCCGAGAGGAGCACGGCAGCTTTTACCTGCGGGTTGTGCGCGGCGGCCGAGGCGGCCATGAAGCCGCCCATGCTGTGGCCGATGACGACGAGGTGGTTAGGGTCGATGCGGTACCGCTGCGCGTTGGCAGGATCCAGGGCGAACTGCACCTCGGCATCGGCGTCCTCGGCGGCGTGAAGGAAGGTGAAGGTGCCCGGGACGCCCCACGATCCGCGGTAGTGGTATGCCAGGATGTTCCAGCCGGCGCCCCGCAACGCCTGCGCGAGGTCGAGGTTCTGCTCATAGCCCGGAAAGCCGTGGAAGAGGATCGCGGTTGGGTGAGGCCCGGCACCGGCAGCAAGGTAAAGGACGCCGAGAAGGTTCGTCCCATGGCTCGGGATGAGCGGGTGCATCATCGCGGGTGGCGCAGAGTTCGGAGCGGCAGAGGGTGTCTGCGCCGCGCCGGCGACGGCGAACAGGGCGAGTGGCAGGGCGAGTGGCAGGGCGAGCAGGCGCATGCGTTTCCTCGGGGGGATCTCTGTACTGCATCCAGTTTGCCGCCTGCCTACCTGCGCTGGCGCTCGAGTGGGTGTGGAACCTTGACCCACTGCATGCCAGCGGCGACGGCCGCGTCAATGCCGAGCTGGGTGTCTTCAAAGACGAGGCAATCGGCCGGGGCGATGCCGAGGCGTTCGGCGGCGATCAGGTAGGGCTCCGGGTTGGGCTTTGCGTGGGTGTAGTCCTCCGCGCAGACGAAGGTTTCGAAACGGTCGAGCAAACCGAGCTGTGCGAGGGAGCGCTTCACGGATTCGCGACCGCCGCCGGAGACGATGGCGAACGGCACGCGTCCGTGCGCGTCGTCGATGTGTTCCAACACCTCGGCCACCACCGTGAGCTGCGGCAGGGCCTCATGGAAGTAGCTTTCCTTGATGTCCGCCGTCTCCTGGATAGGAAGGGCGATGCCCTGGGCGTGGCTGAGTGTGCGCAGGATCTCGTCAACAGGCTTGCCGCCCCACTCATAGAAGAGTTCCTCGGGGAAATCGCAGCGGTACACATCAAGCGCGCGACGCCAGGCGAGGTAGTGCAGGGGCATGGAGTCCACCACGGTACCGTCGCAATCGAACAGGTAGGCCTTGAACGCGCCCGGAGGCAGGGGCAGAGCGAACTGGCGAGCGGGTGTCTCGACGGTGGACATCCTTGTATTTTAAATCGGCCGATTTCCGCGTGAAACTTTGCGCCTGCTAGCCCTTCAGTAGCCGTTCGCCAGGAGGTACGCTCCGGTCAGCCACTCAGCGGCGTTGCTGTCCGAATGCAACGCGGCTTCGCGACGTTCGGCGTATTTGGCCAGCACATCCGCCTCGATGTTGACGATGGCTCCTTCGGCGAGTGCGCGCAGGCGGGTGCTGCGGTAGGTGTGGGGTATGACGGCCACCTCGATTCTTGTGCCGCCGTCCGCATCGACGGGGTGCACCTTCGCGACCGTCAGGCTGATGCCGTCGATCGTAACGGAGCCTTGAGGGAGAACAAAGGCGGTGAGCTCCGGCGGCAGCTGGATCGTCATGCGCCAGTCGGTGGTGTCGAGGTCACCAGCGAGAGGCAGCAGCGAGACGAGGGTGCCGGTGCCATCCACATGGCCCTGAACAACGTGGCCGCCAAGCGGGGCACCGGCAGGGGTGGGCAATTCGAGGTTCACCAGGCTGCCGGGGCCGAGGTGGGCGAGAGTGGTGCGGCGCACGGTCTCTTCCGCAAGATCGGCGGCGAAGAGACCGGGATCCTCCACCGGGATCGCGGTCAGGCAGACGCCATTAACGGCGATGCTGTCGCCCTGCTTCCAACGCCCGAGGAGTGCGGGGGCCGAAAGGACCAGGCGTGTGGCTCCGGCAGTGGGTTCGATGGAGGTGAGCGTTCCGGTAGTTTCGACGAGGCCGGTAAACATGTGTTCTAGGCTATCGCGAGTTTGCGCGACAGTGAGCTTTAGCCCTGAGCGAGCGCGCACCCCGAGCGATGAGTGTCGAGCTATTCCGGCATCATCTTCGCCCAGGGGTCGTGCAGGTAGCCCGTGGTACGAGTGTCCTGGCCAGGATGATGCGGGAAATGCTGGCGGGTGGGACGCTGCAGCCTTCCCTTCCAGAAATCAACGTCCGCTTCACCGGTAGTGAATGGCAGTGCGTCAGGGCCGAGTGCCAGCGCCGACTCGTAGATGACCAGGCGATCAACAAAGCCGCCCGAGAGAAACGCTCCGTTGAGGTGGGAGCCAGCCTCCAGCAGGAGGCTGCGAATCTGTCGGCTTGGTAGAGACGTTCCGAGCAGAGATTGCAGGTTGGTGTTGCCTGAGTGTGACTCTGGCAACGATAGAACCATCACGCCTCGCTGTTCCAAAGCCATGCGGCGGTCGGCCGGAGCTCGTTCCGTAGTGGCGACGAGGAGGTCGTCCTCAGCGGAGCGAACTAGTTCCGAGTCGAGCGGGATGCGCAGCTCAGAGTCGAGCACGACGCGCAGCAGGGGCCGGCGGCGCGGCAGGCCGGTGCGGTCCTGGAGGCTGGGATTGTCAGCCAGCACGGTGCCGATGCCCGTGAGAATGGCGTCGGAGGCGTGGCGGAGCCCCTGCACATCGGTGCGGGCGGCCTCGCCTGTCAGCCAAAAAGGGGCTATGGCGGTGCGGGCCACGGGTGGCGGGGCGAGCTTGCCATTGGCCGAGAGCGCAGTTTTGAGAGTGACAAAAGGACGATGGTGCTGGACCGAAAAGGCGAAGGCGTCATTCAGCTGGCGGGCCGACTGGGCCACTGCGGAAACCGGCTCGGCCAGCACGGTTTCGATACCCGCGTCGCGCAGCTTGCGAAGTCCTTCCCCGCGGACCTGCGGATTCGGGTCGACGGTTGCGACGACACAGCGGGTGATGCCGGCGGCAATCAATGCATCCGCGCAGGGGCCGGTGCGGCCGTGGTGCGAACAGGGCTCCAGAGTGACGTACGCAGCGGCCCCGCTGACGTTGTGGCCGAGCGCCTCGGCCTGTTTCAGAGCGGCGATCTCCGCGTGATCGCGAAGCTCATAGTGGTGTGCGCCTTCGCCGAGTACCGTGCCGGCCCAGGTAAGCACGCAGCCCACGGCCGGATTGGGAGAGGCGAAAGCAGCCGCTTCCCGGGCCAGTGCTAACGCGCGATAAAGGAAACGCTCATCGTCCGGCAGGAGAGGCATGCAGACCCAGCATAGCCGTGCACGGCAGCCGTGCGCGCGAGATCCTGACGATCGGGAAAGCTCAGCGTGGGATTAGGCCTGGCATTGTCGTACACGTTGGTGGCTACCAGTGAGTGCGAGGCCGCGCTGTGATGGCAGAAGGAGAGAAGCACGGAGAGAAGAGCAGCGAAGAGCTGATGCACGGTAGCAAACCCTTTGTTGGTGCAGGGGAATAAAAGCAATGGCCCATCATGGCGTGTTCTGTTGCCGATGAAGATCCCTCTTTTGTCCCAACTTGCGCACTGGAGACAGGGGTAATGGCCCGAGACGGCCATTACGTTGGTGTTTTAAGTCACCTGGCGAGGGGACAGCCAGCTTACACAGCTGCCATCTTTGCCCAAAGTGGGAAAGGGATCGGACCCTTGGACTAAGCGACTTGCCGGGCCCGACTACCATCGGGAGGTGCGCGGCGAGGACAGAACGGCAGCTCTCTGGGCGCTTTCCGGCGGCGTGTTCGCCATCGCGTGGTCGGCAATCTTTGTTCGCTGGACGCATATGCCGGGTGTTGCGTCCGCGTTCTACCGGATGCTCTGCTCGGCCCTGGTGCTTTGGATCGTTTGGTGGTTGCGCGGCGGCTCCCTACCCCGATCAGGAAGGCAGCTCGCCTGGGCTTGCCTGGGCGGCGTCTTCTTTGCCGGAGACGTGGGCTGCTACAACATGGCGGTGCTGCGCACCGGCGCCGGCAGCTCGACCTTTCTGGGCAACAACGCGCCGCTGGTGGTGGGATTACTCACCTGGTGGCTCACAAGACGTGTACCGCAGGGACGTTTCTGGACCGCGCTTGCCGTTGCCCTCATGGGGGCCTGGCTGATCGTCAAAGCGGACCGGCACCCCGGCGGTCTCAGCAATCTCAGCTGGCGGGGCGACCTGCTGGCGGTGGCGGCATCGGTCTGTTTTGCGGTGTATCTGCTGATCACGGAACGGTTGCGCTCTCGCTGGGGAGCGCTCAGCCTGATCACCGTCTCCGCCAGCGCCAGTGCGACGGCGCTGCTCGGTTTTGCTCTTCTCGCGGGTACCCCGCTAGCCGTGCCCAGCATCTCCGCTGCCGGCGCTTTGGTGGGGCTTGGGTTTGTCTGCCAGGTCGGCGGCTACTTCGGGGTGACGTTTGCCCTGGGACATCTACCGGCTACGACGTCGTCGGTGATTCTGCTGGCCGTGGCACCGCTGACGGCGCTGCTCGCGTACGTCCTGTTTGGGGAACGGATGACGGCGGTGCAACTGCTCGGGGGCGTGTTCATCCTGGTGGCGCTGTGGATCGTCGGCCGGGGGTATCGTGTCGCGATGACTGTCGCTGAGGCAGAGCAGACGCTCAGCTGAGGGTGTCGGTGGGGCTAGAAGCAGGTTTGTCCACCAGCTAAGCCAGCTTCGGTCGAGATGACGATTGGGATCCCTGCCGAGTGACCGCTCAGAGCCGAAGGGGTTCTTCGGACTTCGTTAGACCTTCTGCACGCGGTGCACATCCCGCACGCCGGGGACTTTGCGGAGATTTTGCTGCAAACGTGTGAGGTGGCGAAGGTCGACCGTTTCGATGACGAAGTCGACGTGCACGCCGCCGTCGTCGGTGGGGCGGGTGTCGACGCTTTTAATGTTGGTGCCGTCCTCGGATATGATGGCGGCGAACTCCTTCAGCAGACCGGAGCGATCGTCGACGAGCACGGTGAGCTTGACGGGATAGGTGGTCGGCTTGGGGCCGCTGTGTCCCGCGTTGGCAGAGCCGGGTGCCGGGGCCGCCGAGGCCCACTCGACCTCGATGCGGCGGTCGGCCTCGTAAAGCAGGTTCTGGACGTTGGGGCAGGTGCGGGCATGGACGGCGACGCCTTTGCCGCGCGTCACGTAGCCGATAATCTCTTCGCCTTTAATGGGGTTACAACAGCGGGCGCGGTAGACGAGCAGGTCGTCCTGACCTTCCACCTGCAGGCTCTCGGAACCCTTGCCGAAGAAGACGCGTTTTACTGCCTCGCTCATGTGCGAGAGCGTGCCGGCGACCGTGCCGGGCTCAGCAGGCTTCTCTTCCGTGACGCCGCCGTTGGTGGTCCCGGGTTCGAGCTTGTTGAGCACCTGGCGGGTGGAATATTTGCCGAAGCCGATGCCGGCAAGCAGGTCCTCTTCGCCGCCCAGGCCGTACTCGTTCGCGATGCGATCGTAGTCAGCGGTGGCGAATTTGCTGAGCCCCAGCTTAAACTTGCGAGCCTCGCGCTCAAGCAGCTTCTTGCCGATCTCGATGGCGCGGGCGCGCTGATTTTCGTTCAGCCAGTGCTTGATTTTATTGCGCGCACGGGAGCTTTTCGCGAAGCTGAGCCAGTCACGTGAGGGAGCGTGGCCGGCCTGCGTGGTGACCTCGACGATGTCGCCGTTACGCAGCTTGGAGCGCAGCGGCACAATGCGGCCATTTACCTTGGCGCCCGTGGTGGCGTGGCCGACGTCGGTATGGATGGCATAGGCGAAGTCGACCGGGCTCGCATCGCGAGGGAGCACGATCACCTTGCCTTTAGGCGTAAAGGTGTAGACCTCCTCGGGGTACATATCCATCTTCAGCGTGGACATGAACTCGTTGGGATCGGGCATCTCGCGCTGCCACTCGATCAGCTGGCGCAGCCAGGCCAGACGCTGCTCGTCGTTGGCCGTGACGGCGTCAGAGGCTTTGTATTTCCAGTGCGCCGCAATGCCCTCTTCGGCGACGCGGTGCATCTCCGCGGTGCGAATCTGCACCTCGAACTGGTGGCCACCCTCGGCGATCAAGGTGGTGTGCAGCGACTGGTAGAAGTTGGGCCGCGGCATCGCAATAAAGTCTTTGAAGCGGCCGGGAACAGGCCTCCAGGTGGCATGTAAGAGACCAAGGACGGCGTAGCAGTCGGGCTCGGTTTCGGTGATGACGCGGACGGCGAAGAGGTCATACACCTGGTCGACGGGGATGGCGTGGCGCACGAGCTTCTGCTGGATGGAGAACAGACGCTTGATGCGTGATTCCACGCGCGCCTCGATGTGTGATTCGCGCAGCTTGCCTTCCAGAGTGGCCACAATTCGGTCGAGGAAGGCTTCGCCTTCGCCGCGCAGGGAATCGACCTCGGCGGTCAGCTTGTTGTAGCTGAGCGGGTCGACGTAGCGGAAGGCGAGGTCTTCCAATTCGCCACGAACTTTACCCATGCCAAGCCGGTGCGCCAGCGGAGCGTAGACGTCCAGGGTCTCCTTGGCGATGCGCGCCTGTTTGTCGGGCCGCAGGTGTTCCAGCGTGCGCATGTTGTGCAGACGGTCAGCCAGCTTGATGATGACAACGCGCACATCGTCGACCATCGCCAGCAGCATCTTGCGGATGTTCTCCGCCTGGGCGTCTTCGCGGTTGGCGAACTTAATTTTGTCGAGCTTGGTGACGCCGTCGACGATATGTGCGACCTGCTCGCCAAATTTCTTGGCGATCTCCGGGGTCGTCACGTCGGTATCTTCGACAGCATCGTGAAGCAGTCCGGCGGCAATGGCCGTGGCGTCCATCTTCAGCTCGGCGAGAAGCTGCGCGACCTCCAGCGGATGGATGATGTACGGCTCGCCGGAGGCACGCTTCTGGGTCTTATGCTGCGATTGCGTGAACGCCCAGGCGGAGCGGACGAGCTCCTGGTCGTCATTGGGGCGGTTAGTGCGCAGGGTGGCGAGCATGGCCTCGAACCGCTGTTCGAGGTGCAGTGGGTCGGCGAGGTCGCGAACCGCTTTGTCGATCGCGCTTGAGCCGTCCGCCCGGGAAAAGACAGCCTCGTTATTGCCTGGCCCGCCAGTCTCCACGGCAAAGGCGCCGACCGGCCCGTCCAGGGAGAGAGGCCGCTCCCGGAACGCGACCGAGGGCAGGTCGGGCAGCGCCGCTTCGAGGCGCATGCCGGAGTCGCTGGAGGCTTCCGCAGTTGCAGGGGCGCTCTCGCCAGACGAGATGACGCCAGCCCGGGTGCCCAGGGCGTTGACGTCAGGCGCTTCTGGCGGGGAGCTTGCCATGGTTCATTATAGCGAGGCTCTATTGCCGGAATTCAGACGTTCGCTCGTGCAGCAGCCCCGGAACGGGCCGTGGACCCCCGTGCGTCCAGGAGACCAGCTCGTCGAAGGAGCGGCCAATCTCATCAGGCGTAATGGAGCAGTGTCCGTCATGCGGGACATACTGCTGCACCAGGCGATCGCCGGCGCCGGCGCTCTCCACCATCTCGTTGTAGAGGGTCAGAAGGCCAGGCGGGATCAGCGGGTCATAGATGGTGTGAATGGCCAGCATCGGCTTGCCCAAACGACCGGTGGGCGTGTAGTGGTGGACGAGGTAATCCCGAGCCTTTTTGTCCGAGACATAACGGCGGACGGAGTCGTTCAACTCGGCATCCGTGGCGGAGGCGGTGGGGCTTGTTCCCGTGTAGATCCAGTTGCGATTGTCGAAGGGGTTGCCGCCCGCACGGCGCTGCAGGTCCGCGATCACAAACGTGAAATAGGCGATGTCGCGCGCCACGTTGGCATCCGTGTGCAGACCCATGAGGTTGCGTAGCAGCGCGGCGTTCGTGGGGTTTGCACGAAGGGCGTTTGCGACGCGCTCACGCACAGTCGCGGTGTCGTCGTAGTCGGCGGGCACAGGGACCAAAGCCCCCATCACGCCAGGGAAGTACACGTCGAAGGCGGCGCGCAACGCGAAACGGCGGTCGAAGGAGACGAACGTGGGACCCACAGCGCCGCACAGATCAAGGCCACCCATGAACGGCTTGGGATTCAGTTCCAGCGTGATCATCACCAGCGCACCACCCATGGAGCCGCCGACGGCATAGGTCTCCTTGGGATGGCCGTAAGCATGATCGAAGTAGTGGCGCAGGATCTCACTCTCCGGGTAGGCCTGCTGCAGCGCCCAGCCCCCCTCCGAGTAGGCGCTCTGGGCCACGGCGTAGTGGCGCTCGGTGAGCGTTTCGAGGTCTGGGTGCAGGTGCTCGGCGATGTGGAACGTGGCGCCATGCTCGGCGTAGCCGTGGAAGTAGAGAACAAGCGAGCCGTTCCAGTCGCGGGGCACGTCGATGCGGTACTCTGCACCCGCAAGGACGCCGACCTCGGTCGAGCCAGCAGCCGTCTTGAGCACATCCGGGTCAATCGGCTTCTGCGCAGGGGCGCCGGCGGCGCTCAGCAGCCAGGCGAGCGCAATTGGCAGAAGATGACGAGCGACCGCGCGACGCGGTCGGTTGCGAAGAGAAGGCATGATCGTGTGAACGCATTTTACCGCTCGGCTCTCTCCGCGTGCCGAGACGAGGGCAGGAGCGTGGTCTGCGTTCAGGGGATTGCTCTCCACATCAAAATCTGATGACACCACGACGAAGACAAGAGTGAGTCGTTAAGGTGGAACGATGGTTCGTTTCCCCCTCTACCTGGTGTTCACCATCGGCTGCCTTTCCACCACCATCTCGATGGGTGCGCAAGCCCCGGCGCCGATCGATCTGCCGAGCAGCAAACAGCTGTCACTGCCGTTGCCTGGGACGCCGTTCAAGACCAACAGCCTGCCCATGTCATTGGTGGTGTCGCCGGACGGGCGCTACGCCGCAACGTTGAATGGAGGCTACGGGACCGCGGAGTCGCACTATGACGAATCCGTACTGGTGGTGGATCTGCAAACGGGCCAGCCGCTTGACTTCCCAGATGCGCGAACGGGGTTGCGGGCGCACCAGACGCTCTACCAGGGTCTGGCGTGGAGCAGCGATGGCAAGCACCTGTACGCCAGCGTGGCCTCGCTGACGCGGCCCACCGGCGGTACGCCTGATGCGACCGGGAACGCGATTGCGGTATATAGCGTCACGGATGGGCGGTTGACACCCGAGCGCCTGATTCCGATTCCGCTGCAAAAACTCGCCGCTGGCAAGAAGTCGACGCTGAAAAATCCGGTGCCGGAGGGCATGGCGATCCCGTACCCTTCCGGGCTGGCCACCGTGCACCGTCCGGGAGTGCCTGACGCTTTGCTGGTCGCCGACGATATGTCTGATGACGTGCTGCTGCTGGACCCCGTCAGCGGAGCCGTCACCCAGCGCTGGGATCTTTCAGGCTCCAACTTCGTACCTGCCTCCTACCCGATCGTCGTCACGGCGACGAAGGACGGGCGGCATGGCTACGTGGCGCTCTGGAACAGCTCGGCGGTGGCCGAACTGGATCTGCTCCACGGGGGCACCCCGGGACGCGTGGAATTGCTCGGGCCGCAGGCCCCGACCGCTGCCGGGTCGCATCCGGCGGCTCTGGCCCTGAGTCCCGATGAGCGGACGCTGTTTGTGGCCCTGGCGAATCGGGACATGGTGGCAGCGGTGCGGCTTTCCAGGCAGGGAGCGATCGAGGCGGACGGAACGCGTTATTTCGACACCAAATTGCCCGGCCAGACCTACTTCGGCGCGGTGCCCGATGCCGTGGCGGTAACGCGGGATGGCAAGCAGCTTTTTGTGGCCAACGCCAGCGCCGATGCGGTTGCCGTTTACGATTTGACCGCTCGATCCCCGCACAGGAAGGCAACGAAGTTCGGTTCCCTCGCTGCTCGTCCAGTGGGCTTCATCCCGACAGGCTGGTACCCGACGGCGCTCGCGGCAACGAAGGATCAACTGCTGATCGCGACGGCCAAGGGCCAAGGCACGGGACCGAACAACATGCCGCAGCGCGACTCCTGGCCCTACAACAATCGCAAGGATCGCACCTACGTCGCCACCTTGCTGTACGGCTCCTTCGCTCGTGTGACCCTGGCCGACCTGCCGTCGCAACTTCCGGCGGAGACGGAGGAGGTGCTGCGCGACAACCGCATGAAGGCCGCGGCGGAGACGATCGCCTTTGCCTCGGGAGGGAATCCGATCAAGCACATCATCTACATCATCAAGGAGAACCGCACCTACGATCAGATCCTTGGCGATGAGGCAGACGCGAACGGCGATCCGAGTCTCACGATGTATGGCCGCGCGATCACGCCCAACCAGCACAAGCTGGCCGAGCAGTTTGGCATCCTGGACAACTTCTACGATTCGGCCGAGGTTTCAGGCGATGGACATGTATGGTCCAACGCGGCCATTACGTCGGACTACACGGAGAAGACCTGGCAGCAGAGCTACCGCGGCGGCGAACGCTCGTATGACTACGAGGGTGTGGTTTCTGGTGGGTTTCCGCTGCTGGAGGGCATCCCGGATGTGAATGAACCGGCCAGCGGCTACCTGTGGACCAACCTCGCCGCACACGGGAAGACGCTCTTTCACTTCGGGGAGTACATCTCCACGAAGTTCTGCACGGAGAAGGCCAGTGCCGCCAAGGAGCAGCAGTCGCCGACGGAAGGGACGCCGGAGGGCGAAGCGACCGGGTGCGCTACCCCTGCCATTCACCATGGGGAACGACTGCCCGCGAACTATGGCGGTTTCCCTAGCCCGTATCCCTGGGCGATCCCGATGATTGCCGAGAGCGTCGCCACGAAGCCCGAACTCGTCGGCCACTTCGACCCGCTCTATCCGGACTTCGAGCTGGCCTTTCCGGATCAGATTCGGGTGGAAGAGTTCCTCACCAAGTTTCGGGGCTGGACTGCTGCGCGTGCTGGCGGGCAGGACACCATGCCGAACTTCATCCAGCTTCGCCTGCCCAACGACCACACCGCCGGTACGCGTCCTGGCATGCCGCGGCCGGCTGCGTCTGTGGCCGATAACGACCTTGCAGTGGGAAGAGCCGTTGAGGCGGTTTCGCATTCGCCGTTCTGGAACGACACGGCCTTCTTCATCCTTGAAGACGACGCGCAGGACGGCGCCGATCACGTGGATGCGCATCGCAGCACGGCCTATGTAATCAGCAAGTACTCTCCGCACGGCGCTGGCGGCAAGCCCTTCGCCGATCATCGCTTCTACACCACCGTGAGCACCATTCGTACGATGGAGACGCTGCTGGAGCTACCGCCGATGAACAACAATGACGCGTTTGCTCCGTTGATGTCGCCGTTGTTCTCCGGTGTGGGCGATCAGCCCGCCTACACCGCGGACTATAGCAACCGCGACAACGGCCTGATCTACCAGGCCAACACGGCCCGAAGCCCAGGGGCTGCAGCCTCGGCCCGTATGGATTTCACGCATCCCGATCAGGCGCCGAGTGCGCAACTGAACGTCATCCTGTGGCGGGAGGCGATGGGCGACAAGCCCTTACCAACGCAACTGGCCCATCCGAAACCGGGAACGCGGCGAAAGGACGACGACGACTAAGCCGTCCGAGTCGCCTAGGCACACGCACACCGTGGCGTGCTGGTGCTACGCCCGTCGCCAGCGCAGGCGTGCAGTAGACTCACGCTGAAGCTTCATCAGACGGCGCGGTGGGTCACCGCAGGAGGTCCCTGCCCCTGTGTTCAAGGCGATGGAGGCACGTTGGGCAATTGTTCGGGCGTGGCACCGCGAAACGAGCCGCATTGGCCGGATCAGCTTTTGGCTGTGCCTGCTCGCGGCGTTGCTCATGACGGTGCGTGTCACAAGTTCCCGCGGTGGCTGGGCAGCGATGCTGCTGCCCCTGTGTCTGCTGGCACTGGTTCCGACCCTGCTGTTTCTGCTGCTGCGCTTTGCCCGGCAGCGGCTGCTGTGGAGCGTGCGTAATCGCTTGATTCTTACCTATGTGCTGATGGGGCTGGCGCCGGTGATTCTGTTTGGTACGCTGGCAGCGATCGCGGCTTACATCTTCGCGGGCCAGTATGCGATCAACACCGCGTTGAACGCCCAGGGTGAGTTGCTGGAGCAGATACGGACGGAGGCCAGCGGCGTGGCGAATACACTCTCCGCTAAGTCGCCGTCCCACCTGGGCGATGCCCTGTCGCTGGAGGAGATCGGCAGCACCCACGAGGCAGAAATGGCTGTCGCCCAGCTCGTGAAGGGAACCTGGACCACGGTTTCTGTCAGCAGTTCGCGGGGCATCCTGCAGACGAGCCCGTTTGCGGGTGAAGCGTACCCTGCCTGGATGCCGCGTGGCTTTGAGGGTGCCCTTGCAATCAACGGCCACCTCTTTCTGTGCCGCGAGCTTGAAAGCGATACCGACAAGCGTTCGACGAAGGTGCTGGCCACGATGCCCCTGGACGAGGCGACACTCGGCCTGATGGCCAATCACCTCGGCCGCGTGATGATTTTTCCAGGCTTCAGCCGCACGGAGGATGACCCGCCGCGCACGGGCGTCGATGTGAAGCTCAATAAGGATTTTAACCAGGATCTTGATACGGAAATCGACGACGACGTCGACAGGGCCGTCGACAACGCGGGCGCCCGCGCCGCTAACGCGGCCTCAAGTACCTCTCGCGGCGCAGGGATACAGGTCTTTGGAGGTACGTTGTCGGCGTCATCGAACTGGTTCGATCCTCCGGTGTATTTCACAGCTCCTCTTCCCGCGCGTTTCTGGCAGACGGGCAAGACGCAGCCTCTGATGCTGGTGGTCGCCTCGCGGCCGAGCGTTCTGTACACGCGTCTGTTCGAGACCTCCGCGGGGATCGGCAAGGTTCTGCGCACTTCCCTGATCGCCATAGCGCTTGCGTTCGGCCTGCTGGAGGCCATCGCGCTGTGGCTGGCGGTACGGCTTAGCCGCACGATCACGCGGTCGGTGGCGGGGCTGTACCTTGGCACCACGGAGATCGACAAAGGCAATCTTGCCTACCGTGTGAAGGCAGAGCGTCGCGACCAGTTTGGCGCGCTCGCGACGTCGTTCAATCGGATGGCAGGATCGATCCAGGATCTGCTTGTGCAACAGCGGGAGAAGGACCGTCTGTTAAGCGAGCTGGCCATCGCGCAGGAGGTGCAGGGAAGTCTGTTTCCGCACTCACCCGTCTCGCTCTCGGGGTTGGATCTGCATGCGGTATGTCTGCCGGCCCGATCGGTTAGTGGGGACTATTTCGACTTTATTCTCGAGGTGCAGGGGCCGGGTGATCTGGTGTGTATCGCGCTGGGCGATATCAGCGGCAAAGGCATTTCGGCGGCGCTGCTGATGGCGTCGCTGCACTCTGCGGTGCGCGTCTTCAGTGCGGAAGGCAACGCTGGAAATGGGCGGACGCATTCGCCGGCGTTGCTGCTCGAGAAGCTGAATCGTCACCTGTACCGCAGTACGCAATCCAACAAGTATGCGACGCTGTTTCTCGCCGTTTACAACCGGGAGACGCGTGAGCTGACCTATGCCAATGGCGGCCACCTGCCCCCGCTGCTGCTGGCGGCGGATGGCACGCTGCGCAAGCTGACGTGTGGCGGTTCGGTGGTGGGCCTGCTCGATGGCTTCACCTACGACGAAGAAACGGTGGTGCTCGGGCCTGGGGATCTGCTGGTGGCCTACTCCGATGGCATGACCGAGCCTGAAAATACGGCGGGGGAGTTTGGCGAGGAGCGCCTGCTGGCGCTTCTGCTGCGCAAGCGCGACGAGGCTCTGCCGGCACTCGCGGACGAGATGTTCGGTGCGGTGAAGGCATGGATCGGCAGCGGCGAGCAGCCCGACGACATGACGCTTCTATTTGCGCGAGCGCTGTAGAGCAGACGCGGTGACCAGCTGACGGACATGCTTTCGGTGGAGCTCCAGCATGCTGTGGTGGACAAGACCGGCCTGAGCGGGGTGTCGACTACACGCTGCAGTGGACGCGGGGTGAGGATGGTGGCAAAGACAATGGCGCAGCCGGCGAGTCCCCGGCCCCGAATTTGCTAACCGCGTTGGGCGAACAGCTTGGGTTGCGGTTGCAGTCGGGCAAGGATCCCGTGGAGACGCTGGTCATCGATCGTTGCCTGCCGCCGTCGCCGAACTAGGACGACGGCAGGGAGCAAACGCGCCCGGTGTGGCCACGAGTCCCGGAGGTATGCTGGCGATACCTCTTCTCTGGAGTCCACTTTTGCCCAAGCTTGCCCTTGCCGCCCTTTGCCTTGGAGTCACCTTGCCTGGCTTTGCCCAGACCGCGACCCCCGCCTCGGCCCCCGATCTCGCGACGTTCGAGCGGGGTGAAATGCCCGGTCTGCTGGACACCTACAAGCAGCTGCATGCGCATCCGGAGCTCTCGCACTTCGAAGCGGCGACCTCCGCGATGCTGGCTTCGGGGTTGCGGGCCGCGGGCTACGCCGTTACGGATCACATCGGGGTGTACCCGGACGGGTCCAAGGCCTACGGCGTGGTGGGCATGCTGAAGAATGGCGCTGGGCCGACGTTGCTGGTGCGCGGCGACATGGATGCGTTGCCCATCGTGGAAGAGACCGGCGTGGCCTATGCGAGCCACGTGACGACCAAGAACAAGAACGGCGGAGAGGTCGGGATCATGCACGCCTGCGGGCATGACGTGCATACAACGGTGCTGCTGGGCACAGCGCGCGCTCTGGCCGCGGACAAGGCGCATTGGCATGGCACGCTGATGATCGTCGGGCAGCCTAGCGAGGAGACCATCGACGGCGCGAAGGCCATGCTGGCCGACCACCTCTATGAGCGGTTTGGCAAACCGGATCGCATCATCGGGCTGCACGACACCAACCAGCATCCGGCGGGTACGGTGGGGCTGACAGCCGGGCCCGCGATGGCGAGCTCGACGTCCGTGGACGTTACGATCCGCGGCATCGGCGGGCATGGAGCGTATCCGTTCGTTGGACGCGATCCGATCACGCTGGCAGCACTGTACATCACGCAGATCCAGACGATTGTGAGCCGTGAGGAAGACCCGCGCGAGCCCACGGTGGTGACGGTCGGCGATATTCACGGCGGCACCAAGCGCAACATCATTCCAGATGAGGTGAAGCTGGAGTTGACCACGCGAGCCTTCTCCGATAAGTCGAGGGCGGTGGTGATTGCGGGTTTGCAGCAGATGGCTGCCGGCATCGGCACGTCAGCCGGCCTGCCCACGGCGAAGATGCCGACGGTGACCGTGTTGGATGCGGAGTCGACGCCCGTGCTGTACAACGACCCGGCGATGGCGGCGCAGGTGCGCGCCACGTTGGTGAACACGCTGGGTGCGAGCAACGTGGTTGACGATCCGCGCACCATGGGCAGCGAGGATGTGGGCGTGTTTGGCCTACCCGGGAACCAGATACCGACGGTGTACTTCTGGCTCGGGGCGATGTACCCGGACCGGTTCGCGGCGGCGCAGGCAGCGGGCAAGGAGATGCCGGGGCCGCATACCAATAAGTTCGAACCGGACCCGGCGCCGACGCTGGAGACCGGCGTGAAGGCGCTGACGGCGGTGGCTGTCTCGTTGCTGCAGTAGCCTTGGGGGCTGACTGAGATACAGGGGTTTCTCCACTGCGCGGACTAGAAGCTGTCCGCTTCGGTAGAGATGACAGATCGCTGACGGGTCAGCCGTGCGGCGTTGGTGGCGGGTGACGCCTCTTGCCGCGCTTGTGGTTGGCGACGCACTTAGCGCTCCATCTCCGGGTACGGGCCCGTACCGCCGCTCGCGATCCACGCGTCGAGCTGCTCTTCCAGCACCGGCAGAGGGACGGAGCCCGTGGCCAGCACGGCATCGTGGAAGGCACGCAGATTGAAGCGTGCACCGAGCGCGGCCTCGGCCTTCGCGCGCTCCTTCTGGATAGCCATCTCGCCGAGGTAGTAGCTCAGCGCCTGGCCGGGCCAGGAGATGTAGCGGTCGACCTCCGTCTCGATCTCATGATCGCTGAGCGCGGTGTGATCGCGCAGGTATTCCTGGGCCTGCTCCCGCGTCCAGCCCTGGCTGTGGATGCCCGTATCGACGACCAGGCGAGCGGCGCGCCAGGCTTGGTAGCTGAGCATGCCGAAGCGCTCATACGGCGTGTGATAGATGCCCATCTCCGTGCCGAGACGTTCGCAGTAGAGGGCCCAGCCTTCGCCGTAAGCCGAGATATACACGTTCCGGAATTTGGGGTAGTTCGAGAGCGCCTTGTGCTCGGCGGCAATCGAGAGCTGCCAGGAGTGGCCCGGCGCGGACTCATGCAGGGTGAGCGCGGGTAGCGAGTAGAGGCCGCGTGCGGGCAGGTCAAAGGTGTTGACGAGGTAGACCGATTGGCCGCCGCGGGCCGAGGTGTAGAACGGCGCAATGGCGGGGTCGACGGGGCGAATGGCGAAGCGGTTGCGCGGCTCGTAGCCGAAGTAACGACTGGCAACCCCGTCGAATTCTTTGGCGATATAGGCCGCGCGCATCAGCAACTCGTCCGGTGTCTTGGCGTAGAACTGCGGGTCGGTGCGCAAGAATCGCAGAAAAGCCGGGAGGTCGCCGGAGAAGCCGGCTTCCCGCATGGTGGCCAGCATCTCGGCGTGGATCTTGGCCATCTCGCTGAGGCCGATGGCATGAATCCCTTCGGGACTCAGGGTGACGGTGGCGTACTCGAGAATCAGGGACTGGTAATAAGCCTTGCCGTCAGGCAGTGCGGTTGCGGCGAGGGTCTCCGTCGTGTGCGGGACGTACTCGTCCATCCAAAAGCGTAGGAGTCGTCGGTAGGCGGGGATGACGGCGGAGGCGATCGCCTCATGAGCCTGCGTGCGCAGTTCTGCGGCTCGCGCGGCCGGGATGCTTGCGGGCATCGTAAGCAGCGGCTTCCAGTAGGCGGTCGCTTCCGGGCTGGCCGCATCGGCGGTTGCGGCCAGGGACTTGTCGCGGCCCGCGAGCGTGATCTGCGGGGGTGTGAAGCCGCGGGCGACACCAGCACGCATCTCTGCTTCTTCCTCGGCAAAGAAGCGTGGCAGGTCCCGCAGGCGAGCGATGTAGTTGACGTAATCGGCTTCCACACGGAAGGGTTCACGGGGAGCGCCGGCCTCATCCGACCAGAAGGCGGAGTCGGAGTTGACGGGCGCTTCATACGCCCGAAAGTGCTGACGGTTTGCCAGAGTCTGGATCTGCGCGCGGTAGACCGCCAGATTCAGCCGCTCGTCCGGGGAAAGCTTCCGCGGGTCGATCGAAGTGAGCTGCGCCAGCGTGTGCGTCCAGTAAGCGAGCGCTAATCGCTGCGTCGCCGCATCCACCTTTGGCAGGGTCGGTAGAATGCGCTGCTGCGTCTCGTCATCGTCCTCCTCGCCGCCGCTGAGTCCCAGACGAAACTGCCACTCGGCGGTATAGATGGCCCGCAGGCGGCGATCCTCCGCGGTCCGCGAAGGGGCAGCGGACGCTGCGCACGGGCAGGCAGCCGATGGGGGCGCGTGGTGTATTTGGGCCGGCAGCGGCAGGAGAGCCAGAGGGAAGAGCGCTGCGAGGAGGATGCGATCACGTGCGGGCAGACGAGGACCTCGAGCCGATGGATTGGGTCCTACTGTATCGAACCTAGGCGGCCATGACGATGAAGAAGAGCACGTCCGCTAGACTGTTCGAGCAGCAAACCCTTCCCCAGATCGGCAAGAGGAGATCACAACGATGCGTGTTGGCCTGATGACGCGGGAGTATCCGCCCTATGTGTACGGTGGCGCAGGGGTCCATGTCGAGTACCTATCCCGCGAGTTGGCCCGGCACATCGAGGTGGAGGTGCACGCCTGGGGCGAGCTTCCGGAGCAGGAGGAGTTGCCTGGACAGGCCGAAGCGGCCAACCCCAATCTTCACGTTCACTTCGAGCAGCCCTGGAGCGCGATCACCGATGGCACCAAGGCGAAGTTCAAGGGGGCGCTGGAGGCACTGTCGCTGAATCTGCTCGAGAACCTCGACCTGGGCAAGCTGGATGTGGTGCACACGCATACCTGGTACGTGGCCATGGCGGGGTTTCTGGCAAAAAAGCTGTACGGCATTCCGTTTGTGCTCACCACCCATTCCCTCGAGCCGCTGCGGGCGTGGAAGGCGGAGCAGCTCGGCACCGGGTACGCGTTGAGCTCCTGGATGGAGCGCACAGCCATCCTCGATGCGGATGCGGTGGTTGCGGTGTCGAACGGCACCAAGGAAGACATCCTGCGAGCGTATCCGGACGTCGACCCGGCGCGCATTCACGTGATCTACAACGGCATCGATCTCGAGCAATACCAGTACACGCCGGACACCACGGCGCTGGCGAAGTACGGCGTGGAGGCGACAGAGCCATACGTGCTGTTTGTAGGCCGTATCACGCGGCAAAAGGGGGTGACGCATCTGGTGGAGGCCATCCGCTACCTGCCGGCCGGGACGCAGGTGGTGCTGTGCGCGGGCGCGCCGGATACGCCGGAGATTGCGGCCGAGATGCGGACGATGGTGGAGCACGCGAAGGAGGGAGGAGCCAACGTGCTTTGGATCGAAGACATGATCACCAAGGAGGAAGCCATCCAGCTTTACTCGCATTGCGCGGTATTCTGCTGCCCCAGCGTGTACGAGCCCTTCGGCATCATCAACCTGGAGGCGATGGCGTGCGGTGCGCCGGTGGTGGCCTCGGCTACGGGGGGCATTTTGGAGGTCGTGGTAGAGGGCGAGACGGGCTACCTTGTGCCGTTTGAGCAGGATCCTGCGACGAGTTTTCCGTCGGAGCCGGCCCAATTCGCTGAGGACCTGGCGCGGCGGCTGAACCAGCTGCTCGCCGAGCCGGAGCAGGCAAAAGTCATGGGCGCGGCTGGTCGCAAGCGTGCCGAGGCGCATTTTTCCTGGACGGCCATCGCCTCCCAGACGATCGCGTTGTATCGCGAGTTGATCGAGGCGCGCCCTTAGGTGGTAGGCTTTGGAGCGCCGGGGGTTTGCGGTACGGCTTTCGAGTGAGCCGGAGGCGCACCCGGGGCATCTTATAATGGGAAACCTAAACGCATCGCGTGCGTTTCCCCTGTTTCGTTAGGAGTTTCTGCCATGGCCAACTTTCTCGATCAACTGAAGTCAATGACAACGGTGGTCGCCGACTCGGGCGATATTAACTCGATCAAGCAGTTCAAGCCCACGGACTCGACGACCAATCCCTCCCTGATCGCGACCGCTGCGGGCATGCCCGAGTACCAGTCCATCGTGGATGACGTGTTGAGCCAGGCTCGTGAGTCGCTGGGCGAATCCGCCGACGACAAGGAGGTCGCTGCCGCCGCGTTCAAGACGCTGGCCGTGGCCTTTGGCCGCAAGATTCTGGAGATCGTGCCGGGCCGTGTCTCGACCGAGGTCGACGCCCGCCTGAGCTTTGACCGCGACAAGACGATCGAGCAAGCGCACGACATCATCAAGCAGTACGACGGGGCCGGCATCGGCCGCGAGCGCGTGCTGATCAAGATCGCCTCTACCTGGGAGGGCATCCAGGCTGCCCGGCAGCTTGAGGAAGAAGGCATTCACTGCAATCTGACGCTGCTGTTCGGCCTTCACCAGGCAGCGGCGTGTGCCGAAGCCAAGGTGACGCTGGTGTCGCCCTTTGTAGGCCGCATTCTGGACTGGTACAAACACGATACCGGCCATGATTACGCGCCCACTGAGGATCCAGGCGTGAAGTCGGTCACAGAGATCTATGACTACTACAAGAAGTTCGGCTACAAGACGCAGATCATGGGTGCGAGCTTTCGCAATATAGGGGAGATCGAGGAGTTGGCCGGCTGCGACCTGCTAACCATCTCTCCCAAGCTCCTGCAAGAGCTGCAGGAGAAAGAGGGTACGCTGGAGCGCAAGCTCGATCCGGCTCATGCCTCCGCTGACCCGATCGCCAAGTTGAATATGGACCAGGCGACCTTCGAGAAAATGCACGAGGAGAACCGTATGGCCCACGACAAGCTGAAGGAAGGCATTGAGGGCTTTTCCGAAGCTCTCGAGAACCTGGAAGAGTTGCTGGCCAAGCGCGTGGCGGAGCTTGGCAAGCCGGAGCATGCCGGCGCTAAGTAAAGTACCTCAGAACGTGAAAGGGGAGGGGGCGAGCACCAGGCTCGCCCCTTTCTTCGTCGGTCCAGGTCTACGGCACGGAGTTCGCACACGCGGGTACCGCGGGAGCGGCACCGGTAGGTAACAGACGGGCTGCCAGCCCATCGCGTAGGGACGAGCAGGGCAACAGCAGCACCTGTGGCTGCGAGGTCAGAAAGCGAGAAGCCTCGCTGCCCGCAGCCGCGAGGTGAACCGGGTAGGCGGCCAGATCCTCCGGCGTCAACCACTTCTCATAGTTTGCGGGTGAGTCGTCCAGCGCAACGGCCGACCAGTGATGGGCGACAAACGCGTTATGGAGATCGCCGGTCAAGCGATCACGCCACAGACCTTTTGCATCGACAACGGCTCCGATGGCCTCGCCTTCGGCAAAGGTCTGCTTGCCGGCCATGGCGTCGTCGAAGCTGTGATTCAGGATATACACCTCTCCGGGGATAAATCGGATCTGGTCCTCAAAGGCAAGACGCGCATGGTAGGTTGCCGAGGACGGAGCGTACGCACCGGGCCCATACACCTGCGCCCCAAGCTGAGCCAGTACAGCCAAGAGGACCAGAGCTGTAGAGGGCGGCACCGGGTACGGCCCGAGCTGCCATCGTGGCGCTGCCGCTGTCGCGTCCCACTCGTGTGCGAGTCGCAACAACCGTGGAAGCGTAAGGCCGAAGAGCAGCGCGGTCCACAGATAGATGGCCAGCATGGTATTGCCGACACCGCGATGCCAGTGCACGTACCAAAACGCTGAGTAGAGCAGCAAAGAACCGCCCAGATAGAAGAAGCTACGCCGGGTACGCCACGCAACCGGCGCCAGCAGCCCCGCAGCAACGATCATCACGAGCGCCAAGCTCAAAGGTGTAAGCAGCACCTCCGGCACATACAGAGCAAGCAGCCGCGTGACGCCGGGCAGGCCCGCCACCGCGCCGAAGATGTAGAAGCTGTACCAACCCCCGGTGATGTGGTTGAGCCACCAGATGCTTCCGACCGCTAGCGCAAGATAGCTCCCGACGGCGAGGATCACGCGATGCAGCCGGTGCCGATCCCAGTAGGTGAGCAGGAAGGGGATCGCCAGCGGCAGGGCGCTCTGTTTGGTTTGAAACGCAAGGACCCAAACGACCGCTGCCACAAGAGGGTGGGCGTAGCGCGTGCAGAAGAGCGCCAGGAGAAAGAGAAGCAGGAACAGCGAGTCCACGCGGCCGATATCGAACCAGGCACCGGACACCGGATACATGGCCGCATAAAGCCCCATCGCCGCAACGGCAGCCAGCGTGTTCTTCGTCTCTTTGCGCACGAAGACAAACAGCAGCCCCAGTGTGGCAAGCGCGCTTGTAGCCGACACCAGCCGCAGCGTGAAAAACGTAATACCGGTTAGCTTGGCTACCGCAGCGCAAACGTAAAAATACAGCGGCGCATACAGGTACGGGATGTAGTCGCGGGAAGGCGCGGTGTACAGCGGCAGACCGCGAGTGATGCGCCCCACGGAGACTAGAATGCCGCTTTCAATCCATTCCAGATCGAATGGATAACGCAGTCGACGTGCGGCGGTATAGATAAAAAGCAGGATCAGCAGGAAAGAAAGCGCGGTCACACACAGGCGCAACACACTCGCGACGTCGCGCCGGGGAGGGCCGACCGATCGCATCGGCGGCGGTGGATATTCGTTCATCAGGGGCGGTCAGTCCTCGCTGTTTGAGGATAGCCCAAGGTCTCAGGCGTCTTGACAGACCGTTCTGCAGATGCCTGCCGCGAGCCCATGCGAGGGTGAACGCGTGCACTCCAGGCGACGCCACTTGCGTGTAGCTTCGCCTGAATATCAATCTAAAAATTCTAGAGAATATAGCGGCTAAGATCCTGGTTCTGCACGATCGCGGCAACCTGCGCCTGCACGTAAGCGCGGTCTACCGCGAGCAGGAACGCGGGCCCGCTCCCGTTGCCTTCACGCTTCTGCAAGGTTGGCAGCTTCGGGTTGGGGACCGTGGGCTCGGCGTTTTCGAGGCTCTCGGCAGCAGCGGCCTTCACCAGGTCAGGGGCCTGGAAGCTGATCTCGTCCAGCACCCGCTCCATGATGGTGTGGAGACGGCGGGCGCCGATGTTTTCCGTGGTCTCGTTGACCTCAAAGGCGAAGCGGGCCATCTCTTCGAGTGCATCCGGCGTGAACTCCAGGGCAAGCCCCTCGGTTTCGAGCAGCGCAATGGACTGCTTCACGAGCGAGGCGCGGGGCTCCGTAAGGATGCGCAGGAAGTCGTGCTCTGTGAGCGGCTTCAGCTCGACGCGGATGGGAAAGCGGCCTTGCAACTCCGGAATGAGGTCCGACGGTTTGGAGACGTGGAACGCGCCCGCTGCGATGAAGAGAATGTGATCGGTCGTTACGAAGCCGTACTTGGTATTGACGGTGGTGCCTTCGACGATGGGCAGAATGTCGCGCTGCACGCCTTCGCGGCTGATGTCGGGGCCGTGGCCGCCCTCGCGACCGGCAATCTTATCGATCTCGTCGAGAAAGACGATGCCGGAGTCTTCGACCCGCTCGACGGCAACACGGGTGATGGAATCCATGTCGAGCAGGCGGCCTTCTTCCTCCTGCACGAGGTAGTCGAACGCGTCAGCAACCTTCATGGGGCGGCGACGGGTGCGCCCGCCGAGCATGCCGGAGAGCATGTCCTTGATGCCGCTGGACTCCCCGTCATCAGGGCCGTTGTTCGAGATGACCTCGATGGTGGGTTGGGAGCGGTCGCGCGTATCAAGTTCGACTGTGCGCTCGTCGAGGCGACCCTCGCGAAACTGCTGACGCAGACGCTCTTTGTCCCGCTCACGATCACGTTGTTTGTCGGTGTCGTCCTTGGTGAGCACGACGAGGTGCGCGGGTTCGCCATTTGGGGTCAGTGATTCAACCGCGGGATGTGGCGCGGGCACCACCTCGACGGTGCCTTGCGGCAGGTTGTCGTCGGGCCGCGGACGATTTTCGACGGGCACGCTCGGTGAAGTGCCCCCTTGCATCAGCATGTCGAGCAGACGGTCTTCAGCGGCCGACTCAGCACGGTCCTCGATCTCTTCGAGCTTCTCTTCCCGCACCTCATCGATGGCGATTTCGACGAGATCACGCACCATGCTCTCAACGTCGCGGCCGACGTAGCCGACCTCGGTGAACTTCGACGCTTCCACCTTGAGAAATGGCGATTTGGTCAGCTTCGCCAGGCGGCGTGCGATCTCCGTCTTGCCCACGCCAGTTGAGCCGATCATGAGAATGTTCTTGGGCATGATCTCTTCCGCAAGTTCGGGGGAGAGCCGCTGACGACGCGTGCGATTCCGCAGAGCGACTGCGACGGCGCGCTTGGCCGCGTCCTGGCCGACGACATACTTATCGAGTTCGGCGACGACCTCGCGTGGCGTCATTTCATCAAGCGAAAGAGGCTGGTCTTCAGAGGTGCCGGGAAGGTAAATTGCCATTACGCGCCCACCTTCAACTCTTCGATGACGATCGACTGATTCGAGTAGATACAGATATCAGCAGCGATGCGCATCGAGCGTTCTACCACCTCGCGGGCTGAGAGTGGCGTGTTCTCCAGCAGCGCCGTCGCTGCGGCCATGGCATAGATACCGCCGGAGCCTATGGTCGCAATGACACCATCTCCCGTAGCATCTGGCTCGATGACATCGCCATCGCCGGAGAGCACGTAGATGTGCTGCGTGTCAGCGATGATCAGCAGGGCTTCCAACTGGCGCAGCAGCTTATCGGTGCGCCAATCCTTGGCGAGCTCCACAGCCGCGCGGCCGAGGTTGCCGCTGTACTGCTCCAGCTTCGCTTCAAATCGGGCGAGCAGCGCAAAGGCATCGGCGGTGGAACCGGCAAAGCCGGCAAGCACCTTGTCGTTGCCGAGACGGCGTAGCTTCCGGGCAGCGCTCTTCATGACAGTGGCGCCGAGTGTGACCTGCCCATCGGCCGCCATCACCACCGCATCACCGCGTCGCACACAAAGCACAGTGGTAGAACGGACGCGACGGCCCTCCGCGAGATCGAGAGCATGAGCCTTACGGGGAACGCGAGAGGCAGAACGAGAAAGGGACGGGGTAGCCACACTGCAGTATAGCGTTGCCGTCCCCTACTGGAGGATGGCTACTGGTGCACAGTGGCGGGGAGCGGCTTGCCCACCTTGCGCACGGCGGAGTCCACGACGGCATAGAGCAGCTGATCGGTATCGGCTTTGGCCGCCAGCTTGATCATCTGTCCAACACGCCGACCAGCCGCGGCATCTTCGGGCAGCTCAAGGTTACGGTTCTTGGCGGAGACCTCGGCGAGCTGTGTGACCATCTCGAAGAAGGTGGCCTCATTGCGCCCGCTAAGCAACCACGCCTGATGCACGGTGGAGGTAATCAGTTCATCCATGCTCCAGTTGGGCGTTGCACCAGCCTGGCCGTTTGCGGAGGTGGGAGCGATATTCTGGGCAAGCGGAACGCTGGGCACGCTGAGCAAAGCAGCGGCCAGGGCAAAAGCGGTAAAGGTCGTGCGCATAAAGAGCTCCATGGAGAACTGTGAGGGTAAGGAGGGGTCGAATCAACGCGTAGGAGCTAGCGCGGATAGCCGTTGTAGTAGTCGCGCTTCATGTTCTGTTGATGCGCATGGCCGGCAATCGCACCGATGCCAGCGCCGGCACCACCACCGATGATGGCACCCTTGAGGCCGCCTCCGAAGATGGCCCCCACGGCTGCTCCACCGGCACCGCCGATCAAAGCTCCTTTGCCAGCCCCGATGCCATGGCCCTGGTAGCGCCCATCGTCGCCACGCCCATAGTTGTTGCCGCGGTCATAACCGCCATCCCGGCCGCCCTGGTAGGCACCCTGGTTGAACTGGCTATGTTGGTTGTAACCACCGCGATTCCCTTGATTGTTGCCGTATTGCCTGTTGCTCTGCGCCAACATCGCCGGGCAGAGCGCTAGGGCGAGGCCGATTGAAGCGAGAGAACCTTTGATCATGGAGAGCATGGCTTTCCTTTCACGCGCAGGTGTCTCGGCGAAGAGTAAATCGCGGCGTCGAGCGCGTCTCTCAATCTGATGCAGGGCACTAAGCCGAAGGAGGTGCCGTCCAGAGCCGAATCGCAAGCAAATCGCGGCCCCGGCCGACGCCGGGCTACGCGAGGCACCACAGAGCCAAGAGGCGACCCTACTCCAACTCACGAGCCAGATAGGTGAAGGTCGTGGCTTCTGTGTGAGCCTCCTCAAGGATGTCGGCACCGCCCCCGTGACCGCCTTCAGTGATCTCATTGTAAAAAAACGGCTCGTTAAACTCTTCCATCTTCGCGGCGAATTTGCGTGCGTGCTGCGGCCCCACGCGATCGTCCTTCGTGGTCGTAGAGATCAGCGGTGTAGGGTAGTGCGTCTTCGGCTTGAGCTGGTTATAGGGAGAGATGCCGGCCAGAAAGGCCCTTTGCTCGGGAAGAGAGACGGAGCCGTACTCGCCGACCCAACTGGCGCCCGCGGCGATGTGTTCAAAGCCGAGCATGTCCAAGAGCGGCACTTCGATCACGACGGCGTGCCAAAGCTCGGGATGCTGCGTCATCTCCACACCCATCAACAGCCCGCCGTTGGAGCCGCCGCGGATCCCAAGATGGCGCGGTGTTGTGATCTTCTTCGCAATCAGGTCCTGGCCCACAGCCGCGAAGTCGTCATAGATGCGCTGGCGGTGCGTGGTGAGGCCGGCCTCATGCCACGCCGGGCCAAACTCGCCACCGCCGCGGATGTTGGCGAGCACATATACGCCGCCCCGTTCGAGCCATAGCTTACCCAGGTCCGCCTCGTAGGCCGGCGTCTCCGAAACCTCGAAACCGCCATAGGCATACAGCAGCGTGGGGTTGAGACCGTCAAGCTTCCACTCTTTGCGATGCACCACAAAGTAGGGCACCCTTGTGCCGTCCCGGGAGGTGGCCGCAAATTGCTCGACGGTGTCGCGCGAGGCATCGAAACGCGCCGGTTCACTCTTCGCCTCACGGAAGCTACCCGTGGCGCCATCGCCCAAATAAAGCGTAGGAGGCGTGAGGAAGCCTGTGATGGACAGGAAAAAGCGATCGTCCTTCTCGTTAACCGTGGCGATGTCGACGGCGACGTTCGCGGGCACAGGAAGCTGCTGGCTTGACCAGCCGCCGGGCTTCGGGGTGTAAACGTAGGCGCGTCCCTGCACGTTTTCAAGCGTGGTGAGGACCAGCCGTGATCCGCCGACCGAGACCTCCTGGAGAAACTCCGAAGTGGAGGGAGCGAAGACGACCTCCGGCTTCAGGTTTGCGGGATCGGCCAGCACGTCGCTGATTTTCAGGGCGACGAGAGCCCCTGCGGGTACCCGTTGCGTTCCGCCGGCTGGCACCCAGTCCTCGTGCAACTCCGCGAGCACCCTGCCCGCCAGCAGTCCCGAGAGCTCAGCCTTGGCTGGCAGGCCCAGGCGCTCTACACCCCGCGGGGTCTGAACAAAGAACTGCGTCTCGAAGAAGGTGAGCATGCGACGGAAAGTGATGAGTTGTTCCCCGGCGGCGTCCTCCAGCACCTGGGGTGCAGCGCCTACATCGGTAGGCTCACCACGGAAGACCTCCGTGGCGCTGGTGAGGGGGGTGCCGCGCCGCCAGCGCTTCACGATATAGCCGTAGCCGGCCTGGGTTACCGTGCCCGGTCCCCAGTCCCGATCCAGCAGAAGGGTGTCCCGGTCAACCCAGCTGACGTCCTGTTTGCTATGCGGCGAGACGAAGCCCGCAGGCTCGAATTGACTCGTCTTCAGGTTGAACTCGCGCTCCGTGACCGCGTCCTCGCCCCCGGCGGACAGCGACACGAGGCAAACTTCGTCGTGAGGGTAGAGACACTCCAGTCCCTTTGAGACCCAACCCACACCCTCAGCCTTGCCGAGCGCATCGATGTCGAGAACCGTTTTCCATGCCGGCTGGGTGTGCAGATACTCCGCGAGCGAAGCCTTACGCAGAAGCCCGCGGGGATGGTCCTTGTCGCGCCACTCGTTGAAAACCTGATCGCCGTGAAGGCTGGGCATCGGCAGCCGGCGCGGGTCTTCCCCGGCCTTTAGCGCGTCGGCGAGAAATGGCTTGAAGTGTGGATCGGCCTCAAGAACCTTGGCGGTGCGGGCGTCTTCGGCGTTGACCCACGCCATCGAGCGTTGGCCCGTGGCGTCTTCCAGCCAGGCATACTTGTCGGTTGCGTTCGCGGCGGCCCCGGCCTTCAGTTGGGCGGGGGAAGGACCGCTCTGGACGCGAGCAACGCCAGAGACTACACCGAGGCCCGCCGTTGCGAGCACTCCCACGGCTAACCAGTACGACATACGCATGGACCGGAACTCCGCTGCTGCTAAGAAGTAGGCCTACTCTACCAAAGCGTTGCGGCGGGCTCCGACCGTGAGGCGATCGTGTGTTCTTGCGGGCGCGTCCAATGCACCTGAGGAGATTCACTTCATGAACTATGTTCCGCTTGGCACTACCGGCGTCCGCGTTTCCCCAATCTGTCTCGGCATGATGACCTACGGCTCAAAAAAGTGGCGCGAGTGGATTTTGGAAGAGGACGAATCGCGGCCTTTTGTGCAACGCTCCGTTGAGGCCGGGATCAACTTTTTCGATACCGCCGATGTGTACTCGCTGGGCGAGAGCGAAGTCGTCACAGGCAAACTGTTGCGGGAGTTCATGCCCCGCCGCGAGGAGCTTGTGCTGGCTACCAAGGTCTTCAACCCGATGAGCGATGCGCCCAACGATCGTGGTCTCTCGCGTAAACACATCATGTCATCCATCGACAAAAGTCTTAAGCGGCTCGGCGTGGACTATGTGGACCTGTACCAGATCCACCGCTTCGACAGGAACACCCCGATTGAGGAGACCTGTGAGGCGCTCGATGCCGTGGTGAAAGCCGGCAAAGTGCTGTACCTGGGCGCTTCGAGCATGTACGCGTGGCAGTTCCTGAAGATGTTGAATTTCCAAAAGCAGAATGGCCTGGCGCGTTTCGAAACGATGCAGAACCACTACAACCTCGTCTACCGTGAGGAGGAGCGCGAGATGATTCCGCTCTGCCTTGACCAGGGCGTGGGCTGCATTCCGTGGAGCCCGCTGGCGCGCGGCTTTCTCACCGGCACGCGCAAGCGCGGCGACGGAAAGAGTGAGACTACCCGCGCCCGCACGGATGACTTTGGGCACGGGCTCTACTATCGCGACACAGACTGGGACGTCGTGGACCGTGTTGCGGAGATCGCCGCGACGCGGAACGTAAAGCCGGCGCAGGTGGCACTGGCCTGGGTGATGGGCAAGCCGGGCGTGAGCTCTCCCATCATCGGGGCCAGCAAAATGTACCAATTGGAGGAGGCGCTAGGCACTTTGGATGTGAAGCTGACGACTGAAGAAGTGGAGCGTTTAGAGGCACCCTACGAAGCGCATCCGGTCCTTGGTCACAGCTGAATCCCCCAATGAGGGGAGTGACCTAGCCTCACACACGGGGTAAGTTCAAGGAGTCCTGGATCCGGCAGGCCGTGCGGCAACCACCGAGCGCTTGCAAGGATCCGGGTTTGCACCGATTCGCTTCCCTGGCTGACACGTTTTGGTACCAGCCTTCACCTTTGCACCTCTTACCGTGGGATCGTCGCTTGCCGCTGAGCCGCTTCGCAAGCCAAATCCGCCATCGGCTTCCGATGCCCGTCCGGGCTGCGCTCGAACGCGCGACCGGATGGGCTCTTTTCGCGTATGCGGGTCAGCGGCCATTGTCGCTAACGTTGCAATGTGTGTTGCTGATGAGCTTGCAGCCCCTTTTGCTGATGGGCACAGCCGCATCCTGGTTCTGCCCGGCAAGCTACGCGCAACAGGCTGCGCCTCCCGCCGCGCTTGGCAATGCCGTGGCGGCCCGTGCCCGGGCGCAGCGATTCTTGGCTGGGCGGACCGTCGCGCAGGCTTCCTCTGCACAGGCTTTCTCTGCACCAGGGCGTACGTCACTGCCGCAAGCGACCGCAATGCTCAGGGCGCAACGTGCAATGCAGGTAGCCGGTCCATCCGCGCACGCTGAGGTGAACCTCGCGAACCTGACCGCGCCGTGGCAGCCGCTTGGGCCGATGACGGTTACCTCGCTCGCGTACGGCGCCATCACAGGGCGCATCACCTCCATTGCCGTCGATCCTAACGATTCGTCCGGGAACACGGTCTGGCTCGGGACGACCGGCGGTGGCGTCTGGAAGAGCACCAACGCAACAGGTCCAACAGCCGCCATCAGCTTCGCTCCCCTCACGGACACCCTTCCCGTGTTCTCCGCCAACGAGGGCGCGATTACACTGCCTTCGCTGTCCATTGGCGCTGTGGCCGTGCAGCCGTCCTTGACCGGGATCGTTCTGGCTGGCACCGGCGACCCGAACGATGCCACCGATTCCTATTATGGCGAGGGCCTGCTGCGGTCCGCTGATGGTGGCCAGACGTGGACACTCATCACGGGCTCGCGAGATGGTGCCTATGGCAATCACTCATTCGCAGGCCTGGCCACGGCGGCACTTGCCTGGAATGCCGCGACGCCGACCAGTGTTGTGGCGGCAATGACGACGGCTCTCGAAGGTGTGGTGGTGCAGGCGCAGCATCTGGACTCGGTGCCGGGCTTGTACTACTCGACGGATGCGGGTGTCACCTGGCGCATGAGTACGGTGTACGACGGAACGCAGGTGGTGCAATCACCGGTAGCAAACGGTCTGGCGCAGAGTGCGAACAACGCCACGTCGGTGGTCTGGGTGCCGCAGCGGGGAATCTATGTCGCCGCTCTGGGTGCGCACGGGTATTACAGCTCACCAGATGGCGTGACCTGGCAGCGGCTACCGCATCAACCCGGGGCGGGGCTGACCATGGCCAACTGTCCAGCCGGCCAGAATGGGATAGGCAGTCCTGCGTGCCCGATCGCACGCGGCACCTTGACCGTGCAGCCGGCAACTGGCGACCTATACGCCTTAACGGTAGACGCAAATGCGGGCGACCAGGGGCTTTGGCAGGATCTCTGCCAGGCGAATGCGGCCGGGGTGTGCGCCTCTTCGGCGCCGGTCTTCGCCAACCGGGTGGATGGGGGTGCACTGGAGGTTGGCCAGGGCGCGGCTGGAACGTCAACCGTCATCGCACAGGGAACCTACAACCTGACCCTGGCAGCTACGCCCGAAGCAAGCGGCGGAACGCTGCTGTTTGCCGGCACGATTGACCTTTACCGGTGCGAACTGACGGCCGGGTCGTCCGCGTGCGTCTTGCGCAACACCACTAACGCCGGCAATGGCTGCAACGCCTCTGCGGCTGTCGCACCCGCGCAGCATGCCTTAGCAAGCTACACGCAAAACTCCGGCGCAACGACACTCTATCTGGGCAATGACGGTGGGTTGTGGCGATCGACGGATGGCGTGGCGGAGGCAGGACAGGCCTGCGCCCCCACGGACGCCAGTCACTTCGACAATCTGAACCCCGCGATCGGGCAGGGAGGCTCTTTGGCCGAGGTGGTGGGCTTTGCCCAGGATCCGTCGAACACGGACATTCTCATCGCCGGAATGGGCGCGGATGGCTCGGGCTCCACGGTTACCGCAAGTTCTCTTGGCCCATGGCCTCAGCTCGCGGCCGGTGAGGGCGGGTTCCCGCAGATCGATCCCCAAACGCCGGGGAACTGGTACGTGGCCATTGGCGCGGGCGTAAACCTCAGCTTGTGCGACCTCGGATCAGGCTGTTCCGCCTCCAATTTTCTCGCGCAGGCAACCGTGGGCGAGGCCCAGGTGGAAAACGACGCTGCGTTGATCGACGCTCCGACGTTGCTGGATCCGCAGGCGCCCACAAGTCTGCTTACCGCCACTTGCCGCGTGTGGCGGGGGCCGGCACAGTCTGGTGCGAGCTGGGGTTCAGCGAACGCTCTCAGTCCTGCAATGGATGGCAGCGCCGTTCCCTGCACCTTCCTCAGTGCAACTATCCGCTCCATCGCGGCCGGGGGTCCCGTGGCCACGGCGGGCAGCGTGGCGCAGACGGGCTCCGAAGTGATTTACGCGGGCATGGCCGGCGCCGTCGATGGCGGTGGGGCCCTGGGAGGCCACGTCTTTGTAACCTCCACCGGGAATACTGCAGGTGCGAACCTGCCTTGGACCGACACGGCCAACAGCCCGGTGATCAACAGCAGTAGCGCCTTCAATGCCGCGGGCTTCGACATCTCCTCAGTTGTGGTGGATGCACACGACGGCACCGGCGCCACGGTATACGCGACCATCATGGGCTTTGGGGAACCGGGAAACATTCCGCATGTGTACCGCTCGGCCGATTTCGGCGCTCACTGGAGCAATATCAGCGCTAACCTGCCGGATGCACCGGCCAACAGCTTGATCGTGGACCCAAACGATGCCAACACGGTGTACGTTGCCATGGACACTGGCGTCTACGCTACCCGGGCTGTGTCCACCTGCACCACCGCGAACTGCTGGACGCCGCTGGGGGCTGGCCTGCCCAATGCACCCGTAACGCAGCTGGCCGCGGGCGCCAGTCTGGCCACGGGCGATGGGCGGCTGGGCATGCTACGGGCTGCCACCTATGGCCGCGGCCTCTGGCAGACACCGTTGCTCAGCGCGATAACGGCATTGCAACCAGGGCTGCTCGCCAGCTCCAAGACGCTTAGCTTTGCCGCGCAAGCCGCAGCTACGGAGAGCGCGGCGCAAACGGTCACGCTGACCAGTAATGGCAACTCTCCAGTCACGATCTCCTCGATGACGATTACGGGCGATTTCGTAGAAAGCGACAACTGTACCGGCCAGACACTTGCGGTTGGTGCAAGCTGCACGGTGTCTGTGCAGTTTGCCCCGAGCACCACCGGCGCACGCACCGGGCTGCTGACGGTCTACGCCGATATCGCTGGAGGGCAGGTGACGGTGTCGCTGAACGGCACCGGCACAGCGCCCGCAGCGATCGTGCTAACCCCGCTGTCGCTGGTCTTTCCGAGCACCGTAGTGAACGAAACAGCAGCTACACAAATCATCACGGTATCGAACACCGGTGACAATCCGGCAACGCTGCAGGTGCCACGGATCAGCGGCGATTTCTCCCTGACGCAAAGCACGTGTGGAACGACCTTACCTGCGCAGACTGGATGCTCGCTGGTAATCAGCTTCACCCCAACTGCGAGCGGCGCTCGCAATGGCGTGCTCTCAGTGAGCGACAGCGCGGGCACGCAGACGGCGCAACTCAGCGGTATCGGCGAGGCCCCTGCCACGGACACTCTGGCGCCGAACTCCCTGAGCTTCCCGCAACAGCAAGTTGGCACGGTCAGCGCACCGCAACAAATCACCCTTACCAACGCCGGTGATGTGGCCCTTAGCCTGATCTCGGCAGCCGTAACGAGTGGTGACTTCGCCGCGACTAACGGTTGTGGCAGCTCTCTGGCACCACATAGCACCTGTGCAATCAGCGTGACCTTTGTGCCAACCGCGGTCGGCGTTCGGACCGGTTCTATGACCGTGACCGACGGCATTCGCTACCAGATTGTCACGTTCACCGGCACGGGCGTAGCTCCTCCGGGTGTGTCGCTCTCACCGCGAACCCTCACCTTCGGGCCGTTCGGCGTGGGGCTGAGCGCACCGGTGCAAACCTTAACGCTAACCAACAACGGAGGTCTGCCGCTGGCGATCGCCTCCACTACCCTGAGCGGCGATTTTGCCGTAGCCGCCACCACCTGCGGAGCGACCCTGGACGTTGGCAGCGCCTGCACCCTGGATGTCGTTTTCTCCCCTGTGGCGGCTGGGGCTCGTGTGGGCTCGTTGAGCCTTGTCGACAACGCTCCATCGGGCAAGCAGACGGTGAACTTTGCCGGAACGGGTGTGGATTTCAGCCTTGTGCCCAATGGGGCGACGTCCGTTAGTGTTGCCAGTGGAGGCTCGGCCACCTTTCCGCTGGTGCTTAGTTCGCTCTCGGGGCTTAGCGGAGACGTCGCATTCATTTGCGGAGGTGCACCCGCCCATAGTGTGTGCACGGTCAGTCCAGCGACGGCTGCCTTGGGCGGGGATGCCTTGATCTCGGTGGTGGTGCAGACCGGCATGGCTACAGCCTCTCTAAGCCCTCATGAGAACGGTTCCAGGCGTCGCGGTGATGAGCTGTATCTCGCGACCATCCCGCTGGCCTGGCTTGGCCTCCGCAAGCGACGTGTCTTGCAAGGCACTCGAGGAAGTGCGTCAATCTCCCTCTTGGCTCTTGCGGTGATAGGCGCGGGATTGTTGGGCTTAGGTGGCTGCAGTACGGCTCGTGAAATCCCGCTCGCAGGAACAGGCGGTGGTGGCGGCAGCGTCCTCACACCGACACCTTCTGGCTCTTACAACCTTGTCATCTCCGGTACATCGACCGGAATCACGCGAGCGGTCAATGTGGTTCTAACGATCCAGTAATCCAGCGGCTACTGACGACCGCTCACAAAATTTGAGGGTTCGCCACCTCGCGAACAGGCAAGGTCAAAGGTTGCGACCACAGGCAGCAGCGCTCGCCCAGGCCCACTGGAAGTTGTAACCGCCCAGCCAGCCCGTCACATCAACGACTTCTCCGATGAAGTGCAGACCCGGCAGCAGGAGGCTCTCCAAGGTGCGGGCGTCGAGCTCGCGTGTATCGACGCCGCCTACGGTCACCTCGGCTTTGGCAAATCCTTCAGTGCCAGCCGGACTGACGCGCCAGCAGTGCAGGGCAGCCTCGCTTCGATCCAGGCCGGCGTTGCTCCAATCCTCCCCACGCCGCAGGTGAAGCTTCACCCAGCGTTCCGCCAAACGCGCGGGCAGGACACGTTTTACGGCCGTCAGCATGGCTCTTGCGTCTCGCCCGGCGCTACTGGCCTTCAAGGACGAGAGCACCACCTGCCCGGGTGCCAGGTCGAAACAGAGTTCCGAGCCCGGACGCCAATACGAGGAGATCTGCAGTACGGCCGGGCCGCTGAGGCCGCGGTGTGTGACCAGCAGCTTTTCCCGGAAGGCAGGCGCCTGTGCCTGTGTTCCACGGGCAGGCCGCCTGGCTGCGGATCGTGTATTCGAGGGTGTGCCCTCGCTCTTGTCGTTCCGCTCGACGGATGGCCGTGCAGGCTTGGCGGTCACCTCCGCGGAAACCCCGGCGAGATCGCTCCAGTCCGCCAGGTCCTTTGGCTGCAGCACCAGGGGCACAAGCGCGGGCTCTGTCGCGACGATGCGGTGACCAAATTGCCGGGCCACTTCGAAGCCGAACCCGGTCGCGCCCATCTTGGGAATCGACAAGCCCCCTGTAGCCACGACCAGAGTGTGGCAGTGGAGATCGCCGGTATTCGTAGTGATGACGAATCTGGTCTTCCCGGCATCGGTTCCCAAGGACGGCTGCGCCGTTCGAACGCCGAGGACGCGGGTGCCGCACCGCAGGGCAACGCCGGCCTCGGCGCACTCGCGTTCGAGCAGCTCCACGATGCGGCGCGCTGAATCATCGCAAAAAAGCTGCCCGAGCGTTTTCTCGTGATGGCGGATCCCGTGCTTTTCCACCAGCGCGATCATGTCCGCCGGGGTGAAGCGGGCGAGTGCAGAGCGCGCGAAATGCGGATTTTCGCTCATGAAATTATCAGCCCGCGTCCCCGTATTGGTGAAGTTGCAGCGGCCACCGCCGGAGATCAAAATCTTGCGTCCGGGCCGGTCCGCATGCTCGAGCAGCAGGACGCGATGGCCTCTGCGGCCCGCTTCGAAGGCGCACATCATGCCCGCGGCTCCCGCGCCAAGAACAATGACGTCGATGGCCTGCTCGGGGAGGGGCATACCCCAGTGTCGCAGAGCGCTGGCCGGAGGGCGTCAGCAAGGCTTACTCGGCTGTGGCCGGCAACCCCGCTTCGCGTGAAGAGACGTCAGCTTGGGAGACCCTCGCCGGCAATGCTGAGCTGGCTTAATGCTCTATCGAGCACCGCGACGACTCGCTGTGTAACGCTGTCCGAGTTGGAGGTGATGCCGTCCAGGACGGCAGCCAGTTCGCGGGCAGGCACGGCTTTGCTGTAGTAGAAGCCCTGGACGGAGTGGCAGCCCTCGGCGCGTACATGGGCAAGGTGCTCCGAAGTTTCCACCCCGGCGGCGAGAGTGGCGATCCCGAGGCTTTGACCAAGCGCTGAGATGGCGCGCAGCACAGCACGACTTCTGGAATCAGCGACCGTGCTGCCGATCAGCGATCGATCAATTTTGATTTTGTCGAAAGGAAAATTCACAACCTGGCTCAGCGAAGCCAGGCCCGTACCGAAGCTGTCCATGGCCACCCGTACTCCCATTCTGCGCAGGGCATCGAGATTGCCCCGTACGTTGCCGCCATCACGCAGCAGGATTGCCTCCGTCACCTCGATTTCCAGCCGATCTCCCGGTAGGTTAGCCGCTTTCAGAGCGCTGGCAATGGAGACCGGGAACTCCGCACACTCAAACTGGGTTGGCGACACATTCACGGCGACCGTCAACGTTTGAGGAAGGGCCATCGCATCCTTACACGCGGTGCGCAGTACCCAGTTGCCGATTGGGACGGCGAGGCCGATCTCCTCGGCGAAGGGGAGAAACTCGGCCGGTAGCAGGGTGCCGCGGTGGGGGTGACGCCAGCGCAGCAGCGCTTCCAACCCGATCACAGTGCCGCGTTCGACATCGATCTGCGGCTGGTAGTGAAGCTCAAACTGGCGCAACACAAGGGCTTTGCGCAGATCCAGCTCCATGGCGCGTCGCTCCTGCGCCCGCTGCTCCATCGAAGGCGCAAAGAAGTGAAAGACGCCACGGCCCGCGCTCTTGGAGTGATAGAGTGCAAGATCGGCGCTGCGCAGCAGCTGATCGCGGGTGCGGCCATCCTCCGGACCGCGCGCGGCTCCGATGCTGGCGCCCACGTTCACCACATGGCCGTTCACGAGGTAGGGCCGGCGGACAAGGTCGATTAGCCGCGCGGCCAGCTCGGTAATGCGCTGCTCATCAATACCATCGCGCAGCAGAATGGCGAACTCATCTCCGCCGAGGCGGGCGAGGGTATCGGCTTCGCGGAGGCCGGAGCGTAGTCGCTCACTGACCAAACCGAGCAGAGCGTCGCCAATGGCGTGGCCCAGCGTGTCGTTGACGGCCTTGAAGCGATCGAGGTCTAGAAAGAGAACGGTGACGCTTTCCTGCGAGCCGGTGTTGAGTCGCTGTAGCGCGAGGTCGATTTTGTGCTCGAAGAGGGCACGATTGGCCGCGCCGGTCAGCCGATCGTGGTACAGCACGGCGAACATGTCGCGATGCCCTTCGCGAGGTGCCGAGAGCTCCTCCAGCGAAAGCACCCAATGGGAGTCGCCGATACGCTGCAGGCGTGTCTCCAGGCTGCGGTCCGGTTCGAAGTCCAGGCGCAGAGGCGGGATCTCCTCGCCTTCGGGACCGGCGACCGCGGCCTCTACCCAGAGGCGCAACGGCGTTGCGGCGTCGGCGCGGCGATCCTCCACAAGCGGGGTAAGCAACTCCAAAAGATCGATGGCCGCCGCCGCTGTGTCTCGCAGCTCAAGCACATGATTCAGCGGGTGGCTAACGTACAGGACGCGGAGCTGATCGCTGAAGACAATGCAGCCGTGAAGATCGGGGCGAGCGCGTTCAGGGGTTGCGAAATCCGACGGCGCAAGTGGCCCCGGCAGGGATTCCAGCGGGTACTCGCCGTGGTGGAGTGGAAACACGCCCAGTGGCGCCAGACGCGGAGGATCTGGGGCGACTTCCGCGGCATCCTGGGAAGAAAGTGCTCTGTTCTGCGTCGGGGACACGGCCAACTCTGCGATGGTGATCATCTCTCTCGAGTGTGCCGACTGCACCTGCTGCGGCGAATCACCCAAAGGTCGAAGGCTTGGCTACGCAGGTCTGACCCGGGGACCTGTTCGTAACCGATTTGCTCCTTACCGATACACAAACCGTGGAAAAGTTAGCGCTTTTGGAAGACTTCCATGTAGTCGTTCTGATCGCCTTTGGTGAAGTCATACAAGCCCACGAAGCGGAACCCACTGCGCTCCACCTCGCCGCGGACCACTTCGGCGTTGATGCCATGGTCATCACCGCGGCCGGGGTGGTCGATGATGCCGAGCCGGCCGCCCTCCTTCAGCGCGTCGTGAACTACGGCCAGCAGCAGCGGAGGGTGCGCGACCTCGTGGTAGACCCGGAGCATCACCGCCGCGTTCAATGAGTCCGGTGCGAGCCGGGGGTCGTCAGGCGTGCCGAGCAGGGCGGTGATTTGGGGCAGATGCTCCTGTTCGGCGCGCGTGCGGATGGACTCTACAGCGTGGGGGTTGATGTCTTCCGCGATCACATGACCCTGCGGGCCGACGCGCCGGGCCGCACGCACCGAGAGCCAGCCGCCGCCGGCGCCAATGTCCGCCACCGAGGATCCGGCGTGGAGGTGCAGGGTGTCGAGGACACGGTCAGTCCCCAGCAGCTTGTCGCGATTGGGCTCCTCGAAGATGCTGAGATCGCCGCTGTAGGGCGTACTGGTGGGGTGTTGCGGCGCTCCCGACGGCGCGGTGCTGGTCTCCGGGGCGGCAGCCTGCGCGAAAGCGGACCGAGCGCCGTTCTGGGCACCCGGAGCGAGAACAAAGGTGAAGCTGACAGGAAGCAGAGCGAGGGCGAGCAGGCGGCGCATACCCGTTGGACGCGGGGCGAGGGCTCCGCGCCTGCGGGCCGGGCAGGATTGTCGCCGGGAAAAGTATCTGCATCCCGCGCAGCCGGTCGGAGCGTATAGGCGAGTGAAGGAATGATCGATGGATGGGGATGAGTTCCGGCGAGCGGTGGAGGAACATAGTCGCACCGTGTATTCCATTGCCCTGCGCGTCACCCGTGATCCCAGCACGGCCGAGGAGGTGGCTCAGGATGTCTTTTTGGAGTTGCACCGTTCTATGGAGACGCTGGTCGGGGAGGAGCACATTCGCTTTTGGTTGAGGCGGGTGGCGGTACACCGCTCGACGGATGCGCTGCGACGGCGAGGGCGGCAGCCGGAGTCAGGCGCAGAGGCATGGATCGAGGAGCAGCATGGGGCACCGCGGGAGAGTGAGGCCGGCCTTGCCAACGGCATGGCGCAGCTGCTGGAGTCAGCGGTTGGGAGCCTGCCGGAGGCCATGCGCGTTGCCGTTGTGTTGCGGTATGGCGAAGAGATGACGCCGGACGAGATCAGCCGGATGCTCGGCCAGCCGCTCGCCTCCGTGAAGAGCAATTTGCAGCGGGGCTTGAAGCTGCTGCGGCAGAAGGCAGCAGTGACCATGAAGGAGTATGTGCGATGAGCGACAGGCTCCCCGAGGGAGGCCGGTATGAAGATGCGGTCCATCAGGCTGCTGACGAGATCGGCTTCGAGCGAGAAGTTACCTCGGCTCTGGCGTCTCTGCGGCTGCCGGACGGGTTCACTGACCGTGTGCTGGCGCGCGCCGAAGATCCAGCAGCATTGCCCCATCGATCGCCTAGCGGGCGGGGCAAGGTCCTCCCGTTCCGTGTGCGGCAGGCGATTGCGGGGGGTGCGATCGCGGCGACCCTGCTGGCTGCCGTACTCGGGACGGAGGGGATTCGCGAACATCGAGAACAGTTGCGAAAGCAAGCCGTTGCAACGCAGGAGTTTGCAACGGCGACCCGCATCACCGCGCAAGCAATGGCGCATACGTTTGAAGAGCTGCGGCGGGCTGGCGCGTTCCGGGAAGAGTGAAGCTCGAACGAGCCCTGTATGACCTTTGGCGCACAAATGAGGAAACGAGGATGGACAAGATGACGCGAAGCACTCGGACCGGATGGATCTTTTGTTTCACGCTCGCGATGGCGACAAGCCGTGGGGTTTGGGGGCAGGGCACCAGCTCCCCGGTGCATGACGACCTTTTTGCCGGCACAGAAAAGTTCGCCAAGGGCGCTAGTGATGTCACGGAGGTCTCTATGGACCCAGACACGCTGGGCATGGTGGGCGGCAAGGATGCGTCGCGAGCCCACAGGATGGTGCTGAACGTGGTGCGTACGTATGAGTATGACAAGCCCGGCATGTACCGCATCGAGGATGTGGAAGAGTTTCGCAAGCGTCTCGACAGCGGGGATTGGCACTGCTCTGTACACACTCGCGACCTGAAGCGTGGGGAGGGTACCGACATCTGCAGCAAGCAGCGCACGGATGGGTTGGTGGAGCAGGCCATCATCACGGTCGAGCCCAAGGAGTTGACCTTTATTCACACGATACGGCGTGGGGCGGGCGGGGCTGAGGTGGTGCTACCCGATCTGGGCGATCTCGACCGTACGTTGGCGCCCGAGCTGGCCACCCTGAGTACCACGATGGCCACGGTGAAGCCGGCAGTGGAGGCACAGGTGAAGATCGCTATGGCCGAGATGCAGGCACGTCAGGCAGAGTTGAGTTCAGGAGCACGAAATCTGGAGAATCTGCCCGGCTCGCTTCACCTTGAGATTGCGGACACCCTCAACAGTCCCGAACGCCATGAGCAATTCAGGGAACTGAAGCGACGCCTGGAACAGATGAACCGCGAGCTGCCCCGCCCTGCAGCTCCGGAGATTCCTGCACCGCCCGCAACTCCGGCCAGCCCTGTGACGCCCTGACGCAGGGCGCCTTTGGGGAACACAGCGGCGGACGTTTGGCAAACTTTACAATCGAGCGAAGATGTCGCTTCACTTTGAGATCAAGCCAGCCGCGGGGGCGGGTGGCCGCCGTGGGACTCTGCACCTGCCTCACGGTGCGGTGCAGACGCCGGTGTTCATGCCGGTTGGCACTGCAGCCACGGTGAAGACCGTGGAACAGGGTGTGCTGGAGCGCCTCGGGGGCGACGAGCGCGGCGCGGAGATCATCCTTGCCAACACCTATCACCTCTACCTGCGACCAGGCCACAAGCTTGTCGAACGCGCCGGGGGTGTGCACCGCTTCATGAGCTGGCAACGGCCGATGCTGACCGACTCTGGCGGTTTTCAGGTGTTCTCCCTCGCGAAGCTCCGCAAGATCACAGATGAAGGCGTGGAGTTCCGTTCACATATCGATGGATCGAAGCACTTCTTCTCGCCCGAGCACTCAATGGCGGTGCAGATCGCGCTCGGGGCCGACATCATGATGGCCTTCGACGAGTGCGTCGAGACGCCGGCGAGCTGGGAGCGTACGCGCGATTCGATGGGACTGACGCATGCCTGGGCGCAGCGATCGCTCGACTACTGGGTTGCACATCGCGGCGAGGTGCCGTGGGCGCAGGCGCTGGCAGCTGACGCCGCGCACGGCTACCAGGCAGAGCAATTTCGCGGAAAGCATCAGGCCCTCTTCGGCATCGTGCAGGGCGGCATGTACAAGGACCTCCGGCAAGAATCGGCGGAGCGCCTGGTGGCGATGGATTTCCCGGGGTACGCTATCGGCGGCTTGGCGGTAGGTGAGCCACGCGAGATGACCCGCGAAATGATCGCGCACACACTGCAGTTCCTACCCGACAATAAGCCGCGCTACGTGATGGGCGTGGGCTACCCGGATGAGATTGAAGAGTATGCGCGCATGGGCGTGGACATGATGGATTGCGTGTTACCCACGCGCGCCGGCCGCCACGGTCTCCTGTTTATCCGCGAGGATCCAAAGGATCGGGCAAGCGCCGTAGTGCGTTTGAACATCAAGCGAATAGACAACGCCGAGGACGGGCGTCCGCCCGATGAGGGCTGCCCCTGCCCGGTGTGCCAGCGCTACTCGCGCGCGTACCTGCGGCACCTGTTCGCCAGTGGAGAGCCGCTGGGCGCGATGCTGAACTCGATACACAACCTGGCGTTCTACCTGGAGACGATGGAGCGGGTGCGCGCTGATCTAGCCTGTCCGTAGCTGGCTGAAGTCACCGCTTGCGACGCAGGTAGGCGACCATCTGCCGCGTGAGCTCCGACGCAAACGCCTTGTCGCTGAGCGGCAACGCAACGCGCCACAGGGAGGTTTGGTCCAGCACGGCCAATTCGATCGCACTGGCCGCGGAGAGCACGGCAAAACGCGCCGCGCGCTCTGGGTCGCCATGCCGGATGTCGGCGCGATGAACGAGCAGTACCTCAGCGGCGTGATTGCAGTCGGCTGCAATGCGTCCCAGGGCCTCACGGGCAAAGAGCGACTCCGGTGCAGCCTCGATCATGCGATTCATGGCGCGTAACAGTTGGGGGTGTTCACGGGTTTGCTTCAACAGTGTGCCGATGAGCAGCTCCGCAGTGTCGGCGAGCTTTGTGCGCTTCGGGGACTCGCGCAGTTGTTCCGCATTTTGTGTATGGCTGGCGTCCAGCATTCGTAGAAAGGTGGCTCGTAGCAGATCGTCCTTGTCTTTAAAACGACGGTAGATGCTGGCTGGCGAGAGCTTAGCCTCAGCTGCGATGCGCGGGACGGTGGCACCATCCAGGCCATCCTGATCCAGCACGCGGGTAGCGGCCGCAAGCAGAAGTTCTTCCGTGTGCAGACTGCGTTTCTGCTGCGCCCCGGGTGGCTTGGCAGAACGATTGGCAAGTTGAGGCGAGGATTTGCTCACGAAAGGGACTGTACAGGTTGCAGGCCGGACGAAATGTAAATTAGCCTTCGCATCATAAGATGGCTAGGTTTTGTCGGCCCTGGAAGCGTGTCAGCTTTCGGTCAGGGACCCTGCTCTTTGAGGCCACGCTCGCTGCGTAGGCGGAGGGCGGCCATTGGGGGGCCGGACACGTCTAAGCACCTGACAGGCGGTATAGGGGATGAAAACAAGGTGAGAGGCAATCAGACTTCTTGGGCAGCGGCGTTGCTGAGCGTGGCCGTGGCCGCAGGGACGGGTGCTGCCATGGCGCAGGAACCGCCCCCACCCTCACCCCCGTCGCTAGGCCAAACCGCCACGGGCTACACCGTAACCGGGCGCGTGTTGTGCGGAGACACGCAGCGGCCTGCGCGTTTCACGGAGGTTGACCTGCTGCCCGCAACGCAGGGTGAAGGTGGGGATGATTTTGGCGGGCGCGGACGCCGATTGGCTGCGCATACGGATCTGGACGGGAACTTCACCGTGAGCAGCGTGCCATCGGGGGACTACTACGTGACTGGCGCGCTCGCGGGTTACGTCAACGCCACGAGTGCGGTGCAGGCGGCGCTGCGGGCCGGCACGGATCCTGAGGCCGCCGCGCCTGGGGTACCACTGGTGCACGTCTCCGCCGGCGGTGCCAGCACTGCGCTCACGCTGCAGCGCGGCGGCGTGATTGCCGGGACGGTGCAGTGGGATGACGGCAGCCCCGCGGCGGGCGTCCAAGTGCTGGCGCAGGTCGCACCGGCAACGGGGGCGAGTGCGCTTGTGGCGACTCCGAGCACGTTCGGCGGCGGTGCCCGTCCTGGGAACCCGGGCGGTTTTGGAAGCGCGCAGACCGATGACCGGGGACGCTACCGCCTGACCGGGTTACCCCCCGCAGGCTACCTAGTGCGGGCCGCCGTGCAGGTGCCTGTGCCTGTGCGGGGCGATACGCGCGCCTTTACCCGCACCTTCAACCTTTACGTGTACGCCCCGGACAAGATGCGTCGCACCGATGCTGTGCCCGTAATGGTGGCCGGTACCGAGGAGCACAGCGATGTAGCGATCACGATGGCTCTGGCGGGGCTGCACAGCATCTCCGGCGCGGTCAGCTCGCCCGGTTCAGCAGTCCGATCCGGCACCGTGAACCTCACTGACCAGGCGGACTCGACGTTGAACCGTGTCGGCCTGATAGCGGCTGACAGCAGCTTCCTCGTTCCGGATGTGCCGCCCGGCAACTACTCCCTGACCGTAAATGCCAGCACACAGGCGGCAAGCAACGGAGGCCGCGGGGGAACCTCCGGCAGCGGCGTCCGCCTGCAGCCTTTGCAGGAGTCAGTCACTGTGACGGATGGTGACCTGGCCGGCCTCGCTATCACTGTGGCGCCTGCGGCGGGCATGCAATAAGCTCCATCGAAAATGCTCCTGAGGGCGACTGAAGCTCGCGTCGGAGGCGCAGCCCAGGCCCGCTTACGGTCGCCGGAGCACCATTTCCCCTCTCTACTGCGAGGTTTGCGTTGGTTCTGCTTGACAGGCAGGGCCGCAGCCAAGATGCTGGAGGCTTGGGTCTACGTTGCCTGCCGTTCTTCTTCTCTATTCAGGGGAGTTGACACGCTGGCCGGCTCCCCTCGGTAGCCGGAAGTTCTTAGGCGATCGAAGCCAGGCCGGGTCACGAGGCGACGGACAGAGACGGACATAGAGATGTTGGCGGTGAATGTGGGTGGGTTAGGTTTTGTGTTGTTGGCGGTAGGTGGTGGTCTAGCCTCGTTTACTGGGCTGCCTCTGCTGTTGCTCATGTTTGCGGCGATGTACTTCCTGCTGATTGCGCCCAACCAGAAAAAGCAGAAGCAGTGGCAGACGCAACTGGCAGCCATCAAGGCGGGCGACAAGGTCACCACCAACGGTGGCATGCGCGGGATCGTCATTGCGGTAAAAGATGACGCCCTGGTGGTGAAGATGGCCCCGGATAATTTGAAGTTCGAGATCGTGCGCTCGGCCATCGCGGCGGTCACTACGGAAGAAGATACCAAGAGCTAGCGTCGTGTAGGCAGCGGCCGCACAGGAAAGACTCGCCAGCATCGCAGGGCATCACGCGACGGCGGGAGGGCAATGGGACGGGATGGGCAAAAATCTAGCCGGCAAAGCAGGCTTCATCGTAGCGATCATCGTGATTTTCCTGTATGGGATCATCGGGATTCCGCATGGTGGATTGAAGCAATCGATTCTGAATCGGATCAACCTCGGGCTTGATCTGCGTGGTGGCACACACCTTGTGCTGCAGGTGCAGGTAGCGGAGGCGATTAACTCGGCCACCGATCGCGACGTGCAGTCCCTGAACACGGCGCTGGCGGCAACTGGAGCCACGGCGGCCAAGACGGATCCGGCGCGCACGGACACCATTGCCGTGACAGGAGCCACCCCGGCTCAGGCGGGCGCTGTCCGCGACGTCTTGAACGGCAACGCTTACGCGGCCTATGACGTGAACACCGCGCCGAGTGGTTTTGCGCTGGTGATGAAGCAGGCCGCGATCCACGATTTGGAAGCGCGAACGCTCACGCAATCCATCGAGACCATCCGAGAGCGCGTCGATAACCTCGGCGTCTCCGAACCGGTCATTGAGCAGTATGGCCTGGGCGACAACGAAATCCTGGTGCAGCTGCCTGGCGTGACCAATCTGGACCAGGTGAAGGACATCATCCAGTCCACCGCCAAGCTGGAAATCCATGCCGTGGTCGGTGGCCCCTTCCCGGATCAGGCCTCCGCCTTGACGGCGAATAACGGTGCGATTCCAGCTGAGGACATCCTGATGCCGGGCACGGCGGGCAACGGTGCCGCCGACCAGTTCTATGTGCTGAAGCGCGCGACGATCGTGGAAGGCACCGACTTCCGGGACGCGCAGCCCTCTACGGACGAGAACGGCCGCCCGGACATCGGGTTTACGCTAACCACTGAGGCCGGTGACCGCTTCTACAAGTACACCGACGGCAACAAGAACACCGCGATGGCCATCGTGCTCGAGAACCGCATTCGTGAGGTGGCGAACATCGAAGGCGCGATTCGCGATCAGGGTCGCATCTCCGGCGGCGGTATCAGCCAGGAGTACGCTCAGAATCTCAGCATGATGCTGCGTACGGGTTCGCTGCCAGCCTCCATCCGGTACCTCGAAACGCGTACCGTTGGGCCTTCCCTGGGAGCGACCAGCATCCACCAGGGCGTGGTTGCGGCGGTGGCCGGCATGCTCGCCGTGATGGCATTCATGCTGATCTACTACCGCGGCGCGGGAATCAATGCAGATCTAGCCCTGCTGTTGAATCTGTTGATTTTGCTCGGGTTCATGGGCTTCAGCCATGCCACCCTCACGCTGCCGGGCATCGCTGGCGTGATCCTGACCATCGGCATGGGCGTGGATTCCAACGTGCTGATTTTTGAGCGCATCCGTGAGGAACTGCGGCTCGGCAAGAGCTCCGCCGCGGCCGTCCAGGACGGCTTCGCGCACGCCTGGATCACCATCATCGATACGCACATCACCACCATTGTTTCGGCCGGTATTCTGTTCATCTTCGGCACGGGCGCGGTGAAGGGATTTGCCGTGACGCTGGTCTTCGGTCTGCTTGCCAACCTGTTTACAGCAGTGTTTGTCTCGCGCACTATCTTCGACTGGCTGCTGAGCCGGCGTGAGCGGGGCGCCGCCCTGTCGATTTAAGCTGCCTGAGAACCGAAAAGCAGTGAAGCTGACAGTACACCAGGAATCCAAGTAGTTCGAACGACGCGCTGCTTATGCTGCGCCAAAGGTAACCGATAGACGTGGAACTGTTTCGCGAAGTAAAAGTCGACTGGCTGGGGCGGAAGTGGTACTTCCTGGCCTTCTCGCTGCTGTTTTCGGTGGCCGGCATCCTTAGCATGCTGTTCTGGCACGGCATCCCGCTGGGCGTGGATTTCCGCGGCGGCACGCAGGTGACTGTGCACTTCGACAGCACGCCGAATGAGGACCACATCCGCAATGCGATGGCCGCGTCCGGGGTTCGTGACGCGCATGTGCAGCGGATCTCCGGAGCCAACGCCGTGGGGACCAGTCAGACTGCGTCGAACGACGTCATCATCAGCCTGCCGCAATCGACCGCCACCGACGCCGCGCACGATCAGGGCCGTTCGGAGGTGGAACATGCTCTGGGCGCCAATTACCACGACTCCGGCTTCTCCGTGCAGCAGGTGGACATCGTCGGCCCGACTGCCGGCAAGCAGCTGCAGCGGCAAGCCTGGCTGGCTACGATTTACTCCCTGATCGGCATGCTGATCTACCTGTGGTTCCGGTTCGAGCTGATCTACGGCGTTGCCGCCGTGGTGGCCGTCTTCCATGACACGTTGATCACAGTGGGCTTCTTCTCACTAACCAATCAGGAGATCACCCTGACCGTCATCGCGGCCATTCTGACGCTGATTGGCTACTCGATGAACGACACGATCGTGGTCTTCGACCGCATTCGCGAGAACCTGGCCCTGAGCCGCCGCGAGTCTTTGTCCGACGTGGTGAACCGTTCGATCAACCAGACCCTAAGCCGGACGGTCCTGACCTCGGGACTGACCTTCCTGACGGTGCTGAGTTTGTATGTGTTCGGCGGCGAGGTACTACACGGCTTCTCGTTCGCGTTGGTGATCGGCATCCTGATTGGCACCTATTCGTCCATCGCGGTTGCTGCCCCCATGCTGGTGGCTTACCAGGACTGGCGTGCCAAGCAAGGCAAGCGGGCCGCGTTGCCGGCGGCCAAGGTGGTCAGGCGTTAGCAAGCGTCCTGGGTGCCCGATGCGCGCCGCAGAAGGGACGCTAGGGTCCCGGGATCGCCTCCCCCAAGTGTGGGATTGCGAACAGGTTTCGAAGAAATATGAAAGCGGGAACAAAACTCATCACCCCGGTGTCTAAGGAAATAAGCTGCGCTCGCAAGCCCCCGAGGTTGCTCTTATGTTCGAAGATTCCATGGTTGAATCCGCCGGCAGGATTAAGTCCAAATCGAAGTATTGGATGATTGCCACGTTCGGCCTCAACGGCGCCATCCTGGCCGCGATGATTATCATCCCGTTGCTTTACCCGGAGGCGCTGCCAAAGAACTCCCTCACGGCTTCGCTGACCGCGCCGCCTCCGCCTCCGCCGCCTCCTCCGCCTCCGCCTCCTCCGCCGCCACCGACTCCCACCCCGCCCAAGGCTGTTGCGGCTGCGCCGTCGGAGATTGACCAGACGCTGCGTGCGCCGGCCAAGATCCCCCACGACATTAAAATGATGCACGATACCGCTGCACCGCCGCCGGCTAGCTCCGCCAGCGCGAACTTCGGTTCCTCCGGCGCTGGTAACCCGGCCTCACTGCTGGGTGGCGATGCCAATGGCAGTGGCGCCCCAGGGCCCTCCATCGCGGTGGCGGCTCCCAAGCATGAAGGGCCGGTCCGGATCTCGGCCGGTGTCATGGCAGGGCAGATCGTGAATCGTGTGAACCCGGCCTACCCAGCTATTGCGCGCTCCGCTCGCCTGAGCGGCACTGTGGTGCTGAGCGCCAAAATCTCCAAGACTGGCTCTATCGAGGATCTGAGTGTGATCAGCGGTCCCGCTATGCTGACTGGCGCTGCGATCGATGCAGTGAAGCAATGGAAGTACAAGCCGTACCTACTCAACGGGGAACCGACGGAGGTCAACACGACGGTCACCGTAAACTTTAATCTCAACAGCGGTGGCTAAGACTCCCGCGTAAGTTTCTCTACCCTGCCTGTGGGATGGTCTTCCATCCTCAGGCAGGGTAGAGTTACTTCAAAGCGAGACGCTTGTTCTCGCCACTTTCGCTCCGGGTTCGCCCCGACCCTTCTCTCGCAACTTGCGGCCACTGGCCCGAATCCGTCGATCGCTACCTCGATTGACGAGAGTCTAAGATTCGCCGGTGGCCGTTCCCCGACAGACCTCCCCGCCTCGCGCTCACCAGCGGCACGAATGTTTCGCAGATTTCCCTCGCACCTGATCCCAGGAGGAAAGAACTACCGTGATCCTTGCTCACCTCGCACAAACCGCCCATATGTCCGTCTCTTCGCTTGCCCTGTTTCTTCAGGACGCTGCCGCCGGCGCCGCCCCTGAGGTAGGTTTCAGCCCTATGCAGCTCTGGGGCAACATGGGTATTCTTGCGAAGCTCGTCGTCATCATCTTGTTCATCATGTCGATCTGGTCTCTGGCTGTGATCATTGATCGCGCGATCTATTTCTCCGCTGCTCGTAGCCAATCGCGTGAGTTTGCTCCTCGGGTCGCCAATGCGCTCAAGGAAGGCCGTTTGGACGAGGCGATCAAGGTTGCCGACAAGAGCAAGAAGTCTCACCTTGCCGAGGTCGTCACTGCCGGTCTTACCGAGTTCCGCTCCTTCGGCTCCGGTGGTGCGATCACGGAAGAACAGGTCGAGAGCTCCAAGCGCGCCCTGGAGCGCTCTGAAGCTATTGTTCACGCCAAGCTGAAAAAGGGTCTCGGCGGTCTCGCGACCATTGGTTCCGTGGCACCCTTTATCGGTCTGTTCGGCACGGTAGTCGGCATTCTGAACGCCTTCCGTTCGATCGCCAGCTCCCATGCTACGGGTATCGGCGCGGTTGCTGGTGGTATCTCGGAGGCTCTGGTCACCACGGCTTTCGGTTTGCTCGTCGCCATCCCGGCCGTTATGCTTTTCAACTACTTCACGGGTAAGGTCGAAGCTTTCGACGTTGAGATGGACAACAGCTCCTCTGAGCTCGTCGACTATTTCATCAAGCAGTCCCAGCGCTAGATCAGTGAACCGGGAAGGCTGGCCCGCACGGGTCAGCCTTCCCGGGCTTTGAAGGCGACCAGCGTTAGCACCGCAGCCGGGCGGTGTATACCGGTGTTTCCGGTCCGGACGGAGTAAGACTTATGGCAATGGCGAAGCGCGACGAAGGGAAGAAGGTCAACTCCGACATCAACGTCACTCCCATGGTGGACGTGATGCTGGTGTTGTTGATCATCTTCATGGTCGTTACCCCGATGTTGAATAACAAGGTGAACGTCAATCTCCCGGTGGTTTCTGCATCGACCATCATGGACAATGCGAACAAAGAAGATGCGATCAACGTGGCCGTCACCCGCGATGGAAAATATTTCGTCGGCGGTGATCGTGTAGACCTCGACCAACTGGGGACCAAGGTTGCCGCGCTCGAAGCGAAGAAGACCAACCCCAGCGATGACAAGTCGGTCTACTTTCGCGCCGACACGCGCGCAAACTACGGCAACGTCATGGACGCGATCGACGGTCTGCGAACCGGCGGCGTAAGCCAACTTAATCTGTTGACCGATTCGGTCAACACTGGCAGCTAAAAGGAACTGATCGCTGTCGGCCGCGGAAGCGGTTTGGCGCCGGTCTTCAGGGGGGTGCAGTATGGGAATGTCCGCAGGTGGCGGTGGTAGCGTAAGCGGAAATATCAATGTGACGCCGCTAATTGACGTGTTGCTGGTGCTGCTGATCATCTTTATGGTCATCGTGCCGAATAATCCCAAGGGTCTGGAGGCGCTGGTTCCCCAGCCGCCCAAGAACCAGAAGGAACAGCAGGAGAACGTTCGCACAATTGTTGTTCAGGTGCAGTCGAACGGTACCTCGCCTGCCTCCTACAAAATTAACGACACGGCCTTTGCCAAAGAGGCCCTTACGGGTCAATTGCAGCAGATCTTTGCGATTCGGCAGGAGAAGGTCATGTTCGTGAAGGGCGATCCGAAGCTCGATTTCGGCCCCATCGCGCAAGTGATCGGGTATGGTCATGCCGCGGACGTAACCAACATCGGCATCATCACGCCCCAGGTTGAAGCCGGCCACTAAAGCCTTCGCGGGTTCACATACGACGCGGTGGGGACACTCCCCACCGCGTCGCTGTTTGTTGCCATTGGACACTGCGTATGCGACCGGAGGCGAGCTAGTCTGCCACCGCAACTCCGTCCTGCCCGTTGTTTGTCGACTGTCCTTTCGGCTTAACCTTGGTAGGCTCGAAGCATGCGATTGTTTGCGGGGCTTGCGCTCTCCACGGCAGCTGTTGAGCGCCTGTCTGCCTTCCGCCTGCGTGTAGCCGCTCCTCAGGACGGCTTGCGCTGGTCATCCGCAGAGCAATGGCATATCCCTCTTTGCTATTTTGGCGATGTCGGGATCACAGACGCAAAGGCCCTGCAGGAGGCTCTGTTGCGGCTGCAGAGCCCCTGGGCTGCACTGCACATGGAGCGCTTTGGCGCCTTCATGGCCAAAGGGCTGCTCTTTGCTGAGGTGGAATCCACCCCTGCCTTGCAAAGCTTATGTGGGCAACTGCAGGGCGTTGCGGCAGCCTACGGCGTGGTGCCTGAGTGGCGTCCCTTTCACCCGCATGTGACGCTGGCGCGCAGCAAGAACCGCACTGGGCTGGCTACGATCCAGCGCCTGTGTGTACCGACACACCCGGCATTTGGGGCAGCGCTGGACTGGCAAGCGGAGGAGCTTCTCTGCTATGAGAGCGTGCTGCAACGGGATGGAGCGGCGTACCACGTGTTGAGCCGCGTGGCCTTGCAGCCGCCTAAGCTGGCGCTGGCGTGTGAGCGCGGGTCAGAGATGGCGTGAGGTATGTGGGCGCGGCATCTCGGGTGGCCGCTCCGCGCTTGCGATGATCAGACGATCCCGGCCCTCGGCTTTGGCGCAGTACATCATTGTGTCGGCCGCCCGAATGATGGAATGCAGATCCGCCCCATCCTGGGGAAAGGTGGCCAGCCCGAAACTGGCCGTGATGTTCAGGGAGAGCCCCTCGCTGGTAAGCAGCGCGGTAGACCGTATTCGCTCGCGCAACGCGTTGGCGCTGGCGGCCGCCTCCGGTTTGTCCAGTCCGCGCATGAGAGCCACGAACTCATCCCCGCCATACCGGAAGGCGAGATTCCCAGGTCCCAGCGAGCGCTTGATCAGAGTTCCGGCTTCGGCTAACAGCCGCGAGCCGACTAGATGACCATGCGTATCGTTGACGCTTTTGAAACGGTCCAGGTCGAAAAACAGAAGGCTGAAGTGGTCGGCAAATTGTGGGTTCGTGACCGCTTTGGCAACGCCGATCTCGGCTTCCAGGCTGGAATAGAGATAGCGCGAGTTGTACAACCCGGTGCAGTCATCGGTGATGCTGAGCCGATGCACCAGGTTCACCTGCCGCGCGTTCTGCAACGCAATGGCCGCATAATCGCAGAGGATCCGCAAGAACGAGAGCGAGCTGCCGGGCAGCAGGTCCAATTTGCTGTTGTGGAGCTGCAGCACACCCAGGATGCGATCTCCATGACGCAGAGGCAGGCAGGCGATGGACTGCAGGTTGAGCTCTGGGTGCTCTCGCGCAAAACGCGACCACTCCCGGTCCAGTCGCACATCGGGCACTACCAGTGGCTCCCCGGTAAGGGCCACGTAACCTGCGATCCCCTCACCCATGCGCAGGCGTATGCCCGGCGGAGGGGAGCCGCCATTTCTCCCGGCCGTCAAGGCATAGTAGAGCTCGTTGGACTCCTCGTCCACCATGAGCAGCGACCAGCGCTCCGGCCCGAAGTACTCTTCCATCTTGCCGAGAACGGCACGCAGTAGCGGCTCCAGCTCAAGGTTTGACGTTAGGGCACGCGCAACCTCGTGGAAGAGACGCAGCTCGTCGGCGTGCGGCGCTTTGGTGATCTTGCGACTACTCAAACCTTCACCCTCCGCGCGGTGCAGAGGTGAGATCCGCCCCGGAAATCTCAGCATAGCGCCTTCCGTGTATTACCAGCGAGGGAGCACGCAAACGATTACCTGAAGAAAAATCTTAGTGAACGACTATCGGACATCCAGCCCTTATGCGCGGGTTTGCGGGCGGATACGTGTGGTTCCACTTCTACGCGCGATCCCGTCTTCACGCAAGGGGGTCACGCACTGTGTACGACAGACTGTTCCGAATCGGCACGTCCATCGTGGATTGCCGCATCAACGACTAGCCGGGTGAAAGACAGCGGCCGGGCTGACTGCGCGGGTAAGCAGATCAGCCGCCGATCTGCACCATACTGCGGGACGGGCTCAGAAAGCCCTCTTCGCCGATATGGTGCCGTGCTTCCTTGCGATCAACCACCTGGCGGATGTACCCGAGCAGATCGTCATCGGCCACGCCACGGTGCATTCGGCCGGCGAGGTCATAATCTGTTTGGGAAAAAAGACATGTGCGAATCTTGCCGTCGGAGGTTAGCCGGATGCGGCTGCAATGCCCGCAGAACGGATGCGATACGGGCGCGATAATGCCGATCTCGCCCTTGCCGTCATCGAAGGTGTAGCGACGTGCTGTCTCGGAGAGCTGATTGGCGGGCAGGGCCACAACGGGCCGCACCCGGGTGAGTCGCTCCACGATCTCGTCGAGGCGAACCACGGTCTCGGCAGCCCAGGTCCGATCTTCGCCAAGCGGCATAAACTCAATGAAGCGCACAATCACGCCTTCATTACGGGAGAACTCGGCGAACGCTTCAATCTCACCGTCGTTAAAACCCCGGAGCAAGACACAGTTGATCTTTACCGGACCCAGGCCGGCGTCCTGAGCCGCTCGCACACCATCGCGGACACGGGTGAAGCTGTTGGGAACGCGGGTAATCTGCGCAAAAGTATCGGGGTTGACGGCATCCATGCTGACGGTTACCCGGCTTAGCCCGGCTGCCTTCAGTTCGCGCGCCATGGGGGCTAGAAGGTGACCGTTGGTGGTCAGCGCGAGATCGAGCGGAACTCCAGGAGCGTAAGCGGATCTGAGCCGTGCGGTATCGCGGATCAGATCCACAAGACCACGCCGGAGCAGAGGCTCGCCCCCGGTAAATCGAATCTTTTCGACCCCAAGCGAGACAAAGAGGCGCAACATGCGACTGTAGTCAGCCAGGGAGAGCTCGCCAAGTGGCTGCCCTCCATCACCCGAGCCAGCCCCACTGCGGCAGTATACGCAGCGAAAGTTGCAGCGATCGGTAACTGAGAGGCGGAGATCGGTGATCTCGCGGCCGTGGCGGTCGCGTAGCCGCGTCTTGGCCTCCACCCCCGCGAGCGAGGGATGAGAGACTACGCGCCGATCCTCGGCCACCTGCGGAAGCGGCAACCTGGTCTCGAGTTCGGACGTGGGGAGAGAGGTAGTAGACATACGGCGACGGGGATTAGATGCACCCAACGGAGTCATCGAATCCCACCCCTGTGTCATACTGACCGGGCTGCTCAGGTCAGTGTGACGCTGCGTCCCGTGATGTTGTGGGATGGCAACGCTCCCTGCGATCTTACCGTGAGGTTGCCGCGTGGCTGTTTCCCCGCAGGTGGGTCCCTGGCTGTACGCCCATGCGCTCGTGCTGCTCGTCCTGGGTGTTCTGGGCGGCTTCGCCTGCACATATATTTTGGCCAAAGAGCGTCAGGCGCGTCGCTCTAATCGGTTTCGAACGGATACCTCGGCCCGCAGTTTTGCCAAATTGCTTGAGGACCATGGCTTCGACCCCGCGCTCGCCCTGGCCACCTACTGGTACCTGCAGGAGACCCAGGGACGGCGCTTTCCCATCCTGCCAAGCGATAGTCTCGAGCAGGACCTGCGACTCAGCCCAGAAGAGGTGGAGCACACGATGCTGGCATTGATGGCGCTATTGGGCCGCAAACCCGCATTGGGTTGGCATCGAGAGCCGGTGCAGACTGTGGAAGACATGATCCGTGTGCTGCAAACAGCACCTCAAGCAAGCGCCACACTCGCGGCCTAACGCCCCGAACTGCCATGCTCGCGGGCAGAAAAGACGTTCCGCGCAACAGCGCGCTACGTACCGACGCCAAACTCGACCTCCCGGTCTCGTTCACCGGCATGGGCGTAAAAGTCATAGGGTGTGCGGCGGTGGAACTTGTAGCGTTGCCGCAGTTCACGTCCAACGACGACCCCCAGCGCCAGCGCCGTGATCCCGGCAGAGACCAGCCCCACATTTCGAACCACGATCTGGCTTTCCTGCGCGGCGTAGTCGAGGCTATGCTCGACGCCGCGGCGCAATGTACGGATGGAACGATTCAACCTCATGCGCAGCATCATAGCGCGGCCTCGTACCGGGCGTCCTTACCCGTCTGTGACATAGATAGCAGACCTTCGCGTCAGAAGGGCATGCCGGAAAGGGTTACGACGTGACGCTACCCGACGAGGGGCTGGCCGGCACGGCAGGCGCGCTTGGAGCTGCAGTTGCGTCCCGGGATGAGGATCCGCCTTTGGTGTCTTTACCGCCGCCATCTTTGCCACCGGCATCTCTACCGCCGGCTCCGGCGTCTTTGCTACCGCTCTCCTTGTTGCCGTTGCCACCCTCGCTGCTGCTGGCTGCGGACTCACCTGCGCCGCCCCCGGCGGGGGTCGGTTTGGCGGAGGAATACAGGTCTTTGTACCACCCAGCGCCCTTAAACTGGATCGCTGGTGCAGTAACGGTGCGTGCCAAAATACCGCCGCAGAAGGGGCAGGTGGTTAGTTCAGGGTCTGAGAACTTTTGGATCTTTTCGGTGCGGCGATGACAGGCCTCGCACTCATATTCGTAAAGCGGCATAGCTTCCTGCTTCCTGTCTGGTGCTGCCAGATGCGAGCGTCATAGGGTCGCTGTGCCCCGGAGCCCTAAGGTGCGCCGAGTGAACCAGCGCCCAGGGTTCGATGACAGATCGACCAACTGTCAGACCTTAGGATAAGGCCTTGGCTCACTCCGCACCTCGAGGAGCGGCAGGATCGGTGCGGTATTGTCATCTGTTTAGGGTGTGCCTAAACAGTTGAGCGGCGTTCCCGTCGTATGCCTTTCCCGAGACTCAGCCGCGGTCGTAATGCACCAGAATCTCCTGCTCACTGGCAATAACCTGGCCATCCTTGCTCGCCGGAGTGAATACCCAGGTCCCTACCGTGGCGAGCACCGCGTCATCGATCGGGTGGCCCAGACCCTTGACCAAAGTCAACGCCGTGACCTTGCCTCCGCTGTCAATGACGATGTCCACAACGACGTTGCCGGTGGTGCCGTGCGGCAGCGACGAGAGATCGGGAGCAGGCCGGGGATGGAACTGCGGCAGCGCAATCCGAATATTGCCATCGCCCAGGCCGCTGGGTCCGCTTGAGCCCGACCCGGCCTCCGCCAGCTGCGGTGGCGTCGGAACGGCCGCAACGGCCGGCGCAGCGACCACAGCCTTGAGCGCGGCTGCCCGACGTGGGTGAGGCGGCGTGGTTACGGGCTGGCCGGCCTGCGGCTGCCCACCCGGGCTGAAGGAGAGCAGCATTCGCTCACCCATCCGAGTGCCGGGGAGAGCGAGCGCGATCCGGGGCGGCATGTGCCGGTAGGCCAGAATGAGGGTGAGAACCACGGCGGCGTGCAGCGACAAGGAAACGAAGACGCTGAGGCGAGGGCGCGAGGTGCTCCTTCGCACCGAACGCTTCTTCTGCGTCTGTGACTGATACCGCGTTAGAAAGCGACTCAACATACGCCCCACTGCCCGCATGCTAAACCCAATCGCGAAGACCCGCGCTCAGGGCCGGGTTTTGGCAATGTCCGGCCCGAGCTGCTCCTGGGCACTGGGCGCGGGTTCTTCAGGTACGGAGCCGGCGGTCTGCTCGGTCTCTGGTTTGCCGTCGAGGTGGTACTTCGTCAGGCCTGCAGTGAGGTAGCGGAAGGCTTCTTCCGGAGTATCGGCGAACTGCAGTAAATCCTTGTCGCGCACCGCGATCGCGCCCTTTTCAGCAAGGTATTCAAGGTCGATCACGCGCTTCCAGTACGTCGAGCCGTAGAGGACGACTGTGATCTTTTTGGCCAGCTTGCCGGTCTGGTCGAGCGTGAGCAGCTCGAAGAGCTCATCCAGCGTGCCAAAGCCGCCTGGAAAGACGACCAGCGCCTTCGCAAGGTAGGCAAACCAGTATTTGCGCATGAAGAAATAGTGGAAGTTGAAGTTAAGCGCCGGCGTGATGTAGCGATTGGGTACCTGCTCAAAGGGCAGCACGATGTTGAGGCCGATGGTCTTCGCGCCGGCCTCCCAGGCGCCGCGATTGGCCGCCTCCATGATGCCTGGGCCGCCCCCGGAGGTGACGACGAAGCGGTGCCGGCGACCGGGTAGCTTTTTGGCCCAGGCAGCCATCAGGCGGGCCAGCGTACGGGCATCCTCGTAATAGTGGGCCATCTCCACAGCTGCCTCGGCGCGCTCCCGCTGCAGGTCGCTCACCTGGGCGAGGGCCGTCGTGGGCGCGGCGTCCGCGCGGTGCAGCTCGTCGCCAGTGGCAGGCTGTTCTTCAGCCGGCGCAGGCATCTCTGAACCCTCATTGTCCAGCAGCTGCAGCTCCCCATGCGCCTCGTCGAGGGCGCGGAAGCGCGCAGAGCCGAAGAACACCACGGTGTCCTGAATGCGTTCGCGACGGAAGCGCGCCATCGGCTCCGAGTACTCCGCCATAATGCGCAGCAGGCGGCCGTCGGGCGAATCGATGAAGTCGGGGTCGCGATAGGCGAGCGGCGCCTGCGGCAGAGGATCGGGTGCTTGGGGCTCGACAGTCGCCACTGCCGTAGCTGATGTTTTGCCGCCGTTCGTGGACCCCAAGCTACCGTCGAGCAAATCCGTCATCGCAAGAGCATATCGCGAGTCGGTTGCAAGGTCGTGCGGCGGTTGCGAAGGCTAGACCCGCAAATCGCGGTAGTGCAGCAGCTCGCTGATGCCGATCCAGAGGTCCAGCAGGCCCAGACCGCTCAGCAGACCACGTACCCAGCCCTGTAGTAACCAGTGTGCGGCGGCGGGGTGGCCGAGGATCCAGCCATTGCCGTCCCAATAACGCGGCGACCACGGCAACACGGTCACCAGTCCGCCGATATACAGGCAGAAGATGACCAGCATGCCCAGGCTCAGGCGCTGCAGCCAGACGGGTGCCACATCCGACCGGCCACGTCCGGCCGGCGGGGCTTCCGGCGCGTCCGGGAATAGCTCGCCTTGGCTGCGCGAAGACACCCGTTAACGGTAACAGGGCGCGACCGCGCCCGTCTCTCCTCGGCCTTCCCTGATGTGACAGGGTGAAGCGATCGCTGTTGCGGCACAGCTGTCCTTCTTCCGCCCCCCAAATGGTGGTCCACCGAGACGCAAGCAGAGCCATTCCCGGGCGACTCTGCGAAAATAGGGGGTGCGATGCTGCAACTTTCCGGCGCGGGTAAGCGCTTTGGCCACAAGCTCCTGTTCGAAGACGTTAACTGGCTCATCACGCCCAACGAACGAACGGGTCTGGTAGGCGGCAATGGCACAGGGAAATCCACGCTGCTGAAGGTATTGGCCGGCTACGAGGGCCTCGACTACGGCCAGCGCACACATACCCGCGGCATGACGCTGGGCTACCTGCCGCAAGATGGTCTGGCGCTCTCCGGCCGCAGTGTCTTTGACGAGTGCCTGAGCGTCTTCGACGAACTGCTCGCGCTTGAGGTCGAGTACGAGGGGCTGACCCACGTCATGAGCGAGGCAGACCCCAAATCGCGGGAGTACGCCGCAGCGGCCGATCGCTACTCCGAGATTGCCGAGCTGTTGCATGTGCACGATATCTACACCCTGGATGCGCAGGTAGGCGCGGTGCTGGGCGGCCTGGGCTTCAGCAAGGAAGACTGGGCGCGGCGTACCGAGGAGTTCTCCGGGGGCTGGCAGATGCGCATCGCGCTGGCCAAGCTGCTGCTGCAGAAGCCCTCGCTGCTGTTGCTCGATGAGCCGACCAACCACCTGGATTTGGAATCGCGCAACTGGCTGGAGAATTACCTTCAGGGCTACGAAAATGCGTTCATCCTCATCTCGCATGATCGCTACTTCCTCGACCAGACCGTCGCGAAGACGGTGGAGGTCTGGAACAAGCGGATGCATGTGTACCACGGCAACTACTCGAAGTACCTGACGCTGAAAGACGAACGCCGCACCCAGTTGATGAGCGCGTACAAGAACCAGCGTGAGCGCATCGAGGATCTTGAGGCGTTCATCAACCGTTTCCGCGCGCAGGCGACCAAGGCCAAGCAGGTGCAGTCGCGCATCAAGGAGCTCGACAAGATCGAGCGCATCGAGGTGCCGGAAGAGGAAGCCACGATTCATTTCACCTTCCCGCAGCCACCCGCGAGCGGACGCACCGTGCTGGAGGTCAAGAACCTCACCAAGCACTACCCCGCGCCGGACGGCAAGACGAAGCGGATTCTTGAAAACGTTGAGTTCACCATTGAGCGTGGTGATCGCATCGCGTTGGTAGGCGTGAACGGTGCGGGTAAGTCGACGCTGTTGCGCATGTTGGCCGGCTTGGAGAAGCCGACGAGTGGTGCCATCAAGCTCGGGCATAACGTGCTGCCGGACTACTTTGCGCAGGATCAGTACAAGGTGCTGAACCCCGAAGCGAAGATGCTGGATGACATCACAGGCTCCAACCCGCGTGTGGATGTGGTGACGCTGCGCTCGCTGTTGGGCTGCTTCATCTTTACCGGCGACGATGTGTTCAAGAAGCTCGGCGTACTGTCGGGCGGCGAACGCAACCGCTATGCGCTGGCCCGGAAGCTGGTGTCACCGGCGAATTTCTTGTTGCTCGATGAGCCCACCAACCACTTGGATATGCGCGCGAAGGACGTGCTGCTGGATGCCGTGCGCACGTTCACCGGCACGGTCCTGTTTGTCTCGCACGATCGTTACTTCATCGATGGCCTGGCTACCCGCGTTTTCGAAGTGGAGGAGCGTCGTGTGCACATCTACCCCGGGAACTACGAGGACTACCTGCATCGCAAGACTGGCGGCGCTCCGGCTTCCACCGCCGAAGCCGCGCATCGCATGAAGACCGACAACGCGACCGGCGGCACCATCGACGCCGCCACCGGGATGTTCAAGCCGGTGAAGCAGGTCGGCACCAAGGTCGAGGCCGTGCCTGAAGTGGCGGCTCCAAAGGAGCCAGTAAGTGCTGTTCAGGGCGACGTAGCCGCTCTGATTCCGGAGCAGGGCTCCGGTGCGATCGTACCCTCGAACAATGGCAACGGAGCATCCTCAACGCATGAGATCGTGGGATCGCTTGCCCCTGTGGTGAAAACGCCCAAACCGTCGGTGAAGCGGCTGAATCCACTGAAGCTCAAACACATTGAAGATCGTGTCGCCGCCATCGAAGACGAGCTGCCGGATCTGGAGTCGCGCATACAACAGGCGGAGGGACAGCAGAGCGTTTTCACGAACGCCGAAGCAGCGCGCACCGTGGCGGCGGAGCTTGGGATGCTGCGCGAGCGCCACGTCAGCTTGTCGGCCGAGTGGGAAGAGCTCTCCGTGCAGCTTGAAGAGCAGCTGACGGCCTAGCAGCCTCAACTGTCAGGGCGTAAGCCATTAGAGGAGAACGAATGCGGGTGTTGATGGTGGGTGCCGGTGCGACTGGCGGCTACTTCGGCGGGCGGCTGGCGCAGACCGGTCGCGATGTGACGTTCCTCGTGCGGGGGGGACGTGCGTCGCAGCTGCGCGCGCGTGGGCTGGAGGTCGTCAGCCCACATGGCGACTTCACCCTGCAACCGAAGCTCGTCACGGCAGCGGAGCTGCGCGAAAAGCCTACTGCCTTTGACCTGATCCTCCTCAGCACAAAGGCCTATCAGCTCGAAGCGGCGATGGAGGACATCGCGCCTGCGGTGGGCGAATACACGGTGCTGCTGCCAATCCTGAATGGCCTTCGCCAACTGGCGGTACTCGATGCGCGGTTTGGTGCGGAGAGGGTGCTGGGCGGCTCCGTACGCATCGTCGCGGACACCGACGACACCGGACGCATCCACCAGAAGACCAAGCTGGGGGAGCTCAGCTATGGAGAGCGCTCGGGGGAAAGCACCCCGAGGCTGGCCGCCATCCACAAGGTCTTGAGCGGTGCGGGCTTCGAGGCGATCGCGCAGCCGGACATCCTGGCCACGCTGTGGCAGAAGTGGTGGATCCTCGCGAGCCTCGGCTCAATCTGCATCCTGGCGCGCGGGACTATAGGTCAGGCTGCCGTTGTGCCGCATGGCCCGGCGTTCGCGCGAGCCGTCGTAGGGGAGTGCACGGACATCGCCACGGCCAACGGTTACGTGCCTGACCCCGCCATGCTCGCCGACCATCTCGTGCGCATGGCGGAGCCTGGCTCCGCGCTGACCTCCTCGATGTATCGCGACATGATGAAGGGTGCGCCGGTGGAGGCGGACCATATCCTCGGCGATCTGCTTGACCGTGCCAAAGGCATCAGTACACCATTACTCATAGCAACTTATGTGCAGCTGAAGGTGTACGAGGCTGGCCGTCCCTGAGGTGTCCCGTGTGCGGGTATGTGCTCGCCCTACTCGCCCATGAACACCGGGTCGCCCACGCGCAGCAGCCCCGGGCGGCTGACGCGGGCGTAGATGCCCAGGCGGCCTCCATGGCAACGCGCAAGGTGCCGCAACAGGTCCGGATCTGGCTCGGTTGTCTTCGGATCCAGAGCAACGAAGCGGCAGCGTGGGATGCGTTCCAGAATCTGCAGCTCCGCGCTGTTTGCAGCGTCGTTCAACTCCCCGAAGCGCAGCCGCGAGCCCGTGAGCCGGTCTTCGGCAAAGGGTTCCGCCCCGTCCAGTGCCAGCACGAGGTTGGAGCGAAAGCGTTGCGGGTCGACCGCACGTCCCAGCTCGGCGGAGAGAGCCTCCAATGTCGCCAGGGACACCAGCGACACAGGCCGTACATCAGTGAGGGGCCGGTTGGGCGAGGCGTGCAGGGCAAGCTGCGCGTTGGGCACCGCGGACCCCGCCTGCAGCGCAGCCAGCAACTCCGCCGACTCGAGCGCGAACTGCTCTCCCTCGGGACTGGTGACCTCGGCCTGGTCACCCAGCCGGGGCGCATAGCGCAGCATCGCCGCCCGCTCGGCACCGCTCAGCAGCGGCTTGCCCGCGGGCGCGGCTCTCGAGGTGAAGGCGAACCGGCGGTCACCCGCGATGCCTTCCATGCCCAGGGTGGCTTCGCGCACTGGCTCGCCCCGCATGCTTTTTACCGGGTACCGCCACAGCTGCATCAGGGTGCCCATGGCTTTCACAGCATCGATGCTATCGAAACTGCATTCGGTGTCGACGGAAGGCGAGATCGTCGTCAAGGCCGCCGGCTCCGGGTAGAGTGTGAGGTATGTCCTCGCACTGGCAACCTGCGCGCTGGTCCGATCGCCTGGCTGAGTTGGAGGCGCGCACCGGCGACCTCAAGCAGGTGCCCCTACGCCGCGACATCCGTTCGCTCGGCGCGCTGCTGGGCCAAGTGCTGCGTGAGCAGGCCGGCGAAGAGCTTTACGCGACCGTGGAAAGCCTCCGACGCATTGCCATCGCCCGCCGCGAGGCTGAAACGCGTGGCGATACTGCGGCGGCACAGCGCCACCTCGCTGAAGCGCAGGCGCTCACGCGTGAGGCCGCGAGAGACCCGCAGCGTGCCTATGAGCTCGCCCGCGCCTTTGCTTTTTATTTCGAACTGATCAATCTTGCGGAGACCAACCACAGGAAGCGGCGGCGGCGCTCCGCGCTGCTTGACGAGGGCGCCCCACCGCAACGCGGCAGTCTGCGTGGCACGCTGCATAGACTGCTGGAGGCGGGCTACACGCGTGCCGCGGCGCTGGCGCTGCTACAGAAGATCTGCATCGTGCCCGTCTTCACTGCTCATCCGACCGAGGTCGCGCGGCGCAGCGTGATGTTCAAGCGCCGTCGCATCGCCGATCTGCTGGAGCGGCTTGAAGTGCTCGGAACGCCGTTAAGCGAGCTGCTGACGCTGCAAAATGAACTGCTTGCGGAGATCACCGCGTTATGGCAGACCGACGATGTCCGTGCGGCAAGGCCCACCGTGCGCGATGAGATCCGGATGGGTCTGGACTACTACGAAGCCTCGCTGTTCAGCACAGTGCCGGTGCTGTATGCGGAGATCGCCGCGGCGCTCGATGCCGTGTTTCCGCCCGAAGGGGCGGCGACCGGTATCACCGATCTGCCCATCGTCGTGCGGTTCGGCTCATGGATCGGCGGCGACCGCGACGGCAACCCATTCGTCACAGCCGAGACCATCGCGGAGGCTGTGGCCATGGCGCGTGACCTGCTGCGGCGGCACTACCTTGCCCAGCTGCATGCGATCTTCGAGCAGCTCGCGTCCTCCACACAGCAGGCGCCGGTCTCCGCCGCGCTACACGGGCGGCTGGAAACCTACATGGGGCAGCTGCGGGCGTCCGGGCACACCGCTTTCGCGGAGCGCTTTCCGCATGAGGCCGTGCGGCTCGCCATTGCCTGCATCACGCTGCGACTGGGCGGCACGCCACCGGTAACGATGCATCGCAACCTTGCGCTGAGCCATGCCGCCACCCTGCCCGCCTACGAGAACTCGAGCGAATTGTTCGACGATCTTCGGGTCCTGCGCGCGTCTTTGGCCGAGAACCACGGGGAGCGACTCGCGGCGCTGTACCTGGACCCTCTGTTGCTCAGCGTGCGCACCTTTGGCCTTCACCTGCACACCCTGGACGTACGTCAGCATGCGCGGGTGCACGCCGCCGCCGTGGAAGAGATCTCCGCCTGGGGAGACGGTGAGAAAGAGAATGGGTTAGGCCTGCCCACGGCGCCCAGCGACCAGACCGCCGAGGTGCTGGCGACCCTGCGTGAGGTTGCACGACTCAAGGCGCAGGACCCGGCTTCGATCGCCCAGTACGTCATCTCTGGGGCCAGCACCGCAGAGGATGCCCTGCGCGTGCTTTGGCTGTCGCGGCTGGGCGGCGTGGGTGTGGAAGGCAGGCCCGCAAGTGAAGCGGGCAGCCCAGGAGATCCGGGGCTGCAGCCGGTGCCGCTGTTTGAGTCCATTGAAGATTTGCAGCATGCGCCGGCCATCTGTCGCGCGCTCTGGACCAGCGCGGCGTACGGGCCGCTGTTGCAGGCGTGGGGCGGAAGGCAGGAGGTCATGCTCGGCTACTCGGACTCCAACAAGGATGGCGGGATGATCGCCTCCACCTGGGAGGTGTGGAAGGCCCATCGCGCGCTGCACGCTGTGGCCCTCGAGTGCGGCGTGACGCTGCGCCTTTTTCATGGCCGTGGCGGCACCGTGGGTCGAGGGGGCGGGCCCACGCACCGTGCCCTGTTCGCTCAGCCTCTGGACAGCTTTACCGGCGAACTGCGCCTGACCGAGCAGGGCGAGGTGCTGAATTTCAAGTACTCCGACGTGGTGCTGGCGGAACGCAACCTGGAGCTGATGATCGCGGCTTCGCTGGATGCCGTGGCCCGTCCCGATCTGCGCGGCGATCCCGTAATCAACACACACCTCACGGGCGCAGTGGAGCCTGCCTGGGAGCAGGCCATGGATGCCTTATCCGCAAGCTCGCTGGCCTTCTACCAGGGAGGCATCGTCGAGGACCCGGAAGTCTTCACCTTCTTTGAACAGGCCACCCCGGTCGCCGAACTGGAGCATGCGCGCATCGGGTCACGCCCAGCCAAACGAACCGACGGCAGCGCTTCCAAACAGCGCTCCATGGCCGATCTGCGGGCCATTCCATGGGTCTTCGGCTGGATGCAATCACGCATCGTGGTGCCGGCCTACTTTGGTGTGGGGCATGCGCTGGACACGTTCGTGAGCGAGCACGAGGGCGGTCTGGCGTTGCTGCAGACGATGGCTACCAGCTTTCCGCTGTTTCTCGACATCATTCGCAACGTGGAGATGGCGCTGGCCAAAGCGGACTTCGGCATCGCCGAGCTGTACAGCTCGCTGGTGCACGACGCCGATCTCTGTAAGCGCGTGTTCACCACGCTGCGCGAGGAGTTTGAACGCACCCGGCGCATGATCCTCGCCATCACGCTGCAGACGGAGCTGCTGGAGCGCAACCCTGTGCTGACCAATTCCATCCGGCTGCGTAACCCCTATGTGGATCCGATGAGCCTGCTGCAGCTGGAGCTGCTACGCCGCAAGCGCGGTGGCGAGAACAGCGAGGTGCTGGACCGGGCAATTACGGCCACCATTAACGGCATCAGCGCGGGCCTGCGCAACACGGGGTGAGGCACGACCCTTACTTCAGGGCCTTGTTGTAGGTGTTGACTGTGCCCACGCCGATGGCATAGATGCCGGTCAGATCGCCCAGGGTGCGCCGTGCGTAGGGCAACGCTTCCGTAGCACTCTGGGTGCTGAGCTGGCCAGGGTCATGTCCGGGGCCAACAAAGGTGCTGAGTTCAAGGAAGTCGTTGAGCGTGCGTTGCAACGTGACCTGCAGCAGCTCCTGCTCGCGATAAGCGGCGGCATAGGTCTCCACCTGGCCATAGTCCATGTACGCGAGAACACCCGTTGAGGAAGCCGTGCGCCAGGCGGCTTCCTGGATCTCAGCCTCGCTGAACGTGAAGTTTTTGATGTTTGGCACCGGGGCGTCCTTGCCCTGGCTGCGCGCCTCCACGAAGGCGAGAATCTCCACCATCGCCCGTCGCTCGCCCATCACCTCTGGTGCACCGGCTTGCAGAGCCTCGCGATTTTCCGTGAGCTCTTTGCGGATCATGGTCTCAGCCTCGCGGCGCTCCGACCGATGGTGCATGGCTTCGGCGGCGTTTTCCAGGCCCAGGGCAATCAGCAGGCCGCAGGTGATGGTGAAGAGATGGAGGAGGAACTCCCGCACGTTGCCGATCGGGTGTTCCGGCGCGTGAACATCCAGCATGACTGAGCCTCGGATTCGATTTCCGTTAGCATAGCCCGCCAAGGCTCCGCAGGGTGCGATTACGCGTACACTACGGACGCGATGCGAAGCCTTCCCGCCCTGTTGGTGATCCTCTTCTCGATGTCCTTGCCTGCCCAGCAAACCCCTGCTAACTCGGGTACCGCCACGAACCCGGACGGGTCGATCACCTTCCGCTACACGAACGCTGGAGCCAAGGCGGTGGTGGTCGCCACGGATGCCGTGTCTCAGCCCCTGCCGATGCAGAAGAACGATGCGGGCCTGTGGACGGCCACCACGCCCCCCCTGAAGCCGGAGCACTACGGCTATAGCTTTCGCGTGGACGGCACGGAGACGCGGGATCCGCTGAATCAGGCCATACGCCCCAACCTCGTGGGGCTGTACAGCGACATCCTCGTGCCGGGCTCGACGCCGCAGCCCTGGGAGCTTGCGCCCATCCCGCACGGCGCCGTGACGCGTTATGTGTACACCACGCGGGTCGCGAAGAACCTGCCGGCGAACCAGGAGCCTTACCTGGTGTACACGCCGCCCGGGTACGATCCGCATCGCAAGGAGGCCTACCCTACTTTGTATCTGCTGCACGGCTGGAGCGATACGGAGGTGGGCTGGACCGCGGTAGGGCAGGCGCAACTCATTCTGGATAGGCTGCTCGCCGGGGGCAAGATCGTGCCCATGGTGGTCGTTATGCCGCAGGGCTACGGCGATTACACCTTTGTGACGAGTGGCCATGATGTGTGGAATGACGCGTCCAAGGTGGACGACAACGTAAGCCTCTACTCCGAGATGCTGGTTGAAGAGATTTTGCCCGCCGTCGAGCGTGACTTCAATGTCGCCAAGGATCGTAACCATCGTGCAATCGCCGGGCTCTCCATGGGCGGTCTGGAGTCAATCACGATGGGGCTGACTCACCATGAGCTGTTTAGCTATGTTGTTGGCATGAGTTCCGCGCTGCACAACCTCCACTTCGACGAGAAGTTTCCGGCACTGGCAGCGGGCAACGCCGGCAGTGGGACCAATCTGAAGCTGCTGTGGGTGGCTTGCGGCACTGAGGACGCGCTCATCACGCCCAATCGCCAGTTTGTCGCCTGGGCCAGAAGCAAACACCTGCCCATCACAGCCGTGGAGACACCGGGGCAGCACACCTGGCTGGTGTGGCGTGCGAACTTGTTGGCGGTCGCCCCTTTGCTGTTCCGCTAACGGAACCTCCCTGCCGAAAGTGCAGTCGGCTATCATCGCGGAAATCTCTTTGCGATGGAGTCTTCATGCGCCTGCTGCGGTGCCTGCCGTCTACCCTTCTCTCTTTCACCTGTGCGGTGCATGCGCAGGGTAAGTCGCCTGTTCCGCAAACGGTACCGAACCCGCCGCGCGAAACGCCCGCGGCTGTGGCCAAGTATGTGAAGGTACCTGCGGCGCGCTACACCCTGCTGCAGGATGTGCGCGTAATTGATGGCCGGGGCACACCTGCACTGGAGCACCAAGATTTGCTGCTGCACGAGGGCAAGATCCAGACCATTCGGGACCACTCCGGTGATCTATCGGAGCTACCAAAGGATGTCGTGGTTCTCGACCTGAAGGGCCGCACCGTGTTTCCCGGCCTGGTTGGCATGCACGACCACATGTACTACATCGCGCGGCCGGATCTGGACGCGGGAGGTGGTAGCGAGCCGCCGCTTGTGGTCCCGCAGATGACGTTTACCTCGCCGCACCTGTACCTGGGCGCGGGGGTGACCACGATGCGCACCACGGGCTCTGTTGAGCCCTACACCGACCTCAACCTGAAGCTCCAAATCGACGCTGGCGAGCTCGCCGGTCCGCACATGGACGTCACCGCGCCGTACCTTGAGGGAGCGCACTCGCCGTTCATCCAGATGCACCAGCTGCGGGACGCGGACGACGCGCGCAGGACGGTGAACTTCTGGGCCGATCAGGGCGCAACCAGCTTCAAGGCCTATATGAACATCACGCGTGCCGAGCTCGGCGCGGCGATCGAAGAGGCGCACAAGCGGGGTCTGAAGCTGACCGGACATCTCTGCTCCGTGACCTATCCGGAGGCCGTGGCGCTGGGCATCGATGATCTCGAGCATGGTTTTTTTGTGAACACGCAGCTGGACCCTGGCAAACAGCCCGACCAATGTCCACGCACGGCCGGCGGCCCCACGCTGGCGGCTATGAAAGCGGATTCGCCGGAGGCCGCGGCACTCATCAAGCTGCTGGTGGAGCACCGCGTCGCCTTGACCAGCACACTGCCGGTATTTGAGAGCTTCGACCCCAGGCATCTGCACCTGCAACCGCGCGTGCTGGACACCATGACGCCAACCACACGAAGCGACTACCTGATCGGGCGCAACCTGGAGCTGATGCACGCCGGGCAGGTGACGGCGGGGGGCATCGATCGCGCCGCCAGCTTCCGCAACGGCATGGCGCTGGAGCGTGAGTTTGTCGCGGCCGGGGGGTTGCTGCTGGCCGGTCCTGACCCCACCGGCGATGGTGGGGTGTTGCCCGGCTATGGCGATCAGCGCGAGGTGGAGTTGCTGGTGGATGCGGGCTTCACGCCGGTGGAGGCGATTCGTATCGCCACCCTGAACGGCGCGACCTATCTTGGCCGTGCGGACACCATCGGTTCGATCGCCGAGGGCAAGAGTGCCGATATCGTCGTGGTAAAAGGCGATCCAAGCAAGAACATCACAGACATCGAGAATACGGAGATCGTCTTCAAGGACGGCATCGGGTACGACTCACGGCTGCTGCTGGATTCGGCCAAGGGTCGCTATGGACAGTACTGAAAGCCAATTGCGTGGAAGGGACAAAAATGTAGGACAACGGTTGCGGCGGTGCGGTACTCTGCAGCGGCAGACATCTGTTGTATGTCTCTGCGCAATCGTTAACCAACTAACGTAGAGACCAAGGAGAAGACACGTGCCCACCAAGATCACCCGACGTAATCTGGCGCAACTGATCGGCGGCTCAGCCGCCGCGCTCACCCTCCCGGGCATGGCCCCGGAGGCTGCCGGACAGGGCGGGACGTCGATGCACCTCCAGCCACGCAGCTTCCCAACTGACTTTCTGTGGGGTTCGGCCACGGCCTCCTACCAGGTCGAGGGCGCTGTGAAGGAAGGTGGCCGTGGGGCGACCATCTGGGACACGTTCTCGCATACGGCAGGCAGGACGACCAACGGCGATACAGGCGACACCGCTGACGACTTTTACCATAGCTACAAGTCGGATTTCGCGCTCGCGAAGGACATGGGCCTGAAGACCTTTCGCTTCTCCGTGGCGTGGTCGCGCATCTTTCCAACCGGGACGGGATCGCCGAACCAGGCTGGCATCGACTTCTATCGGCGCATCACCGAGGCCATGCTGGCCGCGGGCATCGAGCCCTACTGCACGCTGTATCACTGGGATCTGCCGCAGCCGCTGCAGGACCGTGGCGGCTGGGAGAATCGCGACACGGCCAAGGCCTTCGCCGACTATGCGGGCTTCACTGCGGGCAAGCTCAGCGAGCACGTGAAGCACTTCATGACCACCAACGAGATCAGCACGTTTACCGAACTCGGCTATGGCAGCGGCACGCATGCGCCGGGTCTCAAGGTCGGCCGCAAGCGGCTGGCCCAGCTGACGCATCACGCGGTGCTGGGCCACGGCATGGCGGTGCGCGCGATCCGCGCGGCCGCTCCAAACGCCATGGTGGGTCTGGCAGAGAATCCGCGCGCGACTGTGCCGGTAATCGAAACGCCGGAGCACATCGAGGCCGCTCACAAGGCCATCCGTGAGGAAAATGCGCAATATCTAGGTGTCATCCTGGGCGGTCACTATTCAGACCTTTACCTGAAGAAGCTCGGCGCGGATGCCCCGACGTTCACGCCGGAGGATCTGGCGATCATCAGCACACCGCTGGACTTCGTCGGCACCAACATCTATCAACCCACCTATGTGCGTGCCGAGAGCAACGAGGCCGGGTACGTCGTGGTGCCGCTTCCGAAGTCGTACCCGACGATGCTGAGCTCGTGGCTTGATGTCGGTCCGGAAGCATTGTACTGGGGGCCGAAGCTGGTGTACGACGTGTGGAAGCCTAAGGCGATGTACATCACCGAAAACGGTTGCTCCTCCGCCGATCACGTGGCCGCAGATGGGCATATTTATGACACCGATCGCGTGATGTTCTTCCGCAACTACCTCTCGCAGCTGCATCGCGCCGTCAATGAAGGCGTGCCCGTGAAGGGCTACTTCCTGTGGAGCCTGCTGGATAACTATGAGTGGGCCGACGGGTACGAGAAGCGCTTCGGCATCACCTACGTGGACTTCGCGACGCAGAAGCGCACCCTGAAGCTGAGTGGGGAGTTCTACAAGCAGGTGGTCGCCGCAAACCGCGTGGTGTAACCGCACACTTCTTGCCAAGCGAGGTGCAGGGGCGCTCTACGTCACCGGTTCGCCGGCCGTGAGCGCCCTTTCCGCAGCCATCAGGTCCTCGGCAGTCAGCCGATCGGCTTGGCGCAGGGCGGGGAAGAAGACGCTCCAGAGCCCTGTCACCACCAGGCTGCCGATGCCGCCGAGCAACACGGCGCGTACGGCACCGAACCAGTGCGCGGTGAGGCCGCTTTCGTACTCGCCGAACTCGTTCGACGCGCCGATGAAAAGCCAGTTCACGCTGGACACGCGACCGCGCATCTCGGGCGGGGTGGCAAGCTGCAGAATGCTGGAGCGCACCACGACCGAGACCATGTCCGTCGCGCCAGTGATAAAGAGCGCAACGCAGCTAAGCCACAGCGTATGGCTGAGGCCAAAGGCGATCGTCGCCAAGCCAAAGCCGCCCACACAGGCCAGCATGGTTTTCCCTGCGTCGCGCTTGATGGGAAAGAGGCTCAGGGCAAGCGAGACAAGCAGGGCCCCGAGCGAGGGCATCGCCCGCATCAGCCCGAGCGCGTGGGCACCGCGATGCAGGATGTCAGCCGCGAAGATGGGCAGGAGGCTGACCGCGCCGCCCAGTAGCACGGCGAAAAGATCGAGGGAAATGGAGCCGAGCAGCAAACGGGTGCTGAGCACATAGTGAAGGCCGGCCAGCATTGTTTGAATGGTGAAGCCCTTTTTCTCCGCCGCCCCGCGCGGACGCAGAACACTGACGAAGACGATGAAGAACGCGATGCAGACTGCCGCAAACAGATACACCAGGGGTGCGCCGGCAAGGAAGGCGAACCTTCCCGTTAAAGGGATAGTGAACAGAAGGCCGCCGATCATAGGGCCAAAGGCGTTGGCGGTCTGGTAAGTGCTCGCGCCCCAGGTCACGGCGTTCACGAAGTGCTCCTTGGGCACGAGGGTGGGCACAAGCGATTGCGCGGCCGGCCCGGAGAAGCAGCGCCCAAGGCCGATCACAAAGAGAATGCCGTACACAGCCCAGATGCTGTGGATACCATGCAGGGTGAGGGCGAAGAGCGACAGGGTGGCGGCCATCTGCAACACGTAGCAGGCCAGGATCACGGAGCGTCGGTCGTACAGATCGGCGACGTGCCCGGCGGGCAGCGTGAATAGCAGCCCGGGAAGAAACAGCGCGAGGCCGGTGTACCCCAAAGCCAGCGCGGAATGGGTGAGCTGATAAACCTGCCAGGCCACACCGACCGCCTGCGCCTCCCCGCCCATAACCCCTAGAAAGCGTGCGACGGAATAGAAACGGAAGTCGCGGTGTTGCCAGGCTACGGTTGCCGTGAGCCGGCGTTGCCTATCCTCTTCTGCCATAGTCCTATGGTCCCACACCGACACGTGCTTCTGGCGCGGCAGACCCGCTCCCCAGGGTGCCCCACCTACGGCTTGTGCTGGTTGTTCCGCCTTCGAAGTCGGCTCAGGTTCAGAGATCCACCCGGACGCAACTGGTGAGTCTAGCGAACTCAATCGAGTTTCCGTGCACGACTGTGGAGGCTACGCTTGCTCGGAGAGCGCTTCATCCTGGTGAAGGATCTCCGCCCTCTCGTCGGAGTGGAGCCTTTCGAGCAGCTCGAGAAGACTCTTCGGATCGAAGCTTTCCACGCTGTGATCCGCTCCGTTGCAACCCTGTTTTCCGACGGCCACGACAGTCAGCCTTGGCTGGATCGATTTGAGCCGCCGGATCAGCTCGCCGCAGGGGACATCTCTTATGCCCACATCCAGCACCGCACCATCCACGCGGGGGAACTTTAAGAGTGCTTCGATCGCTTCGGCACCACTATAAGCAGTGATTACGTTGAACTTTGCAGTCTCGATCACAAGTTTGCGGGTGGAGATGGACCCTGAGTGTTCTCGGTCGACTACAAGGAAACATGGCCTGAGCATATTTTCTGGATTGTATCCGAAGGCTGGTGAAGAACGGCATTGCGCAACCTCGTTTCCGCCATTTGCACCACGAAGCGCAACGCTGGCGAGGGCTGGCGTCCAAACACCTGCCACATTGCCTGAAAAGCGATCCCCTGTCGGGAGGCCGTAGTCTAGGGCCATGCGTTTGAAGGTCATACGGGCCGAGCTGCCGCCGCTTCTTGCCTTGGCCGTGCCGCTGATTTTAGGAGAGCTCGGCTGGATTGCCATGTCTGTTGTGGACACGGCAATGCTGGGCCGCGCGCCGGGATCGGCTCTGGCGCTGGCTGCCAGCTCGCTCGCGCAGGTGTTGTTCAACACGCTGGCATTCGGCATCGGGGGTGTGTTGCTGGGGCTGGACACCTTGATCTCGCAGGCGCTGGGCGAGGGCGACCAGGAAGGGGCCAATCGCTGGTTTGCCCATGGTCTCATCACTGCGCTGGCGTTGGCCGCGCTCTTGACGGTGGGAGTTGCCGCGATGCCTATGCTTCTGGTGCATCTCCCGGTGGACAAGGCTGTGCTGCGCGAGGCCATTCCGGCCTTACGGGGGTTGAACTACGGTGTGTTGCCGCTGCTGCTGTACTTTGCTCTGCGGCGCTATCTGCAGGCCGCGCATCATGGCCGGCTCATCATGGCAGCGCTGATTTCCGCAAACGTCATCAATGTGTTGGGCGATTGGCTCTTGATCTACGGACATCACTGGTGCCTTGCCGGTCGCAAGGTGGCAATGCCCGCGTTCGGCGTCACGGGTTCTTCCTGGGCGACCAGCGCGGCGCGGCTCTACCTGATGCTGTTCTTGTTTGCAGCGATCAGTTGGGTAAACCGCAGGCACGGCTACCGTCTGCGCGAGACGCCCCGCCATCTCAGTGCGGCCCATCTGCGGCGCATCCTGCAGCTCGGTGCGCCAGTTGGGGCGCAGATCTTTGTCGAGGTCGCCATCTTTGCGCTGGCGACATCCCTCATCGCGACATTTGGCCCGGTGCCGCTGGCCGGCCATGAAATCGCCCTGCAGTGTGCGAGCACGACGTTTATGGTGCCGCTAGCGATCTCCGGCGCGACCTCTGTGCGTGTCGGGCACGCGATTGGCCGCGCCCGCGCCCACTTGGGTACGGTGGCGAGCATTGCCGCCGCGGGCTGGAGCGGCATCCTGGTCGGGGGCAGCTTTATGCTGCTCTCCGCGCTCACGTTTCTGCTGGTTCCAGCACGCATCGCCCGGCTATTTACGCCGGATCCAGAGGTGATCCGCGCCGCCGCACCCCTGCTGATGGTGGCTGCCGGCTTCCAGTTCTTCGATGGCCTGCAGAGCACCGCCACCGGCGCGCTGCGCGGCACGGGCAAGACGCTGGCGCCGTTGCTGATTCAGATTGTGTGCTTTTGGGCTATCGGCATGCCGCTGGGTGCGTTGTTTGCCTTTGGTCTGCACCGACGTGCGGTGGGGGTGTGGTGGGGTCTCTCCGCGGGGCTGACGCTGGCGTCGCTGGCCCTGCTGTGGCAATGGCACAAGGTTGCAAAAGGGGCGGAGATCCTGCTTGAGCGATCCTTGCCGATCGCAGTAGACACGGAGGCCGCCCAGCTCTCGTTATGATGGGACGGCCATGAACGAAAGCTTGCCGCCGTCGATCAAAGCTCCTGCCGAGCAGGTAGGAGCGCTACTCACCGAGACGCGCAACCCCGCCACGGAGCACCTCGACGAGCTGTCCACGCTCGACATGCTGCGCCTCATCAACGAAGAGGATGCCAAGGTCACGGCGGCGGTGGCGGCGGTGCTGCCGCAGATCGCGGCGGCCGTCGAGGCGATTGCTGATCGCTTTCGGCAGGGCGGCCGGTTGTTCTATCTCGGTGCGGGGACCAGTGGACGCTTGGGCGTACTGGATGCGAGCGAGTGCCCACCCACGTTCTCGGTCGAGGCAGGGCTTGTGCAGGGCCTGATCGCGGGTGGCGATCGGGCGTTGCGGCTCTCCAGCGAACACTCTGAAGATTCGCCGGAAGAAGGCGTGCGGGACATAGAGGCCGTCGGCTTTGCGGCCTTAGGCCGGCCTGACACGCTGGTGGGCATCGCGGCCAGCGGGCGTACGCCCTACGTGCTCGGGGGTATGGCTTACGCAAAGCGTGTGGGGGCGCTTACGGTGGGGTTGAGCTGTGTTCCCGGCTCGGCGTTGAGCAAGGCCGGGGAGATCGCCATCACGCCGGCAACCGGGCCGGAGGTGCTGACCGGCTCGACGCGTATGAAGGCCGGCACCGCTACCAAGCTGGTGCTGAACATGCTCTCCACGGGCGTGATGGTGCGTACGGGGGCCACCTACGGCAACCTGATGGTGAACGTGCGGCCCACCAACGCCAAGCTGGTGGATCGGGCCGAACGCATCATCGCGGAGGTCACCGGCAGCGATCGCATTACGGCAGCACAAAGTTTGCAGGCTGGTGGCGGGAGTGTGAAGACAGCCATCGTGATGGGGAGTTTCCGCATCGGCAGGGAAGCTGCTGAGGCGAAACTAGACGAAGCGGGCGGTGTTCTGCGGGCGGCCTTGGCGCAGAGCTCGTCCGCTCGAAGTTGATGGGTTCCCTCGGGGAGAATAGCTTGCAACTTGCGAGAAATGCCTGGGTTTAGGAAGGCAACGGGTGGGTGCTGGCACACCTCAAAAACCTGGAAGATTGGAAGGAATACTTCATATGAGAACGACACGTTGGATCGCTCCACTTCTTTCGCTCGCGATGGCCGCGAGTGCTGGCGCGGCTACCGCGCAATACTATGGGCCCCCGCCGCCGCAAGCAGGCTACGGCCAAGGCGGATGGGATGCGCCCCCGCAGGAGTTTCGCGATGCGATGCGGCGCGGCTTCCATGACGGCATCGAGGGCGCACGCAAGGACTTCGGCAACCATCGCCCACCGAACGTCAACAATCGCGATGAGTACCGCAACCCCAAGTTCATCGCCCCACCGGATCGCCGCGACTACCGGGAAGGCTTCCGGCGTGGCTATGATGTGGCGACACGCCACATGTATGGGCCTGGACCGCGATAGAGATTTGCTCCATCATGGAAGGCCTGATCAGCGGATCAGGCCTTTTCTACTGCCCGCGTTTCGGTTTCCCATGCCTCAGAGGAGTGTCAGGAAGGCGTCAACCGTTAACTCCGCTGCACGAATCAAAGCTCGCATTGGGGACCCTTTCTGCGCCTACGAGAGCAGGTTACTCGAATAGGGTAGCCATGCCCGAAGGCGGTTGCCGCCGCGGCATCTCGATGCCCAGGTGCGCATAGGCGAGCTTGGTGGCCACACGGCCGCGCGGCGTGCGGTCGAGAAAGCCGATCTGCAGCAGAAACGGCTCGTAGACCGCCTCCAGCGCGTCTTCTTCCTCGGCCAGCGCGGCAGCCAGCGTGTTCAGTCCCACGGGACCACCGTCGTACTTCTCAATAATGGTGCGCAGCAGACGGCGATCCAGTTCATCGAAGCCGTGGGCGTCGATCTCCAGCAGATCCAGCGCACGCATGGCGATGTCGCGGTCGATGCGGCCGTTCGCGCGCACCTGGGCAAAGTCGCGCACGCGCCGCAGTAGCCGATTCGCGATGCGGGGTGTGCCCCGCGAGCGGACGGCGATCTCGGCCGCACCATCGCGCTCGATCTCCACGCCCAGCACCTCGGCGGAGCGCTCTACGATGTAGCGCAACTCATCATCGGTATAGAACTCAAGCCGCAGAAGTATGCCGAAGCGCGAACGCAGCGGCGAACTGAGTAGGCCCGGCCGCGTGGTCGCGCCTACGAGCGTAAAGGGGTCCAGCTTGACGCCATGGATGCGTGCCGAGGGACCCGTGCCGATCATGATGTCGAGCTTGTAGTCCTCTAGCGCCGTGTAGAGCTTTTCTTCCATGATTGGCTGTAGACGATGAATCTCATCGATGAACAGCACCTGTCGATTTTTCACATTGGTCAGGATCGCCGCCACGTCGCCCTGCACCTGCAGCGCAGGCGCGGAGGTCTGCTGGTAGCCCACCTCGAGTTCATTGGCGATGATGGTGGCGAGCGTGGTTTTGCCCAGCCCTGGCGGCCCAAATAACAGCACATGATCGAGTGCCTCGCCTCGTGACTTGGCGGCTTCGAGGGCAATGGCAAGCTGTTCCTTGGCCTTGGTCTGGCCGATGAACTCGTTCAGCCGATGCGGGCGAAGCTTCAGCTCGAACTGGGCATCATCGTCGAGTGCCCCGCCGGAGACGAGTCGCTCAGCCTCATTGCCGTTGCTGCTTTTGGCAGTCCCGTTCGTGAAGGAACCGCGCGGATTGAACGGGGACGCCATAGGGTTTAGGCGATGGTACGGCGAAGACGCCTGCCGACGCAATCGCGGCCGCGGCAGCCTAAAGCTCCAGCAACAGCAGCACACAGCCGTGCGGAGGAATGCGCTGCACGAACTGATGTCCGGCGACGGCAGCGCCTTCGTCCCATACATTTCGCACATTCCAGTCGCGTTCACCGAGATCAGCGCCAAAGGCGGCCAGAGGCTCTGACGGTGCAATCTCGCGCTCTCCAAGATTGAACATCGCGATCGCCTTCGCGCCCCCGGGCAGGTCGGCACGCCAAGCCAGCAGATCGCCATCGCGCAGGACCTGCTGGCTGCGAAGCGCGGTCTGGTTAATCCGCAACACCTCGCGATTCGTCAGGAGGGCCAGGGTTGCCGGATCAAGCAGCGTAAGATTGGCCCCCAGGATCAATGGACTTCTGGCAATGGCCCAGAGCGTAAGGGCCGTGCGCTCCTCGGCAGGCGTGAGACGCGAGGTGCGCGGCGTTCCCCAGCCCGGCGCGGGCTTCAGTTCGCCGAGGGCGAGCATGTCGGCATCGGGCCAGTTGCCGGCCTTCGCGTAGGGCTGCCAGGCAGCGAGCCGGGCGAACTGATCCTCTACGCCCTGCGGAAATTCCTTGCCTCCGGAAGACCAGACATCCCACTCGTCATCGGCGATGCGCCACATGTTGGCCAGAGACGCGACCTCGGTGGCGTGCGACAGCGCCGTGGGCCCGGGAGAAAGACTGAGCACGATTGGGCGCCCAGTCTTATCGATAGCGCGACGAATCTGCTGAATCTCGCTGAGCTTGTAGGGCCGGTCGGCGATGCAGTCCACCTTCAGCAGATCGACACCCCAACCGGCGTACTGCGCCAGCAGCGCGTCATACCAGGCCTGGCCGGCGGCGTTGTCCTTTACGCCGAAGTTGGTCGGGTCCCACGGGCAGGTGTCGGTGGTGTCGGCAGCCTCCGCTGCGTGAAACGACGAACTCTCGATGAGTAGGTTACGCTGCGTACTCGCACGTGGGATGCCCCGGACGATGTGGATGCCAAACTTCAACCCCTGCGCGTGCACGTAAGCACCCAGGGCCGCGAAGCTGGTCTCCTCCACGATCGCCGGAATCGTCACGTCGCCTGCGGCTGGCGAAAGCTTGCCGTTCTTCCCGGCGGAGGGAAACCGTGCCGGAACCGGGACGTAGCGGCCGTGTGCATCGACGGCGTACACCAGCTTTTCCGGCGTGGAGCGCGCCTGCGGGTTGGCCAGAAACCAGCCTTCGTCGATGACCGCGTACTCCCAGCCGAATGGCTTGAGCTTCGTCCTAAGCACGTCGACGTTGGCGCGGAACTGTGGCTCCGTGATGGTCAGACCGTAGGCATCCCAGCTGTTCCAGCCTAGCGGCGGTGTTGCGGCCACGGGCGCTGGGGAAGCGTCGGGCATCTGCGCGGCAGCTCCCAGACAGGTGACAAACAAGACCACAGCGAGCGGCCTGAAAGCGGTTGGAGGGTGAAACATACCGCTGACTATACGCTCGCGGTCAGGGCGCCTTCGCGGCTGCGCGCCGCGGCGAGGGACTCCGCCAACGGGATCGCTCTACCCGTCTTGGAGAGTGACTCGAGCAGTTGTGCACCGACCGTGCGGTGGTCCCGCCGGTCGCGTTTCGGGCGTGCTGGACACCCGGCAACCACGGTAAACGGGGGCACAGAACGCGTCACCACGGAGCCAGCTGCGACGATCGCGCCATTGCCGATCGTGACGCCCTGCAGAATGACTGAGTTCACCCCAATCCAGACGTCATCGCCGATGGTGATGGGAGCGGCGGTCTCGGGCTGGTGCTTCATCGGCACGTCGCAGAGCGTTCCGTGATTATGGTCGATGATCCGTGTGCCCGCCGCAATCAGGCTGTCGCGGCCGATGCGAAGGCCGGAGGTGATGTTGAACTCGCACCCGGTGCCAATAAAGCAGCCCTCGCCGATCGCAATACTCACCCCCTCCGAGTACGGGCCGGCGGCGTTCAAGTAGGTGCCGTGCTCTAGGCTGCAACTGTCCCCCAGTGCAACCTTGTGCGGCCATGTGACCTCCAGCCGCGAGAAGCGCACATTGTGCCCGATCTGCATGCCCTGGGCTCGCCAAAAGTTCGTTCGCATGGTGCAGGCGACCTGGAAGAAGTAGCGCTGGCGGAGACGGAAGTAAGACTTCAACAATAAGCGGGGTGGCATAGGACGAATGGCTCCAAGGTCGTGCACTTTCATGGAGGCTGCGAACGGCTGGCCGAATTGTAGGCAGGGGACAGGGCACAAACAAGAGCGCATTGCGTTTGTAGGCTATCGCCAGCAACAGGCGGTACCGCCGGCGTCACCGCGGTCACGTGCCGAAGGGGTGAGAAGCCACGCCGCGTGAAGCCGAAAAGCCCTCATGCGCATCCCATGGGCTGCCGAAGTTTCGGCTCCCAGAGGACAAGCGCATGCAATACAAGACACTCGGCGATACAGGCCTGCTCGTCTCGACGATCTGCTTTGGCACGATGACCTTCCACGGCGGGAGCAGCGGCGTGTGGAAGAACATCGGGCAGGTCGATCAGGCGGGCGCCGATGCCCTCATCCGCGGGTGCCTGGACGCCGGGGTGAACTTTATTGATACAGCCGATGTGTACGCAGATGGCGAGAGTGAAAAGACGCTCGGGCAGTCGCTGAAGAACCTCGGCGTTGCACGTAAGGACGTCGTGATTGCGACCAAGGTCTTCGGTCGCACTGGGCCAGGACGGAACGATATCGGCGCCTCGCGCGGACACATCATGGACGCCGTGGACGCAAGCTTGCAGCGACTCGGCACCGATCATATCGATCTGTACCAGATCCACGGCAATGATGCGATCACGCCTGTGGAGGAGACATTGCGCGCGCTCGATACTCTCGTGCAGCAGGGCAAGGTGCGCTACCTCGGCGCTTCTAACTGGGAGGCCTGGAAGCTCTCAAAGGCGATTACCACCTCCGAGTTGAAGGGACTGGCGCGGTTCGACACGCTGCAGGCGTACTACTCAGTCGCAGGACGCGATCTGGAGCGGGAGTTCGTTCCCATGTTCAAGCACACGGGCACGGGCCTGCTGGTGTGGAGTCCGCTGGCGGGTGGCTTGCTGAGTGGCAAGTTCAGCCGAGAGAACCAGAAGCCCGAAGATTCCCGCCGCTCCTCCTTTGACTTCCCTATCGTTGATAAGGAGCGCGTCTGGCGGGTGCTGGATGTCGTGCGGCCGATCGCGGAAGCTCATGGCTGTTCACCGGCCCGTGTAGCCTTGGCGTGGCTCCTGCAGCAGCCAGTTGTCACGTCTGTGATCATCGGGGCGAAGCGGACCGAACAGCTTGAGGACAATCTCGCTGCTGTCGAGCTCACGCTGAATACAGACGAGATGAAGGCGATCGACGACGTGAGCGCCTTACCGGCAGAGTACCCTGGCTGGATGTTGCCATTTCAGGGCGCCAGCCGGCTGGATCCCAACGTGCAACGGCCCAACTCCAGCACCAAATAATCAGCACGGGTCAGGTGTTGGGTTCGCCCGCCCGGTACGCAGCCAGTGCCGGGCGTACGGCCCTTCCTTACGCGGAGGTTACATCCCCAGGAATGCGCGGTAACGGGTCTCCAGCACGCCGGTATTGCGCGCCAAGGCGACCTTCGCGACGTTGTACTGATAGAGGGCGCTCACCAGCTGCGTCTGCGCGTTGATCAGGCTCGCGAGAGCGTCGACCACCTCCAGGTTGTCCGAGACGCCGGCACCGAAGCGGTCGCGAGCGTCGGACAGGGCTTGTTGCGCCAGCGCCACATTGCTTTGCGCTACCTTCACCAGCTGATCGGCCGAGCTCGTATCGAGCAAGCTGGATCGTATCTGCGCATCGATGGTGCCACGCAGCGCCGCTTCCTGCTCTCGTAGTTCGTTCATCTGCCCTACGGCGGTCTGCTCTTCACCACGCTGGGCGGCCTCCCGGAAAACGGGGAACTGCAGCGAGCCTTCCGCCGTAAAAACCCCGTGATACGGCCCGCTGTCGAGGCCTAGGATGCCGTAAAAGCCGTTCAGGGCGAGGGTGGGGTAGCGCTGGTACTTCACCGCCCGTACCTCATGAGCGGCCACTGCCAGCGAGGCTCCCAAGGCGAGAAGATCACTGCGATTGGTATAGGCAGTCTGCTGTGCCCGGGCGAGATCGAGATCCATGAGTTCCGCAAAGGGCGCTTCATCGGTGAGATCCAACTCCTGGCCGGCAGGAATACCCATGATGCGGTTCAGCTGAATACCGTCTTTGTCCAGCTGTGCGCTGGCAGACACATGCTGTTGCTCTCGCTGCTGGTAGGCGACCTGAGCCCGCAGCACGTCGAGCCTGATGCCGATCCCAGCCTCGTCACGGGCGGTCGCCTGATCGAGCAACGCCTTTGCCGCGTCTTCCTGGGCGATGGCGTTGGCCAGGCTGGACCCATCCGCGAGCACCTGCAGGTAGGCCATCGTGACGGCCTGCACCAGCTGTTCGTTGCTGTCGCGGATCTGAAGGTCGACGGCGCGGTTTTCAGGCTTGATGGCACGATACAGCTCAAGGTCGGGAAGATTGAAAAGAGCCTGGTTCAGATTGATCTGCGCAGAGGTCGTATTGACCTTCACGATGGTCGGAAAATCGCTGGCACTAAGCCCAAAGCCGGCCAGCAGAGGTGCCACGAGGTTCGGCTTGAAGCCGAGCGCAATCAAATCGATCTCCTGGGCGCTCGAGGCTGCGCGGAACTCCAGGTTCGGAATAAGAGCGTTTGTAATTTGGCCGGTATAGCCGCGCAGCACCTGCTGGTTGGCGCGCACGTACCGAAGGCGCACATTGCGCTGCAATCCCAGGGCTATCGCATCGTCCAGCGAAAGGTGCAGCGGCCCCTCAATGGCTTTTTCGACGGGGTAGCCGCCGGGCCCTGGCGTCGTGCCGGAGGCGGTGTAGCGAAGCCCGGAACCTGCCGGGCGCACCGGACCAGTCGCTGGCGGGTCCAGCAGTGTGCTGGGAGCCTGCGGAAGGCCGGGCGCTGACGCCGCGGGCGAGGCACCCCCAACCGCTGTGGATGACGTCGAGGAAGCCGGCACCGCCGTGGCCTGCGAAGGATCGGCCACAGGGGTAGTAGTGGCGGTCTGGGCCGGGACGACCGCACACGGCAGCAAAACGGCCGCCGCTGCTGCGATCAGAAGTTGGGAGCAGATGCGCACGACTCCTTAGAGTGCCGTGCGTCGCTCCGGGATGCGAAATCCCCGTTTGTTTGCCTGGTACTTCCAGGGTAGAACCCGCGACAGGAAGCCGGCCGGGGCGTTAATGCCGGATCTGTTCCTCCGCGGCCTGGAGATCAGCGGCGGTAGATGGCTTGAACTCGGTCTTAGTCTCGTCTTCTTGGGTGCCGATGCTCTTGAAGAGCAGAGCGTGGCCGCCAATGTGCACGTGGGTCTCGGTGATCTGCCAATGGCTCCCGCCGACCTCTCGGCGTTCCACGTCGAAGGTGCCGCCGCGGTCCAGTTTGCCCAGAATGCCGAAGCCAAACCGGACGTCATCGGTCAGGGTGCCACGTAGTGTTTTGATGCGGTTGCCCTCGTGCGACACGACGATCTCGCCGGCCATCGTGCCCAGGACGCGTGATTGAATGTCAGGCGGGTGGAACCCAGGGTTGGGCCGGAAGCGCAGGGTGGTCCCTTCCGCAGTCTGCCCCGTGATCGTCCACAGAAAGGCTGTAGGGAGCATTTCAAGCAGCTCACGGGCCTGCGCATCGTCGTGGGCGCCGTCTTTACGCTTTCTGGCCTGCTCCTCGGGACTGTTCACGAAGGTATGCAGACGCGCGAGTTCCTCACGCTCCTCGGTGGCGGTGAGTTTCTGGCCATTCAGCATGAGGGTGCGTTTCAGGTCGCCTTTGGGCGTCTCGATGACTTGGGAGAGCGTGTCGCGGTCAGGTTGAACGTCGCGGTCACGGTAGGTCCAGGCGCTGTGGTCGCTGTTGGCGGCGTCCATCTCCGCCCGAACGGCAGAGCGCACGATCGCCAGAGCGGGATCGCTGGTCTGTCCGGAGAGGGCTGCGCCCCCGAGGCAACTGGCGCTTAAGGCAAGACTTAGCCAGAGGATTCGATGCCGGCCCGGCCTGGCAAGGGATGCGCAGTGAGCTGGAGAAAGCAGCGTTACTCGGGTGAAAGCACACACAGGCTTCATGCCTACTCGGGGAGAATCTTGACGAAGGAGCCCTCGGGTAGGCGAACGGCCCCGAGCGGATGAACGACGCCGTCGCGGACGAAGCCGCGCAGCATCGCCGGAGAAGAAGATATGACGGGCGAGGAAACGGATCGGGCTGTGGCGGGCTTCGCGCCCAGGCCGGGGGTCTCCTGGATGCCCCCAAAGTGAATCGGGGTTGGCGGTGCGGTGGCGGCTGCGGGGTAGGGCGTGGCGCGGGGCGGTTCCCCAGCGGCGCCGGGCCGGGGCTTGCTCGTGCCGCGGTCCATGGCTTCGTTGGCTAGCCGGTCGGCGTCCTTGTTTTTGTGGCGCAGCGCATGGTGGATCTCGAAGCCTTCCAGCCCGGCGATGCGGCGACGCGCCTCTTCGTGGAGCGGTTTCAGGTCTGGGGAGTTCACTTTGTACTTGCCCTGGATCTGCTTCACCATCAGCTCGGAGTCGGAGATGACCCGCAGGTGGGGATGGCCGTTGCGAAGTGCCCAGTCCAGCACGGCCAGCAGGCCTGAATATTCGGCGTAGTTGTTCGTTTTGAATCCCAGGAATTCGCTCAACTCTGCCAGGCGAAGGCCGTCACCGCTATCCACGATTGCGCCGAAGCCAGCTGGCCCGGGGTTGCCGCGGGCGCCGCCATCACATTGCGCCACGATCCAGCCCGAGGCCAGTGGTGGCAGCTCCGTTTCCACCGCTTTGGGGCGGCGTGGAAACTTGCGGAACGGAGGCGAAGCTGTGCCGGAGCGCGGGCGGGGAGAATCGTCGGGGAAGAGCGAAGCCATCTGTAGCTAGTGTATGCGCCGGGGTCGCCGCTGCAATTGCCCCGTTTGAGTCGGGCCGGGTTCACGGGGCTGTCAGAGAAAAGGGAAGTTCAGATTGAGAGATTCGCGGGGGCAACTGTGTCGAGCAGCCCCCGCGTGTGCGGGTGAGAAAGGAGCCCCAGTTAAACGGTCGCAGGTGTCGCTCCCGGGCGGGGAGGCCGCACAAAAAACGGCAGTATGGCCGAGAACAGCAGCAAAATCGCAAGGATATGCAAGCCGCTTGCGTAATGGCCTGTCGCTTTCAGGGTATAAGCGATCAGCAACGGCCCAAACGCGCTGGCAAAGCCCCAGGCCGTCAGCATCAGGCCATAGATAGGGCCGACAAACTTCGGACCAAAGTAGTCTGCCGCGAAAGCCGGCATGGTCCCGAAGCCGCCGCCATAGCAGAGCAGGATGATGAAGGCTACCGTCGTGATCAGTGTGACAGTGTGCAGGCTCGGCAGCAGCCAGAAGAGCACGGCCTGCAGCAGAAACATGATGAGAAACACGAAGCGGCGCGGGACGTGATCCGAGACCGACGCCCAAAGCACGCGTCCCACGGCGTTACCGATGGAGACGATGCCCACCATGCCCGCAGCGACAATCGCTGTGATGCCGGCCAGTTCCTGGAACATCGGCGCTTCCTGCGAGATGACGGAGATGCCGGCGCAGGTATTGAGGAACAAAAGCAGCCAAAGCGCCCACCACTGCCAGGTGCGCAGGGCTTCGGTGAGGGTGAAGTTCCGCGCGGACTCAGTCTTCTGCAGTACCTGGCTCGGCTCCCAACCCTCGGGCTTGTAGCCCTCTGGCGGGTTCTGCATAAAGTAGCCGCTGCAGACGCAGATTACTAGGTAGGCGAGACCGAGGTACAAGAAAGTGGTGAGCACGCCGACGGATTGAATGAGGTGCGTCGCGACCGGGGCGGTAATGAGGGCGCCGGCGCCGAACCCGCCGACGGCGATGCCGGTCATCAGGCCGCGCTTGTCAGGAAACCACTTCACCAGCACCGAGATCGGAATGATGTAGCCAAAGCCGAGGCCGATACCCCCGATCAAGCCATAGGTGAGGTAAAGCCACCAGAGCCCGTGAAACGACTGGCTCGCCAGGGCGACGCCGCCACCGTACAGCAGCCCGCCAGTCATCGCGACCACGCGCGGCCCGCTGCGGGTATTCCAGAGACCCCCAAAGAAGGCCGCAAAGCCGATCACGAAGATGGCGATCGTGAAGGTCAAGGTGACCTGCCCGATCGACCAACCAAAATGGCTGGTCAGCGGCTTGCGGAACACACTCCAGGCGTACACGGCGCCCAGCGCCACCTGCATAATCACTGCCGCAACGGCAATGCCCCAACGCTTACTGATCATCTCTCTAGCCTCTCGAGTCTCTCAACCCGGCATCGTATCCGCGCGAATGAAGCTTCGTCACGGCTTAGTTGTGATGCGTGCTGCACACCCGTAACTCGTTGCGGACCTTCCGTCACCAGATCCGGCGTATGCCGAATATGTCGAGTTGAGCATCGGCACTGATGAGGGGCATGTCCTCCGCGAGGGCATGGGCCGCAAGGATTCGATCGAACGGATCCTTATGCAGGCCAGGCAGGCGTCCCGCGCGCAGCGCCGCCGTGGTGTCGATCGCCGCTCATCCGATAGGCTGCTTTCAGGATCGTCGCAATCAAGTCGGCCTACAACTCGAGAGCCATGGGTAGCTTCCTGAGCCGAACCTCGTACAACGAAAGCTGTAGCCCGCCCCTCTTGTGCTTACCCTCGGCAGCGAGCAGCGTCTATTCAGCAACAGCATCACGTTGACTCCGGAGTCAGCCCAGGCATGAGTATCTCCCCTTCGATCGTTCTTCCCGGCGACTCCCTCCGCCGGCGCCCCAGCCCCTTCGCGCTTGGCTTGCAGGAGACCCTGGCCACCAGTCCGGCTCCAGCGGGGGCGCCCGCCGCCGCCAGTCCTCACGGCGCGCAGTCCGGGGCTCGCATGAAGTTGAGCGCTCAGGAGCTGGAGGCACGGGCCCTGCAACGCGCCGAGGATGATGAACTGATCCGCTCGGCCCAGAAGGGCGATCGCTCCGCGTTCGACTCCCTGGTGCGACGCTATGACCGCAGCGTGCTGCGGCTGGCTTTGCATATGCTCAGCAACGAGCAGGATGCGCAGGACGTTCACCAGGACGCCTTCATCAAGGCGTACCGGCACCTATCGAACTTCCGGTTCGAGTGCTCGTTCTATACCTGGCTATACCGCATCGTTACGAATCTTTGCCTGGACCAGTTGCGTCGCCGCAAGAGCCGCCGCGAAGATCCCGGGACGGTGCTGGACTCGGCTGGCGATGAGATGGACCTGATGGCCCATGTGGCGGATAACCGCGCGGGCGCCGACCCGGCGCGTGAACTGCAGCGCAAGCATCAGCACGCCGCCATCCAGGATGCGCTGGCCGAGCTGACCCCACGGGAGCGCACCGTGTTTGAGCTGAAGCACTACCAGGGCCTGAAGCTGCGGACCATCGGAGAGATGCTCTCGACCACCGAGGAGACAGCCAAAAACACCCTTTTCCGCGCTACACGCAAGCTGCGGACGCGCCTGGCAGAGGTGCGGTAGCGGCAGCGGAACAACACGCAGAAGAAAGCCAGCAACGAAGAATCAGGCATTACGAAGCGGGCGAGCAATGCGTCCGACCCGCACCTGCAACACCTGTTCGGAGAGGTCCACGAGGAATGCCCCATGCGATGTGAAGATTGGCAAGCCAACATTCTGTTGGCCCAGTATGGTGAGCTGCCGGACGAGTTGCAGCTGCCGCTGGAACGGCACCTCAACGGCTGCGCGGACTGCCGGCGGGAGTGGAACGCACACCTCGCCCTGGGCGAGGCGCTGGCCGCCGCCGATCCGGTCCTGGAGCCCACGCCGAACTTGTTGGCGGCCTCTCGCCTGCGGCTCGACGAGGCACTCGACGCACTTCCGGCCCGGTCCTGGGCACAGCGCCTGTGGGGCAATACCTTTCGCTGGCTGGGCTATGTGCAGGGCGCGCCAGCGTTGACGGTGCTTCTGGTGGGTCTGGGCTTTCTGGGCGGCAACACCTTGACTCGCTACCAGGTGTTGCACGAAAAGCAGCTGCCGCGGCCCGTTATCCTTTCGCATCCCTCGCAGGGGGCGGTGGCCAGCGTCTCCGGCATCGTGCAGACACCCAACTCGGATCTTGTGCAGGTGAACTACAACCGTCTGGTGCCGGAGACGGTGCAGGGCTCGCTGGATGATCCGGAGATTCGCAAGCTGTTGATGCTGGGCACGCAGCTCGCGGCTACTGGGCAGGCCCATGCAGAGTCTGTCGCCCTGTTGGCAGACGAGTGCCGGATCGGCCATGCGTGCCGCAGCGAGGAGACCGGCGATACGGAGAACAGTGTGCGGTCGGCGCTGCTGGCGCGCCTGCGCCTGGATAAAAGTTCAGCGGTGCGGCTGAAAGCACTTGCCGGTTTGCAGCCCTACATCGCCGAAGATGAGCACGTCCGCGATGCCGTGCTGGAGACGCTGATGCACGATCACAGCGCGGAGGTACGCACGGAAGCCATCTCCATGCTGTCGCCGGTGGGAGCCGATTCCAGCGTTCGTCAGGCGTTGCGGACAGTTTCGGCGCAGGACGCCAACCCGGCCATACGAACTGCCAGCTTCCAGGCGCTGCAAAGCGCCTCGGACATCGAGTAGGAGCGCCCGCGGCGTGGATGCCAACTCAGTTGCGGGTCTCGCCGCGGGACGGGTACGGTTGCCAGATCTGGACGGTCCCTATGCCACGCGCCGCGTTCCCTGGCGACCGGCCGCTCTCTGTTGCGTGGGCCTGATTACGTCCTTGGCTTGTGTCCAGGCGCGTGCATGGGCGACGGTTACCCGAGGGTCAGGGCCGCCGAGTCTGCACGGGTCAACGAATGGACGAGCCCCCGGCTACCTGGGCATCGAGTTTCATGACGCGCCCGCGAGCTCTGCGAGTCCCCTCCCGGCTACAAGCCCGGTACGCGGCGTGGAAGTGGTCATGGTGGACCATGACGGACCCGCTGGCAAAGCGGGATTACGTCCGCACGACATCATCTTCAGTCTAAACGGGCAGGTGATTGCCAGTGCGGAGGCGCTGCGGCGCATGATTCACGACGCCGGGGCTGGCGTGCAGATCGCCCTGAACGTGGTGCGCAACGGCCGGTCAATGACCCTGAATGCGCAGTTGGCCGATCGTGACGAGGTGGCCCGCGCCGCGATGGCTCGGCTGGTGGCGCGCAATACCGCGCCTCCCGAGCTGCAGCCCAATCCGGCGGCCGACGGCGACCTGCCGCTTACCGACCCGCCGGACAGCCCGCCGACGTCAGCCAGCAGCCCTGCGGCCCCGACGTTCATGCCGCCGCACAGCCAGGGGTTTCTCAGCTCCATGCTGCACACTGGGAACTCGATGGGATTGGTTCTTGATGCCATGGAGCCACAGCTGGCGAGCTACTTCGGCGCACCGCAGGGCCTGGGTCTGCTGGTGCAGTCGGTGGCTCCGGGTGGACTTGCTGCGCAGGCTGGTCTGCGGGCGGGAGATGTCGTTCTACGCGCGGACATGTACAGCCTGCACAGCCAGGCCGACTGGACCAAGCGGCTGCACGCAGCCAAAGGCAGCCCGGTGACGCTGTCTATCCTGCGGGAGCGGCGCGAGCTGACGTTGAGCCTGCAGACCGACGCGAAGCACCACTCTCTGTTGGAGTGGCCGGAGCTCTTCTAAAGTCGGTACATGGCTGCTGGGCCAATATTTGGGACTTAGGCTCTACTTGGCAACCGGCTTACCTTCCTGGACATAGTTCTTGTTCCAGCCAGGAATTTCCACGACGTAGGCGCCGGGCTTTTCGATCACCGCCTGGCAGCCCAGGCGGGAGTTCAGCTGCAAACCGGGTGCCAGATCCAGACGATCCAGCTCCTTCTCCTCCGCCTCGTTCATGCTCTTCTCTCCCTGCAGCACATGGAGGTGGCAGGTGGTGCAGGCACAGACGCCCCCGCACGCGTGGTCAAGAAAAATGCCGTAATTCTCGGCCACATCGAGCAGGCTCATGGGCTCACCGTGGCCGTCGTAGGGCATGGTGCCGAAGGGAAACTCGACAGTCTTGTTTTCCGGTTTGAAGGTCACGCGCACAACGTTGGGCGCGGGGGGAATCAGAAGGTCGACCTCGGGTAGTTGTGGAATGTTGTGATCTGACATAGCAAGACCAGTGTAGAGCGAAGCAGGCACGCAAAGACAGATACGCCCAAGGATACGGTCGGAGCAGCCGATGCCGCCCTAGTCCTCGGTGGATTCGCCGGGGGTACCTGGATTCAACTCGTCCTGTATGAGGACATCAGTCGGGGAGTCGTTAATCTGGGCCGGGGCGAAGGGGTGGGGTGCCGTTGGACCCTCTCCCAGGTCGTCGCCCGCCGCTTGCATCGTCTTGCCGCCGATCGCGCCCGTCACCGCGGAGTCCATCATGATCTCCGCAAGCCGGCGCGTCTTCTTGTCCAACTGCTCGATAGCCTGGCGCGTCACGCGGTAATCGTCACCCGGGAGGGAAGCCTTCAACTCCAGCACAGCTGCCTTGATGCCCTCGTGCTCAAGCGAGGTCAGCTGCTGCCAGACGGGCTGCGTTTCTGCCCTTTCCACGGCTTCCAGAATAGTCTCGCCCTCGTTGCGGGCCTCAATCACCTGCCGCTCGTGGATGTCCTGTTCTGCATAATCGAAGCTTTCCAAAATCATTGCCTCCACCTGTTCATCGGTCAGACCGTAGGTCGGTTTTACCTCCACGGCGGCCTCCTGGCCGGAGCGCTGTTCACGCGCGCTGACCTGCAGAATCCCATTTGCGTCAATCAGAAACTTGACTTCGATGCGTGGCAGTCCCGCGACCATCGGCGGAATGCCTTGGAGGTCAAAGCGCGCGAGCGAGCGGCAATCCTTGGCCAGTTCACGCTCGCCCTGCAGCACATGAATGGCCACGTTGGTCTGGCCGTCAACGCCGGTGGTGAAGTGCTCGGTGGCGCTCGCCGGGATTGTGGAGTTGCGCTGAATAATTTTGGCGACCACGCCGCCGAGCGCCTCGATACCCAATGAGAGCGGGGTGACATCGAGTAGTAACAGATCATCCGTAGCCGCATTTTCAGAGCCGGAGAGAATCTGCGCCTGCACCGCTGCGCCCAAGGCAACGACCTCGTCTGGGTTCAGCTCCGTATGCAGGTTCTTCCCTCGCGCTTCGAGATTAAAAAGTTGGCCGACCAGCGCGCGGACAGCGGGTATGCGCGTCGAGCCCCCCACCATCACGACCTCATCAATGCGCTCGGGGGAAAGCTGTGCATCTTTCAGCGCCTGGCGCACGGGGCCGGCAGTGCGCTCGACCACCCCCGCAATCAGATCTTCAAACTGCGCCCGCGTGATCGCACGCAGGTAGTGCTGGCCGTCGGGCAGGGTGAGCTGCAGGCGCGCTTCGTCCGCCGAACTGAGCGCGATTTTCGCATCGATCACCGCCTTGCGCAGCTGCTGCACCACCTCCGGATGGGCGGTGGCGTCGACGCCGAGGTCCCCCCGAATATCATCGAGAGCGACGGCCAGCAGCAGGTTGTCAATGTCGTCGCCGCCCAGGTGCGTGTCGCCGCCGGTGGCGATTACCTCGAAGATGCCCTCGTGCAGCTTCAGGATTGAGACATCGAAGGTGCCGCCGCCGAAGTCGTAGACCGCGATAGTGCCGTCCTGCCCACCATGCAGCTTGTCGAGCCCGTAGGCGAGCGCCGCAGCCGTCGGCTCATTTACCAGGCGGAGGACCTGCAGCCCGGCGATGCGCCCGGCGTCCTTGGTCGCTTGCCGCTGCGCATCGTTGAAATAGGCGGGTACGGTGATCACCGCCTTCGTGACCGGGCCGCCGAAGAAGCGCTCCGCGTTGCGTTTAAGCTGCTGCAGAATGTAGGCCGAGACCTCCGGCGGGGTTAGCGTTAGCCCCCCGACGTTCAGCTTCAGCACCTCTCCGGCCTGCAGCCCATCGGCGAGCTTGAAGGGAAAGAGCTTCAGCTCCGGCTCCACATCCGCGAGGTCGCGCCCCATGAGCCGCTTGACGGAGTACACCGCATTGCCGGAGTTGTGCAGCAGGACCTCCCGTGCCGCATTGCCGACCGCGAAGCCTCCGACGCTGTCCCCATCAAAAGCTACCACCGAGGGCACGATCGGCGAGCCATCCTCGCCGGGAATCACCGTCGGGGTCTCGCCCTGCATGTAGGCCACGAGCGAGTTGGTGGTGCCCAGATCGATGCCGACGACGCGCTGCTGTTCTGCCACTGAAATTCACCTCAAGAGGGAAGACATGTGCCCTCCCTCGTCCATTGTCTGCGTATGCGGATTCCTCTGTACAGATGCCGAGGGACGGGACGATGATGCTACGCATGAGTGCTCCTTCCGCCGCCCTCGGTTCGACGCTGATCCCAAGTCTTCGCTATCGCGATGCGAATGCGGCGATCACCTGGCTCGAGAAGGCCTTTGGGTTTGAACGCCATGCGTACTACCCGGGCCCGGACGGTACGGTGGGGCATGCTGAACTGCGGCACGGCAGCGGAATGATCATGCTTGGCTCGGCCAGCAATCCAAACCCATACCCGCAATTCACCGCCACGCCCGCCGAAGTCGAAGGGCGCGTCACCTCGGCGCTCTACCTCATCGTGGGGGATTGTCAGCCCGTGTGGGATGCCTGCAGGGTGGTCGGCGCAGAGATCATCATGGAACTGCGTGAAATGGATTACGGCGGCCGTGCCTTCACGGTGCGCGACCCTGAGGGCTACTCCTGGGCGGTCGGGGAGTACAGCCCCTGGACAGCCCGCGAAGCGGCAACCGGGGCCGAAACGGCATCCTAGAGGCCTATGAGCGAAGAAGCCGCCCTAGCCCGCCCGTACGTGCACCTGCTGGAAGACCGTGACCCCGCCGAGGTGATGCGTGAGACCTCCGCCCGCCTTTCCGATCTGCTGAAGCTTCTTACGGCCGAGCAGATCGAGCATAAGCCCGGGCCGAAACGCTGGAGCGTGCGCGAAATTCTGTGTCACCTGGCCGATTGTGAGGTGGCCTGGGCCTGGCGGCTGCGCTTCATCTACGGTGCCGACAACCCCACTCTGCAGCCCTTTGAGCAGGACCCGTGGGCGCGTGCTTATGATGGCGTTGGCTATACCACCACGGCTGCGCGTGCGACCTGGACGGCTATCCGGGCCTGGAATCTCGCCCTGATCGAAGGGCTTTCGGAGGATGAGAAGCGCCGGCCTGCGACCCATCCCGAGCTGGGCCCCGTAACGCTATGGAATATCGTGGAAATCGTCGCCGGGCACGACCTGCACCATCTCAATTCCCTGGAAAAGGTGGTTACCCGGCCACTGACGGCGTAGCCGCACCGAACCGCGGGACTTACTTTGCGGTCGAAGCAGCGACCTGTTCTGCGGTCACTTTTGTGCGGTAGGCCGCCTCCGCAGCGGCCAGTGCGCGGTCGTACCCGGTAGGGTCCACCCAGACGCGGGCACCGTTGGCCGGCAGGCGGCTCAGCTTCCCCAGCATGCCGAAGTAGCTGCCGTGGGCGCCTAGAAAGACGTCGCATGGCAGCCGGTGCAGAACGGCAAAGGTCGTCTCGAAGTCCGCGGCAATGCCGGGGTACGAGGCCGGGCGGGAGCGCGTTCCCAGTAGCCGGTAGTTGGACAGCGCAAACCAACTGCCCACGATGACCACGTCGCGTAGCTGGCCTGCCGGCTCTCCGGGCAGGTGCGCGCGGATCGTCCATGTGGTGCAGCCACGCGTGTGTCCGGGGGTCCGATGCGCGACGAGGGTAACTCCACCGAGGCGGACGTTCTCGCCATCATGCAGCACATGGGCGACGTGTGCCGCGGGGAACTGCATCGTTTTGTCGGCGCTCCCGAACGCGAAGTCCCTTCGCCCGCCGCTTTCAACTACGTCGACGTCGCCGTCCATGACCTCGTACGCTGCCCCGGTCTCGCGCACGACCTCGGCCGAACCGCCGGCATGATCCACATGGCCATGACTGATAAGCAGAATGCGGGTATCTCGCCAACGGAAGCCGAGTTGCTCCACGCTGTGCCGGATGGTCGGTGGAGAACTTGTGTAATTGCTGTTGATCAGGATGTTGCCTGCAGGCGTGACGATAAGGTAGGCAGCGAGGTCCCGGCTGCCGACGTAGAAAAGGTTGTCGGCGATACGGAAGGGCGGCAGAGGCGTCGTCCAGTCCGGGTTGACCGCGAGGCTTGGCTCCGGTGTCGCAAGCAGGAGCAGCACAACAGCACACAGGGCAGCTCTCAGGGGCACACGGCGGTGTAAATCGCGGGGCTTCTCCTCGCCTCGTGAGACCTCATTGTGAGTCTTCGCCTTTACGCTACCGACCTTATTCGAGCGCCGCATTGACGTCCCGTACGAGGTTGCGCACGTAGGCGCGCCGGTTCAGCAGGGCTACCATGGCGTCTTTGGTTTGCGCCTTCGCGGCGGCCTCGGCGGCGGCCTCTGCCTCGTCCCAGCGAGTCCAAAGCGCCTCTAGCTGCACTTGTAGATCGCTCAGCATAGCCGTGTATCGCTTCTGGGCGGCCTTCAGATCGCGCTCCGCGATTTCATCTTTTTCGCCCGAGCGCCGCGCGAATCGCATCTCTTCTAGTTGCATGTTCAATTCAAACGCCTCTTCCAGCAAATCCGGCGGCGCGACCTGCTTTTTTTCAACGCCCGCAGCCCGCGCAGCATCCGTTGCCGCGCGCGACTGCTCCTCCATCTGGACCCCCTCCCCCGATAAGAGATATTCCGTTCGCGCGATCGGGTCACGTAAGGTTCGGTATGCGTCGTTTAGTGCGGACGATCGTGCGAGGGCCTCGGTCTGCTCCGCTGCCGGCCGCGACGCGAAACGGTCCGGGTGCAGACGACGCGATTGAGCGTAGAAGCTCTTCTCCAGATCCGCCAGGTCAAGGCGGAGGTACCGCGGCAGGGAAAAAAGCTCGAAGTAGTCCATGAATTTCCATTCTAGCGAGTCAACTCACGGCTGCTGCCAGGAGCCGTCCAACCAACAGATACACTAGGCCAGCCTTCTCCGCACGATGCATCCACTTACCATCCAGAGCTCCCAGGCCATGCGCGCCCTGGCCGTTACGGCGTCGATGCTGGCGGCCTATGCTGCCTTTTCGCTGGCGGAGCGGATTGCGCGCACCGATAACTTCTGGAGTCGCCGGATCTGGCTGACAGCCTCCTCCACCGTGCTTGGGCTGGGCATGTGGTCAATGCACTTTTTCGGGGCGCTCGAAGACCCGTCCCCGGGCGAGGCCGTCTACTCGCTGCGTTTGGTGGTGCTGTGCCTGGCCTTGGCGATCAGTTCGGCCTACGCCGGCATTCGGCTGATTGCGTGGAAGGCCCACTCGGGCCTGCGATTGCTGCTGGGCTCCGTCTGCATCGGGGGCGGCGTCTCCGCAATGCACTTCCTGGGGGAGGAAGCGCTGCGCTCGACAATCGTCAGAGCAATCAATCCCTTCTGGCTCGTTGCCTCCCTCACTGTGGCGATCTTGGCGACGTTGCTGGCGGTCTGGATGGTCTTCGGCACCCATGATGACCCCCTCCGCGGGGAGTGGATGCGGGTTGGCGGCAGCTTGGTGCTGGGCTCCGGGATCGCGGCCATGCATGCCCTGGCCGTTCACGCCTACCTGCTCGCTCCCCTGCCGGCACTGGTTAAGGCCCGCGGCAGCGTTCGCGGTAGCGGCGTCGGAGAGGCTGCACTCCTCATCACGCTGGCTTTGGTAATCCTGGTCACCCTGGGGACGGCGGCCATCGACAAGCGACGTTTCCGCGAGCTCAGCCAACTGCATGCCCAGCTTGCCGCCTCGGAGCAGGCGCTTCTGCGCAGCGAGGGCCAGCTTCGGGAAGCCAATACGATGCTCAGCGAGCTTTCCATCCGTGACAGCCTTACCGGGCTCTATAACCGCCGCCGTTTTGATGAGGTGTTCGACACGGAGTGGCGGCGCTCCCTGCGTACGCAGCGGCCGCTGGCGTTGTTGATGCTGGATGTGGACTGCTTTAAAGCGCTGAACGACAGCTACGGTCACCAGCGCGGCGATGAGTGCCTGCGCGAGATCGCCCGGGTGCTGGAAGAGCAGCCACGCCGTGGCCACGACGTCGTCGCCCGCTTCGGGGGCGAGGAGTTTGCCGTCCTGCTGCCAGGCGCGGATGTGCCGGGTGCGCTGCGTATCGCACACAATATCCGGACAGGGGTGGAAAGGCTGGCCATGGAGCACCGCGAGTCCAAGGTGAGCCAAGTGGTGACCGTCAGCGTCGGCGTTTGCAGCCGCATTCCTGGCACTAGGGAAGCCCCGGCAGATATGCTTTATGAGGCCGACATGGCCCTCTATCTCGCCAAACAGCTTGGGCGCAATCGTGTGGAGTTACGCGAGGCCGCTGAGGTGGAGATCTGAGGAGAGCGGCTACGGACTACCACGGCTAGGCGGTAAAGCTTGACCCGCAGCCGCAGCTTTTGGTGGAGTTTGGATTGATGAAGTTGAATCCCTGACGCATAAGGGTCTCCTCGAAATCCAGCACCATGCCCGCCAGATACAGAAAACTTTTTGGATCTACAAACAGACGCACTGGCCGGGCCCCGCTCGGATCGTTCGGCGTTTCGACGCCCTCACCGAAGACGAACACCCGATCGCGCTGCCGCGGCTCCGTGTCGAAGCGGATGTTATAGCTCAAGCCCGAGCAGCCGCCACCCTGAACGCCTAGGCGCAGACCACCGGCTTCCGGCGACACGCCCTCCTTGGCCATGGCGACCCGGATGCGCTTTAATGCGTTCTTTGTGATCTCAACTGCCTGTTTGGCGCGGGGTTGCTGGCCCTCCGCAGTCAAAAGCACCATACCGGAAAGGGGATCCTTCGCCTCCGGACGGGGTGGGGCGGCGGTGCCGGGGGCAAGACTGATAGACGAGGAAGCCATAGCTGTCTGATGCTCCGCGAACGCCGAAGCTTCGCCCAGTATACGGCGCAGGTAGGCGTGTTCGGTAGGGTTTACGGCGTGCTGAGCACCGCCACGCCATACTGTGCCAGCGTCACCGTCGACACCCGTCCGCCTGCCAGGACATCCACCATCATGCCCGGCAGAGGAATCGTCTGTCGCTCCGTTCCGTAGTTTGTGAGGATGAACACTCGCTTGCCTTCGCCGGAGCGCACCGCGACGTCCACGTTGGGGGGCAGATCCGGCAGCACCGGCGCGACCTGGGCATCTTTCAGCATCCATCTCACAGCTGTCTTCATGGTGGCGGGGTCCATCGCGGCGCCGATATAGGTGATTCGGCCCTTACCAATCCGCCGCGTCACCGCCGCGGGCTGGCCGTCCAGCCAGCCATTCGACTTGCCGTAGGTGAGCAGCACCTCCGTCCCGGGCTGCAGCGATCCGAGTTGCTCAGCCCACAGGGTGCTTTGTCCCGCGCCGCCGACACCCGTCCAGGTTCCGCTCAGCGGCACAGGCTCCGTAAGCGCGTAGTACTGCTCCACCCGTGCGCCGAGCATGGGCCCGAGCGGACCAGGTTGTCGCGCAGGAAACAGGCCGTTGTCCTCATCCTTCATCGCGCTCCGCGGGCCTAACACCAGGTGGCCGCCACCCTCCACATAGGCCTGCAAGTTGGCGATTGCGGCCGGCGTTAACAGATTCAGCGCCGGGGCGACTACCAGTTTGTACCCGCTCAGCGGCGCCGTATCCGCGACGATGTCGACCGAACGCACCGCCCCCTGCAACGGCTTGTAGAAGCTCAGCAGCGACTCCACCGGGTCGAAGGCCTTGTTGTGGCGCTGCCAGTTGATCGCCCAGCGGCTGCTGTAGTCCTGCAGCAGCGCGACACTCGACGCCACGGTCGTGCCGGCGAGCACCGGAGCCGCCTTCACAAACTCCGCGCCGAGCCCTTGCACTTAGCTGTAGAGCGGGACTGGCGTGCCATCCGCGCCGACCAGCGTGCCATGGTACTGCTCCTGGCCGTTCAGGGCGCTGCGCCACTGCCAGTACTCGACCGCCTCGGCACCGTGGCCGACTGCGTTCCAGGCCATCGCCCGGACTTCGCCCTTGTCGAGCATGTTGTTGTTCGCAGTCCAGTTCACCGCGCCCGGCTGCGTCTCCATCACCCAGAAGTTCTTGCGCAGAAAACCCCGCGTCAGGTCATGCGTCGCGCCGTTGCGCACGGGATCGAGTTGCCCCGTGCCCACGTAATCGTCCCAGCTGGCGAGATCCAGATCCTGCGACACCGTGTAGTGGTCGTAAGCGTCAAACCAGCCCATCATATTGGTCGTGATGAACTGGCGCTTGTCCACGAGCGGGCGTATCGCTTCGATCTGGTTGCGCTGGTAGCTGCGCCAGGTGTCGGAGACGAACTGCCTCCAGTTCAGCAGCAGGCCGGGATTGCCGCCGCTCTCCTGGATCGGGATCTGGTCCCAGCTTTGGTACGTTTCGCTCCAGTAGGCGGTCGTCCAGCGTGTGTTCAGGTTGTCCAGCGTCTTGTACTTCGCTTTCAGCCAGTCCTGAAACTGAGCGTCGGTGGCCGCGCCGTAGCTTTCGTTGGCGTATTCGTTATCGATCTGCCAGCCGATCACGTCGGGATCGTGGCCGAAGCGCGCGGCCAGCTTCGCTGCCATCGTGTGGCAGAGCTCGCGGTACTTGGGGTCGCTCCAGTCGAATTGCTGACGGTTGCCGTGGCCGTCTTTGCGGCCGTCCTGCATCGTCCGCAGCGTTTGAGGGTACCGTTGGGTGAGCCATGCTGGCGGTGCTGCCGAAGGCGTGCCGATCACCACGGCAATGCCGTGCTTTTCCGCCGCACGTATGGCATGGGCTAGCCAATCCAGCTGGAAATTGCCTTCCGCGGGTTCCATCGTGCTCCAGGCGAACTCGCCTACGCGTACGAAGGTGATGTGGGCATCCTGCATCAGCTGCAGATCCGCGTCCCAGCGCGCCTCCGGCCATTGCTCCGGGTACCAGGCGGCCCCGAGTTGCAGGGCAGGTTGGTGGGATTGCGCCGGGAGAGACTGTTGCGCGTGAGACGCGGCCAGGGAAGCGAGAGCGAAACTCAGGCACTGGGAAAGAGTACGCAGTTGCAAAGGGAACTCCGGGGCAGACTTGCGTGTACCTTGCCGCCTGCTGGTGTAGCCACCCAACTTACCCCTTCATCTCCCTAAAAGGAAAGCCGCCCCAGGCATTTCGCTTGGGACGGCTCTCGGATCAGGTTGCGGACTGCCTAGTGGGCAGCAACCAGGGCGGCGTTTGCCTCTTCAGGTACGCCATTCTTCTTCTTCCAGTCGCCGATGGCAGCGCGGATGGCGTCCTCAGCCAGCACGGAGCAGTGAATCTTGACGGGCGGCAGGGCGAGCTCCTTGACGATGTCGGTGTTGGTGATGGTGAGCGCCTCTGCTACAGTCTTGCCTTTCACCCACTCTGTGGCCAGCGATGAGCTGGCAATGGCCGAGCCGCAACCAAAAGTCTTAAACTTCGCGTCCTCAATCACTTGCGTCTCGGGATTCACCTTGATCTGCAGGCGCATCACGTCGCCACATTCGGGCGCACCTACCAAGCCGGTGCCAACCTCGGAGCTGGATTTATCGAGGGTGCCAACGTTGCGTGGGTTCTCGTAGTGGTCAACAACCTTGTCACTGTATGCCATGAATGATTCCTCGTCTGTATACGATGATAACTCGGACCGATTCGGTGCGAAAGAGCTTTGTTCATGTCCACCGTCCGTAACCGGCCCAGAACCCCAACAGGGAAGTAATTCCTACTTTTTACTTGCCCAAAGGTGTTACAAAGGGCGCGATCCCTTCCTTTGGAGACCTTTGTGCCCATCGCCCCTCGCCGACTCCTGTGGCTGTTCCTGGCCCTCTGTATCGCCGGCTCCGCAGGGGCCCAGACGAGCTTCACCTCTGTTGTGGTCTTCGGCGATTCCCTTTCCGATACGGGCAACATCGCGCGCCTGGTACAAAACGCCAACCCCCTTGGCATCCGTTTCCCGGCCGACAACCCGGCTTTAGGACTGAACTACACAGACGGCCGCTTCACCGACGGCGCGGACACCCAGCCCCCGGCCCAGGCCTACTTCGGCGTCTGGATCGAGCAACTGGCAGCGTCGTTTCCTGCGAAGCCCCCAGTCAAAGACTCGTTGGACGGCGGTACGAACTACGCCTACGGAGACGCGACCACTGGCCCGGGCATGACGACCGAGTCGGATGACGGGATTACGATCTCTCTGCACAACATGGGTCAGCAGGTCACCGACTACCAGGCCAACGTGGCCAGCAAATCAGCTGCCGGACCCACCGCGCAAACGCTCTTCGTTCTCTGGGGCGGCGCGAATGATCTGTACAACGCTGCCTCGGCAGGTACGGATCTCACCGCCGCCACGACAGCTGCCGTCTCGAACGAACTGGCTCTTGTGCAACAGCTTGCCGGCGCGGGCGCGACGAACTTCCTGATCCCCAACCTGCCCCCGCTTGGGGGTGTGCCAAACTACGCCACCTCGGCGAACGCGATGGCACTCAACGCTGCCTCCGCTGGCTTTGCGCAGGCTTTGACGCAGGGCATTGCCACCTTGAAAGCGAGTCTGGCCGCCGCGGGCGTGACGATCACGGTGTACCAGCCAGACATCTTCGACCTCTTCGGCAAATTCGCGACCGGACCCATGGCGGTGGGTTTGAGCGATATCGCGGACAAGGCCCAGGGCATCAGCGGCAACCCCGACACCTACCTAATCTGGGATGGCCTGCACCCCACAACCACTGGCCATCACTTTGCGGCGGCCACCGCGGCGAACCTCTTCACGCCGTTGGTGAACAGCACCACGACGCTGAGCGTGCCAGCGGCATCGCAGCCCGGGGCGACGGTCACCCTGACTGCCGGCGTCAAATCCGGTACCGCCGGGAACATACCCGCCGGTCTCGTCACGTTTTTCAATGGCATGAGCCTGCTGGGCTCGGCAGCGCTGAATGCGAGCGGCACCGGCACGGCGACTTTTGTCGCGGCTGCAGCGGGCAGTCCCTACAGTCTTACGGCGGTGTACGCCGGTGATGAGGTGAATAACATCAGCGCGTCAGCGGTGCAGCCGCTGACCGTTGTCACCACGCCAGTGGTGCCACCTGGCTTTACGGCGGCGGTCAATCCGTCCTCCCTAACAATTACGGCGGGGAACTCGGCCATGACCACCCTCAGCACGAGCGATGTCGGAGGCTTCTCGTCCACGATTACACCCACCTGCGGCACACTGCCCGCGCACCTCAGCTGCACCATCGCGGCCCTGGTCGCGCCCGGGCCTGTGGGCCAGAGCGCCTGGTCGCTGACGGTTGCCACCAACGCGGCAACTGCGGCCCTGGATCAGCGGGAGCGGCCCGGCGTGTGGCGCACCTCGGGCGTGGTCTCCGCGACGCTGCTGTTTGCAGCGACCTTTCTGCTGGGCTTCCAGCGACGGGTTAGGGCGGTGCGAGGCCTCTGGCTTACCGCTCTGGTCGTCATGATTTCGGCCGGAGCCATGATTGGTCTTTCAGGTTGCGGTTCCAGCAGCAACAATGACGCGGCATCGGGTACCTACACGATCCCCGTCGTCTTCACGCCAGCCGCGGGCACAACAGTGGTCGCCCAGACCGTAAACCTGATGGTAACGGTGCAGTAGGGGTCTTCGTCCCAGTAGAGGGCGCAGAGCGCATCTATAGGGAGGGCCGTTCATGTGAGTGGCCGTCCAAGGCCGGAGGCCCCGTTTTGAACTTTTTCCATCCGCTGCTCCTGTTTCTCATCAGCCTCGGCTACTTCGGACCGCTGCTTATGGGAATTCTTGATTCGTCGTTCCTGGTGCTGCCCTTTGGCAATGACCTCCTGCTCGTCTATATGGTCGCCCAGAAGCACCACGGGGCACCCTGGTACGTGCTGGCCGCGGCCACGGGATCCACCATTGGCGCGTGGACGCTGGCGCTGGTGGCCCGAAAGCTTGGTAGGGATGGCATCTGCAAGCTCGCCGGAGAAAAGCAATTCCAGCGCCTGCAGAAGCGCATGAATCATCGCGCAGCTGTAGCGATCGCTGTCGGCGCGCTGGCGCCCCCGCCGTTCCCGTACACGATTGTCGTAGCGATCGCCAGCGCGCTCGACCAATCGATGCCGGAGATCCTTGTCACCAATTTCGTGGCACGCGCCGCGCGGTTTGCCATCCTCGCCTACCTGGCCATGCGGTTCGGCAGCGGCATTCTGAAGGTGTTGGGCTCCAACTCGTTCCGCTGGACCGTGGAGGGCTTCACCGTGTTGTGCCTCGTTCTTAGCGGCTTTTCAGTATGGAAATGGGTACGCAACGTGCGGTCGGAGAAGCGCAATAAGGGCACTCGGAAACAGCCCGTCGGTCCCCTCGGGTCCGCTACTACTGAACCGGGAGCTTCCTAGGGCTTTGTCCCGGGCGGTTCTTCGTCACCGGACCGCTTAGGGCTGCATGGGAGCTGGCGGGTGCGCCATCTGCCGCACCAGCGCCTCATCTTTACTCTCATGCAGGGCACGCACTTTGGCGAGTTCCGCCGAGGCCTCCTCCTTGTCTCCCGCCGCCTGCAGCAAGCGCGCCAGCCGCCAGTGCGCGTCCGGGTTCTCGGGTGCAAGGGTGATCGCTCTGCGGAACTCGGCCTCCGCCTCCGGGAAGTGTCGCTCCTGTGCGTCCACGACGCCGAGATCGAAGACGGTGAGGCGCACCGCCCCGGGTTGTGCCTGCGCGCGCTCGAGTTCTCCTCGTGCCGTCACCCAGTCGTTGTTCTTGATGGCGATGTCGCCCAGGTAAGTCAGGGCCTGGGTGTGGTTGGGCTCCAAGGCCAGCTCAGCGCTGAATTGTTGTGCAGCCTCGGTGAACTGGCCCTGCTTCCACAGCAGGTAGCCAAGGCCAAAGTGGACCTCCGGCGTGTTTGTCCCGGCGGCCACGGCGGCTCGGAACTGAGCGATGGCGCCGGGGGTATCGCCTTTAGCGTCGAGCGCTTCACCGGCGATCATGTCGGCTTCCGCGGAGTTCGGGTCCAGCTGCAGGATGGCCTTGTACTCCTCGAGGGCACAGGGGTAGTCTGCCGACCACAGGCAGCTCTGCGCGAGGGTCAGCCGTAAGGGCAGATTGTCCGGCGCCCGCTCCACCCCCCTGCGAAGATAGGGCACCGCCGCCGCATACTGCGCCGTGCCAAAGTACCCCATGCCAAGCAGCAGAGGCGGCCGTGGATCGTCGGGTCGCTCGACGGCCGCGGCCTTGAGCGGGGCAACAGCCTCGCCGAACCTGGCCTGTTTAAACAGCGCCAGGCCAAGGTTCATGGAAACGCCCGGGAAGCCTGGACGGAGCTCCAGCGCCTTGCGGTAGGCGGGAATGGCCGCGTCGTAGCGGCCTGCGAGCGCAGCATCCAGGCCAAGGTGCGCATAGGCTTCGGCGTTCGTGGGGTCCCCGGCGACGATCTCGCCCCAGGTGCTGGCCGCGCCGTCAAAGTCCTTTGCGGCCTCCTTTGCCGCCGCGTCGTCCGCCAGCGCCGCTGCGGTTGAAGGACTCTGGGCAGCTTGTGCCCACGCCACCCCGGCGCTCAGGGTAGCGAGAAAGACGAGATGGCTGGCCTGCATCTGCACGGAGTTCCTGGGCCACAATCATGGGTTGGCAGCCGAACCATACCGCACTCCCGGGCGAGCTGGCAATGACCCTCGTCGCAAGAGGCGAGGGCGTGGCAGCCGAAGCCACCACGCCCTTCTTTGTTGGTTTAGGTAAGGGGTTCGCAGCTAAAAGAGGAACTTCGCGCCGAACTGCAGCACGCGAGGGTCATAGGTGCTGGTGACCTGGCCGTAGTTGCCGTCCGTGAAGCCCGTATCGACGTTGTTGAACTCGGTGTGGTTGAAGGTGTTGTAGCTTTCTGCCCGCAGCTGCAGCCGTGGACCCTCATGCGAGGTCAAAAGGAAATCCTTGTAGAGCGAGATGTTCCAGTTGAAGAGGCCAGGGCCGACGATATTGTCCTTGCGGGCATCGCCGAAGCCGGTATCGCCAGCAGGTGCGCCGGCGGCCCAGGGAGCGATCGGTGCCACGAAGGAGTTGCGATCAAACCAAGACGCCTGTGTCTTGGGGTACTTGACCGAGGACACAATATCGGGACGGTTAGTGGTGTTGCCCCCTAATCCGAGGGTATCGGGACCGTTGTAGTAGATGTTGAGCGGCACGCCGGCCTCCGCTACCGTCACTCCGGCGATCTGCCACCCGGCCAGGAATTCATGCTGCAGGAAGTTGCCGCCGTGCTTGTAGAACGGCAGGTCATAAATGTAGTTCACGTTAAAGATGTGACGGCGGTCGAAGTTGCCGGAGCCGCGATCGTAGCTGGCGTCGAACGGGTTCGAGAGCGTGCCTCCTGATCCGGCCAGCGTGGAGCTGGTAAGGTCGGCGCTTTGGATGTCGATCTCGTGTGACCACGTGTAGCTGAACTGCGCGGTGAAGCCATGCTTCTGCTCCATGCGGAAGGCTACCTGCAGTGAGTTGTACTTGAAGTTCTGGGCATTCTCTTCAAGCTTGATGTTGGAGAAGCCCTGGTAGGGCCGGTACAGGTTGGCGTTGGCACCGAAGGTACCCACAGTGGAGCTGGTAGCCACTGCTTCCCGTGCCTGCAACGGGCTGCCGAAGTTGAGATCGTTGATCTCGCGGATGTCATCCTGGTTCCAGCCAGTGGTGCCGACATACGACATGCCGAAGACCACCGAAGGTGCCACTGCCTGCTGGAAGCCGAAGCTGTATTGCCCTGTGCCGGGGTTGGGGTAGTACTGGCTTTCGCTGGTCAGGCCCGCAGGACCGACCGGTGCAGCGGCCGTGGCACCGTTAATGTTGCTTTGGCTGGGGTTGGAGAAGTACACGTTGTTGACGGTGGGCTGGTAGGAGAACGGCGGAGTTGTGTCGATGTTGTAGGTGTCGTTGCCCTGAACGCGCTCATAGAAAAGACCGGCGCCCCCGCGGATCACCGTCTTGCCATTCCCGAAGAGGTCATAGGCAAAGCCCAGCCGCGGTTGCAGGGTAAGGTAACTGTTATTTACCAACTGGTTGGGGACGCCATTCACACCCGCCAGCTGGATGCCGTTGAGGTAAAAGGGCTCGCCGTTTACCGTTGCGAAACCGGCTCCGGAGCTGTTGAGTGTGCCCGTGGAGGCGTCCGGCGTTTGAGCATTGGCGGCGCTGTAGGCGGCCGGGTTGAAGTTGCCGAGTTGGTTGTTCTTCTCATAGACGTGGGGCAGCAGGTCATACCGCAGGCCAAGGTTCAGCGTGAGGTGCGGCGTTGCATGCCAGTCGTCCTGGCCGTACACGGCGTAGCTGTTATTTACGTAATGGTCGGTGCGCTGATTTTGCAGCTGCGAGTACGAAGAGGCATAACCGAGCAGGAAGTTCGCATACGAGCTCTGCGAGAAGCCGGAGCCGTTGAAGCTGTAATCGCCTTCTGTATCCGCCTGGAGCTGCTGGTTCTTGTCCATGCGCATGTAGGAAAGGCCAACCTTCAGCGCATGCTTGCCTACGATCTTGGAAAGATCGTCGCGCACCTGGTAGTCGAGGAAGGAGTTATGCCAAGGCCAGTAGATCACCGTGTAGGTGGTGTTCAGCGGGCCACCGCTAAAGCCCACTTGCGGCAAGCGGTTCAGGGCGTTGCTGGGAAAGAAGCTGCTGGCGTTCCAGCCTGCAGGCTGCTGGTAGATGCCGGTGGGCGACACGCTGATGGTGTTGCCATTGACGTTGAAGGCAGTCTCATTCAGCAGCGTGGGGGAGAGAGTCTGGCTGAGCTTGATGACCGCCGCCCAGGACGGGTTGGAGAAGACATCGCCCACCGTCGAGTAGCTGTCGCCGCTCCACTGCGTCGGGATCTCCGTCTGCGACATGGAGTCGTGAATCCAGCTACCCAGCAGGTGGTATTTATCAGAGAAGATCTGGTCTACGCGCACCACATCTTCGCGCACATAGGTGGGCTGCTTGGGTGAGGCAACATAGGTAGTGACGCCCGAGTTTGGTTGCGGCAGAGCGCCCGTGCTCAGAAACAGCAGCGCGTTGGGGTCCAGCAGACTCGCCGGGATCTGGTTGTTGGGGAACGGTGCCCCTGCTACGACGCCCGCAGCCGCATACTGTTGCAGCTTGGCCGGATCCGTGGTGCTCGGCACGCAGATGATGCCGGTGCCCGACACTCCATTGGGGCACGTTTTGGTGGTAGTAAGGTCGCTGCCGAACGGCGTGTAGGTGAAGGGTTTGCCGGCCGTCGGAAAGTCGGCGAGAGGGACAGTATCTTCACTCTGCGGCGCGGCGCCCTGGATAAATCGCCGCCATTCTTCGCCCGCGAAGAAGAAGGTCTTAGTCTTGTCGGTGTTGTAGAAGTGCGGGATCACCACAGGGCCGCCGACAGCACCGCCAAAGATGTTCAAGCGAAGCTCAGGACGGGGCTGCGGTGTGGCGCTGTTCTTGGAGAAGTAGTTGTTCGCGTCAAAGAGATCGTTGCGGTTGAACTCCCAGGCCCCGCCATGCCAGTCGCGCGTGCCGCTCTTCAACACCATGGAGACGGTGCCGCCGGACGAGATGCCGTAATCCGGGGTGTAATTGGAAGCCAGCACCTGGAACTCGGAGAGCATATCCGGCGCGGGCATTACATCCAACTTGCCGCCTGAACCGCGGTCATAGACCTCGCCGCCATCGATGAGCCAGTTGTTGTGATCCGGGCGCATGCCGTTGAAGCTCAGGTTGAAGCTGGAGCCCTGCGCGGTGACGCCGTTAAACGACGGGTTGGTGGTGGCAACGCCTGTGCCCAGCGACGTCAAACCAATAACGTTCCGGCCGTTGGTGGCCAGCTGCACCATCTGCTGCCCGGTGATGAGGGTGCTCATCTCGTTGGTCTCTGCCTGGACCTGAAGGGCGTCCGCTTCAACCGTCACTACCTGGTTTTCGCCGCCAGCTCTTAGCGGCACATCTTCCTTCAACGTCTGCGCGACGTTCATGGTGATGTCGTTCTTCTTGTATGTGTCGAACCCCGGCATCCTGATGGTCAGGTTGTACTTGCCCACGTCCAGGCCGTTGAAGTCGAAGATGCCCGAACCATTCGTGTTGGCAGTCTTGGACTCGCCCGTAGCGGGGCTGACCAGCGTCACTGTTGCCTTAGGCACAACCGCACCGCTGGGATCCGTCACGGTGCCGGTGATCTCGCCTGTTCCTTGCCCGTGTGCCACAGCGGACAAACCACCCAGGAGAAGTACCGGCAGCAGGCTGCGGTAGAAGCACTTCCAATCCATAGATCCTCCATGACGCCCACCGGCTGCGGCCCGCTTATTCCCAAGCGTTCCCGACCTGAGAGATAACGCTCTCAGGAGGAACGCATCGCCTCAGCATTGGGGGACGAGCAGGGGGGTGTCTGACGTTCGCGCAAATCCTAGGCAGCGCTGGCAACGTCCGCAAGGGGAGATACGGCATTAAGCCGTTCCGTCGGAGGTATCAACCCAAGATCCTGCACGAAATCAGCAATTTAGGCCGATAAGGGGCGGGGAGCCGCGGCGGTATCATACGGCGCAACCCAGGGCTACACGCAGCAAGCCCGAGTCTGGTATCGTTCCGGTGCGATTTCCAGACAGGCGATCGAGGTCACGAACGCAGAGCCTTATGCCTACCGCCGAACTCGAACCCGTTCCAGCTGCGCTGACTGCCGCCGAGATCGACGCCCAGCTCGCAAAGCTGCTGGAAAGTCACCACTTTTGCCATAGCCATCGCTATCCGACCCTGTTGCGATTCCTGGTGGAGCAGACACAGGTAGGAAAAGCCGCTCTGCTGAAAGAGCGGCTGATCGGCATCGGGGTCTTTCATCGCGCGCCTGATTATGACACCAACACCGACCCTGTGGTGCGGGTCACGGCAGCCGAGGTACGCAAGCGCATCGCGCAGTACTACCAGGAGCCGGAGCACGCCGGTGAACTGCGCATCGATCTTCCCACGGGATCGTATGTGCCGCGTTTCCTGCGCACGCCCCTAATATTCGTAAAACCCCTGGCCGAGCTCACGGAAACCCCACCGGAACCGCGCCGGGAGCCGCAGCCAATTCCCACGTCAGCAGCGTCGGCCGCAGCCGCCCTTCACCCCGCGGCGGAAGCGGAGGCTGCTCTACCGGAGTCGGCGGTGGACGAGAAGCAAACGCGTACAGGGCGGAAATTGGGTCCTCTACCCCTGGTCGTGACCGCCTGCGTGGCTGTGCTCCTCGCGTCCCTGGCAGTTCGCCTGTTGTGGGGTGGAGCCCCGTGGCGGGAGCGTACGGTCCGTGCGCTTTGGGCGCCCCTGGTGGCCGAGGAAGCGCCCGTGCTCGTGGTCCTTGGAGATCACACCATCGGCATACCGGGCAACGCCCTGCGTAGCAACCAGGGAGGTGCCGTGAACGCCTCCGAGGCGGTGCTGCAGCTCATGATCGAGCACGAACAGGTCAATCTTTCCGACGTGATCAGTCTTTCTTCCCTTACCAACTACATGATCGGGCACGGCGACCGATACCATCTCGCCGGTGCCGGCTCCGCGGACATCGCGGACCTGCGTAGCGGGCCGGTGCTGCTCTTTGGCGGTCTCAACAATCGATGGACGATGCGTCTTACGGACCATCTACGATTTCGCTTTGTCGACAGCCCGGACCCCAACGTGGGCGCCATCGAAGACACTCAGACGCCAGGCCGCACATGGCAGGTGAACTTTCAAGTGCCCTATGGCGAGATGACACAGGACTATGCCCTGGTGGCACGGTATAACGATCCGCTGATCGATGAGCCTGTCATGATCATCGCCGGTATCGCCGCGACAGGCACCGCCGCTGCCAGCGAGTTCGTCACCAGCCAGCGCATGGTGGAAGATCTCCGGCGGCTGGCGCCCAAAGGCGATCTGCGCACCAATGCGGAGGTCGTTCTGGCAATGCCGGTGATGGATGGGCATGCAGGTGCGCCGCACATTGTGGCCTCGCATTTCTGGTAGCAGCTAACGTTTGCAAGCAAACAAGGTTCCATGCTGATGGAGCTTTCTTCAGCAACCAGCCTTCTGCGAGAATGCGCTGCGCGGCTCCCTCGCACTGCTGTCTCGCAGAAGCAGTGAGCGCAGGCGAGCTGAAGGGTACCCACGAGGCCCAGAAAGGGTGTGTAACGCTGATGCAGTCGATCACTGTCTTTGCCTGGGTCTTTCTTTTGATTTCCATGCCGGGGCACGCGCAGGCGCCGCTGGAGACAAACCCCGGCAAGCCTGGTGAGGGCGCGCAGGCCGCGGCCCAGGGCGGCTCCAGCACCGGCGGGGTTCACAGCCCGGTGTACGACGCACAGAAACGCCCCATCACTGCCGGCGGCACGGTAGCGACAGGGCCTGTCGTCTTCCAGGATGTCGCCAGGCAGGCTGGGCTTGCCGCGTGGAAGCACACGATGGGCACGCCCGAAAAGCGCTACATCCTCGATACGATCGGCTCCGGTGTGGGGCTGATCGATTACGACAACGACGGCTGGCTGGATATTTACTTGGTCAATGGATCGACGCGCGATGCGCTGAGCGGCAAGACCACATCGCCGCATGCGGCGCTCTTCCATAACAACCACGATGGCACCTTCACCGATGTCACAGCGAAGGCCGGTGTGGGCAATGACCGTTGGGGCTTTGGTGTCGCCGTAGCAGACTACGATAATGATGGCTGGCCTGATCTTTACGTTACCAACTTCGGCAAGAACCGGCTGTACCACAACAATCACGACGGCACCTTCACCGATGTTGCCGAGAAGGCCGGCGTTGCGCTGGGCGGATGGTCCACCGGACCAACCTGGGGAGACTTCGACGGCGACGGCAAGCTGGATCTTTTCGTGCCGGGCTACATCCACTACGACCTCGCGCACCAGCCCGAGCCCGACAGCCTCAGCGTCAGCTTCTGCCAGTACCGCGGGGTCACCGTTGAGTGTGGGCCGCGGGGTCTGCCCGGCGAAAGCGATCACCTGTTCCACAACAACGGCGATGGCACCTTCACCGATGTAAGCGTGAAGGCCGGCGTGGCCGATAAGCCTGGCTACTATGGCCTGGCCTCCGCGTTTGTGGACGTGAACAACGATGGCAAGCTCGACTTGCTGGTGGCCGATGATTCCACGCCCAATTACCTCTATCTCAACAAGGGCGATGGCACGTTTGAGGATGCCAGCTACACCTCCGGCTATGCGCTCAACAAGGATGGCCGGGAAACCGCGTCGATGGGCATAGCGTACGGCGACGAACGCAACAACGGCCTGCTGGATCTTTTCAACACCACGTTCTCCGATGACTACAAGCCGCTCTACCGCAACGACGGCGACGCGAACTTCACCGACATCAGCTACGAAGCGCAGATCGGCGAGTTGACCATTCCGTTTCTCGGCTGGGGCACCGCGTTTTTCGATTTCGATAACGATGGCTGGAAGGACTTGATGTTCGTCAACGGCCACGTGTACAAGAACGCGGATGCCAACCATTGGGGCACCACCTGGGCGCAGCGACCGTTGCTGTTTCGCAATCTTCAGGGCAAGCGACTCGAGCCTGTACCGGCCGTTGAAGGTACGGGGCTGGCAGAGGTGATGCCCTCGCGCGGCATGGCCGTAGGCGACCTCTTCAACGATGGCCAGATGGACGTCGTCATCAACAACATGGATAGTCTGCCGGCGCTGCTGCGCAATGTTGCCAAACCCGCAAGCGGTGCCGTTAACCACTGGATCGCCTTTCGTCTGGTCGGCGGCGCCAGGAGTCCTCGCGACGCAGTGGGCGCCACGGTCTATGTCACGACTGGCAGCATGCGCCAGCGTGGCGACGTGGTCTCTGGGGGCAGCTATGCGTCAAGTTCCGATCTTCGGCCCCATTTCGGCCTTGGGCAGGCCAAGGCCGTCGACAAGGTCGAGGTGTACTGGCCCGATGGTCTGCATGAGCAGTTCAGCGCACCGGCTCTCGATCGCATCATCACCCTCACGGAAGGCAAAGGACAGACGATGCCTCCCATTGCGGCTGCAGGCGCTTCAAAGTAAGCGGCTTTAGACCTCTCAAGCAGGTGAGCTCTTCGGCAGCATCAGCAACAAGCGCAGATCGCGAAGGTTGTTCCCGGTGGGCCCGGTGATGATCGCCTCCCCGAGACGTTGTAGCAGGGGCGCTGTGTCGAACTCTGCAAGGGCACGCTCAACATCGAGTCCTATCAAGCGCGCTCTCCCCAGGGTGCTGTTGTCGACGACTGCGCCCGCGGCCAGACTGTTGCCATCGATGCCATCGGAACCGGCGCTGAGGACAACGATGGGCCTGCTCGAAAGGGCGATGTGGCGCGCGCACTCCAACGCGAATTGCTGATTGCGGCCACCGAGGCCATGCCTGGCGCTGACCCGCACCGCAAGCTCACCCGCGGAGATCAGGCAGACTGGCCGGTTCCTGCTCTCGAGGTTGCTCTCCAGGTCGCGCAGCCTGGAGAGCAAATAGGCAGCCGCATCACGGTAATCCCATTCATCGCAGCCGAGATCGATGACGGTCTCGAAGCTCCGGCTGATCGCTGCATCGCGCGCGGCCTCGCATAGATCGTCGCTCGACAGCAGCGTACCCCAGCCTGCGTTGCGAAAGGCCGGGTGCTCTGGCTTCGGTGTCTCCGGGCAGCTTTCACTTTCGAACCAGCCATGGATCGATGGAGCAATCGGAGTGCCGCGAAGCTTCGTACGCAACAGCTCACGGCAGTCTTCGACCGTGGAGTGGTCGGGCAGGGAAGGTCCAGAGCCGATGATCTCCGGCCTGTTCGGCGACACATCGGAGATCAGCAGCGTGCACATCGTGGCCTCACCCGCTGCCACCGCGAGCCGTCCGCCCTTCACAGCAGACAGGTGCTTGCGCAGCGTATTCATCTCCGCGATGCCCAGGCCGGAGTGAACCAGCTGCTGGTAGAACAACGCGAGCTCCTCCAATCGGAGGCCTGGTAACAGTGGGCGCTCAATCATCGCGGAGGAGCCTCCGCTGATGAGAAAGAAGACGAGGCTCTGCGCGTCGCACCGGGCGAGCAGTTGCAGAATCAGGTCGGCTGCTACCAGCGACGCGGCGTCTGGAAGCGGATGGCTGCCGAGGCAATAGTGCAGGCGAGGCTCACGCCTTGACGGGCGCGTCGATCCGACGACGAAGCCTTCGAGTTGCGTGCCCACGGGCAGCGGCTCAAGCCGTTCTAAGAGTGCCTCGGTCATCGGTGCCGCGGCCTTGCCGATGGCGATGACGACGACGTGCGGGAAGCGAGCCAGGTCGTACTCCTTGCCCTGTATGCGCAAGACTGGTCCGATGCGGTCGATCTTTCGGTGCAGCGCGGCCCGCAGATCGAGACTCGCGAGCGATGCGAGAAAGATCCCTTGCGCTGTTTTGCGAAGATCGTGCTCCGCGGCCATCGGTTCGGACGACAAGGCAGGACCTCTCGGCCTCCGGTCTGCGAAGATGATCTCGGCAACGCGCGGGCGCGGGGGAGAAGATCAATGGCAGGGACGACGGACGCAGCATTCATGCTCCCAAATGGGGGCGCACCCGGCAAGGCCTTTCGTGCGATCGATCCAGTGACCGGGGCAACGCTGGTGGGCGAGTTCCGCATTGCCAGCTCCGACGAAATCGACACCGCAGCGACCGCCGCTGCCGCTGCCTTTGCTGTTTTCGCGGCAACAAGCGGGGCCGAGCGAGCGAATCTGCTGCGGGGCATTGCAGACCTGCTCACCGCGGGCGGCGAGGCCCTGATCCAGCGGGCGCACCTCGAGACCGGGTTGCCGCTGGCGCGCCTGGGGGGCGAACTCGCCCGCACAACCGGGCAGCTGCGGCTCTTCGCCGAGGCCGCCGCGGAGGGCTCTTGGGCAGACGCGCGCATCGACGAGGCACTGCCTGAGCGCAAGCCTCTGCCACGCGCCGATATCCGTTCCATGCTGCGGCCCTTAGGACCAGTGGCCGTCTTCGGAGCCAGCAACTTCCCGCTGGCGTTTTCAGTTGCGGGCGGCGACACCGCCTCGGCGTTAGCGGCTGGGAATCCCGTTGTGGTCAAGGCTCATCCCGCGCATCCCGGCACCAGCCAGCTGGCGGGTGAGGCGATCCATGCGGCCGTACGCGCCGCCGATCTGCCCCCCGGCGTCTTCGGCCTGCTGTTCGACGACGGGCATGAGGTGGGCGCAGCCCTGGTTGGGCATCCCGCGATCAAGGCAGTTGGCTTCACTGGCTCGGCAGGGGGCGGTCAGGCCCTCATGCGTCTTGCCGCGGATCGTGTCGACCCCATCCCCTGCTACGCCGAGATGGGCAGCACGAACCCGCTCTTTGTGCTCCCCGGCGCCATGCGCGATCGGGGTGCAACGCTGGCCGCGGGCCTGCAGGGCTCCTTCACGATGGGCTCCGGGCAGTTCTGCACCAAGCCCGGCCTGGTCTTCGTGCCCGCCGAAGGCAGCGGGGCGTTTCTCGACCAGTTGCGTGCTGGCGTCAGCACCTTGGGCCCCCATGGAATGCTCACGCCGGGCATTGCCGCCCGCTTCGCGCAGGGTGTGCAGAGTCGCCTGGAGAGCAGCGGGGCGGAGTGGGTCGCCGGGCAACAGAATGCACCAGAGGGGGTGGGCGCAGTGGCTTCAGCATCTGTTTTTTCTGTGCCGCTGTCGACGTTTCTGGCCAGTGAAGGTTTGGAAGAAGAGATCTTTGGGCCCACCACGCTTCTGGTGCACTACGGGGAAACAGAAGATCTTCTACCGGCTGCGCGCGCGCTGCATGGCCACCTCACGGCTACGTTGCACGCCACGGAGGAGGACCTGCGCGACGCGGGCGAACTGGTGGCGATTCTCGAGGCAAAGGTCGGCCGCATCCTCTTCAACGGCTATCCCACGGGCGTAGAAGTGTGCCCGGCGATGGTGCACGGCGGTCCCTTTCCCGCGACCTCGGATGGCCGCTCCACCTCTGTGGGCACACGCGCGATGCTGCGTTTCGCGCGGCCCGTGTGCTATCAGGACTTCCCCGATGCGCTGTTGCCGGAGGCGCTGCGGCGCGGCAACCCGCTGGGCATCGAGCGCATGGTGAACGGCGCACTCGGCCGGCTTTAGGCCACGGTCTTCAGGCCGCAGCTCAGGCCACGAAGTTGCGCAGGGTCCCGATGCCTCCGATGCTGATCTCGATGGTGTCGCCATGCGCCAGCGTAAAGTCGTCACCCGGCACAATGCCAGTGCCGGTGAGTAGATAGGCGCCCACAGGGTAGGTGCTGTCGCGGAATAGGTAGCTTGCCAGCTCCGTGGTCTCGCGTTTCAGCTCGGCGAAGGTCGTTTCCCCGACGAAGACTTCCGCTCCGCCGCGCCCGATACGCAACGTGATCGCCGTGGTCTTTGGCAGGGGAGCTTCCGCGAGCAGAACGCACGGCCCCAGCGCGCACGAGCCGTCATAGACCTTCGCCTGCGGGAGGTACAGCGGGTTCTCGCCTTCGATATCGCGCGAGCTCATATCGTTGCCAACGGTGTAGCCGATGATCTCGCCGCGCGGGTTGAGGAGCAGCGTGAGCTCCGGCTCCGGAACCGACCACGAGGCGTCGGAACGGATGCGCACGGCGGCTCCTGGGCCAACAACACGGTGCGCGTTGGCCTTGAAAAACAGCTCCGGCCGCTCGGCCGCATAGACACGGTCATAGAAGGTGCCGCCGCCTGCATCCTTGCTCTCCTCGATGCGCGCGCTGCGGCTGCGGTAGTAGGTGACGCCGGCCGCCCACACCTCCTGCGTACCGATGGGTGCGAGGATCTCTTCCGCAGCCGGTGCGCCAACAGGCGTTGCGCGCAGCGCGTCGCGAACCCGCGCGGAGACGTCAGGGCTGCACACAAGTTCGTCCCAGTCGCGCACCGCAACCAGGTGCCAGCTTGCCTCATCCGCCGTGGCCAGAATGCCCCGGGTCGTGTTGAAGATCTTCATTGCGCTTCCTCCAAAGCCTTGTCTTCGAATGCCACGCGGCCTCGTGCGAGCTGCGCGGCAATCGCGTCCGCGTCATACACGCAGCCGCCCCACACGCCACCCGAGGCCTGCACCAGCGCGGCCCACAGCCGTGTATCGTCGGGCAGCTCGGGGTGCGGCGCGAGGTCTGCTCGGGGTGCCCGCGCCGCCAGTCTGCGGGCGCCCTCTTCGGCAGGGAACATCGTTACGCCGGTTTCGGTAGCCTCTCCCAGCAGGTCCACCGTGCCGTGCAAGGCCGTGCGATTGATGGAGATACGGATGACATCGCCTTCTCGAACGCGCCCGATCGGGCCGCCCGCCAGCGCCTCCGGGGAGATGTGCCCCACGCAGGCTCCAGTCGACACACCGCTGAAACGCGCATCCGTGAGCACGGCGACGTGCTTACAAAAGGGCAGCGACTTCAGCGCGGAGGTTACCTGGTAGATCTCCTGCATGCCCGCGCCCAGCGGGCCGCCGCAGATCAACACCAGGACGTCCCCGTGCCCTACTCGCCCGTGCTTGATGGCGTCGATGGCGGCAGCCTCCGTTACGAAGACCCGGGCGGGGCCGGTGTGTTCGTAGGCATTGTTTTCGTCGATGAGGGAAGGATCGATAGAGGTGCTCTTGATGACGCTGCCTTCCGGAGCGAGATTGCCCACCGGAAAGCAAACGGTAGCCGTCAGCCCGCGAGCCCGCGCGTTCCCCGGCGAGAAGATGACCTCATGGGCGTCGATGCCGTCCAGCGCGCTCAGCCTCGCCTTTAGCGCGGAACGCCGCTCGCTCGCCTCCCACCAGTCGAGGTTGGCATCCAGCGTTTCGCCGCTGACCGTTCGTACGCTTGTATCGAGCAGGCCGGCGCGGCGCAGGTGCAGCATCACCTCCGGCACGCCACCGGCCAAGAACACCTGGACCGTGGCAAAGCCTTGCGGCCCATTCGGCAGCGCGTCTACCAGCCGCGGCACGGCGCGGTTCACGGCCGCCCAGTCCTCCACCGAGGGCCGGCGCAGCCCCGCGGCGTGGGCTACCGCGGGCACATGCAGCAGCAGGTTCGTGGACCCACCGAAGGCCGCGTGCAGCACCATGGCATTGCGAATCGCCGCGTCGGTGAGCACACCACGCGTGCCCCAGCCAAGCTGCGCCAACCGCAGCAGCGCCCGTGCGGAACGCGCCGCCGCATCCAGCCACACCGGCTGCCCAGATGGCGCCAGGGCGGTATGCGGCAACGCGAGACCCAGAGCCTCGGCGACCACCTGCGCGGTCGCAGCGGTGCCCAGAAACTGGCAGCCGCCGCCGGGACTGCCACAGGCACGGCAGCCCACCTCGGCGGCGTATTCCTGCGTGATCTCGCCCCCGGCAAAGCGTGCGCCGATGGTTTGCACCTTGCCTGCATCCTCGGCGGGGCGTTGGGGCGTGGACTCGGGTAACAGGGTCACGCCGCCCGGCACCAGCACGCTCGGCAGCGCGCCCGAGGAGGCCAGCGCCATCAACATCGCCGGCAGACCCTTGTCGCAGGTGGCAATGCCCAGCACGCCTCGACGCGTGGGCAGCGAGCGCATCAGCCGTCGCAAGACCATCGCGGCATCGTTGCGATAGGGCAGCGAATCGAGCATGCCGGCCGTGCCTTGCGTACGGCCATCGCAGGGGTCCGTGCAGGCGCCGGCAAAGGGCGTAGCGTGCAGCCCTCGCAAGGTACGTGCGGCCTCGGCGACCAGTAGTCCTACCTCCCAATGGCCGGTGTGCAATCCAAGGGCAATCGGAGTGCCATCGGCTCCGCGCAGGCCACCATGCGTGCTCAGGATGAGGAACTCCGGGTCCAGCAGCCGCGCCGGTTCCCAGCCCATGCCGGCGTTCTGGGTCAGTCCGAATAGATTGCCGGAAGGAGCAGTCAGAAGCATCTCCGCCGTTATCGGCAACGCTCCCTCCGGCCCCCGCGCATGGGTCGGGGTGGAGTTGTACACCGCGTCGTGGTACCCAACGGTTTCGAGCACCGAGGTCGCAGAGATCATCGCCGCCTCAGCCACGCGCCAACTCCGCGGGCGCGGGCCGCACTGCCTGCCGGGGCAAAAGCAGCAGAAGAAATGCCGAGACGATCAGCGACAGCGACATGAGGAGGTACCCCGATCGCTGACTGCCGGTGACCGCCTGCAACAGGCCCACAAGGTAGCTTCCGGCAAAGCCTCCCAAGGCACCGCAACTGTTTATCATCGCAAACGCCTCCCCCGCGAACCGTCGCGGCACCCTCTCTGGGATCATCGCAAAGAAGGGTCCATAGGGCGCATACATGCATCCACCCGCGACGACAAGGCAGCCAAACGCGCCCGCGAAGCTTCGGTCTGCCAGAAGAAACGACCCCATCATCGCCAGTCCGGCGAGCAGCAGAAAGGGCCAGACAAACTGCTGCCTCTTTAACGTGCGATCCGACGCCTGCGAGACCAGCAGCATCAGGCCGATTGCCACAAGGTAAGGCACGGCGGCTAGCAGGCCGGTTTTGCCCATGCTCAGCGCGGCCCCTCGTCGCACGATGGTGGGCAGCCACAGCACAAAGCCGTACACACCCAGACTCCAGCAGAAGTACTGCACCGAAAGCAGCAGAACGTCCGGTCGTAGCAACAGCGAACGCAAGCTGTCCGTCACGGCCGAAACGCTTTCTCCAAGGGGTTGCTGCGCGGCGATCGCGGCATCCAGCTCAGCCGCTGTACCAGGGGGCATCCAATGCGCTTCTCCGGGCCGGTCGCGCACCAGCGAGACCCACACGACTGCCCACAACACTGCGGGTAGCCCCTCAATGATGAAGGTGCGTTGCCAACCAAGACGGCCGATCAGAAATCCCGTGATGGCCGACATCCACAGCACGGTCACCGGGTTGCCGAGCATGAGCATCGTGTTGGCTCGCGAGCGCTCCGCGCGCGTGAACCACTGCGTCAGCAGCAACAACATCGCCGGAAAGATGATGCTCTCCGCCACGCCCAGCAGCAGGCGGTCAACGGCCAGCCAGGCAAAGCTGTGAATCACGCCGGTAAGCGTGGCCAGCATGCCCCAGACCAACAGGGCGGCGAAGACGAGCTTGGTGGCACTCACGCGGCGCGCCACCAACATACCCGGTATTTGAAAGGCAAAGTAGCCAAGAAAGAACAGGGCGCCCAGCAAGGCCGAGCGCCCTTCGGTGATGCCCAGGGTTTGGGCCAAGCCCGCCGCCGCGCCGAAGCCATAGTTCGCGCGATCGAGGTAGGCGAGGCTGTAGGTGACGAAGAAGATGGGAAGAAGAAGCGCACGCCGCATCCCGTTGCCCTTCTTCCTCGTGTAGAGCTATCAGCGCAGCCATCCTACTCGCGGCCCGCGTGGGTTGGCTCTCAGTGCACTTTGCCCGCCGTGTTTTCGAGCACGACATCGGAAAGAACCGCCGTGTCCGCCTTGTCAGGCAGGTGAGAGCAGAAGCCGATCCCGACGTAAAAAGGCCCGTCAAAGCCAATCTCGATCGGTGGCCCGAGCTGGTGCATGGGCTCGCCGGTGAGGCTGACGAAAATGGCCACGCTGCTGCCGTGCTTCTCCAACCCGATACGCTTGGCGTGCACGCCGTTCAGCCCGCCGCCGAAGCGGTATTGCAGATCCTTCATCGTCGCGCCCTTGTCCGGACGCTGCGCTAGATGGATCATGCCGACGCCGTGCTCACCGAGCATGGCCTCTTTGGAATCGTCGTCGAGGCTTTGGCGAATGACCAGCACGGCCTTGCGATCGCCATAGCCGTCAGCATTTGGAAACGAGGCATCCGCCGCCAGCGAGACATCGCCGGACATACGCTTCCATACAAAGCGAAACTCGTCGCGGGTGTACCAGATGTTATAGCCCGCGGAGGTGATGGTGTACTGCTTCGTTGCCGCGTCATAGCTGGAGCTGCCCGGCACGACCGCCGCACCCACGTCCGACTGTCCCGTGAAAACGCCCAGCGGGGCATCGACGGTACGGGTAGCGCGATGGAAGTCCACAGGCGGCGGCACTTGGGTGTGCGTGGGCGAGCCCGGCAGCGCCCAATCCGGCACAGCGGGCATTTGTGCGTGCATGTGCGGCACAGCGAGGGAAAGACTCATCAGCAGCAACGGGAAAGACGCAAGCGGCTTGCACAAACGGAGCAGGATCATGGCAGCGCCTCATACGTGACATACGCAAAGCGTTGCGAATCGGGTGCCCAAGAGTTGACGTTCAAGGAACCCTGGCCACCCATCGCTTCCACCAGCGTTTTCTGTGTCGCGGCGACCTTGCCTTCTGCAATCGCCACCAGCTTCAGCGCGATGTGCACGTTGCGTGGGTTGTGCGTCGGCGTGTCCGCAGGGTAGCCGATGTAGACCAGCTTCTCGCCATCGGGAGAGATGTGCGGGAACCAGTCCTGGAGGCCGTCGTTGACGACCATCTCGGCTTTCGCATCGTCCGGGCCCGCGCCAGTGGCAGGGAAGCGCCAGGCGGCCTCTTTACCAGAACGATCGGAATTGATGTAGATCCACTTGCCATCGGGCGAGTAGTCGGGGCCGTCATCCTGATGCGGGTTGGTCGTCAGCCGTGTCTCCGGGCCGCCGGCCACGGGCACACCGTAGATGTCATACTGCCCGCTGCCGCCGCGCTGCGCGACAAAGGCAAGTGTCCGGTTATCCGGCGACCAGCCGTGGAAGTAGCTTGGCGTCTCGTGCGTCATTTGCTTCAGGTGCGTGCCGTCTGCATCGGCAAGAAACACCTCTGAGCCCTTCTCGCCCGGAGGCGTCGCCGAAAAGGCGAGCATCTTGCCATCTGGCGAGAGCGCCTTGTCGTTGTTGCAGGCATAGCCCTGCGGGATGGCGAGCTTTTCCGGGGCGGCGGTGCCATCGGCCTTCAGGTTGAGTTTGTAAATGCCTCCGCTGTGGTTGGAGATCAGATACTTACCATCCGGCGACCAGTTAGGCGCCTCCCACACCGAATCGTCTGTGTAGACGAGGTGCGATGAGCCGTCACGCAGGTCGTAAACGTAGAGCTTGCTGCGCAGGTGTTCACCCGTCTGTGCGGTCAGCCCCGAGGCGAGAACGCAAACGGTCGCAGTAAGCAAGCTGCCAAATCGCAGAGTCTGCGGCAGGAACTTCATAGGGCAGGGATGCTCCTTGGTTTCACAACAGCCGATGGTTTCAGGCGAGGCAGTCGGTGATCCGGAGATCCTGCGGCTGCCTTACCTTTGGCTGCCCATCCTACAGCGTGAACCCTATGGCAATCCACTGAAACGGCATGTGCTTGGCTGCGACCGGCTACGGGTGCGCCACGAGGGCGACCGTCGTCGCACCGATTGTTGCCGATTCTGTAAGCGTTTTACCGTCCAGCCAGCCAGGGTTTGTGAAGCTCAGCGTTGTGCTGCGGCTCGCGCCCTCACCACTGCCCGCGAGCTTGCCCTGCGCAATGGATTTCTTGCCTGCGAGCAGCGTGAGGCTGGTGCTGTCTGCCGCCGCCAACAGCGGATTTGCAAACTGTAGCGCAAGAAAGTGTTTCTCGCCGTCACGCACCGGCGCGAAGCGCGCGCGCTCCACGCTCCAGCCATCACCTGCCCGGGTGACTTCCAGAATGCAGTGCACACTGGGGGTAAACCGATCCGTCGCGGTCACAGTAAGGTGCGGACCATCCACTTTGTCGATGCGAATGGAGCGGTGGTTGCCGTGTGCTTCGTCCAGCTCCCACGTGGAGCCAACAGCCAGCGTCGCGGGCGAGGCGGTGGTGGTCCAGCTCTCCTGGCCGGGCAAAAACACGAGCGTGTGCGCGGAGTCCGACTCGGCACCGCGGTAGGCGACGAAGTAGGGGGGCTGGCTGATCTCCGTCCACACACTTGCCGTGCTCACGGTAGCGCCGATCTGCAACGCTGTGCCTTCGCCCGCCACCGCGGCCTGTTCACGGTAGGCGAAGATGGGGATTTTGGAGGTGGGCAGAGGACTCAACCCGCTGCCCTGCTCGGAGATCTCCGAACCCTGCACGAAGCGCCACTGCAGCGGCTTCTCGTCCGCCATGGTGAAGCGCAGGGTGGAGATGCTGCCCACGGTCTCTGTATCGGCCGGCTCATAGGCTAGCGCGGTCTTATGCGCTTCTTCGCCAAGCGCTTTCGCGGCGGCAAGCAGGCCGTCGTTGTCGCTGTAGTGGATGCGCTTGCCCGTGGCGCGGTCGGTCAGGGTGACGTAGAGCATCGGGTGCTTGGCGTTGCCGTCCGTGTCGAGCTCAATCATGGAGTACGGCAGCTCGGCACCCACCCATTGCACAAACTGCACGGGCCAGTAGCTGTAGTTCGTGAGCAAGGGCAGCATGGGTGCGGCGATCGCTACGACCCCCGCGACTGGCGAGGCAGTCTGGGCAGCCGGCGACAGGCTGGCAAAGCATAGGGCGGACAGGGCAGAGAAGGCGAGAGTAAACCGTTTCATGGAGATCTCCTTGTGTGTAAATGCAGTTGACATGCGGGTTACTGGCTCTACGTTTCAAAAGGTCCAGCGCAGGCCGGCTTCGACGCGCCGTCCGGGATCCGCGAGGTAAGGCTGCGCGAACAGGGGCGAGCCCAGTACGCCGCCGACAGCGGTTACGTTGGTGTGGTTCAGCAGGTTGGTGGAGCGCAGGTTGGCGGCCAGGGTCTGCCCCTCTTTGCCCGGCTTGTGCGGCAGCGCGAAGCTGTGGCTCAGGTTGGCGTCAAGGTGCACGTTCCAGGGCAGCGTGCCTGCATTGCGGCCCAGGGACGGGCCTGTTCCCGTTGGCAGCAGTGTGCCGAAAGGTGTGCAGTAGGCATTCGCGCAGCCGGCGTTGCTGAATACAGGGCGGTCGTTGAAGACGCCATCGCCGTTGTTGTCGAACCCCGTGGTGACGTTGTACGGCACGCCTGAAGCGGCATCGAACTGCGTTGAGAGATTGACCGCGTGCGGCAATGAATAGCTGGCAAACGCGATGAGGTGGTGCGTGGCCTCCCAGGTGGGCCGGGCGATCTCTCCGGCATCGGAGTAGCTGTTTTGCGGGAATTCGGTGGCGGCATCGGCATCGCCGCGCAGGTCCATGCGAATGTACCCCGCGAAGATCTGCAGATGCTTGAGGCTGTGCTGGTCGATCCCGGCAAAGAGCACATTGCCGCCAATGCGGCCCGTCTGCTGGAATTGGTAGAGATTCGTGTTGGCCTCGAAGGGGCGCGGTCCGTTCGCTGTGCCGTCGAGAGGTGAGTTGATGTCCCGCGAACGCAGCAGATCCCAGCCGTGCACAAGGTACAGGTTCACCTGCGCATGCCAGTGCTTGGGGAAGTCGTGCTCCACGCCGAGATGCGATTGCAGCGAAGGCGTCTGCGTGAGATTCGGCAGCGGCACCCGCAGCGTCGCGATGGTGGAAGTGCCTTCAGGCAGCGTGGCTCCGGGGACATAGTTCGGCAGGTACGCCGCGTTGTTGATCTGTAGTGGCCTCTGGACCGCGCCGTTGAGCTGCAGATCCGTAAGGGTTGTTTGCGGGTCGACCGTGCCGTAGAAGAGCCCGGTGCGCGCATGGAAGACGGTGTGCTGCTTGCGGTCCGGAGACCACGCCACGCCGACACGCGGGCCGATATTGCCGACGGTTGTTGGTGCATTCTGCATGGCCCAGCGCAGGCCCAGGGCGATCTGCAGACGGGGCCGCAGCTTCCATTGGTCCTGCACGTAGAGCACGGTCTGCAGCTGGTTGAGCGACACGGCAGGGGTGCCCGTCGAGACATCAAACTGTGTTGGCGTACCACCTGGCAGGCCGCGAAAGGCGAGCTGATACTGCTGAAAGCCGGTGAGAACCGGCGCGGCTGACGGACCGGTGGCTGACGCAGACGCCGGACCGCCGCCGAAGACAAACGTGCCGTTGAAGTTCGACGGCAGCGCATCATGCAGGGACGTGTCGATGAGCTCGATCCCAGCCTTTACGCTGTGTTTGCCATGGCTCCACAGCACGTCATCATCAAGCTCAAGATCGCGCTCATGGGAGCGCAGGAAACCTGTTGCCACGCCGCCACCGGTGAAGGCGCCCGCGACCTGCAGCGACGGTGCCGTGGAGTTCGGCGTATCGGTGCGGTAGCGCCACGTGTAGCCCACGCGCGTCTCATGGATGAGGTGCGCCGACAGCGTCGCCAGATTCGAAGCGTGTAGCACCTGCTCCGACTGCACGCTGTTGTACCCCGCCTCGGCCAGCACTGTGCCGCCCACGCCCTGGTTGGTGAGACCGCTTACGTTCGCCGTATACGAAGCGGTGAAGTTATTCGCGGGATTCAGCATGAGGCCGAAGCGCGCGCTTGCCTCCCACAGCGACTGCGGCGCCGCAACGTTAGCGGTGAAGTGCTGCGGGTCGCCGGCGCCGTCGAGCGTGATGGCGTCGACGACGGCGAACTGGTCGATCTGCCGGTGCTCGATGGCCAGCGCGAAATCACTCCGATTCTTGGCGATCGGGCCGCTCAACTCCGCACCATAGCGTTGCTTGCCGATGGCGGCCCGACTGGGGGAGAACGGGTCTTTGGCGTTGACGAACTGCCCGCTCTGCGTGGTGAACAGCGCGCCATGGAAGCTGGATTGGCCGGGCTTGGTGTAGATCTCCACGCGTCCGCCCTGGTAGGGCGGACGGGCGTACTCCGCGGAGAAAAGATCGGGGTTAATGCGAATGAAGGCGATGGCGGACTTGGGCGGAATCTGGCCACCGTTCTGGAAGCCGTCAACGGTGACCAGTGCCTGGCCGGGCGCGCCCCCGGCCGCCGCAGCCAGCACCTGCAGTTGCCGGCTGAACTCGTCCGGATCATCGGCCAACTGGTTCAGGTCGCTGGCAACGAGGGTGCGGGAACCGGCAATGTCCTCGCTGGCGACACCGCCCTCGGCAACCGCGTCCACCTCCGTCTTCACGGTGCTGGGCTGCAGACGGATCACGGTCTCGCGGCTCCCAGACCCAACGCTCAGGTTCGTGTCGGCTGGCTCGAAGCCGGAGGCCTGCACGGTCACGGCATAGCTGCCAGCGGCTAGGCAGGCAGTTGTGAAGCGTCCCTGGCGGTCGGTGGTAACCGTCGCGCCATGATCGCTGATGGACACGTTTGCGCCCACAATGGCGGCTCCCGTAGCGTCCAGCACCTGGCCTTTGCCGCTCATGGCGCCGCCGGGGCAAGCGATCTGCGCGGCCGCAAACGGGACGGCTACCGCGAAGAGAAGACCGGCAAAGAGCGGTGTATTCAACGAAACCATGGAGAAGCTCCTTGTCCGCCGAAGGCTTTCTGCCGGCTGACAGGACCCATCCTCAACGGCGATCGCACCTCCGCGGCAGTGGCGAGCGTCAGGGATCGTGCGTGACGGCTGTCATATGACAGCTGTCACCCGCGCGCCATGACGAATGGGTCTTCGCAGAACGAGGGGTTTGCAGGATGATGAAGGCACGAGTCGGATCGGGATGGGAGGTGTGGACCGCATGCAGAAACGGATGACTCTGTTCAACAACGACAGCGCCTGCTCGGCGAGTCCGGTAATCCAGCCCCCCTTCCATGAGCAGCATCCATGGCTCTTTCGCTGGCCACCGCTGCTGTTCTCGCTGTTCTGGATTCAGGAGATGGCACTCTATGCGCCGCGGCGCACGTGGTTCACCTTTGTTCCGTTTTATCTGCTATTTTTGCTCGCTTACTTTCGTGTTTTCAGCGCCGGGGAGCGGCATCGCCGCGTGTGGATGGGCGTGCTTTTCGTCATGGGCTACGTCTACTTCCCGTTCAACCACCACGTTGCCGGCGAGTGGGTCTTTCCCGTTGTGATGAGCGTGTTCTTCATCCGCAAGCCGAAGCTGTCCGACGCTCTTCTGCGCTTTGTTCTAGTCGAGCTCACGGCCGCGGCCGCGGTTGTGCTGGAGACGCGCCTGCTGCATGCGCATCCCGCCATTGCGCAGAACGTCATCTTTTACATGCTGGCCATCGGCCTGAGTAACTTCGCGTACGCGCGGCACATGCTGGCCAGTGAACAGCTGGAGCGGGCCAACCAGGAGATCGAGCACCTCGCCCAGGTTGCTGAAAGGGAGCGCATCGCGCGGGATCTCCACGATCTGCTGGGCCATACCCTCACCGTGATCGCGCTGAAGAGCGACGTCGCCAATCGGCTGTTTACGCTCGATCCCGAGCGTGCGCACCAGGAGATCGCCGAGGTGGAGGCGACAGCGCGCAAGGCCCTGGCGGAGGTGCGGGAGGCAGTCTCCGGCTACCGCGCAGAGGGCTTCGCGGCGGAGGTCGTGGAAGCGCGCAGATCGCTGGCCAGCGCGGGCGTGCAGCTCACCACAGCGGTTGAGCCCGTGGCCCTGTCGGAGGCGGAAGCCAACACCCTTTGCCTCGTGCTGCGCGAGGCGGTGACCAACGTGATTCGCCATGCCGCGGCTACGGTGTGCGTATTGACCTTGCAGCGCGAGGGCAACCGTGTCCGCCTGACCGTAGAGGATAACGGGATCGGCATCGGTGACAAGCACGGCAACGGACTGCGCGGTATGCGTGAACGGCTGGCGGGCCTGGGCGGTTCACTGGCCTGTACCGGGGCAGGTGGCGGCGGCACGCTGGTGACGGTAGAGCTCCCGCTCAGCATGAGGCATCCCTCACTGCCGTCGAGTGCGACCGGGGCGGGTGAACTGCCGCTTCCTGTCGAAGAAAGCTTCCCTGCAAACCCGGATCTGGTGCGGGCGTGAGCAGCGGTGCCACGGCCCGTCCCGCAGGCAGCAAGGAGATCCGCGTGGTGCTGGCCGAAGATCAAGGGCTGGTACGTGGCGCCTTGGCCGTGCTGCTGGGCATTGAGCCGGATATCGAGGTACTGGCCGTAGCCAGCGATGGCGAGGAGGCGCTGCGGGCCGTGGGCAAGCATCGGCCCGGCGTGTTGATCACCGATATCGAGATGCCCAAGCTCACCGGCCTGGAGCTGGCAGCACGGGTGCGCGTGCTCTACCCTGAAACCAAAGTCATGATCGTTACCACCTTCGCGCGCCCAGGGTATCTGCGCCGCGCGATGGAGGCGGGAGCGCACGGCTACATGCTGAAAGACCGGCCGTCCACTGAGTTGGCCGCATCCGTTCGCACCGTCTTTCGCGGAGGCCGCGTAGTCGATCCGGGCCTCGCGGCGGAGGCCTGGACTGCGGAAACGGATCCTCTGAGCGATCGCGAACGTGAGGTGCTGCGTCGCGCCGGGGAGGGGGAATCCACAGCAGACCTAGCCCGTGCGCTGCGGCTGACCGAGGGCACCGTACGCAACTACCTGTCCGAGGCCATCAGTAAGTTGGGCGCCCACAACCGCACCGAGGCCGCACGACTGGCCCGCGCCAAGGGCTGGCTTTAAGGCTTCGCAGTGCTGAAAGATTTTGTTCCGTCGACAGATCCTTCGGGGCTGGGCCTGGCCTGCTGCCCAGCGTCAACGTCATCGCCGTAGGTGTTGAAGACGACGGGTTCCTTGCTGGTCGGCATCGTGCGCAGGGTCGCCAGATCCGTTTGCAGAGACGCCCAGGCGCGCGCATCTTTTTTGGTTGCAAAAGGTAAATCAGGATCCGCGTAGTACGCCAGGATGTCTTCCTTGATGCCGGGTGAGATGGGCTGCTGCGGATACTCCGCGAGCCGGTGCGTCAGCGTGGCATACGTCTCGTCCGTTAGGCGGTAACCGCTGGGCTTGACCGGGTTACCCGTGTCCAGATCGCGGTTGGGTAGGGGATGGCGGGGATCGGTGGATTGGCGCGGTATCACCTGTGAGGCGCCTGGCTTGGCGATCACAGCTGCCGGGGAAGCATCGGCGTGCTTGTCGGCGGCAGCAGCCTCGGCCGCCACGCCCGGACGCGTGGTCGGCGGCGGGGTAAAGCGCCGCAGCGCCCGGTCAAGCTGTTGTGACGACTGGACGACCGAATGGATGTACTCCGCCTCGGTCTCCGGCGTTGGACCTTTGACCGCGACCAGCTTCAACGGCCCGAACTTGGGAAGAATATAGAGCAGGCCGGCCAGGCTGTAGGTGCCGATGCCCGGCTTGCGCCGGTACTCCTGCCAATGGTTTTGCGCCTCAATGGCTGCGATCTCACGGCGGAACTGACGCATCTCCGCGGTATCGGGGTCGGCGGGCTCATGCCGTCTGTGCAGCAGCGTGGTGGCGTAGGCGATGCGCGGGATGAAGTGCTGCACCGCGAAACGATAAGCGCCGACGTTGACCCGGCGGCCCCGGCCCACGGTGAAGTCCTCGCTGAGACCGTAGGTCTCATAGAACGCCAGTGCGAGTTGCTTAGCCGGCACCTCCAGACCCACGTGGCGCAGGTAGTGCACGGGGGCCAGGCGACTGTGGGCAATCTCGTTGATGTCGAAGGCAAATTCAGTCTGCACATGCTGGTGCTGACCTTCGGCATAGTTCACGACATCGCCGTACCGCGCGCGCAGCTTGGGAAACTCTACGGGAACCGAGAGATTGGTAGCATCGGCGTGGCCCACGGTGTCGCCAATGTAGTGCGAGAGTGCGCCCACGGCAAAGGCCAGCTCGTCGGCGTTACCCGCGTCGCGAAACAGGTTTACGACAAAGTCGCCCGAGCGCACATAGTGGGTGAGGTCGGAGACGAGCGCATCGCCCAAGGGGTAGTAGCCGATGTCCTGAATGACGCAGCCGCCGTACGCATAGGCACGCGCCCGCTCCAACTCGGCCGGGGTCAGGTTAGGGTAACGGCTCAGCAGCAGCGGCACGATGGAGCGTTGCCAGTTCAGATCGATCAGTTGCTCATGGGTCAGGAGGGAGTAGCCCCTCGCGGAACGACCGCTGGCGAGACAACAGAGGAGCAGAACGGCCAACAGGCGAAATCGACGGAACATAAGCTTTCGGAAGGGTACCGCAGTTGAGAGGTTCGCTCTTTACGACCTTTGTTCTGCGTGAGCCTGCACGTGTCCTGCAACGCGACACACCAGTTGCGCATCCCCGGGATGTGCGGGCGAGACCGGCCGCTACGGAAAGCGACCTGCGTCCATGCTGCGTTCCAAGTTGTTGGCTGTTGTTCTGCTCTCAGGCGTGACGATGCCCCTCACCGCACAATCGACCCACTGGGTCGGTACGTGGGGCACGGCGTCCTACCCAAACCGAAATGTCTCGCCTGCCGCCACCACCCCGCCGGTCAAAGAGCTTGGACCGATCGCGTCGAGCGACGAAACGTTGCGGCAGATCGTCCATCTTTCGATCGGGGGAACCGCCGTGCGGGTGGTGTTCTCAAACGAGTACGGCACATCGCCCCTGGTGGTGGGTGCGGCGAGCATTGCGGTTACGGCAACGCCCGGCGGTGTTCGCCCGGATACCCTGCGTGGCCTCCAGTTCGGCGGCAAATCTGGCATTACGATTCCCACAGGTGCTTCCGTTCTCAGCGATCCCGTAGAGATGAAAGTCGAGCCTCTGTCTGATCTTGCCGTAAGCCTCTACCTGCCGGCACAGGCGATCCCCAACCTCACCGAGCACACCAATGCCGTGCAGACGAACCTGCGCGCAGCCGGAAACGAAGTGCTGCAGCAGCGGCTGGAGGGGGCGACGCCCTTCTTCGGGTATGCCTTTCTGAAGAGCGTGCAGGTGGCTGCGCCCGCCAACGCGGCAGCGATCGTGGCGTTCGGCGATAGCATCACCGATGGCGCGCACGTCACGCGCGACAGCAACAATCGGTGGCCGGATGAACTCGCGCGCCGCCTGCAGGCCAACGGGAAAACGCGTAATCTCGGCGTACTTAACGAGGGCATAGGCGGGAATCGCGTGCTGCACGACGGCACAGGGGCTAACGCCCTGGCGCGGGTCGGCCGTGACGCGTTCGACCAGCCGGGCGTTCGCTACCTGATCCTGCTCGAAGCCATCAACGACATCGGCCGCGCCTACCAGAGCGCCGGACCGCAGGATGTCGTCAGTGCGGCTGATCTGATTGTCGCTTACCAGCAGGTCATTGAGCGCGCGCACGAGCATGGCATAAAGGTGATCGGTGCCACCCTGACGCCGTACCTTGGCGCAGGGTACGCCTCGTCGGCAGGGGAAGAGGTGCGCGTTGCGGTGAATGCCTGGATCCGCACCCCCGGGCACTTCGACGGGGTGATCGACTTCGACGCTGCGGTTCGGGATCCAGCTAATCCCACCGTATTTTTACCCGCGGCGGAGCACGGCGATCACCTGCATCCGAGTGACACGGGATACAAGATGATGGGTGATGCCATTGACCTGAATCTGTTCCGCCCGTAACGGCCATTGCGAGTAAAGGCTAGCGGCGTAGAAAAGGGCTCAGCCGAAGCCGAACCCTTTTGCTGTACCGGTATGGACTACTTCTTCTTCGGCTTCGGAGCGTTCGGGGTGAGCTTCCGACCAGGCTGCGCCGTGGCACCCGGGCTATCGGCCACACTGCCCTGAAAGCGGGAATGGCTCCCGTCACCAGGTTGCAGGGGAGAGATTCCACCCTTTTTCATGAGCTGTGCTGCGATCTCGTAGATCTCTTCGGGAGCATAATCCGGCGAGAACAGCGAGGTGTTGCCCGTAATAACTGGGCCTTCGGCCGCATACTCAGGCGCACCCTTGATGACTTCAAGTGGCTCACCGTCAGCCCAGTCCGCGGGGCCCGACCAGACGCCGGCGACATCGCCGTAGTCCTCTTCGGAGAAGGTGTAGAGCTTGCGGTGGCTGCCGATGTCCTGCCACTTGCGCGCTTCAGGAATCAAAGCGTCATCGATGTTGGGTGTGGGCAGCATCTTGGTGATCTCGACGCCGGTCGCTTTGCGCAGGGCAAGCGCGTAGGCCGCCTGATGTACGCCGCCACGGACCATGAGGTAGCCAATCACGTTGCGGGCCGCGGGGTTGGTCGTCATCTGGTAGCAGCGATGCTTGTGCATGCGCGCGCCCGTCTCCAGAAAGAAGTTGTGCAGCAGATCGGCAACCAGATTGCCGCTGGAGAAGACGTGCTCACCGCTCCAGAAATGGCCCATGGAGTCCATCACCTGGTGGCCGCCGCCGCCCACGATGGTGTGGTGCGTGTTGCGCAGATTCTTTGCCGCCTCGAGCGGAGCATCGGTCGGCGCGCCCTCGGGAAGGCTGCCCTCCAGCATGAGGTTAATGGCCGTCGTGATCAGTTCCACGTGGCCCAGTTCCTCCGCCGTGATGCTGGCGATCAGGTCGTAGAAGGGCTTCAACTTCTTCTTTTCCTTGAAGCCGAAGGACTGATGAAGATAGTTGTTCAGCGTCGACATCTCGCCGAACTTGCCCCCAAGGAGCTCCTGAATGGCAGCAGCGCCATTTGGATCGGGGCTTTCGGGCTTTTCAAGTGGAATGAGCAGCTTTTCAGAGCGGAAGAACATGGGAGCCTTTCGGGGCAGTGGTGGAGAGGGATGTCAACGACTGCTCAGGTGTAGCAGCGTGAGTGGGCGTAGATGCTCATTCCCTTCGATGCAAATGCTCCCGCTGACGCGAGCGGACCGCGGCAGTTTGACAAACATGTGACAAACCGTGCCGCCAAGACAGGCAACGCGAAGCAAAAAATGGGGGGTGCGGCCATGGCCGCACCCCCGCTCCTGAAACGAGATCTACTGCGGCCTAGTGGGCAGCCCACTCGATCTTGGTCAGGTCGATGCCTTCCTTCACCATCTCGTACAGCGGCGAAAGCTCGCGCAGCTTGGAGACGACGTCAATCAGCTTGTCGGCCACGTAATCAACTTCTTCTTTGGTATTGAAGCGGCCAAGACCGAAGCGGATGGAGCTATGCGCGACATCATCTCCCAGGCCGAGCGACTTGAGCACGTAGCTGGGTTCAAGCGTGGCGGAGGTGCAGGCCGAGCCAGAGCTGACCGCGATGTCGTTGATGCCCATCAGCAGGCTCTCGCCTTCGACATAGACGAAGCTCATGTTGAGGTTGCCGGGCAGGTGGTGGTCCATGTTGCCATTCACCTGCGTGTAATCCAGCGCCTTCTCGAGCTTCTGCCGAAGGTAGTCGCGCAGTTCGCGCTCGCGGGCGGCCTCCGCTTCCATCTCGTTGCCGGCGATCTCACAAGCGGCACCTAGTCCAACGATGCCCGGAACGTTCAGCGTGCCGGAACGCATGCCGCGCTCGTGACCACCGCCGTTCTGCTGCTCGGAGATCTGCACGCGGGGGTTGCGGCGACGGACATACAGCGCGCCAACGCCCTTGGGACCGTACACCTTGTGGCCGGAGAACGAGAGCACATCGATGTTATCCGTCTGCACATTGACGGGGATCTTGCCGACGGCCTGCACGGCGTCCGTGTGGAAGATCACGCCCTTTTTGTGGCATAGCTCGCCGATTGCCTTGATGGGCTGTACCACCCCAATCTCATTGTTGGCGTACATGATCGAGACCAGAATGGTCCCGTCGTCCATGGCGCGCTCGAGCTCGTCAAGATCGACCAGGCCGTCACCCTTCACGGGCAGATAGGTCACACGGAAGCCCTGCTTTTCGAGCTTCTTGCAGGTGTCCAGGACCGCCTTGTGCTCGGTAACCTCGGTGATGATGTGGTTGCCACGCTCGCGGTACATCTCGGCGATGCCCTTGATGGCCAGATTGTTCGACTCAGTAGCGCCGGAGGTGAAGATGATCTCCTTGGCGGTGGCACCAATCAGCTTGGCGATCTGCTCGCGCGCCTTTTCGACGGCCTGCTCAGCCTCCCAGCCGAAGCTGTGATTGCGGCTGGCGGCGTTGCCGAAGATGCCAGTGAGGTAGGGCATCATGGCTTCGAGCACACGCGGATCGAGCGGCGTCGTTGCGTGATTGTCCATGTAGATCGGCAGCTTCACACCGGCGGGCAGGGGCTCGCTGGTGTGGGTTACGTTCATTCCCAGGGTTTCAGCCATTTGTGTTTGCTCCAGAGATCCAGGATCCAGAAAGGATCGAGAGGATCCAAAAACTTGTTGTTGCTCTTACCTATTGTTTTGCAGCAGGGTGGGGTGGTTCACCTGCCGGTACTACGAAACTATCCAAGCCTTATACGGCGATGGTGACCAGACCACCCGCAACAGCCGTAGCCGCTCCGCCCGGGTCTGTCGGTTCTACCAGATCCGCAATTCGAATGCCGCTGAGCAGGTCCTTGATGGAGTCATTCACCTTGCGCAATGGTTCTTTGATGGTGCAGCTTCCATGGAGGTCGCAAGTCCCATGGATCGTGATGCAACTGGTAATGAAAAGCGGGCCATCGATCGCGCGTATCACTTCAAAGGCGGTGATATCGCTTCCCGGTCTTGCCAGCGCGTAGCCGCCGTTGGTGCCCGCCGAGGAGATCAGAATGCCGGCCCGCGTAAGCGTCTGCAGAATCTTCGCCAGCAGCTGCGGGGGAATATGGTACGCATCGGCGATGTCCTTGGCGGACTGCGCACCCCCATGCGCCTGCTCGGCCAGATACTTGAGGGCCATCAGTCCGTAGTCCGCTTTTTTGGTTAGCCGCAGCATAGGGAGGGGGTCTGGCCGGCCTCGCGCGACCAAAAAGGTCTGCTTCACGCGAGAGTCCTGCCCTTTTAGTGTACGGCGGCACCGGAGGCTGCGCAATGGAAGATCTGCAATGGGCGCAAGGTGCTTCAGGAGCCTGCATCCAACGCGTGTGGCCCAGCACGACATAAAAGACGCCTCAGGAGCACACATCGTGCTGACCTGTGTCGGGTCTCTCGGCGATCTTTTCCCCTATCTGGCGCTAGGAATTGAGCTCGCCGCGCGAGGCCACCGCCCCGTCATCGCGACGACACCTGCACATCGGAGGCAGGTAGAGGCCGCCGGGCTTCCGTTCAAGACCCTGCGGGCCGCGACGGTGGACGAACCGACGCCCGCGCTGATGCGACGAGTCTTCAACGGCCGCCGCGGCATAGAGTTCATCGTGCGCGAGCTCATTTTGCCTGCCCTGCGCACCGCCTATGAGGACACCTGCGTGGCCGCGGCCGGCGCCGACCTGCTGGTGGCGCACCCGCTTACGCTGGCTACCCGGCTGGTCGCCGAAACGCGCAACCTGCCCTGGATCTCGACGCAGCTGGCGCCGAGCGGGATGCAATCGGCGACCGATCCTTCGCTCTTTCCTGGTCTGGGCTGGTTATATCGCCTCCATCCGCCCGCGACGGTCTGGCGGGCCGTCTGGCGCCTGGCGGATCGGACGACCCGCCGCTGGCTGCGTCCCTATGAAGACCTGCGCACCGAGCTGGGGCTGCGAGACTTCGGTAATCCACTCTTCCGCGCGGGGCACTCACCGCTGCTCGAGCTTGGACTCTTCTCTCCTCGCTTCGGCGTACCGCAGCCGGACTGGCCGCCCGCAGCTGTTGCAACCGGATTTCCGCTTTTCGGGCAAGCCCCGGTACCTGCGCCGGAGCTGGACGCGTGGCTCGCCGCGGGTTCCCCGCCCATCGTCTTCACCCTGGGCTCCTCGGCCGTCTTTGACCCCGGCAGCTTCTTTGCCGAAAGTCTCGCGGCTGCTCGCCATCTCGATCGACGAGCACTGCTGCTCGGGGCTTCCGCAGAGACCTGTCCTGGTGCGCTGCCTATGCCTTCCCTGACCTCTTCCGCCCCCCTGCGGAACGATGCGGAGGTCTTTGCCTGCCGCTATCTGCCGTATCGCCAGGTGTTCGGCCGTGTCGCGGCGGTGGTGCACCAGGGCGGTATCGGGACAACTTCCGAAGCGCTGCGATCCGGTCGGCCCATGCTGGTGCTGCCCTTCGGCGCCGACCAACCCGACAACGCCGAGCGCCTGCGGAGGCTAGGGGTGGCGCGGGTACTGCCCCGGCGGGCGTACCGTGCGCGGAGGGTGGCGCAGGAATTGCGTAAGCTGTTGAACATTCCCGCTTATACCGAGCGAGCTGGCTCTCTGGGGGCGTTGATCTCCGCCGAGCGCGGCGCCGTTGAGGCCTGCGATCGGATGGAGGTGGTGCTGCGCGGTTTGGAACCGCCGTCGCGCCTGGCATCGTAGGTTTGCGGGCCAACATTCCGCCCGGAACCGGAATTGGCAAGAGAAGGATCGGCTACCATGCAATCTCCGCCTGACTCCTGTGCCTGACCTACGCCAGTTCCGCTCCACGCCCAATCTGCTGACCATGTTGCGGCTGTTTACGTTGCCGTTTATGGTCATCGAAATTCTCGATGGGCATTGGCGGTTGGCCTTTACGCTCTTGTGGATCGCTGGCCTGTCCGACAGTTTGGACGGTCTGCTCGCGCGCAAGCTGGGGCAGTTCACGACGCTCGGCCAATACCTCGATCCGATCGCCGACAAGGCTCTGCTCAGCACGCTCTTCCTGGTGCTCACCCATGTGGGGCTGATTCCTCGTTATGTCACGGTGCTCGTATTCAGCCGCGACCTTGGCATTCTGATCATCTCGACGCTTCTGTACATCACGAACATTTTGCGAGATTTCCGGCCAAGCTGGCTCGGCAAGGCGAGCACCGCGGTGCAGATCATTACCGTCCTGGTCGTGATGACCGTCCAGGTGGCGCCGCGCGCGGGCCTGTTGGGCCCACAGCATCTGCTGCTGCAGTTGGTCGCGGTGCTAGCGCCACTTTCCGCCGCCCAGTACGCCTGGACGACGTTGCGCAAAGTGCAGGGGCAGAGCGCCGTTCTGCCGCCCGTGACCGGTGGAGCCTCCTAGGCTAAAGCTGGTTGCGCCGGGGCGCCCCTCCGGTTACACTGACTTGTACGCAGTTTAGGCGCGTAGCTCAGTTGGTTAGAGCGCTACCTTGACACGGTAGAGGTCGTTGGTTCGAATCCAATCGTGCCTACCACTCCTTCGGCAACTGGTTATGTTCGCACCGGCCGGCAGCAGCCATACTAGCAAGGCTGAGCAGGGGTTTGCGTTACAAGATTTCCGCTGATTCTTCTGGAGACGACTTCGATGGCACAGGTTTGTGAGCTTTGCGGCAAGGGGCCGCAGTTCGGTAACAACATTTCGCACGCGCACAACGTCACCCGCCGGCGCTGGAACCCAAACTTGCAGCAGGTAAAGGCAAAGATCTCGCAAGGCGTCAGCAAGCGCATGAAGGTCTGCACGAGCTGCATCAAGAGCGGCAAGATCATCAAGGCGGCGTAAGCGCTTCGAACCGCGAGCCGGAAGTCACAGCATTCCCGCTGTTGTTCGCTACCCTTATGTCTCATAGAAAAAGCCCCGAGTACTCGGGGCTTTTTCGTGCGATACAGTTGTTTGCGGCTGCTACCGCTCGCCGGCACTCGGCGTAAAGCCGAGGGAGGCCGAGTTGATACAGAATCGCTGCCCCGTGGGCTTCGGTCCATCAGGAAAAACGTGGCCCAAGTGCGAGCCGCATGTCGAGCACGTAGCCTCGACCCGCCGCATGCCGTAGCTGCGATCTTCGTGCAAGGTGATCGCCTCCGCGGAGACCGGCTCGTAGAAGCTGGGCCAGCCGGAGCCGGATTCGAACTTCGCGTCGGACTTGAATAACGGCGCGTTGCAGGCACCGCAGTGGTAAAGCCCATCCGCGTGATTGTTATAGAGTGCGCCTGTAAAGGCCCGCTCGGTGCCTTTCTCACGCAGTACCTGGTACTGCTCCTGGGTCAGGCGCTGACGCCATTCCCCGTCGGAGAGTTGCACCTGCTTGGTGGTCGTCGCGGCAGCCGCCCGGGCACCCGGAGTCTCTTCGCGTATGGCGGCGTCGCTAAGCGGCCCGCCTGCTGGAATCGTCGGCATCTGGTTCACCTCTACCGGATTGGATGCTTTCCGGAACAACAAAGGCCCACTCAGCGCGGCTCATTGGCGATCGCGACGCATTCGATTTCTACCAGCGCATCCTTGGGCAACGCGGCGACCTGGACCGTGGATCGCGCGGGGGGCACGACGTCAGTAGGGGCAAAATGTCCGGCATACACGGCGTTCATAGCCGCAAAGTCCGCCATGTCCTTGAGGAACACGGTCGTTTTCACAACATGCGTGAAGTTCAGCCGAGCCTCGTTCAGCACGGCGCGTAGGTTGGCGCACACCTGCTCTGTCTGCTCGGTGATTCCGCCCGCAATCAGCTCCCCTGAGGCCGGATCGAGCGCTACCTGGCCCGAGGTGTAAACGACATCGCCGAAGCGCACCGCCTGGGCATAGGGGCCGATCGCAGCAGGGGCAGATGGCGAAGTGATGCGGGCTTTCTGGGACATGGCTTCGATTCTCAACTTTTGCAGTCACCCTGTCGACGCTCGCCGCCAAATTTAGTCGAGGAAAATACGCGTGGAGCCGGCCGGGCCTGGAGTTTCTAACATCTGATCGAGTGAGGTGCACGATGGGATTACTCGACTCGATTGAGGGTATGGTAGGGGGCGCGCAAGGCGCCCCGGCAAGTGAGCAGGGCAAGGTCGCTGGTGGTTTTCTGCAATCACTGCAGGAGCATCCAGGCGGACTCGGTGCCGTCATGGATAATTTTCGCAATCAGGGTATGGATCAGCATGTAAACCAGTGGCAGACGGGGCAGAACCAGCAAGCCACGCCCGATCAGGTGCAAAGTGGCCTCGGTGGTACCGGATTGCTGGAACAGACAGCCCAGCGCGCAGGTGTTTCGCCCGAGGTGGCTAAGATGGCACTTGCCACTGTTTTGCCAATGGTGATGGCGCACATGACGCAGAACGGCCAGCAGGCACCCCCGACGGGTGGCGGTGAGTTCGGCGGGCTGGCGGGTTCGTTGCTTTCTCGATTCATCTAGTGCCGGAACTGGCTCTCTGCGAGTGCGGCATCCCTGACTAGAGCCGAAAATCTTTTTTAAGGCCTGTACAAAAGAAAGCCGGCCCTGAAGGCCGGCTTTCTTCGTTACAGACAACACGCCTAGGCCGCGACGGGCTGCGCAGCCTGCTTGTTGATCCGACTTTCGGCGATGTTCGTCAGCTTCTCGTCCCCCTGTTTGCTCTCGTTGAGGCTCTGCTCCAGCTCCTGCACCGCATCGGCTTTACCCAGCACCTTCGCATAGCTGGAAAGCGAGCCGTAGGAGGACACGCGGTACGCTTGCTGCTGGTTGAAGGCGACGATCAGGGCTGCATCGCGCACGGGCGAGGCGTCGGTGTTCGAGATCATGTTTTCGACCTCGTCTATCATCGCCTTCGCAATGTGATTGTTGTTTGTGTCGGGCTTGGCACCGATCTTCGAGAAAGCCGCCTGAATTCGCTCGGCATACTTTTCGCCCTGCGTGACGCTCTTCCCGAACATCTCTTTTACTTCAGGGTCCGTGGCTGCCTGCTGCATCTTGCCGGCTTGCTTCGTGATCTGCTGCTCAAAATCCAATACATAGGTCATACCGGTGTAGAGGAGGTCGTCTATGCTCTGCATCTTCATGGTCTGTTGCTCCCTTGGGCTTGGTTCTTTGCGCGCCTACCCGAAGGCCGCGCCGTTCAGAACATAGGAGCGCCTAGATCGGGACCGTCGTTGCACCCTTTTCCAGCCAATCCGAGGAACTTTCACGCCCTCGCAACGAGCAGGAGAGAACATCATTCCATGAAGAGCACCTCCGCCTTAGTTGACACGCATTCCAGAGCGGAGCCGCGATCTCCGCAATGGGGATGTTCTTCGGGGCGCAACGCTCGTCGTGTGGCCGGCACTCGTGTTCAGGCCTTCGGAATGATGACATAGCTGACGGTATGAGCGGCGCGATCGCGGCGGCTATTGATGCTGATGGAGGCAGCGCCCGCAACTCGAATCGCGCGCAGCATGTCTTCACGCATCGTGCCATCCGCGACGGCGCCGGGCACGGTATGGAAGTCTTTGGCGAAGCGGCTCTGTATGCTGCTCGGCAACGCGGAGGCGTCCACTCCGGCGAGGGTGTAGACCGGTCCCGCGACGAGCACAAAATGGTAGGCAACGGTGTGGGCGCTGGCATCCTTCTGCAACTCCGCCTTCGCGCTGGCGTCCAGCATGCCGCGATTCTCAAATACACGTGCCGCCAGACCCTCGGCGATGCGAACGCTCATCTCTCCGGCCAGATCGCCTGCTTTGATCTCGGAAGCTTTGGCTACTTCGCTCGCCATCTCCGCTGGAACGCCTTCAAAGCTGATGCCAGAGACATGGTATGCCGCGCCTGGTTGCACGGCGGCACTGCCATCGACGACGTAGCCCAACATCTCCTTGTGCGGTGCGGAGAACATCGGTGGCTCCATGGCGGCATCCAGATAACCAGCGTTGCGATGTGCTTCCAGAACGTTTACGCGGATCGCGGAGGCCGTGTCGAGGCTGTCGAACTCTTGCGTACTCAAGCGCGTGGTGACGGTTTGCAACTGCCCGGAGAGCTCCGGCGCTGCTCCGGCGAGTTGCACCTGGCCCACGAGGACCTTCGGTCTAATTACGCTTAGAACGATGCCGCTGATGGGTGAAGCGTTCGCGTGCCCGCCTTCGCCCAGCGTCGAGAGCCGGGCGGTCACCTTCGCGTCCGCAACTCCCTTTTCCGCGAGCAGTGCCACCAGCGCGGCCTCGACCTTCTCCGTCAAGGGCCCTGTCAGCGGTACCTGACCATGGAAGCCGGGTACACGCGCCTCCACCAGCGGCTCCAGCTCGCCCGACTTCCACCAGACGAGGTTGCCGTAGCGCACCGAGAGCGCCTGCGCGCCTTCAGCTGGCGTCAGCTCAAAGATGAGCGCCTCGGGGCCGACACGATAGCTCATATCCGTGAACAGGCCGGAGTCCGCCAGTCGCTGCATCGCGGCTTCGATCCCCTCCTTGGTCACCGGTGCGCCGGGTTTCAGATCGAGGAGGCGCATCACCTCGGCGCGATCCACACCGTCCGCTCCTTTGAGCTGGATGGTCTTGGGCGTGTAAGTTTGCGCAAAGGCAGGACCGGCACAGCAAAGCACTAAAAGCAGGGTAGGGAGGAGTCGCGTACGCATGAGGGATTCGGCCTGAGTTTAGCAAACGGACGCAAACAAAAATTGCGCGGCGAGATCTTTCCCGCCGCGCAATTCCTATTTTGGTTTTCAGCTACCGTGTGGTGCGGGTGCGCTTACGCCCGCCGACGGCGGCCGGCGCTGCGACCACCCGCGGAGGAGCCGCCGCTTGGGCGTCTACCCGCCCGGGCACGGCCACGGCTGCTGTCCGCATTGCCCCGGTACGGCTGAGCCGCCGGTGCGGGCTCATCGCCACCGGACTCGCTCTTCCACGACCGAGTCTCCATCGCGAGCAGGTCATTCACGGGCTGCTTGCTGAGGTCGATCGGCGTGTTGCGCTCTTCCTTCGCAAGGTCCTTGTCGGCCACCAGCCACTCGAACTGGATCTTCAGTTCATTCTCCAGCTTGCGGGCATCACGCTTCTCGAGTGGCGTGATGAATGTGCTGGCCACACCATTCGCGCCGGCACGACCTGTGCGGCCAATGCGGTGCACGAAGTCATCCGAGCCGTTCGGCAGGTCGTAGTTCACGACGTGCGCGATGTGCTGAATGTCGATGCCGCGCGCCGCCACGTCGGTGGCCACGAGGATGCGCGCTTTGCCATCGGAGAAGCGCTTCAGGGCCGTGGTGCGCTGTGACTGCGAGCGGTCGCCGTGGATGATCTCGGTCTTGTGGCCGAGCTTTTCCAGCTTGCGCCCGATACGATCGGCGCCGTGCTTGGTCCGCGAGAACACGAGGTAGCTGCCCTCTTCGGTGTTCAGCATCTTGTCCAATTGCGAGAGCTTCTGGTCCGCCATGACCGTGTACACGCGCAGCGCGACACGATCGGACGGCCGGGAGGTCTGGCCGATCTCGACACGCACCGGGTCATTAACATAGTCGCGGACGATGTTGCGAATGTTGCCATCCAGCGTCGCCGAGTAGCACATCGTCTGGCGATCTTTAGGCAGCGCGCCAACGATGCGGCGAATGGCGGGCAGAAAGCCCATGTCGAGCATGCGATCCACTTCGTCGAGCACCAGCATGTCCACTTCGCTGAGCTTGATGAGGCGACGGTCGAGGTAGTCCTCGAGCCGGCCAGGCGTGGCGACCACGAGACGCGGTCCGCGGTGCAGGGAATCTATCTGCGGGCCTTCGCTCAAGCCCCCGCATACCAGCACGGCATCGTTCTTCAGCTGCGGGCAGACCTTGTGATAGTTCTCCAACACCTGCATGGCGAGCTCACGGGTCGGCAGCAGGATCAGAGCGAGAATCGAATTCTTCTTGCCCTTGCCGCTGGGCTCGGAGATCTCTTCCATGCGCTCGATCATCGGAATCAGAAAGCTGAGGGTCTTGCCCGTACCGGTGGAGGCAGTGGCCAGAATGTCATCGCCTTCCAGGGCGGGGGGGATAGCGCCGGCCTGCACGGGCGTGGGCGTGACGAAGTTCGCCGCGGCCAAACGCGCCTTAAGCGAGTCGGAGATGGCGAAGTCGTTGAAGTGAAGTGCGGCGGCCTGCTCGGGGCTGATGCGGCGCTCGGCCTTCACCGGAATCGGGTTCAGGATCGAATCGAGCGTGAGGCCGGAGGTGTCCGGCTTGCTGCCTTTGGATGAACCATTCGAGTTCGCGTGGTGAGAAGGCTTGGAGTGGCTGGAGTTTCCGGCACGACGGCCGGCGTTCTTGGAAGCCGAATGGGAGGAGGTAGAGGCTGTCTTAGGCAAAAAGAGATTCCTTAGGGGGTGACGCGAGTGGGGGCGGACGCTCGCTTACAACGCGCGACGGGGTGCAGTCCCCGAGGTGGCGTTGCGAGGTCCTTGATTCAGCACTGCGATGAGAACGCTTCCAGCGGGAGGTCGTCAGACAAACTCACAAGGAAACAAAGCACTGCTGCTGCACGGCGAGGCATATCCGGTGAGGACTGCCTCCAAAGCCAGAGCAACCAACGTGCGGGGCCGAAGTTCTGTCCAGTATCTCGTCGGACAGACGGCTCGCCCGGTGGGCGGTAGTGGCGCTCGCGGTCTCTGGCCAGACTCGGTTCAAAACAGCTGAACCCCGCCTGCTCGCGGCACCCTGCACTCACAGATGAGTACTTTTCAAGGATACCACGACACTTCCACAATGCACCTACACCAATGGGGGATGGCGACCAGGACTGCATTCTCCGGTGCGCTCGTGGAGCAAGCCCCCACGAGCGATATGTGCCGCTTGCGATTAGTGGACGATATCCATCACGACTTCAACGTCCAGATGTCGCGTCGTCTCCGGGATATCCAGCGAGCCAAGGATGAGCGGCTTGCTTACGCTCAGCAGCGACGTCCCTTCCAGCACCGTCTGCCGGATCATGGGATCCTTGGGGCCCATCGTTGACTCTGCCACACTGGAACGCTCGACTTTGGAGCGAAGTCGAACGCCGTTCACAAATTCCTCCAGTGTCGCGTCGAAGTTGAGACCCACATCTAGGTACGTGAACTGGCTTTCGGAGCTATTGCTCGCGGAGGTGAAATTCCCTGTCACAATCGGCACTTTGCTGCCCTGCTTCAGCGTCGTCCGTTGCCCGCCGGCGACCACCACCGCGAAGTGCTGCGTCCCGATGCGGTTAGCCCCATCCAGCTCCGTCACCGTGTAGGTGAGCCGGTAGAGCTTCTTGGGACGATCCAGCTCATCGATCAGCTTTTTCGCTACTTCCAGCTGCTGAGGGGTACCGCTGACCACGATGGCGTTCTGAGAAGTCACGAGATAGATTTTGTTTTCAGGCGCGAGCATGTTGCGCAGAGCAGTGTCTAACTCAATCGCTTCCTGAGCCTGAAAGGTGTTGGTCAGATAAAACGTCTTCACCTGGGTGTTCGGGACGGAACGCTCGGTGATAGGTGCCGCCTGAGCTCGAAGGAGCGGTGGGCCAAAGGTCGAAAGAGTAAAGGCGAGAAGCGCGGCGCGGTGTTGCAATTTCATTGTCATCCTCGTGGAGAAAGCACGTTGTTAGTTCAACTGTTGCTGGTGTGGAGCTTCGAAAAATTCTCGAAACTCCTGCCGATCCTGCACTTCATGTCGTGCGCTAAGCTGTCCCGCCAGAAGGGCGTACTCCTCCGGACGTCCCCCTTGCGCCAGGCGCAATAGCAGCCGCTCCGAGCTCGTCAGAGGCAACGGGGGTGCGACCTTACTGGGAGCCTTTGCCTCCTCCTCTGCCAGTGATTGCCCTTGGGCCATTGCCTTCTGCCTGGGTCCTACAGCGGAGACGTGCGCCAGCCTTCGCACACCGGGTGCGCGGTACTCAGCCGAGGCAGAGAGCGTGGCAATTGCTTTGCCTACTTCGGAGTGGGGCGACTTGATCACCAGCTTCTCTGCGGCCCGAGACTCTGTGCGGACGTCCCCTCTTGTCGGGATGTTCGAACCGGACCTGAGACGTAGGTGAGGGATTGCGAGCGTAAGCGTGATCATCACCGCGGCCGTCACGGCGAAAACCCTTTTCCGTTCAGTCGTACGTCGGCCGAACGGCAGGTCGAGAGTGAACGACGCCGATGCTCGCTTGCCAGAGGTCTCCGCCAGATTGCGCAACACGCGTTGCTGCAAGTCGGGTTCTGGATCGATGTGACTCAAGCCGTTCAGAACGCGTTTAATCGACTCCTCTGGGTCACTCATCGCCTACTCTCCTTTCGTTGCGCCACGCGTTCCCGCAGCCTCGTTCTAGCTCGGAACAACAGCGCACGAACCGCTGACTCGCTCTTGCCGAGCACAGCTGCGATCTCCACCGTGCTCATCTCGTCGACCGCTGCCAGCAGCAGGACATGCCGCTCTGCCTTGGGTAGACGTTCCACCTCTATCAGCACGGAACGCAGACATTCGGCCTCGTCCAGGGCCTGATCAGCAGCCGTCCCCTTCGCGACGAGACCCCTGGCGAAAACTTCGTCTATCTGTTCCGGCTGGATGCGCCGTTTGCGATCAAGCGCAAGATTCCAGGCGATACGCACCAGCCACACCCGCATGTCTCGCACCGTAGGCAGCGTGCGCCGATGTTCCAGCACGCGAATAAACGTGTCCTGCACCACGTCTTCTGCCTCCGCGCGGCTGCGCAACACGGAATGCGCGACTCGGAAAAGCAGCGTGGAATAGGTCTCCACCAGCGCCGCGAGATCCACCTCCGACCGCACGTCCTCCGGTGGTGACCACGCCAAGCTGTACCCCTCGAGCACGTCCCATGCCCCTCTATCTGGACAGACGGGCGGAAGGCTTTTGCGCTCGGAGATTTTTCTTTTGTGCTTGTGTTGCGGTCTGGCTCGCAGAAAGAAAGGCCTGAGCCGATGGTGCGGCTCAGGCCTTTGCATTCGTGTAACGTACTACGCGAGCGCCATGTTGAGGTTGGTGATCGCTTCGTCAACCTCCTGCCGATTCTTGTAGCCCACAGTCACGGTGTCGACCCCGGCGTTCTTGAAGGCAAAGCGCATCGCCTTCTGCCGGTCTTCGTGGTTGAAGACGCCCTCACCGATCAGCTTCATGCTGATGATGCCCTGGCCGGCGGCGCGTGCCTGGCGAACATGGGTGACCACTTCAGGCACGTTGCCCAGAACATCGGCATCATGCTCCTCGGCATCCATGCGCACGCCCTTGTGGTTCACGCGAATCATCGCTACCTCAAGCCATTTCTCGGATGGCACCTGCCGCAGGGCAGGAAGACCATGCACCGAAGCGCCACGAGTCACGATGACTTTCTTCTGCTGCGCCTCGGCGATGCCGTCCTGCCAGCGAAGCGTCTCCGTAGGCCACTCCCCATCGTGCTGCCAGTGCAGCAGCATGATGTCGAAGTAATCGGTGTTGGCCTGCTTGCGCAGTTGGTCAAACTTCACGTGCGGATCGATTGTCTCTTCCGTCGTAATCTTCGACATTAGCCGGTAGCTGTCGCGCGGAATTCCCTTGAGTGCGATGCCCAGCATCTCGTGCATGCCGGTGTAGGAGTCGGCGGTCTCAAAAAAGCGGATGCCCTGGTCATAGGCGTAGCGCACCAGAGAGGTAAAGCCCTCTTGGCCAAGATCGCGCTGCACCCGCCCATTGAAGCTGCCGGTGCCGAAGGCCAGCCGTGTCACCCTCGTGTCGGATTTACCCAGTTTCACCCAGTCCGTGGCCTTGGCGCCTTCGGCCAGCAGAGGAAAAGAGCCGGCGCCAGCCAGGGCTCCAGTGGCTAATCCGGTCTTGAGGAAGTTGCGGCGGGAGAAAGGAGTCATGAAGGCCTCTGACAATGCGAGTGCAGTAAGGGTGCGAATGCGAGTCACCTGCGGTCAAACGGCAAACGCCGGCGATGCTCAAGGGGCGGGAATCGCAAAGACAACGGCAGTTTACGCCTTTCCTCGCAACCTGTTCGCCCGTCAGGTGTTTTTCCGCCAGAAACCTGGCATCTGCGCCACGTAGATCACCTTGCTGAGTGCCGCCGTGCCACGCGTATACCAGCGTGCCGCGGCCAGGGGCCACTCGAGCGCCGGGTACGTGAACAGCCAATAGCGGAAGTTGCCGCCAAAAGCTTGGCGCAGCTCACCATGCGCCTCGCGGAGCCGCAGCCGGTCACCGGCATGGCCGCGGAACTCTAAAAGAACAGACGGAAACCAGCGCCGCAGCGCCACATTCAGGATCGGGCCTGAAAGATCCGGACGATCCGGCAACAGCTGTCCCACCACCTGCGCCAGCTGCCGCCCAAAGACGCGACCCAGGGAATAGCCGTGCGCGTTGCCCACCCGCGCCGCGACCGGTCTCGTCCACAACACCGCCGAGCAGCGGTGCGCGAGCAACAACGGAAGATTCCAGGAGAGCTGCACGAGGTTCGTGCCGATGAAGTCTTCGGGAGCCTGGTGCGGCAACGTCTCCAGCCGAGCCTTGTTCACCACCATGCCGCTGATGAACGTGAACATGATGTTCACCACGAGTGCAAAGGTGTGGGCATCGCGGATGGTGTGTACGCGTCGTCCCAGCGGATCCGCGCCACGCTCCGCGACGAAGTCGGAACGGTAACCGTAGCTGGTCGCGTAGAGCAGATCGATCTCCGCCGGCAGACCTCCCGGTGTTTGCAGCAGGCTGAGCACCTCGGCAACCGCACCGGGCACGATGAGATCATCATCGCCGCACATCCAGAAAAAGGTGCCGGCCGCCTGTCGAAAGCAGAAGGCAAAGTTCGCGTCAGACCCGAGGTTGCTGCTGTGTCGGTGGGTGCGCAGGCGCGCACCGGCGGCTGCAAAGCGCGCCTGGGCGCAGCGGATCACCTCGGCCGTGTCATCGAGGCTGGCGTTGTCGGAGACAAAAACCTCTACCTGCGATATGCCAGCGAGCTGCGGTTCCAGAACGGCCAGCAAATCGCTTAGTTGCGCGGCACGATTGAAGGTGGGGATGGCGATGGTAAGCAGCGTACGCGGAGTCGGCCCGCCGGCATGTTGCTCAGGCGGCATGCCAGATCCTTCGCCAACGCAGAAAGGTATACGTGCCATACCCGAGCCCAATCACCAACGTACCGAGTGCGTACGCCGCGGCGATACCCCAGGCACCGCCGTATGGGCTCTGCCAACGTCCGAGGAAGTACGCGAGTGGCGCGATATAAACCGCCCCAAGGATCGAATTGATCATGAACTTCTCCTGCTTGTGCGCGCGCAGGTAAAGGGCCTCGGCGAAGACCACGATGTTGCCCACTGTGCCGAAGAACAGCAGCGCCAGGGGCAACGGCGCCAGCAAGCGGCTGGCCAGCAGAACGCCATGCACGCGGATCGCCTGCGCTCCGAGCCACGTGAGGACACTCCAAACGGCTCCGCAGGCCAGCACCGCTGCCAGCGTGGATTGCCACAAGGCGCGGCGAAAGGTGCGGTCCAACGCGTCGTACTGCTTGCGCGCGATCATGCGCCCAAATGGGGCGGCCTTCGTGTTCATCCAGGCGATTGCCATCGAGCTCAGGGTGGCACACACATTCAGACTCATGCCCATACGTCCGGCTTCGACGGGGCCGCGAAAATTCATAAGAATGGGGTTGAAAAGCTGCGAGGTGATGTAGCCGGCGAGCCACGAGACCGCAATACGCCACTGAAACGGCCAGATCTCAGCACGCCAGTCGATGCGGAAGTGCGAGGTCTTGTGCCGTAACAGAGGCAGCAGAAGCCCTCGTTTGCTCAAGGCAAACCAGCCGCCCGCGAGAGCCTGGCCGAGGATCATGCAGCCGGGCGCAAATAGGCCGTGGTGCAGCAGGAACGCGCCCCAGCCAAGCCCTGTGCCCAGCAGCGATTGCCGCAGCCGTGTGCGGGCGACCTCCGGCACATAGCCGCAGCCCTCCAAAAAGGAGAACAGTGGGTCCACCTGAAAGGTGCAACTCGATGCCACTACGACCAGCAACCACGGCCAGGCAAAATGCACAGAATTTCCGCCAGGACGCGTCGCCGCATGCCGGAAGAAAGCGAGGCCCACGGGAACAAGGGTTACGGCCATCAAAATCGCCGCGACCGTGTACCAGCGCACAGACTTCTGCAGCACGCTGGCGAGTCGGCAGTGCGGCTCTTCGGGCCCCGTGATCGTGCCTTCAGGCGAAATATGGAGGTGTGCCGCCTCGTGCGACGCCGTCTGCAGAATCACCACCGAAAAGCCGAGCTCGAAGACAATCTGCAGCGCTACGAGCGAGTAGAAGGTGTAGTAGAAGCCCTGTTCGGCCGGGGAGAGAAAGCGGGCGATGAGGGTCAGCGTGCCAATGCCTGCCAGCGACGACCACCCACGCGCCAGCACGGTGAAGGCGATGGCGCGGTCTACGCCAAGCACGCGTGCCAGTCGTCGCGCCAGCCCCTCCTGCGCCGTCTCTCGCACGCTCTGCTCCGGATCTGGGTGTGGGGAGGTCGGCGTGACCCCTGGGGACACGGGAGCGAGCGCCCCATCGAAAAACGGTTCCATCACAGGGGGAACGGATGTGATGGCCTGGGCGGGTATGTCGAAGGGAGGGGTCTGGGGAGGCATCCGGCGGCAAGTGGGGCAGGGCCGGCTGGTTTGCGGCAGACTCCCAGCCATCAGTTTAGCAGTGGGGCCCTCCCGAAAGCTGCAGAAGCTCCTCCTCCGTACAGGAGCACGAAAAAGACCCCGCCTCAGCGGGGTCCTTCCTTCAATCACAGCAGTCTAGCGGTGGCCGCCGCCGCCATGCTGGGCTTCATAGCCACCATGAAACCCTTCGTGACGACCTTCACCATTCACTCCATGGAAGTCGTTGCCATGGAAGTTCTGAAAGTGGTCGGAGGGCTCACGGTAGTTGCCGTGACCGGGGTAGGCGCCGTGGTACCCGTAGCGTGGATCGAGGTCGTGGTTCACCGGCCCGTAAAAACCGCCGTGACCGCGGTACCAGGGGCCGGCACCTACAAAGAGGCCGCCATTGAACCACTGGGGGCCGTAGTAGCCATACGGTGCGCAGTTATAGGGCGCGTACCCGTAGTAACCGTAAGGGCAAACGGGGGCTGGACCACCGATGTTGACGCCAAAGGACACCTGAGCGCTGGCGGGGACACAGGCAGAGAAGCCTAGGCCAGCGACAGCAGCCACGGCGAGTACAGCATTACGTAGCGAGCGAACGTGCATTGCAAACACCTCTCAGTACGTATGAATGCATCTGCGCCGAAAATGTTGTGCTATCGACGTGACACGAATGGGTCAGGCGCGGGGCCGGGTTGCCCGCGGGGAGGAGTTCACACGCTTGCGCGGGGGGACAGGCTTTTTCAGCTGCGCAGCTTCGGGGCGCTCCCGCTTGCGTTCCACCTTCTTTCCGGCCGCTGCCCGATTCAGGGCTTGCACCTCACCGGTGGTGAGCTCGCGAAACGCCCCGGGCGGTACATCCAGCGTCAACGCGCCATACGCGATGCGTCGGATTTTTTCGACATGGTGGCCGACCTCCTCGAACATTTTGCGCAGCTGGCGGTTGCGGCCCTCGGTGAGCGTGACCTCGAACCACGGGTTCTCCCCCCCGCGCGCCTGCTCGACCTTCGCGGGTTGCGTGAGTACCCGATCCCGACGCCCGGACTTCACCTCGTTCAGCCGTCCGCGATCGATCATCACGCCCTGGCGAAGCTGCCCTAGGGCCTCATCGGTGGGTTTGCCTGAGATCTTGACCAGGTAGGTCTTCTCCACGCCCGCACTGGCCTTGGAGAGCCGGTTGGCCAGCTCGCCATCGTTGGTCATCAGCAACAGGCCCTCGCTGAGGTAATCAAGCCGCCCAACCGGGTAAAGCCGCGGCAGACGCTTGTGCTCACCTGTGACCTTTTTCTGCGACTCCTGCCCGAGCAGCTGCGAAACGTTCGGCCGGCCTTCGGGGTCATCCAGCGTCGTCACGTAGCCGCGCGGTTTGTTCAGCATGTAATACCGCTGTGGCTCGGGGCCGCTCAGCAGCTTGCCATCGACGCGGATGTGATCGCGGTGCGGATCGGCGCGCGTACCCAGCTCCGTGATCACCGTGCCATTCACCTGCACGCGGCCTTCGGCGATGATCGTCTCCGCGGCCCGGCGGCTGGCAATGCCGGCCTGCGCAAGAATTTTCTGCAGCCGTTCGCCGCGGGGTTCGTCAGGATCGGCGGATAGGGGCTGCGTCTTTTGCGGAATCGTCATACCTAAGCTTCCCATGAAACTTTCAAGACGCCTTTACGAAGAGCTGGCTTGCCCAGGGCCTACCGCAGGGAACAAGTTTCGCCTAAAGCGAACACCTCGGGGTTGCCGCCCCGAGGTGATCTCGACGTAAAGGAGGTGAGGCCTGTGCGACCCTTTCGGGTTCGTTATGGCAATTTTCACTACAGGTTCCTAGAGAGATTCTCTTCATCCTCTTAGCGAAAGTCATTGAGGTGCTCCTAAATCCGGTGCACTTCTAACCATAGGGCCTCTGAGCGGTACCAGCCGTTCAGGGACGCTACTACATACTAAGCCGGCATTCACCCCGCGTACCCTCCAGGAGTCTGACATCGCCACCCGCCATGTCAATTCCCAAATTGCGCGGCGGTAACGTTACGCCAGGCCCGTCGATTGCGCCTGTTCGTGCGCATGGTAGCTCGAGCGCACCAGGGGGCCGGACTCCACGTGCCGGAAGCCCATCTGGAGCGCCTCATGCTTCAGAAAGGCAAACTCCTCCGGTGTGTAGAAGCGGGCCATCGGTAGATGATCTCGGGAGGGCCGCAGGTATTGGCCCACGGTCAGGATGTCGACGCGCCGATCGGCGAGATCGCGGAAGACGCCGAGCAGTTCATGCATTTCTTCGCCCATGCCGACGATGATGCCTGTTTTTGTGACGATCGGTCCGTCTGGGTGAAGTGCCGATTCGTGCTTTGCGGCCTCAAGAAAACGTAGAGATTTCTCGTATCGTCCGCCCGATTTCGCGACGCGGTAGAGCCGGGGCACGGTCTCGATGTTGTGATTTAGGATCTCCGGCCGGGCCGCGACCACCATGGCCCGGGCTTCGTCTACGCCTTGAAAGTCAGGAGTTAGCACCTCGACCTGGCAGCCGGGCGCCTGTCGCCGGATCTCCCGGATCACGCTCACAAACGCCCGCGCCGCGCCAAGGTTGTCATCGTCGCGATTCACGCTGGTGATCACGGCATGCTTCAGGCCCAGCGAAGCCACGGCATAGGCGACACGCGCGGGCTCGGTATCATCGATCGGCTCTGGACGTCCCTTTGGCACCGCGCAGAAACCGCAGCGTCGCGTGCACAGGTTTCCAAGCATCATGAAAGTAGCGGTTTTCTGGTTCCAGCACTCGCCGATGTTGGGGCAGTGCGCGCTCTCACAGACGGTGTGCAGGTTCAGGTCGCGTGCCAGTTTCTTCAGGGCGTGGAACGTCTCACCCACGGGCGCGCGCGCCTTCAGCCACGCGGGCTTGGCGACCGGCTTGCGCGGCTGAAGATCGATCTGGATGAGGGTTTCGGCTTGGAAGGGAGGTGCCATCGACTGCCTTATTGTACTTCCGAGCTTCTTTGGCGTTCGCCCACAGTTAGCGCAGGCGCTCGCGCACCTCTGGTCGGCTCAGGTAGAAGAAAAACACCAATGCGAACAGCCCCTGCACGATGTACGGCGGCCGATGCGCGCGATGGAAACCGTAGAAGTACCCTGCCGCCATCAGGACGCAGCCCGCATTCACCACGGCCCAGCCCCAGCGGCGCAGCCGCAGGAGGCCGAAGATGCCGACCACCATCAGCGTACAGACGCCCAGAATGGAGTACTTGGCCGCCCCCGCGCCGAAGCTGCCGCGGGCGGCCGCAAACACATTCAGCATGGAAAAGAGCAGCAGGTACAGCCCAATCATGGCCATGCCGGGCAGCATGCCCTGGGCCTCGCCCGCCGGTGTGCCGGGCAGGCGTCGAGCCTGGAAATCGAGGTCGGCCGCAGGCTCGGTGCTCGGGTCAATGAAGCGACTGGCGGGGGAAGGTTTATCGGGCATGGCGTCTAGACCGTGTGCAGATACGCGAGCAAGGCCGTTAGCTCGTCTGAGTCGAGGTGCTGTGCAGGCATTAGATTGCGGCCGTGCAGGATGGTGGCGCTCACACGTTCGTCATTCGCCGGAGCGCCTGAAGGGAGATACGGCTTCTTGAAAAGCCCAACCAGCGCCGGGCCACTCTTGGGCTCATTCACCCGCTCATAGTGGCACGTCGCGCAGTGCGTCTGAAAAATCATGTAGCCGAGTGTCTGTTGCTGCGTCAGTTGCGCAATGGGGGTGGGCGGTGCAACAGGATGACAGCCCGCCAGCAGGAGGCAAAATCCGAAAAGAAGGGACCCGCAAACACAAAACTTCACTTAGCCGAGTCCTTGAAAATCTGTTCGGCGAGGTAGTTTTCTACCTTCGACTCGTCCCGCAGCATCTCAAAATAGGCACTCTTGAGCAGCTGCGACCGGCTGTCGTGGATCTGTTGGCGGATGGCTTGCTGCACGCGCGGATCGTTCAGCTCGCGCTGGCCCGCCTGGGCTTTCTCCAGTAACCGGAAAATGGCGAAGCCGCTGATCTTTTTCGGATCCTTAGGGTCGGGAAAGGGGATGATATCCGTGTCTTGTCCAGCCTTGAGCTTGCTAATGGCTGCGAAGAGAGCAGGCGTACTCTTCAGCTGCGACTCAGGCAGTGAACCCATATCGCCGCCATTGGACGAGGTTTGCGGATTCTCGGAGAGGTTCATGGCGATGGTGCCGAAGTCCTCCCCCGCATCCAGCCGATTCTTCAATGCCTGAATCTTCTTCTCCGCCTCTGCCGGGGAGGTGGCCTTTGAGTTTTGCAGGTTTCCAGCGTTTGCGTCCGGCGTCGTAGTCACGATGATCTGGGCGAGGTGATACTGCGTCTCAATCAGATTGAACTCAACCTTGTGCGCGTTGTAATACCCGTTCACATCGTTGTCGGTCACGGTGATCTTGGAGTTGATCTCTTTGTTCAGGAGCTTGTCGATGGTCAATGAGCGCCGCAGATCGTGGCGTACATCTTCGAGCGTGTGATTGGAGGCTTTCAGGCGTGCGTTGAACTGATCTTCGGTGTAGGGGGCCTTCATCTCCTGCAGCTTGGCGTCCACCTCGGCATCGGTGGCAGTAAGGCCGAGTTTGGCCGCGCGTTGCTCAACGATCTCTTCAACAATCAGCTCGTGCAAAATATTCAGCTTGAGCGAGTTGGATTGTTCAGCGGAGGGCTGCGCCTGACCGTTGCTTTGCAACTGCGCGGTGTACACCTTGTCCAAATCGTTTTGCGCGATCGGCTTGCCGTTCACGCGAGCCACAACGCCAACGCTGGCTCCCTTGTGACAGCCGGCGAGGAAACACAGCGAAACGCCCAGCAAGATTGTGGAAAGAAGATGGGTCTTGCGCATCAGCGGGGGTCCTTGGCTGCGGGGAGGGCGCAACGCGTATAAGGAACAGTTTACAGGACGGGCCATCCATCCCACCCTGCGCGTCTCCGGTCAAGGGGCCTCGACGGCCCCTGCGGGCGTCGCTTTCAGGGCGAAACAGAGAGTGGCTCCCAGCACCGATAAACCCGCTATCGTGTAGAGCCCGCCACTGAAACCATGGGTCAGGTCGCGCAGCCGGCCCGTGAGGAATGGCCCCAGAAAACCGCCCACGCCACCTACCATGGTGATAATCGCGACCCCACCGGCGGCTGCCTGTCCGCCAAGCACCCGGGTCGGTAACGCCCAGAACGGGCCCACCATACTCCAGAAGCCCATTGCTGCGAGAGTCATGGCGCACAGGGCGAAGGGGAAGCTATGCGTCAGGCCGGCCCACGTAAAGCCTACGGCGGCCAGGAGCATACAGCCCGCAATGTGCCAGCGCCGTTCGCCGGTGCGATCGCTCGACCAACCCACCACCACCGTGAAGATCGCTGCCGCCACGTAGGGCAACGTCGCATAGCGCGCAATCAGGCTGGCAGACTGTGCTGACAGCTCACCCCCGCTCGCTCCCCCAGCCCCATGAAGAAAAGTATTCAGGATCAACGGCATCCAAAGATTCACGGTGTAGACGCCTATCTGCTCCAAAAAGAAGATGCCCGCGAGCACCCACACCATCGGTGTGCGGAACGCGTCACCCAACGAGTGTCGCTCGGTGGCGCCACCGGCCTTCCGGTCGCGGTCTAGCTCCGCATCAAGCCACTTCTTCTCATCCTCTGTAAGCCAATTGGCATCGTCAGGCTTGTCTTTCAACACCCACAGCACGGAGAAGCCCATCAGAAAGGTCGGGATCCCTTCCACCAGAAACAGCCATTGCCAACCATGCAGGCCGGCTTTGCCTTCCAGTTTGAGCAAGGCGCCCGCGACCGGCGCGCCAATGACCCCGGCGATCGAGGTCGCCGTCATGAAAGTGGCGACAGCGCGCGCGCGTTCCCGCGACGGGAACCAGTAGGTGAGGTAGAGGATCATGCCGGGAAAAAAGCCGGCTTCGGTGACCCCCAGCAGAAAACGCATGGCCTCAAAGCTGTGCGCGCCGCGGATAAACGTCATCGCCGATGCGACGACGCCCCAGGAGATCATGATGCGGGCAATCCAGTGCCGCGGGCCGAACTTGGTCAGCGCCAGATTACTGGGCAGATCAAACGAGGCAGAGCCCAGGAAAAACAGGCCCGCTCCCAGCCCATAAACGGTTGCGCTCAGGTGCAGATCGCGCTTCATCTCCAGCGCCGCGAAGCCGACGTTGACCCGGTCGAGGTAGGCAAGAATGTACAGAACGAAGATGTACGGGATTAGCCGCCAACTGATCTTCGAAAAGACCTTGGCGCCGTCGATCTCGGTGAGGTTGGCTTGCGCAGGCACGAGAGTGGGATGCGCGCCCGAGTGAAATGTCACCGGGCAAAAGCAGAACATTGCACTGGTGCCCTGCAATGCCAGCCTACCGGCTCGGCTTCAGCGACGCGAACTCCGTGACCTTTCACCGAAGTGCCGAAGTTATCCTTGGGCGCGAAAGAGCCCCGGTCTCCAGGGGCTCTTTCTAACGTTACGGAACCTTAGAGCTCGCCAAGCTCCACTACCCGCACACTGCTGACGGCCTCGACCGCGCGCAGCTGCTGCAAGGCCTCGGCCAACGCTCCTGGCGAACCACCATCGACCTGAATCACCGCAACTGCCTGCATGCCGGGCTTGCCGCCCTGGGCCGGCTTGCGGCCAAGGGCGAAGTTGGCGATGTTCAGCCCGGCTTCACCCAGGATGGTGCCCACATGGCCGATCACACCCGGCACATCACGGTTACGTACCACGATCAGCGTTCCCGCGAGCTCGGCTTCAACGTCGATGCCGTCGTAACGCATCAGCCGCGGCGAGGTGCCATGCAGCACCGTACCTGTCACGGCGGAGTCGCCGGCCGCGGTGTGCGCGATGATGCGCATCGTGGCGCCCGTCCCGCCGGGGACGTGCTCGCGCTTGTTTTCTACCAGCCGAATGCCGCGCTCCGTGGCCACGCCCGCGGCGTTGATGCGGTTCACCCCCTCTGAGGCCTGCAGCAGGCCGGCGATGGCGGCGTTGCGGATCAGGTCAGTCTTCATCTCCGCGAGACGACCGTTGAGATTGAAGGTAAGGCTCTCCACATTGCCGAGACCTTCCGTCCCCATCGCGTGGGCAAGAAACTGCCCCAGGCGCGCCGCCATCTCGATGTAGGGCGAGACCTCCGTGTATTCCTCCTCGCTGAGGGATGCGACGTTGACGGCGTTCTGCACTACGCCGAGCTTCAGGTAGTCGCGCACCTGGTTGGCCAGCTGGATGCCGATCGCCTCCTGCGCCTCGTCGGTGGAACCGGCGACATGCGGACTCAGCAGAACGCTTGGAATGGCGAAGTAGGGTGAATCCTTCAACGGCTCCTGCCGGAAGACATCGAGGGCTGCGCCGGCAACATGCCCCGACTGCAAAGCATCAACGAGCGCCTCATCGACGATGAGTTCGCCCCGCGCACAGTTCACGATCCGCACGCCTTGCTTCATAATGGCGAGCGACATTTTGTTGATCAGGCCTTCGGTCTGCGGCGTCAGCCCGACATGCAGCGAAAGGTAGTCGCTCTCCTCGAAGATTTCATCGATGGGCACAAGTGTCACACCGTTTTCGCGAGCAATTACGGGCGCCACAAAGGGGTCGTAGCCGAGCAAAGTCATCCCAAAGGCTTTGGCTCGCCGCGCTACCTCGAGCCCGATGCGGCCCAGGCCCACGATGCCCAGTGTCTTGCCGCGAAGCTCTGTGCCTTGAAGCGACTTCTTGTCCCACTTGCCGTCGTGCATGCCGGCGTTCGCGCGGGGGATCGAGCGTGCCATGGCGATCATCAGCCCCAGCGTAAGCTCCGCCACTGCGACGGCATTCGCGCCGGGCGTGTTCATGACGACAATGCCGCGCTTGGTCGCGGCAGCGGTATCGATGTTGTCCACCCCGACGCCCGCGCGGCCGATCAGCCGCAGCTTGGGTGCGTGCTCCAGCAGCGCCGCATCGGCCTGCACGGCGGAACGCACGATGAGCGCATCGGCCTCGGCGAGTGCGGCAGGCAGGCCACCCGCGGGGATGCTGTCGGCAGTAACCACATCCCAGCCCGGCTCGCCTTGCAGGATGGCAAGCGTGGCAGGTGACACCTTTTCAGCAATTACGATCTTCAAAAGAAAAGCTCCGGGGCGCCCTGGGCGCACTGGATAAGTGTATCCGCCAGGCGCACCCACGACACAGCGGCAAGCTCTTTCAAAGCTCCTGGCAAAGGCAACCCGCTCGTGCGGAAACCTACTTTTCCATGGCTATTTGCTTGTATTCCTCGCCTAGAGGACGCATAAGGTCGCGCAGCAGGTCCACATGCATCAGCGCCGCGCTGTAGTCGTCAAGAACACCGTCGACCTCAGCCGGCGTGAGGTCGCTGAGGGAACGATTGCCCGCGAGCATTCGCCGGATGCGGTACATGGAGCTTATGTAGTCAATCATTGCCTGGTGTACATAGCCCTGTTGCCGGTACACGCTGTCGATATCCTGTAACTCCTGATAAGGCATATAGCTGAGCGCACCGGTGTCGTGCGCCGTATCGTAGGCAGAACTCTCGAAGGAGTTCCAGGACCACTGCGCCGTGAGGCGAGCCTGCTGCGCGGCCTCGGGGTGCTTGCGAAGGTTGCGCAGCGTCCCCATGTCGAACAAGAGTGCTCGCTGCGTGGTGGCCAGTCCCGCCTCGTTCTCTTGAAACTTCCTTTGGTTGAACCTGGCCTCGACTTCGAGATTGCCATGGGCCTGATGCACGAGGTGCTTATGATGGACCCACTCCACACTTTGTTCGAGGCCAATCGCGATCAGCAGACCCACAACGATAGTCGCGATGTGGACGAAGAAGTCACGCCAGGTATGGGCGGCGTGTTCAGGCGGATGTACTTCAAGCATGTAGCCGCACCTCCGCTTCTCTATCGAGTGTTTAGCGTCTTGCCGTAGTACTCGTCGAGACCCCCGAGCAGCTGCTTGAGATTGTACAAATCGACCAACGCGATCCCGTTTTCGCGGACGGCAAACTGCAGGTCAGCAGTGGGAACGGTGCGGTAGTCGGAGGCGGAGATCACGGGGCCCAAAGACTCGGATTCCCTCTTGTAGATCGTGGTGAGGTCATCATTGACGCGATCCTGGAGAGCATAAAGCTCGGCATCTTCCTCAACCTCTGCATACGGCATGTACGAGAGTGCACCTGTATCCCGGGCACTGTTCCATGCGGTGCTGCGTAGGGGCGAGAATCTGACGTCATACGCCATCGGTGGTTGCAGCTTCGGATCTGCTTCGATCTTCTGTAGCGCTGCGATGTTGTTTTGGATTCGCTGCGTATTGGGGTCAACCTGGGCCAGGTCGAACTGCGTGGACTTGCGATTCGCATCCATCTCCACCCGTATGTTCTCTCGTGCTGCATGCACCAGCTCACGATGGTGTACATAGTCAACGATTGCCTCAAGGCTGAGCGCGATGAAGAGCCCAACGGTGACGATCCCCAGATGCACCAGGGCATCGCGCCAGCTGTGCACTGGTTCGTGCGGTGGATGGACTTCCATGGCGCCAGTTTAAAGCCTCGAAGCGCGGGGCAACTTGGCCGCGGAGCTCCAGCGCGTTGAGAGCTACTTCGTCACCGGCGTTGCCGCGGGCTGCGCGGGCGTGACGGCCACCTTCGGCGCAACGTACGGTGGCGGCGGTTGCACGCCCGCGACACGCAGCGCACCGTCGATCTGCGCGAACAGAAACTCCAGCGAGACGGCCCCGTCGAACTTGTCGCCGTTGATGTAGAACGTCGGTGTAGAGTCGACGCCGAGTGCCTCGCCCAGCTGCCGCGACGCGTTCACGGCCGTGGCATCCTGCTTGGTCAGACAGGCGTTCAGCTGTCCCATATCAACCTTGCGCAAGGTGCCCTGTTCGCGGGTCAGCGCATCCAGCTGGTCCTGCGCACGGGCGAGGGTCTTGTCGGCCTTCGGGTCCTTAGGGTCGCCGCCCATGTCGCTACCGTGCGCGTGAATGTAGTCCACCTCGGCCCAGTAGCCGGGCGCGGATTGCGCGGCGAGGCAGTTGGTATCGACGGCCGCGCGCAAGGCCCAGGGGTGCTGTTCGATGGGGAAGTCCTTGTAGACAATGCGTACCTTGTCGCCGTAACGCTCCGTCAGGACGGGGAAGATGGCTTGGTGCAGACGGGCGCAAAAGGGGCACTCCAGGTCATCGAAATTGACGATCTGGACGGGCGCGGTCGCCGGGCCGCCGCGGCTGGGGCGATCGGCTGAGGACACGAGCGTCTTCGGGTCGGCGGAGAGGTCGAATTTGGTGATTTGGGCCAGTGTTTTGCCATCGCGCGATAGCAGAAAGGTGATGGGGCGCGAGGTTCGCCCCTGGCTGCTCACCGTCACGGGTACCGTGTCGTAACCCGGGAACTCAGACGGGACGCGCCCCCCGACGTTCACCGTCGACTCGGGCGGAAGAGCAGCCTTCTGCCGCAGCGTCACCTCGACCCGCCGTGCCAACTCCGGGGATAAAGGTGTGCCGGGCAGTGTGACCGTGCTGCCTGCACTTGCTGCATTCGCTGTGCTACCGGCGAGGCTGGGAACAGGTTGCTGCGCGCGGCAGCCAAAAGGAAACAATGCGGACGCTAGAAGGGTGAACGAGGCCAAACGGGCAGAGAACACAATGGTTCATTATCGCAGAGGAGGGAAAAGCAGATCTCTCCACCGTGTTACGGGATGACAAGGAATTGAGTTGCGGGACACCCCTAAAACAGACGTTCGGCTCGACGGATGTTGCCGGCGCTGCCGATGTTGGCCAGCGTGAAGTTAAAGCGGTAGGCATTCTCGTTGCGTACGGTGCCGAGATTGAATTTCCTGTACTCAACGGCCAGCCCACAGCAGTTCCAGTTGTAGCTTGTCTGCAGCTCACCGTACTGCACCGCGCCTCCGTTCAGATCCAGGCCGACGTTGGTGCCGATCGCCAGACCGGGCTTGGACGGCACGCCGTAACCGATGAGAAATCGGAGCTGCGAGAAATTCGACAACGGCGAGGTCACCAGGGAAGCCGCCGAGCTGCTGTCGAAGACTTCCGTGGCGAACCGCCCCGGCGCATTCAACCGAGCGTAGGAGACCCCGCCGAACACCGGCCCCTCATGGGCGTCGAAATAGACGTTGGACGACGTGAACTTGGTCGCGCCGGTGTCGTAGTCGAAGTCCCACTCGGCGTCGGTGTGCCCGGAGGTGCGGACGCGCAGCCGTGAGATTAGGGGCGAGATGTTGCGCGGCTCGGTCAGGAAGGCGATGCCCGAAAGCGAAAGCGTGGACTCGAAGATGTCGCGACGGCCGGTCAGCACCGCCCCGCCAAAGGTGCGGTCGAAGAAGTAGCGCTGTGCCAGCTTCCAACTCACCAGCGACTCCTGCGCGCTGATGGCTGCAGGGGCGCAGTGCGCAGCGTGGCGGCTGCGCGTGCGCAGCGGCACGTCCGGCACGCTCGCCGCCGCGGTCACAATGCCGTTCGCATCGGTGGAGTCGGTGGCGGTGGGGGTTAAGGCATCCGGTAGCGCCTCCTGCCCGTCTTGGGTCGCCTGCGCTGCCGCTTCGAAAGGAAGATCGCCGGGGGACGCCGTATCTGGCAGAGGTTCCTTGTCCTCTGGCGGCTTCCCTGTGCCGGTCGCCGCCAACGTTGCGGAGCCGCCCGCGGCGGGGCAGCCCGGCGGCGCGTGTGGGGCAGCTCGCACGCGCGGTCGGAAGTACAGGTGCTGCGTCAGGCCGTATTCCAGCTGGTTCGTGTCGCTGACCAGGTCGGCCTCATCGAACCGCAGCACACCAAGAAAATTGTCTACCCCACGTACGTCGCGATAGGTGACCTCCGGCTCCACGGTGTGGCGGACCTCCGTGCCGAAGAACCTCTGCAGTCTCTCGGGTACCGCGAAGCTGCGTTCGAGGGTGGGCGGTCGCACCTCGGCCTGCATCTCGACATCGGCACGGTTCAGGGCCTGGCTCAACTCGACGGGGCTGGCACCGGCGCTATAGGGAGCCAGGCGCGAGCGGGAGTAGAAGGTCTCCCGGCTGGCCAGGCTGCCCAGCACGCTCCATCCCCCGAAGTGCACAGGCAGACTCAGCTCCGGGCGTACGTCAACGCGCTCGGTAATGCCGGCGGACGTGAAATCCGGCTGCACGCGCTTCAGACCCGCTACCGACGCATCCAGTGTCCACAAAAGGGGTGTACCCGGAATGCGGCGGTCCGTGCCGTACAGATCGAACGACGGCACATGCAGAATGCGGACCTGCGCCCCGGCAGAGCCGTTCAGCGGCACTTGTTTCAGCCCCTGATAGCGCTCCACACGCCCGTCCAGGGACCACCCGTCTGTCTGCCGCGTTACGTAGCCGATCGAAGTGATGTCCGAGCTGATGGCCTGGTTGAAGTTGTCGGTAAATGCCTCGCGATACACATAGGAGCTGAGATATTCGCCATCGCCGACAGCGCGGACATTGGGGCTCAGTTGGCGTCGGAAGGCCGCGGTCAGGTCCTCGCCACCCTGGTTGACGTACACGCCGTTGTTGGCCGTATAGCCGCGATCCTGCAGCGCGGAGAAATGCCCGGTGATGAAGTTCTCCCCCAGGCCCCGGTAGCGAAACGTGCCGGACTGCGCATAGCCGCGCAGGGAGTAGTACACCAGCCCCACGGTCAGGTCGGCCGAGCGTCCTAACGTAATGTAGGCCTGCTCGCCTACCGTGATGCCTTTGGTGCTGGAGTCGCCCAGTACCGGGATCAGGATGCCCGACTGTCGTTGGTCCGGCTGCATCGGCGCGGTGACGTAGGGCAAAAAGAAGACCGGCAGGCCGAGGAGGTGGAAAGTGGAGTTCACGGCATGCGCTTTGCCCCCCTCCAACTGCAGCTTGTGCGAGGAGAACAGCCAATCGGGGCGGGGCAGAAGGCACGAGGTGACGGTGCCGTCGTAGATGGTGTAGTCCGCAGGCCCGGTCTTATCCAGCATGCGTCCGCTAAACAGAAACGGGTTCGGGCTTTCCAGACCCCGCACTCCGGGCGCGCTCGTGGCGGGCGATCCGACAGCGCGGGAGCCAGCCGAACCCGAAACGTCGTAGAAGCGGCCTGTGCCGGTGCGCAGATTGAAGGTACCGTGCGAGGCCTGAATGTACTCATCGTTGTCGCCGCCGGCAACGCGCAGATGCCCTTGAGCAACCACTTCGCCGGTCTCCTGGTTCAGCTGCACGGAGTCGGCGTGGATGCGACGGTTGCGGAAGGTGATCTCCACATCCCCGGAGAGCAGAAACAGATCCCCATGCCGACTCTCGGTGTCGCACTCCCACACAATGTGGTCGGGATTGGCGGGTGGCAGCGGTACCGCAAATGGGATCGTGCTCAGGTCCGGCTCTTCAGCGGGTGCCTGCGCCTTTGGGTCCGGTGGCGCGACCGTCAGGGCCCGGGCTGGCGCTGCGGGGGATGACGTCGCGCTCTGGTAGGGACCGTATGCCCCCAGTGCCTTTTTCGTTACTGCCTGTGCATAGGGAAGTGGATGACCAGAGCAGACGGCGATGGTACTTATGAACGACAGGAGTCGCCGCGTAAAACGGAAACGCCGCCGACAAGGGCCTGAAGCCCCCTTGCCCGAGTGTGCTGATGCGCAGCCTTCCACAGATGCAAGCTTAGACGAGCCGGCCCTGGTACAAGTTTAGTCAGGGGTTTGCGGTGTCATCGGGGCAGAGGAGCAACACGTGAGTATGAGCAGTGCCGTGGAGATCGAAGAGGTCGAGGCAAACGTTTGGCAGGCGACCGGTACCGAAGGCCCGGCTAATCTCAAACAGGCGGTGGCCGAGCGTTTAGCCGCGCACCGCAACCGTCGTGCCTCGGCCGCCGCGCAGGAAGCCGAGCTCGAATCCCGCAGCCGGCAGATGCGTGAGTCCGCCCGCCAGGCCTTGCGTGACGATCAGCGCCGTGGCGCCTCCGCCGTGCGCGACACCGTCAAGGCACGGTACGAGCGCCGCGAGAGCTACCGTGAATTCTTGGCCTCTGAGGCCGAGCGCGCCATCTCCCAGGCGCAGGCCGAGGCTGACGTGGCCGCTCGCAGCGCCCGTGCCGTCACCGAAGCCCAGATGCAGCTGCTCGATGAGCTGGATAGCCTGAACCGGCCCGAACCCGGCCCTCGCGAGCAGGCCCTCGCCCGTGCCGCCGCCGAGACCCGTGACGAGCTCGCCCACGCCCTGGCCGACATCGTTCTTGGAGCGAAGGAGTTGATGGCGGAGCCCACCCATTTCGCGGCTACGGAGGCCGAGCCGCGGTTGGTTATGAGTACGGATCATCTCCGGCAGGAGCCCGCCGTTCGCGAGATCTCGGCCGCGGGCCTTACCGTGCGACTCTTCGAAGACATGCCTGCCTCCTCGCCACGCCTGCAGGATCTCAGCGTCCGCCAGGGTGCCAGCACCGTGAGTCACGCCGTCCACTTCGCCGCGCCGGAGATGGAGGATGACCTGTACCGGCTAGAAGAGGAGATCGCCTTTCGCAGGGAGCCTGAGTTCTCCGGCCCGCCCGTTCAGCCGCAGTCCATCCCGGGCAACTTGATTGAATTTCCTCGCGAACTCGTGGCACCCCGGCGTGCTCGTCCGCGGTTGGCCGAGGGGCCGCTGCGCGAGGAGGCCGGCGAGCCGCAGCTGCGCATCTTTGAGGTTGACGCGCTGCAATCGATGCCTGAAACCGAAGCTGTCGACCCACAGGCCATTCCGGAGTGGCAGGGCATGCTGCTCGAAAGCGCCACAGTGGAAGAGGTGATGGCCCCGGTCGACGCCCAGACCGAAATCACGCTACCTCCTCAAACCGCCTCGGTCGAGCGGCGAGTAATGGCCGGTGCGGTGGACGCTGGCTGGATCGGTGTCGCCTGGCTGGCGGCTGTCGCCGGCGTGGCGGAAATCTGCGGGCCGGGGCTCCGGACGCTGAGCCTGCCCCTGCTGGGGGGCATTTCGATGGGTTCGCTGGCCCTCTTTGGTGTGCTCTACCAGGTGCTGTTCTTCTCTTTTTCGGAAGGCACGCCGGGCATGCGCTGGGCGCGCATCAGTCTGTGCACGTTTGGGGACGGCAATCCGACCCGCCGCGCCATGCGTCGTCGCATCATCTCTACTTTGCTTGCCGCTTGCCCACTTGGCCTGGGCCTCGCCTGGGCCTGGATGGACAACGATCGCATGGGCTGGCATGACCGGATGAGCCGCATGTACCAGCGGGCCTACTAAGTCGAGACGCCTGCGGGAGCATCCCGTGCAGCTTGGACGGGTAGGCTGCTCCACTTTCTTCGTATCAAATCCGGTGCGCTACATTGGATCTGGAACGGAGTCTGACCCACCATGCGTCTGCATGCACATACAGTAGGGGCTGTGCTGGCCGTAGGGCTGACGGCACTTCTGCTGGGTCGCGCGGTCTCTGCCACGCATCGCGTCGCAGCGCCTGGGCAGTTCCCTGCGGCGGTTCAAGACCTGTACACCGCCCGCGTCCAGCCGATCTTCCAGTCAAACTGCTACCGCTGTCACGCCGGGCTGAACCACCGGGGCGGCCTCCAAATGGACACGCAGGCGGCGCTGATGCGGGGCGGACATGACGGTGCCGTCATCGTGCCTGGGCATCCCGAGCAGTCCCTGCTGGTGAAATTGATCCGTCACGAGGGTCCGCCGAACGATCCCATGCCGATGCCACCTAAAAGCAAGCTCTCCGACGCTGATATCGGTGCAGTGGAGCAGTGGGTGCGGGCAGGCGCGCTCATGTCAGCGACCCCAGCCGAGCGCTGAAAACGTGGATCGCATCCAGCCTGCACCCTAGCTAGCCGACCTGCACCGGCACCGGTGCAATGCAGCTTTACCCCGCGGATAAGTGTCCATGCTTGGCACAGATCTCCTACCGCTGCTGGTCCCTTCGTTCGCTGCGTGAACCCAAAGCGCCACTTACAGGCTGGTTTGGGGTTCGCTAGTCTGAAAGGGCTCCGGCGGCCTCGCGGCCTCCTCTTACTGACGCACATGACTGATCTTCGGCGCCCGCTTTCTTGCGCTGTACACACCCTGCCGTGGCTGATGGCCCCTGCATTGGCGCTTTCACTCGCCGCTGCAGCGACGCTGGCCACCGGCGAGGGCATGGCGGCGACGCGGACGCACACTCATCGCGCCTCCGTCGCAGCGATCCCGGCCTCCAGCCTCGCTGAAACACCAAGCCTCCGTGATGGCAGAAAGCGCAAAGCGGGTGCCCGCGCCGCGTCCGGATCGCCTAGCGGCAGCTCCTCAACCAAAGGCGCAAGCAAGAGCGACAAGACCAGGGACAAGAGCGGCAAGGGCCACCACGGTCACAAGACGCAGCCCGAGCCAGCCGACGACGCGACGCCCATGTATCGGACCAGCCATCGGGTGGGCCGCCCCGGCGCGCCCGATCCCCAACTTTCTGGGCGAGTGGCTGACGCGCCTACGACTCATGGGAGAGTCGGTAAAGACCACGCCCCCATCCTGGTCGACAGCAGAGGACGGCCGGTGTCGCGGGCCCGCTTCCTGGCCATGCGCGCGCACTCGCCGGCGCTGCACTGGGCCGCCCCGCCTCACGAATCTGCATCACGCCACGCCTCCACTTGGCTCGCGGCTTCCTCTTCTCCTCGCGTGCACCATTCTTCCGCCGCATCGGCAAGTCCTTCCGGCTACGCCTACCGCAGTAGCTCCGCTGCTTCGGTTACAACGGATCGCCGCTCCTCCGCCTTTGCCGAGGGCGTCTCGCAGCCCGACGCGGCGGAAAACGTGACCCCCGACCCGGCCTCCTTCTCACAGGTCAAGATCGGAACGGCTATGGTGATGACGGGGAACAACGCACACCTTCAGCCCACAACCCCGCTTCCGGGCCGGGACGTGGTCCAGGGCTTTGGCGCCGAGATCGCCCTTGCCCCGGCTGACCCCGGCACTCGCCCGGGCGGTACCCGCCGGCGCGACCACCCGCTCGCGGCCACCGCCATGCTTCCTACCCTCCAGCCCGCACCGAGCCTCGAAGAACGGGCCGCGATTACGGAAGGAGCCGTCAGCCCGGCCGTGCTGCCAGAGATCTATGACCGTACGGGACGGCTGGTGATGCCGGCTCCTTTGAAGGGCTCGCGCGAGGTGCTTGTGCACCAGAACACGATGGCCAATAACGAAGGTTTGGAGCGCATTCAGGACGATGGCGACCTGGATCGTCTCCGCGCCGAGCACGCCCTGGTGAGCTTCCCGGTGAGCGGCAGCTTGCGCCTCAATGAAGATCTGCCATCGAATCGGCGCTGCGCTCGGCCCTGGACTGTGCTGTTCGCGACTGACATCGCCCATGACTTCTATGAGCGCTTTCACCAGCCGCTACAGGTCAACTCCGCCGTGCGAACCGTGGCGTACCAGGCGCGTTTGCAGCGCATCAACGGCAATGCGGCGGCGACGGGCGGGGAAGGCGCATCGCCGCACCTAACCGGGCAGGCGATCGACCTCGGCAAGCGCGGCATGAGCGCGGCACAGCTCGCCTGGATGCGCGCTTACCTCGTGCCCTTGATCGTGGCGGGCACCATCGATGTGGAAGAGGAGTTTCAGCAGTCCTGCTTCCACATCAGCGTGTACCGCCGTTACGCCGCCGCGCGCACGCCGGTGCACGAGGTGGCGCAGGTACGCCCAGCGGTGACCCATGCTGCCGATGCTGCAGGAGCGTTCATGCCGAACACGCCCTAGGTGCAGTCACCCGAGAACCGGTGCCACCAACGGTGTTCCACGTAGTGAAGGCCCGCTTCGCTGGAAGCGGGCCCGACCTTCTTGCGCGACGCGCCTCAGACCGTCATCACTTCCTTTTCCTTGGCCTTGAAGAGCTCCTCGATTCGCTTCGTATGGGCATCGGTCAACGCCTGAATCTCCTCATTGGCTCGCTTCTCATCATCCGCGGAGATCAGCTTGTCCTTCATGGCTTTTTTCACCAGCTCATTGCCGTCACGGCGGATGTTGCGCAGCGAGGTCTTGTGATCTTCAAGCGCGCCCGCAAGGCGCTTCACCGCATCCCGGCGGCGTTCCTCGTTCATCGGGGGCACGGGAACACGGATCACCTTGCCGTCATGCATGGGATTAAAGCCCTGACCGGAGGTGCGGATCGCCTTTTCAATAACGCCAACGAGGTTAATCTCATAGGGCTGCACCACGATGGTCTGCGCTTCGGGGGCGGAGAGTTGGGCCACCTGGGATAGGGCCGTATCGGTACCGTAATACTCCACCGAGATGCCGTCGAGCATGTGAACCGAGGCACGGCCTGTGCGAACGCTGAGCAGATGCGCGCGAAAATCCTCCACGGCCTTGTTCATGCGCGCCTGCAAACCCTCATACACACCCTTCAGTCCTTCAACATTCACCATTGCCGTTGCCATCGCTCTTGTCTCCTTGCTGACCGTGTAGATTCTACAAGGCGGACAGAGGTTTTTCGGGGATAACCCAAGTCGTGGCGAAACGGGACGCGGCTGAGACCCAGCACTGCAAGCGACGGAAGATCCAAGGACGACATCGCGATAGTGGAACAGCGGAGTGAACCGCTGGATTCTCCCCCAAAAGACGCATGAAAGTAACAGGGCAGTACCAGGCCTTCACCTTGACTCCTGCAACTCAAACCCATAGTCTTCGTATAGCTATCGAGGGCCAAATGGGCAGAAGTGCCATAAGTTTGGAATCTTGGGTAGGTGTCCAGCCGCGGTCCAATGGCGGCGGAAAAGGGTTCTCGCGATGAAGAAGATCTCTCTCTTGGCTGTGATGGCAACCGTGGCGATGGTTGCGACCCCAGCGTTCGCGCTCGGGGGTTGCACGAACTCACCCGAAAACCCAACCCTGGTGCTGGCTGGCCTCGCTGGCGGTGTCTACGGCCTTCGTTCCCTGCGTGCCTACCTCAGCGCGCGTAAGAGCCGGTAACGGTACCCCCGCCATGGGGGATGCCCTTCGGCCCTCCTCTGCGGCGCCGGTCGCGCTAGCCAAACCGGCCTCAACTTCCCTAACTTCCGCTCTTCTTTCGACCCTGGTGACGGTGTTCGTCATTTCGGCGTGCACAGGCGCGTCGCTCTTTCTGTTTCCTGGGACCGTTCGCGACCTGCTGAACCACTGGCGGGGGGACGATCTCCAGTCTGCCGGCCTGCTGATCCCTTTTATCTGCTTCGCTCTGGTGCTGCGCGCCTGGCATGCCCTTGGCTGGGAGACCCAAGGCTCCTGGTGGGGGCTGGTGCTGCTGGCTGTCCTTGCCGGCGTCCTCTTTGTACGCGATCAGACCCCCCTGGTCATCACCGTGCACAAGGATTGGCTGCTGCAGCTACCCCCTCTGCCCCTGGTCACCATCCTGTACGCGCTGGGCATGGTTCTGCTGTTTGGGGGCGTGCGCCTGCTGCGTGCGGCCTGGTTTCCCGTTTTGTTTATGGGTGCGGTGCTGCCGGTGCCGAACACCTTCAGCCGTCGCGTCGACCTGCCGTTACAGCATGCTTCGGCGATGGTGGCGCGCAGCTTCGCGCATCTGCTCGGGGAAAAGCTCACTCCGGACAATCTGCGGCTGATGTTTACGCCCGACTTCGGGATGTTCATCGCCCCGGGTTGCAACGGCATCCGTGGCGCCGTGACGCTGGGTCTGGCGGCGGTGGTGGTCGCCTACCTGTACCGTTTCCGCTGGTACATCGCGCTTCCAGTGGTCGCGGGTGCGGTCTTGCTGGGCTACCTCTTTAACTTTGTTCGGCTCTGCCTCTTGGTCGTGTACTACAAGGTCGCTCTGCCGTACCCCTGGCTGCAGGATCGCGCCAAGGGGGCTGACTACCTCATCGGCGGATGCCTGTTCGTCTTGGCGCTCTATCTTTTCTTTGCCGCGGCGGACCGTCTGCGCGGAGACCCAGGAGCGAAATCGCGGGACCTCACGGCAATGCCCGTGCCTCCCGTTCTCGCATCCATGCGCCCAACTCTTTCCTTGGGTTTGCGTGCCGGCGCTCTGCTGACCTTGGCGGCGGTGTTTGGGTTCGATGCACTGCACGCCCAGGCACTGGCTGGCACGCAGCTGGGATCACTGCCCCCAATGCCTGCCGAGCTTGGCGGCTATCACCTGGTAGGCACATATCGGGACACGCTGGTCGATGGCCTGGTCGTCTACACCTGGGGCGAATACGCCCCGCCGTTGGATCCCACCCATGCGTCGTTGCCGCACATTGCCGTCGGCGTATCGCCGGAGCTGGACGCCCACGACACGGAGGTCTGCCACATGGCGCGGGGCGAGGACCCCACCTCACATGGTGAAATCCTCGCGCACACTGCAGGTGGTGAAGTGGCCCTGGTCGCCGCCACGTACAACAACGGCACAACGCAGACTCTTGAAGCCTCCACGGTGTGTGACAACGGCGCTTGCCGGCAGTTCACGGCGAGTGCCGGCGGCGTGACCTTCATCTATGCCCACCCACATCGCACGCTGCCGACGCAGGCGGCCCGCAGCCGCCCCGTTCCGCTTTTGCTGAAGGTGGAAAGCCCGGACGCGGTCTCGCCGGCGAGCGTCATCGCGCCCCAATTGGCTGAGCAGCTGAAGTCGTTTCTGCGCGGTGCCGATCTCGAGGCGCTGGCGGCCCGCTACCGTCCGCGGTAATCTTCTGCCCGGGTGCGGGTCCTATCACGAAACCGCCCGTTCGCCCCGGCTCGCCCCGTCGCCTATAATCCGGGTATCCCTCCGGTCGCACGGGGCAGGTGAACGAAACAAGCTGTGAGGTTGTGGTCATTTTTACCGGAATGCGAGTGAGCGTAAGCGCTCCTGGAATTTTTGGCGAGCCGCTGCGCATGCGCCGTAGCCGTATCCGCCTCGCCTTCGTGTTGTTGGCGACAGCCCTGGGGGTGTTCCATGCAGCCTCTTTGGATGCCCAGGTCCAGGCCCGTCCGCAGTTTGGCGCTGGCTCCGCACCGTCGCAGGTATTGTGCCCCGTGGTGGTTATCGGCAACCGCCGCATCCCTAAAGAGTCTGTGCTGGCACGTCTGTTTTCGCGCCCTGGTGATCCTTACGATCCCGCCATTGTGGAGCGCGACTTCAACTCGCTTTGGAACACCGGCTACTTCGATGATGTACGCATCGAGCGCGTCGACGAGCCGACCTGCATCCAGCTGGAGGTGTATGTCCGCGAAAAGCCCACCATCGGGGAGATCAACTACCGCGGTCTAAGCTCGTTTTCCGTCTCCGATGCGCTGGATCGCTTCAAAAAGGAGAAGGTCGGGCTTTCCGTGGAGAGCCAGTACGATCCCACGCGCATCAAGCGCGCTGAAGTGGTGCTGAAGGAGATGCTCGGCGAGCATGGCCATCAGTTCGCCAACATTCGTACCGAGATCAAGACGCTGCCGCCCGCACGCGTGGCACTCACCTTCGTCATCAAGGAAGGCCCCACGGTCAAGGTGGGCAAGATTGCCTTCCAGGGCAACGACAATGTGAATGCGCGTGAGCTTCGCCACGCGATGAAGAACCTGGGGCCCTTGGGCGTACCGCACTCGATCATTCTCGAGGACTTGTTTCCGCGTACCTACGACGCGAGCAAGCTGGACGAGGACGCTGATCGGGTTCGTATCGACTATCGCAATCACGGTTACTTCAAGGCCACCACGCTGGAACCGCAGACCAACGTGCGCAACGAGGGCGGCATCAATCCGCTGACCCTGCGCCCAAGCACGGGTAAGCGGGTGGACATTCTCATCCCGGTCGAAGAGGGTTCCCGCTACCGGCTGGGCGGCATCAATTTCACGGGCAACAAGGCTGCGCCCAACTCAAAGGCGCTGCGAGCGCAGTTCGCCCTGAAGGACGGGGACTACTTCAACTACACCGCCTTCGGCAAGGGCCTCGAAGCGCTGCGTAAGGCGTACGGCGGACTTGGGTACATCAATTTTGTCCCGAATCCGGTGCCCCGGTTCGATGAGGCCAAGAAGCTCGTCTTCTTTGATATCGATTGCGATGAGGGCAAGAAGTTTTTCGTTTCGCGCATTGAGTTCACCGGCAACACCATCACACGCGACAAGGTGATCCGCCGCGAGCTGCTTGTCGAAGAGGGCCAGCCCTATAACGCGCAGGCGGTTGACCTCTCCTTACTTCGGCTGAATCAGCTGCAGTACTTTGACACGCTGAAGTCGGAGCAGGACGTTGAAACACGGCAGAACGCGCAGGACGGCACCGTCGATCTCCTGATCAAACTTAAGGAGAAGGGCAAGAATTCCATCGGTCTGAATGGTGGGATCAGCGGCGTGTCCGGCTCGTTCGTCGGCCTGAACTACCAGACCAACAACTTCCTCGGCCTGGGCGAGACGCTGAGCCTCACTGCCAATGCCGGTGATCTTTCCCGGAATTACAGCTTCGGTTTCACTGAGCCCTACCTCCGCAACAAGCCAGTCTCCCTGGGTATCCAGGTATTTGACAGCAAGTTCGATTACAACCCGGCTAAGAGCTACTCAATCGCCAGCAACATGCCGACGAATCTTTCCAACGCACAGAACTCGTTGTTGACGAACTATAACCAGTCCACCACGGGCCTGACCATCTCCAGCGCCACGGCGTTGCGGCAGCTGTTCCGGCGCTCCGGCGTAGCGCGTGTTGGTATCTCGTACTCGCTGTCGCGCTCGAGCATCACGACCTTCAACCAGAACACGCTCAATGTCTTTCAGACGCTGGCGTATCGTTCTGGTCTCGCAGGGCAAAACGCGCTGAACGGCATTGTGACCTCGCAGCTGACGCCGAGCTTCTCCTTTTCCACCCTCGACCGTGGCGTCGGCCCACACAACGGCAAGGACCTGAACGTTGCGTTTCAGGTGGCCGGCATCGGCGGCAACACGAAGTACTACGCTCCAACAGTTACGTATCGGCAGTTCTTCCCCATGAAGGGGCTCAAGATCAACCGCGAAGGCCACAACGTACTCGGCTACCGAGCGCAGTTCTCGACCGTGGGCGGCTTTGCCGGCGAGGTGGCACCTCCTTTCAACCGCATCTATGGTGGCGGTGAGAACGACGTGCGCGGCTTCGATATCCGTTCCGCGTCGCCGTACACCTTCATTCCCACGCGCGTGAACTTTAATCTCACCAACCCTGACGGCTCTACGGTGCCGCGTGATCCGTCGAACCCCACGCTCGGTGCCATCCAGATACCATTGCCGATCTACCGTCTGGCCTCCGTGGGCAGTGATACCGGCTTCGTCACGAATCTGGAGTACCGCATCCCGATTGTGAACCAGGTCACGTTTGCCTTCTTCACTGACTTCGGCATGAACTTCGATCTGCAGTCTTCGCAGCTGCGGCAGAGTGTGCTGGGCGCCTCGCAGTTGAACGCCCCCCTTTACGGCTGCCCACAGGTCGTGAACGGTTCGTGCCTGGGCGGCAAACAGCTGCAGTTCCCGCTATATCTTCAGACGGTGCCGCACACCAACTTTGTGCCTCGCATGTCGAACGGCGCCCTGCTTTCGGTCATTCTGCCCATCGTCAACGCGCCCTTTCAGATCTACTACGCCTACAATCCACTTCGGCTGTACAACGATTTGCCGCAGCAGCTGACGACAGATACCTACACCTTTAACGACTTCTTCCCCAAGGTGGATCCAAGCTGTAACTCGCATGCGGCGACGTCGGCAGGAGCGCCGGCAGTGCTTTGCTCGCTGACCGGTGCGGGCGCCTTCTCGAAGGCTCAGGCTTTGCAGCTGTACGGCGCCAACTACCAGCTCCGTGAGCCGCGCAAGACCTTCCGGTTCACTGTAGCAACGACGTTCTAGCGACTTAGCAGGTCACTGCACATTCGGCGCGGTGCCGCCGGTCACTACCTGGTTCAGGATCTCCTGGATGAAAATCACGCGCACGTGGATGCGCTTGGCAAAATCCGGGAGAAACTCGGCGATCAGGGTGCCGGAAGGATCGGTGGCCAAGCCAAGAGCCACGCGGTGAGACGTGTCGCGCAGGTTGGTCGGCACGCCGGGTACATACAGGTTGGAGAGCTCCGCACTGATCGGGTAGGTCAACAGGGTCGCGTAATTTGGCATGCGCCCCCCGTCATCGTGCTGCGTAACGTAGGTGTGGACAAGCGCGTGCAGGATCCGGCGCTTCACGGGGGCGTTTGGCAGGCGGTGGTAGCGCGGATCTTCGTGCGCCAGCGATGAGATGACGTAGGTGCCGAAGAACTCGCCCTGCGCATCCTCCACGACGCTATACCCGCTCAGCTTGCCCCACCCCTCGAATCCGGGGCCATAGGCCGAGTGGGCGTTAGCCCCAACGGCGAAGCCGGAGTAGGCCGCAATAGTGAGCACGTTGAACGGATCGACAACATCCCGAAAGGCGAGCTCGCCCTTTTCCCGTGAACTCAGCGCTGCGATCTTGCGAGAGGTAATCACTGGCTGGATCGGGTTCTCTCGGCGACAGGGCGTCGGGCTGTTGGCGGTCGCCGCCTGCGCCGAGGCATTCGCTTCCGGGGAGCTGGTCCGTTCCGGAGTGTCGCACAGCCGCAGACGTGAAGTCCTACCCTCTGCGCCCTCACTGGGCAGAACGGCCCTGCCGGCGTCATCGGTCTGCTGGCCTGACAGCTCCCCAGCCTCCCGCGCTCGCTCGAGCTGGGCGTCCGGGTCGTCCGGCAGCGCGGCCGACACGGCGACCTCTTGTGCTCGCGCACAGCTGGCGTAGAGTACGCCCGCTGTAACGAGCGTGAGGGTACCGCAGAGCAGCAGTCGGGTGCGCCGTGAAGCGTAGCTGTTGACTACGAGAGGCGCCCGGCGACGATGCAACGACTTCATCCAGACTGCAGACCCGAATACCGCGGGGTCGACTCGCGCGACGACGAAAATGAAACCTTCACCCTGCGCTACGGCTTACGCTTGAGGTGCAGGGCAACGAGGGTGTCACCTGTAAATTCATTTACGAAGAAGCCCAGCGCCGCCCCACCGATCGAGCTTCCAAACGTTGAGGCGGTGTCGTGGAAGTTGCGGTTGCTGGACGGGTAGTAGGCCGGTGTCAACGCTGCCGAGGCAGCATACCCGAGCAGAAGTGCACCGTTGATTCCATTGCGGCCGTTGTCTTTGCGGGTGATCAACGGGCGAGTGACGGCGTACAGCGTCCGGTGCACGGGGTTATATGTAGGGCCTTCCACGTAGTACCGTGCGTCCTCATGCAACAGCGGTGCAAATACCATGTAGTTGAACACGGCTTGCGATTCCTCACGCAGCGCCGCTGCGCCCAAACGCTCTCCGAACGCGCCCTTGTCGGTGCCGTAGTTCGGCTCGCTGTTCAGCACATGCTCGTACCCTGCGGAGAGAAACATTGCCGCGAGGCCTTCGGGATCGATCAGTTCCGCGACTCCAAGGGCGACCTTATCGTGCGCAGTTTGTGTCTGGCCCCGCATACCGGGGGGAATCACCCCAGCCGTCCGCGGCGCGACGGCTTCGGTTGTTGTCGTGCCGGCCGGAGTACGGGACCGAGCTCCACTGCGCTGTGGTACCGGCGTTTCGGGAAGCGTTGCTTCAGCGATGAGAGAGCCAGCCGAAGTGCTGAAGCTGCTCACGGGCGCGGAGGTCGCAACAGGCAGCTCGATCTCCGCACCGGTTCTTCCTGAGGAGTCCTCCGCGAAGGCCATCGGTGAATCAGTCTGGGCGCCAACAAAGGGGGTGACCGCGATGAGTCCGCATAAGAAAGTGGTGGAGATCACCGCCCGGCGAAGGTGCAGCGGTTTGGATGAAGCAAAAAGATTGCAAATCATACTTGTGTGTCGTCTCCGGGACGAAAAGATGGTCGCCGGGCGCGCTGCGGCAAATCCGGAGGCTTCGGTTGACGGACGCTTAAAAGTGGGTGAACGGTTGTACTTCGGGCCAGCCCTGCTGACGTCCCGGTGCCCGCGTCCGCTAGTTAACGGAGGCAGCACCGCCCGCCCTGATGCGATTGACTTGCCCGCTCGCGGCACGCCATGCTCTTAGGCGAAGGTGTGAGGTGAGCCATGAGTGACACCAATCGTCCACTGGAAGATCGCCTGCGTGGGGCAGGCGAGCGGATCGAGGAAGAACTGCGGCGCGCGGTGCGCTACATCGACGAGGAGGTCGTGCCCGAGGTGCGGCGCAACAGTTCTGTGGCTCTCCGGGCGGCTGCGCAGCGGCTGGCGAAGCTCGCCGAGCAGATCGATGATGAGCGCCGCCGCCGTGAGGGGGGCGGTTCGTGAGGTGTCGTCCTCTCGCCAGCGGCCTGCTCGGCGCCGGCGTGGTCTGGTCGCTGGCTGGGTGCCATCACGGGTCCAGGACGGCCACGGCGCCATCGCCGCCGCCTGTCTCTGGCAACCGGAGCGCGGCAACTGCAACGGCCCGCGGCGGCGCATCCGGGGCGGGCCGTTCTGAGACCGCCCAAGCTGTGACACCGGGCTTCTTCGACGACACCAGTCAGCCTCCGGTGGTCACCGAGACCGGTCAGGCTACCTGGTACTACGCGCGTGCCCGGGCCGGCTCCGATGGCGCCCTGTACGGGCTTACGGCACCCACGGCCGCGCACAAAACCCTGCCGCTCGGCTCCACAGTGCGCGTCACCAATCTGCAGAATGGCCAGTCAACCTATGTGCGCATCACTGACCGTGGCCCCTTTGTGCCGGGCCGCATCCTGGATATGTCCGAATACGCCGCAAAAGAAATCGGGCTGTACCGTCCCGGTGTAGCGCAGGTGCGTATCGAGGCCTTTGCTCACCCGGGTGCCGATCCGCTAGGTCGTTGGTGCGTCCAGACGGGACCGTTTGGGACCGAGGGCGAGGCTGTCGATCTGAAATCGGCCCTTAGCGAGCGCTACCGGGGAGCCAGGGTCAGCGAGTTCCAGGGCTCTACCGGATTCTGGGTGCGCATCGATCCCGCGAACCGCAGCCGCGCCGATGCCAGCAGCATGGCGGCCTGGATTGGCGCACCGGATGCGCGAACGAATTCCTACCTAGTGCGTGTGAACTGAAGCAACAGATCCGGCAAAGGGCTACTTGACCTCAGCGTCGAAGACTCCCGTCTCCACCGTTGTGCCGTGCTTTATTTGAATGAAAATGCGATAGCGGCCGGCAGAAGGGAAGCCGTAGGGAAACTCCACGATGGGGTCGAGATTGCCGTTGGCATCGATGCTGTCCCGGGTTCCGGGCCCGGGAAGCGGAGCGGCATCGCTCATGCCGTTCGCCAACATCAGCGCCGGCATTGCGGCGGAGCCGTCCGGATGCGTGTGCGCAAAGGTGCTGCCATCTGCTTTGACGAAGGCCGCGTGTCCGGCCATCCCGAGGTAGGGTCGTATGTCGGTGGCGGGCTGGCCCGCGGGGTCGAGCAGGGTAAAGCGGAACAGTTCAGCGGTGTTGGCAGTCAGAGTCGCGGGCCGGTCCCACACCATGGTGTAGCCGTCGGGCAGCCGGTAGCGTGGCCCGAGGTCGCCGTGGCTCAGCGGCGCGGGGATAGCGGACGCGTCCTCGTTGTCGAGCGGTGCGGTCGAGGCCCCGGGTGGCACCACCAGGGTGGCAATCAACGTCTCCGGAAAGCCGTTCCGGTGCACGATGTCGCCGTAAAGGCGGTACGTCCCCGACGTCATTGCGGGGAGCGTGGAACGCAGTTCACCCTCAGCAACCGGTACCGGATGCAGATGGTATACGGCATCCATCTCCGGCCAGCGAATGGCGTAGAGGTGCATCAGGTGGCCGTGATCGGGAAGTAGGTCAGCGTTGGAGCGACGCCTCCCCTCTTCATCGGGAACGCCCTGGTCAATGTGCAGGTCGAGTGTGCTGCCAACGAGCGAGGGACGCAGGAGCAAGGGCCGGTAGAGGTCAGCGCCGTAATCAGCGGCCTCGACGTTCCACCATTTGTCCCCGCCCCAAACAGCCAGGGCCAGCAGGGTGAGCGTGACCCCACCGGCGACCGCGGCCCGCCGACGACGGTCCGGCCCCGGCTGCTCACCCGGCGGCAGGCGCGCCTCGCGCACCGCGCCGTAGATGATGCCTGCCATGCCCACCACAAGCAACAGACCCAGGGCCCCGAGCACGGCTCCCAGCGGCCGTTGCATCCGCATGACGGTCAGAGCCATCGCGGGTACGGGTACGCCCACCGTAGCCGGGCCGCCCGCGCCATCGACATCGATCCGAACCTGCCAGGAGCCGGAGGCCATCAGCCAGAGCGAGCCAGTGAAGAAGTTCGGATCAGCCGCTGAGCGCACGGTTGCATCCGGGCTTGGGGGATGCTTCGAGGCTTCTCCCGTCAGAGGGACGGGTGTGATCTTGAGCGTACGGATAGCTGGACCCAGGGCGCGAATCTCCACTGTGGCGATACCCGGCACCACGGTCGGCGGGCGGATCGTGACAAAGAACCTGTAGGGACCCGCGGCGACCTGCTCAAAGACGTCCTTCGACCCGATATGCGCGTGTGCAGGAAGGGCTACCATCGTCGAGAGCAAAACGGTAGCGAGCCAACGGGCAGCGCTGCACGTAGAGCCGTAAAGCGATACGAACCTGTCCCTCACCGCTGTACCTTGCGCATCCAGCGGCCAAAGGCCAGGCCGATCCAGGTAGAGATGGCCGCATACACTGCAGCGCGCCCCAGGCCCAGCGCGAGCGGCAGGCCCGCATCGGGGTGAAACCAGAGCCGCAGCCGATCGTAGCTCTTCGGGCCTGCATTGTAGTCAAAGTACATGGTGCCAAAGAAGCGGTTTTCACTCGCCTTGGAGAGCAGGAAGTTCGCAAACGGCCACTCCACTGCGACGAGCACAGCCACGAACACCGCACCTGACAGCAGGGCGGTTTGCCAGAGCTTCCACCGACCCGTTCGTTGCCACAGGAGATCAAGCGCGATGGCTGGGAAGAGAATCAAGGCGGGAAATTTGGCGGGTACGAGATGCGTGACCTGGAAGAACACCGGCCCCAGCTTCGGTTGGGCAGGGAAGAGTGGAAAGATCAGGATCTCCAGCAGAATCGTCACGGTGTACACGGACGCCGTGACCGTGGCCGCCCAGCGGTAGCGCGAGGCCTGCGAGAAGGTCGCCAGCAGCACCGGCACGGCAATGGCCATGGCGATGTAGGCGATCGCGCGATGCAGCACCACGTCCCACGTGTACTCCTGCAGAAAGAACATCTGTCCGCCGACAGCCAGCCCGGCTACATACAGGAAGAGCTTTCGCAGAGTCGAGAAGTTTGAGGCACCGGCGCTTGCCGCCCGGTTCATCGCCGCGAGGATCAGAAACAACATGCCGAAACTTACCGCGCGAATGCCCAGGATCAGCAGCGTATGCGGGGGCGAGACGATCTTTACATCCAGCCCGTAGGCGTTATGCCACCAATTATCGAAGGGCGCCGAGGTAAGCATCGCCACGCCGCCCCAACCTGCCAAGAAAACGCCCAGCGGGGCGCGGAGCCCGAACACCGAGACCGAAGCCGCGCGCAAGGCAGCATCGCGCTTCAGCGTCGTCTGCAGCACCAGCCACATACCCACGATGCCCGCCAGCACGCCGCACAGGTAGATCATCATGTGCGCGGGCGTCCAAAAGCTGTCGCGTCCGATGGAGCGGTGCCACGCCACATCCCACGAGCCACCGATCGTCGCCGAGGTCACGGCGGCGACACCGGTCCAGATGTACCAGGGCACGCCTTTCCCGGGGTGCGAGGCTGTTATTCGCGCTCGCGACGAAAGGGACGAGAAGGACGAAGGGACCGACCCATCGAAGCTGGAAGCCAGGTTTGCTGGACTTAGAATGGGTTCTCCTCGACACACCCGGGTGGACGCGCAATGCTCAATCCCTAGCCTATCCGCCGAGTCGAGGGAGGTCCATGCTTCTTTTCGGCGCATTGGCGGCTATCTGTCCCGTTAAGGAACAGTGTTACGGATAGGCCCTCAGGCTAGATGCTACTGAGGACCGTTGGTAGTGGGTCACTTTGAAATCAGTCCTGATTCGGAAGGTAATGAAGCCGTCTAAGTAACGCGGCTCCGATGAGCATGAGCATCGGCCCAGCAATGACTCCTGCGGGGCCGTCTCCGTAGGGCTGTAGCACGTGGGCGACGATCAAGCAATCGTGAAAAAGGAGGTACAGCCCTAGGCAGAGCGGTATCAAACCCATCGTCCATGCTCGTATCCGTACACGTCGCGCCCTGCCCATCCCGCCATGCTCTCAGGCTCTGAGGAGAGGCGCAAGGGAGTTGCTTGCGTAGTCTGTCGCTCCCGCCGCTACCCTGAGGAGTACACAAGGTAATTACAATTGAGGTTCTCTCTGACCTACTACCGGACCGTTGCATGAAGGAATCTTCGGCTTCCAAGGCGCTAGGAAGTGCCAGACGCTAAGCAGTGCTAACCGACCTGTGGTCTTGCAATGCCGCTCTCGCCGCATTGTACCCCGCCATCCCGTGCACGCCACCCCCTGGCGGGGTGCAGGCGCTGCAGAGGTACACGCGCGGGTACGATGTGCGATAGCTCCGCAGCGTAGGCCGGGCCAGCATGCCGGACAGCGTCATGACGCCGCCAGAGACGTCACCGGCCAGCAGATTAGGGTTCCACGCCGCGAGTTCGTCGGCGTTCCAGGTGCGGCGGGCGAGCACGACGTCACGAAAGCCAGGGGCGAAGCGCTCCAGTTGCCGCTCGATCGCCGCGGTGCGGTCGCCCGTGAAGCCGGTGGGGACATGGCAGTAGATCCAGGCGGTGTGTTTGCCCGCGGGCGCGCGGCTGGGGTCGACGACGCTGGGCTGCACCAACAGGGCGAACGGCTTGTCCTCGTCTTCCGGCGGGATGCGGCCGAAGAAGGCATGGTGCTCGGAACGAGCGATCTCTTCCAGCGTGCCGCCAAGGTGTACTGTGCCGGCTCGCCGGCACTCCGCGGCGCGCCAGGGGATCGGCTCAGAGAATGCATAGTCGATTTTAAAAATGCCGGGGCCGCGCTTGAAATCGGCGAGCCGTCGGCGAAAGCTCGGCGAGAGCGCATCCCCCGCGATGCCATCCAGTGCCTTCACTGAGGTATCGAAGAGCGTTACATCGGCCTCCGGCAAGGCGCGCAGTGAAGCAACCGTGTGCCCCGTAACGACCGTCCCGCCGAGGTCGCGTAGGTAGGCTGCCAGGGCGTCCGGCAGCGCTTGGGATCCACCGGCGATCACGGGCCATCCCGCGGTGTGTCCGGCCGCGGCCAGTACCAGGCCCGTCGCGGAAGAGACGACGCGGGTAAGCGGCAACACGGAGTGCGCGGCGCAGCCGGCGAACAGGGCGCGGGCTCGCGGACGACGAAAGATCGTCTCGGCCAGCAACTTCGCCGGCCAGAGGGCCACGCTGCCAAAGGTAGCCATCGCAACAGGGTGCGAGGGGATGCGCAGCAGGGGCTTCATGAAGTCCGAAACCAGCGATTTCCAGTCTCGGACGGAGCTGGCCATCAGGCTTTGCCACGCGTGCACGTCGTGCGGATCTCCGCCGTCCAAAAACTGCGCCGCGGTGGCTTCTAGAGAGTGGTCGAGCACGGCGGCCGTGCCATCGTCGAGCGGATGGGCGAGCGGCAGATCCGGCTCAATCCAGCGCAGGCCATATCGCTGCAGGGGCAGCGTGCTGAGAAAGGGTGAGGCCACGCCCAGCGGGTAGGCCGAGGAGCCAAGGTCATGGCGAAAGCCGGGCAGCGTGATCTCTGCCGAGGAGCACGCGCCGCCAATACGTTCGTTGCGCTCAAAGACAGTCACCGCCACGCCATGCTGCGCCAACGCTACGGCGGCAGCCAACCCATTGACTCCGGAACCGACGATGTTGGCCGTGCGCAAGGTCATGCCGATTCAGATGCAAACCTCGGCCCGCGTCGGCGAGGGTCGACACGCATCCAACCACCTGATCGAAATAAGGCGTATTGATAGTCCCAAACGAGGTGTGATGTGAGTGAAGGCTGCGTGGACATAGAGCTCGACAAGAAGAACGCCCGGCTGCCCTTGCTTGAGCCGGCGGCACTCAACCCCGATCAGCACGAACTGTACGAGCGCATGGCAGCCGGTATGCTGCCGTGGGCCAGGCAATCCGGCTTCCAGGCCGAGGCTGAGAATGGCGGTCTACTTGGTCCATTCAATGCCATGGTTTACAGCCCGGAGCTGGGCGCGGCGCAGCTCAACTACCTCAACACCGAACGCGATGCCACGGCGCTCGACGCACGCGTGCGTGAGGTGGTGATCCTCACTGTGGGTGCGGTCTTTGCGGCAGAGTATGAGCTCTATGCACATCGCGCAGTGGCGGCAAAGGTCGGCTTCATGCCTGAGGCCATCGAGGCTCTCGCCACCGGAAAGGTCTTAACTGAAAGTGCACAGTTGAACAAAGGCGAGATCGCAGCGCAGCGTTTTGTGCTGGCACTGGCGAAGGATCATCGCGTGCCGCCGGAAATCTTCAGCGCCGCGCAGGAGATCTTTGGGCACAAAGGCCTGATCGACATGATCCATCTCGCAGGGATGTATATGACCGTGTCTTCGCTGCTGAACGCTTTTGAGGTGCCAGTACCGGCTTGAATGGGTGTCGCCCGCTTAGGCTTCCCAGCGTACCCGAATGGCCTTCTTACCAAGACGCAGCGTAGGAGCTTCGCCGAGCGCTTCGCGCGCGGAGAAGGGGTCCGCCGACTTCGTTCCGTTGATGCTGACCGCGTTCTCTTTCAACTTGCGCCCAGCTTCTCCTGCAGAGACGGCGAGACCCGCCAGGACCAGCAGCTTCGGCACACGCACCACGCCCTCATGGACCAGACCTTCTGTAGCGAGCGAGACGCCTACTTCCTGCAGATCTTCGGCAACGCCCTTGGCCTGAAACTGCGTCGCCCAACCCTCCGCCGCGGCGTCGGCCTCGGGCGCGGAATAGAAGCCTGCGGTAATGGTGTGAGCTAGACTCTTTTTGGCCTGCATGGGATGAAGCGCGCCGCTAGCGACCGCGGCCTGCATGGCCTCGATCTCGCGCCCGGGCAGGTCGGTGAGAAAGATCCAGTAGCGCCACATCAACTCGTCGTTGATGCTCATCAGCTTGCCGTACATGTCCGGCGCAGGATCTTTAATACCGATCGCATTGCCGAGTGATTTGGACATCTTCTGTACGCCATCCAAGCCCTCGAGGATGGGCGTCATCAGCACAATTTGCGGCTTCTGGCCGAAGTGTTTTTGCAGGTCGCGACCGCGCATCAGATTGAATTTTTGATCCGTGCCGCCCAGCTCCACGTCGCACTCGAGCGCGACGGAATCATAGCCTTGCGCGATGGGGTAGATCATCTCGTGCAGCGCAATGGGCTGCTCGCTGTTGAAGCGCTTATGGAAATCTTCGCGCTCCAGCATCTGCGACACAGTGAACTGGGCGAGCAGCTTGACGAGATCGTAGTAGCTGAGCTTGTCGAGCCAGTCGGAGTTGAAGCGAACCTCCGTCTTGTTGCGGTCGAGAATCTTAAACACCTGATCCTGGTACGTCTGCGCGTTGGCTGCAATCTCATCGCGCGTAAGGGGCTTGCGCGTGACGTTCTTGCCCGTGGGATCGCCGATGAGTGCAGTGGAATCGCCGACTAGAAAGATGACCTGATGGCCTAGATCCTGGAAGTGCTTGAGCTTGCGCATCAGCACCGTGTGGCCAAGATGCAGGTCGGGCGCGGTGGGATCGAAGCCGGCCTTGATGCGCAGCGGGACTCCGGTGCGCCGGGACTCCTCCAGCCTCGCCCGTAGCGCGTCGGGTGCGGAAGCCGCAGCGGGCGGGATGATCTCCGCTACGCCCTTGGTGATCAGATCGAGTTGCTCGTCTACTGAAGCGAAGCTGGTGGAACCGGGTTGCGTCGGGGCAGGCGTCTGAAAAGGCATAGGGACACTCTGAAGTATAGAAGCGAACGAAACTACAGCGGCGAAGTACGGGCAGAACAACCGAACACTGCCGCTGAAAGGAGGCTTGGTGCCTGATCGCAAACCGAAGCGCGAGATCGACCACGGAGAACGCGAGCCGAAGACCTGCACCGCCTGCGGCCGCACCATGGAGTGGCGCAAGGCCTGGGCGAAGAACTGGGAAGAGGTGAAGTTTTGCTCGGACGCGTGCCGCAAGCATCGCACCAGCGCGCAGGCCTCTGCCGATACGCAGTTGGAAGAGCGCATCCTGCAACTGCTGGCGGAGCGTGGTGCGGGGAAGACCATCTGCCCAAGTGAGGCGGCGCGCGCCGCAGCCGGCAGCGACGAACGCGCGGCGTGGGAGCCCCTCATGGAGCCCGCGCGTGCCGCGGCGCGCCGCCTTGTGGCACAGGGAAGGATCGTCATTACTCAGGCGGGGCAGGTCGTCGATGCTTCCACTGCAAAGGGGCCGATCCGTTTGCGGCTTCGCTGAACATTCAGCCACCCTGGGAAAATTATGTTGGTGAGGATGTGCACCTTACCCGGTGCATGTGCCTCTAAGGCAGACATGGCTACTGCAAAGAAGACCGCAAGCAAGAAGTCCGTGAGCAAGAAGTCCGCCAGCAAAAAGTCAGCGGGAACGAAGGCCGCGTCGAAGGCGCCGGGAAAGGCTTCAGCAAAGAAATCATCAGCGAAAAAGGTCGTCGCGAAGAAGTCGCCTGCGAAGTCCAGCAGCAGCGTCAAGAAGGGCGTGAAGACCTCGGCGTCGACGGCAAAGCAGACCGGAGTCAAGCGCACCAACGTGACGCAGTACGAGCAGCGCAAGACGGCCTCTGGCAAGACTGCGCACAAGAAGATGAGTGGGGGGCAGGCTAAGGCCAAGAAGGAGTCGCTGATCAAGCAGAAGCGCTCCACCGGTGAAGGCCCCGCGTGCTGGCCCGGCTTCGAGCGGGTGCCCGGCAAAGATGCCGGTACGAAGGGGAGCTGCAAGCCAAAGCCAAACCAGACTGGCGGCGAGAAGAAGGAAGACGCCCGTGAGGCTGCCGGCTCCAAGCTGCGCAAAGCCGGCGGCAACAAGGCCAAGGCGAACAGTTCGAAGTGAAGTGCCTGCCTGCTCAGAGCGTGGAGCGAAGGACGGTTCGCTTCACGCTCAGCAGCCATTCGGTCTACACTGGCGCGCATGGACGCCGAGATCGCCCGCGCCTACCTGCTCGCGCTGCCGCACGTTGAGGAGACGATGCAGTGGGGTGAAAACCTCGTGTTCTGGGTTGGAGACAAAGCGATCGGCGGCAAGATGTTTACGCTGATCAACCTTGACGCAGGCGACGGGCCGGTGATTGCCTTTGCCGCAGCGCCGGAGCATGCCGCGGAGCTCCGGGAGAAGGAAGGTCTGATTCCCGCACCGTACTTTGCACGAATCGGTTGGATCGCCGCGCTGCGTTGGAACGTCCTAAGCTCACGAGACTGGCGCGAGGAGCTCGCCGCCGCCCATGCGCAGGTCCTTGCAAACCTTCCGCCGCGCACGCTCGCCCTGCTCACGCTGCCCGAGGCGGAACGCAGCACCCTGGTGCGGGAGCGTCGCCAGTTGCTGGCAGCAAAGGCCACCGCCAAAGCAGCTGCGAAGACGCCAGCCAAAAGCAAGCCTGTGAAGAAGCCGGCAAGCCGGCGCTAACCTAAGCCCGACGCACGTCCGCCTCCGGATTCATCGCAAGCAGAGGAACGAAGCTGCGGAAGTACATGGCGACCAGTACAAGCTCCAGAACCAGCGCGAGGATGGCAGGGGCAGCGCCATGGGGCCACAGCAGTGCGTGGTACAGCAGAATGTTTACGATAACGGGGGCAAGTAGCGTCAGCGCCAGGGGCACAAAGCGATTCACCAGCAGCAGGAGCCCGGCAATCGTCATGATCACGCCCACAAAGGTCATCCAGTGATGATCGTGCAAAATGCCGATCCAGGTGAGTGCGTCTCCGGAGGGCGGCGGCATCTTGAGAAAGCCAAGAATGTTGTTCAGCCCCAAGACAAAGAACATCAGTCCAAGCAGGACGCGGCAGACGAGAACGAGAATCTTCATGGAGTGGGCTCTTTCTTGATTTGCTGCAATAGCTGAGATGGCGGGCGTCGCCTTTTAGGGTACTTTGCCGACACTTGCCGCTCTCGGAATTCTAGCGAGAGGCGCTGCCAAGCCAAACATCGTGCCGCTGCGATGTGCTAAACCTGCCGTGGATAGCGCTGGCCCAAGCGGTAATAGTAGGATCTCCGAAACCGGACAGCTTGCAGAGCGTCGGAGGTTAATGTGCTTGTGCCTGAGTCGATCCGCGAGTTCTTCCGCTGTAGGCTGTTGCGTCCGTTGCTGCGTCAGCTACGCGGCGGGGTAACTCCGCGTCGTCTCGCCTGGAGCCTGGCCTTGGGAATTGTCTTGGGGATTAATCCGTCGGTGGGCGTGACAACGCTGCTCGTGATCCTGCTCGCATGGACCTTCGGTCTGAACCAGATCGCGTCCCAGATCGGCGCCCATGCAATGACGCCATTCCACCTGCTCCTCTTTCTACCGTTCATCGAACTTGGCGTTCACCTGTTTCACACCGGTCGCCTGCCCATGAATCGACGACAGATTGAGCACCTAAGCCATCATCCCTGGCGACTCGTGCACGAGATCTGGCAATGGGAGTGGCATGCGCTGATCGTTTGGGGCCTTGTAGCGGCAATCATCATGCCCCTGCTCGCTATCTATATCCGGCGGGTTCTGGTGGTACTCATGCGCCGGCACAGAACGCTGATACGGTCACGCCCTACACCGCAGTAAATGAGGTGCGAGCCGACGTCTAGTCACTGCCCGAGCAGTCTGTCCGAAGCACGCCGCGGCAGCCCAGATACGATGGAGGGATGAAGCTTTCACTTGAGGGCAAGGTGGCTCTCGTTACGGGCGGTTCACGCGGCATTGGGGCCGCGACGGTAGAACTGCTACGGCAGACCGGAGCCCGCGTGGTATTCAGTTACAAGTCCGCCGCCGACCGAGCGCAGGCGTTGGTTCAGGCCTGCGGCGGCGAAGGGTTTTGCCGGGCGTTGCAGCAGGAGCTTGCCAGCGCCGAGCAGGGCGAGGCTTTAGTCGCTGCTGCGACCGCGGTGTGGGGCCGGCTGGACATTCTGGTCGTGAATCATGGCGTGTGGCCGCCACTTGACCAGCCGATCGCGACCATGTCGGCAGGGCAATGGCGCGAGACGATGGGCATCAATCTCGACAGTGTGTTCGGGTTGGTGCGGGCTGGTGCGCGGGGCATGCTCGGTGCTCAAACAGTCCCCCAGGGAGCTTTCCCGACAGCTCTCCAGGCAGTTGCCACCATGCCGCAGCCCGCGGCTGGTGGGGAAGTTGCGGTCCCGGACGCGTCGGCCTACGCCGGCGAGCGAAGCTACGGGGCAGGGGAGGCTTCGCCGGCTACCCGCGCCGCGGCCCACGCAGACGCGCGGGAGCTCTTGGAAGAGGCTGTGTTCAGCGACGAGATTACTTGGCCAGCACCGGTCCCCGGCTTCGCCGAGGCCTCGAGTCCAGCCCGCGGGCACATCGTGCTCGTGGCTTCCACGGCGGCGCAGCGTGGGGAAGCCTTCCACGCCGACTACGCTGCCAGCAAGGGCGCGCTGCTGAGCCTAACGAAGAGCCTGTCGAGCGAACTCGGACCGCAGGGCATCCTGTGCAACTGCGTTGCGCCCGGCTGGGTACGTACGGAGATGTCGGCGGGAACTCTAGGCGATCCCGAAGCGTCCAAGAAGGCGTTGGGGTCCATTCCGCTGGGGCGCCCGGCGGAACCCGAGGAGATCGCCGGTCCCATCGTCTTTCTTTGCACGCGGTGGGCGGGCTTTATCTCCGGCGAGATCTGGAACGTCAACGGTGGCGCTGTACTGGTGGGTTGAGGTGAACTAAGTTGAGTACGAAGTGGTCTGCTGTTCGTGGGGGAAACGTAGCATTCATGGCGGCTCTTGCGCTCTCGTTGCTTTGGGGGCAGCAGGCGCAGGCGCAGGCGTCTTCGCTGCCCAGTGCGCAGGCGCCGGTGGTTGTGGACCCGGCCGCACAGGGCCGCAAGTTGCTTGACCTGATGGTGAAGGCGCTGGGTGGGGACGCCTGGGTGAATCGGACAACCGAACGGCTGGAGGGGCATGGAGCCACCTTTTACAAGGGCCTTCCCAACCCTTACGAGGCGCAATTTGAGGAGTACCTTCGACTGCAGCCTTTTGGCGAACGCATCGTCATTGTGTCCAAGCAGGGGGTGTTTATCCCCACCACAAAGCGCGATGTCGCCGAGGTGTGGACGGCGGACAACGGCTATGAGATCAGTTATCACGGCCGCAAGGAACTGCCGAAGCTTGATGTAGACGACTTCGAGCGCCGGCGCCTCCACTCCCTCGATGTTGCCGTTCTCGATTGGCTGAAGCGGCCTGGGACGCTCGTCACCTACGAAGGCTCGGAAATGGATGAGCGCCGTCAAGTCGACAAGGTCAGCATCCTGACCACCGACAACGACGCCATTACGCTGGGGCTTGACGTGGAAACGCACCTGCCGCGCAGTCGCACCTTTCAGTTCCGCAACGCGACATACAAGGATTTCGACACCGATATCGAGCGGTATGACGACTGGCAGGCGCAAGGCGGGATCATGACGGCGCTGACGATTACGCGTTACCACAATGGCGACATGGTCTCGCAGCGCTTCCTCGCGAAGGTGCAGTACGGCGTTCCGCTGGCCCCGGAGCTCTTCGATCCTGACCACGCCTCGGCGAAGAAGTAGGCCGGGCAGGCAGGCTGGCGGGAGGCGATGGTATTCTGGGCCACGCCATGAATGAAACTGGAACTGGGGCAGCGCTTGAGGATGTTCCGGCAGCAAGCGCGCCCAACATGCCAAAGCGCACCATGGACATAACGGAGATCATGGCGGTGCTTCCGCATCGCTATCCGTTTTTGCTGATCGACCGCGTCCTGGAAATTGAGCCGAAGCAGCGCATTGTCGCGCTGAAGAACGTTACAGCCAATGAGCCCCAATTTACCGGTCACTTCCCCGACTTCCCGATCATGCCTGCGGTCATGACCGTGGAAGCGATGGCGCAGGCCGGCGGCGCGCTACTGCTCACGGAAATCCCTGACCGGGATCGCAAGCTGATGCTCTTCACCGGCATCGAAAAAGCCAGCTTCCGGCGGCAAATCGTGCCGGGTGACCAGCTGCGAATCGAGGTCTCCGTGCTGAAATGGCGCACGCGCCTGGTGAAGATGCAGGGGGTCTGCACGGTGGATGGGCAGGTCGCTGCGGAAGCCGTGATCACCTGCATGCTGGTGCCGCGGCCCAGCAAAACGGCAAGCCAAAATCCGGACGATGCGCAAGGCGCAGGGCAGTAGGCGAGACCGGTACGGCCATGGCTGCAGCGCAAACTACGGAAACGCGAGCCAACATCCACCGGTTGGCTGTTGTCTCCGCGGGCGCGGTTGTGCCTGCCAGTTGCACCGTAGGTCCCTTCTGCGTCATCGGTCAACACGTCACGCTGGGCGAGAGCTGCACGCTCGTCTCGCACGTCGTGCTGGACGGCCACACAACGCTCGGCGAAGGGGTGGTGGTTCACCCCTTCGCCGCGCTCGGCGTTAGCCCGCAGGACCTGAAGTATAAGGGCGAGCCGACGCGTTGTGAGATCGGCGCGGCAACGGTGATTCGCGAGTCTGTGACGATCTCGCGCGGAACTGCTGGGGGTGGAGCCATCACGCGCGTAGGCCGTGACTGCCTGATTATGGCCTACACCCACATTGGCCACGACTCGCAGATCGGCGATGGCGTTATCCTCGCGAACGGCGCGACGCTGGCCGGCCACGTCACCGTGGAAGATTACGCTGTGGTCGGTGCCTTGAATCCAGTGCATCAGCACTGCACGGTGGGCCGCTACGCCTATGTTGGCGGGGGCACCACCATCACCCAGGACGTGCTGCCCTACTCGCTGACCAGCGTACGCCGCGAGAATCGTGCCTTCGGCCTTAACCGAGTGGGGCTTGAACGACGCGGGTTTACGCCCAATGAGCTGAAGCAGCTGCGCGAAGCCTACCGCCTGCTGCAGGTCTCTCACCTGAACACCTCGCAGGCGCTCGAAGTGATTCGCGCCAAGGTCACAAGTGGGGAGTTCGGCGAGCGCGTCGCGTATCTTGCCGAGTTTATCGCCAGGAGCGAACGCGGCGTGATCAAGTAAGCCCTATGAACCTCCGCCCGACACTCGGTTTGATCGCCGGCAACGGCCGTTTCCCATTTCTGCTGCTCGATGCGGCGCGTGCAGAGGGACTGCGTGTGGTGGTGGCCGCGATCAAGGAGGAGACCGACCCCGCCATCGAAGAGCGCGCTGCAGGGGACCGTGACGGCATCCGCGTCTACTGGCTTTCTCTGGGCGAGCTTTCACGACTGATCGAGACCTTCCAACGTGAAGGCGTGACGCAGGCCGTCATGGCCGGGCAGGTAAGACATAAGCAGATCTTCTCGAGCATTCGCCCGGACTGGCGCCTTGCTAAACTGCTGCTGAACCTGCGCTCGCGCAACACGGACATGCTGCTCGGCGCAGTAGCCAAGGTGCTCGCGGATGAGGGCATCACGCTACTTTCCTCCACCGCCTTTCTCGAACCCATGCTGGCGGCTGAGGGAGTGTTGACGACGCGCGCTCCGGATGAGGGCGAACGCGACGACATCGCCTATGGCCTACGTGTGGCGCGTGGTATCGCCAGCTTTGACCTGGGCCAGACCGTGGTGATTGCGGCGGGCGCCTGTGTCGCCGTTGAGGCGATGGAGGGCACCGACGCAACCATCACCCGGGCCGGCGCCCTTCTACGCACCGTGGCGGACGAAGGGGGTACGCTCTCCCGCCAGCTCACCGTGGTGAAGGTGGCGAAGCCGCAGCAGGATATGCGTTTTGATGTGCCGGTGGTTGGCGTACCCACACTGGAAGTCATGCAGGCCGCAGGCGCTACCTGCCTATGTGTCGAGGCAGGCCGCACGCTGCTGTTTGACCGCGAAGGCATGCTCCGACTGGCCGAAGAGGCCGGCATTACCATCGTCGCGGAGCGGCCGCCCGCAACGCTGCCCTGAGTATGGGTGGAGGCTAAACTCTCGCCCACCCGTCTGCGAAAGCGTAGGATGAAGCCACTGCGGCGTAGTTGGCCTAGAGACCTTGCGCGCAGAGGAGATTGCCCTTGATGCTCGCACGACGTGCCCTGCACACCTGTACCGCCGCTCTTGCGGCGTTCGCGCTGGCTCTGCCCACCACGGCCTTTGCGGCTGACATGCCGCCCGTCGGCACGGCGGCGCCCACCTTCACACTACCTTCGCAGGATGGCTCGCCCGTAAGCCTCGATAGCTTTAAGGGCAAGTGGGTGGTGCTGTACTTCTACCCCAAAGATCAGACTTCAGGCTGCTCGATGGAGGCGCATAACTTTCAGCGTGATCTCCCCAAGTATCAGGCGATGAATGCCGTTGTTCTTGGCGTCTCACTGGATACGGTGGACAGTCACCGCGTGTGGTGCACGAAAGACTCGTTTACGTTCAAGATGCTCGCCGATCCGGACCACAAGGTTGTGGACGAGTACGGTGTCCCCTTAATGAGTCATCTCGGCTCTAATTACGCCTCACGCGACACCTTCCTCATCTCGCCCGACGGCAAGATCATGAAGACCTGGCAGGTAAAAGACATCGCCACGCATAGCAGCGATGTACTCGCGGCGATCCAGGCCATGAAGTAGAGCTGCGCGAAAGTCGTTTCGCGCATGGCCTCAATTGAACAAAAAGAAGAAGCCCGCCCCTTGTAAGAGAGGCGGGCTCCTTCTTTTTCTGCAATCCCTTACTTGGTTGATTTCTTTGCGGTTGTCTTCTTCGCGCTGGTCTTCTTTACCGCCGTCTTTTTGGTTGCTGTGGTTTTTGCGCTCGCCTTGGCACTTGTCTTGGTTGCGCTCGCCTTTACAGCACCCTTGGCAGCGATCTTCTTGGCCACGGTTTTCTTGGCCGCGGTCTTCTTCGCCGGAGCCTTTGCGGTTGTCTTCTTCGCAGCGGTCTTCTTCGCCGGAGTTTTTGTTGCGGTCTTCTTCGTTGCCAAGGTCTTACCTCTCGTTATGGAGTTTTTGCTGCCCGTGCTTTTGCTGCCCGCGATGCTGCTGGCAGCCCTACCTCCGCGCACAGTCCCGGAGGACTTGGCAGCGGAACCCGAAACCTTCTTCGCAACACTCTTCGTGACGGCGATCTTTTTGCCCGGAGCCTTCTTTCCAGGAGCTTTCTTCCCAGGAGCTTTCTTTCCGGGCGCCTTTTTCCCCGGCGTCTTCTTCTCGGCGAGCTTTCCGGGGGCCTTCTTCCCTGGCGTCTTTTTCTCGGCGATTTTCTTGCCCGGAGCCTTCTTGCCTGGCGTCTTCTTCTCCGCGACCTTCTTGCTTGCGGCTGGGGCAGGCTCGCCCTCTTCCGCTTTGGTGGCTGCCCTGCGTGACCGCTTGGTGGAGAGGCCTACACTGGGCATCGCCGTATCGCGTTCAGGGAGTTCAGAGAGCTGGTCGGGCGGATCGTACCCATCTATTGCGTTCGAGGGTTCCGCGTACATCTCGGCGTCCTCCGGATGCGTGCTTGCGCGCGATGGAATCATCTCGTCACGGGAGTCCACAACGGGCGAAGGCTCGGCGTCGGGACTGAACTCTTCTTCCTCTTCCTCGTCCTCTTCATCCTCGGCATCGAGGTCAATCTCATCGTCCTCTGTCTCATCCTCGTTTTCTTCCGCAGCCGTGGCATAGAGTTTGAGCGTTTCTTCTTCGAACATCCGGTTCCTTTCCCGTTCGGTAGGCGTGGTCTACACGCATGCTCTGCGGCTTCTCTTTGTCTGCGTCCTGCATCGCTGCGATCGCGCAGCAAACATGCAGCTTCGCTGCAAAGAATTAGCAACAGATGTACGCCGCGCGTAGGCAAATAGCAAGCACTCTTTTTGGTGCAATCTCTTTTTCTCTGCGGAGATGTACCGAGCTTGATGCGGAGTGCGTTGGCAGCGTCTCAGCGACGACGTTTGCGCGTGGCAACGTGCGTGGTTGCATGCGCAGAAGAGCTTCTGTGCGGCGCGCTTCCATGGCTGCGCGCACCAGCCGCGCCTTGTATAGCAAGGCTTCCACGACGGCTGCTGCGTCCTTTGCTCTGTGCGACTTCACGACCGCCGTGACGAGCTCGTCCGCGTCCACTGCGCACAGAGGGAGCAAGCTTCACAGGCTCGGCCACATAGATCGAACGGCCCGGCTGCAGGCGGCTTGCGTCGTTCCAATCCTGTAGCTGCTCGACGGTGACACCGAAGCGATCGGCCACAGTGACAAAGCTGTCGCCACGCCGTACTGTGTAGCGCTGCTGCCCCGCGCTGGCCCCACCACCGTTGAGAGGAATCACCAGCTCGTCGCCTACCTCGATGGGCTTGGCGGAGGTCACATCGTTATAGGCCGCCAGGGTATCAGGGCGTGCGTGGAAGCTGACTGATATGCCATCCAGCGTCTCGCCCGCCTTCACTACGTGAAAGCGCCACGATGCCCGATTCTCTTCGGGAATGTCTTTCAGGCGAGTATTGAAAATATCCTTGGTGCCTGGCGGCAGATGCAGGTCGTAGGCTATGTCTCGTGGCGTAGTGAGCCGTAGAAGCGCCGGGTTCAGCGCCACGATCTCGGGAACAGTCGCGTCGGTGAGGTCCGCGACTAGCCGGAGATCGATCGAGTAGGTGACGGTTAACGTATCGACGACAACTGGGGCATCAGGCACCACGTCCACCAGCCCATACTGCTGCGGATTTTTAGCCATGATGGCGGCGGCGATGATTAGCGGAACATAGTTTTTGGTCGCAGTAGGTAATGCATTGCGCCGGTACAACTCCCAAAAATCTGCATAGCCGGTGCGCTGCACGGCGCGTTGCACGTTCCCGGGTCCCCAGTTATAGGCGGCCATCGCGAGATACCAATCCCCGAACTGCGCATACAGGTACTTCATATAACGGGCATAGGCCAACGAGCTCTTGTCTGGATCGAACCGCTCATCGAAATAGCCGTTACGGTCGAGCCCATAAGCCCCTTGAAAGGGCATGAATTGCCACATTCCGCCTGCTCCCGAGCCACGGTTGACGGCCTGCGGCTGAAAGCCCGACTCGGCGACACCTAAATAAATCAGATCCTGGGGCAGCCCCGCATCGCTGAGATCCTTCGTGATCGTTGCCTGGTACTTGCCTGCGCGTTCCAGAGAACGCTTCAACGTGGCATGGCCCGCAGTGGAGGTGGAGAAGTACCGGATGAATCCTGCGACGTACTCATTGACGACGAGTGGAAGATCGGATTTCGTGGTTTTCAACTGATTGGCGATGCGACCCACAAGAGCCGCATCAACAGGAAACGTCACCTCACTCGCTGCGTCAATCGGAGCCTCCTCCACCTTGGGAGAGAAGCCGTTTCCTTGCTTCAGCGCCACAATTTCTAAGGAGTTGATCGAATCGAGTAGGTGCTCGAAGGCGTCCGAGAGCTGCGGATCGTTACGCAGATCCATTCCGGAGGAGAGCATCGCATCCACAGCCGCGTCGAAGTCCGCTCGCGCGGCATCCAGGCGGTCGTTGTTGTAGTTGTTCACGCCCGAGGTGTAGCTGGCCCCGGCGCGTGCGATGAGTGCCTGCACGGCCTGCGCGTGTTGCACTTCAGCGGCGGTATGCGCAGGGGCCTGTACCGGCTGCGACGACGCCGCAGGGGGCGGGCTCACTCTCGTCGACTGCGCGCCGCTGATCCCGGGTTGGCTGAGCGCTGCGACGAGCAGCGAAGCGGTGCCAAGTGTCGTCAGCTTGCGACGCGCTAGGCGCATCCTTCGCTCGATTCCCATCGCTCTCGATTGTACGGGTTGCGTTCGCTGTTATCGCGGCAGGGCGGGAGTCGACTCCGCCGGCTTGCCCGTCCGCGCTGCTATCCTAGAATTTCGAGCGATCTTCGCCTCGTCTGGACAGCATGGACCCCAAGTACATCCGTAACTTCGCGATCATCGCGCATATCGACCACGGCAAATCCACCCTTTCGGATCGCCTGCTGGAGCTTACCGGCTCGCTGACCAAGCGCGAGATGCAGGAGCAGGTGCTGGACGCGATGGACCTTGAGCGTGAGCGGGGCATCACCATAAAAGCCCACACCGTGCGCATGATGTACCGCGCTTCGGATGGTCATGATTATCAGCTGAACCTGATTGATACCCCCGGCCACGTGGATTTCAGCTATGAGGTCTCGCGTTCGCTGGCCTCCTGCGAAGGCGCGCTGCTGGTCGTCGATGCCTCGCAGGGTGTGGAGGCGCAGACGCTGGCCAATGCCTATCTCGCGATCTCAAACGGCCTCGAGATCATCCCCATCATCAACAAGATTGATCTGCCGAGCGCGGACATTGAGCGCACAAAGGCAATGATTGAGAAATCTGTCGGGCTGCCGGCCGACGATGCGGTCGCGGTCAGTGCTAAAACCGGTCTGAACGTTGAGCAGATTCTTGAGGCCGTGGTCCATCTGCTGCCGCCCCCGAAGGGCGAGGCCGATAAGCCGCTGCAGGCACTAATTTTTGACTCTTGGTTCGACGCGTACCGTGGTGTGATTGTGCTGGCGCGCATCATCAATGGCCGTTTGCGCAAGGGCGACAAGATCAAGATCATGTCGAATGGTCGCCAATTTGAGGTGGACTCGCTCGGCGTGATGACGCCCAAGCCTATGGAGTTGCAGGAGCTCTCGGCGGGCGAGGTCGGCTTCTTCGTCGCTACCATCAAAAACGTCGCCGACACCAAAGTCGGCGATACCATAACGCACGTCGACAACCCTGCGACCGAGGCCCTGCCCGGCTTTGAAGACATCAAGAGCATGGTCTTCGCGGGGCTATACACGGTCGACTCGCACGAGCATGGTTTGCTACGCGATGCACTGGAAAAGCTGAGACTCAACGATAGCTCCTTCAACTTCGAGCCTGAGTCTTCCGTCGCCCTGGGCTTCGGCTTTCGCTGCGGCTTTCTCGGTTTGTTGCACCTGGAGATCATTCAGGAGCGCCTGGAGCGCGAGTACAACCTCGACTTGATCATCACTGCCCCTGGCGTGCGCTACAAGATCACGATGACTGATGGCACCGTACTCGAGGTGGACAATCCTTCACGCTGGCCGGACCCGACTGAGATCGAAACCATCGAAGAGCCAGTCATCACGGCCAAGATCCTTACCAACGAAGAGTACGTCGGCGGCATCCTCAAGCTCGTCGAAGACAAGCGCGGCCGCCAGCAGAATCTCGAGTACGTGTCCGAGACGCGCGTGATGATCACCTATGAGCTGCCACTGAATGAGATCGTGCTCGACTTCTACGATCGCCTCAAGAGCGTCTCGCGAGGCTACGCTTCGCTGGATTATGTGCTTGCGGGCATGTGGGAGTCGCCCATGGTGAAGATGGACATCCTCGTCTCGGGCGAGCCGGTGGATGCGCTCTCGATCATTGTGCATCGCGACTTTGCTTACGATCGCGGCAAGGCGCTGGTGTCCAAAATGCGCGAGCTGATCCCGCGGCAGATGTTTGAGGTAGCGATCCAAGCAGCCATCGGTTCCAAAATCGTCGCGCGCGAGACGGTGACGGCCATTCGTAAAAACGTCATCGCCAAGTGCTACGGCGGCGACATCAGTCGTAAGCGCAAGCTGCTGGACAAGCAAAAAGAAGGCAAGAAGCGCATGAAACGGATCGGCAAAGTCGACATCCCGCAGGAGGCGTTTCTCGCGGTGCTGAAGGTCGGCGAGGAGTAAGTCGAAGGCTTGCTGCGCAACACAGAAGGGGGAGCCATAGGCTCCCCCTTCTGTGCGATCTGCTGTCTTACTTATGAGGCGTTGTGGCGGGTGCTGCTGGACGACGTGGTCCGGTTGCGGAGGGCGCCGACGGGGGCGGCGGCGCAATGCCGGAGCTGGCGTTGTAGGCATTGATGACGGCTTGGGAGATGTCGGTGGTCTGTGCGAACCAGAGCACTGGGCTCGGGGTCTGCTGGTTGCCGCCCACGTTCATCATCAGGGTGAAGCCGTTGTCCTGGGCGTACTTCACGGCAGCCTGGCCTACCTTCTGCGCAACCTTGCCAAAGGCTTCCTGTTGCTCGCCCTGGAACGCGTTGGAGGCGTCTTCGCCATCACGCTGCAACGCCTTCTCCCTTTGATCGAGCGTCTTCTCGCGGGAGGCGCGCTCGGCATCAGGGGTGTTGGCCGGAAGCGCCTGGAGCTGCTGACGCAGAGAGTTGACTTCCGCACCTTCGCTCTCAATCTTGGCGCGCTGCGGCTCATACTTCTTCTGGATGTCGGCGGCGGCACGCTGGCCCTCGTTGGTGGCGACCACAACCTGCTCGAAAGCGATCACGGCAACTTTGGCTGGAATAGCCTGTGGAGCTACGGCGGTCGGTGCGGCAGCAGCGGCGGTCGGTGCGGCCGGGGCCTGGGCAAGGAAGCTGGAGGTGCAGGCAGCAGCGGCCAGCGCCAGGGCAAAGGGCAAGGAACGATTCATGCGGGGGTCGTACTCCTTACAGCAGTCAGTTGGGAGAGGTAAATGATGCCGAAACACGGCCCCGGTCCGGGAGGCCCGACGAACCGTTGCTTACGCTATGCCGTGTGCTCTTAATGAATCTCTACGACGAGCCACTGCGGAATAGCTGTCATCAGCGACTCTGATTATACAGCCGCGCCTGGGCCTGTCGACGCTTGGAATGAACGCCGTCTTCTGAATTCCGTTGGGCGATTTCCCTGATCTACGGATTTTCAGAGTGCGATCGATGTTGTGGAGGCAAATGGCAGAAAATACGATCACGTAGTTTGGCACGGTACTTGCACTACCCTCTGCGATTGGGTAAAGGCTGTGCTCTGGGGAGGGCGATGCCGATCTCAACGCCCGGCATGGAAAGAGACGCCCGTATCAGGGTGCCGTCCCGTCGGGTCAGGCTTCCACCAGGAAGCTGCTTCAAAGGGGCCAGTCACTGGCCAGGGGAACCATAGGTCATTTCTCGGGGAGGGGAGATGGCCTATGGTCCTTTTGTGGTACTCCAGTTCGCGTTTACAGGTTGCGTTCGCTTTGCTCTTGGCGTAGCATCGAGTCGTCATGGGCAGGATGGGAGCCGCGAGGCTGCATCCAGTTCTCTGGTTAGCGCGCTTTGCCGGATCTACATAGCGAGGCAGTTGCCCCCGGGTAAGCGCTCTTCCAAGTGGCAGCACCCGCCGAGGGTCCAGGAATCCAGATTTCGGTCCTGCACTCTTCGACAGCGTGTGAAGGATGTCACGGCGGCCATTTGGATGGTGGTTCACGGCGAAGCTGCCGGATGTCTCACTTGGGAATGTCCCGGAGTGAGGGGAAGAGCAAGAAAGACGTGTGCTTGATGCAGAGGCACGATGGGGAGCTGCCGGCAGCGTGCCGCGAGCGACGCCCGTGTGATGTCTGCCTTCAGGATTGAACGATCAAACGTGCTTGAAATCCATCAACTGTAAACTCGCCGCCGACTGGCCATGTCTGGGTACCTCACGGTGCCAGCGGGTGCGTAGCGGGCCGAGTTCCGGAACGACGGCAAGGGGAAGTAAAGGCAAATGTCAGAGCAGAATGTAGTCGAGGCTTCGCCGGAGGCAGGTGGCGAGGCGTTTGAAGGCGACTTTGCAAGCGACTTCGAAGGTGGCGCGGACGACGATGGTGCCGGGGGCCCTCAGCCCGGACCCGGTATGGGCCAAAGCAAGAGCAGTCGACGTCGTCGTCGCAAGCGCAAGAAACTCACCGTGCCGGGTGCCCCGGCAGGGGTTGCTGGTGAAGTGAGTGACGGTGAGACAGCCTCCGCTAGAGACGGCGCGACAAGCCCAGGGTACGCGCCGTTGGTGATGGAAGGCGAGAGCTTTGCCTTGGGGAATGCGGCCCCTCCGGCCGTTGCGGCTACCCCGCAGGCAAACGCCTCTCAGTCAGAAGGTTTGCAGGCGAGCGGCGCGGGCCGACGTCGTTCGGGACAAAACGGTGGGCAGTCTGCGCAGAGCAACGGTCAGGGCCAGAGCAACAGTCAGGGCCAGAGCAACGGTCAGGCCGGAAACAGCGGCCAGGGTCAAGTGCAGGGCCAGGGGAAGCGCTGGAAAAAGAAGTTCCGTGATCGTGAGCGCCGTCCAGGGACTGGTAGCCCGTCCGGTGATTCGCGTGCTGAGAACAACGGCAGTGGTAGTGCGGGCGGCGAACGCTCCTTTGCAGCCGCAGGCGGTAGTTTTGAGCGTCCGCATCGCCGGGAGGGTGGCCGGCCTGATAACTTCGGCAATCTTGTCACGACGCAGCACCGCAAAACCAAGTCAGGTGGCAGCAAGGAACGGGGTTTCGTAGGTCCGATGGACCACAGCTATCGCGAAGCAAACCCGGAGTTCGGCGAGGCACCGCCATCGACCATTCAGCTGCGGGGACGGCGAGGAAGCCACCGTCATCAGGGTGACAGCCAGCCGATCGACCACAACCAGCCGCGGCCGGTGCCGATCTCAGAGGATGCGCAGACACACATCTATCTCTTCGTCGAAGACCTCTTCATCACGGCGAAGGTGCAGGAGACAGCTCGTAAGCTGGGAGTGAAGGTCGCGTTCATTAAGAATGAGAAGGAAGCAATCACTGAGCTCACCAACGGTGAGGACACTAACCGGCCTTCGCTGATTGTGTTCGATCTGAATAACACCAATGCCAAGCCGCTGACGCTGATCCCCAAGCTGAAGACCAAGCTGAAGCGCTCGGCCTCCATCATCGGCTTTCTATCCTCGATCCAGGGCGATCTGAAGGCCAAGGCTGTTGAGGCTGGCATTGATACGGTGATGCCCAAGGCGGCGTTCTCGCAGAACTTGCCCAACCTGCTCCGACGCTACGGTGTGGAAGAAGCCGAAGAGGTGAATTTCAACTACTGACATGAATGCAGAAAGGCCCGGCAGCAGCCGGGCCTTTTCACGCTCCGGCCATGTCCGGGCTGAGATGCGCACCAGGGGTCAGCCAGCAAGCCGCTCCTGGTGAGCACGTCCGCTGCTCCAGTCGGTAATCGCGACCAGCGATGCTTCGGCGAAGGAATTGCCCTGGAAGATCCTGGCCGCGGCTGTGCCCCCGAACCCACACACGAGGGGGATGGCCCATGAACTCGCAGCCATGGCCGCATCCATCTTGCCGTGGGTTTCAAACGAGAGAACGGGCTTCACACCGTATTTGTAGTCGGTAAGCAGGGACTGCACCAGGATGAAGCCGCCCGTGGCGAAGGCCGCGTAAGCAGCGCGTTTGTTTGAGCGGGCGCAGAGCGCGCCGACCGTGAAAAAGAACGCGGCGTGGCAGTAATCGCCGATGCCGTGAGCCGCCGGCTCGACCACTTTCGGGATGCGGGCGCTGAGGGTGTTCAAAGAGAAGGGCATACGAGGTCCTTTGCATTCAGTGAGGTTGCCTGGCTGCGTTCGACGAGCTTTCCACACACAATTTGCATGAGCGGGGACGCTGCTTTGGCATGCGGCCAACTTGTTTTGATGCGCCCGCCGAGTCGTCTGTCTGCACGCGCTTAGCACCTGGCGTGCAGGAAAGGCGAAATGCAGTATGATAGCCGCGCTGGCAAGCTACTTGGCGCGACACACTGCCCGCAGAAGGCTGTGTGGTGTACCTTCGCGTGTCTTGTAGGGCTGAGAACCAGGAAAGTAAACACCAGGTTCAAGTAGCACTTTCAGAAGTGCCGGTGAGCCCTGCGTGGTACAAGGGGACATCCCAAGCTCCTTCAAGGAAGCCCTTTGCGTCGATTTGTTCCCGCGCAGGTTGCTGCGTTGTGTTTTGCTCCTCTGCTGGGTGCGCAGGCACCTTCGCCCGTGCCAAAGCTCGCTCCGCCGGTGCCGCTGCCCAGCCATCTTCCGGTACTCTCGCCGGAGCAGCAGGCGCGGATGGACCGGGACCTGCTGGAGATCACGATTCCGCAGCTGCAGACGCTCTACGCCGCCCATAAGTACACGGTCGAGGAAACAACGCGCTGGTACCTGAGCCGGATAGCACGGTACAACGGCGTGTACCGCGCAGTACAGACGGTGGACGTCGCAGGGGCGCTGGCCACAGCGCGACGAGAGGACGCTGAAGCGAGCGACAGCCATGGGCCATTATGGGGCGTGCCTATCGTGATCAAGGCCAACACGGCCGTCAAGGGCTTGCTCGATACGGATGGCTGGGAAGGCTTTGCGATTCCCGGGCATGAGTTCCTGGCGCCCAGGGATGCGGTTGTAGTGGCCAAGCTACGCGCGGCCGATGCGGTGATTCTGGGCATCACCAACATGCCCGACTTTGCGGCCAGCGACACGAACCGTTCCAGCGCGTTTGGGCGCACAGGCGATGCGTACGATGTGCGCTTTTCGCCGGGTGGATCGTCGGGCGGCACGGTGACGGCGGTGACCTCGAACGAGGCTGTGCTGGGCAACGGGACGGATACGGGCAACAGTATCCGGATGCCGGCGGGGACAAGCTCGGTGGTGGGGCTATTTCCGACGCGGGGGTTGGTGTCGATCGCAGGCATAGCACCGCTCGACTGGCTGCTGGACAACACCGGGCCGATTGCGCGCGATGTCACCGACGTGGCCATAGCTTTGGGCGTGATGGCAGGGGAAGATCCGCTTGACTTCAGGACCGTCGGGTCTGCGGCGAAGGAGAATCCGAAGAGCTATACGCAGTACCTGCAGGCCGATGCGCTGAAGGGAAAGCGGTTTGGGGTACCGGCGTTTCTTTTCACGACCAAAGGTACGCCGTTGCAGCCGGAGACCCGGGCGATGCTGATGGGGTGTGTGGAGCAGGTGAGGGCTGCCGGGGCAGAGGTGGTGATCGATGACAACCTGCTGCCGAACAGCTTTCTAGATGCGGAGAAGCGAGTGAACACGGGGCCTTACCGGCGTGATGGGGCGACGCAATGGCTCGGGGAGTTTGGGCCGGCGGAGTACCACAATGCGGCAGAGTACAAGGCGGCAACGGGACGCACGCTGCCGCCGGTGTTCACGGGGGTGGGTGGCTCATTGGACGATCTTGTGGAGGCGGCTTCTGGGCCGGCTACTTCACCGATACCTGCGGCGAGTCCGAGTGCAGCCGAGCATACCGGCGTGGCGCATGGGGCGCAGCGGTGGAAGAATCTGCCAGCCCAAGTAGCGCTGAAAGGCGACCCGAATGCGGAGAAGATATATTTCGGACCGCGCGACGCGATGCTGCAGCAGTACACGAAGGCGCTGGATCATTACCATCTGGATGGCCTGATCTACCCCAGCGCACAGATGCCGCCGCCGGATGAGACGCTGGCGCAGGATGGTAAGCTCTCCGGCGGACCGCACTCCGAGACCGGATGGGTAAACAAGATCGGGGTGCCGGCTATCACGGTGCCGGGCGGGTTCTACCCTAATGGCCTGCCGTTTGGGCTGGAGATGAGCGCGCGGCCCTGGCACGACGGCGATCTGCTTGGCTGGGCCTACAGCTTTGAGCAGGCGACGAAGCTGCGGAGGCCACCGGTACTTGTGGAGCGTGGGTTGCTGCCAGGGGCGTTGCAGTACCCGCAGTAGGCCAGGCGAGCGGCAGAACGGTTCACTCTCAAAGAGGCAGCCTCAGTGCGGTTGCTGATAGATGATCGGGAGTGAGGCCCCATTGCATTGACGATTGAAAACTTCCGCCTGACCGTTTTCCGTGCCGTAGCCCAGCATTTAAGCTTCAGTCGAGCCGCAGAGGAACTACTTCTAACGCAGCCCGCGGTCACGCAGCAGATTAGAGCGCTTGAAGAGCAGTTCGCGATTCCGCTATTCCACCGAGGAGGCGGACGGATTTCGCTCACACCGGGCGGATCGGCTCTGCTGCCCTTTGCGCAGCAGATGAAAGCGCTCAGTGATGCCGCTGTGGCGGCGGTTGCGAAGGCATACGGGCAGCAAGCTGGAGAACTCAGCATCGGCGCCTCGCAGACCATCGCGCAATACCTGTTGCCCACCTTTATCGCGGCGTTTCTGCAAAGCAATCCTCAGGTTCACATCACGGCACGGAGTGGCAATACCGACCAGATGTTGAGCGCGCTGGTTGCGGGCGAGGTGCAACTGGCGTTGCTGGAGGGCCCGGAGCAACGCACGGACGTGCACATCGAGCCTTTCATGGAAGATCACATGGTGCTGGTCGTCCCGGCTAGTCATGAGTGGGCGGGCGAAACGATCTCTCCCGACGAGCTGCGAGCACAGCCTCTGCTTACTCGTGAGTTCGGATCAGGCTCGCGACGGATTGTGGAGCAAGCGTTGGCGAGTGCGGGGTTGAAGACGAAGGACCTCTTTCTTCGCATGCAACTGGACTCGACGGAGGGTCTGCTGAACGCGGTGGAGGCTGGCCTGGGTGTCACGTTTGTTTCCCGTTGGGCCGTGCGGAACCAACTCGCGCTGGGAACCCTGAGGCTCGCCCGGGTGGATGGCCTGAAGCTCTCACGGAGCTTCTCCCTGGCGTACCCTGCGGGGCCAGAGCCGTCGGGAACGCCTGGTGCGTTCCGCACGTTTTTGCTTAACCACGCGGCGGCCATTGCGCCCCGGCGAGCGGGAAAGCGAAAGCTGTAATCGACTTCGATCGGCGAGCAGTCGCAGAAGCAAACGTCATCAGCAAGCCCCGCTGATGACGTCACGCTCGGCTATCCCGCTCGCTCCCGCTCAGCATGCAAGCAAAAACAAATCGGGCATAAGAATTTCTGCTTGGACGCAGCATCCGCGCACGTTGGATAGTCGAGTTAGAGGAACCCGACGTGACTGAGGCGATGACGCAGGAATACCCGGCAGCAACCGAGGGACGAGCGTACTTTATCGGCGAAACCGCCGAGGAGATTCGCCCCGCTTTGGGTGCCGCCTCTGCCCACCTTGGACAAACAGGGCTGGGCACACCGCCGAAGACCTTCGACGCCCGATCCATCTTCCTCCTCGGTCTCTTGCTTGCGGGTAGCGGACTGGTTTCGCCCCCCGTCGCCCTTGTAGGCGGCATTGCTTTCGGCTTCACGGTGGTACACCCGTATCGCAAGGAGGCCAGCTCCCTGGCGAAGTTGCTGCTGCAGATCTCTGTGATCTTTTTAGGCTTTGGCATGAACTTGAATCAGGTCATGCATGCCGGCAAATCTGGTTTTCTGTACACGGCCATCAGTATCTGCTCAGCGGTTGTGCTGGGTTTGCTGCTGGGTAAGCTCTTCAAGGTGGGAGGAAAGGCCAGCTATCTGATTACTCTGGGAACGGCGATCTGTGGCGGCTCGGCAATAGCAGCCATCGCTCCCATTACCGACGCGAGCGAAGAGGAGATTTCTGTCTCCATGGGCACGGTTTTCCTGCTGAACTCGGTCGCGCTTCTGCTGTTTCCCGCGGTTGGGTGGTGGCTGCACCTAAGCCAGAATCAATTTGGCTTGTGGGCGGCGCTGGCGATCCACGATACGTCGTCCGTTGTGGGAGCCGCTGCGAAGTATGGCACGCAGGCGCTGGCCGTGGGGACGACCGTGAAGCTGGCGCGCGCGCTTTGGATTGTTCCGGTTTCGCTGGTCACGGCGGCCTACATGGGAAGGGCGTCGCGCCGGGAAGGCCGCGTCGGGCAGCAGGGCAAGGTCAAGGTGCCCTGGTTCATCTTTCTCTTCGTCGCAGCTTCTGTGCTGAGTACGTACCTGCCGCGGTTCATGGGGATGTATCTGGATCTCAACCGGCTGGGGAAGGCAGGCCTGACGGCGACCCTGTTTCTGATCGGGACATCGCTTTCAAAGAAGACGCTTCAGGCGGTGGGGCTGAGGCCGTTTCTCCAGGGAGTTCTGCTGTGGATTGCGATCGGTACAGCCTCCCTCGTGGCGATCGATATGGGGCTGATCTCGATCTGACCGGCGCGGCCATGGCGCTCAGCCGAGGTCGTGAAGGCTTGGGATGGCGCGGGAGGCTTCTAGGCGGTGCGGCTGCGGGTCTGCATTCCGCGGTTTCCAATCTCAAGAAAGCACTGGATGAGGGAGCAGGCGGCGGGGGTGACGCCGGGGAGGCGGCTGGCCTGGCCGAGGGTGGCGGGGCGGATCCGGCTGAGCTTTTCGACCATTTCGCGGGAGAGGCCCGAGCAGCGGGTGTAGTCGAACCAGTCGGGGATGGCGCGGGCTTCGTCGCGGCGGAGGCGGTCCATGGATTTTTGCTGCTGGGCGAGGTAGCCGGCGAACTTGATGGAGGTTTCGACGGTCTTGAACTCGTTGCGGACCCAGGCGGGCAGGCTGTGGCTTTCGTCGTAGCCGACGGCCGCGAGGGCGGCGAGCCAGGGCGCATAGATGGGCTGCTCGACCATGTGTGGCAGCAGGACCGGCAGGAGCTGCTCGAGGGTGGTGTCGGGGCGCTTGAGCAGTTGGGCGGTGCGGTCGCCGCGGGTGAAGGCTTGGGCTGGTTCGGGTTTTGTTGAGGTTGTGAGTTTCGAGTCTTCGAGTTTTGGGTTCGGCGTGTTGAGGGTTTCGGCGTCGGTTTGGGAGAGTTTGGCGCGTTCAATCAGGTCGGCGAGGGCGCGGGCGCGGCGACCCTTCTGCTCGAAGGCGGCCCAGGCGGTGTCGTCGATGAGGCCGAGGGCGCGGCCGTGCGGGGTGAGGCGGGTGTCGGCGTTATCGATGCGGAGGTGGAGGCGGAACTCGGCGCGCGAAGTGAACATGCGGTAGGGCTCGTCGGTGCCTTTGGAGATAAGGTCGTCGATGAGGATGCCGGTGTAGGCCTCAGTGCGGTCGAGGGTGAAGGTGGCGCCTGTCCCGCGAGCGAACAGAGCGGCGTTGATGCCAGCCATCAAGCCCTGGCAGGCGGCTTCTTCATAGCCGGACGTCCCGTTAATCTGGCCGGCGAGATAGAGGCCTTCGTAAGCCTTGACCTTGAGGGTGCGGTCGAGCTCGGTGGGATCGATGGCGTCGTACTCGATGGCGTAGCCGGGGCGCAGCATCTCGGCGTTCTCGAGGCCGGGAATGGAGTGGACCATCGCGGCCTGCACGTCCATGGGCAGCGAGGTGGACATGCCATTGATGTAGACCTCGTGCGTGTTCAGGCCCTCGGGCTCCAGAAAAAACTGGTGCTGCGACTTGTCTGGAAAGCGAACGATCTTGTCTTCGATGGAAGGGCAGTAACGCGGGCCGATGCCTTCAATCTGGCCGGTATACATCGGGGAGCGATGGACGTTGTCGCGGATGAGTTGCAGGGTTGCGGGGGTGGTGTAGGCGATATGGCAGCTGATCTGGGGAAGGGGTGGGGTCCAGGTGGCTGTGGTGGCCGGAACCGCGGGTCTATCCACTGCGCTGACGGACGTCAGCTCCGGTCGAAATGACAGATTTTCGGTGAGGCCCTGCAGGCTGCGGAAGCTGAAAGGGGTGGGGTCGGCATCGCCGGGCTGCTCTTCGAAGCGGCTCCAGTCAATGGTGCGGCCATCAAGCCGGGGCGGGGTGCCTGTCTTCAGTCGGGTTCCGCGCAGGCCGAGCTTCTTGAGGGATTCGCCGAGCAGCACGCTGGCGGGCTCGCCGGAGCGGCCTGCGGTGTACTGCTGTTCGCCGCAGTGGATGAGGCCGTTGAGAAACGTGCCGGTGGTGATCACGACGGCGCGGGCTCCGATCGTTCGGCCATCGCGTAGCAGGAGACCAGTGATCGCTCCCCGCGGGGCGGGAGGCGCTTCGCGTTTGACTGTGGTGGCTGTCTCGTCGATCACGACGTCGACCACCTCCGCCTGCTTGATGAAGAGGTTTGGGATGGACTCCAGCTTTTCACGCATGCGGACGCGGTAGAGGGCTTTGTCGCACTGGGCGCGGGGGCTCCAGACGGCTGGACCGCGGGAGGTGTTGAGCAGGCGGAACTGGATGCCGCAGCTGTCAGCGACCTCACCCATGATGCCGCCGAGAGCGTCGACCTCGCGTACGAGGTGGCCCTTGGCAACGCCGCCAATGGCGGGATTGCAGCTCATCTGGGCGATAAGGTCGAGGTTCAGGGTGAACAGGGCGGTGCGCAGACCCATGCGCGCGGCGGCTGCTGCGGCCTCACAGCCGGCGTGGCCCGCACCAACGACCAGCACATCGAACTGCTCGGAAAATGCCATCACCTCACCATTTTACGAGCAATGGCGACCGTCTGGCCCTGGACGGAGGTGGAACACTTCACCCTCTTCCAAGTTGGGTAGCATGGGGCATGGTCGTTCTGAGCGAAATCCACGCACGCGTCGCGGGTTGTTTGATGGAAAAAGAGATTACGACGCCGGAGTACTACCCCCTGTCCCTGAACGCGCTGGTAAATGCGTGTAACCAGAAGAGCAGCCGCGATCCGGTGATGGACTTGGGCGAACGCGAAGTGCGTGGGGCGCTGAACGAGTTGGAAGATCTGGGTCTAGTGCGTGTGCTGGCGGATGCGCGGGTTTCGAAATTCGAGCATCGGATGCGCGACGGGCTCGGCGGCCCACACCTGCGGCGTGATGAAACCGCCGTACTCTGCCTGCTACTGCTGCGCGGCGCGCAGACGCCGGCTGAGTTGCGCGCCCGCGCGGACAGACTTTACAGCTTCGACGACACGGTTGCCGTGCAAGCTACGCTGGAGCGGATGGCCGCACGCGAGGAGCCGATGACGCGCGTATTGACGCGGCAGCCGGGTTCGCGGGAGGCGCGGTGGTGCCATCTGTTGGGTGGTGAGGTCGCGGAAAGCCCCATGCCGGCTGGGGAACCGCTGCGTCGGGCGCCTGTGCGGTTTGACGAGGAAGCTTTGGTGAGCCGCGTGGCTGCGCTCGAGGAGCAGGTTCGTTCGCTTACGGTGCGCCTGGAGGCTTTGCAGGCGCAGTTGGGGAGTTAAGGGCTGGGCTGCCCGCGTGAGTCCGTGGCCCTTTAGAAATACAGGGGTCTCTCCACTGCGGCTTCGCCTTCGGTCGAGATGACAGTTTGGGGGCGGCTTAGCTCAAGCGAACAGGGTAAGTGCTTTTTCGAGGGTGGCCGGGTCGTCGATGTTGGCGGTGACAAGCGTGCGATCGATCTGGCGATTGAGGCCGGTGAGGACCTTGCCAGGGCCGATTTCCAGAAAGTGGGTAGCGCCGCAGGTCTTCAGCTGCTCGATGCATTCGACCCAGCGGACGGCGCCGGTGACCTGGCGGATGAGGGTGTCACGGGCGTCGGCACCGCGTTTCACGGGCCGCGCGTCGACGTTGCACACGACGGGGAAGCAAGGGTCTTCGAAGGCGACGGACTCCAACTGAATGGCCAAGCCCTCCTGCGCGGGCTGCATGAGCGCGCAGTGGAAGGGCGCACTGACGGGCAGGGTGATGGTGCGCTTGGCGCCTGCCTCTTTGCAGAGTGCGGCGGCGCGCTCCACGGCTGCGGTGTCGCCGGAGATGACGATCTGCTCCGGGGAGTTAATGTTGGCCGGAGCAACCACGGCGGAGACCCGCGAGGCAGCCTCGGCGGGGGTGGTAGCGGGGTTGAAGGGGTCCAGCATTGCGTCGCGGGCGGCGGCGGACTGCGCGGCCGGGTCGCCGGGATCGGCCGGCGGTGGCGCAGTCAGCTCGTCGGAGGCGCGGGCGCAAAGGTCATTGACCTTCTCGTAACTCAGGCCGAGGATAGCCGCCATGGCGCCCTGGCCAACCGGAACAGCCGATTGCATGAGCTGGCCACGGGCGTGCACAATCCGCACCGCGTCGGCGAAGGAGAAGGTGCCTGCCGCCACATGGGCGCTGTACTCGCCGAGCGAATGTCCGGCGGCAAAGCACGCCGACAGCCCCCGGCTCTTCAGCTCGGGTTCCAGGACGCGCCACATCGCAACGGAGGTGGTCAGGATCGCGGGCTGGGTATTCTCGGTGAGCTTTAGGTCGTCTTCCGGTCCTTCAAAGATGATTTTCGACAGAGAAAAGCCCAGTACGGCATCGGCCTCTTCGAAGATCGCGCGCGCTGCTGGTTGCGCTTCGAAGAAGGCGCGCCCCATGCCGACGCTTTGCGAGCCCTGTCCGGGAAAGAGCAGCGCGAGCTTGTAGCCACTCCCGGAGCTGGGCTGTGCCGCAGGGAAGCCGTCGGACGAACTGGAGACGTTGGCGTGGAGCGGGGTTTCTTCGGGCATTGGGGCTTGATCGTCCTGTACTTGTCCGGTGATCTGTTCTAGGGATCGGCTGAGCGCGTGCGGTGGCGACCCCTCGCACGAGGTCCGCACCCAGTGTAACGACCACGGGGAGTCTGGTCGCCCGTGGAGCGAGATGGCTATTCGATGGCGGCGGTGGTGAAGGTCTGCTCGGCGTGCGCGGAGATCAGCCGATAAAGGGCGAACTGACGGCTGGTAGCACCCCGCAGCTCCAGGAGCAGGCTGGCGCGATGGGAGCCGTCCGGATCGACGGCATCGACAAGACGGAGGCGGGGGCTGCGGTCGAGGTGGGCATTGTCCGTCACATCGGCGAGTGCAACCTGGAGTTCGCCGGAGGGGAGGCGCTGGGCGACAAGGGTGACAAAAGCCGCGGTGGGTTGGACCTGGGCAGCAGGGGCGAGGACTGCCGAGGCTCGGGACGCGGAGGGCGAAGAGCCGACGGCGTGTACCGTTGACACAGACCGAGCCCCCACGGAGGCTGTGGCCGTGTAGACAAAGGTGGGCAGGCCACCGTAGCTCAAAGTGAAGCCGGCGATCTCCTCCGCCCCGAGCGTCAGGGTGGCTGGGTGCGCAGCGGAAGCGCCCGCGCTGTGGGTGGGATGATGTGCCACTGACGCTCTGGCTGCCGGTGTTGTGTTTCCCGCAGAGGTCGTAGTGGCCGGCACGGTTTTGGACGGATTCGAGGTCGGGGTGTCCCCGGTTCCGGTTTTGGCCTGCGCGCTTGGATTGTTGTGGCCTCCGGGAATGCCACGCTGCAGTTTGGGTGGAGCGGTGGTGTCAGTATCCGCGTCCGGCGAGACGGCCGTGCCCCCAGGGGCAGAGGACGTATCAGAATGTGCGGTCACCGGCGCCATCAGACCGCCGTTGGTGTCCCCTGGGGAACTGACCGGGGGCAAGGGGAGGCTCGAGGCGACCAGTCGGTTCGTCGTGAGATAACTCCCGAGGCGAGTGCGGGCGATGGCGGCGAGAGCGGATAGGGTTTCGGCCCGCTCCGCGGGCGACTCCCAAGGGCGGTCGAAGGCGTGCGCGTCCCTGTGCCCTGCATCCGAGACCCCGACTGCCTGGTGAAGGCCGGCGGGCAAGCCGGTCAGCTCCGGCGTGCCGGCATCGTCGGCCGTGTTGTGTCCGAGAATGGGGCGGTCGGGATCATCGCCCAGCGCGGGGCCTGCTGCGGTGACGCTGGCGGACTTGCTTTTGGCGTTGGCCTCTTTGCGGCGCGCGGCGTCCTGGGCGGGATCGCGGTGACGCAGGGTGGGGCGATCGACCTCGTCGTCGTTGCTGCTGCCGCCGGAGGATCTATTCGAAGAATCGTTCGAAGTGCGGGTACCCGCGTCCGTGCTGCCGGGCGTAGAGCCCGTGTCGGACGTGGAAGATGGCGTGCTGCCCGTCGTGTTGTCACGCCGGTTCATGTGGGGGCGGTCAGTGTCCGGATCGCCGGCCGGAAGCTTGGTGCCGACGGGGGTATTGGGGCCGGCGCTGGTTTCCAGCTTGGCGAGGTGGGTGGAGGGGCGCAGGGGATGCGTTTTGGCCTCGGGCTGGGGGGTAAACCGGCCGAAGGCGTACCAGGTGCCCTCGCTGTTGCCGTCCGCGGCGGCGTTGCCGGTCACGGCACGGCGGGCCATGTTCAGGTCGAGCACACCCTGCGGCTCGCCCGCGTGTTCCAGGTCATAAAGGTCGCCGGGTTGCAGGGCGAAGGGGACCGGCCGAGCAAGGTAGAGACCCGCGTCTTCGAAGTGGCCGTTGATGAAAAGCGAAACCGGGACGAAGCGGGCAGCGGTGGGCTTGGTAAGGTCGCCGGTCCACTCGTAGACGCCAATTGCCCGCGTCACGTGCTCGGGCGCCTCGGTGTGGTGCATCTGCGCGCGGACCGAGCCGTTGCCGAGGGTTGCCGCCGCGAGCATCACGGCCGCTCGGGCGGCGAAATGTGGAGCGGAGGAACGGAGACGGAGAGGAAGGCGCATAAACCGTCTGTTAGACGCGGCAGCCTCCTACGACGTTTCGCGCGTCTCACCCTGTGACTCAGTCTGTGCTCCTTTGAGGAGAGAACGACGGGGGCTGTCCCGTTTCGCGGCAGGGCGTTGCTCCAATACGACCTTTGGGCTGTTCTTGTGACGAGATGGCTCCCGGCGAAGCGGTATATTGACGGCAGGTGCAGCCCTCGGGGGCGGCACCGCCGCCCAGGAAGGAACTCATGGCCTCGCCTGTCGCGACCCTGGATTCACAATTCGGGTCAGTTCCAGCCAGTGCGCACGCCCTGCGACCGGGAGTGCCGCTGTGCGTCGATCTGGACGGCACGCTGGTGAAGTCGGACACGCTGGTGGATTCCGTATTGGCCATTGCGCGCCAGCACCCGGCGCTGCTGGTGAAGATTCCGGGGTGGATTGCGGGGGGCAAGGCGTCGTTTAAGCAGCACGTGACTGGCTCCGTGGAGCTCGATGTGGAGCACCTGCCCTACAACCAGCCTTTATTGGAGTGGCTGCTCGCGGAGCACGCGGCCGGGCGGGCTATCTATCTTGCGACGGCAGCCGACCGCCGGCTCGCGGAGAGGGTTGCCGCGCATCTGGGCATCTTCGCCGGGGTACTGGCCTCGGATGGCGAGACGAATCTGGCGGGCGGCAATAAGCTGGCCGCGTTTCGGGCACGGTTCGGCGACGCCTTCTGCTATATCGGTAACGCGAGCCCAGACACGGAGCTGTTGAAGGCCTGCGAGTCGCCCATGGTGGCCAACCCGGACAACTCGCTCAGGGGCGCGCTGCGCCGGGCGCATGTGGTGCCGGCGCGGGTTTTCCTTGATAAAACATCCGCCGTGAGGAGTTGGCTGCGGGCTGTGCGGCTGCATCAATGGGCCAAAAATACGCTGATCTTTGTGCCGCTGCTGCTGGCACATGCCTGGAATGCGGCTGCGATTGCTGCAGCGGCCGTGGCGTTTCTGAGCTTTGGGCTGTGCGCCTCGGCAACCTACATCATCAATGACCTACTGGATATCGAGGCAGATCGCAAGCACCCCCGGAAACGTCGCCGGCCCTTTGCCGCGGGCGACATTTCCGCGTTCGCGGGCGTTGCAGCGGTGGTCGTGATGTTGGCTGCGTCGCTGGTGCTAGCGCTGCTGGTGCCGCGTGTGTTCGCGGCAATGCCGGGCGGTCATCCCCTGGTGGAGCCGTTCCGCTTCGCCGAGTGGCTCGCGCTCTACACGGTGACGACGCTGAGCTACTCGGTCTACCTTAAGCGCAAGCTGCTGCTCGATGTCTTTGTACTGAGCGGGCTGTACACGGTCCGCATCCTGGCCGGCAGCGCAGCGACCGGGGTGCCGGTTTCGACGTGGCTGGCCGGCTTCAGCGTGTTCTTCTTTCTGTCGCTGGCGTTTGTTAAACGCTTTAGCGAGCTGGAAAGCCTACGCGAGCGGGGTGGCTCGGTCAGCAACGGGCGCGGGTATTGGATTGGCGACCTCGAGCAGCTACGCGCACTCGGCACGGGTGCGGCGTACGCCGCTGTTGTCGTCTTGACGCTCTATATCAGTAATCCCGATACGACGCGGCTGTACGCGCACACAGCGCGGCTCTGGCTGGTGGTGCCAGTGCTGCTGCTGTGGCTCAGCCAGGTGTGGATGCTGGCCAGCCGCGGCGAAATGCACGACGACCCCGTGGTGTGGGCCATCACCTCCAAGCGTAGCTTGCTGATGGGCGTCCTAATGGCCGCCGTGGTGTGGTGGGCGCTCTAGCCCGATGTGCGGGCACTTGCAGCGTCTCCGGCCGTTGATCTCTGGGCGATACTAGCGTGGGAGGCCGGAAGCCGCGGCCCACGAAGGATCGACTGTTTTGGACATACCGCAGCTCACAGATTTTTCCGAAACCGCCCTGGATGCGGCCTTTGCCGCTGTCCGTCGTGAGGCCGAGAAGGCCGTCGCCGTCCCGGAGTTCAGCGCCGAGGGGTTTCGCCTGGACTGGCTGGGCCGCAAACAGGGCCGGCTGAAAGCAATTTCCGATGCCTGGTTGAAGGCCGCGCCGCCGGAAGCCAAACGGCCGATCGGACAGCGCTTTAACGCTCTGAAGGAGCAGGTTGAGGCGCTGGTAGCGGGCGCAGTTGAGGGCGCGACGCCGACCCCGTCGAGCGGACTCTCGCTGGACTTTTCTCTGCCGGGAACTGCGCAGCCCATCGGAGCGGAACACCCGCTAATTAGCACCATGGCGGAGATTGTCGGGGTGTTTGAGCGGCTGGGTTACTCGGTGGCGCTGGGGCCGGAGGTGGAGTCGGACTTCTACAACTTCGAAAGCCTGAACTTCCCGCCCAACCACCCCGCGCGCGACACTCAGGACACGCTGGTAATCGCCGATCAGGAGAGCAAGCCGCTGCGCGAACGCCTGCTGATGCGCACCCACACGTCGCCAGTGCAGATCCGGTCGATGCTGGAGAAGGCACCGCCGCTGCGCGTTGTCATTCCCGGCAAGGTGCATCGTAACGATGCAGCCGATGCTACGCACTCTCCCGTGTTTCACCAGGTGGAGGGACTGTGCGTGGACACGAACATCACATTTTCTGACCTGAAGGGCACGCTGGACCATGCCATGAAGGCGCTGTTCGGCTCGGCGGTGAAGACGCGCTTTTTTCCCTCGTTTTTCCCTTTCACCGAGCCCAGCGCGGATGTGCAGATCAGCTGCCCGTTCTGCGGTGGCAAGGGCTGCCGCAAGTGCAAGCACTCCGGCTGGATTGAGCTGTTGGGCTGCGGGATGGTCGACCCCAATGTCTTTGAAGCAGTGAACCAGCGCCGCCTCGAGCTGGGACGTGAGCCGCTGTACGATACGCGCCGTATCTCCGGCTTTGCCTTCGGCATGGGCGTGGATCGGATCGCGATGATGCGCTACGGGATCTCGGACATCGGCTTGCTGTATGGCGGCGATGTGCGGTTCTTGGAGCAGTTTGGGTGATGCGAGAGCGGTCCTGTGTACCGAGGTTGATGAAGCTGCTTTAAGCTACTCGCCATCTCCGAATGGGTCTTCCAATGACAAAAGCTAACTTGTTGACCTGCCAACTCGCTGCGCTACTCTGCCTCCTCAGCTTGCCTTTGTGCGCGCAAGACCACCCGCGCGATCGTGAGATCCACGACGCCGACACGCTGGGCTGGTGGCATACCACCGAGGCGCTTGCCAATGACGGCATGCAAGGCCGCGACACCGGCACGGCGGCTTACGAGCGCGCAGCGGCTTATGTCGCGAAGCGGTTTGCGGCGGCGGGGTTGAAGCCGGCGGGCGACAGCGGGAGCTACTTGCAGGCCGTGCCGATGCATGAGGTGGACCTGCTGCCGGAGGGCACGAGCTTCACCGTGACGCGGGATGATGGCACGACGCTGCCCTTGCGTTTTCTATACGAGATCACGACGACGCCAACGGCCAAGACACTGCTGTCGGGTTCGGGGCAGTTGACGTTCCGTGGCTACTGCGGGGCGGACGCTATGAACGGCATCACCGGGAAGATTGTGCTGTGTTTCGGTACGCAGCGCGCTGGTCTTCCGACTGCGGCGGAGCGTGCAGCCAACGCGCGGGGCGGTGGCGCCCTCGGCCTGGTAAACATCGATGATCCGTACTTCACGATCGAGCCGCCGCGTTGGCCCTACGCCTACGCGCGGAGCGTCACCCTGGACGTTTCGGAGGTGCCGGCGATCAACCGTCGCGGCACGCCGACGTTGCCGCCGATGCGGCTGAGTGCGGCGGCGTTCACGAGGTTGCTGGAGGGCACGGGGCGGGATGCGGCGGCGATCCTGAAGACCGGTGGAACGCAGGGAGTGCTGGCGCACTTCGACCTGCCCGCGAAGCTGGCCGTCACGCTGCACACGACGGAAAGACCGATCAGCTCGCCCAACGTGTTGGCGGTGTTACCGGGTTCGGATCCCGCGCTGCGAGATCAGTACGTCGTAGTTGCGGCGCATTTGGATGGCTATGGGTTTGGCACGCCGGTGGAGGGCGACAATCTGTACAACGGCGCACTGGACGATGCGGCCTACGTCGCGCTGCTGATCCAGATGGCGGAGGATCTGCAGGCCGGGAAGGCTTTACCTTCTGGCGCAAGTGTGGCGGCTCCGACGAAGTCTCACCCGCTGCGCCTGCCGCCACCGAAGCGCTCGATTCTGTTCTGCGCTTTTACAGGCGAAGAGAAGGGTCTGCTGGGCTCGACGTGGTTTGCCGGGCACCCTACGGTGCCGCTGGCGAGCCTGACCGCGGACATCAATCTCGATCAGCTGCGGCCGTTGTTTCCGCTAAAGATTCTTACGGCACTGGCGATTCACGACACGACGCTGGGCGCGACGGCGACAAGCGTGGGGGCTGCGGAAGGGATCACGCTGCGGGAGGATCGTGAGCCGGAGCGGGCACTGCTGCGTCGTGCGGATCACTACCCGTTTCTGGAGGCGGGGGTGCCGGCAATCGGCTTCGTGTTCGGCTTCGATCCCGGCACGGACGAGGAAAAGCGCTATCGGCAGTGGTACCAAACGCAGTATCACCGGCCGCAGGATGACCTGATGCAGCCGATCGATTTCGACGCGGCGGCGAAGTTCGATGGCTTCTTTTACCGATTCGTGGAGGCCGTTGCGAACGATCCGGAGCGGCCGCGCATCCTGCCGCATAGCCCCTTCGCGAAGGTGCCGTAGGGTGCCTTTGCTGCAAGTGATCGATGTCGAACAGCTGCCAGGGCGGGTTGTGCTCAGCCGCAAGGGCGCAGACGCGACGTGGGGTGGGCGACCCAGCCTGCGAGTGGGGGCTGAGCTGATCAGCCTGCCGATTCCGGAGAGCCCCGCGCGAGCGGCAGCGGCGGCGGCGACCGGTACTGGCGTGCGTTATGGCGAACTGCCGCTGCATCCGCGCGTGGGCGCTTTGCATGATCATCTGCGGGGCATGGCACCGGCGCGCTACGTGCATCTGGATCCGGACCTGCGGCCGGAGCTGCGGCCCCCGGCGGGACGTACAGCCGCGACTGAGGCCGAGCGACTCTTCGGCCAGGAGGGCGCGGCGGAGCGGCACCTGCGCAACCAGGAGGTCGGGCCCGGCGACCTGTTTTTGTTCTTCGGCTGGTTCCGGGAAGCGGAGCCGCGGGGTGCGGCGTGGAAGCGGGTGGGACCGGATGAGCACGGCTTATGGGGCTGGCTGCAGATTGGTGAAATGCACGCGGTGAAGACGGGCGCGGTGGCGGAGGGGCTCGCCTGGGCGAAGCACCATCCGCACGTCGCGCATTGGGATCGCTACGACGGGAACAACCGCGTGTACCGGGCTCGCGAACGGCTGAGCTTTGCGCCCGGGCTGCCCGGGGCGGGGGTGTTCCGCTGGCATCCGGGGCTGACGCTGACGCAGCGGTGTGGAGCCGCGGTGACGCGCCGAGAGTGGTGCCTGCCCGGCCTCGTGCGGCGGACTGGACTTACATACAATCAGGTGGATGGGCCCCGCTGCGGGGCAACACGGGGCCGGGTGCACGTGCGCTCCGCCGCCATCGGGCAGGAGTTTGTGTTGCCTGCAGGGCGAGGATTTCGGCGGAGCGAACGCGGGGCTCTGGCGGCGTGGTTGGGCTGCCTTTTCGCAGAGGTCGGCGAGGCCGCGGCGGAGAATAGCGAGTCGATTGAGTAGCGAATAATGAGTTAGTTGAGTAGCGAGTGATTGAGTACCGATTCGGCGGGGTAGCGGGTTTGCCTTCTAGCGGGTCGCGAGGGTTTAAGTTTTGGATATTTTGACGAAGTGGTTGCGCAGCTATCTTCCCGAGCTGCCGGTGAGCGATGCCCAATTGGCCGAGGATTTGACCCTGCGCGGCATCGCCGTGGAGGGCGTTTTCGCGGCATCGTGCGGCGGCTCGCGATACGAGATGGACATCACCACCAACCGGGTGGACGCGATGAACCATTACGGCGTGGCGCGGGAGGTGGCGACGATCTATAACGTGTCCCTCCCGCCGCTTGAGGGGGAGCTGGGTGCACCGGTGATGGAGAGCGTGCCCGGCGAGGGCTTTGCGGTGCGCATCGAGGCCGAGGACCTGTGCGGGCGCTTCACGGCGCGGGTGGTGCGAGGTGTGACCGTGAAGCCGGCGAGTGGTCTCGTCGCCGAGTACTTCGGGGCACTGGGGCAGAAGCCCATCTCCGGGCCGGTGGATGCGACCAACTACGGCTGGCTGGCGATGGGCCAGCCGACGCATGTGTTCGACCTCGACACCCTCGAGGGCGGCATTGTCGTACGGCGGGCGCACGCGGGCGAGCGGCTGCGACTGCTGGACGGCACGGAACGCACACTCACAGCGGACGATCTGGTGGTGGCGGATGAGCGCAAGGCGCTCGGCCTCGCCGGCCTGATGGGCGGATGGGATTCGCGGGTTACGGAGGCGACGAAAAACATCCTGGTGGAGGCAGCGTGGTTTGACCCGGCGGCGATCCGGGCCAGTTCGCGCCGGCATGGGCTACACACGGATGCCTCGCATCGCTTTGAGCGCGGTGCGGATTTCAACGCAGCACCGCTAGGAAATCATCTGGTAACGCGGCTGGTGCTGGAGCAAGCCGGAGGCGCGGTGCATGGGCCGCTGGTCGACGTCATCGTGCCTGGACTCGCGGCAAAAACTGCGAAGCGGGCAGGGATTGCGCTGCGCGTGGCTGAGGTCAAACGCCACTTAGGCGCGACGCTCGACGATACCGTGAACGAAAACGGGGCGAGCAGGTCGGCGCTGACGGACGCGCTCGTGACGCAATACCTGACGGCGTTGGGCTGCACGTTGCGGGCGGCGGGCGACGTGGTGGGTGAGTACGCCGTGACGCTGCCCAGCTGGCGGCTGGATCTGGAGCGCGAGATCGATCTGATCGAGGAGATCGCGCGCGTGTACGGCTACAACCGTTTTGCCGACACGCTGCCGGGCTGGGCGGGCGCGGTACAGGAGCAGCCGAGTAAGCGGGGCGAGGCGGCGATCCGCACAACGCTGCGGGCGCTGGGCTATACGGAGGCCATTAGTTCGACGTTTGTTTCCGCGGCGGAAGCAACACGCTTTGGTGTTGCTGCCGCGGGCGCGGTGGCGATCGGCAACCCGCTGAGCGAAGAGGCCGGCATGCTTCGGCCATCGCTGGTGCCGGGTATGGTTGGCATGATCGGACGCAATCTCGCGCGCGGCGTAGAGGATGTGCGGCTCTTTGAGTTGGGCACTTTTTTCATCGGTTCGGGAGCTGCCGTGGAGGAGAAGCCCGGGCTCGCACTCGGCCTCACCGGTGCGGCCCCGGCCAGTGCCCTCGCTCGCGCCGAGGACGCTCTGGTCTATGCCTTAAAGGGTGTTCTGGAACAGCTGCTGGCGCGCTTTGCCGGCGAGGTGAGCTTCGCGGCGGGAGACGCCAACGCGCCTCTGCCAGCGTGGATCGCGCCGGGCCGTGGGGCGCATGCCCTGCTTGGCGGAGAGCCCGTCGGGGTCTTTGGCGAGCTAAGCGCTGAGGAGATGACTGCGCGCAAGCTGCGGCAGGGGTGTGCGTTTGCGGCTCTCGATGCGGCGCAGCTTCTCCGACTTCCTTTGCGGCAACCAGCCTTGCGCGAGCTCTCGCGGTACCAAGCGGTGCAGCGCGACTTCTCGTTTCTGTTTCCAGATGGGCTCTCCTGGGGAGCGTTACAGACAAGCGTGCTCGCATTGGCCATCCCGGAGTTGCAGCACCTGGAGCCGGTGGAGATCTTTCGCGATCCCAAGGGCAAGGCCGTCGCGATCGGCAGCTACTCCCTGTTGATGCGGGTGACCTTTCAATCAGTGGACCGGACCCTGACGGAAGAGGAGCTGACACATTGGTCGAACAGGATCATCGCAGCGCTCACCTCGCTGGGTGGTACACACCGGGCGTGAAGCGAGGCCGCCCTGAGCTCCTCAGGCAAGCGGGGGTAATGCGCCATACTGTGCGAAGGCGACCATGGCTCAGTTTTCGAGCTCTGCGGGGAAGCGTTCGACCTCGGCCAGCAACTTGAGCTTGCGCTCAGGCGGAAGAAAGCTGGCTTCAAACGAGTTCGCGGCGAACTCGCGCATCTGCTCGAGCGAGAACGCGAACTCGCGGTGCGCCAGCTCATACTCATCCAGCAGGTTAGCTCCAAAGAACGGTGGGTCATCCGAGTTCAGCGTCACCATCAATCCCTCCTCGAAGTAGCGCCGGACCGGATGCTCCTCTAAGGCGGGGCAGCAGCCGGTGCGCACATTGGAGGTCATGTTGAGTTCGAGCGGGATCTGCCGCTGGGCCAGCACCTCGATCAGCTCCGGATCCCCTTGCGCCGAGAGCGCATGCCCGATGCGCTCGGCCCCAATGTTCAGCGCGCCCCAGATGCTCTCCGGACCGGTGGATTCGCCGGCGTGGCAGGTAAGGTGTAGCCCGGCGGCTTTGGCCTCGGCGTAGACCTCGTGGAATGCCTGGGCGGGGCCGCCCGCCTCATCGCCGCCGATGCCGATGCCGACCACGGAGGGCATGTGGGTCTGCAGAGTCGCCGCTTTGCGGAAGGCCCGTTGCGCCTCTTCTACGCCGAAGTGCCGCACTGCATCGACGAGCCAGAGCACCGTGGTGTCGAAGTCCTGTTCGGCGCGTAGGCGACCACGTTCGGCGGCCTCCATCACGGCATCCACGTCGAGGCGGGCAAAGCGGTACAGGATGCCGAGAGAGAGGTACACCTCAGCGTGGCGGATGCCCTGCGCAGCCAGGTCGCGCACCATATTGTAGGTAATCGTCTCGTAATCGGCGGGCGTGTGCAGCCGCTGCGTGACGGCTTTGAAGCTCATCAGGAAGCTGGGAAAATCGTGGTAAGCGTAAACGGTTGCTGCCTGTTCGGGGGTCAGCGGCACGGGGTCATAGGTGCGGGAGAGCTCAACCAGCGTCCCCGGTGTGATGGAGCCTTCAAGATGCAGGTGCAGTTCTGCTTTGGGTAAACCGCGCAGCCACGTGCGCACAGCGGGGGACTCGGCCTGTGTCTTACGAGGCATCGGTTCAGTGTAGCTGCTGATTCCGGCGAGGAAGCAGAAAGGGCTCGCCGTGGCGAGCCCTTCAGGAGAGAACGGAGCCGGTTAGCTCCAGCTGCCCCGGCGACGTCCCCCGCTGCCGTTTCCGAAGATCTGCAGCAGCGCGATGAAGATGTTCAACGCATCGAGGTAGATGGTCAGGGAAAGCTGCACGGGTGTCAGGCCGCGGCCGCCGTCACGAAGGCGCATGAAATCGACCAGCAACAGCACGGAGAAGATGGCCAGCGTCGCCCACGCGTACAGGCCGGGCGAAAGGAAGTGCACGAAGGAAGAGATAAGCCCAAGCACGATCAAGCCGAGCAGTGCAGCGAAGGCGTAGTTCGCCACCTTCTGGTAGTTGAACTGGGCGATTTGCGCGATCATGCCCATCGCAGCCATACCAACCGCTGTGGTCAGAGCAGCCTGAAACACGACGGTTTGGCCGCCCGCCATGTGCATGTACGCATGCAGCAGCGGACCGATCTCGACGCCCATCAGCGTGGTGAAGGCATAGAACAGCACCAGGGCGAGGCCGGGCGAACGCTTGCTGGCGGCGTTAATCGCGAAGATCAGGCCGAGATTGAGAATGAACACGAAAAAGATGCTCACGCCCATGAAGTCGGGCGCGATGTAGGCGCCGAGTGTTGTGAACAGGAAGCCGACGGTGGTGATCCACAGCACCTTGCTCAACAGGCTGGCAGTGGAGCGGCTGTCCAGAACACGTACGCCGCCCTGGGAAACGTCGATGGTTCGCATAGAAACGATCCTACCTCTGAGTGCCGCGTCCGCCGTACGGCCTATCGAGCTGTCGACGCCAACACCTTAGTCTTAGACGCTCAGATGTGCCGCAGGTCGCAGATGCAGCTCTCGATTGTGCAGACGCAGATCTATTTGAGCTGCAGGCGCAGCTAGGCAATGTTGCCGGCCCAGCGTATGTGCACCGGGGCTCCTTCGGCCAGCAGAATGTGGTCAGGGGTGTGGTCCGCAAGATGGGCGAAATCGGGCCCGTAGAGCGAGCCGAAGTTGCAGGCTACGCGGTATTCGCGGATCGGGAAGACCTCCCAGCGCGCGTGCTCGACGGCGTACTCGGCGGTGCCGCCGCCGCGCCGGGGGGTGTAGCCCCAGTAGTGCTCGGTGATGAACTCTTCGAGGGAGTCAGTCGCCATGGGGCTTCGGGTGTTGCCGGCGCGCACGGCGAGCTGTTGCCATCGGCTGCGGTGCTTCCACTCGTACTCGATCTCAAGCGGAAGCTGGCCGTGGCGTACGGCGCGGGCGTCCGGGCCCTGGCTGGACCAGCGATGCCTTGTAGGCGCCGTCGCATAGGCCTCTCCGTAGAGGGCGCGGGCGACCAGCGTGATCATCGGCTTGGGCACGATCTCGCGCAGGAATACGACGCCGCGGCGATAGCTGCCGTCGGGCATCGGACGGCGCACGTAGTAGCGGAGGTTGACCTCTTCAAAGCGCGTGTGGAAGGGGGGCGGCACGCCCAGCAGACGCACGCGATCGAACAGAAAGCCGATGAGGGATACGTAGCAGCGACCTTCGAAGAGATCAAGCTCCAGCCCGGCGGGCAGACGTCCCTGCAATATCGACGGCTCGACCTCGTACTGCATCATGATGAGCTTGCGCCAGTCGGCCGAGAGGAAGGTAAACGACATCAGGCGTTTGGATGCGTGGCTGCGGGCATTGCCAAGCTGGCCCCGCTGTCCTGCAGATTGCGCAGGCCCTTTTCTATCGTCGCGCGCATAGATTCCATCTCGTGCAGCGGAACACCTCGCCAGATACACTCATCCACGGCAGCGACCGCCTCCATCGCGCGCCCGAGCATGGCCTCACCCGTTGGCGTGAGCCGCGCTGTGATGATGCGGCCATTGCGCTGCGAACTGCCGCGTACGATCCAGCCTTCCCGGGTGGCGCGGGTGAGAATGCTTCCCAGCGTCTGCGGCGTCACATGACACTGCCGCGCAATCGTGGCGGCACTGACATCGCTTTGCAACTCGGCGATCGCATGCAGAGCGCGCAGTTGCGGCAAGGTGATGCCGGCAGGACGCATGGCCTCTTCCACCTCCGCGCGGTAGCCGAGCACGAGATCACGCATCGCCTCCTTGCAGCGTCGCGCCTCGGCGGTCTTTGTCTTACGCGTTTGAGTCATATCAGCACCCTGATACTGTCATGCTACGTTATATCAGCACCCTTATATGCTCGAGTCCGTCTGGAAGCCGAAGCACAACCCCTGGCTGATCGCCTTGACGGTCACGCTGGCGACGTTTATGGAGGTGCTCGACACCTCCATCGCGAACGTCGCACTGCCACACATCGCGGGTTCGGTGGGCGCGTCGCAGGAGGAAGCGACGTGGGTGCTGACGAGCTACCTGGTTGCGTCCGCGGTCATCCTGCCGATCTCCGGCTGGCTTTCCAATCGTTTCGGTCGCAAGCGCTTCTATATGACCTGCGTGGCGATGTTTACGATTTGCTCGCTGCTCTGCGGCCTGGCGCCCACGCTGCCGATTCTCATCCTGGCGCGCATTCTGCAGGGTCTCGGCGGTGGTGGGCTCGCACCCAGTGAACAGGCCATTCTCGCCGACACCTTTCCGGTAGAAAAACGTGGTCAGGCCTTTGCACTGTATGGCGTCGCGGTCGTTGTCGCGCCGGCGATCGGGCCTACGCTTGGCGGCTGGATTACCGACAACTACAACTGGCACTGGATCTTCTTTATCAATCTGCCGATCGGCCTGCTCTCGCTGTATCTGTCGAACCGCATGGTCGAGGACCCGCCGGAGATTCAGGCCCGCACCAAGCGTCGCGATCCAGTCGACTTCATCGGGCTGCTCTCCGTCGGTCTCGGCGTAGGTCTGCTGGAGTTCACGCTCGACAAGGGCCAGGAAAAGGACTGGTTCGGCTCAGGGATGATTCAGACCACAGCGATGTGTGCGGCAATCACGTTGGTCTTCTTCGTCTTTTGGGAGTGGAATCATCGGGACCCCATCGTCGATTTGAAGCTGTTGAAGAATCGCAACTTTGGCACGGCGGTGTTTCTGCAGTTGATCCTCGGCATGGTGCTCTTCGGTTCTACGGTGCTGATTCCGCAGTATCTGCAGACGATGCTGGGATACACCGCGGAGCGTGCAGGCATGGTGCTTTCGCCTGCCGGTTTCGTGATGATGGCAGGTATGGCCATCGCCGGGCGAACGCTGGGCAAGAGCGATCCACGGCTCACCGTCATGCTGGGTTACCTCGCGGTCGCCGCAGGTCTGTTCAACCTCACGCGGCTGGATCTGTACACGTCGTTCGGTACAGTGACGCTGTGGCGCATGCTGCAGGTCATCGGATTGCCGTTCATCTTTATCCCGATTAGCACGTTGAACTACGTTGGCGTGCCGCGCGAGAAAAGCAACCAGATCTCCTCGCTGTCTAACTTCGCACGCAATATGGGCGGGTCGGCGGGAACGGCGCTGCTGACGACGTTTCTTGCGCGTTCAGCGCAGGTCAATCAGATGGCGCTGGCCTCCAACATCAGCGCGGGCGGGTATGGCATCTCCGGCTATATCGCCCAGTTTGCGAGTGCCACCCACACCGCGTTTGCCACGGCGCAACCGATTGCCATGGCACGCGCCTATGGCCAGATGGTGGCACAGGCCAACATGCTGGCCTACAAGAACGCCTTTGTGATCCTGGCAGTCTCGGTGTGTTCGCTGTCACCGCTGGTGTGGATCATGCGCCTGCCACCCAAGGCAGCGAAGCTTGACCCGGAGCAGATGGCGGCACATTAGGCGGGGCGTCGGCTTCGCCTAGCCCTTGAAAAACTCACTGCGCTTGCGGCTGTAAAAGAAGTAGACCACCAACCCAATGACGAGCCAGACGAAGAAGCGTTCCCAGGTGCGGACCGGGAGCCCGGCCATCAGCAGAACGCAGAACAGCACGCTCAGGACGGGAAACACGGGCCCGCCCGGGACGCGGAAGCCGCGACGGCGTTCGGGCTGCTTCTTGCGCAGGACGAGGACGCCGATGGACACCAGAACAAAGGCGAAGAGCGTGCCGATGTTTGACAACTCGGCGAGCGTGCCGACGTCGAAGAGTCCGGCCGGGATGGCGACCAGGATGCCTGCGACCCAGGTGGCAAAGGCTGGCGTGCGATAGCGAGGGTGCAGCTTGGAGAAAGCATCGGGAAGAAGGCGATCGCGGCTCATCGCGAACCACACGCGCGCCTGGCCAAGCTGGAAGACGAGGATGGAGCTGACCATGCCGATGATGGCGCCGAGCAGCACCACGAGACGCGTCCAGCGCAGCAGCGGGCTGCCGGTGGCAAGGGTCAGCCGCTTCAGTGCATTAACGACCGGGGCGGCGTCGCCGACCACTGAAGTCCAGGGCACGATGCCAGTGAGTACCAATGCCACGCCGATGTAGAGCAGGGTGCAGACGATGAGCGTGGCGATGATGCCGATCGGCACGTCGCGCTGCGGGTTCTTGCACTCTTCACTGGCCGTAGAAACGGAGTCGAAGCCGATGTAGGTGAAGAAGATGATAGAGCCGCCGGCGAGCACACCGCTCCAGCCGTTGGGAGCGAACGGGTGGTAGTTGTCCGCGTGGATGAAGTGAAGGCCTACGAAGACAAAGACCAGAATTGCGACGAGCTTGATGAGCACCATGATGTTGTTGGTGCGGGCGCTCTCGCGAATACCGCGGACAAGGATCATGGTCAGCAGGATGACGATGAGGAAGGCGGGGATGTTGAAGCCGAAGTGCCAGCCGGGCGTGTAGATGTCGTGGCCAGCGAGATCCTGCAGCCCCTGTGGCAGAAACGCCGGCGAAAGCCACTTGGGGCTCAGACGGATGCCTAGCCAATCGAGCAGATCCACGAGATGCGCGGCAAAGCCAACGCTGACGCTCATGTTGGAAAAGGCGTATTCGAGGATGAGATCCCAGCCGATGATCCACGCGATGAGTTCGCCGAGCGTCGCATAGGTGTAGGTGTAGGCGGAGCCGGCGATCGGGATCATGCTGGCGAGCTCGGCATAGCAGAGGCCGGTGAAGCAGCAGACGACCGCGACGAGGATCATCGAGAGTGCCAGTGCCGGGCCGGCACCGGGACGCCCTGCAACCTGGCCCGCGCCGCCGTGCAGCAGGCCGAGCAGGAGATCGATAACGGGCGACTCCGTCCAACCCGCAACCCTGGCCGGGTTGCCGCCAATCGCCGTGCCGATGACCGTAAAGATGCCCGACCCAATCACGGCGCCGATGCCCAAGGCTGTGAGCGAGACCGGCCCGAGAGTCTTCTTGAGCGAGTGCTCCGGCCGTTCGCTCTCCGTGATCAGCTTGTCGATGGACTTCGTGGCGAAGATTTGTCGGGGCAGCGTTCGGTCCTCGTCAAAAGGGATCGTGAAGTCAGGGTTACGGCGATTGTATGCGGAGCGGCTGAGAGCGCACGTAAAAAGGGCAGAGCCGAAGCTCTGCCCTTGCATGGTCTTGCCATCCCTCGGGGGAATGTGCGCCTTCGCTTAGCGCTTGGAGGTGCCGCGCGATGCCTTGCGAATCTTCTTCTTGTGCTCGCCGCGGGCATAGGTACGCGCGACTTTCGGGGTGGCCTTCTTGCGGGCGGCGCGCTTGATCTTCTTGCGCTCCGTGCGGTCGGTGATCTTGGTGGTGTTTGCCATTGTCTTCTTCCTGAACTGCTCAAAAGTCGGCGAGCGGAATACGCTCTGCCGTGTGCTGCCTGTGGCTTGGAATCCTGTGCCGGCGGACTGCGGATGCCGCTACAGCCGTTCGAGCTGGGCGAACTTCTCCACCAGCTTCTTCACGCCGTGCCCTGTAAAGGATACCGTAAGTTTGGCATCGTCGCCTTCGCCTTCGCGTCCCACAATGGTTCCTTCGCCATATTTGGGGTGGCGAACACGCGCATTCTTGCCTAAACCGGTGCGTCCAGTGGGGGCGGGAATGTCCATTTTCGGCCGTCCAGGGTAGCGTTTGTCGCCCAGAGCGTAGCCTGAGCCGCCGCCAACGGGCCCTTTGCCGGGGCTGGCGATGCCGCGAGCGCCGGTTCCGGCCTTGCCGAAGAAGGCGGCGGTGTTATCGAGCGGGCCGGAGCCGGGGCGCGGTTGAGGGCCGCTGCCAGCACCACCGAAACGCTGCGAGGCGTACTGACGGGCCGCGGTCGGCTTGCCGGACTCCTGCGATTCGTCCTCGTAGCTGTAGTGGCGCTCGGCGCTTTCGCTCTCGCCCGCGCTGAAGCGTCGTTTGCCGGGGTAGGGTGTCGCGTAGGCATTGCCGTAGCTGAGGGCGCCACCGGCGTCGCCGTAGCCAAGGCCGGGCGAGCCGAGATCTTCGGTCAGCTTGGACGGCACCTCTTCAAGGAAGCGCGAGGCGACCGTAGTCTCCGGCATGTCGTTGCCGTAGCGGCGACGATGGCGGGCGCGGCTCATGATCAGCGTGTCCATGGCGCGCGTCATGCCCACGTAGCAGAGGCGGCGCTCCTCCTCCATTTGCGTGGGGTCAGTGATGGAGCGCGAATGCGGGAAGAGGCCTTCTTCCATGCCGGCGAGGAAGACCAACGGGAACTCGAGGCCTTTGGCTGCGTGCAAGGTCATTAAAGTGACGCGGGCCTCGGACGAGTAGCCGTCGGCGTCAGAGACCAGGGCGGCGTGGTCGAGGAACTCATGCAGGGTCTCCCCGCGGGAGGTGGCGTCCTGCGCGGCGTTGGCAAGCTCCTTGAGGTTTTCGATGCGGCTGAAGGCTTCAGGCGTGCCCTCTTCTTCGAGCGAGCGGAGATAGCCGGAGCGGTCATTGAGGAACTTGATGAGCTCGGGCAGGGTTGCCGGGTCGCCGGGCTTGCGGAACGCGCGAGCGTCGGCTTCATTCGCGGCTTCGTGGTCGCCACCCTGCGCGGCGACGATGCGGTCGAGCCGCTCGGTGTTCTGCTGCTGAATGCGGTCCGCAGCCGATTGCTTCAGCGGTACCGGTGCGAAAGGGTTGAAGCTGGTGATTTGAGTTTCCGGCTCCTCTTCGAGGTTCGAGTCGGCGATCACCGAGTTCTCGGGGGCGAGGGTGCTGATCTCTTCGCTGGGGCCAAAGTCGAACCCGAAGTTGAAGCTGGTGTCAAAATCGGAGTTCGCGTCGTTGGCCTTCACGGTCGGTGGCGCGGTCTCTTCGTTGGCGCCGAAGTCGAAGGCGAAATCGAAGCTTGAGTCTTCGGCCGCGCTGGTGTTTTCGGCGTCTTCGGCGTTGTCGAATACAGGAGTCTCTCCACTGCGGCCTGCGGTGTCCGGTCGAGATAACAGATCTGTGGAAGGACCCTGGAATTCCGCATCTCCGGAGAAGCCGTCGATGTCGGCCGTGAGCTTTGCGGCGAAGTCTGGCCCCATCATGGCGCGGGCGTCTTCGATCAGCTTGCGGAAGGTGGCCAGCGCGGTGAGGGCGCGGGCGGGCAGCAGCTTGTCCGCGATCGCGCGTTCGATCGCATCCCAGCTGCTCAGGCCGGTCCCCAGCGCCATGCGCTCCAGCGTATCCATTGTGGTCTTGCCGATGCCGCGGGGTGGTGAATTGACAACGCGGCCCAGGGCAACGGAGTCATGCGGGTTCTGCACCAGCTTCAGGTAGCTAAGGATGTCTTTCACCTCAGCGCGGTCGTAAAAGCTGAAGCCGCCGACCATGTGGTACTTGATGCTGTAACGGCGCAGGGCCTCTTCAACCAGTCGTGATTGGGAGTTCGTCCTGTATAGGACCGCGCAGCGCGGCAGGTCTTCGGTCTCACCGGCGGCCTTCAAATACTTGTTCACACGGTCGGCAATGAAGATGGCCTCGCTCTCTCCATCGGGTGCTTCATAGAGGCCGATCAGCGAGCCGCCTTCGCGCGAGGTCCACAGGTTCTTGCCCTTGCGCTGGGTGTTCTGTGCGACGACGGCGCTGGCGCCCTCGAGGATGACCTGCGTGGAACGGTAGTTTTGTTCGAGGCGAATGGTCTGCGCGGCGGGGAAGTCTTTTTCGAACTCGAGGATGTTGCGAATGTCTGCCCCACGCCAGGAGTAGATGGACTGGTCCTCATCGCCGACGACACAGACGTTGCCGTGCGAGCCGAGCAGCTTCATCAACTCATACTGCGGGCGATTGGTGTCCTGGTACTCGTCGATAAGGAGGTACTTGTACTTGCGGTTGTAGCGCTCGCGCACTTCAGCGGAACTCTTCAGCAGGCGCACGGCTTCGAGGAGCAGATCATCGAAGTCGAGGGCGTTGGCTTTGAAGAGTTCATCGCGATAAATCTTGAAGATGTGCGCAATCTTTTCTTCGAGCGGATTGGTCGAGGCGAGGAAGTATTCACTCGGATCGATCATGTGATTCTTCGCCCAGGAGATGCGCCCCAGCGCTACGCGCGGCTTCAACTGTTTGTCATCGATGCCGAGGCGTTTCAATGCGCTCTTCACGACGGCCTGCTGATCGGTCTCGTCGTAGATGGCGAAGGAGCGGGTGAGGCCTTTGCCGTTGACGCGCAACGCTTCGATGTCGCGGCGCAGCGCGCGCACGCAGAAGCTATGGAAGGTTGCCAGGGTGGGCTTGGCGAGCGTAGTGTTCCCGAGGATTTTATTGACGCGCTCTTCCATCTCCTTCGCAGCCTTGTTGGTAAAGGTCACAGCCAGGATGGCATCGGGCGCCACACCGCGCTCTTCGATGAGGTAGGCGATGCGGTGCGTGATGACGCGTGTCTTGCCGGAGCCCGCGCCAGCGAGCAAGAGCACGGGACCATCCACGGAGCGGATGCCCTCTTGTTGCTGCGGGTTCATGTTGGCAAGAAGGTCGGCCACAGTCTCTATTTTACGGCGCGAGGGCCCACATCACTCAGAGTGTGATCGCCACTGTGGATTGCTGTTCTCTTACATGGAAAGTAGACGGCAATCGCTGAAGAAGACAGGAACCTTTTCCGCTCGGCTGCGTATAACAAGGTGCGTCGTCCTTGGCTGAACCATGGCAGCTAGGGGCGCACAAATCGAAAGTACAGAAGGTAGTTTATGAATCGTCGTATCGTCACATCCGCCATGGTCCTCTCGTTGTCTCTTTACTCCGCAGGAAGCGTCTTCGCAGCGTCGCCCGCTGCGTCTCCGCGGGCAAACAGTGTCGCGCCGGCCAAGGGGAAGCTGATCAGCTTCAGCATTCGCAACGACTCGTCCGCACCGCTGCTGGTAAAGGCAGGCGATCAGCAGATCACCATTGCTCCCGGCCAGAAGATGGTGGTGAAGCTCGAAAAGGGCGTGCAGGTGACCACGGTGAACGATACCGCCCACCTCCATGCCGGTGATGTGCTCACCACTGTGAACGAGTATCTGCAAGGCAACACCTTGGCCGTGGCATAAGTAAGCGCAGCAGGGCCAAACCATCAGCAGAGAAGGTGGCGCTGCATGCGACTCCGCCACCTCCTCGTTGAGGCTCAAATCCCATCACAGCGTGGTCATTTTGCGAGTCTGCAGCGTGGACCGCTACCCTACACGCATGGCACTGGAAAACAAGCTGAAAAACGTGGCTGTATTCTGCGCAGCCGCGGATGGGGTGCGTCCGGAGTACAGGGCCGCCGCCGAGGCATTGGGACGGGCGCTTCTGCAGCGCGGCATTGGGCTGATCTATGGAGGTGCCAACGTTGGCCTCATGGGCGCGGTGGCAAACACCGTGCTGGCCGGCGGTGGTCGCGTTGTTGGCGTCATCCCTCAGGTTTTGGTGGACCTGGAGGTCGTGCACCAGGGCGTACAGGAGCTGCATGTCGTGGACACAATGCACACGCGTAAGCGCCTGATGGGTGAAATGGCAGACGCCTTTCTTGTGCTGCCAGGCGGTTTCGGGACCTTCGAAGAGCTTTTTGAGGTACTCGCCTGGCAGACGTTGAAGCTGCACGCCAAGCCTGTGGTGCTGGTGAATGTTGCCGGGTTTTACGACACGATGCTGGCGTTTCTCGATGTATGTGAGCGCGAGGGAATGCTGCGGGGCAATCGCGGGGCGTTGCTGGTGGCCAGTGATGTTGACGCGGCCCTTCGCCTCGCAGAAACCAGCCTGTAACCCCCATCCCGTTGCCTTTGCACAAGATATGCGGCATTTCGCGGCTTTTTGTCCCCTTGGAGCAACACCTGCACGACCGCCCGCGTCCGAAGTAAGCGAAGAGAAGGCGAATCTGGCCGAGGGTGGAACACATGAGTGAGAGAACAGTGGAACTCGATGAGCCTGTGATGGACGAGCAGAGCGTGGCGCTGCAAAATGCCGTTGAGCGCGCTGAGCGCGCCGAGGCTGAGTTGGCCAAGGTGAAGTCGGCCGGCGTTGGAGCCAAGGCGAAGTCTGCGCACGTAACCGAGGCTAAAGCGGCACCGGCGAGTTCAGACGACGTGGAGACGATCGCCCCGAAGGGAACGAGCAGCACGGCGCGGCCCGACCCCTCCGGCAAGCACCTGGTGGAGCCGGGATCGATGGATGCCCGCAAGCAGCCCGCGGCCCAGGAACCGGAAGGGCACGCCGTCGGCGAACCGGAGACGCACGGTATCGAGGCTCTTCGCGAAGATGCCATGATGCGCCACTTACTCGATTCGCTGGAGCAAGGACAGGACATCGGGCACTACGGGCGGCTGACGTTTGCGATGATTGCGCGGCATTTTCTAAACGATGATGAAGTGCTCGCTGAAATGACGAAAGATGAAACCTGTTCGGAAGAAGACGCGCGGCAGATGCTGGTGCAGGTGGAGGGGCGCGATTACTCGCCACCACGGCGTGAGCGCATTCTTGAGTGGCAGGCCGAGCAGGAGTTCCCGATTATTCCTGACAAGCATGATCCGGACTGTGGCAACGTGTACAAGAGCCTGCGCTTCCCGAAACAGACCTACAGCCACATCGGGCACTACCAGGAAGAAAAGGCAGCGAGCTAACTCGCAGACACGCTTTTGGCGTGAGCGCGTGAAAGGTAGAAGCACCGAAGGCCTGGGCATTGTGCCGGGCCTTCTGTGCGAGGTGGACTATAGGGCGAGGGCCGTTTGCGCTCGCTCGCTGTAAGGGGCATGCTGGCGGCTTTCCGTGCCGGACGTGCACGGACAGTATTGCCGAGCCACTAGCGATGTTGCTGGGTCATTAGCATTGCTGTGGGCACTGGCGTCTTGCCGGCCACTGGCACTGTGTCTGCTTCCGGTTACGCTTTCGGTCGGCTACGCTTTGTGGGGGAGAGTGCTTCGCATGAGTCACGATGGGGTGAAATTTATCAGTGCGGACCAGGCCGCTGCGGATGCGGAGCGGCAGGCGCGCAAGCTGGCGGGCGATGCCATTAAAGCGGCCAAGGTGCGTGTAGACAAGACCGGCGGCACGGGCGTAACGATCGACTGGCGTGATGGTCAGCAGAGCCATTGGAGCTTCCGCTGGCTGCGCGATGCCTGCCCTTGCGCGACCTGCCACGAGCCGCGCGTGGCGGAGGGCCGAGCCCCCGGGGTTAGCAAGCCGAAAGCGGCCTCGCTGCTGCCGTTATACGAGACGCCGATGCGGCCGCTGGATGTGGAGCCGGTAGGCAAGTATGCGCTTCGCTTTCGGTGGAACGATGGGCACGAGAGCGGTCTGTACTCGTGGGACTATCTGCGGAATGAGTGCGATTACGAGGCCCGGCAGCAGGGCTTGCTTTAGGGCCTTCCAACGCTGCGACGCTTACGCTACGAGCTCTGGAAGCTCGGGTGTGGCGGCGAGCAGTTGCTGCGTGTACGCCTCGCGAGGATGCTCGCACACCTGCTGCCAGGGGCCTTCCTCCACGAGCCGGCCGCGCTGCAATACCGCGACCCGATGGCAAAGGTAGCGCACGAGCGGCATCGAGTGCGAGATGAAGAGGCACGTCAGCCCGCGACGGGCCTGCAGATCGCGCAGCAGATTGATGACCTGCGCCCCTACGGAAACATCGAGCGCGCTGACCGGCTCATCGAGCACCACAAGCTCTGGGCCGAGCGCGAGGGCGCGCGCGATGTTGACACGTTGCCGCTGGCCGCCTGAGAAGGCATGCGGGTAGCGTGGCAGAGCGGAGGGCTCCAGCCCGACCTCCGCAAGAAGGGTAGTGAGGCGAGCTTCGAGGCCCTCTGGGGGATGTTCCCCATGGATGCGAAAAGGCTCGGCGAGCGACTGCCGCACAGTCATGCGCGGGTCGAGCGCGGCGTAGGGGTCCTGGAAGACGAAGGCCAGGTCTCGCCGCAGCGAGCGCATGGCTCGAGGCTTCGAGTGCAGAAGATCGATCGCTTCCGAGGCTTCGTCGGCGTGACGCTTATAGAAGGTGACAGATCCAGCGGTAGGTTCGATCAAACGCAGCATCATGCGCGCTACCGTGCTTTTTCCTGAGCCGGATTCACCGACCAGCCCAAGAGTTTGGCCCCGATGCAGCGTGAGCGACACGTTGTCCACGACACGTGTTTGGCCGTAAACCTTGGTCAGCTCGTGCGCCTCGAGTATCCGTACCGCGGCTTCGGGTGTGTTCGCTTGGATGGCAGGCTCGTTCAGCTTGTGGGCTCGTTCGGTTCTGAGTTGGGGAGTTGTCAGTTCTGCTGGTCGCGGGCCTGACACCTACGACTAAGGTCTACAACGAACAACTTAGAACTAACAACGGACGACTACGTCTTAGGTGTTCTGGCTGAAGACCAGTTGCCACCCGTTCGCGGTCTTCTCAAAAATCTCGGTAAAGGTGCCCTGAGCATCGCCGCCGCTTTTACGCGAGCGCGACAGACGGTACTTGCCGGTGGCCAGGGCGAAGTCGGGACCGAGCTCACGCACATCCACTTCGCTTTGTTCGAGCTGGCCCATTGCCTCCCGGTTGGGGAAGTTGGCGTGGTACGCGGAGCGGATGTTGTCCAGCCCGCGCACAGGACCGTTCAGCACGGCTTCGGTGTCTTTGGCATCCTTGAAATGCGCGAGGTAGCTGTCGAGATCGCCTTTGTTCCACGCAGTTTCCTGCGCGATGACGATCTTGGTGACATCGAGCTGTTCCCGCGATGCGGTGTAGAGCTGGCCAGTGGATTGAGCCGGCGCGAGGGCAACAGGGATCAACAGGCAAAGAGGGGCAAGCTGTGTAAGGAAGCGTGAGCGCATGGGGAAGCCTTCTCGGACTTCATCATACGAGTGCCGGAGGGATGCTGGCAGTTGGCTGAGGCGAAGCTTCCACGAGAACGCTGATTGAGCATATGAAGAGCCCTCACTTCATTGGGGTGTGCAGGGCAGTGGTGTCATCGCGCACCACCTTCCAGCCATCTGGTGTGTCTTCCAGCACTAGCAGGAAGTAGCCGTCTGCATTCCCGCCGCCCGCGGCTGTGCGCTCGAGGTGAAAGTGGCCGGTGGCAGTGGCAAAGCGAGGGTCAAGCGGCTGAACCGCCAGCTGCGTGAAGCTCAGTGCTCCCATGGCCGCACGGGTGCGGTAGTGCGCTTTGTAACCGGCGAGCATGGCGGCGTAGCCGTGCTCTACCGTTTTGCCGATGAAAAGGATGTCGGGCGAGTTTTTGTAGCCGGAAGCAAACGCCTCGAGATCGCCACGATTCCAGTCCGCTGCCTGGCGCTGAAGCAGGACGTTGATCGCCGTGGTTGAGGCCGCGCTCGCTTGCCCGAAGCTTCCAGGTGCAGCAGCGAGCAGGAGTAGCAGCGGAAGGAACAAGCGGCATAGCGAGGCAGGGCGGGGCATTGGCAAAGCCTTGTCATGGGGATGGACGCATTTCGCGCCAGCATAGAATGAACGGATGCCGCAGCACCAGGTCCATGCAGTTTGCACGCTGGATTGCCCGGATTCCTGTGGTGTGCTGGTCACCGTGGATGAGCTGACCGGCCGTGCGGTGAAGGTCGCGGGCGACCCGGCGCATCCGGTGACGCGTGGCTTTCTTTGCGGCAAGGTGGCGCGCTACCTGGAGCGGGTGTATTCGCCCGAGCGGCTGTTATACCCGATGCGCCGCAAGACCGGCGTGGCGAAGGGACCGCTCCCTTTGGGAAGCGAGGCCGAGGCCTTCGAGCGCATCTCCTGGGATGAGGCGCTGGGGGCCGTGGCGGAGCGCTTACAGGCGGTGAGCACAGAGTACGGGCCGGAGAGCGTGTTGCCGTACAGCTATGCGGGGACGATTGGGCAGCTCGGCTATGGGTCGATGGATCGCCGCTTCTTTCACCGGCTGGGGGCCTCGCAGCTCGATCGGACGATCTGTGCCAGTGCCGGCGTGGCTGCGCTGAACAGCATTTACGGCACACGGCTGGGCACCGCGCCACAGGACTTCGCGCGGGCAGGGCTTGTGATTGCGTGGGGCGCCAATGTGCATGGCAACAACATCCACCTGTGGCCCTTTATCGAGGAGGCGCGGCGCAGCGGCGCCAAGCTGGTGGTGGTCGATCCGTACCGCACCCGCACGGCGGGCCTCGCCGACCACTGGCTGGCCATTCGCCCGGGAACGGACGGACTGTTGGCGCTGGCGATGATGCATACCTTGTTCCGCGAGGGCTACGAGGACCGTGCGTACCTGGAGGCGTGCACGGAGGGCTGGCAGGCCTTGCGCGCGCACGCCCTGCGCCCGGAGCATGCGCCGGAGCGGGCCGCCGCGGTCACAGGGATCGCCGCCGAAACCATCACGTGGCTGGCCCAGGCGTATGGGCAGGCAGGGCGGGAAGGACGATCCCCGGCCGTCATCCGACTGAACTACGGCGTCCAGCGGAGCGAAAACGGCGGCACGGCGGCACGGGCAGTGGCGATGCTGCCGCTGATCACGGGCTCCTGGCAGCATCGTGGCGGCGGGCTGTTGCTGTCGAACTCCGGGGCTTTTCCGTTCAACAGCGCGAAGCTGCAGCAGCCGGATCTGATGCTGGAAAGCCCGCTCGGCAGACCGGCGCGGACGATCAATATGAGCGAGTTGGGTAAGGCTTTGACAGTGCAGAAGGACCCGCCGGTAAAGGCGCTGTTTGTGTACAACTGCAACCCCGCGGCAGTGGCCCCGGATTCCAACCAGGTGATGGCCGGGCTGCGGCGCCCTGATCTTTTCATCGCGGTCCATGAGCAATTTTTTACGGACACCACGGATTACGCCGACATCGTGCTGCCTGCGACGACATTTCTGGAGCACAAGGAGCTGATGGGCGCCTATGGGCACACGCTGGTGCAGCTCTCGGAGCAGGCGATCGAACCGTTGGGCGAGGCGCGGTCCAACCCGTGGCTGTTTGGCGCGTTGGCGCAGCGGATGGGGTTCCGGGAGGATGCGTTCCACGACGGGGACGATGCGCTGATTGATGCCGCGCTGGAAACGGACCACCCTTCGCTGGCCGGCATCACGCGCTCGGCGCTGGAAGTCGAAAAGCAGATGCCTCTCGCGATGCCGAAGAACGCCCATGGCGAGACGCTGCCCTTCAGCGACCCGAGCTGGTTTCGCACTGAGAGCGGAAGGGCTGCCCTGCTGCCCGTTCCGGAGTGGAAGGCCGCTGAGGAGTCTCGGTCGCTCCATGTTGAAGTGAAGCAGGCGTTTCCGTTGGAGTTCCTGCCGCGCAAGGCGGACAACTTCATGAACTCGACCTTCGCCAATCTGCCCGGTCACCAGGCGATGGAGCGGGGGACGGCAGGGGTGCTGGAGATGCACACGAGCGATGCGCAGAGGCGAGGCATCGTGAGTGGGGACGCGGTTGCGGTGTGGAATGAGCGAGGCCGCATCGCCCTGGTCGCACGGGTGGGCGACGGTATCGCCGCCGGCGTGGTCGCGGCGCGTCTGGACTGGCAGAAGTTGTCGAGCGCAGGCAACAACGTGAATGCGCTAACGAGCCAGCGGCTGACGGATCTCGGCGGAGGCGCGACGTTTTACTCGGTGCTGGTCGAGGTGGAGCGTCTCGTGCCGGCCGTCGCGGCCGATTAGGACGACGGTGGGCAGCGCGGCCAATGTTCTTCCGCCTGCGGCGCATCCTACCGGGATGAGAGCCTCGCCGCATGCCGGTGGTGCTCCGCAGTAAAACTGTGGGAGAAACGACGTGCCAGCCGATCTGTACACCATGCAGGATCCGACCAAGCAGTACCCCCAACCCAAGTTTGCCCATCAGCCGCAGAGTGCGCCGGGGCTTGAGGCAGAGATGACGCCAAAGCCGGACCATGGCGAGACCAGCTACCGGGGCTCGGGCCGACTGCCCAACCGCAAGGCGCTGGTGACGGGCGGCGACTCCGGTATCGGCAAGGCGGTGGCGATTGCGTTTGCGCGCGAAGGGGCGGATGTGGCCATCAATTACCTGCCCAGCGAAGAAGAGGATGCGCAGGAGACGATCCGTTTGATCGAGGCAGCGGGGCGCAAAGCCATCGCGATTCCCGGCGACCTGAAGAACGAGCAGTTCAATTACAAATTGATCGCCGAGGCGCATGAGAAGCTGGGTGGGCTTGATATTCTCGCGCTCGTGGCGGGCAAGCAGCATGCGGTAGAGAAGATCGCCGATGTGTCCACCGAGCAGATGGTGGAAACCTACCAGACCAACGTCTTTTCGCTGTTCTGGCTGTGCAAGGCGGCGCTGCCGCTGCTGCCGCCGGGCGCGACGATTGTGACCACGGCGTCGATCCAAGCGACGCATCCCAGCCCCTCGCTACTGGATTATGCGCCGACCAAGGCTGCGATCCTGGCCTTCACGCGCGCGTTTGCAAAGCAGGTCATTGAGAAGGGGATTCGTGTGAACTGCGTGGCGCCCGGGCCGGTGTGGACGCCATTGCAGACCTCTGGCGGCCAACCTGATTCTAAGATTCCCGCCTTCGGCTCCGAGGCGCCAATAAAGCGACCCGGGCAGCCGGTGGAGATGGCGCCTCTGTACGTGCTACTGGCTTCGCAGGAGTCAAGCTATGTGACGGGCGAGGTGTATGGGGCTACTGGCGGGTTGGAAGTTACGGGGTAGCCGCGTCCTGTTTTGTCATCCCCGTAGGGGATCTGCGTTTCAGGTTTGCCGTGTGTGATTTCGGGCGACCGAAGGAACGCGGATTCCCTTGGGAGTGACAACTAAGCAGGATCAGGTTCCCTGTGCCGGTCGGATTTCGGCACTGGGATGGGGTTCGTTGCCACGGGGCCGCTCCGGCGGTGTGGGCATAGCCAAGGTACCAGGGAGCGGCTGATCCGGCGCAAACTCGTTATCGCCCTCCGGAGTTGCGACGGTGTCGGAGGTGTTCTCAGGTACGGTGTCCGCCACTTCGACGGGCGTGGTGTGGAAGTCAGCCATTAGTCGTCGCTCCCTGCGTTTTCCATCTGTTCGGCCTGGACAGCAGCGTCGTTGGCGGGTGAGTCTTCGACCTCGTCGTTTGCGTTGTTGTAGCTGGGCGGCAGACCGGAGAGGCGGCCGTCGATGGCTACGTTGTCGGCGGGCGGCACGGTCGCATCGCCGGTGAACTCGCCGGGACCGTCGGAGCCTGAAGTGAGGTGTTCGTCATCCACCTCGTCCGGGGTGAGGATGGAGGCGTTGGGGTCGCCATCCGCTTGTGCACTGTGCTCGTCGCGGCTGGGCTCCAGCTCGCGGGCAAGCTCCTCGGGAGACATTCGCTCGGTTTCGGCAGCGGTGCCGACCGGAACTACCGGAGTCTGCGACATCGGGATCTCCTCCTGCAGGGCCTCGTTGAGGCTAGAGGCCATGCGCTCAAACTCTTCGATGCCCGGGAGCTCGGCCACATCCTTCAAACCGAAGCGCAGGAGGAATTCTTTTGTGGTCTTGTACAGGATCGGGCGGCCGATTACCTGTTTACGGCCGGCAGTGGTGACCAGCTTGCGTACCATGAGGCCGCCCAGCACGCCGCCGGAGTCGACTCCACGAATTTCGGAGACCTCGGGCGCGGTGACCGGCTGTTTATAGGCCACCACGGCGAGTGTCTCGAGCGCCTGCAGGCTGAGCTTCAGCGGTGGTTTCAGCGAACGCACGAAGCCCCGCACGGCATCGTGGTATTCAGGCTTGGTGGCAAAGCGAAAGCCACCGGCGACCTCGCGAATCTCGAGCCCGCGATCGCCGTCCCTGTACTCGGCAATCAAAGCATCCAACACGGAGCGCATGTACTCGCGGAGACGGCCTTCGCGGGTGCGGAGCTGGGCAGGGCTGGGCTCGGGAGCTTGACTATTCTCTGCAAGGTTTGATGGCTGGCGGGCACTGGGGTTCTCGAAGGCTGCAGGATCGCCTTCTGACGCTGCGGCAGCGTGGCCGGGGGCAGACTCCTCGCGTAGCACGCTGTCTCCGCTCAACGATTTCCCGCCCGCAGCGAGTTCCTCCAACCGCGGCTCGTCCAGCCCGAGGGTCTCAGCGTTGAGGGCGTCCTGGTCGTCGGACTCCGGCTCACCGGCAAACTCTGCGGAGAGGTCGTCTCCCGCGGCGCCGGTCGGTTGATCTTCGTCCAGTAGCGCGAGTTGTCCCTGGCGGGCGTCGGCGGCATCGAGCTCCGCCTGCGCTTCGCCGCCGAGCAGGCCCGCGAGTTGCGGCAGCGTCACCGGCTCTTCGGAGGCGTAGATGACGGCTTCGATCTTGGCCTTCAGACTCATGGGCGGCAGGGTGCAGTGTACCAAGCTGGCCTGCCGCCTCGCCCTCTACTTGGCCAGATGGCTGAAGAGCCAGAACAGCGAACCGGAGAGCAGCGCGGCCGCGGGCAGGGTGAACACCCAGGCCATGGCGATGTTGCGAATGGTGCTCCACTGCAGGCCGCTGCCGCCGGCCATCATGGTGCCGGCCACGCCGGAGCTGAGCACGTGGGTGGTTGAAACCGGCAGGCCGATTTTGTCAAAGCCGTATATGGTGCACATGGCGATCAGCTCGGCAGAGGCACCCTGGGCATAGGTCATGTGCGTTTTGCCGATTTTTTCACCGACAGTGACCACGATGCGCTTCCAGCCGATCATGGTGCCGAGGCCAAGCGCGAGCGCCACGGCCACCTTCACCCAGGTGGGGATGTACTTGGTCGATTTGTCGAGAAAGCCCTTGTAATTGGCGACAACCTTCGTGTCTTCGGCGTTCATCCGGGGGCCGAACTTTGGAAAGAGCCGGAAGGTCTCGGAGACCAGGTACATCTGGTTTCGAACGTTGGCCTGCATCTCCGGGGGCACACTGCCGAGGGAGCCGTAGCCGACGGCTTCGTTGCGAATCTCATTCACCATCTGTTCGAGGGCCACGGTGGTGGCCGGCTCGAACTTGTGGGTGCTCACGAAGCGCTCGAGCTCGGGGCCGGCGTCGCCAACGGTCGCGCCGGGCTGCTGGGAGTGCTCCAGCGCGCCGGCGACCTGCCCGGAAACGGCAGCGAAGGTGGTAACGGAACCTCGATCGACAGTGTGGTTGAGGGCGTAGGCCGTGGGCACGGTGCCGACGAGGATAAGCATGATCAGCCCCATACCCTTCTGCCCGTCATTGGAGCCGTGGGCGAAGCTGACGCCTGTGCAGGTCAGGATGAGCAGCGCGCGAATGTAGAACGGGGGCGGTTCAGTGCCTTCCGGCGCCTTGAAGAGCCGTTCATCCTTGAGCAGATGGCGGGCGATGAAGAAGAGCAGCGCCGCCCCGGCAAAGCCAATGATCGGCGAGAAAATGAGGGCCTTGAACACCTTGGTGACCTGCTCCCAGTCAACGCCATTCACGCCCGATTGGCCCTTGAAGATCTGGTTGGCGATGCCAACCCCGATGACCGAGCCGATCATGGTGTGGGAGCTGGAGGCGGGCAGGCCCAGGTACCAGGTGCCGAGATTCCAGATGATGGCGGCGATGAGCAGTGCGAACACCATGGAGAAGCCGGAGCCGGAGCTGACTTTCAGGATGAGCTCTACCGGCAGCAGCGCGACGATGGCGTATGCCACCGTGCCCGAACTGGTGAGCACGCCGATGAAGTTCCAGGTACCCGACCAGGCGACGGCCAGGTGGGGCTCCAGCGAATGAGTGTAGATGACGGTCGCGACGGCGTTGGCAGTGTCGTGAAAGCCATTGACGAACTCGAAGGCGAGAGCGATCAGCAATGCCACTCCCAACAGGATGTAGGGGAAAATCGAGGCGTTATGGACGACGGAGAGATCTTTCGTCAGCCGGGTGCTTATGTAGACCAGGCCCCCCACAAGTAGCAGCCCGAAAAGGATGGAGCCCCACATACCGGCGGGGCTGCCGGACATCTTCTGGTCAAGAACAGAGCTTTGGGAACTAGCTGCAAGTACGGAGGGATCGGTCGCGGAGGAGGCCATTCTGGGGTTGCTCGGGTGTTAGGAGTTCAGATCGCGGTAGCTTCAGGCTAGGCTGCCTCCGCCTCTTTCTCGGTGAACGCCGTGTGAACTTCCCGTGACAGCATCGCCGATCTGCACCAAACCTGCAGCAAAGTAGTGGCGTCAAAGGGGGATATGGCTCACCTGAAGGTGGTACGAGGCGACATCACAACGCGCGGTGTCGACGCGATCGTAAATGCGGCAAATGGATCGCTCCTGGGCGGCGGAGGCGTGGATGGCGCAATTCACCGTGCTGCCGGACCGGAGTTGCTAGCCGCTTGTCAGGGGCTGGGCGGCTGCGCGACAGGGGACGCCAAAGCCACTCCTGGGTTCCGCCTGCACGCGAAATGGATCTTCCATGCCGTCGGTCCGGTGTGGAGCGGCGGTGGACATGGCGAACCGGAGAAGCTGCGGGGCTGCTACCGGCGTTCGCTTGAGCTCGCAAAGGAGCATGACGTGGGCAGCATTGCCTTTCCGGCGATCTCGACTGGCATCTATCACTATCCCAAAGGGCCGGCGGCTCAGATAGCGGTTGCAGTCTGCCGCGAAATGGCCGACATCTGCGGCGTAGAAACGGTGGAGTTCGTGTGCTTTGACGAGGCGACCGCTATGACCTATGAACGGGAGTTGGGTGAGGCCTAGTTCCCCGGCACCTGGTTGTATGCCGTGTTCCAGTGGGCCAGCAGCCAGTGCAGGACGGTGCTGCCGCACAGCCAGGCCGACTCCACGGCAAGGTGCGTGCCGATGTAAGGTGCCGTGACGCTCTCCACGGCCGTGTGCCCGGGCCGCGGCATCGAGTAGTTGCTGCCCGTTCGCAGCACCATGACACGGTCGGGGTCAACGCGGTGCATTGCGGCAAGACGGGCCACGGCTTCAAGGTAGCCGGAATCTTCCATCTCGGTCATCACGAAGTTGCCACGGCCGCCGGTGTACAGCCGCACCCAATCGTTGGCGTACTTGGTCATCACGGTGCCATGCCAATAGGTGTCGGAGGCAAACGTATCGCCAAGCAGCACGAAGGGCGGCCTCTGTGCATTCGGGAGGCCGGCGAAGTCGGCGCGGAACGTTGCAACCTTCGGGTCGTCGCCGAGCTTGAGGTCGCGGGTCTGCGCGAACGCCCATTCGGCGAGTTTCGCGTTCAGCGGGTAGAGGTTACTGCGCTGCACGTGGCTCACCGGAACCGTCACTGGATTTGGCGCCGTGCCGCCGATGGGAAAGAAGCCGTAGGGCCACTCCGCAGGGGCGTCGCGCGGGTCGATGTAGCGCGTAACGTCGCCCACCACGAACCGCGCCCAGGCCGCCGAGCCGATCGAGGCATCTGCCGGATCGACGCCCGCGATCCCGTTGATGAGCAGATAGGCATGAGTGAGGTCGAAGCGCGGGTCCAGTCCCAGGGCCATCAGGCTGGCGGTGGCATTCACCAGGGTCGTCCCGCTGACCATGCCAAGCACCGTGTGATCGCCGTTGGTGCGGAGCGGATGGACCCCGCCGGGGAAAGGCAGGGTCTGGTCCAGGTGCTCGCGCTCAACCCAGAGTTGGAACTCGCCAGGGGTGTCACCGGTATCGGCGCCAATCTCAAAAGTGGTGATGATGACCACACGTATAGGCCAGGCCACCGAGCCTGATGCAGGGCCGGCTAGGACGACAGAAGATGCGGATTGCGCGGGGAGCGACACGGCAAGCAGGAGAAAAACGGCCGCGGCCAGAACACGCCGCGAGAGCGAGCCCCGAGGCCGTTGCCGGCGAGACGCTTCTGCCCGGCTCGGCACCCTAGCGGCGCACCGCATTGAAGGGCAGGAACAGCGAGAAGACGGTGCCGGACTGCCCTGGGCGCTGGCTGGAGCGCACAAGCAGGCAGCCTCCATGCCGTTGAACGATCTCGTTTGAGATCCACAGGCCAAGCCCGGTTCCATGCATGCCTTTCGTGGTGAAGAAGGGCTCAAAAGCCCGGCGTAACGCCTCCGGGGACATGCCGCTTCCGGTGTCGCCGACTGTGATCCACAGGCCGCTGCGGCCCGTGCGCCAGTGCTTGCCCTCGCGGCTGCGCAGGAACAAGCGGCCACCCCCGGGGCTCATGGCATCGATGGCATTGCCCATGATGTTGTTGAGCACCTGCCGGATCTCGCCTTCAAAACAGATGACCGGCTGGTGCGCCCGCTTGCGCTTGAGCACCGCAACGTTCAGGTTTCCTAATCGTCCCTCATTCAGGGAAAGCGCGGCCCCGATGAGGTCGACACAGGTCATCAACTGCGGATCGGTGGCCTGGCGGTGAAAGCGCAGCGTTTGGCTGGTGATGGCGGCCACACGGCGCAGTTCGCCGTCGGCGGTGTCCAGAAAGCCTTGCGCTTCCGAGAGCGTTCGGCTGTGCCGGGCAAGGTAAAGCAGATTGGTGATGGCCTCGAGCGGGTTGTTGATCTCATGGGCTATGGAGCCGGCCAGCCGCCCCACCGCCGCCAGCTTCTCATTCTGCACCAGCGCTCGCTGGACGGCCTTCAGCTCGGTGGTTTCAAGCGCCGTGCAAATGATCGAATCCACCGTATCTTTGACGTAAATGGGGCTGTAGCTTACCAGCCAGGCGCGCTTGACCCCGGGCTGCTGGGGCAGCTCTCCCTCGATCTCCACATCGCGGACCTGGCCGCCGGCGACTACCTGCCGGAGGAGCGTTTCGCTGGCATCGGCCACCGCGGGGGAGGTCTGGCGGACGGTCTGGCCGAGAATGGCATGCGCGGGCAGGCCAAGAATTTCCGCCTGACGTGTGTTCAGGCGACGGTATTCGAAGCGCTCGGCCCCAAGCAGTGCAAGGCCAACCGGCGCGCTTTCATAGATGCTCTCGAGCTCGGCCCATTGCCGGTGCGTTTCGACCTGTAGAGACTCCAGGGCAGCTTCATCCCCGGCCTGCTCGGCGGCGTCGTTGCCTTCGATGTACACGCCTGAGACACCGCCATCGAGGTCGCGCAGGGGCTTGAACTGGAAGGTGACGAGGCGGTCGAAGATCTCATCCGGGCCGCGACCGCGAAGACTGGAATGGAAGTTGCGGGCGCGGTAGGGAACGCCGCTGCGGTACACCTCCGCGAGCCGCTCCGCAACGCCATCTTCGATGGCCTCCGGAAGAACATCACGGAAGCGCCGTCCCAGGCATGGCCGATCTCCGATCAGGCGTATGTACGCCGCATTGGCGAACTCGAAGATCAGCTGAGGCCCACGCACCACGGCCAGAAAATCCGTTGGCGGTTCCGGCCGAGTTCCGGCCCGCTCCTCCCCGGCGCTGCGGTTCGATTGTTCAGCCCCAATCATCACGTACCTGTGCGCCATCGATGAGAACTTCCTCGAAACGCTCTGTTTTCTTCAGCAGAATATCGCCAAAGCTCTCCGGCTGGCGAAAAAGTATCGCGCCCAAACGCACCAGCTCCAGCATCGCCAGAAAGGTGCAGATCAAGGCACGCTCGGATTCGACGTTGCGCAGGAGCCGGCGCAGACTGACGGGCTTGTCTTCCATCAGCAGGCGGCGGCGGGTGTAGTCGATCATCTGCGCGACGGTGACAGCATCCTCGTCGATGCGGTGTACGGGACGGTCCCGAAGGCGTTCCAGGATTTCGCGGAAGACGCGTACCAGATCGATGGTGTCGGCGGCGATCTCGCGCTCGCCGCTGGAATCCTCACGGCCCTCGTCGTTCAGAAATGCTTTAAGGCCGGGCCGGGTCCAGGTAGCGTCTTCGACCTGTTGCTTCTGCTGCAGCATCCCGGCAGCGGCTTTAAAGCGCTCATGCTCCAACAGCCGTTCCACAAGCTCGCGACGCGGGTCGTCGGCCTCCAACGTGCTCCCGCCGAGGGCGGGCTCGCGGGGAAGCAAGGTGCGGCTTTTTATGTGGATCAGCAGCGAGGCGGTGTAAACGAATTCACCCGCGGAGTCGACGTCGGTGGCCTGCAGGTGGCGCGTGTACTCCAGAAACTGTGCGGTGATGCGGGCTATGGGGATGTCATAGACGTCGATGTTCTGCTTGCGGATGAGATCGAGCAGAAGGTCGAAGGGACCGTCATAGACCTGACCGATGGCTACGGAAAACGGGGACTGCGAGGCCTCGGCGGGTGCGGGCTTCCGGTTGCGTCGCGGTTCGGTACTTGCAGAAATCGGCTCGGGACCAGCTGGCGCCTGCAGCTGAAATGGCGGTTCCTCTCCGCTGGCTGACGGGGGCTCAGCATTGCGGCCCGCGGTCTCGGAGGTGGCCGCCTCTGGCAGGGAAGACTCGGCTTGGGGGTCGTCTGGCATGGTCGTCGATCCGTCCTCAGCTTACCCCGCTGCCGAGCGCCTACAAGCCCATGGCCGCCTGGACCTCGGTCAGGGTCTCGCGTACGCGTTTGGAGGCGCGTTCGCGACCGTTGGCGAGCACATCCTTGATCACGCCCGGACGACCTTCGAGATCGCGGCGGTGGGCCTGAATGGGAGCAATCGCAGTGATGATGGCGTCCGCGCACCAGCTCTTGCATTCAATGCAGCCGATGGTGGCATTCATGCAGCCGTCGTAGACCTTGGCGATCGTCGCTGGGGTGGAGAACACCTTGTGCAGATCGCCAACCGGACACACGTCCGGATTGCCCGGGTCATCGCGGCGCACGCGGGCTGGGTCGGTGACCATGGTCTTCAGCTTGGCGCGCAGCTCGGGCTCCGGTTCGGAGAGCGCGATGAAGTTGCCGTAGCTCTTGCTCATCTTGCGGCCATCCAGCCCGGGAAGTTTGGGACTGGGCGTCAGCAGCACCTGGGGCTCGGGCAGAATGGCGCGGCGGCTGAAGCCGGTCAGCTTCTTGGTATTTTCGGCCGCCTGGAAAAGCTGATGCGCTGAAAAGCTGGTGCGCGTGGAGCCTTTGGGTTCGCCGGCGTTCTTGCGCGCCTTTTCGAGGATGGCGCCCATCTCCCAGGGCTGCGCATCCGGCGCTAGCGAGAACTCGCCGGGGTACAAATCGTTGAAGCGTCGAGCGACCTCGCGGGTGAGTTCGACGTGCGCCACCTGATCAGCGCCGACTGGCACAAAGTCTGGCTTGTAGAGCAGGATGTCGGCCGATTGCAACAGCGGATAGCCCAGGAAGCCGTAGGTATGGAGGTCCTTCTCTGCGAGCTGCGCCTGCTGATCCTTGTAGGTCGGCACGCGTTCCAGCCAGCTGAGGGGCGTGAACATGCCAAACAGCGTGGTGAGCCGGTCGTGCTCGAGGATCTCGGACTGCCGAAAGATGACGCAGCGGCCAGGGTCCAGGCCAGCGGCGAGGAAGTCGAGGGCGATTTCGTCGACATTCTTCCGCAGCTGGCTGGGATCGCCATAGTCCGTGGTCAGGGCATGGAGGTCGGCGATGAAGAAGTAGCAGTCGTACTCATTCTGCAGCTTTACCCAGTTGTGCAGCGCCCCCATGTAGTTGCCGAGGTGCAGCCGGCCGGTGGGCCGCATGCCGCTGAGAACGCGCGGCCGGGGGGTGGAACGTGATGTCAGAGGGCTCATTTGCGGTGAGGCTCAAGAATACATCGCAGCCCGTGCCCGCGCTGTCTACAGGGCGTAGAGCAGGCCGTTGAAGTAGCTCAGCAGAGGGATAAAGACAGCCAGCACCAGCCCGAAGCCGAAGAACATGAAGCCAAACATAAGCCAGAGACCCCAGCGCTCATAGGCCCGGGCGGCGTTGTACGGAAGGTAATAGAGCAATACCTTGCCGCCATCCAGAAAGGGCAGTGGGACGAGGTTGAAGATGCAGAGCAGCAAATTCACAAGAATGCCGTAATAGAAAAACAACAGCAGCGGAAAGATAGCGGGGAGCCCCACCGTGGGCACATCGAGGTTGCGCAGGGTGAGCGCCTCGGCGACGCCGAAGGCCAACGCGGCGGTGGGATTGGTGTGCTTGACGACCACCAGCGCCAAGAGGCACAGCAGAGCCGCGCCAAACTGCGCGAGAGGCCCCGCCATAACGGCTTTGACCTCGTCCGCTGGGCGGCGAAAGTTGCGGGTGATCATGGGCAATGGCTTGCCCCAGCCAAGGATGAGGGGGGATCGCCAGACGTAAATTAGTGGCCACAGCGCGGTGCCAAAGAAGTCGAAGTGGGGCACGGGGTTCATCGTCATGCGGCCGGCAAGGCGCGCTGTGGGATCGCCCAGCCGGTTGGCCATCCAGGCCTGCGCGCAGTCGTGCAGGGAGATGGCGAGCAGCAGCACCACCAGCTCAAAGATCACCAGGGCGAGATTCATCGGCATGACTCTAGGGTAACGGTTCGCTAGACCGAGGGGCGGGAAGAGGGTGGCGGTGGCCGCGCTTCAGCCCGGGCCGCCAGTTCCCCGCAAAGTTTCCTCGTCATCCGGGAACTCCCCTGGTGGGCGTTTGTGCTTTTGCTTGCCGTGCTCGGCCTTGTATTTGCGGTCGGGGATGGGCGTGGCCGGCGGGGGCGTGCCGACCCGTTCGCGCGCATTCTCTTTCACCGCCTTCACCACGGAGAAGACCGTCATTCGCTTCTTGGCCACCGTTGCGTCCCTCCGTTCACCCTTATGAAGGCTGGTGCCGATCCTGTCTGCAGGTCAAGAAGAAACCGCGCTGGCATCGAGTTTTCGTCTTCCGTCAGGTCTATGCTTGAGGTGCGCCGCTGGGTGGCGTCTGGGTCTTCAACAAGGGAGCACAAGAATGCGTGGTGACTGGAATGGCGGTGGGCGAAATGCGGGCAATGGGAGTCGCCCAGGCGGCGGCCCGCGCACGGGTGCCGGCGGCAACACGGGCGCGGGCACTGGAGCCCGCGGGCAGGGCGGCGGGGCCTCACGCGAGGGACGCTGGTCCAATGAACTCGATGCGATCTTTGAGCGGGCGCCGAAGGAGGTGGCCGCGGTTAACAAGGATGACGAGCGGAACTTCTTCGAGGAGCGCACGGAAGTGAAACCGCACACGCTTACCTGCCCCAACTGCAACGTGGCCGCGGACTACGCGCTGACGTGGCTGGTACGCAACAAACGTGAGCGCCCGACGGGCTACTCGGACGAGGCCACTTTGGCGCGCTTTGAGAAGGCGCGTAGCTACATGGTGCGCCGAGACGATCAGGTAGCCTGCACGAATGTGCGCTGCCGCAAGCGTTTCGATGTAGCCGGCGTGCAGACTGTCGCGTTTCTGCAGGATGCGGCGTACGGATCGGTCGAGGACCGCGCGGCGCGAATCCGCGCGGCGTTTACGGGCCGCAGCCGGGGGTAGCGGGAAGACGGTTGGACTGGCATCGGTGCGGAGCGCTGAAACCCGGGGGAACCCAAAGCGTTAACTTGGCTTCAAGCGCCGGTTGAAGTGTTTAGTCTGGCCCTTCAGGCAAGCAGGCGCCCGCCACGGGGCTGTGGTCTAATTGGGATCGAAAGCGAAAGCCACCGCAAAGCCAGCGAGGAGTCCAAGTTTCATGGCCAATACCCTGATCCCTGCCGAAGAGCGTGCCCTAACCCCCGACCAGGTCGAACATCTCGATCGTCGCCGGCGTCGCGGGCATCTCCTGATTGTGCTGGGCTTTCAGTTTGCTGCGGTGGCCACGATTCTGACGCTATGGTCCGGCCAGGATCTGCAGTATTCACCCGGCTTGCGGCATCCGGTATTTTATTGGAACTGTGTCGTCGGAGCGCTTTCCTTGTTCTGCTTTGCTACGGGGTTGCGGCTGCGCCGGGGCTTGAACGAATTCTTCAGTTACTAGACCGTTGCCCAAAGCACCACTCCGTTAAGGCATCTCAGGCAACGGTACCCCGGCACGCGGTCGCGCAGCGGCTATTGCGTCCCTTGCACGACGGTATTCGTCTCCCTCATAGACCGTGAAGTTTTCCTCCAGTCGCTATGCGCGGCGCCATCCAGCGTCCCACCTGACCATCCCGGTGCTCACCGGATGGATGCGCTGGTTTGCGTTTGCTTGTGCGCTGCTGTTCGGTTCCGCGACGACCGCCCAGGCTGGGCACGTTCACGGGCTTCACGCCGTGGGGGCGGGCCAGCACTGGGAGACTGCGGCCGTCAGCCCCGATGGTCCCTCTGGTGAAGAGCACTGCCCCCTGTGCGTGGCGATGCATCCGGCCCTGCCGGCGGCGACCTCCCCGGCTCCCGACCTTCTGCTGTTCTTGCCCTCGGCTTACGGCTGCTGCGCCGAGCGTCCCGCTTCTGCGGCATGGCACTTCCCGAACTTCGGTCGGCCACCGCCGCCGGCACGTTGGTAGCCTGATTCAGCGGTTTGCACATTCGAACCGCGCCCGGATTCGTCCCTTCCAGGAGCAGGAATCCTGATTATCCAAGAGCAGAGATCCTGAGAGCAGAGATCCTGATTTCTCAGCAGAGATCTGACTCCCACGCGTCGCTTGCCACGACACGGCCGCGCGGTACCACCACTGCCGGTGCCTCAAAGGAGCCCATGTATGACTCGCTGCCGCTTGCGGTTCGGCGCCTTAGCTCTTCTTTTCTCCCTGCTCTGTGCAGGACCGGCCGCTGTGTCGGCGTCTGCGCAGACAATCGGCGCTGTTACCGGCACGGTCACGGACACCACGGGTGCCGCGATCCCTGGCGCTGCGGTGCAGCTCACCAACCCGGTCAGCGGAGTCAACCGCACCGTCACGTCGGATGGTGCGGGGCAGTTTCGCTTCACCAATATCGCCCCTGATCACTACCACGTTGCCGTCACCAGCCCAGGCTTTCAACCCACCTCCCAGAACATTGACGTCAGCACGGCGCTTTCGGTGACGGTGAACCTGCAGCTCTCGGTCGCGACGTCGAACACGGTGGTGACGGTGGATGCACCACCCGATCTGACCGAGACCGATCCCACCTTCCACACCGATGTGGATCGCTCCACGATCGAGCATCTGCCCGTAGAGGGATCGTCGGAGTTGAGCTCGATTGTGACGCTGACCTCACCCGGCGTGTCGGCTGACTCCAACGGTCTGCTGCATGGGCTGGGCGATCATGCGGAGAACACGTTCTCCGTGGATGGCCAGCCGATCTCCGATCAGCAGAGCAAGGTGTTTTCCAATCAGATTCCGGCCAGTGCCGTGCAGTCGCTGGAGGTGATCGCGGGGGCGCCGCCGGCCGAGTACGGCGACAAGACATCGCTCGTCATCAACGTCACAACGCGCTCCGGCCAGGGCCTCACCAAACCGACCGGCAGTGTGACGGCCAGCTACGGCTCCTTCGGCTCGAGCAATCTGGCCTTTGACCTCGGCTACGGTGGCAAGAGCTGGGGTAACTTCGTCACGGCCACGGGCCTCGAAAGCGGACGCTTCCTCGACGCGCCGGAGTTTACCGTCATGCACGACAAGGGCAACGAGGAAAACGTCTTCGATCGTGTGGATTACCAGCCCAGCGATAAGAGCGCACTGCGCACCAACTTGCAGTACACCCGCTCGCTGTTTCAAACGCCCAACACCTTCGATACGCAGCAGAACTTCACGGGCCTGTACGGCCTGACCGCAGGTGCCACCGACCAGCGCTCGAAGATTCAGACCATCGACGTCGCCCCGACCTACACGCGCACGTTGAGCCCCAAGGCGGTCTTTACGTTCGGCCCCTACATTCGCCGCGACACCTATGACTACATCCCCAGCGGGAACCCGCTGAATGACTTCGGGCCGATTCAGCAGGAGAGCGTGGCGCAGCAGCGATCGCTAACCAACGCGGGCGTGCACTCCGACGTGTCGTATGCCAAGGGAATCAACAGCATCAAGATCGGCGGCATGTACACGCAGACCTTTCTGCGGGAGAACCTGCAGATCGGCCTGGTCGACCCGGCGCTGAACGCCCCCACAAGCGCGGCCTATACCCCGGTGCTCGCTCCCTATGACCTTACCCGCGGCGGCACGATGTACGGTTGGCACGGGCAAACGGACGTAAAGCAGTTGGCGCTCTATGGTGAGGACTCGATCACCGTGAAGAACTGGCTGATCAACGCTGGTATCCGCGGCGACATTTACAACGGCCTCAGCATTCAGCGTGAGGCGGAGCCCCGCTTCGGCGTTAGCTACAACCTAAAGAAGACAGCTACGGTGCTGCGCGCTTCCTATGCGCGTACGCAGGAGACGCCCTTCAATGAGAATCTTGTGCTTTCATCCACGGGCTGCGACTACCCAGTGCTGAATGCCATCTTCTCGGAGGTGGGGCCATGCTTGCCGGCGCCCTTCAATCCAGGGTTTCGCAATGAGTTTCACGCCGGTCTACAGCAGGGCGTGGCGCGTCATTTTGTGGTGTCGGCCGAGTACATCTGGAAGTACACGCACAATGCGTACGACTTCTCAGTCTTCGGCAACACCCCGATCACCTTTCCCATCGAGTGGAAGAATTCAAAGATTCCGGGCTTTGCCATTACCGGCACGCTCACCGAGACCAAGGGCCTGACGGTGGACGTGAGCCTGTCCTCGGTAGCCGCGCGCTTCTTCAATCCGCAGGTTGGCGGGTTGGGGGCGACGCCCGGCAATGGAACGACCTTCCCGTTCCGCATCGATCACGACGAGCGCTTCAACCAGACAACGCACCTCGAGTACAAAATGCCCTTTCGCAAGAGCCTCTACTACTCGTTCAACTGGCGCTATGACTCCGGGCAGGTTGCAAGCTCAATGCCTTGTTACAACATCACCGACCCCAACAGCATCTGCGCCGGCACCTCCATCACGCTGAACGGCCAGCCCGGCATTAACCTCAGCGGCCTTACCGCAGATGAGCAGTTCCAGGCGGGGCTCAGTTGCAACGGGGTAAGCGCGACGCCAACGACACCTGTTCCCGGCAATACGTGCCTGGCCTCCCAACTCACCTCGAGCCTGGCAAAGATCCCTGCGGCGGGCACTGAGGATGACGACCGCAACCCACAGCGCATCCAGCCGCGAAACCTGTTCGACATGGCTTTGGGTGATGATGCGGTGCTGCACTGGCATACGGACCACTACAAGATTGGTGCACGCGTGACCGCCATCAACGTCAGCGACAAATACGCGCTGTATAACTTTCTTTCCACGTTCTCCGGCACGCACTACGTCACGCCACGAACGGTGACCGCGGAACTTTCGCTGCACTTTTAGCTGGGGTCTAAATCTTGGCTGGTCGGACGGGAACGCACAGCGGAAGCGCCGGGGATTGTGGCTACGGCTTTGCGAGCAGCGCCTCCGGCACCAGAGGGGACGCCGGCGCGCCCTCGAGACTCACGGGGAAGGCGCTCATCGTGCGGAGGTTCTGCTCGGAGCTGGCGATGAACTGCCAACAGGCGATATCCGGCTTGAGCAGAACGCAGGTGGCCATCGCATACAGGGTTTGGCCGGTGGGCAAAGCAAAGGTGCCGCGGAGAAACTCCGCCGAGTGGCCTCCGGTCGTGAAAGCCACCGTTTCGCCGAACTGTGTCTTCGCGCCGGAGGCGGTAAGCCCCTGCACCTCGCCGCGGGTAAACTCTGGCAGTTGTGCCGCTGTGAAGGCCTTTTTAAGGCAGCCCGCGTCGGCGCGCACCAGCAGCACGACAGCCAGGCCATGGCTGCTGTTCATCGCCGAAAAGGGCAGCGTAACGCAACGCGTGAGGTCTTTACCGCTTCCCTCTTCATGGTTCATGCTGGCCTCCAGCGCCGGCCCTGCGATCGCGCTCGCGTCCGTGTAGTCCGCGGGGTACATGTAAGCGAGGTGCAGTGTGTCGTTGCGATAGGTGTTCATGGCGCCCGCGGTATTTGCCGCGGGCCTGGGCGGCGTTGAGACGACGGGCCCAAGGGACTTCGACGGCTGCACCGCCGGGGCTGCTGCGGGGGACGCTGTCTGTGCACCCGCCCGCAGGCTGAGTGTGACCGCCATGAGGGCGAGGGCTGAGGAAACACGCATACGCGGATGCTAGCACCGCAACCTTCCGCGTCTCCCGAGAGGAGGGAGGCTGCTGCTGCCCTAAGATCACAGCAAATGCCTGTGCCAGACTGAAGCACTGGGCAGCTATCCTGAAAGGATGGCTGCCCGCCCCACACCGAAGACCACCGTGCTGATCGCCTTCGCCGCGGTGTACATCTTCTGGGGCTCCACATACGCCGCGATCCACATCGCGGGCGAGCACCTGCCGCCGCCCGTGGTTTCGGCGACGCGGTCGATGATTACGACGACGCTGATCCTGGCAATCGCCCTTGCCCGCCGCAAGAGCCTGCGCGTGCCCAAAGGCGAAGGCCCCAAGCTGGTGCTCGTGGGCCTGCTCTTCATGAGCGGCAACAACATGCTGCTGACCTGGGGCGAGACGATGGTGCCCTCGGGCTTTGCCTCGCTGATCGTCTCGACGATGCCCATCATGATCGCGCTGTTTGAGTGCGTTCTGCCGAATGGGGAACCATTGAATAAGCGCGGCTGGGCGGGCACATTGCTGGGCACAGCCGGCATCGGCGTGCTGGTGTGGCCTTCGCTGCGGGACACGAACCTGCACGCCCTGCACGCGAGTTCCGGTTCCTCCACGATGCCCAGCAATCCCGCGCTTGGCACACTGGTCTGCCTTCTCGCGGCGTTCAGCTGGTGCCTGGGTTCGGTGCTTTCGCGGCGATTTAAGTTCAAGGCTGACACCTTCATCGCTACAGGTTGGCAGATCGGCGCAGCCGGCCTGTTCAACACCCTCTTCGCGCTGAGCACGGGCGGCTATCATCGAGCAGTCTGGACCGCGCACGGTGTCGAGGCCATCGTGTACCTGTCGATCTTTGGCTCGCTGGTGGGCCTCGTCGCCTTTACCTATCTGCTCAAGAACGTAGCCGTAACCAAGGTGGCCACCTACGCCTTCGTGAACCCGATGATCGCGGTGCTGCTCGGCGTCGTCATCCTCGGCGAGCGTCTTGGACCTACGGAGATCGCAGGCATGGCCATCATCGTGGCCGCGGTCGCGATGGTGGTGCTGAGCCGTGTGGGCGGCACGCCGTCGGCGGAGGTCCTGGACCGGGAGCTGATGGCGACAGCTGGTGAAGGGGAGCGGTAAGGGCGTATCGGGCACAGGCCCACTACTTTCTACGCCACCTGACCCCATCTTTCGAGTCTTCGATCATGATGCCCTTCGCGAGCAGGTCGTTGCGGATCGCGTCGGCGCGGGGAAAGTTGCGCTTAGCCTTGGCCTGGGTGCGTTCGGTAACGAGCGCGTCGATCTCTGCGTCGCTCGGGCCATCGTTGGCAAACTTCGCAACGACCTCCGGGTCAGCGTCGGCGAGACGACCTTCGGCGGTGGCCCATTGCAGCGCCGCTTTGGTCAGCTCAGCGTCGTTATCCATCAGCACGGCGAAGACCGAATCGAAGCGATCCAGCAAGGCTAGGGTAGCGTCTGCGTCGCTTCCGCAAAGCTTTCCGCCGTCGGCAGCCGTATTGACCGCGCGGATCACCTCGAAGATGGCGGCCCGGGCCTCGGCGGTGTTCAGGTCATTAGCGAGCGCGATGGTGAAGGCCTCATCGCCCTTGCGGATCGCGTCCGTGATGCCCTCATCGCAGGCCGTCGAGAAGCCCTTGCCCTCGCGCATGCGTCCAGCAAAGGTACGCAGCCGCTCGATGGCGTTCGTCGATTCGCGCAGGCCGTCAAACGTGAAGTTGAGCTGGTGCCGGTAAGGCACGCTGAGCAGCAGGAAGCGTATCGCGGAAGCTTTATAGCCCTTCAGCAGAAGGTCGCGAAGGGTGTAGAAGTTGCCTTCCGATTTCGACATCTTGCGGCCTTCCACAAGCAGGAAGCGCACATGGAACCAGTGCCGCGCGAAGGTCTTGCCGGTCGCGCATTCACTTTGCGCAATCTCGTTCTCGTGGTGCGGAAACATGAGGTCTTCGCCGCCGGCATGCAGGTCGAAGCTCTCGCCGAGATACTTCATTGCCATTGCGGAGCACTCGATGTGCCAGCCGGGGCGGCCTACTCCAAGCGCGGTGTCCCAGCTGGTCTCACCAGATTTTGTAGCCTTCCACAGGGCGAAGTCGCGCACGGCGTCTTTCTCATACTCGTCGGCGGCGATGCGAGCACCGTCCTCGATACCCTCGAGATCTTTCTTGGAGAGCTTGCCATAGGCCGGATCGCGGGCGATGCGGAAGTACCAGCTGCCGTCTTCGGCCTTGTAGGCGATGTCCCTGGCGGCGAGCTTCTCGATGAGATTCACCATGCCGTCAATGTTTTCGGTGGCGCGGGCGATGATCTCCGGCCTTTCTACCCCGAGTGCGTCCATGTCTTCGAAGAAAGCTTTCTCGAACCTGGCGCTGTACTCCCCGATGGGCTGGCCTGCGGCAGCCGCGTTGCGGATGATCTTGTCGTCGACGTCCGTGATGTTCATGACATGCTTCAGCGGCAGGCCAAATAGCCGTGCGGCGCGGCGCAGCGCGTCCACATGCAGGAAGGTGCGGAAGTTGCCGATGTGGCCGTAGTCATAGACCGTGGGGCCGCAGCAGTAGAAGCGAAACGCTTCTCCATCGGCGGCGTACAGCGGTTCGAGCGCACCGGACATCGTGTTGTAAAGGTGCAAAGCCTGAGGAACTGGAGAGTTTTGAGAAGCCACGCGCGTTGTCAGGTTTCTGTGCCGCTGGCACGACGTGTGAAGGCCGAGCCCGGCTGCCTTCCGGTGTGAGTATCAGCGTTAATTCTAGCGGACCCAGACTCCGGCGGACGAACTTCAGCGGGCGGCAACGGCCATTGCGTTGCCGGACGGTCATCCCAGGCGCAGGCCGGGCGTCGCTTCCAGCGTGTCGTCGGCAAACCGCCGGTTCAGCAGCTTTGGCCAAGCTGCCGCGGCGATCATGGCCGCGTTATCGGTAGAGAGGCTTACGCGCGGGAAAGCGACCGGAATCTTCGTGAAGCTGGCCAACGTAGCCATACGTTCGCGCAGCAGCCCGTTGGCCGAAACGCCTCCGCTTACCAGAATGCCCTGCGCACGGAAGTGCTCCGCCGCTTTGGTGGTGGTGCCCAGGAGATTGGCGATGACCGCACTATGAAAGCTGGCGATCAAGTCCAGCGTCTGGCGATCCAGCAGGGTGAGAACTTCCGCGAGGGCGGCGGGATTGGTCGCTTTGGCCGTGAGAAGGTGGGCGGCCCGCACCGCCGCTTCACGCTGGGCAATCGCCCCCCGCATGCTATGCGTTTCGACGTAGCGGCGTACGGCAGTTTTGACCCCGCTGAAGGAAAGGTCGAAGCGTCGCTCGTCTTCCAGCGCATTGGGCTCCGGCGCGGACCGTCCGGAGCCCCCGGCCTTGATTGGGTGGAAGTTGAATGGGACCGCAGCCCGGTCGCCGTACGCCGCCAGCGCCTCCATCCAAGGGCCGCCGGGGTAGGGCAGGCCGAGCAGCTTGGCGACCTTGTCAAAGGCCTCGCCGGCGGCGTCGTCTACCGTGCGCCCCACGTTGCGGTAGGACCACAAACCCTCCTCGTTGCGGGAGGCGAGATACAGGTGCGAGTGGCCGCCGGAGATCACAGCCGCCAGCAGGGGCGAGGCTCGCGCGAAGCGCTCTTCGGCCTCCAGCAGAACGGCGTGGATGTGGCCTTCGAGGTGATTCACGGCGATCAGGGGCAGGTCCGCGCCAAAGGCCAGCGCTTTGGCAAACGTGATGCCGACCAGCAGCGCGCCCGCTAACCCAGGGCCTTCGGTAACCGCGACGGCGGTCAGGTCGCGGTAGTCAGCGACACCCGCCACCCGCATGGCCTCCCGCACCACGGGCAGGACCGCGCGCAGGTGCTCGCGACTGGCGAGCTCCGGCACGACCCCGCCGTAGTCGGCGTGCACAAGCTGCGAAGCGACGACGTTGGAGAGCACCGTGCGGCCCTCCGCGACGACTGCCGCCGAGGTTTCGTCGCAGGAGCTTTCAATGCCAAGGATCAGCCGCGCCCGCTCGGCGTCAAGCCTCATTGCCGGTCATCTGTTTCGCATCGGAGAGGGTGACCTTGACGTCCAGGCGGCGCCGGCCACGATAAATGGTCAGCGTAACGGTGTCACCGGCGCGATGCGAGTTCAGCGCGGCGGACAGGTCCTGCGGTGTGGTGATCTCCCCGCCATCGATGCCGACGATCAGATCGCCGCCCAGCATGACGGGCGTGTTGCCCATGTAGGCGCGCTGCGTGCCGCCCTTAAGGCCGGCGCGTTCAGCTGCGCCACCGGGCAGCACGCGCTCAATCAGGATGCCGTAGTCGGCGGGCAGACCGATCTGCTCGGCGATATCGGGGCCGATGGCGAGCGTCACGGTGTCGAGCGAGGGCCGGCGCACACGGCCGTAGTGCTCGAAATCACTCAGCACGGCCTTCGCGGTGGAGATCGGGATGGCAAAGCCGATGCCGGCGGACTGATCCGCACCGCCGTTTGGGTTGGAGGCGATCAGGGTGGTGATACCAATGACCTCTCCGTGCGAGTTCAGCAGCGGCCCGCCGGAGTTGCCGGGATTCACCGAGGCATCGGTCTGGATCGCGTCCTCGATCTTGTTGCCGGAGGGCATGGCGATGGAGCGAATCGCGGAGATGATGCCGCGGGTCATCGTGCCCGAAAAGCCGAACGGGTTGCCGATGGCATAGACCCCCTGCCCGACAGTCAGGCTGGAGCTTTCAGCCAGCGTGGCGGGTTGCAGGTTCGGCGCACCCTGGATCTGCAGCAGCGCAAGGTCGTGATTTCGGTCATCGCCGACGACCGTGGCTTTGTACTTGTGCTTGTCATAGAGCGTGACCTCCACCAGCTGCGCATTTTCAACAACGTGATGGTTGGTCAGGATGTGGCCTTGCTTGTCCAGAATGAATCCGGAGCCCTGACCCTGCTGCGGTACGGGCCGGTAGAAAAAGTCATAGGCCACTTCGGTCGAGGTGATGTTGACGACGCTGGGCAGGGCTCGCTTGTAAACGGCGATGTTCTGCTGCTCTTCGTTGTCGAAGGCGGGGGCGGCAGCGGCCACGGTGAGGCCGAAGTTGCCCAACGGCCCGCTCACCTGTTCCGTGGTGGCGTCGGCAACGGGCGGGTGCAGCAGGCTTGTCAGGGTCCCGGAGGGAAACATCCGGTTCGAGACGTAGTGCAGGCCAAGGAGGATCAGCAGAACGAAGAGGATTGGGCGAAGTTTCATGCGTGAGGGAGGGCTTCCGAAAAGATCCAGAAAACGAGCTGTGAGATGTAAACCCGAGCTGAGGCGCGTGTCCGGGCGGCGTTGCAGGCTGGTACGTGTTCTAACGCCGAAGTCGCGGCCGGGAGTCGCGGCTCGGGTTTGCGGAATCGCGACCGTAGCTGCGCCGCACTCACTATTTTAGCTTCCGAAAGCGAACCGTCCCTGCTCGATTTCAGGACGCTCGAGCGATTTCCCCGTGTCACCGCGCTCCAGCGCGAGCAGGAGCCGCTTGCGTTCCAGGCCCCAACGGTAGCCGTGCAGCCGTCCGCTCGCGGCCACCACCCGATGGCAGGGAACCAGAACAGCAATGGGGTTTCCTGCGCAAGCTGCCCCCACCGCGACTTGGCCCCTGGGAGACCCGAGCTCGGCCGCAAGTTGCTGATAGGTGCGCGTCTGACCGCGTGGAATAGCCTGCATGGCCGCCCAGGCGCGGAGGTGAAACGGACTCTGCGTTGGAAGGTCAAATTTCAGGGCCGGCTCCAGGGCGGACTGGGCAGGGGAAGGGGTGAGGCAAGCCAGCACGGCACGCACGTCACCGGCGAGCTCAGCGGTCGATGCCGCGGCTTCGGCGTGAGCTTCTGGGTAGCGGTCCCGAAGCCCCATGAGCAGGTCGGCCCCGTTCTCCGCGAAGGCCACAGCGCAGATTCCAATGTCGGTGCGCGCGACCAGCATTGGCCCCAGCGGCGAGCCGGCTACCGCGTACCGCATCCGATCTCCCTCCCCATGCTTGTGCATTCACACCTTTCTTTTCGGCACAACACTACTTTCGTGCAAAACTAACGGGACACGGCACCAGAGATCCCAAAATCAGTCCCGCCGTGGGGGCTTGGCTCTGCACAAAGCAATTCGATTTAGCGGTTTCCTGGGGTTGTGGGCTACGTTGTCCCTCGCACCCGGCCACGTGTGCCGGCCTGTAGCCTTCGCGCAAAACGTTGCGGCGGCCAGCCTCTCCGGCGTCGTTACCGATTCCTCCGGCGCCCTCGTTCTGAACGCCAGCGTACACCTCTCCGGTGCGGACGTCGATCAACTAGGTGTGACGGATCGTGCGGGACGCTTCAGCTTCCGGGTCCCTTCCGGAAACTACCTGCTGCAGGTGCAGAGCGAGGGATTTGAGCTCTTTAGCAGCCCGTCGCTGCATCTGCGCACTGGTGCCGAGACGCACCTGCCGGTACAACTTCAGGTGGCAGGCCGCAATGAGCGCATCGATGTGGATCCGTTGCGGGGCGGGTCCACCGACCCGAGCGCCAACGGAAGCGCGATCGAGTTCAGCGGAGAGTCGCTGAATCTACTCTCCAACGATCCGGGAACGCTGCAGCAGCAGATCAATGCGCTCGCCGGGCCGGGTCTGGGTGGCAGTGCGCAGATTCTTGTCAACGGCTTCACCGGCGGGCGTATCCCGCCGAAGGCTGCCATTCGCAGCATCACCATCAATCAGAACCCGTATTCCGCCTATTACGACACACCCGGGTTTGCTCGGGTGGAGATCGATACCAAGCCGGGTGGCGAGAAGCTGCACGGCAACCTCAGCGTCACAGGTACCGATCAGCCACTGGATAGCCGCAACCCGTTCGCCCCCCTGCAGCCGCCCTTCTACCAGTTGCAAACCGACGGCGACCTAACCGGACCTCTCAGCGCGAAGACTTCCTTTTTCGCCGCCGAAAACATTCAACAGCTGGCCAACAATGCCGTGGTAAACGCCCTGGTGCTGGACTCCAGCCTGATGCCGGGCACGGTCTCCACGGCCGTGCCGGCGCCGCAGCTTTCCCAGACCTACTCCCTTCGCCTGGACCGGCAGTTCAATGCGAAAAACTTTGGATTTGTGCGCAACGAATGGAGCCGCACGCATACGGCCAACGACGGCCTGAACCCGCTGCTGCTGCCCTCGGCGGCTTATACCTCCAACACGCTCACGAACACTCTGCAAGCCTCCGATACGCAGCTGCTGGGGCCGCATGCCGTCAACGAGCTCCGCTTTCAGTACCTGCGCAGCCGCGTTCGCCAGGACCCCAACAGCACGGAGACCGGCCTGCTGGTCGAGGGCGCGTTTCAGGAGTTCGGCAACCCGAACCAGACGCTGCGCGACAACCAGGACCACTATGAGCTGCAGGACCGCTTCGAGTTTGACCGAGGCACGCACGCCGCGCGCCTTGGTTTTCGCTTCCGAGAGCTGCGGGTCGCCAACACCTCCAGTGCCAACTTCAACGGCCAGTACGTCTTCGCCGACATCAACGCTTATCGTCTGACGGAGGCCAATCTGGCGGCTTGCCAGTTACCCGCCAGCAGCGCCTGCCTTTCGACGGGCGCGCTGCGGGCGGCAGGTGGCGGGGCGGCGCAGTTCAGCCTGACGGCGGGCCAGCCCAGCGCCGTGCTGCACACCGATGATCTCGGGGTCTACGCCGAGGACGACTGGCATCTCTCCCGTAGCGTCACTCTGAGTTACGGGCTCCGCTTTGAGAGCCAGTCGGCGGTCCCTGATCATGCCGACCCGGCGCCCCGCGTGGGGGTGGCCTGGGCGGTACATCGCGGCAAAAGGCCCATGCCCCTCGTGGTGCTGCGTTCCGGCTACGGCATCTTTTACAACCGCTTTCCCGGCACCAGCCTGCTGACGGCGATACGTCAAAATGGCGTTCTCGAGAGCGGTTTTTTCAGTCAGAACCCCGACACGTACAGCCAAATGGCGGATGGCTCCCCGGTAAGGCCGCCGCCCGCGCAGCTCAGCGCCGCGGAGCCGACCATCTACCGCGTCAGCCCCACGTTGCGTACGTCGTACAACCAGGTGGCAAGCTTCGGCGCAGACCGCTATCTCGGCCGCCGGGGCGTGGTCTCCGCTTCGTTTGTGTATGCGCATGGGGCGCATGAGTACCTGCTGCGCAACCTGAACGCGCCCTTGCCCGGCACGTTTATCAGCGGCGTTTCCACGAGCGGTGTCCGCCCGTTCGGCAACGCGGAGAACCTGTACCAGTACAGCTCTGATAGCAACGAGAATGATGAGCTGTTCTCCACGAACACACAGCTGCGCGTCACGAAAAGTATCTTCCTCTTTGCTACCTACATCCTGCAGCGTCAGGCGGGCGAGACCAGCGGGCCGAACAGCTTTCCTTCAAACGAATATGATCTGCGGGCCGATTATGGCCGTGACGCGGGCATCTATAAGCAGTTTCTAAACTCGGCGCTGAACTGGAAGCTCCCGCGAAACGCCAGCGTCACCGTGTTTTTCAACGCGCATTCAGGAGCGCCATTCGACCTTGTGACAGGCACCGACGGCAATGGCGATACGATCTTCAACGACCGTCCCAGCTTTGCCACCGACCTCTCCCGAGCCTCGGTGGTCCGCACTGGTCTGGGCAACTTCGACACGGTCCCGATGTCCGGGCAGAGGACGGTTCCGCGCAACTACGGCACGGCCCCATCGCTGCTGTGGGCAGATCTGCAAGCGCGTAAGAGTTTTCATCTTGGTCCGCGGCCCCTCTCCCCGGCGGCGGCTGGCACAACCAAGGTCGCTGGCGCGTCCCAGCCGCCCGAACGCCCTTGGGAACTCGGCTTTCAGGCCGAGGCGCAGAACATCGTGAACCACATCAATCCTGGGCTGCCCATCGGAGTACTGCCCTCGCCCGGCGAACCGTTGTGTGCCGGCCTGACGAGCGCGACGGCCTGCTCATACTTTGGCCGTTCGCTGTCGCTGGCCAGCGACTTTAGCCCGTTGACGGCCTCGAACCGTACGATCCTGCTCGGAACCTTCTTCCGGTTTTAAAGCGGACCCACCCGGTTGCGTCCCGGCAAAGCTGGGTTTGCGTCGGGAAGAGTCCGCCGAGCGTCTTAAGAGTCTCAGGAGTTGCAAGGGTGCAATGCAGGGCCCCACGGCCCCACGCGCCGACATGCATCGCCCAACAACACGCGCTCCCTCTGTAGCTCACGCTCCCGCAGCCGAAGATCCTTCGCCCAACTGACGAGTAAAACAATCTTCATGTTCCGAGTTCCGCGCCTGTGTGCCTTCCTTTGCCTGACCCTGTGCCTCGCCCTGGGTTCAGGAAGCGTTGCGGCACAAGGTGGTGCGGGTGCCGGCACCTTGACGGGTACTGTCGTGGATGCAACGGGGGCGCGGATCTCCGGAGCAGTGCTGCACATTGCCGGCACCCATGGAGAACGCAACACCCGGACCGATGGGCTCGGACACTTCACCCTCCACGTGCCCGCAGGTAGGTACACGCTGCATGTGGCGGCGGTGGGCTTTCTGGGGCTCGATCGCGCGGACGTCAGCGTCATACCCGGTAGTCGGGTAGAACTGCCGTTGGCCATGGCCGTGGACGCGACGCAGACCGAGGTCAACGTGAACTCCACGTCCGCCGACAGCACGGAGGGCGCCGACAACCTGACGGCCATCGTGCTCAGCGGGAGCAAGCTGCAGACGCTTTCCGACGATCAGTCCACGTTTGAGCAGCAGGTGAATGCGATGGCGACCGGCGGAGACTCCGGCTCCACACAGCTCATCGTGGATGGTTTTACCGGGGGCCGCTTTCCGCCCAAGACGGCCATTCGCGAGATCCGGATCAACAGCAATCCATTCTCCGCCGAGTACGATGCGATCGGCTTTGGACGCATTGAGGTGTTTACCAGACCCGGTGCCAACAAGCTGCACGGCTCCTTCGATGTGGGAGCCACGAACGGGGCGCTGAATGCGCGCAACCCTTACGACCAAGGAGTGCAGCCGCCTTACCGAGACCTGTCATACCAAGGCAACTTGAACGGTCCGCTGGGTGACAAAACGTCGTTCTTCCTTGCCGAGGAGCGCAATGATCAGCAGAACGACGCGGTGGTCGATGCCGTGACGCTGGATGGGAACAACAACCAGACGCCTGCCTCCTCGGCCGTGCCGAATCCGCAGACTGACAACACCTTCTCCCTGCGGATGGACCGGCAGCTCAGTGGCACGAACGTGATTACCGGACGTTACGAGGTAAACACGAGCGGACAGGTAAACAGCGGGGTGGGTCTGCTGGTGCTGCCTTCGGAGGGACTCACGACGGACTCCACGTCGCAGACGTTGCAGCTGAGCGATACGCAAAGCGTCGGTGCGCGTACGGTGGCCGAGACGCGCTTTGAGTACGTCCGGATCCGGGCAGACCAGACGCCGAACAGCACGGCTGCGGCCGTGATCGTGCAGGGTGCTTTCTCAGGCGGGGGCAGCCCCGCGCAGGCCAGCCAGGATCACGCCGACCACTACGAGTTGCAGGAGTACGTCTCGCATAGCGTTGGGCCGCATCTGCTGCGTTTTGGCGGGCGCTTCCGGGTGAACCGCGACGCGAACACATCGACCGGGAACTATAACGGGGTGTTCACCTTTCCGAGTCTTACTGCCTACCAAGTTACCCAGACGATGCTCGCCGCGGACCCCCAGGTGAGCTTTCCGTCAATCCAGGCAGCGGGCGGTGGGGCTTCGCAGTTCAACCTCACCGCCGGTGCGACCTCCGCAGTCGTCAGCACCGCCGACCTCAGCGTCTACGCGGAAGACGAGTGGAAGCTGCGCAAGGGCCTGACCCTCGATGCCGGTTTCCGCACCGAGACGCAGACCGCGGTGCCGGATCACTTTGACCCAGCGCCCCGCGTGGGTGTGGCCTATGCGTGGACGCCCGGCGCGCACAAGGAGCCGGTGGCGGTCTTCCGCTCCGGCTTCGGAATGTTTTACAGCCGGTTCGGCGTGGGCAATCTGCTGACCGCGGTGCGCGAGAACGGGATCTCGCAGCTGGCCTATTACGTGGCGGACCCGACGTTTTTCTTCACCAGCAACGCGACGGGTGAGCCTGGGCTGCTCGCATCCCAGGGCCTGGCGTCGAGCCAGCCCACGATCTACCGAGTCAGTCCGCACTTCGCCGCGCCGTACACCATGACGGGAAGCTTCTCGGCCGAGCACGGCTTTTCAAACGACCACGGCGTGGTGAGCGTGACCTGGATTGGGACACGCGGCGTGCACCAGTCTCTGTCGCGCAACCTTAACGCGCCGCTGCCAGGCACGTTCAATGCCGCAAACCCCGCGAGCGGCGTGCGGCCACTGGGCGGCACGGGTAACCTGTACCAGTTTTCTTCAGACGGGATGCGTTACGGGCAGACGCTGTCGGCCGCGGCGGATTTAAATCCGACCAAGTCGCTCTCAGTGTGGGCCTTCTACACACTGCAGTTTCGCTCCGGCGACACCAGCGGCGCGAACGCATTTCCGTCCAATGAGTACGACCTCAGCGCGGACTACGGCCGCACGGCGAGCAGCCGCCAGCGCCTGTTCTCGGGCCTTTGGTACAACGCCCCCAGAAGCGCGCTGGGGCTGATGGGTGGTCTGTTCTTCCGCGCCAACTCAGGTCCACCCTTCAACATCACGACCGGGACCGATGGGAACGGCGACAGCATCTTCAACGACCGGCCGGCCTTTGCCACCAATCTTACCCGGGCCTCTGTTGTGCGCACGCGCCTGGGAAACTTCGACACCGCTCCGACGACTGGGCAGACCGTCATCCCCGTCAACGATGGAAATTCCCCTTCGTTCTACTCCTTGCAGACCACCTTGGCGAAGGAGTTCCATTTTGGTCCACGACCGGTAGCCGTGCGTTCAGGTTCGGGACAGTCAGCCGGGGAGGGCAGGCCGGAGCCGCGCTATGGTTTGCGCTTCTCAGTCGAGGCGCAAAACGTCCTGAACCACAACAACCCGGGGACGCCGGTGGGGATCCTGACTTCGCCCTTTTTCGGCACTTCGAACTCTCTGGCCTCGTCTTCGGGGAACTCGGCGGCCAATCGAACGATCACGCTGCGCAGCAATTTCAGCTTCTAGCGCGGGCTGCTCCATATGCAGAGTAGGGTCCCCTCACGTGCTGTCTGCTTCGTGGTCCCCGGGTTCCCGGGGAAGGGAATGACCTGAAAGGGTGTTACGAGCGTTCGTGCGAGGTGAAAGAAAACGCTGGCAGAAGCCGACAGCTTGGGCGATGATTCTCACAAAGCCAACCACGCCTTGCACTGCAAGGATCGTCGCGGGAGAGCCGTTACAAGCGCCGAGAAACTATGGACTCTGCTGTTGCTGTACTCGTTGTCGGAACGATATTGGCCGCGTGTGGCAGTCTGGCGCTGCTCATCCTGCAGCTGAGCAGCCCCAATCTAAGGGGCGTCGGCTGGCTTAGCGGCGCTTTCGCCGCGGGGACGGCCGGGGCTGGCTTAATCCTGCTACAAGGTTGGCCATTCTTCTCGATTTTTTGCGGGGATCAGGCCCTGCTCTTCTCGTTCGTTCTGCTGCAGCTCGCCGTCACTCGGTTGCTGCGGGATGCACCACGGGCCGCCTGGCTAGTGGCGGTGTTCTCTGTTTTGCAGGTAGTTGCGGATCTACTCTGCCGTGGCGGGCTCGCGGCTCCCAAGCTCCGCATCATCTCCCTTGGCCTATTTGTCGCCATTCAAACTGGTTCGATCGCCTGGGTGCTGGTGCGCTCGGCGCGCCAGCCCATTCGTGCGGCTGCCCTCTTCAGTGCCGTCATTCTAACCGTGTTTGCCTGCTTCAACCTGCTGCGTAGCCTGGTGGAACTCTTCTCGCTGCAACAGCCGGTGCACGTTCAGCTCAGGCTCATCGCCTTTGCCCTCTATCTAGGCAACGGTCTCGGCTTGGCTTTTGGGTTTTTCTGGATGACAACTGCCATGCTGGCCGGCGAACTGGAGCACATGGCCAGTACCGACCCTCTGACGCGCCTCTACAACCGTCGCACGTTCCTCAAATGGTGCGAGCGGGAGCTGGAACGAACGCGACGCTCCAAGGCGCCGTTTTCCCTGCTTATGGTCGATCTCGACCACTTCAAGCGCGTGAATGATGACTTCGGCCACCATGCCGGCGACCAGGTACTCTGCGCCGCGGTGGAGCAGATGCAGGACTCCATCCGTGGTCTCGATGTGCTTTGCCGTTGGGGTGGGGAGGAGTTCGCCGTGCTGCTGCCGAACGCGCCTCTGGACGCCACGCGTCTTGTGGCCGAGCGGATCCGCGAAAATATTCAGAAAGTGGCGCTGCCGGTGGAGGTCACAGGGGACCACGTGCAGGGGAAGTTTCACCTTACGGCGAGCATAGGAACGGCCACTTTCCGCGAAGGGGAAGATGGCGTCGCCTTCATGCTGCAGCGTGCCGACGAGGCACTCTACCAGGCCAAGCGAGCTGGCAGAAATCGTGTGCTCGAGGCGGTTTAGACGAGAAAAGGAACCACTGAGTGGTTCCTTTTCTGTTTCTAGGTTGCTTGATGCCCAGCTACGAGACGCTATCTGGCGGCGAGCTCGACAGGGGCACCTGCCTGAGCGGTTGTCCCGTTGCTTGCGTGAGCACCAGCCTTGAGCGCTTCCACCTTATCTGTCTTTTCCCAGGTGAAGGTGTCGCCGGTGCGGCCAAAGTGCCCGTGGGCGGCAGTTTTCTGGAAGACGGGACGACGGAGATTGAGGCTCTCGATGATGCCCTTGGGCGTCAGCTGGAAGTTTTCACGCACGAGCTCGATCAAACGGGACTCGGGAAGCTTGCCGGTGCCGAAGGTGTCGATGCGCACGCTGACGGGCTCAGCGACACCGATGGCATAGGCCAGCTGCACCTCGCAGCGGTCCGCCAGGCCCGAAGCGACTATGTTCTTAGCTACGTAGCGCGCCATATAGGCCGCGGAACGGTCGACCTTGGTCGCATCCTTGCCGCTGAAGGCGCCGCCGCCGTGGCGGCCCATGCCGCCGTAGGTATCGACGATGATCTTGCGACCAGTCAGGCCGGTATCGCCCATCGGGCCCCCGATGACGAAACGCCCTGTGGGATTGATGTGATACTTCGTGTTCTCATCGAGCAGTTCGGCCGGGATGACGGCTTCAATCACGTGCTCCTGGATCTCGGCGCGCAGCTGGTCGTTGCCGATCTCATCGGCGTGCTGGCTGGAGATCACCACCGCGTCGACGCGAACGGGCTTGCCTTCGGCGGAATACTCCACCGTGACCTGCGTTTTGCCGTCCGGGCGAAGGTACGGCAGTTTGCCATTACGACGAACCTCGGAGAGCCTTTCACTCAACCGATGGGCGAGCGAGATCGGCGTTGGCATCAGCTGCGGGGTCTCGTTCGTGGCGTAACCGAACATCATGCCCTGATCGCCGGCGCCGCCCGTGTCCACACCCTGCGCGATGTCAGGCGATTGCTTGTTGATCGCCGAGATCACGGAACAGGTGTTGCAATCGAAGCCCTTCAAGGCATCGTCATAGCCGATCTCGCGAATCGTCTCACGCACCAGCGTTTGCACATCGAGATGCGCCTTGCTGGTGATCTCGCCCGCGACGACCACCAGGCCGGTGCAGGTGAGCGTTTCGCAGGCGACGCGGCTCATGGGGTCTTGGGCAAGGCAGGCGTCCAGGATAGCGTCGGAGATCTGGTCGGCAATCTTGTCGGGATGGCCTTCGGTGACGCTTTCACTGGTAAAGAGGTAACGGTCAGTGGTGGACAAAAGTGTTGCTCCTGGCATGAGATAGCCGGACCCGTTCCCTTCGAACCAGAAGCGAACGCCCGACGCCCAGGGCGGAAACAGAGCGGCTGCACAGGCAGCCTCCGCCGGGCATTCCGTGCAGGGGTTGAATCTGCACGGAACACGTTGATTCTACCTGCAACGAAGGCCGCCTGCTCAACCTAGGAGGACGGCGTCGGCGTGTCGGCTGCAGGGGCACGGTGCGGGACGAGTTGATGCAGGTGCAGGCCCACCCTGGGCGCCACGACGAAGTGCCAGACCGCGATCGTCAAAGCGATCAGCGTAAGCGCCATCAACGCAACGCCCCACCAGCGGCGCCGCACCTGAGGCATAGACTCCAGCCGCGCGCGATGAACATTTTCGGCAAATTGCGCCAGATCGGGTTCGGCGTCATCAAGCCCGCCGCCCTCGGCCAGGCGCGCGAGCCAACGCTCCTCCTCCAGCCCCATGTGACGGCAATAGCTGCGTACGATGCCCTTGCGCAGGACGCCGCCAGGGAGCTCATCGTAGAGATCGGCTTCGAGAGACTGGAGGTGCCGCACGGAGAACCGTGTCCCGCGAGCGACATCCTCCAGCGAGACTCCGCGTCGTTCGCGCTCCCCACGCAACTCACGGCCTACCCGAACCTGTTGCTCTGCAGAGATCTGCACTGCTGGCTGGTCCTCCGCGTGTTCTGCAGCTGCGCTTCTAACGACACTCTCATCATCGCCTGTTTGCGGCGGCAAAGCCAAAATCAGGGTAGGCACTGCCGGCAGAATCGCCGAGCTCACTGAGTAAAGGTGACGGTTGACTTCAATAAAAGTTGCCGGCGAGTCTTCGGTTCAGCATGACATGGGTGGCGTGGAAGTCATGCGCGGCCTGCGCGATGGCATCCAGGCCGTTAACGGGCAGAGCTCCTCGGCACACCCTAGGTCACGGAGAACTGGCGGGCTACACTGGACGTGGTGATACTGCCCTTTCCAACCCATATTCCGGTGTTGAAGGCCTTTCTGTTTACCTGCCTGCTCGTGCTCGTGGAGCTGCTGGAAGGGACTGATCCGCGCTATAGCCTGCTAGTGTTCTGCTTCTTCATGCTGAGCGTGTTCGCGTTCAACATTGCGGGCGGGTTGTCCCGTCCATCTGGCGCTTACATTTTCTTTTACTCCGTTCTAGCTGTTGAGCTTGGAACCGTGTACAAGGCGCTTCTCGGAGAGGCCGCGCAGACCAATCTGCAGGAGCCTCTGCTGATGATGAGCCTGTATGTCGCCTCAATCGCCGGTCTGCTGATTGCCGCATCGTTGTCGCGAAAAATTGCCACAACGACCACCGGAATCGCGGGTGTGATGCAAATCCACCAGTTCAACTACCAGCAGTCCGCCCTGGGCTGCCTGGCGTTGTACTTCTTCATGACCTATGCGCCTTACCTGCTGCCAAACGGTGGGGGGCAGATCTTTCACTCGTTGTCGATTGTGAACCCGTTTCTGCCGCTAACGCTGTTGCTGGGAACGATTGCGGCGGTGCGCGACAGCAACGGATGGCGAAGCACCAGTACCCTGACCGTCTTTACGCTGACGTATTTCTTCTGGTTGGGCATGCTGACCTTCAGTAAGCAAGGAATGCTCACCCCTTTTGCCTGCTGGATGATTGGTCTGGCGTGGACGCGCTTTCGCCTGCGCCTCGTGCACCTGGTCTTTATCGCCGCCTTCCTCACGTTTAATCAACTTGTGCTTGTCCCCATGGCTCAGGACGGCCGCGAACGGGTGACCACCGGCAGTACGGAGGAACGGACCGGCCTGGTGATCGGCTACCTGACCGATATCTCCGGGCTGCGTCACAAAGTCGCTGCTTTTGAGGCCCCCCCTGACCTGGATACGCGCATGTACTACTACAACCGGCCCCAGGGGATGATGGACCGCCTGAGCATGATGCCGAACGACTCGGTACTCATGCAGTGGACCGATCAGGGCCACCTTTTCGGGTACCTCGCCATACGCTGGTACTTTGGCAATTGGATGCCGCACCTGATCGATGCGCACAAGCTGGAAGGCATCCGGGTGGGTGGCAACGCCTACATGCACGAGATGAATGGCCTGGCCGAGGCCGACCTCACGACAGGGATCTCGTTCAGTCCCACTGCGGAGGCGTTTCACATCGACGGTTGGCGGGGCGTGCTGCTGCTGGCCCCGGCTGTCTGGCTGCTGCTGTTCGTCACCTCGGACGCGACCTGCGGTGATATCAGGCGACAGCCGATGGGTCTGCTTTATGTCCTTGTGTTCGCGCATGTCGCCCCGGAAGGCCTGCTTGGGGGTGCGATCGAGATGGTGCGCACCGGCAATATCGGTGTCACCCTGGGCGTCTTCTTTTGCGGCTACGTCGCCCCCGTACTAGGAATGCTCTTTGGGGGCCAGCCAGGTTTCCGCGGCGCCGGCGAGCGCGAGCTTCAACTTCCGGCCGTAGGTGCGTTTCGCCCAAAAGCGATGGAAAGTTCCTCCTGATCGCAGGCGCCGTTCGGCTGCGATCAGACAGAACCAGCTTAGAGTCGGCACGATACACTGGCGGGGTGGCAATCGCACTGGAATCCGAGGCATGTAACCTTTGAACAAGCTTATCCTGGGTAACCTCGCGCACCGTCCTCTGCGCTCCCTCATTAGCGCGCTCGCCGTGGCGATTGAGGTCATCATGATCCTCTCCATCGTGGGCATTATGTACGGCATTCTTAACGGCAGCCGTGATCAGCAGACCGGCACCGGTATGGACATGGTGGTGCGCCCGGGGCAGGGAAGTGCAATCCTTTCCGCCAGCAGCGCCTCGGCCAACGTGCGTATCGCCGACGTACTGCGAACCCTGCCGCACGTCGCTGTCGTTGCGCCGGTCAACATCAAGATGACCATCGGCAGCTCGGTGCAGAACCTGTACGGCATCGATTTTGCGAGCTATGACGCTCTCCGTCCTTTTGTCTTCAAGGCCGGCACCCCGTTCAAAGGTCCCGATGACCTCCTTATCGACGATCTGGAAGCGGCCAATAAACACCTCAGGATCGGTGATCCGGTCAAGGCTCTCAATCACATTTTTCGGGTCTGCGGCATCGTGGAGCACGGCAAGGGTGCCCGGCAGTACATACCTCTCACCACCCTCGACGAGCTGGACGGGAACCCGGGCAAGGCCTCCGCGTTTCTGTTGCGCACGCAGGGTGAACCAGGGTTTCAGAGCGACGTAAAGCGCGAGATCTTGGCGACCCAGGGCATGAGCGACTGGAGCGTACAGACGATCCAGGAGCTGCTTTCCGAGCTGACCCCCAATCGCATCCCGGCTTTTAACATCGGCATCCGCGTCGTGATCGGCATCGCTGCGGTGATTGGGTTTCTGGTCATCTTTCAATCCATGTACACCGCGGTGATGGAGCGCACCCGCGAGATCGGCATCCTGAAAAGCATGGGTGCTGATAACGGAACCATCGTCTCCGTGGTGCTGCGAGAGACCGGCCTGCTGGCAGTCTCGGGCGTGGTGCTGGGCATTCTCGCGACGTATGCGTTGCGCGCGGTGCTGCGGACGCGTTTTCCCACGCTTTCCTTCCAGTTCGATCTTTCCTGGGTGGGTATCGCTGCCGCGATTACGCTGGTCGGTGCGTTGTTTGGGGCTCTCTACCCGGCGCTGAAGGCCGCGCGTAAGGATCCCATCGACGCCCTGGCATATGAGTGAGGGCATTTAGGCGATGAGCTCTGCCGAACTGCTCGCGACGCCCCCAGTCGAATTCAATGCCGCCATCAAAGGGCGGGTGCGCCAATTCGACGGGCTCCGTGCGTTGGCCTTTGGCAGTGTCCTCCTGAACCACGCGACTCACTTGCCACTGCTTTGGGCAGGTGTGGATGTCTTTTTCGTCCTCAGCGGCTTCCTGATCACCGGTATACTTCTGGAGCGCAAACAGGCGGGCGGATCTTACTTCGGGCGCTTTTACCGGCGGCGTTTCTTCCGCATTGTCCCGTCCTATGTTGTGGTCATCGTGCTCTACGGTTTGATGTTTACCTGGCGTGAATACAAGCCGGTGTGGTTGTTTCTGCTCGCGCCCAACATCCACAGCCTGGGCACGCATACTCCCGAACTACCTCTCTGGTCGCTGGCAGTGGAAGAGCAGTTCTACCTCGTGTGGCCTGTGATCGTGCTGTTCACCTCTGAGGCCACACTGCTGCGTCTCTCGGTTGCGGCTGTGGTGCTGACGCCCATCTTGCGTGCTGTGTGTACGCCACTCTTTCCCAACCACTTCTATATCTATTGCCTCACGCCGTTTCGCGCCGATCTGCTCTGCGCCGGGGCAGTGCTGGCCCTTCTCTGGAAGCGACGGACGGTCGGGACCGCGGCAGAGATTACCCGATGGGCACCGCTCGTGTGCTTGGTCGGCTTTGCTCTTTTCATCAGCTGCCAGGCCTTCTCAGCCTTTCATCTGGCGCGCAACACCGCCCTCGCGAATGCGCTCGTATATAGCTTCTCGCTTATCGGTTCCGTTGGGCTGCTCGCTTGGGCCCTCACCGGGACGGGCAGACTCCGCACTCTGCTGCTCCTGCCGCCCCTCCGCTACCTCGGTGAGATCAGTTACACCATGTACCTCGTGCATATCTTTCTTATCGTGAGGCTGCAGAATAGCTTCGGGATGCATGTTTGGGTGAAAGCACTCGGCGTGCTGGTCGTTGTCCTGTATGCGAGCGCCTCGTGGTTCCTCATGGAGCGTCCCCTCATTCGCTTCGCCGCGCGCTCGTCCCGCGTACTTCCGGCCGTTCGTTAACGCCACTGCCGGTGCTTCCTGTGGACCTGCTGCCTGCTCCAAGGAGCTGCTTCCGCCATGCTCAGATCACAACCGCGACGCGAGTCCCAGCTTGACGCCTCCCCCGTCGGCCCCACCCAACGTTGGTGGTGGCCGTGGTCGCTCCGGGGTGTCCTGATCGCCATCGCCGGCGTGTTCTATGCTCTGCACTTCCTCCATCTCTCGGCCGACTTCCCCGGGGGCACCGACTGGGTAGACTGGTCACGCTACACGGACGAGGGCTGGTACAGCGATGCCGCCATCCGCCACACTCTGCTGGGTCACTGGTTCCTCCCTGGGGACTTCAACGCCGCCGTAGCGTTGCCCATCTGGCCGCTGCTCGAAGCAGGAGTGTTCCGCTTCACCGGCGTCTCACTCACCGCGGCACGCGCGTTGACCGTGGCCGTCTTCGGCGTCACGCTGGTCGCGCTGTATGCGTTGCTGAGACGCTCTCCGGACGAAGGGCAGCGGCGTCCAGATCACTCCTTCGCAGCGCCACTGGCCGCCCTGTTCCTGTGCCTGAGTCCTTTCTGTTTCGCCTTTGAACGCGTTGCCATACTGGAACCTCTCCTCGGCGCCCTGACGGTCATGGCCCTGTTGGTGGCGACATATCTGCAACCCTGGCCCTTCGGGAGATTTCGTTTGGCCGAGGCGCTGCGCCTGGGCTCACCCGCGATCGCCCTCGGGCTGCTGCTGCCTGCGATGGTGCTTACAAAGCCGACAGCCGTCGCCTTGCTGCCTGCTGTCGCCTACCTGATCTGGGCCAGGGCAGGGTACCGTCCCGCCCAGGTGGTGCGCTTGGCACTCCTGCCGGTCGTGCTTGCTCTGACTGTCTGGTGCGCGTACTACGGCTTCGTCGTGCGACCTCACTATCTTGAGGACTTCCGCTACCTCTTCGCCGCCAACGACTACACAAGTTTTCAAACCGATCCGCTGGCCAATGTCGTCCTCAACACCGTCGCGGACGGCGCCTGGATGGGCCTTGTGCTCTATGGTCTGTTCTTCGTTCTGCTCGCGGCCCTGCTTCTGTTTCGCCCCCGCTTTTTTCGCAATCCACTAGCCCCGTCGCTTCTGCTCTGGATAGTCGGCTACTTCGCCTTTCTTGGTTACCACAACAACCTGCAAGCCCGGTATTACCTTCTGCTGGCCTTGCCAATTACCGCGTTCGTGGCCTTGGCGCTCGACGAAGTGCTCGGGAGCCGCGACCGTGCGGAATCGCCGTTCGGCATTGCCCTGCATCGGGCCGTCGTGGTTCTCTGTACGCTCGCGATTGCCGTACCTGACGGCTGGGAGCAAATCGGGTTTGCACGGCACCCAACGTACAGCTTTGTGCAGGCGGCGAAGGGAATCGCGCGCGTTGTACGCGCCCAGCCGTCCCACTCGCCGCTGCTGCTTTCGGTGTCCGGCTCAGACCTTACACTGATGACCGGGCTACCGTCGATCAACACCGAATTTGGCACTCTCGACCTGGATGAGCGGGTGCGGCAGTACCGGCCGGGTTGGTATATAGCCTGGAATGAGTTCGAAGATGAAGATATGAAGGCGATCGCGCCGCTGTATCAACCCGTTCGCGTTGCCGCCTTTCCGGCCATGGATGACCCGGATCGTAACGTGCTTGTGCTGTACCGGCTTGATCCGGCTGTGGGCAGCGACGTGTCCCGCATCCGCACGCGGCCCAGGCGCGGAAGCACCCGGTTTGGCAAGCTGGGAAGCGCAGGGCATCATGAGAGAGGCGATTAACTGCGGCGCTGCCGCCCTTCGAAGCGCCGCCATCGCAAAGCCGAATGCAGGAGAAGCATGAACCCGTCCGCACCCGCCGCGCTGGCTGACGTCGACCGCGGTTCGTTTCGCCTCACGTACCTTCTGCTTGCGGCGGTCGCAGCCTGGGTCGTGCTTTGGTTCTGCCATACCCTGGGCTACTGGGAGGACGACGCCTACATTCACCTCGAGTTCGCGCGTTCGCTCGCTCGTGGACATGGCTTCAGCTTCAATGGACGGGTCGTCTATGGTGACACCTCGCCTGCCTGGGTCTGGCTGCTGGTGGCTCTTCACGCCGCCATTCCAGATTGGCTGGCCGCCGGAAAGACGCTCACCGCCGTGGCCGCGCTGTTCTCGTTGTGCGGGATCTTCCGCTTTGCAGAAGGTTTAACACGCGAGCTCGGCTCGGCGCGTAGCCGCCTCTTCGCTGCCGCTATGTTGCTGGTGCTGGTCGTCAACCCGTACTTCGGGTATTGGGCGTTTTCGGGCATGGAAGCCCTTGCCGCGGTCGGCTTGGTCTGCTGGGGGCTGGTGCTCGCCGGGATGGAATCACTGACGGCTTCGATCCTGCCGCGACGTTTCCTGCTGGGGTGTCTGTGCGCCGGCATCGCCCCGCTCCTGCGCCCGGAGATGGGCTTTTTCACCATCCTGCTTGGCTTGGTGCTCTACGTGCGCTGGGTCAATTTATCTGCGCCGTTTCGGGCCAAACTTGGCTTGTTCTTCACCGGCTTCGCCCTGGTAACTGGTCCCGGAGTCGGTTGGGCCATCTATGCCATCCACACCTTCAGTCGCGTGCTGCCCAACACGAATGCCGCCAAGCGCGCCGGGCCGCACGACTCTGTGTTGCAGCACCTGCTCTATGTGTACGGATTTGGCTTCCCCCTGGTGCTGCTTGGTCTGCTCGGCCTCCTGCTCTGGTTTGCCTTTGGCCGGAAAGGGCCTGGACGCATCGCGCCGGAGACGCTGGCGAGGTCGCTCCCAATTGGGGGTTGGCTGCTCTTCCTCTGGACGGCCGTCAACTCGCTTTTCTACGTCGTCAACCACACCTACGTGCAGACCCGCTACGTCTTTGTCACGGCCCCGGTGCTGACGATCGCGCTGATGGCGGTCGCTCTCAAGCTGAAATCTCGGGTCTACCGTGTCGCAACGATCTTTGGCACGGGGTTCGGAGTGGCTGTCAGTCTGCTCGCGACCTGGCCGCTGATTGCCAACAAGGTGGGTGTCGACCGTGAATACGCCCGGCTCGCGGCCTACCTCCGCACCCTTCCGCCTAACGATGCCGTCGCCCATTACTCCATCGGCGAAGCTGCCTTCCTTTCTGAGCACCCCATCATCGATCTCGGCGGCATCACCCGCCCCGGCGTCATCCCGTTTTTGTGGGACCCGAATGACAATCGGCTGATCTGGTGGATGCACGAGCAGGGCGCACGGTATGCCGTGATGGCCCATCAGCCCGAACCGGGCAGCACTCTGGTCTGGCATGACGTCATTCCCACCACAGGATGGTTTCTCAAGCCTCGGCGGTACCGCGGCACGGAGATCTTGGAACTTTGGAAGCTGCCTGCCTCGCCCACCATCGCGCTACCCGCCGACATGCCCACCAGGGATCCGCCATAGACGCCTTTACCCCTTTCGGCGCGCCTTGCTTTTGGGCTTCTTCGCCATCTTGGCAGCTTTTGGCTTCGCGGCCAGTTTTTCCTGCCGGCGCGCCTCAGCCTTCGCCTTTTTGGCCTCGCTCTTGCCTGCGCGGATAGAGCCGCCAGCCTTCCCAGCCGGTTCCGTTCCGGGCAGAAGGGCGAACTGCAAACGCCGTTGCTGCCGATCGATCCGGTCGAGAACTACCTCCACCCGGTCGCCGATTTGGAAGCAGTGCTCCGTCCGCGCGCCGCAGATCGTGCGGTCCGTGTCGCGGAAGCTGTAAAAGTCACCTGTCAGCGAGCTCAACGGCACCAGGCCTTCGATGAACAGCTCGTCAAGTTCTACGAAAAAGCCGTATTTTGTGATCGAAAGAATGATGCCGCGGAAGTCCTCGCCGATCCGCCCGGCCATGAACTTCATCTTCTTCCACTCAATTAGCTCGCGCTCGGCATCAGCGGCCCGCCGCTCCGCCTGCGAGCTCTCCACGGCAATGTCCGCGAGTTCCTCCGCAGAGATCGGCTCGGCGTGACGCGGCGGGGGAGTTGCAAAACGCCTCTCCGATTGAGAGCTCTCTGCGGGCTCGGCGACCCTCTTTGCCATCTCTACCTGGTCGGTGTCCTCATCGCGGCGCAGAAACTCAGCCTCAAGATCACTGGCATCGACATGCGAGCGGGCCTGCACAGAGCCCGATTCACTTTCTTGACTCCAGCCAATGCGCCCTGGGCGCCGGGCGCGCTTAAAGGGCCGGGTAGCAGACTCCACGGCAGTAGGCGGACTGCTCTCCGGTCGTTGAAACGCCGCGATGGGCATGGGCGCTACGGCCTTCGCCGCCCTTGGGGCCGCCCCGGCGTGTTTACCCTGTGAACGCGCCAGCTCCGCCGCCCACGGCTGCGGGTCACCCGATCGGATCGCTCCGCCATGGCCGTCGGCGCCGCTCCGCAACATCGTCCGGAGCAGCCGATGCACGATTAGATCCGGATAGCGGCGGATCGGTGAAGTGAAATGGGTGTAACAGGGGCTCGCCAGCGCGAAATGCCCCTCGTTCTTCTCCGCATACCGCGCCTGCTTCAGGGATCGCAGCATCAGGTACGCGAGAATGCGCTCCTCCGGTGTGCCCTGGATCCGGCGTACGAGCCCCTGATACATCTGCGGCGTCACCGGAATGCGTGCCGGCAACTCATGCACCGGTGCCGCGCCGCCCCTGCGCCCCTCGGCGGAACGCCGCTGCAGATCCCGCCGATCGCTCTTCATCGTCATCCGCTTTACCGGCAAGGCTCCGATGCCCAGCGTCTGCCCAAACCCGGCGGCCGTCTCTTCGAACTCGACGACACGTTTTGGATCGGGCATCTCGTGAATGCGATAGATCGAGGGAATCGCCTGCCCTGTGAGCCAGGTCGCGACGCACTCGTTCGCGCTCAGCATAAATTCTTCGATCAGCCGGTGCGCCCAGCCGCGTTCCGAGCGAACAATCGCCTTCATGTTGCCGTCCGGGTCGAACTCCACCACGGGCTCGGGTAGATCAAAATCGATGGATCCACGCCGCACCCGCTTTTGATTCAGTCGCAGCGCCAACTCCAGCATGCGATCGAAGGCCATGGGCAGCTCCGGCTGCTCGAGCCCGACCCGCTCCCGCTCCGCGCGATCCTCCGCTGTTGGCTCCGGCGTGATCGTCCGCACGGATCTTGCTTTGATCGGCGTTTCTTGCCCTTCCTTATTGTCTACGCCCTGTTTCTCCGGGCTACGCTCGCCCACCGCGTTCCAGTTCTCTGCATCCGGCGAAGCATTTAGGCATTGCTGCACACTCGTGTAGGTCATGCGCCGGGCACTGCGAATGAGGCCCTCGCAAACCCGGTAGCCCACGATCTCTCCCTGCCCGTCGATCTCCATAACGCAGCTGAGAACAAAGCGATCTTCATGCGGCAGCAGGGAACACATCCCACTGGATAGGGCATGGGGCAGCATCGGGACGGCACGGTCAGGAAAGTACACGCTGGTCCCTCGAACGCGCGCCTCGGTGTCCAGCGCCGAGCCTTCTCGCACGTACCATCCCACATCTGCGATGTGCACCTGCAGTTCCGTATTGCCGCTGGCGAGCGTACGCACCAGTACAGCGTCGTCGAAGTCCCGCGCTGTTTCCCCGTCGATGGTCACAACGGGCTGCCCGCGGAAGTCCTGCCTCAGCGCCAGTTCCTCCTCGTCCAAGGTCCCCACGGACTCGCCCGAGCGCTCCTCCGCTTCCGCCAGAACGTGCGCGGGGAAGGTGTGCGGAATCGCGTGCTTGCGGATCACGATCTCCACATCAACCCCAAAGCCATCCGGCGGACCCAACACCTCTACAACGCGTCCCCGCGCCGGCCGTCCAGGCTGCGCAAAGCTGAGAATCTCTACCTCGACCGCCAGTCCCTCTAAAGGCCAACGTTCCTCCAGCCCTGTGCTGTCCTTATCGGCAGCCTGGGCCTCCGTCATCAGAGCGTCTGAATCCGGGGCGGCGAACGGCTCGCCTGAGCCGAAAATGGCAATGGCGGCCGCTTCGCTTCCGGCGCGTTTACCCCGGCGCTGCGCCTGGTACGCCTCGGTGCCCAGCGTGCGATGCTGGCTTTCCGTGCCCCTGGATACCTGCTCGTCACCCTCCGCAACCTCCACTGGGCCGCCCAGCCGCTCGTCCAGCGGCTGTACAAAGTTCCCCCGAGGCGCGCGGCCCTCCTCGGCGTAGCGACTGCTGGTGCGCCGGCCGTGCGGGCGACTGTAGTAAAAGATGCCCACCAGTGTGGGATTACGGCGCGTGAGCACCCGGGCGATACGGCCAGATCGCCGGCCATCGCGTGCCGCCGCATCCTCCTCCACTAGAACGAGATCGCCATGCATCGCCCCGTGAAGTGCGGTTGGGGGAATGAAGATGTCCGCCGCGGCTGTCGCACCTTGGCCAGCGCTGGAATTGCTGCGCACTCCTGAGGCACCGCTGCCCCGGCCAGCTTCAGGCCGCACGAACCCGTAGCCATCACGGTGCAGTTCTAGTCGTCCGCTCTGCAGCCGTTCCCGTCCATTGCGAGTGGCGGCCTCAGACCCCTGCCACCTTCCGGTCCCGGCCCCCCGCTTGCCATTTGCGTCCAGCTGTCGCAACTCTCCGGATACGCTTGCCTCGCCGGTGGCCTTCGGCATCGCCCAGAGCCCCGGTTCGAGCTGTCGCAACTCGCCTCTGGCGACAATCCTGGTGAGTTGCTCTACCAGTAGCCGACGTTCCCGCCCGCCGCCGAGGCCGAGCTCCCGCACCAGCTGTTTGTACCCGGCCTTGCTCCCGGAGGAACGCCCAATACGGGACAGAAGCTCACGATCGGAGTGCGAATACGGGGATTGCGACATACTCTGCTGAGCATACGCCGGGGTATTGCCCCTTTCTGGCATCGGCGTACACGCCCTTTGGCCTGCCGCAGGCTTAGCCGTTTTTCTTTGCCTTGGGCAACCTCCATCGTGCAGTACCTTGCAAAGTTACTTCGGTAACATCCGTCGACGAATGGCCTGCAATGCCCGGTTTCAGGCTAGCCTTCGCCCCGCGCACAGCTTACGTTGTGTTCAGTCGGGTGCCAAGCACACCTAAGTGTTACCCGACATACCCTTTTCGTCCGGAGCTATACACATGAAGATCACCCTCGTCCGCCTTTCCGTTCTCGCCCTCTCCCTGACCGGATTTGCCGCTTCCACCGTGGTCTCCTACTCCCAGACTCGCCACCAGCAAGCCGCTCACCCGGGATACGTTTGCGGCCCGGCACCAATGTGCCCTCCGAGCAGCGGTGGCGGAGCCTGCGGCTGGTAATCACACTCAAGTGCAATAGAGTTTTCTCGCGTTCCCCTGGAAGATGTGTTATCACCATCTTCTAGGGGTTGTGCATGTCGGATCGGATGTTGCTCGAACTCGTAAGCGCCCTCCAAGTGCTTGCCAGCATCGTTGTCCTAGCAATAATGTTGCGCAGGCGCGTCGCCGTGATCTTCCCTGCCTTGGTGGCGTACCTTGCTGTTACAACGACCGGCAACCTCATCACCGTCCCATTGCTGCTGTTCCACGGGCACCTACACATAACAGGGAAGCTCTCGTACCAACTCTACTTCTATACTTTCTATGGAGTTCAGGTCGTTGCGTTTTGCCTCGTTGTCTTGGTCATTTACGGCATCTTCTCTGAAGCTATGCGTCCGTTCCCTGGCCTTGTAAAGATAGGGAAAATCGTTTTTCGTTGGGTAGCTGTGGTGTCCTTTGTGGTTTCGCTCGCCCTCGCGGTTGGTCCCCAAACCCTTTCCAAGTCGGTTTCAGCGATTGCCGCCTTTCAGAGTGTGCAAGCGCAGCTTGAGCAAGGGATGCACGTCCTTATCCTCTGCCTCTTGATCTTCGTTAGTTTCTCTATCCGCCCTCTCGGGCTGACGTTTCGCAGCCACCTCTTTGGCGTAGTACTCGGCTTAGGACTCACCTCGATGGTGCAGCTTGTTCAAGCCGCCTGGCTCGCGACCGCAGGTGCTCAGTCAATGTTCTCGCCGGTCTACATGTTTGCCATGATCGGCTCAGTAGCTGCCACGTCCGTCTGGGGCATCTACTTCGCTCTGCCACAACCCGAGCGCCGCATGATTCTTTTGCCGACCACGTCACCGTTTTTCCTCTGGAATCGTATCTCCGAGGTACTTGGCGATGCGCCGGGCCATGTGGCCGTGGCTGGCTTCACCCCGGACATGTTGGCACCTGGCGAGATTCAGATGCTCACCGCGGCTACCGCCTACGAGGCGGCGGCAGCGCGTGAACGCGAGGCGCTCGAGTACGATGAGGCAAACTCGCAGCCTCTGTCTGCCGAACGCCTGCGCGTCCCACACGCCACGCTGGTCATGTCCTAGCCGGTCCGTTCCATGGAGCCGGTTACGCACATCCTTACGGGTGCCTGCTTGGCGCGAACCGGCCTAAACCGGCGCACGGCTTACGCCACCGTCGCCATGGCGATTGCAGCGGAGTTCCCCGACATTGACACCATATGGACCCTCAAGGGCCCGGTGTCAGGCTTTCAACACCACCGTGGCATCACGCATACCTTTCTCGGCCTGCCGCTTGAAGCCGCCCTTCTTCTGCTTTTCTTCTACTTCTATGAGCTCTGGCGTCGCCGGACCGGTCGTGAATCGGTATCGAACGACTCACGCCGCGGGTTACCCGAACGTCCGCCGGCGCGATGGGGCACTCTCTACGCCTTTCTTCTGCTTGCCCTGCTCAGTCACCTTTTGCTCGACTACACCAACAACTACGGCATTCGTCCTTTCTTTCCCTTTGTCGATCGCTGGTACGCCGCTTCCATTGTCTTCATTTTCGACCCCTTGCTCTTTCTCCTGCTATTGGCTGGACTGCTGATGCCGGCACTCTTCGGGCTGATCGGCCAGGAGGTTGGTGCGCGCAGGGAAAGCTTTCGCGGACGAGGATGGGCGCGAGGCGCGTTGGCCGCGGTCGTTCTGCTGTGGGGCATGCGTTGGATCGAGCATGAGGGGGCTCTGGCGTTGGCGCAGGAGCAGACCCTCCGCGCTCCCAGCATAAGCGCAGTGACACCCACAGAGATGGAGCCAAACGCATCCGCGCCAGAGAGCACCGAGCCGCCGGAAGATCGTCCCTTACTGCCGGCGCAGCGTTCCCTCGCCAGCCCCGATCCACTCAGTGTTTTTCGGTGGTATACGGCGACCGACTTTGGGCCGGCTTACCGGTTGGCCGTCGCGGACAGCCGACGAGGTACCCTGGATCCCGGGGCCTTACTTGTGAAACCCGCGTCAAGCGCCTCCCTGCGCAGCGGGGAGCGAAGCACGTTGGGGAAGGCTTACCTTGATTGGTCGCCAATGCCGGTCCTGGGCCTCACGTCGGGTAGTCCGGCCGAGGTTCCGGGTTTTGGAAGAGCGAACAGCCAGCTGACGACCATTACCTTCAGCGACGTCCGCTTTATGGGGGAGACGTCCCTTCTGCATCGGGGGGCTCAGCCCCCACTCACCGGCACCGCTGTTCTGGACCATGAGGGAAATGTGCTCGCCCAGGGTATGGACGGCCGCTTCCAACGCTGAGTACCAGCGAGCCTCCCGTACAATCGTGGAAGGTCGTTCCCGACTTGAAGCGGAAGCGAAGCCGCGTGCCCGCTCCCTGGATCATCCGATATGACTGCCTTCCTCGTCCTCCTCCTCGCTGCTGTCAGCCGCCTTCTTCCCCACGCCCTCCACGGGGTGGGGTTGAACTTTACCGCGGTCGGCGGCGGTCTGCTCTTCTTCGGGGCACGTCGCCCACGCTGGCAGGGATTGCTTGCGGCGGCAGTTATGGCGGGAACGGATGTCTACCTTACATGCTTTGTCTACAACTACGCGTTCCACGTGGCGGGTTATCTGCTTACCTGGGCGTGGTACCTCGGGGTTTGTCTTCTGGGCAGCGTACTGCTGCGAAACGTCACCCCCGGCAGGGTCGCGCTGGCAGCTGGCGGCTCGGCGACCAGCTTTTTCCTCCTGAGTAACCTTGTGGTCTGGCTTGGCAGTGGCATGTACGCCCACACGGCTGCCGGTATGCTCGGTTGCTTTGGGGCAGCGGTTCCGTTCTATGCGAACGATCTGGTCTCGACAGGGCTGACAGCTGGCGTGCTGTTCGGGCTGCCGGTGGTAGCGTCGCAGCTTGTGAGGACCGCGCGCAATGCCGGCACCGGCGGACCAGCACTCCAGTAGATCACTCGCAGGGCCGCAGAACTAGACCTCTTCTAAGGGGAGCGATAGCCCGCGGCGCCGATCGAAAACGCGTCGCACTACGTAGAAAAGCAACAGCAGAAAGGCAAGCAACACAAAGCCCACCACCAGACCATAGTGCTGATGCATGGTGCGGCGCAGGGTGTGCAGAAGCGCAGGCCCAAAGTAGATCGTCAGCAGCGAGCAGATGAGGAATTGGGTCAGCTTGCCGAAGAAGATCGCCAGCGCGAATGGCAGCGCCTTCATCTCAAAGACCCCGGCAGCGAACTCGAAGAGCTTCAGGGGCGTCGGCGGCGGCAACATCGCCGGGATCAAGATGGCAAAGAACTCCTGCTTCTCGAAGCGGTCACGCATGCGCTCATAGCGCTCGCGATTGATGCGCTTCAGCAGAAAAAGCTCACCGCCAGCTCGGCCGATAAAGAAGGGCACCAGCGAGCCCACGGCCGAGGCCGCCGCCGCGATCAGACAATATAGGACGAAGCTCTGATGATTGTTGACGACATAGCCAATGACGACGCCGTCCATGGATACCGGGATAGGAATCAGAGCCGAATCGATCAGAGCAAGGCCGCCTACACCCCAGATGCCGAAGGGCTTCATGACTGCCAGCAGTACGGCCGATACCTTGTGAAACAGAACAAGAGGAGCAATTTTCACGACTCTTCATTCTATGACGCCGCGGAATCTCGTGCGGCTAATCGGAGCTCCGTGTTGAGCCGCCGTTAGCCTCTATTTGGCGTCAGGCGAGTGCTGCGTGTGGCCGGCGAGGAGGTCGAGAGCATGCGGCAGCAAGGGAAGAATTGTGCGAAGTGAGCTCGCGGCACCAGCCGGGCTGCCGGGCAGGTTCACGATCAGGCAGCCGCCGGAGATGCCGCAGACCCCGCGGCCGAGTGCCGCGAAGGGCGTCTCCTGCGCGCCCGTTTGTCGCATCAGTTCCGCGAGCCCTGGCACGAGACGGTCGCAAACGGCGATCGTGGCTTCAGGAGTGTTGTCCCGCGCAGAAAGCCCGGTACCGCCGGTGGTGACCAGCAGCGCCACTCGGGCTGCGGCCGCGCGCATTCGCTCGCGGAGTACGACGGGATCGTCCGAGGAGATCACCACCTCGAGAACTCCCGCGCCCGCTTCCCGGAGTACAGCGGCCACCGCTGGGCCGGACCGATCTTCCTGCACCCCCGCAAAGCAGCGATCACTGGCAGTAAGGACGACGGCTGTGCGGCCCAGCAGCGACGGAGGAGACATTCATCTCAGCATAGACGACCTCGATGGCCCGGCAGAGCGGACCGAATTGGGAAGCGGCCGGCCTAACCACGCGCCTTCGGTTGGCCCGGCGCGCAACCTTCCGATACGCTCTTTCGTCAGAGACTAAGCGACCGCGATGCCAGTACCTACCCCCACGCCTACGGACGAGTCCGAGCTGCAATCCCCAAAGCGGGAGCCTGAAACGGACGATCGCAGCGTTTCGGAGGAGCTTAGGCCGGCTGATCCTGATGCGCCCGTGTCGTTTGTGCCGCATACCGCCGTCGAGAATACGGTGCGGCCCAAGCTCCTTCGCATCCAGACTGGGCGCTACGGTGAGTTGGACGAGCATGAGCTCGTACGGCTACTGGACACGATCGAGGATGAGCGCGCCCGTGCCCGCTTCCGTGAGTCGGTGTACATCTCCGTCTTTGTCTGGTTGGCGATTACGCTATTCGTTTTTTTCGGCCCCAAGTATTTGTGGCACAGCCCACGCATTGTTTTGCCGTCGGAGGTACTGCAGGCGCGCGAGCTGACCCAGCTGACAGACCCCAAGCTCTCGGCCCCGCACCCCCGGGCTGCTCCGCGCAGTGTGGATGATCGAACGCTTGAACATCTCCGTAGCGCTGAGCCAAAGGTGCCACGCGCCCCCGCCCCGCAGCCGCGTCCTGAGCCCCAGCCGGAGACGCCGCGTACCGAGGCCCCTGTACAGCCGCGCGCGGAGCCTAGATCCCAGCCCTCGCCCACGCTTCGGCCCTCGCCGGCGCCACCGAATCTGCCGTCCGCGCCTACCCCCCAACCTCAACCGCGACCGGTAACGCGCACGCCACCTCCCGTCGTGGCGGACGCTCCCCGGCCGCAACCTTCCTCGCACCCCGACTTCACTACCGGCTCGGAGAGCGCCGGGGATCAGATTCAGAATGCCGTCCGTAACGCCTCGCCGGGCGAAGGCGGCAGTGTGGGCATTCCCACGCGCTCACGAAACGGAGCGGGGGTGGGTATGGGACCTGCCGAGATCCTTTCCGACACCCAGGGTGTGAACTTCAACCCCTACCTACAGCGCATTCTGCGTCAGATCTATGACCAGTGGATCCCGCTCATCCCTGAGGAGGCGCGGCCTCCGTTGAGTAAATCTGGGGTAACGGCATTGCGTGTGCGCATCGGCCCGGACGGGGGAATCCAGTTCCTGGGGATCGACGATTCCACGCACGATAACGCCCTGAATCGCGCTGCCTGGGGCTCCATCACGGGTGTCAACCAGTTTCCTCCCTTGCCTTCGCAATTCCACGGACCGAATCTCGAGCTGCGCATCCACTACCTCGTGAATCGCCAGACGGAGTAAGGGCGGTTCATGAAAGAGGCTCCCGAAGACCGTGAACCGCAGCAGCCGTCGCGTCCCGCGACTGGCTTTGGTGAAGGGCAGCCTGTTCGCGTGGACGCAACAACGCCGGAACCTCCGAGGGCGCCGACGCTGTCCGCTCGTTTGCAAGCTTCAGGGGACGAACGCCGCGTTCGTGAGGCGCTGGAGCGGCGAAGTACCCAGCGTGGGCTGCTCGTAATCGCGCTGCTGGTGCTCGCCATCTGCCTTTTCCGCGCCGGCCTCGATCGCGCGTTTCCGGCCGGTTGGTTGCGACGTTGGTAGAGGGTGCGGAGGACTGCGTGCTCCTGCCGTTGGTTGTCCTGGCCGGCCCCACGGCAAGCGGCAAATCTGCGCTGGCTTTGGAGATCGCCTCGGTGTACGGCGCGGAGATCGTCTCCTGCGACTCCGTCGCGATCTACCGCGGGCTGGATATCGGCTCGGCCAAGCCCTCACTCGCCGAGCAAGCGCGGGTGCCGCACCACTGCCTCGATCTGCTGAACCCGGACGAGGCGGCCAATGCCGGGGATTACTCTCGGGTGGCCCGGGAGGCTATTCGCGGCATCGCCGCCCGGGGCAAGCTGCCCCTTGTTGCGGGCGGAACAGGGCTTTACCTGAGCGCCCTGTTATATGGCCTCGCGCCCGCGCCGCCGCGCAATGAACAGCTTCGCCAGAGGCTGCGGAGGATCGCCGATCGCGGAGGAACGGACCGATTGCATCGCCTGCTGCAACGACTCGATCCCGCAGCAGCAACGGCTATTCATCCCAATGACGTGCCGAAGGTAATCCGCAGCCTGGAGGTGACCCTGCTGGCGCGCCAGCCGCAGACGCAGCAGTGGAGCGTTGGCCGGGAGCCGCTCGCAGGGTTCCGTGTGCTCCAGATCGGCCTCGCCCCGCCCCGCGATAGGCTCTACGAGCGCATCAACGAGCGAGCAAAGGCCATGTTCTCCCGCGGGCTGCTCGAGGAGACCGCCGATGCGTACGAGGCTTACGGCGAAGGGGCGCGTGCTCTGGGGTCCCTCGGGTACGCCCAAGCGCTGGCCGTGCTGGAGGGCTCGCAACTCCTCGCCGAAGCCATCGCCGAGGCGCAGCAGGGCCACCGGAATTACGCCAAACGGCAGCTCACCTGGTTTCGGCGCGAGCCCGCGATGCATTGGCTGCGGGGGTTTGGCGATGACCCGGCGATCCGGGCGGAGGCGCTCGCGCTGGTGGGCAACCATCTGCAGCAGTTCGGCCGCATCTAGTCACAGCGGAGCGGAATCGAACAAATATGAGTGTTCGCATCGACAAGTGGCTCTGGGCCGCCCGCTTCTTCAAAACACGTGCCCTCGCGGTGAAGGCCTGCGAGCTGGGCCGTGTGCAGTCCAATGGCCAGACCGCCAAGCCGGCGCGCGAGGTCAAACCCGGAGACAAGCTCGCCATCACCACGGAAGGCGGTATCTTCTCGATCGAGGTCCTTACGCTCAGTGAGGTGCGCGGTCCCGCCGAGGCAGCCAGGGTGCTCTACAGCGAGACGGACGCCAGCCGCGCCGCCCGCGCACTCGCCCAGGAGCAGCGCAAGACGATGCTCAGCTTTGAGCGCCTGCCTGCGCTGAAGCCCACCGGCAAGGATCGACGTCAGTTGAGTCGTCTTCGCGGCCGTGGCTAGGGTGGCGCGTGTACGGCGAGCGGCTATGGTCTACAGGCGCCGCCCATCTCACTGGTTACATCATCCCGACGCGCTACCATAAGCTGTTTGCCTTCGAGCCTTGCTTGCGCGAAGGAAAGGCTGCCCAGGAGTCCCCGCACCATGTCGTCCGCACCATCTGCCGTCCTCCCGCGCACCATGCAAGCGCTCGTCAAGGCAACCGCCGCCCCCGGCATGGAGATGCGGGAGGTACCGGTGCCTGCGCTTGGGCCGGACGACGTGCTGATCGCCGTGGAGACCGCCTCGGTCTGCGGCACGGACCTGCATATCTACCATTGGGATCGCTGGGCGCAAGGGCGCATTAAGCCTCCGTATATTCCCGGCCATGAGTTCTCCGGGACTGTTGTCCTTATCGGCGAAAACGTCAAAAACTTTACTTTGGGCGATTTTGTTTCGGCGGAGATGCACGTTGCCTGTGGCCACTGTCTGCAGTGCCGCACCGGCCAGGCGCATGTGTGTCAGTTCGTGAAAATTCTTGGGGTGGACGGCGATGGCGCCTTTGCCGATTACGTGCGCATCCCGGCCTCCAACGTCTGGAAGCTGGATCCTGCCATCCCCCGCGAGTGGGGCTCGCTGTTCGATCCTTTCGGCAATGCTGTCCACACGGTGCTCGCCGGGCCGATCGCTGGCGGGACGGTGCTGGTGACGGGCTGTGGCCCGATCGGGCTGTTTGCTATTGCCGTGGCCAAGGCCTGCGGCGCCGCGCGGGTGTTTGCGATTGAACCCAATGTGCAACGGCTGAAGCTGGCGGAGCGCATGGGGGCGGACCTGCTGCTCGATCCCGCTGACCTTGCTACCGAAGCGCTCGTCATGCAGGCCACGGGCAATAACGGCGTCGACACGCTGCTGGAGATGTCCGGCCACGGTGCGGCTATCCAGCAGGGATTTCGCCTGCTGCGGAATGGGGGCTGGGCCGGCTTGTTGGGCCTGCCTTCGAAGCCCATCGAGATGGATCTCGCCGACGCGATCATCTTCAAGGGGGCAACCGTGCATGGCATCAACGGGCGCAAGATGTACGAGACCTGGCTGCAGGCCGAGGCGCTTTTGCGCAGCGGGCGCGTCGACCTCTCGCCCGTCATCACGCATCGTCTTCCCCTGGCGCAGTTCGACGAAGCGATGCACCTGCTTGAGTCCGGCGAGGCGAGCAAGATCCTGCTGCAGGTGCGGCGGTAAGCCCAGTCTCTTCGAGCGGGATACCATGGACACACCATGCCCGCCGCGACCCTGACCTCACCGATTCTCGCCGAAGATCCCAGGCACGCCCCCAAGCGCCAGCAGCTGTCCCATCTCACGGCCGTGCTCGACGACCTGCGGGAGCGAGGCACCTACTTCAAATTGCGTGTGCTCGACGACGAGCAGGGGCCGGTGTGCCACTACGACGGCCGCGAGGTCATCAACCTCGCCTCGAACAACTACCTCGGCCTTTGCAATCACCCCAAGCTTCGCGAAGCCGCCACGAAGGCCATTGCGCAGCTCGGCGTGGGCTCCGGCGCGGTGCGCACCATTGCCGGCACGATGCGCATTCACATGGAGCTGGAAGAGCGGATCGCCGCCTTCAAGGGCGTGGAGGCCTGCGTGGTCTTCCAGTCCGGCTTCACTGCCAATGCGGGCACCGTCTCCTCCATCCTGGGTAAGGATGACTTCATCTTCTCCGATGAGCTGAACCATGCCTCGATCATTGACGGCGCGCGGCTCTCGAAGGCCAAGATCAAGGTATTTCGGCACAAGGACGTGGCCCACGCCGAAGAGCTCCTGAAGGAGCTGCAAAGTGAGCCGGGCCGCAAGCTCGTCATCACCGACGGCGTTTTTTCCATGGATGGCGACATCGGGCCTGTGGGTGCACTGGCAAACCTTTGCGAACGTTACGGCGCCATCATGATGGTCGACGATGCCCATGCCTCCGGCGTGCTGGGCCGCAATGGGCGGGGCTCCGTGGATCACTTTGGCTGCACCGACAAGGTAGATGTGCAGGTGGGAACACTTTCCAAAGCCATCGGCGCTCTGGGCGGGTACGTCTGCGGCAGCCGCGACCTTATCGCCTTCCTCTACCACCGGGCGCGGCCGTTTTTATTCTCCACGTCGCATCCGCCCTCGGTGGCAGCAACGTGTCTGGCCGCCTTCGATCTGCTGGAGTCGGAGCCGGAACGCATCGAACGGCTCTGGGAAAACACTCGCTACTTTCAGGAGCAGCTTCGCTCCGCGGGCTTCGACATCGGCGGTGTGACGACGCCGGCGAGCGAGACGCCGATCACGCCGATTCTGGTCGGTGATGGCCGCAAGACGATGGAGTTCTCCCGCGCGCTGTTTGAGCGCGGCGTGATGGCGACCGGCATCGCTTTCCCCACGGTGCCCGAAGGCAAGGCCCGCGTGCGCTGCATCATGACCAGCGAGCACACCCGCGGGCAGATCGACGTTGCGCTTGAGACCCTGACGACCACGGCACGACAGCTTGGGCTGTTGGGGCAGGTCGCTTAGCTCACGTTGCTCTGAGCAGTAAGAAGGGCTGCCTTCTGCTCACTCGTTTCAATCAAGCGAGTGAGCAGGACGGCAGCCCTTCTGCACAGCGTCATTCGGTGTCTTAGAAGATCAGCTTTGCCGCCACTTGCAGCTGCCTCGAAGAGCCCAGGTCACCGATCGGGAAGCGGGTAGAAGTAATCACGCCGAAGTTGGGATTTTGCGCATTCGCCGTTGTGGTTGCCGAGGGAATGGCAATGGTGGTTGAGGAGGGATTGCCGAAGCTGGCGTGGTTGGCCACGTCGAAGGCATCCAGGCGTAGCTGCAGGTTCAGTTTCTCGTGAAGCTTGGTGTTCTTTTCGAGCGAGACGTCCACGTCAGAGAAGCGTGGCCCGACCAGGCTGTTGCGTGACACATTGCCGAAGCCTGCCGTGGGTGTCTGGAAGACGCAGCCCGGGGTGGTTTGGGCCTGGGTGCAAAGGATGTTCTGGCTGAACCATTGCACCGCGGTCGCGCTCGTCTTGGTGTGCGTGTAGTTGATCGGCGCGATCTGGTTGGGGTGCAGCACACCGGAGATGCCTGTGAAGGTGGAGCTGGTCGTGATGTTCAGCGGATTGCCGGTCTGAAACTGGGTCGTACCGACGAGTCGGAAACCCTCCACGAAGCGGCTACCTTTGAAGGGCAGGTTGTAGACAGCGCGGCCGGCGATCCGGTGGCGTGTATCGAAGTCGGAAGGGCCGTAATTCAGGCGCGGCCGCGTGCTGTCCTGCAGATAGCTTGAGGCGAGTGAGCCGAGGTCGAGCGACTTGCTGAGGTTGTAGTTGGCCTCGAACTCAAAGCCCTGATGAAAGCTTTTCTGCGCGGTGACCCAGAGGGCGTTGTAGTTGGATTGCCCTACATTGGCGGCTTGAATCAGGTTCACGTTGCTGAGGTTAGCCGAGGGCCGCACCGGGCTGTTCGCCGAGAGCGCCTGGTAGGGCCGCACACCCAATGCGTTGGGCTGGTTGAGGTTGATCTGCTGTCGCAGGTGCCGACCCACCGAACCGTAGTAGCCGACCGAGAACGCCACGCCGCCCGCGATCTCATGCTGAACATTCAGGTTGAAGTCCTGCATATAGGCGTTGTGCAGGTTGGGCTGCACGGCCGTGATGGAGATGCCTGCCGCCGCCGCCGAGGTGAACAGCGTGGCCAGCGGGATTGGTGCGGCGGAGTTGTTGTAGTTCACCTTGTTCAGGAACGGCGGATTGCTGGCGAGGCCGCTAACGAGGTTGGTCTCGGGCTGATCGGCCACATAGCCGTAGGCCCCACGGAGAACCGTCTTCCCGCTGCCGGTGACGTCGTAGGCGAAGCCGAGTCGCGGCTCATAGTTGTAGTTCTGCGCATAGGGGCTGCGGCCCAGGCCGTTGGTGCCCACCTGCACAAGGGAGTCAGTAGCGGGGATGAAGTTGGTAGCCTTGTCATTACCCAGCGTCGGCGAGCCGTTCCACTCGAAGCGGAAGCCGAGCTCCAGCAGTAACTGCGGCGTCAACTTGTAGCTGTCCTGCACGAAAGCTCCCATCGCGTTCTGGTAGACGCGGCTGGTGACCTCTGTCGGGGTAACGGTGTACTGGCTCGCCAGACCGGCGTCGAAGGCGGTGAGGCTGGCGAAGACAAGTGTGCCCGGGTCACCGGAGAAGTTGGCATTGATAAAACGGCGAAACTCGCCGCCAACCTTGACGGAGTGCTTGCCGTGGGTGAGCGTCAACGCGTCCGAGAAGATGCCCAGCGTGTCGTTGCGGCCCTGCGGAAAGGTGGCCGGCCCGCCAAAGTTCAGCCCCAGGCCGGTGATGGTGATCTGCGGCAGACCCACCGGGCCGGAGGTGCCGGTCTGAATGTTGAGCGAGGTGGGATCGGTAAGGTTGTTCTCGGCGAAGGTGATGCCGATGCGATTGAAGCCGAGCCGCGCTTCATTCACCACGTAGGGCGAGAAGACGTGCGTCTCGTTCAACGTCAGCACCTGCCGCGTGGCGTGGCGGTGGTCGCCGAAGCCGGGCACCGTGTTCAGCTGCAGCGTAGGCTCGGTGCGGGTGTCCTCCTGCGCGGCGTAGAAGCCATGCAGCGTGTCCTTGCTCCCGAAGATCTGCTGGATGTCCGCGGTACCTTGATCGATCTGCACCGGCCCGGGGACCGTGGCCACATAGGCGTTCATGCCGTTAGCCACGTTGGCGGTGGCCGTATAGGAGTTCGCGACGGGGATGAACGGCAGCAACGCCTGCGCCTGGGCGTTGGTCACCTGGGTGCGCTGCGTGTTGGTCAGCACGCCGCTGTTGGTGATGATGCCCTGGTGCTGACGCAGCGCCTCGTAGCTGACGAAAAAGAAGGTCTTATCATGGCGAATGGGGCCACCCAGCGAGCCGCCGTAATTGGAGCGTTGCAGCTGCGCCATCTCCGTGCCCTTGGGGTTGAAGTAGTTGCGCGCATCCAGAGCGTTGTTGCGCAGGTATTCGAACGCCTCGCCATGGAAGGCGTTGGTGCCGGAGCGTGTGCTCACGTTCACGATCGAGCCCGAAGAGCGGCCGTACTCCGCGCTATAGGTCTGGTTGTTAACCTTGAACTCGCTGGTGGTATCGATCGACGGCTGAAAGGTGATCTGGTTCTGCACCATGTCATTCAGGTTGACGCCGTTGATCTGAAAATTCACGGAGTCGTCGCGATTGCCGGCCGTGATGAAGGAGTTGGCGCCCAGGCCGCGGCTGGGTGCGGTGAGATTGCCGTTGGCGGGTGCGGTCACGCCTCCGGGCGTGAGCACGGTGAGGTCGAGGAAATGCCGTCCGTTTAGAGGAATCTCCTGCACCGTGCGGGCGTCGATCACCTCGCCGACAGTAATGGACTCGGCTTGGATCACAGGCGCGCCGCCCTCCACCTGCACGATCTCGCCTTTGCTCGCAAGCGCGAGCGGCACGTCCAGCGTGGCTTTCTGGTCCACCTGCAGAACGTAACTCTTCACGGTGTACTGACCGAAGCCCGCGGCCATCACGGAGATGTTGTACTCGCCCGGTGCGAGCGACGGCACGACATACTGCCCGGCGCTGTCGGAGACGAAGGTGCGCTCAGCCCCGGTGCCGTTGTTGTGGACCACGACCGTAGCGCCGGGCAACACGGCCCCTGAAGGATCCTTGATCGTGCCGGCAAGGGTCGCCGTGGATTGAGCAAACGCAGACACGCCGGAGAGCAGGGCGCCGACACAGGCAAGACGAAGGGTATTTCGCAAAAACAACCTCCTGGAGCGCACGAACATACAGCGTGCGTAGGGGACACGAAGTCGTTCGGCTGGGCGGCCTGCCATGAAGGCGGTGCCCGGCCGGAGTGGAAGCCAGACAGACTCGAAAGGGGCGTCCAGGCTGAAGGTAGGGATGTTCTTTCCGCAAATATACCAGCGAACAACCCGCTGTTTGCGCGATGTCCGCAAAAGTTCCTATAACGTTTCAGCAAGGGGCTGCGCCTCCAGGTCCACCCCTATAGAGGACAGCTTTACGGGCTCAAAGAAGCTCTCGCGAAGGTCGATTTAACTCTGCCACAGGTTCGCCGGGTTCCATCTGTTGGAGTCCCGCCAGAACTTGGCACTGGAGGAGGGAACCAGAAACGCCGGTCACCCTGCGGTACGGCATGGAAGGGAGCGGCGACTGCTATGCGCCGCGGTCCCTCGTTGCTCCGAGAAATGCAATCGTTCCAGTAGTATGACGGCACGACTCGACAATTCATCGTATGCCGGGGCGCTGTTAACGGCATATGTCAGTTACCGCTTCGTCGAAAAGCCGTTTATTCGCTACGGCCGTACTCTTGCCACGCGCAAGGAGGCTTAGGTTTCCTAGTTGGAGCCTTCGACAGTAGCTGATCAGGTGCTTTCTTCCTGCTCTGGTCCTACCCACCCGAAGCCTTTGTACTCCCTGAAAAATCCGCTCCAGTGGGTATCAAACCATGCTCGGTACTCGCTCCGGAGATCAGGGGCTCGACCTCAATCTCTAAACTCGCTAACCGTAGAAGACAAGCGCCGCAAAAGTTCCAACGACGCTTCAGCAACGGGGAGCACGTCATCCCGTGGTATGTATCAAAGCATGCCCCAGCGCCTCTCCCGTTGTCTGCTTGTCCTTGCAGCCTGCATCCTTGCGGTCCCCTTCGAGCTTTCGCGCAGAGGGGAATGCGGTGTGCTGGCAGCGGAGGACGCGCATGCCGGCTTCGAGGTCACCGAGTCAACGATCGCGGAGACACAGGCCGCCATTGCCGCTGGTCGTACGACTTGTCGCGCCGTCGTGGAAGGGTACCTGGCGCGAATTCATGCCTATGATCAGTCGACGCGCCTGAACAGCATGGTGACGCTGAACCCGGATGTCTTCGCCGATGCAGATCGCTGTGACCGAAGCTTTGCCCAGGCCGGGAATCAGACCGGGAAGCTGCTGCCGCTGAGCGGCGTCGTCCTGATCGTCAAAGACAATTACGATACCGCGGGTTTGCAGACCACTGGCGGGTCGCTCGCGATGAAGGGCTTCGTGCCGGCGAAGGATGCGACGATGGTGGCCAAGCTGCGCGCGGCCGGTGCGCTGATTCTGGGCAAGTCCAACATGGCCGAGTGGGCTTTCAGCCCCTACCTCACAGCCAGTTCGGTCGCGGGCATCACGCGCAACGCGTACGACCTCTCCCGTGTGCCCGCGGGCTCCAGCGGCGGTACTGCGGCGGCGGTGGCGGCGAGTCTCGGCGAGGTGGGGCTGGGCACCGATACCGGCAACTCCATACGCGGGCCGTCGTCGCACAATGACCTGGTCGGCATCCGGCCCACGATTGGACTGACGAGCCGCGCGGGTATCATTCCGCTGTTTGCGAATAACGATGTCGGTGGGCCGATGGCGCGATCCGTGGCCGATGCGGCTGCCGTGTTGAGCGTCGTCGCAGGCTACGACCCAGCCGATCCCGTTACGGAGTTGGTGCGCGACCAGCCCGCGATCGATTACACGAAGTTCCTCGAAAAGACAGGCCTGCGCGGCGCGCGCATCGGTGTGTTTCGCCGATACATCGACACCCCCACTACCGACCCTGAGATGAAGAAAGTGACGGAGGAGGCGCTTGGGGCGTTACGACAGGAAGGCGCGGTTCTGGTCGATCCTTTCACGCTGCCGAACTACAAGCTGCTGACGAAAGATCTGTGGTGTGGTGACTTCGCAGCCGACCTGAATGCGTATCTCGCCAGGCATCCCAACGCGCCATACAAGGATCTTCAGTCCATCGTAGATTCGGGGTTGTATCTGCCGTACATCGCAGAGGAGATCAAGGGCGCGGCCAAGCCGAAGCCTGCGCCTGGCGAGCGCCGGACGCCTTGTCCGGATGTGTACCACGATGCTCCCAAGGTCGCGTTTCGCAAGGCGCTGCTGCAAGCGATGGACCACGCGCATCTGGATGCTGTGGTGTACCCGACGTGGAGCAATGCCCCGCGACTTATCGGCGATACCAAGTCACCGGCGGGCGACAACAGCCAGGTGCTATCACCGCAGACAGGCTTCCCGGCCATCACGGTTCCGATGGGCTTCACCCATGGCGATCTCCCTGCAGGACTAACCTTTTTAGGCCGCACGTTGAGCGAGGGCGAGCTGATTCGATTGGCCTACAGCTATGAGCAGGCCACGCATCATCGCAGGCCGCCGCAACGCTTCCCGGCGCTCAACGGGCGCTGACTGCCTTCTTTGAAGGGCGTGTCGCGGGCGCAATCGTCGACTCCTTGACGGCGCCTCCGCGTGCCTCGGTGGGCTTTATGCGCCCACCCGGCAAGATGGCGCGTGAAGCATCCAGCTCTGCCGCAAAATCTGCTGACGGAATCTCGTCCAGTAGGCTGCGCAGCTCTTGCAGGAGTGCCGGATTGGGTGCGCCTTCATGCCGCAAAGCATGCAGCAGCGTGCAGAGCTGATCTTCATAGCCGGCGACCACGCGCAGCGTGTGCAGAAAAGTGTTCAGCCGGTAGTACAACGGCGCAGGCAGCTGAGGAGCAACGCCCCTTGCTGGCTTCGCGGCTGCAGTGGCGCGCTTTGCTGCGGAATTGCGAAGCGGCTGCTTGATCTTCGGCGATTCTCTGACTGCTTTCGGCGCGCGTGCGCTCTTGCTTGCGACTCTCTTTGCCACGTATCTGCCCCTGTCTTCTTCGCGTGAGATGCGATGCAGTCGTAGCGCCGCTGTGTCACAGGTACCAGGGCACATTGACGACAACAATGCGGCGGTTGCCCTGGATCAGCAGCAACGCCTTCAGCACGGTGGAGCGGTGATTGTGCAGCAGGTACTGATACCACCGTCGCGTCACGAGCTCCGGGACCACGACCGCGATCCTTCGGTCGGCGAAGTCTGTTTCAGTCTTCAGCACATGCTTCAGGATCGGCGAAGTCACAAAGCGAAACGGGGAGGCGACCGTTACCACCTTGGGCGACTCCACGCCGGAGCGCTTGGCGGCGTTGTCGAGTTGGTGTTGCCACTGTTCGGCGGTCTCAGCGTCCTTTTCATCAGGGCAGTCCACGTGCAGCACCTGCACATCCGGTGTGAGGGCGCAGGCAAACTGCAGCGCGGCCTCCGTGGCACGATTCCATCCCGAGACAGGTACGATCGCAAGCGGCTTCTGCTGAAACGAAACCAGGGTCAGGTCTCCGAGCTTCGTCTCTTGCGTGACGCGCACATAGTGGCGATGTACGGCATGCATCAGCAGGATCAGCAACGGCACTAGAACCACGGTGATCCAGGCGCCCTCCTTGAACTTGGCGAGCAGCACCACACAGACGGTCAACCCTGTGGCCAGCGCGCCGAAGCCGTTGATGGCCATATACAGCTTGGCGTTTTTGCCGCCGTTCTTACGCCAGTGCATGACCATGCCGGCCTGCGAGAGCGTAAAGGCCAGAAAGGCGCCGATAGCAAACAACGGAATCAGGCGATCGGTGACACCGCCAAAGGCAATCAGAACGAGGGCGGCCAGAATGGCCAGCACCACGATGCCCTCGGTGTACACAAGGCGTCGCCCACGGATGGCAAAGAACTTGGGCAGGTAGCCATCTTCGGCGATGGCGCGGCAGAGTCGCGGAAAATCCGCAAAGGCCGTATTGGCTGAGAGGGAGAGCACCACGAGGATCGACGCGATGGTGATGTAGTAGAGAACACCCTTGCCCACGACTGCTGCCGTGATCATCGAAAGCAGACTCTGGTACCCGGGCTTGCCCGGATCCGTGGCCATGATGCCGTAGACGCGCGTCAGATGGGCGATGCCTACCAGGAACAACGCCAGGAGAAGCACGATGATGCTTAGCGAACGTTTGGCGGTCTGCGAGCTGGGATCCTTGAAAGCGGTGACGCCGTTGCTAACCGCCTCCACACCCGTCAGCGCCGTACAGCCGCTGGCAAATGCGCGAATGAGCAACCAGGCACCCACGGCCGCGACGGCATGAGTTGACGGAGCGGGCGGCGCCACCACCGGATGCGGGTGTCCACCGGCGAGCAGAGCATGCAGTGTGCCCCAGCCCAGCACAAGTAACAGACAGACGATGAAGAGCACGGTCGGGGCCATGTAAACGATCCCGCTCTCCCGTGCCCCGCGCAGGCTAATAAGCGTAAGGATGGCAAGGATCAGCAGACAAATTCCGAGCGTATGCGGAGCCAGCCGCGGCACCCCCGACACAAGAGCCCCAACGCCCGTGGAGATGCCCACGCCCACATCCAGCAGGTAGTCCACAATCAGCGCCGCGGCCGCGAGCAGGCCCAGGTTGCGGCCCAGGTTCTCGCTCGCCACTGTGTAGGAGCCACCGCCATTGGGGTAGGCGTCGATCGTTTGCCGGTAGGAGAAGAAGACAATTGCCAGCAGGGCTACGATGGTCAGGCTTACCGGAAGCACATAGGCAATGCCGGCTGCAGCGGCGGGGATGAGTATCGTGAGTGCCGCCTCAGGGCCGTACGCGGCTGAGCCAAGGGCATCCAGGCCGAAGGTAGGCACACCGGCAATAACGCCAACGCGCTGCTCGGCGTCCTCTTCGGAGGCCAGAGGTCTCCCCAGTAACAAATCCAATGCGGACATGCAGCGTTGGATGCTCTTGGCGGTGCTTTCAAGGGCGGGCAGCGCGAGCTTCTGTGATTCTCTGCACGCCTTGCAGTTTCTTGCCGCTAGGCGCAGGCGACCTGGTTACGCCCCAGCACCTTGGCCGCATACAGCGCGATGTCGGCCTGATTGACCAGTTCCACTGAAGACTGCCCAGCCTCCGGCTCGGTGGCTGCCACACCGAGGCTGACGGTCTGCACGCCGGTGGGTGTGGCGGGGTGCGGCATTCCGCGTCCCGCAACCGCCTGGCGAATGCTCTCGGCCACGCGTCGAGCGCCCTCGCGACTGCACTCTGGCAGGATCACCGCAAACTCCTCGCCACCAAAGCGCGCCGCCGTGCCTGCCGTGGTCTTGACCACCGAGGCCAGCGCGGCGGCCAGGGCCCGCAAGCACTCATCGCCACCGATATGACCGTAGACGTCGTTGTACTGCTTGAACATGTCAGCGTCGAGCAGGATAAGACCCAGCGAGTGCCCTTCGGCGATGGCCCGCTCCCAGCAGTCTTCGAGGTGCAGGTTAAACGCCCGGCGATTGAACAGCCCCGTCAGCTCATCCATGTGCGCCAGGGATCGAAACTTCAACTCGCTGGCGGCGAGCGAGGTCTTCAGCTGCTCTTTCTCTTCAAGCAGAGCGGCGACAGGAAACATCGTAAAGATAGCTACCGCCACAAAGATCTGCGCGATCACGATGCGGTGCAGCATCATGTGCTCGCCACGTATCAGCATCAACGGGCCATGCCCCTTCACCGTAAACCCGATGGCCAACGTCGCGATCAGCACGATGTTCAACACCGTGCCTGGGAAACCCAGCCTGAAGGCGACGAGAAGAAACGTCGGGAAGAGAAAGAAGATCAGGGGATCTCCGTCGTGCGTAAAGACCAGCACCGCCGTGGCTGCAGGCACGGCGAGCACCCCCAGCGTGTGCAGCAGGTGGTCCCGGTGCAGTACCGCAAAGAAGCTCGGGCGCTGCAAAATGACGATGAGCGGCGCCAGTACCGCCATCCCCAGCATGTCCCCGAGATACCATGTGCGCACCAGCTGCCACCACGGCCCGGCATCCAGGAAGAGCATCGTCCAGGCAGCGCCGAGAACGCTGGTCAACGCGGTGGCACCGAGTACCGAGACCAGCAGAAAGCCCACCAGAGGTCGGCGCCGCGAGAGGCTGAGCGGCGCGCCAAAGAGCAGCGCCAAGATGAGGCTGGAGCAGACGACTTCGACGGAGTTGGCGCAGGAGACCCCGATGGCAATGCGAAAGGGATCGCCGTACACCACATCGGCCAGCGTGTCCGCACACAGGCCGGCGGCGAAGTAAGGCAGCCAGCGGCGGGGCGGCTGGGTGATCAGCAGGCCGAACAGGACGCCGTTGGAGATCCAGATGGTTGCCACACCCTCTGACTGGCGCGAAAGCACGATGCCCGACCAGGAGCACACCAGCGCCACCAGAAACACGACTCCCAGGCGCACCTGCGCGGAGGTGGGCCAAACCTCACGGCTCCAGACCTCGACGAAAACGGTCCGCAGCAGGGAACGCATGCTCATTCGCACCGGGACCTCGGGAGGTTGCGGCGAGGGCGCGGCGTTGGTGTAGCGGCGAACGGCGGCGAGGGAAGCCCTCGAGGTGGAGGAACTCAGCACAGTACAGACCTGTCGCGGGGAAAGGGATTGCCCCGGCATGTGGACTCGTCATCAGATTGGGGATCGCGTAGCGGAGGCGTCGCATGCCCTTCCGCACCGCTGTACCCTTGTGTTACGTGTACTTGGCCTCCCATTATCCACGGAAAGGTCGCCCTACCAACACCTACTACGGGTTGGAATCGGCCTGGGCAACCTCCCCCGCGCGGTCCCACCCTGGGCTCCCGTGAGGGCGCTGCACCCTGCTCGTGGGAGTCTCCGAAGTGAATCAGCCCAACAAATGCGCGAGTCACGTCGATAGGGTACGCGTCATAGCCCGTCTGGGGTATGGGCTGCAAACGCCTCTGCGCGCATTGTGGAATTCATGACCTCCTCGCCGCTCGACGATGTTGCTCTGCCCACGGCGTTGCCTGCTCGGATTGGCGACCTCCTAGCTTCCGCAGCCTGTTCCTCGCAGACCGGGGGAGCGGTGCTGATCTTGCAACAGGGAGAGGTGTTGGGCATCGTCGCCCGCCACGGTGCGATCGCGGCCACGTGGGCCCTGCCCGTCGCGTTGGCCCCCGCCCTGCTGGCCAGCGATCTTTATGCGGAGCGAGCCGGCGCAGCAGGGACAGGCGTTTGGCTGGAGGAGAATTCGGCTATCGGCTTCCTCGCCAGCGTTCCGGTGCAGCGTGATGGCGTGCGAATAGGCGCTCTGGTGGTGCTGCACGATGCGCTCCATGCGCTCAGCGGGGCTGCGGAATATGTGCTCCGCACTCTTGCCACGGAGATCGCCGACCAGCTTGAGCTCCAGGACCGGCGCCACGCCGAAGCGGCATTTCGCAGCCAGCAGGACGCCAAGGAAGAGCGGCTCCGCCTGCTGGAGTCAGTGGTCGTCAACGCCAATGATGCCGTGCTGATCACCGAGGCCGAACCGGTCGACCTGCCCGGTCCGCGCATCGTGTACGCCAACGCCGCCTTTACGCGAACAACCGGTTACACCCTCGAGGATGTTCTCGGCAAAACACCGCGCATCTTGCAGGGGGCCGATACGGAGATGTCTTCGCGTCAGCGGTTGAAAAAAGCCCTGAAGCGCTGGAAGCCCATCGAGCTGGAGCTTCTGAACTACCGCAAAGACGGCACCCAGTTCTGGGTGGAGCTGAGCATTGTGCCCGTGGCCGACGAAAAGGGCTGGTTTACGCACTGGGTCTCCGTGCAGCGCGACATTACGGAGCGCAAACGCAACGAAGAGAATGCCATGCAGCTGCGCCTGGCCGAAGCACACAACATGGCGCTCGCCCAGGAGGTGCAGGAGCGCAAGCGCGTCGAGGCGGAGCTGGCGTTCACGGCATTCCATGACGACCTCACCGGCCTGCGTAACCGCGCCTTCTTCATGGACAAGCTGAAGTCCACCGTGGAATGCGCGCAACGCCGTCCGCCCTGCAGCAGCGGCATCATCTTTTTGGATCTGGACAATTTCAAGCTCGTAAACGACAGCCTCGGCCACAGCATCGGCGATCTGCTATTGGTGGAAGTTGCCAAGCGGCTGAAGTCCTGCGCCCGGCCGGGCGACACCATCTCCCGCATCGGCGGTGACGAGTTCACGATCCTTTGCGAGAACCTCGATAGCCCTCGCGACATCATCGCGATCGCCGAAAGGCTGCTGGAGCGCCTGAATGTGCCGGTGAAGCTTGCCAACCTGGAGGTGGTGGCCGGCGTCAGCATGGGCATCAGCTATGGGGCCTACACCGACGCCGAATACATCCTGCGCGACGCCGACTTGGCGATGTATCGCGCGAAGAAGGAGGGCGGTGCACGGTACGCGCTGTTCGACGAGGAAATGCACGCCGGTGCCAAGGCAGCGATGCGGACGCGGCTCGAGCTGCGTTCAGCCATCGAGGGCAACCAGCTCGAAGTCTTTTACCAGCCCATCATCGACACCGTAAGGGGCTACACCTGTGCGCTGGAGGCGCTCGTACGCTGGCGGCATCCGGAGCGCGGTCTGGTGCCGCCCCTGGAATTCATCGGCATTGCGGAAGAGACCGGGCTCATCGTCGAGCTGGGCTCCTGGGTGCTGCACGAGGTCTGCCGGCACTCAAAGATCTGGAAGGACACTCTGGATCTGCCACCAAACTTCCGGGTAAATGTGAATGTATCGAGTCGCCAGCTGGAGGATCCCGGCTTCCTCGATGCCTTGCAAAGCGCCATGGCAGGGAGCGGCACAAACCCCAGCCAGCTTGAGCTCGAGATCACCGAAAGCGTCTTTCTGCGCAACGCGGACCGCATGGGCGCGCTGCTGAACCGCATCCGCTCCCTGGGGGTACGGATCGCCTTCGACGACTTTGGCACCGGCTACAGCTCTTTGAGCTACCTGGAGCGCTACCCGATTGATACGTTGAAAATCGATCAGTCTTTTGTGAAGCGGCTGATCACCGGACACGCCAATGCCGACATCGTGCGCATGATTGTGGGTCTGGCGAAGAGCCTGGGCGTGGCGGTTTCCGCAGAGGGCGTGGAAGACGTCCGGCAGAGGGATGCCCTCAAGGACTTCGGTTGCACGGTGGTGCAGGGGTACCTCTACAGCCGGCCTGTGCCGTTTGACGAGATCACGCACCGTCTCGCGTTGGAGGAAGGAGCGGCGCCCGGTGAACTGGGCTTTGAGCGCGAGTTGGAGCCCGTCACCATGTAGCTGCAGCCACGGTGAAAACCGCATTCAGCCTCTCCCCGGTGCCGTCTGGCACCGAGGCCACGTTCGCCTCGGGTGTTACCTTCAGGGCAGGGCCTGTATGACTTTGCAGCTTCGGCGATCTTGGCATGTGGTGGTAGTCGGTTGTGTGTTCCTGGCCCCTGGAACAGCCCAGCCGCGGGCGCCGCGCCTGGGTCGAGGATCTGTCGAGATCCCGGCCCTGCAGATGCTCTCTCCAGAGGTCTTGGTGAAGCGCATGGCCGATAACGAGGTCGGGGCGCACAAGCAGGAGGTTCGCTACAGCTATGTCAGCGAGGAGCGCTCGATGCGCACCGGGGGCCATCTTTGGCGGGAAAAGGTTGTGGAAACGGGCGATGGTCCGTTACACCGCTTGCTGGCTGTCGACGGTCGCGTGCTCTCACCCGCGGATGCAGCGGCGGAGTCAGACAGGATTACGGAGCTCGTGCGCAATCCCGATGCGTTTCGACGCCTGACGGCCGCGCACAACGATGATGAGGCCCATGCCGCGCAGCTGCTGCAACTACTGCCCAGGGCGTTTTTGCTGACCCCTGACGGCGAGGAGGAGGGCTGCACACGTCTGGCTTTTCGTCCCAATCCCGCCTTTCAGCCCTCCACGTATGAGGAGCGCGCGATACACGCCATGGGCGGAACCGTTAGCCTGCGCGAGCCCGCGGAAAGACTCTGCCGTCTCAACGCCACCATCCAGGAGCCTGTGGAGTTCGGCTTTGGCTTTCTTGGCCGCATCGAGCAGGGCGGCTACTTCAAGCTCGAGCGCCGACCCGTGGACAGGGAGAACTGGAAATCGGCCTACATTAGCGTGCACGTCGAGGGTAAGGTGCTGATGCTGAAAAGCCTAACCCGCGAGCAGGAGACACGGCGTACGGACATTCGCGTCATTCCTCAAAATCTGTCACTCGCGCAGGCGGCACAGCTTAGCCTTCCCTGATCGCGCATACTTGGCTTTGCCGCGGCACTGCCGGCGCGACCTGGATCTAGTGTTCCCATAGGCTATGGCCTCCGTTGAACCCGAAAAGCGCATCCGGACTGAGCGTGGGATTGCCGCTCCGCCGTCTGTTCCCGCTCTCCCCATAGACGTCCTGCTGCCGGAGGTGCTCGCCTCTCTCCAGCGCTGCCCAAATCTGGTGCTGGAGGCTGCCCCGGGCGCCGGCAAGACGACCCGGGTGCCGCCCGCGTTGCTGGGACTGGTCGCGGGCGAGGTGCTGGTGCTGGAGCCGCGGCGCATCGCAGCCCGGCTCGCCGCGCGCCGTGTCGCCGCAGAGATGGGCGAGGAGCCCGGCGGGACGGTGGGCTACCAGGTGCGCTTCGAGGAGGTCAGCGGACCGCGCACCCGGCTGCGCTTTCTCACCGAAGGCATCCTCACGCGCCGGCTTCTCTCTGACCCGCAGCTCAGCGGAGTAGACGCCGTGGTGCTGGACGAGTTCCACGAGCGCCATCTGGAGGGTGATCTGGCGCTCGCCCTGCTGAAGCGCCTTCAGGCTCAGCGCCCCACTCTGCAGCTCATCGTGATGTCGGCGACCCTGGACGCGGCGCCGGTAGCAGCTTTTCTCGGCGGCTGCCCCAGCCTACGATCGGAGGGCCGGGCCTTCCCGCTCGCCATCGAGCACCTGCCGTACAGCCCGGATCCGCTCGGCAGCCAGGTGGCGGCGGCCGTGCGACAGCTCCTGCGGGAGGAACATCGGGGAGACGTCCTTATCTTTCTGCCCGGCGCTGCAGAGATCCGGCAGGCAATGCGGGCATGCGAGCCGCTGGCGCGCGCCGAGGGCATGCTGGCCCTTCCGCTGCACGGCGATATGACGCCGGCGGAACAGGACCGGGCCGTGGCTCCGGCCTCGGAGCGCAAACTCATCTTCGCCACCAACGTTGCGGAGAGCTCCCTGACCATTGAGGGGGTTTCGGCGGTGATCGACAGCGGGCTCGCCCGGGTCGCGAGCTACTCCCCCTGGACGGGGCTGCCGACTCTGGAGATTCGCCGGGTCAGCAAGGCCTCGGCCAAGCAACGCGCCGGGCGAGCGGGCCGCACGGGCCCCGGTCGCGTGCTTCGTCTGTACCCCGAGGAGGATTACGCGCAACGCCCTGAGCAAGAGGCTCCGGAGATCACCCGCAGCGACCTTTCGCAGCTGTGTCTGGCCCTGCGCGCGATGGGATTGCCCGGCCCCTCGGCATTGGAATGGCTGGATGCGCCGCCCTACCCCGCCGTGCGACACGCCGAAGACCTGCTCGATCGGCTGAAGGCGCACGGGACCGAGGCCGGGCGTCTATCGCGTCTGCCGCTGGCACCGCGCCTGGCCAGGGTGGTTCTGGACGCGATAGCGAGGCGGGTCGGTGACGCGGGTTGTGCGGTGGCCGCGCTTCTGGATTCGGGTGCCCGTGTGGTTGCGACGGATCTGCTAACGGCGCTGGATTGCCTCGACGATCCCCGCGCGTTGCAGCACCTCGGACAGCTCCGCCGCCTCCTGCGTTCACCGCGAGGGAGTGCCTCGGATGATGACGAGCTGCTGCGAGCGGTGCTGGCGGGTTTTCCGGATCGCGTGGCCCGGCGGGGTGCGGGGTCGCAGGTGCAGCTCTCGACAGGCGTGTCTGCGGAGCTCGCGGGTGAGCCGCCACCCTACCCATTTATGGTTGTACTGGATGCCGAGGATCGCCGCGACAAGCCTCTGCCGCTGGCGCGCCTGACTGCCCGCGCGGAGCCCGAATGGCTCATCGATCTTTTCCCGGAGCGGGTGCGAGAGATGACTCGTCTGACCTGGAATCGCGAGGCGGAGCGCGTCGAGGCGACCTCCGCCCTGCTCTACGACGAGCTTGTGCTGAGCGAATCGCAGGAGGCCAACCCCGACCCCGCTCCGATGGCCGCGCTGCTCGCTGACAAGGCGCTGGAGGCTGGCCTGGAGCGGTTCGTCGACGCGGAGGCGCTCGGCAACACGCTTGCGCGGCTCGATTTCGCAGGTGTTCGGGACGTTGATCCGGGAGCCGTGCTCGCTGAGCTCTGCGACAGTCTGCGCAGCTTCGCTGACCTGCGGCGTGCGGCGACCGGCTTTCTTCCGCTGCTGGAAAGTAAGCTCGACGCTCGCACCCTGCGTGAACTTGCCCCGGCTACGGTAACCCTGACTGGCGGCCGGCAGACCCGGGTTCACTACGAACAGGGGAAACCGCCGTGGATCGCCTCGCGGTTGCAGGACTTCTTCGGCATGCACGACACCCCGCGCATCGGCCGGGAGAAGACGCCGCTGGTCATCCAGCTGCTCGCACCCAACGGCCGTCCGGTGCAGACCACCACGGACCTCCGTGGCTTTTGGGAGCGCCTTTACCCGCAGGTGCGTCGTGAGCTGATGCGGCGCTACCCCCGCCACGCCTGGCCGGAGAAGCCGTAGTGCGCCGGGCTGTTTCTTCGCTTCCGCAGCATCAGAACGGGTGAGGTATTGGGGATGAATCGCAGGCAATTTGGGGCAGCGATGGCCGCCGTGGGGCTGAGTTCGGTGGCCAAGGCCGGCGTTCCGGCGCATGTTGAGCGCGTACAGCTCTCTCGCAATGGCTGGATGCCTAACAACGAGCATCTGCCGGTGCTGCTCTACCGCGGCGCGTTCCAGCCTTCGGTTGGAGCCACGAGCGAGGCTGCCGAGCGCATGGAGGGCGTCTTCGCCCGCAATGCCTGGCCGGCACAGTGGCGCAATGGCGTCTACCGGTACCACCACTACCACTCCACGGCGCACGAGGTGCTCGGCTTTGCCGGTGGCAGCGCGCGCATCACGCTGGGCGGCGAGGGCGGGCATGAGATCACGGTGACAGCCGGTGACGTTGCCGTGCTACCGACCGGCACGGGCCATTGCCTGCTCGAAGCCGACAGCCGCTTTCTGGTCATTGGGGCGTACCCCGTTCACCAGCACTGGGATATCTGCCGCGCCGCACCGGACGCGGTCGCGGCCGAGCGCATGCGGACGTTGCCGTTTCCGAACAGCGATCCGGTGTCGGGCGGCAAGGGCGAGCTCTTTGCCGCCTGGCACGCCTGACTTGCGCAGAGCTTTATTTGCTCCCTTAGAAGCTGTACCGCAGGCCAGCCTCGACGCGACGGCCATTGTCGGCCGCGTACGGTACCCCAAAGAAGGGCGAGCCTAGGACGCCGCCGACGGAGGTCACGTTGGTGTGGTTGAGTACGTTGGACGACCTCACGTTGACCGTGAGGGTCTGCTGGTGCTCCGCTTTGGGATTCTGCGTGAGTGTGAAGGCCCGTTGCAGATTGGTATCGAGGTGAATCGTCCATGGCAGCACGCCTTTGTTGCGTGGGAAGACGCTCGTGCCGCCCGTCGCGGTGAGTAGGCCGAAGGGGGTCTGCACCGCCCCTGGGGTACCCAGGGCGGCATACTGTGGTCGATCGTTGAAGCTGCCGTCCCCGTTGTTGTCGAAGCCCGTGGTGATGTTGTAGTGGGCATCGCCACCGGCGTTCAGATCGCCGCTGAGCTGCACCTTACGGGGCAACGTGAAGGTCGCATTGCCAAAGACATTCCATACCGGTTGATTGGTGCGGTGCGCAAATTCGCCCGCGTCCGTATACGCGCTCTGCGGTTGAAAGAACTCGCCATCGTCGTTGTCGTCGACAAGATTGACCCGCACGCCGCCAACGAAGAACTGGGCAAACTTCAACGTGTGCTGCTCGATGCCGGCGAACTCTACGTTCGCCCGACCCTGGCCGCTGTTTTGAACCTGGAGCACATCCACGTTCGGCGGCCCAGGGCGCGAACCGGTTGGATCGCCGCTCAGCGGAGAGTTGATATTTTCCGTGCGTGGCAGATTCCAGATGCGGCCGAGGTAGTAGTCGAAGGAGACGTTCCAGCCATGCGGCAGTGCCCGCGTTCCGCCAACGTTCTCGATGGCAAAGTTGCCGTTGGATATGCCGCCGGCCAGGGTGCGCAGGCTGTGGACAGGCGTTGTGCCGGCGAAGGGGCTGCCATAGACCGGGCTGTAGACGATGCTGGTCACACGATCTGAGCCGTCTTCGCGGAGCAGCTCTGCCCATTCGCTTTGACTCTGTTGCCCGGTAAAGAGTCCAGCGTGCGCGTGCACGGTCCACGTGCCTTTTTTGGTGGGCGACCAGAGCACACCCACTCGCGGCGTCACCGCCCCGGTAAGCGTTGGGTCGTTCTGCAGAAAGTAGCGCAGCCCGGCCGCAATGTGCACGCCTCGACCAACGTTCCAGTCATCCTGCAGGAAAACCGCGTCCTGCACCTGGTGAAAGATCACCGCAGGCGTCCCCACCACATTGCTGAAGGCGGTCGGGTTGCCTCCGGGCAGCGGTGCCGCGGCGCCTGCCACGTTCGCGTGGGTTGCCCGCCGGTACTGTTCTATGCCGGTGATGGTCTCGGTCTGTCCAGCCACGGCATTGTTGTTCGCATCGAGCACCGGCGCCGTGCCTCCGCCGAAGAGGTAGGTTCCATTGAAATTGGTGGTGAGCTGCTGGTGCTCGTCATAGAGCATCAGCTGGGTGCCGGCCTTGATGGTGTGGCTCTTGGTCGTGAGGATCGCGTCATCGTCGACCTCCACATTGAACTCATGCAGCTGTTGCGCGCCCAGATTGGCACCGCCGCCCGTGAAGGCTCCCGCTACCTGCACCTGCGTCGTGAAGGAGTTCGGGGTGTCCTCCTCACCGTCCCACTTCAGCGAGGCGCGCGCCTCATGCATCAGGTGCGCACTGGCCGTAGTGATGTCGGTGAAGCGCAGCACGTGTTCATACTGCCCGCTGCTGTAGCCAGTCTCGGCGAGATTCGTGCCGCCGACCCCCACGCTCTGGAGGCTGTTCACGTTCGCGCTATAGGTGGCGATAAAGGTGTTGCGCGCGCCCAGTTGCCAGTCCAGACGGGCCTGACCGATCCAGAGGCTTTGCGGCGTGGGCACATTGGCGATCGTGTTGACCTGATTGCCGAAGCCATCGAGGGTGATCGCGTTCACCACGCCGAAGTTGTTGATCAGGCGGTGCTCAAGATCAAGGGCAAAGTCCGAGCCCTGTTTGCGCACGGGGCCGGTGACTTCAAAGCCATACCGCTGCTTGCCGATGGCCGCCTTGCTCGTAGAAAAGGGGTCACGGGCGTTCTCCCACGGGCTGCCGTTGGTGGCAAACAGCGCCCCGTGGAAGGCAGGCTGTCCCGGCTTGGTATAGACCTCCACGCGACCGCCATTGAAGGGCGGCTCCCGGTACTCGGCGGAGAAAAGATCCGGATTCACCTTGATGTACGCGATGGAGCTCTTCGGCGGCAGCTTGCTGGAGCCCTGAAAACCATCCACCGCGATGGTGACATTGTTGGGACTGCCACCGCTTGTTGCGCCTAGTTGCTGAAGCTCGCGCAATAGGTCGTCCGGGTCGTCGGCGAGTGACTGCAGCTGCTTGCCCGAGATCGTCGACGAAGCGCCGCTGCCCGTAGCGTCTACGGCGTTTGTTTCGTCGGCGTCCACCTGCACGTCCGTGCGCACGGAGTCCGGTGCGAGCACCAGCTGCAGCTCCCCGGCATGCGGGGCGGAGGTGGCCATTTCAAGGATGGCGAAACCTTCTGCGGTGGCCGAAAGGCGGTGCTTGCCTCCGGGGACACACGTGAAGCGGAAGTGGCCATCCGCGCCACTGGTGGCTGTGCGGTTGTCGTCCAGGCGTAGCGTGGCGCCCGGAATCAGCGCGGCCGTGCTGTCGCGCACCGTGCCGCTGAGCGTGCCGGCGCGCCCGACTGGGCAGCTTGCCTGCGCGAGCAGCGTGGTGGTAGTCGCGGCGAGGGCGAGGCAGGTGCTGGCTGCGGCGCGCTTGAGCATGGGGTCCTCTACTGGGCAGGAAACAACTCGAAATCTCAGCACTCGTCCACGAAACCGGAGCGAGCACAGGCACGAAAACGCGGAAACCGTGCGGCTTGAGGTGAAGTATGCAGAAGGCCGGTACAGGGTGGTTCTGGTCAAAGTGCTAGGGGCCGATGCACCGCAGTACGGAGCGTTCGCGCAGCTGGTTCCCTGCATCTGTGAACTTTTCTGTCGAGGGTGGTTCGGGGCGGTTCACCAAAAGCAACGCCCGCTGCACGGAAGCAGCGGGCGGTAGGAACGCGAGTGCTTGGGCTCGCTACTACTACTTGGGCAGCTCCGCGGTTCCTGCAACCGTGAACCGCCCCGCCTTGCCCGAGGCGTTGTCCTCGGGCTGCGCACCGCCGAGGGCAACGGTGTACTCGCCAGGGAGCACTTCGCGATTGCCTTGTTCGCTCACCTGGCCCAGGCTGCGAGGATCAAGCGTGAACGAAAGATGCGCGGAAGCGCCGGCCGCCAGATGCACCCGCTGGAACCCTGCCAGCACGCGTCGCGGCGTCTGAAAACCCGCCGGCTGCGTCAGGTAGAGCTCCGCCACCTCGTCACCCGCCAGTTTTCCGGTATTGCGGACCTCGGCGCTCACCACGACTGGCTCGCCAGCCTTCACCGGGGTCTCCGGCAGCACCAGCCGGCTATACGCGAACGTCGTGTAGCTTAGCCCGTAGCCGAAACCAAACAGGGGCTTGCCGGAGAAATACCGATACGTGCGCCCTTGCATGGAATAGTCCGTGAAGGCGGGCACCTGATCGAGCGAGGCATAAAACGTCAAGGGCAACCTTCCCGCTGGGTTGTTGTCGCCGGCCAGCGTGGCCGCAATCGCATTGCCGCCTTCCTCTCCCGGATACCATGCCTCCAGCAGGGCGTCGGCGTGCTCGCCCGCCCAGTTCACTGCCAACGCACTGCCGTTCTGCAGAACGACGATCAACGGCTTGCCGGTCGCGCCGAGCGCCTTCAGCAAATCCTCCTGCACCACCGGCAGGTTGATGGCTGTACGATCGCCGCCCGCGAAACCCTCCAGCTTTACGGGCATCTCCTCGCCCTCCAGCGAGGGCGACAGCCCGACAAAGGCCACCGTAATGTCTGACTTGTTCGCGGCAGCCACCGCCTGGGCTCGCAGTACCGCGGGCGGTGCCTGCCAGGTGAGATCGATACCGGCGCTGCCGTTGCCGTGAACGTATTCAAGGCGAATCGGGTGTAACTCACCGCCCTCAAAATGCACCGTCTTATCGATTACCTCGCCCCGTTCGCCGGTCTTACCTGTGCCGCTCTCCACCAGCAGCTTGCCATCGACGTAGAGCTTGAAGCCCTCGGCGTTTTCGCAGGCGTAGCAGTAGTTCACCCGCACGCCCAGCTTGTAGTCACCGGTTGCTGGTGGGACGAACGCCCCCGTCCAGCGCACGGAAAAGTCGTTGCGCTGCAGACCCTCCACCGGAACCACCTTGTCCCAGTTGAAGTTGATCGTGCGGTCTGTACGCTTCACCGTGGGCTCGCCGCCCAAGTTTTTCTTGGCGAAGTACTCCGCGCTTAGGCCCTCCCCGGTGCCGCTGGCCGGCCTTAGCGCCGTGGCTTCGATGGGCATCGCGAGACCCGCCACAAGGCTCGATCCCTGCGCATAGGCGATCTGTGCGGAACCGAAGCGTTTTGCCATCCCGGCATAAGGACTCACCGGCGCCGGCGGTGGCCCGTTGTAGTTGCCCTGCAGCGATTGCACCAGCTCCGCCGTTGGCCCCACCACAGCGATGCGCTGCGTGCCCGCCTTGAGCGGCAGCACGTCATGGGCGTTCTTCAGCAGCACCATCGACTCCTCGGCCGCGCGGAGGGAGAGCCGGCGATGCTCCGGAGAGTTCACCTCGCTGAACGGCAGGCGACCGTAGCTGAAGCTGGACGGCGGGTCGAACATGCCCAGCCGAAACCGCGCACGGAAGAGCCGCGTCAGCGACCGATCCAGGTCAGCCTCGGTAAGCAGGTTTTCGTGCACGGCCTCCACCAGGGCAGGGAAGGCCTGCCCCTGGCCAAAGCCACACTCCAGATCCGTACCCGCCTTCACAGCAGAGGCTGCGGCATGGGCCATGTCGGGGACAAAATGATGGCCCGTGCTTACATCCGCCACCGCCGCGCAGTCGCTGACAACATAGCCATCGAAGTGCCAGGCATCCCGCAGATGATCACGCAGCAGCAGGGTGCTGGCGCAGGCCGGCGTGCCATCGATGGCGTTATAGGCGCACATGACCGATTGCGCATGCGCCTCCGTCACGGCCGCGCGAAACGCCGGGAGATAGGTGTCCTCGAGATCGTGCGGAGAAACATCCACGTTGAAGCCATGGCGCAGCGGCTCCGGCCCGCTGTGCACGGCGTAGTGCTTCGGCGTCGACACCACACGCAGATACTGCGGGTCATCGCCCTGCATGCCCGTGACGAAAGCCACCCCGAGGCGGCTGGTCAGGAAGGGGTCCTCCCCATAGGTCTCCTGGCCGCGGCCCCAGCGCGGGTCACGGAAGATGTTGATGTTGGGCGCCCAGAAGGTGAGGCCGAAGAACATCTCGTGATCGTTCTCGCGCACGGCTTCGTTGTACTTGGCCCGCGCCTCCGTAGACGTTGTCTGCCCGATGCGGTGCACGAGATCTCGGTCCCAGGTGGCGGCCATGCCGATTACCTGGGGAAAGTTTGTCGCATAGCCCGCAAACGCTACCCCGTGCAGCCCCTCGTTCCACCAGTCATACTTCGGCACGCCCAGGCGAGGAATGGCGGGCGCGTGATCCCGCATCTGCTGCACTTTTTCTTCGAGCGTCATGCGCCCGATAAGGTCGTGCACGCGTTCATCCAGAGGCCGGGCCGCATCCTGAAAGGGCATCGCGGTCGCCTCGGGCTGCTGGCCCGCAGCCGAGACGGCAGCCGTAAGGGGAAGGGTGAAAAGCAGCAGAGAAAGCGTGGAGTGCAGCTGGGAGCGGAACGACGGCATAGGGAGGACGTCTCCTTGGGGGCGAGCTGGATGCTTTCAGGGCCGCCCAATTATAGGAGCAGACAATCCGTTCTGCGTTCGCCGAAAGCGTGCCGCGCGGCCTTATTTGCCGGCAGCAGGGAGGCTGCTCGAAGCGCGAGAAACAGGGCCGGCGATGCCAAATCGCTATGCGTGAGCGATCAATGCGTCGGCCGCGACATGCCGATACTGCGGCGTGAAGCCAAGCCCCTGGGCAACTTGCAGAATGCGATCGAAGTTCAGGCTGATGGTTGCCCCGGCTTTCTGTGTGACCTCGTCCTCAATCGGCAGATCGAAGTCATCAGCGCCATAGGCCAGCGCCTCCAACGCACGCTCGTTCTGCGTCAGCACGGAGGTGCGAATGTGCACGATATTGTCCAGAAAAATCCGGCTGAGGGCGAGGTGACGTAGATACTCCGCTGTCCCGATCTCGATGCCCCCGATCTGCGTGAAGTAGGGCTTATAGGTCCAGCAAAGAAAGCTTGCCAGCCCCCCGGTCTCGTCCTGGAAGTCGCGCGTCCGCTGCAGATGCTCCAGCCGCTCCTCAAAGGTCTCATCGAAGCCGATGACCATCGTCGCCGTCGTGCGCAGGCCGGCTGCCACGATGGCACGCTGTGCTTCGAAGTACTGCGCCACCGTGTACTTGAACTTGCTATGGCGTTTGCGAAAGTCTTCGGTGAGAATCTCGGACCCGCCGCCGGTAATCCAGCGGACACCCGCCGCCTTGAAGCGCTCGGCGGCCTGCGCAAAGGTGAGCCGCGCATGATCGGCCAGGTACATAAACTCCGCGATCGTCAGGGCGTAGAACTCCAGCTGCTCGCCGTACCGCGCGCGGATGTTGCGAAAGAGGTCGCAGTAGTACTCCAACGGCAGATGGGGGTTAAAGCCACCGTTAAAGGCCGCCAGGTCGCCTCCGAGCAGAAGCAGCTCGTCGAGCTTCGCAAACACCTCATCCTGCGCCATCACGTAGCCGCCCTCTTGGCCTGGTAGCCGGTAGAAGGCGCAGTAATCGCACTGGGCTACACAGACGTTCGTGTAGTTGATGATGCGCATGATCATGTACGTGCACACGTCGGGCGCGTGGAAGCGGCCGCGCACTTGCATGGCAAGCTGACAGAGCTCCGGCGTCGAGGCGTTCTGCCAAAGCCACCGCGCATCATTGCAACTGACGCGATAGCCTCCAGCGACGCGTTGCTCGAAAGTCGCGAAGGTAAGGAACTCGCCCATTCCCTCATTGTAGAGAACTGGCGCGCTTCCCGAATCTGCTAGCTGGTCTGGCTTTCGCTGCCGCAACAAATAAGAACGAGTGGCAGCAGCGTAGGTGAAGTCCTGAGCCAGCGTCACGCCAGAACCGGAGCTGAGCCCCTCCGAGGCTTAGGGAGTGCGATGCTTCGTGCCCAGGGCTGATTGGGCCGCTGAGGGTTCGCTGCAGGCTGCTTGGAATGTGGACCGGAGTTGTCGGATATAATTCGGACACAATCAGTCTTGATTCGGAGCAGGGATGTCTTACGTTGGATTTTCTTGGCCTTGGGCTACCGTCATAGTCCTCTGGCTGCTTGGTGCTCCCTCTGCCCTTCGGGCACAGGAGGCGCCCTATCTGGTGACCTATTCCGACGTGCTGGAAGAGCCCGGAAACCTCGAAGTGGCGACCCAGAATCTTTACAGCGCCCCCAGGGATGCCAACCCGTTCTACGCGCTGACGTTTGAGGTCGAGTACGGCGTGAAGACCTGGTGGACGACGGAGGTCTACCTGCAAGGGCAATCAACGGCGCGTGATTCTACCGTCTTCACTGGATTTCGCTTCGAGAATCGTTTCCGACCCCTCCGCCGGAGCTACTGGGTTAACCCGGTGCTGTACGCGGAGTATGAGGACGTCAACCAGGCGGATAAGAGCTTCCTCGAGGTCACCGGGCAGCATGTGATCACAGATCAGCAGGTTGCCAACGGGCCTTTGCGTCAGGATGTCGAGCGCTCGCTCGAGGGCAAGCTAATCCTTTCCAGCTATGTAAAGGGCTTCAACTTCGCCGAGAACTTCATCGCGGAAAAGAACCTTTCGAACGAGCCCTGGGAGTTCGGCTACGCCGTCGGGGCCAGCCGGCCGCTGGTCAATCAGGCCAGTGACAAGCATTGTGTGTTTTGCCCCCAGTACTTCGCCGCGGGTGGGGAGCTGTTTGGCGGTCTCGGCACTCGCTACACCTTTGGTACGCGCGCGACGTCCCAATACGCCGGCCCCACGCTCTCCTACAGCGCTCCGCGCAATGTGACGGTGCTTGTCGGCCCGGAGTTTGGGCTCAATGCGAACAGTGCCGCCGTGTTGTGGCGAGTGAAGGTGGCCTATGAGATCAACCAGGTTCGCGACCTGTTGAGGAGATCGAAGTGAAGCGTCTCGGTACTTTTCTTGCCACCGTCTTTGTGGCCGCCCTGACCATGGGCGCGGCGGATGGCGGCTGGCTCAACCGGGTCTCTCCTGCGGATCACGCCCGTGTGAACCCATTTGCCACGGCCGCCGAGCAGGAGACGGCTGCGACCGCCGGCTCCCATGTCTTCTATAACGACTGCGCCAAGTGCCATGGGAACGACGGCTTGGGAAAGAACGGACGCCCCCCGGTTATCAGCGATCGGATCGCCGGCACCACTGATGGCGATCTGTTCTGGTTGATGACAAATGGTGTTCCCTGGCGCGGTATGCCGGCATGGGACATGCTGCCCGCCAAGGAGCGCTGGCAGCTGGTGACCTATCTGCGCGCCCTTAACGGTGGCACCCCGCAGAGCCCCGCTGCGGCAGGAGTCAACCAGCATGAGTAGGCGCTCGCTAGTTAAACGGGAAGAGAAGGAGAAAAACGTGTTTTCCGGAGCTAAAAGGTCCGCACTCCTGGTCTGGATCGCGGCTGTATCGTTGTGCGCGACCGGCCTGATGATCGGTTGCGGCGCCAGCAGCACGGCACCCATCATCAGTACGGAGAACGAGGCCGCCACCCCAGCTGCGGATCCCATCGGCGAGCGGCTGTTCTTGGATACGCGTTTCGCAAAATTCTTTGCACAGAACATGGCCGGCGTAAACCTTCCGCTCGCCAGTGGAGATCCATTCGTCGCCACCGTTCCTACCCGTAGCGGCGAGCTGCCGGGGCCCTTTGCGGGCCAGAGCGTCAACTGCCGCACCTGCCACTTCGTCACCGAGTTTCAAGGGGTTCAGGGCGCAGGCAACCGGACCTACGCCGACTTCACAACCCGTAGCAATCTGCCGACTACCCAGAACGGCTTTTCTACTACTCCGCGAAATGCAATGCAGATGGTGGGGACCTTCCGCCAGGATGGAGGTGCGCAGTTTCTGCACTTCGACGGCGAGTTTGCGTCCGGTGAGGATCTGGTCATCGGTACGCTCACCGGCCGCAACTTTGGCTGGGCACCCGGCGAATACGCGGCGGCCCTTGCCCATATTGCACTGGTCATCCGCCAGGACGATGGCACCGATCAGCTAGCCACCTCCCGCACGGACGGCCTCTCCTACGGCACCCTCTTCGCAGGAACTGATTCACGTATAACAAGCGATATCCTCCTGCCTGCCTCGCAACGTCTCGACGTTTCCAAAGCGACGGACCTGCAGATCGTGCAGGAGGTCGCCCTGTGCATGGCGCAGTACTTCAAGGACCTGCAGTTCAAAAAGGACAACTACGGGCGCTACGTCGCCTCGCCGTATGATCTCTTCCTGAACAACAACCATCTGCCGCGGCAGCGTCTTGCGGGCGAGACGGCAGCGGCGTACAACCAGCGCCTCCTCAACGATGTATCGACCCTCGGCAGCCCGGTATGGGTGACCGCCGCCGACGGCAGCTTCGCCTACCACGACCAGCCATTTCAGTTTGGTCCGGCGGAGCTGGCCGGCCTGAAGATCTTTCTCAAATCAGCGGCCGCGGGATCTGGCTCTGACCAGCATGCGGGCAACTGCGCCGCCTGCCACACGCCTCCTGATTTCACCGACTTCTCGTTCCATAACAACGGTGTAGCGCAGGACGAGTACGACGCCGTACATGGGCAGGGCGCGTTCATGCAGATCTATGTGCCTGACCTGAAAACCAGGTCAGCCAGTCCGAACGAGTGGCTGCCGCAGACGCCCAATCATCCGAACGCCAGTGAGACCTACCGACGGCCAGTGTCGGCAAACAACCCGAATTTCGCTGACCTTGGCCTCTGGAACATTTACCTGAATGGAGACTACCCCAACCCACAGAACACACTCGCGGCCTTTGTCTGCGCGGGGGGCAACAACTGTTCTGCGGACCAGGGACTCGCGATCACGATCGGGCTGTTTAAGACGCCTTCTCTGCGCGACCTCGTGGACTCAGCACCGTATTTCCACAACGGCAGCCGCGCAGGCCTCGATCAGGTGATGAACTTCTACATCGCTAGCTCAGCCCTTGCCAAGGCTGGCAAGCTCCGCAACGCCCCCGCGGAGTTTGTGAACATGAGCCTTTCACCCGATGATGTGAACTCCCTCGTCGCCTTCCTGCTGTCCCTCACAGAGGATTACGACGACGCATAAAGCAAGCTGTCCATGTCATCGTTGAAATTGTGAAGAGGCCGCTACAAGCGGCCTCTTCACAATGAGCAATAGCGGGTTTTGTTATGCGGACGCCGCAGGTACAAACCCGTCGCAACCACTGATCGGTGTCACCTTGAGGTGAAGTGCGGCGTGCTTCGGATGACCGCATTCATCCAGAATGTCGAGGTTCGCCTGATGTGTTGACACGATTGAGACGAGTACGTTGCTGCGGTTCGATTCGTGTTCGCCGAAGTGGGTGCAAAGTCCACACTGCCCGTCCTGAATTGTCTGCATCGCAAAATCCTCTGGTTGACTGAGAGGGGAAAGCCGCGCTCTCTGTTGCCTGCAACGTAAGGGCCATGCTGTCCGCACGACAGTGCGGCGGCGGTGACGCACATCGCTAAAGTTTTCCGAAGATCTGCCGATAAGGAGTAGAAGGAGTGCCGTACCCTCGTGACGCACAACCCATCCTCTGTGCCGCCTCTTTCCGTTATGCCTGCACCGCAGCCAGTCAGGCGATGGTCCTCGAACAGGGCGCGCCGAAGTTTTCCGGGGCTGCTCTTCCATTTTTCAGAAGACCGAAGCGGTTTAGGACTGATCGAAACGGCCCTCATTTTGCCGATGCTGTTGGTGCTGCTCGTCGGCAGTGCTGATCTGGGTCGTGCTGCTTGCGCAGCCGTCGAGGTTTCAGCCGCCGCGGCCGCGGGAGCGTCCTTTGGGACACAGTTCCCGGGCAATACCGCAGGCATGCAGCAGGCCGCGCTCGCGGAGGGAACAGACTTGCAGGGTCTGGCAGTTAACGCCAGCTGGGGTTGTGAGTGTGCCGACGGCACTGCTGCCGTGGCCGCCTGTTCTCCGGCTCCGACATGCTCCAGCAACACGGTCCAGTATGTGCTCGTAAGCGCGTCCTTAGCCTACAAGCCGCTGCTGCACTACCCCGGGCTGCCCACCACCTTTCCTCTTGTCAGCAACGCGCGCTTAAGGTCTGGTTACTGATGGGCTGTCGATCAAAACGAGCAGAGGGCACCCCCGGGGGCGAAGCAGGAAGTGCGCTCGTCGAGTTTGCCCTCTCCGGTCTGCTTTTATTAAGCGTTCTTCTGGGCATTGTTGAGTGCTCGCGCGCCCTCTACCTGGATCACTTCGTCGCGAGTGCCGCCCGGGAAGCAACTCGGTACGCGGCGGTGCGCGGAGCTTCAGCCGGAGTCGACTGCTCGTCTACCACCGTTTACGGCTGTACTGCCGCGAGCAGCGATGTCACCGCCTTCGTACACTCAATCGCCACTGCTGGCGTACAGTCCTCAAACCTGGCTGTGACAACGACGTGGCCCGGAACCGACGCGACCGGCGCTTCCTGTGTAGCAAGCGGCCAAGGGAAGGCCGCAGGGTGCCTCGTGGTGGTCACGGTCGGCTACACCTTCAGCTACCTGGTCCCGTTTCTCCCCGCGAAGCCGGTCGCCTTATCCAGCACCTCGAAGGTGACCATTGTTGAGTGACGGATTGGAGCCTCAGGCCGATGCCGCGAGAAGCCAGAACAAGATCTGGCTGATTCTCTGGGTAGCATTCGTCGCTCGTCTCGTCGTGGTCTCGCAGGCCTTATCTCAGTTTCATATCCCCTGGTTCTATACACGCGGCTCCGAAATGGGCTTTCTGGCTGACTCCCTCGTCCGCGGTAAGGGGCTGAGCTCACCCTTCGGCCAACTCACTGGTCACACCGCGTTGATTGCTCCTGGCTACCCTCTTCTGGTCTCCGGCGTCTTCAAGGCTCTGGGCTCGTTCTCCATTCCCTCAGCGTTGGTGCTGATCGGCATCAATCTCCTGCTGAACGTGACCACTGTATGGCTTGTAATTCTCCTCGCACGGCAGCTCGCCAGTGAGCGGGCAGCGTTGACGGTCGGTGCGTTTTGGGCCTGTTCACCCCCTCTGCTTGGCATGGCGACGATCTTCTGGGAGACCAGCTTCTCCATCGTCTTCCTCCTGAGCGCAGTCGTCTTGGCTCTGCGATCCGATCGCATAGGCCGTCCTGCGACGTGGTTCCTGGCGGGTCTAACCTGTGGGCTAGCGGCCCTGTTTAATCCCGCGCTCGCACCTTCCCTGCTGGGTGTGCTGACGCTTTCGCACCGGGCGCGCTCTGACAGACGTCGCACGATCGTTTCCATCTTCTGTGGCTTCTGCCTCGCCTACGCCGCTTGGCCTATCCGTAACGCCGTTGTCTTCCACGCGCCCATTCTCACCCGCACCACGGTTGGCCTGGAGTTATGGATGGGCAACCACCCCGGCTCTGACGGCTATCTCCACCAGGAATTCTTTCCGACCTACAACCCCGGGGAACTGCGGAATTACATCGCGGGAGGGGAACTTAGCTACGTCCACACAAAGCAGAGGGCTGCCCATGAGTACGTTCGCCAGTATCCAGGCCGCTTCCTGGGTCTTACCGGGCGTCGTATCCTGCGTTTCTGGGGAGGGTACGGCACAAGGCACCTGCCAATCGCCTGCACACTGCATGCCCTTGTTACCAGCACCCTTGGCTTTGCCGGGGTAGCAGGATTGCTGCGTGGGCGTAAACATAAGCAAGCTTATCTAGTATTACTTCCCCTAGTGCTCTTTCCGGTGCCTTACTACTTGACCCACGCGGATCTCCGCTACCGATTGCTGATGGATCCGCTGCTCACCGCGGCGGCGGCCAAGACCCTGGATAGGCTCGCGTCGGCGTGGTGGCGTTTAGTACGACCTCGTAGTACCAGCGAAGACCGTCGCGCCAATCTCGTTCCTACAGGTTAAGAAACAGCAGGAAGGTCGCATTGGCAGCCTGCTCGAGGCTTAGTCAACATCGCCGTCTTGCTCAGTTAGCTTCACTGCGCTGAGATCTGGAGGACGTCGCCCACGCGTAGCGAATTCCGTGCAATCTCGCCAGCCGCGAGCTCCAGGACACTGTGCGCTCTAAGTTTGAGGCCGGTCAGTCGCTGCGGCGGCACATGCTCCCATGTGGCCAGAACGCGCAGCTCGCGGTCAAGGCTCAGCACATCAATGGCGAATCGCATGCCAATGGTATGTGCACCGCGAGAGGGTAGCATCCACAAGCCTCCGCCAAGCGGAAGCTGACGCATGCCAAGAAGGCCTGTGAGGCGCGTCGAAAACGTGTCGGCAACGGCAACAGCCTCCGCGACAACGGTGCTTGTTCTCTCAAGGACCACACTGGCAAGACGCATTCTGCCCCCTCCTCCTCTTATCGGCCGATCCGCGAGTTTCTTTAGTGCAACGGTGAATTTTAAGACCCAAAATATTTCTGCAGCCGGGCTAAAGTTCTCGCCGTTTCTGCCGAAAAAGGTATCAGCAGCAAATCTTCGGAAGAGACCTCCGAACAACCTTCAAGCGCCCCGACCTGACCGATACATCGGGGCCTCTTACCAATACATATCTTGCGAGGACTTACAGTGACTTTGAACCAAATTCTTTCTCGTTTCAAGCGTGACGAATCCGGTCAGGACCTGATCGAATACGCCCTGGTTGCCGGACTGCTGGCGTTGGGTGCTGTCACCGCGATGCACACACTTTCGAACTCGATCGGTTCCGCCTTCGGTACGATCACTAACTCCCTCACTAGCAATATCTAAGCCAATCCCATCCATCTGGCGCTTATTGAACACGTACCCCCTTTCAGGCTTGCTGGCTGCTGCGAAACGACTTGCAGCGTCCAGCAAGCTGCCAACCCGATTCAGACCGCACTCCGAAGAGGTCAAAATGGTCGCTGAAAATCTGCTCACGCTGCTCGCCGTTGCAGGCTGCCTGTGTGCTGCAGCGCTTGACCTTCGCCACCGACGCATTCCGAACTGGCTTACCGGGCCGCTTGCATGTGCAGGTATCGCTCTGCAGTTCATTCACGGCGGATCACGTGGTGCCCTCCATGCGACAGCGGGGCTTCTACTCTGCGGGAGCTGTTTCATGCTGCCTTACCTCGCCGGAGGCATGGGCGCAGGAGACGTTAAGTTGGTTGCGGCCGAGGGTGCCCTGCTCGGCGCGCAACACACGGGTGCCCTGCTCTGCATGACAGCATTTTGTGGTGCAGTTTTGGCGGCTTTGGTGGCTCTCCGGCGCGGCGCTGTCCTTCAAACGGTAGGCAATCTGGGCATGCTGGTAAAGCACCACACCCTCGCCGGCCTCCAGCCGCACAGCACGATCAATCTTGAAAATAAAAGCGCTATCCGTCTTCCCTACGCTCTAGCGATTGCGGGAGGGGTGATGCTCACCGTTCTTCCCCGGCTCGCCGAGGGCTCCCTGCGATGAACGTGCGGCGAGTCTCACTGGCCTTCTTCGTAGCTCTCACTGTATCCGCGGCCATGACGTGGACAGTCGGACGAACCACTCCGAGGTCCATACGGGCAGTTGGCCCCACGCTGCACCCCCTCGTCGTCGCTGCACGGCCTCTAGGCATTGGTTGGAGGCTGTCCTTCGCCGACCTCAAAACGGTGTACGCAGATTCCACCGCGCCGGCTACCGGCAGCATCGACAGTCCCCAACAGGTCGTGGGCAGGGTACTCGCTGAGCCATTGGTAGCGGGCGAACTCGTGCTTCTTCACCATCTCGCCAGCGAGGGTGTTACACCAGGCATCGCCGCGAGAATCCCGGACGGCATGCGAGCTGCCACCATCCATACCGATGATGCTGGCGTCACTGGCGGTCTCGTGCAGCCCGGCAGCTTCGTCGACATCCTTGTCTCAAATCCTGCAGAAATGGGCACGAACAGCGTCAGCTCGCTTGCGTTGCAAGATGTTCAGGTGCTTGCAGTGGGCGCACAGACTGAGGGGCTGACCAGCGGAAAGGCTGACACTCCGACCGCCGTGACGCTTCTCCTGAGTCCAGGAGAAACAAGTCAACTGAATCTGGCCGTAGCTCGAGGAAGGGTGTCCTTCGCTCTGCGGAATGGCCACGATAAAGCTACCCCGGTCCTATTCCCGAGACAGGGTGACACACCACTGACGTCAACAGTGTCCTTCACAAAAGCCGACCAGGCCGCCTCGTCACGGAACCGACGAACTCCAGAAGTCGGCGATCGCCGAAGGGAAGTATTCACAGTGGAAACCATTAGCGGCGGGAAGAACAGTACGCAGGACTTTGAGGTCGGCACTCGATGAGGAAACCTTCGCATCAACCTCGTGCGAGACGTGCAGGAAGCTATTTTAGTCCGCTCATTCTTCTAACTAGTCTCGCACTACCGGCTCAGAACACCGCAACCCTAGCAACAGCCGAAAAAGGGGTAATCCAGCCTGTATCCGTCGATTACGGGACTTTGGCTCTTCCCGTGCGACATCTAAACGTCGGTCAGACGTCGATCCTGACACAGAACCGTCGCGTGAAGAAGCTGTATCTGGCTGATCCCACGGTTCTGGATTCTTACATCACAGACCCGCGGAAGATCACGCTTATCGGCAAGGCACCGGGTACGAGCGCCGTTCTCCTCTGGGATGAAGCCGGGAACGCACGTAGCTATACGATCTCCGTTGATATCGACACTGCGGTCCTACAAGCATCTTTGCACCAGCTCTTCCCGGACGAGGAGATCAATGCCGAAGCTAGCGGAGGCAAGATCCTTCTACGTGGAATCGTAAGTACACGGGCGAAGGCAGACGCGGCGGTCAAGCTCGCGGGCGAATTCACCAAAGAAGTCGTCGACTGTCTTGTCGTGGAGTCCTCGAAGATCAAGCAGGTGCGTTTAAAGGTTCGGTTCATCGAGGTAGACCGCACGCGCCTCACCCAGTTCGGGATCAACATCTTCGGGCCGGGCGGCAGCACAGCTGTAGGGTCGGGCACAACCGGGCAGTTCCCCTCAACAGCCAGTCTCGCCTCCACCGGCTCTGCGACGAGTGGATCAAGCACACTGGCTAGCGGCGCAGCGCTTACTGTTAGCAACGCGCTGAACTTTCTCTTCTTCGATAGCAAACTCGGTACGGGCGTGACAATCCAGGATCTGGAAAATCGGCAGCTGGCACAGATACTCGCAGAGCCGACCATCGTCACACTCAGTGGACAAAGCGCCGGATTCCTTGCAGGCGGCGAGTTCCCCTTTCCGGTTGTGCAGGGCAGCTCGGGTGGAGCGACATCCATCACCATTCAGTTTCGACCTTATGGTGTTCGCCTGGACTTTACTCCTAAGGTCAACCCGGATGGAACTATCGAGCTAAAGGTCGTGCCCGAGGTAAGTTCCCTTGATTACACCAACGCTGTCACGATAAGTGGCTATACCATCCCGGCCGTCGCCACAAAGCATATTGACACCCAGGTCGTGCTACACGATGGGCAAAGTTTTGCGATCTCAGGGCTGTTAGACAAGCAGACGAGCGATGCATTGTCGAGGACCCCTGGGCTATCCAGCATTCCCGTGCTTGGCTCACTGTTCAAGTCGAAGAATGTAAACCTTACCACTTCGGAACTGCTGGTAATCGTGACTCCCACCATTGTCGACACCTCATCCGAACGCGAACCCGTGACACCAAAAGTATCTCGACCGTTTCTCGAAGCAGCACCCTTCGATGAAGGGTTTCCTCAGGCAGGCAAGTCTTCGTCGCAGCCGACTGCAGAAAGGGAGTAGGAGCATGCTGATGCACCAGCAAGAAATGCAAAAACGCAACATGACACTTATGACGGTTGGCACAGATTCTCGTGTGGCAGAGGGCTTTCGGCGCTACGCAGAGCAAGGAGGGTGGACCGTAACAGACATCGCGTTCGCAACGTACATCTCGCACAAGCGACGTCCACACTTACCAGAGCAAGTTCGATCTTGCGAGAGCTGCCTTGCCGTTCTCAACTTCGACAAGGGTAGCTCCGAGGCAGCAGACTCCGCGGCTTACCTGCACCAGCTGTTTGGTGAAAAGCTAACGCTGGTTGCAGCTATCGACTCGATGCAGCCAGACGAGATGATGTTGGCAATGAGGGCCGGATGTACGGAGCTTATTGCGCCTTCCCATGATGCAGGCGTGGCGGAAGCAATCATCGACCGGCTCGAAGAGAGAATGGCCCTCCGTGCAAAAGCCGGTACAACCGAAGGAGCTATCCTTTCGCTCATCGGTGCTAAAGGTGGGGTGGGAACGACGACCCTGGCCGTTCATCTGGCAACGTACCTGGTAGAGCGTGCCGGGAAACGTGTTTTGCTCGTCGACAACCAAGCGCAGTTTGGTCACGTGTGTATCTACTTGGGGCTTGATGGAACGTCGCACCATTTTCAGGATGTGGTGAGCAATATCCATCGATTAGACAATGAGCTGCTACAGGGGCTTGTAGCGAAACATGCTTGTGGACTTGACGTTCTGTCATCGCCCGATGCCGGGGAGGTAGCAAGAACGATGCATCCTGACGACGTGTTAGCTACGCTCGAGTATCTCCGAACTGAATATGATTTCGTGATCGTGGATTGTGCGGGCCGGCTTGACGCTGTAAGCCGCGCCGTCATCGGTTCCTCCTCATGTGTTTACGTTGTCGCTACGCCCGAGATTAGCGCCGTGCGAGATCTTTCGAGATACGTCGATGATCTATCCGCCGAAGGAGACAGCGCCAAAGTCAAGGTAGTTCTCAATCGCTACTCTTCAAAGTACGCGGTGAGCACAGCCGAGATCGAGAAAGCGATTCGTGCTCCTGTCGCGTTTAGCGTTCCGAACAGCTACATCGAGCTAGTGCGCTCAGCGAATCTCGGGACTCCTCTGAGTTCAACTCTGGCAAATGGATTCACAGAGGCGATGGTGGGCTGGACGGAGTCTCTCGTAGGACAGCCTGGCAGAGCTTCTCCACTGGTAGCAAGAACAGCTGTAGAACCCCGACCTGAGCGCTGGTCTGCACGCTGGCTCGGGATCATAAGGTCTCAATGGCAGCAGGAGAGGGCGGGTAAAGCCTAAGTGACAAGTAGATTTCCGTTTCGACAGGAAAAGGTAGATAGCGGTAGCATCACGGTTATTAGGGCACAGCGTCCCGTGGCCAAACCGCAGCAGATCGGTGCATCCGTCCATAAGGAACTCATACAGCGGATCGATTTGGAAAGGTTGGCTAAAGTTGAGAACACCGATGCAGGCCAACAGCAGGTCTTAGCGACCATTCACCAGCTGCTTGGTGAGCAGGACGTCCTACTTAGTGCAAATGAGCGAAATGCTGTGGCGCAAGAAGTTTTAGATGAGGTGTTCGGTTTGGGGCCGCTCGAACCGTTGCTGAAAGACGCTACGATCAGTGACATTTTGGTGAACACGGCGAAATCAGTGTTCGTCGAGCGTAGGGGTGTGCTCGAATCCACAGAGGTAACGTTCAAGGACGATAAGCACCTCATGCAGATCATCGACAAGATCGTGTCGAGTGTGGGACGGCGCGTGGATGAGTCGTCACCGATGGTGGATGCGCGGCTTGCCGATGGCTCACGAGTGAATGTCATCATTCCTCCACTGGCGGTGGATGGTCCTATCCTCTCAATCCGGCGATTTGGGCGCTCGCCTCTGGCGGCTGAGGATCTGGTCAAGGCGAAGGTGCTCACGCGTCCGATGCTGGAGGTTCTTGCAGCTGCGGTCCAAGCCAGGGTGAATATTGTCATCTCCGGCGGTACAGGGGCTGGCAAGACGACGCTGCTGAATGTGCTGTCTGCTTACATCTCTGGAACAGAGAGAATCGTCACGATTGAAGATTCGGCTGAGCTGCAGCTTAGGCAGGCACACGTCGTGCGACTGGAGACGCGACCGCCCAACATCGAGGGCACCGGGGCCGTGCGACAACGGGAATTAGTAATCAACGCCTTGCGCATGCGGCCTGATCGAGTCATCGTTGGGGAGGTGCGTGGCGAAGAGACGATGGACATGTTGCAGGCGATGAATACGGGGCATGACGGCTCGATCACCACTGTCCATGCCAATACACCGCGCGATGCGGTTGCCCGATTGGAGACCATGGCCTTGATGGGTGAGCTCCGTGTTTCGGAGAAAGCGGTGCGTTCGCAGATCGTCTCCTCGGTGCAACTGATTATTCAAGTCTCCAGGATGAGCGACGGTTCGCGACGCGTCACGCATGTCACTGAGATCACAGGTGGGGCCGAGGACGTCGTTCAAATGCAGGACATTTTTCTCTTTCAAAAGGAAGGGCTGGATGCGAACAACCGCGTAAAGGGCAGGTTTCTCGCGACCGGCGTGACCCCGCGGTTTCTGGAAAAGGTACGGGCTGCCGGTCTCACGCTGTCCACCGAATTCCTGGATCACTCACTTGCAATTTAGGAATGGCATTCGATGAGCGCACTTCTTGCCCTGAGCATTGTCGCTGTGTTTACGCCGTTCGTTCTTTTCGCCGGGGGCGAGGACGACACTCAAAAGCGCTTGACCGCTCGTTTTGTCATGTTGCGCTCCACTACGGATCGAAGTCTATCCACGGCGGCTGTGGACGAACTCCTGAGGAGTACGGGCCAGGAAAATGCGATCCTGGGTTCTCTGATCCGTCGAATCGTCAAGATCACACATGCGGATCGCTACCTGGAGGAGTCGGGAAGCAAGCTCACTGTCGAGCGCTTTCTCGCGTTTACGCTCGCGTCGTGCATCGCAGGTTCCTGCCTGACCCTGGCAATCGTGATCAGTCTTCCTTTGAGCATCGCCGGAGGACTGTTGGCGGCCGTTTCACCGGTTTTGTGGCTACTTCTTAAACGAAAGCGCCGCATCACAGCGATGGAGGTTGGGCTACAGCACGCCAGCGAAATCATCGTACGGGCGCTACGGGCCGGGCATTCGCTGCCAGCCGCAATCGGGATCGTCGGAGAGCAAGGGCCAGAGCCTGTACGCAGTGAGTTCGCAGAGGTCTTTCGCAAGCAGAAATACGGTCTCTCACTACGGGAGGCTTTCTCTGAGCTGATAGCGCGGACTCCCTCTCAGGATTTTCGCCTCTTCGTCACAGCCTTGCTCGTGCAAAAAGAGACAGGCGGTAACCTCGCGCAGGTTCTGGAAAGAGCGGCAATGGTAGTGCGGGAGCGCTTGAAGCTCCAAAAAGAAGTGAAGGTGCACACCGCACAGGGTCGCTTTACTGGCTGGGTGCTGTGTGCGCTCCCCCCGGTGTTGCTCGCCCTCATCAACCTTGTGGACCGCGGCTACTCCAGCGTGCTTCTCTCAGATCCCATAGGACGGCTGTGTCTCTACGCCGGCGTTGCTCTTTGCCTCTTAGGCATTTTCCTCATTCATCGAATCGTCAATAAGGTGCAAATTTAAATGAATTTCCTCGCCATCTCTTCTGTGACTACGTCCAGTGTGTTGTTGAGCCAGATGCTCTTTCCCGAGGGGCTTGCGAAGCAATCTCCAGGGGAGGGAGCGCGCATGCTGTCGCTCATCAAGAGCCATCGCACACAGGTGCGAGTGCTGAGCCCGTGGAAGAGAGCGATCGAGAACGTTGCAATGGCCACAGATGGTTTGCGTCGAAGGTTCGGATTGGCGCAGAGTGAGAGACGCAAGCAGCGTTTCTCAAACGCAGGCTGGAAAAGCAAGCACAGCGTGAATGCATTTTTGGCATGGCAGGCAGGAGGTTTGCTGCTTGGCGCATTTCTAGGCGGAATTTGCTCGCGCGGACTGCTCTTTCCTGCGTTGATTGGAGGGATGACTGGCTTCGCTCTTCCCGATCTGTTCCTGACGAGAGCCATCAAGAGCCGCCGTGAGTGCATGCGCAGAAGTATCCCGGATATGGTCGATCTGCTTGTGGTGTGCGTCGGGGCCGGTCTCGGCCTTGATCAGGCACTTCTTCGCGTTGGGGAGGAACTGCGTTTGGCCCACCCGGTACTGGCCGGTGAACTCGAGCGCGTGACACGTGAGCGACAAGCCGGCACCCCGCGAAGTGACGCATGGAAAGCTTTTTCGGATCGCACCCAGCTCCAGGAGGTCGGCTCGTTCGCGAGCATGCTGGCCGAGACGGATCGCTTTGGATCGCCCATCAGCAAGGCACTCAGTGACTTCGCAGACGAACTGCGCTTACGGCGCCGGCAGAATGCGGAGGAGGCAGCCGCCAAAACAAAGGTAAAGATCCTGTTCCCTCTCGTGCTGTGTATTTTCCCTTGCTTATTCATCGTGCTGCTCGCACCCGCACTCCTCAGCATGGCTCGATCCTTCTCGGTCATGAGCAGATAAGGCTTATACATGGTCAGGACATCACCCTCTCTCGTAGGTGCCCTCACCGTAAATCGTGAGAGGTTCGGCCTCACGTGCACTTGCCGTGATGATGCCGTGTGCAAGGCCTTCTCAGCTCGCCCTCCTAGCTTCTTTAATCAGCGCCTGACGAAAACAGCAGCCAAAGCATCCGCATAGGCCAGCTGGAAGCGCGGGTCCAGACGCAACACCTGCACGAGCGGTGATTGGGCCGACCCGATCACGAAGCCTGCCTGGCTCAGCTCCGGGGCGGTATCCCAGCCTGGTTGCGCCCTCCAGAGATCGTCAAAATGCTGGATACAGGGGCTGCCATAGAGAGCGGCCCGCCCGTCAAGGCTCACCGGCTGGTGTAGCCTCCACATCACATAGCCGCCCCATGTGTAGTCGTTCAGCACGGGACCGTGAAGGTGATGCGCTTCTACAAAGTCCAAAGCTCGTACCGGCAAACGAGCCGCCAAGGTGCTATCCAGTTGCCCTGGGCAGCGTGAGCTTTGAAAGAGGACCACTAAGATAACCAACACTGCCCCAAGAGCACTCATCGTTCTGAGTTCCGGTATCACCGGAAAGCGCTTGGGCGTGCCCGCAAGACGAAGGCGTGGAGCGATCACCGTTGTGGCCGCAAGAGCGAGGATCCAGACATCGCGTTGTGAACGAAACCCAGAGATAGAGGCTAAGAGGAGCAGTGACAGCTCGAAAAAATCGGCTGTGCGGCTCCATGCAAGCGCACCTGTAGCTGCCGCGGTGAGCAGCAGGACGCACCAATCAGCCGAGTCGCGAAAGGGCATCGCTTTCAACTCGTCAATCTGGTTTATCACATCCGGTTGCGCCGCTAGGTCATGCGCGACCTGATAGATATGCCAGCCATAGGGGTTGCAAAGGGTAGCGAATGCACTTGCAAGCAGAATGGCACATAGCGGCCACGGCGGCAGAGGCAGCCCGTTTGGCTTGCGCGGCTGTGCTATCCACCTGTCCAACACGAACAGCACAAGCACGAGAAGCCCAACAACGAATTGAATATGTGAATTTGCCCACACGACGAAGAGCAGCGGCAGCCACCACAGACTCCGTACGTCCCCGCCCTGGCGAGTGCGCAGCAGGAGGTCCAGTTCCAGAACAAGGAAAAGGATAGAGATCAGCCACGGTCTGGGGGAGAGCAGGTGACTCATGCTGAAGCAAGCCGCATAAACGAGAACTACCCCTGCCGAAAACTGAGGGGCCAGTCGCTGAACCAGGCGGGACAGAGAGACGCTGATTCCCAACATCATGAACGAGGTGTAGGCAAGTATGCCGACCAGGCCGAAATGCTGGAAGAGTTCAGACATGACAAGTTCAAAGAGCCAGCTGTAAGCTGCCCATGGCTTCCCCGCAGCGCTCGCCGAGAAAGGGTCTGTATGCGGTACCGCGTGGTGAGCCAGCATCCATTCCGCGGTTCGGAGATGCCACCAGATATCGGGGTCACCGACGGCGGCTACGCGAACGGCCCGCAGGGCCGGCAGCGCATACAGCAAAAGGAGCAGAACCGCCTGCAGCAACGCGCTAAGTTGGAAGCGATGGATTCGGGGAAGGGCATCATCTGCCTGTTGCGAGGCTTCGAGAGGTTTCGAAAGGATTGGCGGAGAGGTCACAAATCATTCATCGGCAGTTCTGCCGAAAACTTTAACGTCGCAGCGAAATGTCACAGGGTAGCCGCTCTGCCGACCGGGAGTGACCACCCTTCCGGCTATAAGCGAATGAGGGAGTTTGCATGAAGTTAGCTGCAAAAACGCACCATCTTGCTGGCTCGCGAAAGACGTGCTGCCGCTTGCTCGACCGGCGCGTCGCCGTGGGTACTCGTGGCATTCTCTTCGCCGCTCTTCTGGCCTTTGGCCTCCCAGCCTCGGGGCAGGGAGCCAACCCCAAGGAGATCCGAACCGAACGGGGCGAAGCCACCGTCCTGGTGGAGCCCTACGCTCCCAACATCGTTCGCGTCAGCATCGGCCTTTTACCGAAGTACGCTCTTGCCGCGCCCGGGTACGGTATCTCGGCACAACCGGCTTCGGCAGGCTGGGCGAGCACGTCCGGCAGTGGCGGCGATGTTCTGCGGTCGGACGCACTGACCGTCACCGTTGCCCCCCAGGGACCGAAGGGTAAGCCCGTCGGCACTTCAGCAGACATCGCAAACTTCTTCAACGGGTCCACCTCCTACGTCGGCCTGAACCTGAAGACGGCTGCTGGCAGAACGCTGCTGCAGATGAACGGGTGGGAGATGGCGGAGCCGAACTATAAGGACGGCACCCATGAGGTGCTCGTCGACCGCCGCCCAACCGACGACCCCTTCTATGAGGTGGGCGCCACGTTTGCCGCCGCTGATGACGAGCACGACTATGGTCTGGGGCAAAATCAGGAAGGCTTTCTGGATCGTCGGGGCCACGTCATCCATTGCGAGCATGACTACAACGCGCCAAGTGGCCACAGCGTGTGCGTGCCCTTCCTGGTCACCAACAAAGGCTATGGCCTGATCTGGGATAACCCCTCGAAGACGACGGTCTCACTTGGCTTCAACAACGCCAATCAGTTCAAGAGTCAGGTCGGCCAGCGCATAAGCTTCTTCGTCATTGCGGGCGACTACGACGCGATCTATCGCGGCTACCGCCTCCTTACGGGCGACACGCCGATGCTGCCCAAGTCAGCCTACGGCTACATTCAGTGCAAGCAGCGCTATAGCTCGCAGGCCGAGCTGATGGCCGTGGCCCAGGGCTACCGCGATCGCCATCTGCCGATCGACGATCTGGTCATCGACTGGTTCACGTACACGAAGATGGGTCAGATGGACATGGACCCGGCAAAGTGGCCCGACCCCACCGCCATGCTGAAGCAGCTGCACGCTATGAACTACCACGTGATGATCAGTGTGTGGCCGCGCTTCGTCCCCGGCAGCCGCTACTATGACACGCTTCGCAAGAGTGCTTGGTTCGAGCACCTGGCCGATGGGACGCCTACGAACGGCTTACCCTACGACCGTGCCGGTTCCGACATTGACACCACCAATCCCGAGGCCGCGAACTGGTATTGGAGCGTCATCGACGAGAACTATGTAAAGAAGGGATTCGACGCGTTCTGGGCCGATGAAACGGAGCCCGATCTGCCTCCGAATGGCTCCTATTTCCACATCGGTCCGGGCACGGAGTTCTTCAACACCTATCCGCTGTTCCATACAGCCGCGTTCTATAACGGCATGCGGCATGATATGCAGGAACGTGCCCTGATTCTGGCGCGGGATAGCTACCTTGGCGCGCAGCACAACGGCACTATTTTCTGGTCCAGCGACATCAGCCCTAACTGGGACACGCTGAAGCGCTCTGTGCCGACCGGCATCAACTTCGTCGCCTCCGGCATGCCCTACTGGTCCACTGACATCGGCGGCTGGCAGTACCTGCCTGCCGTGCACAAGCCCGTTCACCCGCCGTTGGTGGACCCAAGCGATGCCCGCGAAACGGTTGGCGGGTACGACGACTACCCCGAGCTCTATACGCGCTGGTTTGAGTACGGTGCCTTTCAGCCGAACTTCCGTTCGCACGGCTCGCGGCCGCACAACGAGGTGTGGAGCTATGGCAAGCAGGCAGAGCCCATTCTTGAGAAGTACCTCCGCCTCCGCTACCAGCTGATGCCGTATCTTTATTCACTCGGCTGGCAGGCGCATGAGGGTGGGGCGCCGTTCATGCGTGGACTCTTCCTTGATTTCGGGTCTGATCCGAAGGTGGCCGATATCGGGGATGAGTACATGTTCGGCCCCGCGCTGCTGGTGGCACCGGTAACGGAGCAGGGAGCCACGACGCGCACGGTGTACCTGCCGGCGGGCACGGACTGGTACAACTTTTGGACAAACGAGCGGGTCCATGGAGGGCAGCGCATCACCGTCGCCGCGCCCATTGAAACCATTCCGCTCTTCGTCCGGGCCGGGTCAATCCTTCCCTTGGGAGTTCCGGTTGAGAGCACCAATGAAAAACAGCCTATTGAGAGGGTGCGTGTCTACCCCGGTGCGGATGGGCGCTTCCAGCTCTATGCCGATGACGGTACCACCTACGCGTATGAAGCCGGCAAGCACGACATCACCGAGCTGCACTGGGATGATGCGCGGGGGAAGCTGACCCACACCGGTGCTGTTGCATGGCAGGGGAGCGATGCAGCAATCATCGAGGTCGTGGGGCACTAGCGAAGTTTTGTGACGCGGGTCGCGAACCTTTACTGGGAGGCGTACACGCAGAAAGGCCGGGCTGGGCCCGGCCTTCTGTGTCGATTGATTCCTCTGGTTAGAAGCTGTACTTGGCGCTCAGCTCCATGATGCGACGGCCCGTCGAGAAGGGCAGAGTCCCGAATCCAGCGGTGGTGTTGCTGGAGTTCTGGGCGAAGCCGGCGCTGTTGGGCAGCGTGTAGTTCAGCTCGTACTGGCTCGGGAACGCACTCGAGAGCGTGGTGAGCGGGTGATTGATGAAGTTGAACGCCGCCACCCGGAACTGGATGTTCTGCTGTTCGTGGATGGTGAAGGCTTTCTGCGCGCTTAGATCGGTATCGAAGTAAGCGGGCTCCGCCAGACGCGGCAGAATGGAAGGACCGTTCTGCAGGAAGTTCGGCAGACCAAAGCAGTTGCCGTTAGCGAACTGCCGCGGACCGAGGTTCGCACGCGGGTTGCAGGTGAGCGTCGGCTGCAACGTCACGTCCGGCGTACCGAGGTAAACAGAGTTGCTGACGGGCAAGGCGTTGGGGTTGGCGGTTGCCGTCCCGTTGGCGCCTACGATGTTGGAAGGCCCGATCTGTCCGGTCAAGCTGGACGCGCTCAGGTCAGGCGTGTTGATGGCAACGATGTCCGCACCACTCTGGAACGTTGTGATCCCCGACAGCTCCCAGCCATTCGCAAGCTCGCCGAGCACCCTGTTGTGCACCGGGTTGCCCACCTCGAACGTGTACGCCGCGTTCGCGATGTGACGGCGATCGAAGCTCTCCGTGCCGTAGTTGCTCTGGATGTTGAAGGGTGTTGTGGGGAAGCCGTTGCTGTCATCCGCACCGGCGCCGCGGATGCCCAGGGCCTTCGAATAGGTGTAGTTCAGGTTGAAGAGGATGCGTCCGGTCTGGCGGGTCGCGCTGATCTGCAACCCGTTGTAGTTCGAAAACACGTTGTGGTTGGTGACGTCGATGTTGCCGTACTGCACGGCGTTGGTATTTAACGGGCGGTAGTCATTGACCTGGGTCGCCGTCGCGCTGCCGGCGAGGTTGTTGCTGGTCTGGCTGCCGTTGGTGATACCGGTCGGTGTCAGTACCCGCCCGAGGTTGCCATTCACCGTCAATGGATCCGGCTTGTACAGGCCGCCGATCGGGATCGCATTGACGTTGTCCAAAGTGACGTTCTGGGTGCTGCCGCCATTGATGAGGAAGCGGTTGTTATCGCCCACATAGCTAATCGCCAACGTGGTGTGCTTGGGCAGCTGCTGGTTGTAGGTAAGGCTGTAGGTATCGCTGAGCGGCTGTTCGCGATCGCCCGGCGTGGTGGCATACAGCGTTCCCGTGGTGGCGTAGTTGGCAGTGTTCACCGGCGCGGGGTTGGGATTGACGTTCTGTTGGCTTATGGCCGAAAGCGAGCTGATGCCGTAGGTCTGGGTCTGGATGTTCTGCGTAACCTCGACCGCATTGGAGGTGTTGTTCCACGAGTCATGGCCGCGGTACTCACCCCAGCCGCCGCGCAGGACAGACTTGCCGGTGCCGCGGATGTCCCAGGCGAAGCCCAGGCGTGGCTCCACGAACAGCGGGTAAGAGGTGGCACCGGAGACCGGGACCGACGGATCGATCGCGTGCCATAGGAAGCCCGGGTACGGTGAGCTGGCCGTGGCGCTGGAGATCAGCTGCGGCTCAAATACGGCCACACCCTTGCCGTACGCGTCGTTCCACAGGCCATCGTGTTCGAAGCGCACGCCGTAGTTGACAGTCAGCGTCTTGGTCACCTTCCAAGAGTCCGTCGCAAAGAAATCGACGTTCCAGAAGTAAAGGTTTACATCAGGCAAAACATTCTGCTGCGAGTAGCCGCCCACGTAACCCTGGAACTCGTTGGCAGCCCAATTGCCTGACATGTAGGCCGTCTGCCCGTTGGGGAAAGCGGCCGTCTTCAGATCAGTAATGGTGTTGCCGGCGCCAGGGTAGTAGTAGCTCTGGATCTCACCGTTGGTGATCTGATTGGTTTCCTGCTCGTTGTTGGTGGTGCGCTGCCCATACACACCGAAGGTGGCCGTGTGGTTGCCCCAGACCTTGGTGACATTGTCACCGGCCTCTGGGTCGAACTTGTGCGCAAATACTGGGCCGAGTGCATAGTCGGGGTTGATTTGCAGCGGCAGACCGCCCGATCCGCTGGGCGTGTTGTAGCCCTGCACCTGCGGCAGCACATGGCGGCCGTTCGCAAAGGCACCCTGGTATGGGTACGCGGTCAACGCCGTCACATTGGGGCTGGTGAAGTTCTGGTCAAGGTAAATCAGGTTGGCGAAGATCTGGTTGGTCAGCGTGGGGGTAACGATCGTGGTGAGGTTGGCCGCCATGGACTGCGAGTTGGTGTGTTCCAGACCGCCGCCCGGCGTGTTAAGACCGTTCGGGTTGTAGTAGGTGGCCGCCGGCTCGCCGCTGGTGCCATGCTCTGTGCTGTACCGCGCAAAGAGGTGGTTCCGCTCTGAAATTGCAACGTCCACGCGGCCGATCGCCTGCCAGAGGTCGTTGTTGATGTAGTCGTCGGACTGCCAGTTATATGGGTTGTTAAGAGTGGGGGTGTTGTTCGGCAAGGGGAACTGGCTGGCGATGTAGGCAAAGCCCGGATCCAGGTACTGGGACGGAATCTGGCCGTTGACCAGCGGTGTGCCGTCGCGGGCCACCGTAGGAACGACGTCGATATTCTGGTAGTTGCTGGCAGACGAGCAGGGTGAGCCAGCCTGCATCGTCGCAGCCGTGGGCGCCGGGCACAGGGCAGGACCGAGCATCTGCTGAATCTGGCCCGCGCTGAAGTCGCCGCCACGCATGCCGGCCGTTGGCAGCAGGGCATGCACGATGGAGCTGCCCGAGTTCCCATAGGCGTACACATTACGTTGTGCGTAATCCTCGGCGCCGGCAAAGAAGGTAAGCGCCCGGCTCTTGTTGAAGCTTGTGCCGGGAATGATCACTGGACCGCCAAGGGTGAAGCCTGGGTAGACCTCGCGTTCCGGATCCTTGGGCTGGCTGGTCGGCCCGTTCAGGGCATCCGACGAGTTCAGCTGGTAGGTGCGGGCATAGGCGTACAGGTTGCCATGGAAGTGATCGGTACCCGACTTGGTAACCGCACTGACCACCACCGGACCGTTGGCGACATCCGCGCCGAAGTTCGAGGTCTGCACCTTCACTTCGGAGATCTGGTCGTAGTTGATGTTGATCAGGCCGCCGCCGTAGTTGCCCGGATCCGTGATGTTGGCACCGTCGAGGTGCAGATCGATGCCCTCAATGTTGCCATTGGCGGAGTACGCGCCCGCGCCGCCGGTGACGCTCACCTGCGACGGATCGTAGCCCTGGTTATTTACGTTCGTGTTGCTCTGCGCACCGATGGCAAAGCCCGGCAGCGTCTTGAACAGCTCGCTAACGTCGCGGCCTTCCACGGCCAGGTGCTTGATCTCCTCCGACGAGATCAGGTCGGCCTTTTCGCCGGTATCCAGGGGCACATCGGTCTGGCTTTCAACGTTCACCACGCTGGTCGCCTCACCGGTCTGCAGCTTCAGGTCGGTGATGTTGCGGCTGTCGCCGGGATCGAGGTGTACGCCCTTCTCTGAGATGGTCTGGAAGCCGGCCGCGGTGACCGTCACTGTGAAGTCGCCCGAAGGCAGGCCGGAAAAGCTGAAATTACCCGCACCGTTGCTCACGCTGGAACGCTTATCGCCGGTGGCCTGGTTGGTCAGCGTGACTGGGGCATTGGGGATAACGGCGCCAGAGGAATCCTGGACCGTACCGGAGATCGTGCTATTGACCACCTGTGCGAACGCCGAGGAAGAGAGGGTGCCAAGGCCCGTGGGGACAAGCAGGCAGGTTGAAAGAACACCTGTGCGCATCAAAAGGACAGGGAAGGGGCGATGCTTGCTACGTCGTTGCTTCAATGATTTTCTCCAGAAAGGGAACCACGTCGGGCACTTGGCTTCTATGGCCAGCGTCTGAACGGCGTGGGGTTGTTTTGTGCCCGAGACGGGACCGCCGCCACCTTGGGGCAGTTAACACGTTTCAACTCGGAGACGGTGCTTCTTCCATCGCGTCCGTTCGAGTTTTAACTGTGCTCGCCTACCCCTGTCAAATGCCCGGTAGACGATGGTCGCCTTCCCAGGCGACGCCAAATGGCACCAGCAAGCGACGCCTCAAGGTTTCGTCCGGTTACCGTCGCACGGACGGGACTCCAACTTCAGTACAGAGGTGCCACGCCACCCCGAATTGCCTTCCGTCTGGCGGCGGCGCGACTCCGGAGCGAAGATTCGGCATCGCATACGGCATGGAGATGGTTCAGAACAGGGCAGTACGTGTCCTCATTGTGGGTGGGGGCTTTGGCGGACGCTACGCGGCGCAGCGGCTGGTGCGCCGTTTGCCGGCTGGTTCCACGATCACGTTGGTGGATCGCAACGACTATCTTCTCTACACTCCCATGCTCACAGAGGTAGCGGGGCGCTCGGTCAGCCCGCAGCATGTCCAGGCGCCCAATCGGGAGTTGTCCCGGCGCATCGCCTTCGTGCAGGGCGAACTGGCGTCGGCTGACCTGCATAAGCGCACAATCACCCTTGCCGGCGGGCAGGTCCTCGAGGCCGACCACCTCGTGTTTGCCCTCGGTTCCACAACCAACTTCCGGAACGTCGAAGGCGCCGAGCAGCATAGTCTCACGATGAAGACGCTGGACGATGCACGCCGCGCCCGCATCCTCGCACAACGCAACATTCAGCTGGCCGCACGCGAGGGGGACTCGGCGAAGCGGCGCACGTTGCTGAGCTTCGTTGTGGCCGGCGGTGGGTACACCGGCGTGGAAACCGTCGCGGCACTGAACGACCTTGTCCACGATACAGCGCGCCTCCACGGCACGGATCTTCAGGATTTGCACGTCACCCTGGTGGAGTCTGGCGAGCGGCTGATGGCGGAGATGCCCGAACCGCTGGCAACGTATAGCCAGCAGCAGCTGGAGCAGGATGGCGTTCGCGTACGGCTCGGCGTGGGCGTTGCCAAGGTGGAGCCGGAGACTCTGACGTTGACCTCGGGCGACACGCTTTCCGCCGGGCTGCTGGTCTGGGATACCGGCATCGAGCCCAACCCGGTTATCGCTGACTTCGATTGCGCCAAGGGTAAAAGGGGCGGCATTGCGACCGACAGCACCTTTCGCGTGCTGAAGCGGCCCGGCGTGTGGGCCATCGGCGACTGCGCCGAGATTCCCAAACCTGACGGCAGCGGCAAGTTCTTCGAAACCACCGCGCAAAATGCCACACGTGAGGGTGCGCACGTCGCGAATAACATCCTGGCCGTGGTGCAGGGACGCCCCGTGCGGCCCTTCCGCTATAAGCAGATTGGTGAACTTGCCGTTGTAGGACGGCATAGCGGGGTGGCCAACGTGTATGGTGTGCAGGTGAAGGGGTCCTTTGCCTGGCTGATGTGGCGTGCAATCTACTTGGCGAAGATGCCCAGCATGGGGCAGCGTCTCGCTTTGCTAAGCGACTGGTTCCGATTGGCCTTCGGCCGCGAGTATGTCCCGGTAACTTGGCATGTGCAAGCGCGGGAGACGCCCGGCTTGCCGCAGCGCGACACCGCGTAAGTGACAACGCGCATGATCTCGATATCCTAGAAACTACGCAAAGACACTGACGAACACACCGACAAACAGAAGCGGACATCAATAGGGAAGCGGAACGGAGAAACTGATGCAGATTGCAATGATAGGTTTGGGCAGGATGGGCGCCAACATGGTGCGGCGCCTGATCAAGGGTGGGCATGAGTGCGTGGTCTTCGACCATAGCCAGGACGCGGTCGCTGCACTGGCTAAAGAGGGCGCCACGCCCAGCACGTCGCTCGAAGACATGTGCGGCAAGCTGAAAACGCCTCGCGCCGTGTGGCTGATGGTGCCGGCCGGCGCAGTCGACGCTACCGTGAAGGAGCTTACCCACTTCCTGAAGCCGGACGACATCATCATCGATGGTGGCAACTCCTACTACGTCGACGATCTGCGCCGTGCCAAAGAGCTTGCTCCTGCCGGGCTGAAGTGGGTGGATTGCGGCACCAGCGGCGGGGTGTTTGGCCTGGACCGTGGATATTGCCTGATGATCGGTGGCGACGACAAATCGGTAGAGTATCTCGACCCGATCTTCAAAACGCTAGCGCCGGGTATCGGCTCTATCGATCGCACGCCCGGGCGTGACAAGGCGCCCAAGACGACGGCCGAAGATGGCTACCTGCACTGCGGTCCTGCCGGGGCCGGACACTTCGTCAAGATGGTGCACAACGGCATTGAGTACGGCATGATGGCCGCATACGCCGAGGGGCTAAATATCCTGAAGCATGCCAACGTGGGCAACACGCAACGCACCCTGGACGCCGAGACCGCACCCATGCGCGACCCGGAGCATTACATGTTCGATCTGCCCATCCCCGAGATCGCTGAGGTATGGCGCCGCGGCAGCGTGGTCGCGTCCTGGCTGCTTGATCTGACAGCGACGTCGCTGGTGGAATCGCCGGATCTTGCAGACTTCAGTGGACGCGTTTCGGATTCCGGTGAGGGCCGCTGGACGACCATCGCCGCCATCGATGAAGGCGTGCCGGCTGACGTCTTGAGCGCAGCCCTGTTCTCACGCTTCACCTCGCAAAACAATGCGGTCTTTGCGAACAAGCTGCTCTCGGCCATGCGCTTCCAGTTCGGAGGCCATCACGAAAAGAAAGAGAGCTAACGTCCATGGAGGCAGTAGCAGGTACAGGTACAGCACAGCCCGTGGTGCCCGGAAGTCTTTTCACCCTTTTCGGTGCCAGTGGCGATCTCACCAAACGCCTGCTGCTGCCTTCTCTCTGTAATCTTGTCGCGGCGAAGGTGCTGCCGGACAACTTTCAACTGCTCGGCGTGGCGGTGGAGGACTGGGATGAAAACGCCTTTCGCGATCACATTCGGCAAACCCTGAAGCAGTTCTGGGGTGCGGACGCGGAAGGTACCGTCGTGGACTGGCTCACGCAGAGAGCCCATTATCAGCAAGCCAACTTCGACGACCCGGCCTCCTTCGACGCATTAAAGACGCGTATTGAAGCGATTGAAAATGCGGCGCACTCCGGTGGCAACCGCCTTTTCTACCTCGCTGTGGCCCCCAGCTTCATCTCCTGCCTGAGTACGCAACTTGGGCGTGTGGGCCTGCTCAAGGAAGATGGTAGCTGCTGGCGCCGGCTTGTGATTGAGAAGCCATTCGGCCACGATCTGGCCTCCGCGAAGGCCCTCAATGCGCAGCTGCAAGGGAGCCTCAACGAAGATCAGATCTATCGCATCGATCACTTTGCCGGCAAAGATGCTGTGCAGGATCTAGCTGTCTTTCGGTTTTCGAACGCGATCATTGAACCGTTGTGGAATCGCTCGCTGATCGACTATGTGCAGATCACCGCCGCTGAGACGGTGGGCGTCGAAGGCCGGGCCGGTTACTACGAGCACTCCGGTGCGGTGCGCGACATGGTGCCCAACCACATGTCCGAGCTGCTGTCCCTGGTGGCCATGGAGCCGCCTGTCTCCTTCAACGCCGATCACATGCGCAACAAGCAGATCGAGGTGCTGTCTTCAATACGCCGTTTGAAGCCGGAAGATGTTCCCGCCAATGCAGTGCGTGGACAGTACGGCGCAGGGCAGCTGGATGGCAAGGATGTTCCGGCCTACCGCGCGGAGCCGAATGTGAATCCAGATTCACAAACGGAGACCTTCGTTGCGATGCGCGTCGAGATCGACAACTGGCGCTGGTCGGGGGTGCCATTTTACCTCCGAACCGGCAAGCGTCTTTCAAGAGCAATGACGGAGATTGTTGTCACCTTTCGTCACCCGCCCGCGCGCCTCTTCCCCAATACGGGACTCAGCGATCACTCCCCGAACGAATTGGTCTTCAATCTACAGCCGTCACAGGGCATTTACTTCAGCGTAGGCACGCGGGCACCGGGGCTGCAGACGCTGGTCACGCAGGAGCGTATGAGCTTCGACTTCCCAGCGGGCCCGTTCGGCAGCCACACCAAAGGCTACGAGCGCCTGCTACGGGATGTCATGCTTGGGGATTCTACCCTCTTCCAGCGTGCAGAATTCGTGGAGCAGGGGTGGAAGCTGGTTCAGCCGTTACTGGATGCCTGGCAGAGCCCGCCTGCAGAGACCTTCCCCAACTACGCCGCGGGTTCCACCGGACCACAGGCATCCGACGACCTTCTGGCACAGTGTGGGCATGTCTGGCACAACCCGCAGTCTGCATAGCTTCCTTCTGCTTGTGAACGCACGTTGTTCATCGCCGAAACAGAATAGGCAAACAACTAACAGGCTTTATGCAGGAGGATGTGTGCAGACCACGATGGAACGGACCGCAACGCTGAGTACCGAAGAACTGGGCAAGATGAACGCCTACTGGCGCGCCTGCAATTACCTCGCCGCGGCGATGATCTACCTGCGCGCGAACCCACTGCTCCGCGAGCCCTTGAAGCCGGAACACATCAAAAATCGCCTACTCGGCCATTGGGGCAGCGATCCGGGCCAGTCCTTCACGTGGGTGCATCTGAACCGCGCGATCAAGCGGTACGCCCTCGACATGATCTACATCGCCGGGCCTGGGCACGGCGCCCCGGCGACCCTGGCAAATGGCTACCTCGAAGGCCACTACTCGGAAATTTACCCGGAGTGCGCGCAGGATGCGCACGGCATGCTGCGGCTGTTTCAACGCTTCTCATTTCCCGGGGCGCTGGGCAGTCATTGCACGCCGGAGGTGCCAGGGTCGATCCATGAAGGCGGCGAACTGGGCTACAGCCTCGGCCACGCGTTCGGCGCGGCGTTTGACAACCCAGACCTCATTGTTGCGTGCATGATCGGCGATGGCGAGGCCGAGACGGGGCCGCTGGCGACCTCGTGGCACGCGAACAAATTTCTCAATCCCATTCGCGATGGCGCCGTGTTGCCCATCCTGCACCTCAACGGCTACAAGATCGCCAACCCCACCATTCTGGCGCGCATCACCACGGAGGAACTCGATCAGCTGCTGCGTGGTTACGGCTATGATCCGCATGTGGTTGCCGGGGACGATCCCCAGACCATGCATCAGCTCATGGCCACGACCGTGGATACGTGCATTGAGCGCATCAAGAGCATCCAGAAGACCGCACGCGACAGTGGCAAGGCCGAGCGTCCCCGCTGGCCCATGATTGTGCTGCGTACACCCAAGGGTTGGACGGGACCCAAGGAGGTTGCGGGGCACAAGGTCGAAGGCTTCTGGCGTGCGCACCAGGTACCCGTCACCGATCCCAAGACCAATCCCACGGACCTGAAGATCGTGGAGGATTGGCTGCGCAGCTACAGGCCCGAGGAACTGTTCGACGAAACAGGAAAACTAGTGCCGGAGCTGCAGGCCCTGGCTCCCGAAGGCCACAGCCGCATGACAGCCAACCCCCATGCTAATGGCGGTGTGCTGCGCAAACCGCTGGACCTGCCGCGCTTCACCGAATATGCCGTCAAGATGAAGGATCACGGCAAAAGCTACACCTCTCCCACCGCCGCCCTCGCCAAATATTTGCGTGACGTGATGAAGAACAACATGACAAGCTTTCGCGTCTTCGGTCCGGATGAGACCGCGTCGAATAAGCTCGATGGCATTTACGAGGCCTCTGAAAAGACGTGGCTCGGGCAGTACCTTCCCGAGGACGCGGATGGCACTGACATTTCGCTCGATGGCCGTGTGATGGAGATGCTCTCTGAAACCACGCTGGAGGCCTGGTTTGAGGGCTATGTCCTTACGGGCCGGCACGGCTTTTTCTCAAGCTATGAGGCGTTCATCCACATCATCGACTCCATGTTCAACCAGCATGCGAAGTGGTTGGAGAAATCAAAAAAAGAGCTCTCCTGGCGAGCGCCGATCTCCTCTATCAATCTGCTCATCTCTTCGCTGGTCTGGCGGCAGGACCACAACGGCTTCACGCACCAGGACCCCGGCTTTCTGGATCTCGTCGTCAACAAGAGCCCTGATGTCACGCGCATCTATTTGCCGCCCGATGCCAACTGCCTGATCTCCGTCGCCGATCACTGCCTGAATTCAGTGGACTACTTCAACGTGATCGTGGCGGATAAACAGCCGCATCTGGCGTTGCTCTCCATGGACGAAGCGGTACTGCACTGCACCAAGGGTATCGGCATTTGGGACTGGGCCTCGAGCGATGATTGCGTCGAGCCGGATGTGGTGATGGCCTGCGCCGGCGACATCCCCACGATGGAGTCGTTGGCCGCCACGGCCATTCTCAGAGAACACTTCCCCGACCTGAAAATTCGCTTCGTCAATGTCGTCGATCTTTTTCGCATGACGCCCGAGAGCGTTCATCCGCATGGCCTTTCAGATCGCGACTTCGACACGCTCTTCACGCAGGACAAACCGGTCATCTTCAACTTTCACAGCTATCCCGCCTTGATCCATAAGCTCGCCTATGGCCGCACCAATCATGAAAACATGCACGTGCACGGCTACCGCGAGAAGGGCAACATCAACACGCCTCTGGAGCTAGCGATCATCAACAAAATAGATCGCTTCAGCCTTGCCATTGACGTAATTGACCGCGTGCCGCGACTGCAGGGCATGGGCGCGCACGTGAAGGGCTGGCTTCAGGATCAGATCACCGAGAGCCTCAACCAGGCGTACACCGAAGGCATCGATAAGCCCGAGATCACTGACTGGGTCTGGCCATACTAGCGATGGCGAGCCCGGGCAACATCCTCGTGTTGAATAGCGGCTCATCCTCGTTGAAATTCGCGCTGTACGCTGCCGGAGCCGCGGATGAAACGCTTCTGCTGCAAGGCAGCGCGGACGGCATTGGTCGGCCGGATGGCCAGTTGCACCTGAAGACGGCCGCCGGCCAGGCGATTCTCGCGGAAGAGCATGTCTTCGAGACGCAGCCGCAGGCTTTGGGCAAGATCGCCGCAGCAATCGCAAAGGCCGGCACCGCAACTCCTGTTGCGGTCGGGCACCGCGTCGTGCACGGCGGGGCGCATCTGCGGGAGCACACGCGGTTGACGCCCGAGGTGCTCAAGCAGCTGAAGGCCGCCGAGCAGTTCGCTCCGCTGCACATCCCGCAGGCGCTGAAGCTGATCGAGCAGGCCGGGCAGCTCTACCCGCAACTGCCTCAGTTCAGCTGCTTCGACACGGCCTTTCATCGCACGATGCCGGAGGTTGCCGCGGCTCTGCCCATCCCAACGCGGTATCGGGAACGGGGCATTATACGCTACGGCTTCCATGGGCTCTCGTACGAGTCCGTGGTGTTCCGCCTCGGAGGCGATCTGCCCGAGAAAGCGGTCTTCGCGCACCTCGGCAGCGGAGCCAGTCTCGTCGCTGTACACCACGGGCAGTCGGTCGACACCACCATGGGGCTCACGCCCACCGGCGGCATTCCGATGGGCACACGAACGGGCGATCTTGACCCCGGCGTTCTGCTTTATCTGCTGCGGGCTGAACACCTCACCGTAGATGACCTTGAGGATCTGGTCGATCGGCAGAGTGGCCTCGCTGGGCTGTCTGATGGGGAGCCTGATATGCAGGTGCTGCTCGCGAAGGAGGCGGCGGGGGACGCTGACGCCGGTCTTGCCGTCGCGGCCTTCTGCACAGCAGTGCGCAAGACCATCGGGGCCTATGCCGCCCTGCTCGGTGGCCTGGATCTGGTGGTCTTCACTGGAGGCATCGGCGAGCATAGCGAGGCGGTGCGCGGCAAGATCTGCGCCGGGCTTGGCTTCCTCGGACTGGATTCGGCGGCAACCGAAAAGGCCGCGAGTCACATACGCGTGCTGCCCACCGGGGAAGAGGCTCAGATTGCGCGCCACTGCCGTCGACTGCTGGGCCAGGGCTAGAAGATAGCCGCACGTTAGAGCTTGGCTTGGAGCGCGACAAGGGACCCGCGCTGCATCGAATGAGAGAAGAGAATTCCGGAGGGAACGTTGCGATTGCGTGTTCTGAAGAGCGTCGGTGGCTTGGCAGCCCTCGCCGCCTGCCTCACGAGTTTGCCTTCGACGGTGGCCGCGCAGACCGTAGCGGCCGTGCCCAAGCTGGACCTGAATGGGTTGATGGGTACCTGGTATGAAATCGCTCGCTTGCCGAATAAAGCGGAGCGCCACTGCGTAAGGAATGTTCAGGTGCTCTACGCGCTGGGCGACAAGAAGAACACCTTCCAGCTTGGCACCTCCTGCCTGCTGAAAGACGGTACCCCCGATAGCTACGATGGGACAGGCAAGATGGACAAAGCCGGCGACGGTAAGTTGAAACTGGGCTGGCTTCCGCTGTTCACTTCGCCTTACTGGGTCCTCGCGACCGGGCCGTCATTTGAGTGGGCTTTGATCGGGTCACCCAAGCACAAATCGCTTTGGATACTCTCGCGAACGGCCGGCCTCGACCCTGCGGTCCTGGCGGGGATCAAGGCTACGGCGACGGCGCAGGGGTTCGATCTCGGTAAGCTGATCGTGCCGCCGCAGAAACAGTGAGCCAGCCGGGAGAAGAAAGCGCGATCGAACCCCTTGCTCCAATGCCTGCCGCGAGTGCCGGACCGCTTCGCCGTCACCAGACGTTGACGCTTGTACTGCTGTTTGCGGCGGGGGTGGTTAACTTTTTCGACCGATCTTCGCTCTCGGTGGCCAACACCACCATCCGCAGCGAACTGCACCTCAGCGGCACGCAGATGGGTTGGCTCCTTTCAGCGTTTTCGCTCGCGTATGGGGTGGCGCAACTGCCGCTGATCTCTCTGCTGCCGCGCTTTGGGGCACGCGCGGTACTCGGCGGCGGTTTGGCCCTCTGGTCGACCGCGCAGGCGCTCACCGGGCTTGTTCGTGGGCTGCCCACCTTTCTCGCACTGCGGATCGTGCTTGGCGTGGGCGAGGCCCCGTTCTACCCCGCCGGCGTAGGGGCTGTGCGAGAGTGGTTTTCCGATGCCGCGCGCGGCCGCGCCACGGCCGTCATGAGCATGTCGCAAACCCTGGGCCTGGCCGTCGCGCCGCCCCTGCTTGCCGCTTTGATCCTCGCAACGGGCTGGCGGCGCATGTTCGTGGGTCTTGGTCTTGCCGGTCTGCTGGTTGCGGGGGCATGGATCGCGCTTTACCGACCGCGTTTGCCCGCTGCGCTGCTCGACACGGGAACATCGCTGGGCGGAGCCTGGAAAGCCCTCTTACGCCGGCGTACGGTGTGGGGCATGATGCTCGGCTTCGGCGGCATCAACTACACGAACTGGCTCTACACCGCCTGGGCGCCCGGCTATCTGCAGACTGCGCGGCACCTCTCCCTGGCGCGGACGGGCTGGCTGGCGGGCATCCCGTTTCTCGCCGGAGCCGCCGGCATGTTCCTCAGCGGCACTCTGGCCGATCGCTTCGTGCGTCGAGGAGCGGCGCTCACAACTGTGCATCGCAGCCAGATCATCGTGGGAATGCTGCTTTCGGCAGGCTGCACCTTCTTCGTCGCCCGTAGCGGATCGACGGCCACGGCGGTCGCCGGCATCAGCGGCGCGCTCTTCGCGATTCACTTCGCGGGCACCTCCGGCTGGGGCTACGCGCAGGCGGTCAGTCCGCCGGGTCTTGTAGCTTCGCTCAGTGCGCTGCAAAATTTTGCCAGCTTCCTGATCGCCTCCGCCGCGCCCGTCACCACGGGATGGCTGCTGGACCGCACCCACTCCTTCACGGTCGCGCTTGGCCTGTGCAGCGTGGTTACGTTTCTGGGCGCGATCAGCTATGCCACGCTGGCCGCGCCCGATGCCCTCGCCCGGCAGGCGCTTACTGCGGCAGCAGAGCGTAGCTGACGAAGGCCACCTTCTTGCCATCAGGAGACCAGGAAGGGGCCTTTAGCGTGCCGTCGTTGCCCAGCAGCTTCGCCAGTACCTTCACCTTGCCGTCCGCCAGTGTCATTACACGCAGCTCCATCTTCCGGTTGGTCGCTGCATGACTCGAGCCGGCCGGGCTGGCCAGAAACGCAAGCATTGTGCCATCCGGGGAGAGGTGCGGGTCGGTGTCGTTGCTTGTCTCGCTACTCGGGCCGTTGCCCGTACCGTGGAACAGAGGCTCCGCGGCACCACCGTCCGGCGATCTCCGCATAATGGTCTGCCGCCCCCCGGCTTCCGCGACAAAATATTGAGCTCCGGCGCTAGCCTGGGGATCTGAGGGAACTGCCTGGGCAGCGTCGGCCTTCCTGGCCTCGCCGCCGGCATACGGAACGGTGTAGGTGCCGCCGGCCTCTCCAAAGAGCAGTGAGGTTCCGTCGGCCGTCCAGCGCGGGGACTCGATCAACGTCGGAACCGTGTAGGAGACGCGTCGATCCGTGGATGCAACCGTTACCGACTCGACGGTGCTGTAGAGCCGGGGCGAACCTACCGGTGTCGACAACTTCTCCAGCTTCACGTCAGAGAACACAGCCGTCTCCGTGACATCCTTGTCATGCGAGCACACGCCCAGTCCCACGTAAAACTTGCCCGAAAGGTCGACATGCATCGCCGCCCCGGAAAAACCCAGCGTCCCGCTGGCGTCGGAGACAAAGAGGTAGGCATAGTCACCGCGTTTCTCGATCCGCACCCGTTGCGGCGCGGAGACGGCCGCTTCCACCTCATGCGTGTCCGCTCCACTTGCATCGCGGTATTGCAGAGAGGTGAGGCCATCCCCATGACGAGCCGCATCGGCATAGACTGAGCCCGCATCGAGCGACTGCCGCAGCACCAGCGCCGCCTTGCGATGGTTGTTGCCCGTCGTGCCCACGAACCGTATCGTGGCAGTCAGCGCAACGTCGCCCGTAACCTGCGTCCAGACGTAATGGAAATCGTCCTTGCCAAACCACATATTCTCGCCACTGCCGCTGACGGTGTAGCTGCCTGTCTGGGCGTCGAACTGCGCGCTGCCCGGATGCAGCACCGTGCCCAGATCACCCTGGCTCGAGAAGATGCCAAGTTGCGCCCTCGCCTCCGTCGCGCCGCAAACGGATAAAAACAACAAAGTCGAACAGACAAGAAGCCGACGCAGACATTTCCCCATAACGATCCCAACACCTCAACCTGAAAAGCTTGGTTCGCCGGTCAGTCTACATGGAAGAGCCTGCCCGTGAAGAATCACTCCTCTTACAGGAGGTGAGCCATTGGCCAATACGCGATAAACCATCATCGCCGGGGTTCATGCGTCCGGAAAACACCACACTGCCACCTTCTTCTGCATCCGCAGCCGTGCAGACCGTATCTGAAGGAGGTGACGGCGTTTGCCGAGCCTGCGATACTGGCTGAGATTGCCGGTATCGAGTCCGGCCCGGACGCGTTGAGGGATGGGCGAGTAAAGGATGGCGACAAGCCTTCAGGAGAGACCCGGTACGCAGGTCGCAACCGCGAAACGGCGCGGTCCGCAGTCCCGCGACACCTTCGAAGCGACCCTGCGCAGCGCGCGCTCCACAGTCGGCTTCCGAGAGACGCTTTCGCTCGCGTTGGACAGTTTTCGCGCCAGCAAAGCACGTTTTCTGCTCACCATGCTGGGTATGGTAATCGGTTCGGCCTCTGTCATTCTCGTGGCCACTCTGGGCCTCACCGGGCGCCAGTACGCCCTCGGCATGATCGCCTCCATCGGCCCCAACATGATCGAGATGCAAGGCGGTGGCGGCAACGTCACCGGCCCGGACAACGTCAGCGTTCCAGACTTCATGACGTTGGCCGATATGAATACCGTGCTCGATCAGGTACCCGGCATCGTGTCCAGCTCACCCATGCTGGAGTTCCATGACGTGATCCCGGTCGGCAGCGGGCAGGTAAAAGAGACGATGCTGCTCGGAGTCAGCCCGCAGTACCGGAAGGTGCGCAACCTCAAAATCCTAGCAGGCCGATTTTTCGACGATCAGGATGACCTGACACACGCCAAGGTCGCCGTCATCATCGAGCCCATGGCGCAGGAGCTCTTCGGCAGCTCCTCCGGGGCCATCGACAGAACTGTCACCATCATGGGGATCCCGTTCACGGTGATTGGCGTTTTTCGGGAGAGCATGCAGACCTTCGGCCTCAGCGAGGTCAACAATCAGACCATGCTGGTGCCCTATCCGGTAGCGCGCTATTTCACTGGTACCGAGAATTTGAAGCAGATCTTTTTCACGGTGGCGGACAGCAAGGATGTGGAGCCCACGGCGCGGCACATCGAAGAGATCATTCGCTCACGTCACCGCCCGGGAAACACATTCACGGCATTCACGTTGACCTCTGTGTTGGACGTCATGGGACAGATTGCCACGATGCTCACCATCGTGCTGACACTCGCCTCGGCCATCACCATGGTGGTCTCGGGCGTCGGCATCATGAACTCCATGCTGGCCAACGTGCAGGCCCGCTTGAAAGAGATCGGCATCCGCAAGGCCCTCGGGGCCACCAGTCGCGAGATCCGGCTGCAGTTCCTCACCGAAAGCGTGTTCCTCTCGCTTTCTGGCGGGCTCATCGGCACGGTTCTCGGGCTCGCCCTGCCTATGGCTCTGGGTATTTTCACCGACTTCAAGATCCCGGTCTCTGGCTGGAGCGCCCTGATCGCTCTCTTCACCGCCGTGCTCGTGGGCGTTATCTTCGGGACGCTGCCCGCCAATCGTGCAGCCAAGCTCGACCCGGTAGCCACCCTTAAGTACGAGTAGGCCAGCTGCCGGTACGAGCCGGAACCAGACGAGTAAACACCTGTTCAACCAGCGCTTTAGGTCTTGGCCGGATCCGCGAAATCGAACCGCTCGATCATTACCTCGGTGGATTTCACCAGCGCCGCCGCTGTGTCACCCTTTTTCAGATCCATTTCGCGTACCGCGTCCGAGGTGATGATGGCCGTGATCTGCTGCTCGCCGAAGCTCAGCACTACCTTCGCCAGCAGCCCGTCAACCTGGACATCCAGCACCTGACCCACCAACTGATTGCGTCCGGAGACGCGACGATACCGCTCGCGGGACTCCCGCACCGGCCGGGCCGCATCCTGCTTCAGAAAAGGCTGCAGCGCCGCCTGCTCGATCCGGTGATGACCGCCCGGCGTCTGGACGGTGCGCAGCTTGCCGGAGAGGATCCACTGCTTAACAGTCGGGTAGCTGATTCCCAGCATCGCGGCGGCTTCACGGGGCTTCAGCAGGGGCAGCGTGTTCGGCATGGATGGATTGTATGGGAAAGCGCGCGGCCACCGGCTCTGCATACAGCCGTCGGGGGACCGAGTTGGGGCGAGCCGCGGCTCGTATGACTCGAGGTGCTGCGCCGTATTGAAGTTTGGCTTCGAAAGCGGAATGGCGCTCCGAAGAGCGCCATTCTGGTTTGATATTGTTACGCCGCGGCCGTCTCAGGCTCGGGCGGAACGGTCAGATCCGGCTGATCACTCTTCACGTTCACTTGCACATGCACCGTGACCTCACGGTGCAGGCGGATCGGCACGTGATACTCGCCAACCGTCTTGAGGGGCTCGTCGAGGTGAATGCGGCGACGCTCGATCTCGTAGCCCTGCGCCTCAATCGCCTGCGCGATGTCGGCCGAGGTAACTGAACCGAACAGCTGGCCTTCGCCACCGGCCTTGCGCTCAAAGGTGAGCACAATGTCGTTCATCTTGGCGGCTACAGCCTCCGCTTCGATCTTCTCTTTGGCGCTCTTGCGGACCGCCGACTGCTTCATCTGCTCGATAACGGACTTGTTGGCTGCCGTCGCCTCCATGGCGAACTTGCGCGGCAGCAGGTAGTTGCGGCCGTACCCATCAGCCACGTTTACCACGTCGCCCCGGTGGCCGAGCTTCTCGACGTCCTGCTTCAGAATTACTTCCATGTTGCTTCTCCAATCCTGTAAGCCGGTGTAACTGCTGCTATCTAAGCTCGCAGCCGCACCAGCGATGGCGGGTCGCGCTTAGAATTTAGCGGCAAAGGGCAGCAGCGCGATGGCGCGTGCCTGCTTGATGGCGCGCGTTAGCTTGCGCTGGAACGGCGCCGAAGTTCCCGTCAAGCGACGTGGAATGATCTTGCCGCGGTCCGAAACGAACTGCTGCAGCAGGCGCACATCGCGGTAGCTGATCGAGTCGATCTTCTCGACCGTGAACTTGCAGACCTTCTTGCGACGGAAAAACTTACGGCCGCCAGGGCCGCCACCGGAACCGGCCGGACGCGGGGGACGGGGGCCGCTGGGGCGCGGACCACGGTCTCCTCCACCGCCGCCCTGATAGCCGCCTTGGGGACGCTCGGAACCACCAGAAGAAGGGGCGCCGCCCGAGGCAGGGGCACCGGAGGGCGCTGGTGTGGATGCTGCGGGTGTTGCGTTTTGTGTTTCGTCAGCCATGGTGCGTTTTCCTTTGCTTGCTGCCCGGAGCGAACCGGGAACAGCGGCTTGGCGATTCTCGCTCCAGATCCGCTTCGGGACCTTTGGACTAGGTGGCCTATTTCGTAATCAAGCCAGGGGAGCGATGAACTGCGTTTGGATCGTCCTATACAGGGTTTGCCGCGATGGCGTACCCGTCAAGCTCTGAATTTGTTTGCTGTCCCGTTGTGGAGAAGGAAGGGGATTGCCCCGCTTCCTTGCGCCACGACGGCAGACCTTAGCCCTGGGCTGCGGGCTGCGGCTCGCCCACCTCGGCGGCGGCCGGAACGGCAGTTACTTCCGGAGCTGCAGCGGGCTGTGGTGTGGCCGCGGCGGAGATGTCGGCCGTCTCGGCAGGATTTTCCTGCGGCAGGGCCGAACGCTTCACGTGCGAGGCACGATGCGCCTTGATCTTGGCGACTCGCTTCTCCTCCTCGTCGGTACGTACGGTGATGAACTTGATCACCTGCTCGGAGACGCGCAAACGGCGCTCGATCTCCGAGATGAGCGAGGCAGGCGCCTCCACGATCAGCAGGAGGTAAATGCCGTCATTGAACTTGCGCACGGTGTACGCGAGACGGCGACGGCCCATCTTCTCCACCGACTTTACAGTGCCGCCACCGGTGGTAATGTAGCCCGAAAATGTTTCGACAATCTTGTCCACGTCCGCTTCTTCGACATCGGGACGCACGATAAACATCACTTCATAATTTCGGCTCATGCTGCTTCCTTCCGCGGGGTTGATGCCCCGCACCGCTCCGGGTCGCTCTGAAATCTCGCGCCGAAGCCGGTTTGGCTCTGGTTAGGAGAGGTCGCTCAGGCCACTCTGGCCGGGCTCAACTCTCCGGTTAAACTCGTTCATCGCCGCACTGACACCCTTCGCCAGCACAGCCTCAACCGCGCGTACCGCGAGATCGAGCCCGTCGTCCAACGCCGCAAGTTCGGTCTTCCGCATCGGTGCCAGAAGATAACTCGTGCCGCCGGCCTTTACGGCACGGCCCGCGTCAGTGGGCGGCTTGCCAACCCCGATGCGAACCCTCGTCCAGGCATCCGTCCCCAAGGCTCCGGTGATGGACTTGACGCCGTTATGCCCATTGGCCGAACCACTCGCGGCCAACTTGATCGTTCCCAGCGGAAAGGCCAGCTCGTCATACAGCACGATCAGGTCTTCCAGTGGGAGGTTTAACTCCCTGAGTAGCGTAGAGACGGACAGGCCACTCAGGTTCATGAAGGTCTCGGGCTTGGCCAGCAGGACATCATGTCCCATCAGCCGCGCCCGGCCCGTCTCCGCCCGCCCCCGCCGGTTGGTCACGCTCACATCGCAAATCGCGGCGATGCGGTCGATAGCCATGAAGCCGGCATTGTGCGGGGTCAGCATGTACTCCATGCCAGGATTTCCGAGTCCGACAATCAGCTTGGTCATGCCGGCATCCAGAACGGAGGAGCGGAGCTGCGGGCTTGACTGGCCTTTCGCAGCTCCCCTTCCGTGCTACTTCTCCGCCTCCGGCTTGCCCTTCTTGGCGACCTCGGGCTCGGTCGGTGTAGCCGCGGCAGCCTCCGTGGCGGCATCTTCCTTCATCGCGGTGATGTGCGCCACGAGCTCGCCCTCTTCCGACAGGAACTTTAGGTTGCCGGCGTGAGGCAGATCTGAAATATGGATGGCGCCGTTCATCTCCAGATTGGCTACATCGACATCGATGTGGCTGGGAATGTCATTCGGCAGGCACTCGATCTCAACCTCGTGCAGCACCTGCGTCAGCACACCGCCGCCCACCTTTACACCAACCGGCGTTCCGGTCAGCTGGATCGTCACCGAAACCCGCATGGCCACGTTCATGGCAATGCGCTTCAGGTCGATGTGCAGCAGCTTGCCCTTGATCGGCTCATTCTGCCAATCGACAATCATCACCTTGCTGGGCGCGGAGCCCTCCAGAGCCAAGTCGAAGATGGAGTTGTGACCCGACTCGGAGTAAAGAATCTTGGTGATGACCTTGGGGTCGACGGTTACAGCGACCGAAGGCTGCCCCGCACCATACACAACGGCGGGAATGAGGCCGGAGACGCGCACGCGTCGCGCGTGATTCTTGTTGAACTTGCCCGTACGCGGCGTGGCCGTGACGGCCTGGATGGGAGTGCTTGCCATGATGACTTTCCTTTCGGGCACCGGGTCAACCCCGGCTCCCTTTTGCCTTGCGGCGGCTAGTTGAAGAGCGTCGAAACCGACGTCTCCATGTGAATGCTCTCAATCGCGCGGCCGAGCAATCCGGCCACCGAACGAACCTTGATCTTGCTGACCTTTTGCGCGGCTTCCGTCAGGGGAATGGTGTTGGTCACCACCAGTTCCTTCAGCGCCGAAGCCTCGATGCGCTCGACCGCCGGCCCGGATAGAACCGCATGCGTCGCGCAGGCGTACACCGCCTCCGCCCCTTGCGCGATGAGCGCCTCGGCGGTCTTGCACAGGGTGCCGGCTGTATCCACAATGTCGTCGAGGATCAGGCACGTGCGCCCGCGCACGTCGCCGATCACGTTCATGACCTCGGTGACATTCACGTCGGTGCGGCGCTTGTCCACGATGGCCAGCGGCACCTCCAGCTTCTTGGCGAAGAAACGTGCGCGCTCCACGCCACCAGCATCCGGGCTGATCACGGTGAGGTTGGGCAGGTTCAGGCCGCGAAAGTAGCCGACGAGTACGGGCGATGCAAAGAGGTGATCGACCGGAATATTGAAGAAGCCCTGAATCTGCGCAGCATGGAGATCTACAAACAGGGCGCGGTTGGCGCCGGCGGTGACCAGCAGGTCCGCGACCAGCTTCGAGGTAATTGCCACACGTGGGCGGTCCTTGCGGTCCTGGCGCGCGTAGCCGTAGTAGGGCACCACCACCGTGATGCGGCCCGCCGATGCGCGGCGCAGCGCGTCCATCATGATCAGCAGTTCCATCAGGTGCTGGTCGGTCGGGTAGCAGGTCGGTTGGATTAGAAACACGTCTGTGCCGCGGACATTCTCCAGCAGTTGGAACCGAACCTCGCCATCTGAAAAGCGGCGGAAATCGGTCTGTACCAGTGAGACACCGAGAAACGCGGCAATCTCCTCGGCAAGCGGCCGGTTTGCCGAGCCGGAGACGATCTTGAAGTTCTTGTCCTCCGAGAGCTTGGATTCCTTGCGCTTCTCAGGGGTGACCTTCTCGGCCTTAGCGGCCAGAAGGGTGGAAACAACGGCGCCGGAGCTCGCCCCGTTTGGGCTGGGCTCCGGCGCCCGTTGTGTTGGCTCCAGCAGCGCCGTTTGGGCGCTGGCCGTGGAGCCTCCATGGGTGGAACTGTTGGAACTCGGGAATGGAATTGAAGCCTTGCCGTTTTCGTTCGCCATCGCTTGAGAAGCTCCTCAGGTTGGTTGACCTTGTGAACTTTCGTACAGCTCGTTTCTTGGCTGCCGGGGGCTGGTTGCGCCCGCGGGTGATGCGCTGTTGCGGCAATGCGACGATTCCATCGCGGCGCGGAGAGCGGCTTGTTATGATTCGCGCTCCGGCCGGTACTTCTGCTTCTCCCCCACCGGAGCTCTGCATCCAGCAGAAACCCATGTTGGCGGGGTGTTGCTCAAACTTCCGGCAATCTCGTTTCGATCGCCGTTGATCTCTAAAGCTCCCGTGCTGCTTCGCGGGCGTATTCAGCTGAGTGCAGCACCCAGCCCACCTGTCGGGCCAGAGGACTAACGATTGGTTGGGCGACCAGGATTCGAACCTGGACTGTCTGCGTCAAAGGCAGATGACCTACCGTTAGTCGATCGCCCAGTGACCGGAAGCGCTACCGCTCCAGTGACCTCGCTCGCGAACCGTTCCACATGTCGGTGAAGAGGTTCGCCAGCCGTGCAGATTATCCAAGTCATCCCGGACGTCCCGGACGTCTACACCAACAGCTTACGCGAACATTCGCTCCCAATACCTCGGCCGATCCAGCGTTTCCGTGAGGATCGCCTTGGCCCCGAGACACTCGACACGTCGTTGAGCCTCCTGCGCCGCCCCGACATCCGCGAAGATGCCGAAGAGCGCCGAGCCTGAGCCAGAGAGCGCTGCGTACAGCGCGCCGGACCCATCCGTGTCCGAGGACCCCGGAACTCCGCTTATGGCTAACTTGATCTCACGCAGGGAAGGGTGCTGCCGAAAGGCAACGCCCTCAAAGTCGTTTTCGACCCCGGTGTGGACAAGCGCGAGAAGGGGATTCCCGGCCAGATCGCCTTCTGCCACGCGCCCTTGCTTGGTAGCTCCGGAACCCGAAGGCTCTGGCAAGGAATGGCTGACGATACCGGTTGGTACTCGTCTGACGCCCGTGTGTGTCCACACGGAGGCCAGGACGCGGCTCAACTCCATAAGCTTATCGGGTGGGGCGTCGGACGTCAACCCGTCAGGGGGCGACGCGACAGCTGTCCGGGCGTCGAGATCCCGGAACGCCTGAGCCGTCGAAACACCCACCTCCGGGATGGCCACCAGCACCGTCAGGGGTGGGGAATCCGGCAACGGAGACACCGCTTCGCCCCGGTTGAGTCCTAGCACCATCCCGCCCACCAGGAATAACGGCACATCGGACCCGATTTCGGCGGCCAACTCCAGCCGCTCCGTCACAGGCAAGGCTAAACCCAGCTCACGCTCCAGCCCCAGCAGCGCCGCTGCCGCGTTCGCCGAGCCCGCGCCCAGGCCGCCCTGCACCGGCAGCCGCTTCTCAATGCGAATGTGAACTGAGGCCTCTACGCCCAGACGCCGCAGCGCGCCGATCACCATCCTTTGCGCCGTGTTCCGCTCGCCGTCGCCCCGCGCCGTGCACGGTACGCCGGGGTGATCGGCCTCGAGCGTCACGTTCGTCTGCGCCGCCGGTACAGCCTCGACGATGACGTAATCGTGAAGCGCCAGGGTCTGGTACACCGTCGTCAGGGCGTGGAAGCCGTCCGCGCGCGGTGGCCCGACTGCCAGGCCAAGATTCACTTTGCAGAACGACCGTACGCGTGTGGGCATGCTCTCAGAGATCTTATCGGCAGATGGTGAGAAAACTTTAGAACTGGAAGTAGAGGAAGCTTGTACTGCCGTACAGCATGATGAGCGTCACCGTGGTCAGGCCAAATATCCCCAGGGTCCAGAGGAGGTTTGGCCGCCAACGCAGACCGCCCAGCAGAAGCGCCGGCTGGCGATGCTTGTCCGGCAGCGCCTGCCCGAGGATCTCCTGGGTGTTGGGCAGCAGCAGGCAGGCGGCCAGCACCAGCAGGATCTCGGGCCACGCATGCGACGCTCGGGCTACGAAGTTAGCCCTGGTTGGCAGCCCATGTGCCAGCGCCGAGAGGCCCGCCCCTCGATGCGCGCCGCCCAGCGATCCAAGTACCCAAAGCGCATCGCGAAAATGGGCCGCACGAAAAAAGACCTGCGCCACCAGCACGCTGCCGAAGGTCAGCGCCAGCCCCAACGGCGCGGGCACCAGCTGTTGCCAACCCGATTCTCGCGGCACAAAGGTGCGCCAGAGGTGGTTCACCGTTAGGTAGAAGCCGTGCGCCAGACCGAAGGCGATGAACTGGAGCCCCGCCCCGTGCCACAGGCCGGCCAGAAACATCGTGACGAGCATGGGTAGGGCGATCAGCTGAAGAAAGCCGTCCGGGGTTTGCTGCGCTTTGCGCGTCGCCTTCTTGCCCACCGCCATGCGTCGCCGCGCCATCGTCAGCGCCAAGGGATTGTAGAGATACAGATTGATGTAGCGGGTCAGCGTGATGTGCCAGCGCTGCCAGAAGTCGATGATGCTGGTGGCCTTGTACGGCGAGTCGAAGTTAAATGGGAACGTGATGGAAAACATGCGCGCCAGCCCCAGCGCCATGTCCGAATACCCGGAAAAGTCGAAGTACAGCTGGATAGCGTAGCAGAGCACGCCGACCCAGGCGGCATGCGCGCCGAATGCGCGCGGCTGCGCATAGAGCCCATCGGCAACGGGCCCAAAACGGTCCGCAATCAGGACCTTCTTCGCGAGCCCCAGCAGGAACCACGTGGTCCCCACAGCCAGATCTTCGGCACGCAGCCCGTCGTGGCGTTCCGCGCGAAACTGCGGCATCATTTCGGCATGGTGGATGATGGGCCCGGCGATCAGGTGGGGGAAGAACGTGACGAAGAGCAGGTAGGAGAGCGCGTCCTGGGGTTCGCTCTCCGCCTGCCGCAGATCGATCAGGTAAGCGATCTGCGTGAAGGTGAAAAACGAGATGCCCAGCGGCAGCAGAACCCCGCCAAAGCTGCGCCCCGTCCAGCCGACCGCACGGAAGAAGTGCAGCAGCGGAAAGAGGTACTTGAACCAGGTAAGCAGCAGCAGATTGGCAGTCACGGCGGCGATCAGCCAGGCTGTTTTCCCGCCTTCCGTCCGCGCGGCTGCGATGAGGCGTGACGCAATGAAATTCAACGCAATCGAGCCAAGCAGCAGCAGCAGATACCTGGGGTTCCAGTAGCCATAGAAGAAGAGCGACGCGAGGCTGAGCCACCCGAACACGGCACGCGCTCCGAAGCGGCCAGCCAGCTGATAGCCAAGCAGAGTGACGGGCAGAAAAAGAAACAGAAAGACGTTAGAGGCAAAGAGCATCGCCGGTCAGTGCGCTCCCAATGTCGTGCGCTGTTCGGCGTCTGTAGCCGTGTGCTGCGAAGCGGCTACCTGATCCACGATCTGTCCCGCAATCTGGGCTGCAATGCGCTCGGAGAACACCGCCGCCCCCACGTCGTTGGTGTGCAGGCGTCCGGTATCGGTGTAGTCCTTGAAGGGCAACGCCCCCAGGCCGTTATCTGTGACCCCGGACCCGGTGCGCGCGGCATAGAACGAGAATGACGGGTCGCAGGCGGGTTCGGGGGTCACATCAATCAGCACGGTAGTTCCCGGCGCGCTGTACCGTCTACGCAAGCCCGCAAGCCATGCGGGATCGGGAGAGCGCCTGCGCAACGGGGGAGCACACTCTGATGGCGGCGGTCCCGGCTCCGCCAAGCGACCGGCAGCCCGCTCCCGCGCCTCGTGGAGCGCTGGGGGCAGTTGCGAATACGGCAGCCACTGCAGCCCCGTGCGCAGCCCCAGTTCGGCACTGATCATGAAGTCCTCGGGAGTGCTGAGGATTCTGTGCAGCAACGCGCGATCGCGGTGGTACCGCAGCGCATAAAACCAGCCCTCGAAATGGGCGACCTCCCCCCAGGTGCGCGGATCGGAGAGGTTTTCCGGCACAAGAACGAAGATCAGAAAGCGGGGACGGCGGTTCTTTGAGAGATAGTCGTCCAGCACTGCCAAGCCGGTCACGTACTTTACCCCGGCCACGTCGGCGATGTTGCAGGTCTTCAGACCGGTCCTTTGCTCAATCACGGCCGGAACCACACCGGTGAGTGCCGACGAGTCGCCATCGACGACAACATCGCAGTTCACCCCGCGCAATCGCGAACCGTAGCCGAGCCCCACAAACGAGGGGTATTGCGCATGCCGCTGGTACTCCGCCGTGGTCATCCAGAGCAGCGAACTGAGTATCAATAGCACCGGAAACGCCAGCACGGCAGCCACATAAGCGTGCAGCGCCGGGCGCGAACCCACGGGTGCGTGCCGCTCCTCAGGGGCGATCGTGCCATCCTGGCGCAGCTCTGTCGGGACCGGTTCACTCACGTGCTTTGGCCGCTGTTGTGCCGTGATATCAATCGTGTGAGACAAGCCGCCCGGACGGTGGTGAGACCCTTACTGGCCACCCTCGGTCTCCTGGATAAACGCAGCCGTGCGATCGTGCAGGCCGTGCAGCGCGTCATCGTTGATGTACACCATGTGACCAGTCGGGAAGAACTTGTAGGCGATGTTTTTCTGCAGGGAGACCGGCATCGGCAGGTGCTTCATCTCGTAGGTTGCGCCGAAAAACAGCGTCCCGAGATCGAAGTAGCCGCCCATCAGCAGTACATGCATGCGCGGGTTCACCTTCATCGTGTAGGCAAGGTCCGGCGACACGTTGACGCTGGTGCCCGGCCAGCCCTGGCCCGGAATTTTGTGCTTCATATCCCAGTCGAACCCGGGCTCACGGGCGCTCTGCTTATAGGTCATATCGCGGCCAAAGTGCAGCGTCTCGTGCGCGTAGCTGTTCATCGCGGCCAGAATGGCAGACTCGATGGACTCGGTGAACGGGTCGTACTCCGCCTCCTTGCTCAGCGGATCCATCGTGGGGCCCTGGTAGCGCGAATCCAGGCGACCGGTGGTGATGTCGGCACCATCCTGCAGGAACTTCGAGAACTCCCCGCCGGTGATGCGCAGGTTGGCTTTTACCCACGTCGCCGCGGGCACGCCGGTGTAGCTCTCGAGCCTGGCGGCAATCGCGCTCTTCTTCGCCGGGTCCAGGTCCGCGCCCTGCAGCAGCGCGCTCGCGTAGTCGCCCAGCGCAAACCCTTCCACCTCGTTCAGCCACGGCTCCAGCTGCGCAGGCTGGGTGCCAAGCTTGTGATGGAACCAGGCGGTCGCGGCGAAGCTGGGCAGCGCCAGGTAGAAGCCGTTCTCTGTCCCCGGATTTCCGTCAGAACCGTCAGCCGAGTTGTCGAAGCTGAGAATCTGGCTCAGCAGCACGACGCCATTCAGATCAACGCCATGCTGTTGCAATACCGCGCTCAGCGCCGCATCGCGCGTCGTCCCATAGCTCTCGCCAAAGAGGTAACGCGGGGAGCGCCAACGATCGTACTTGGTCAGAAAGCGGCGGATGAAGCGATCGAAGGCCGCGGCATCCTCATCGATGCCGTAGAAGGACTTCATCGCGTCTTTGCCCGCCACGCGGCTGTAACCCGTACCCGGCGCATCGATGAAGACGAGGTCCGCGGCGTCCAGCAGCGTGTAGGGGTTGGAGGCAATCCTGTACGGTCCGCCCACCGGATGGCTGAGATCGGGGATCTGCACCCGTACCGGGCCCATGCTGGTCATGCGCAGGTACATCGTCGCCGACCCAGGGCCGCCGTTGTACAGAAAGACGATGGGCCGGGTGCCAATGTCCGCGCCTTTTGCGAAGTAGGCCGTGTAGAACATCCGCGCGGTGGCGGGCTGGTCTTCAGGCTTGGCGGGAAGCTCCATGGGGGCGTCCGGCAAATATTGGCCGTTCAGGCCCAGTGTGGCGTCCTGCGTATCCGTGGCGCCCACCGTAAGCAGCCCGGCAACGGCTGTGTACCCGATCGTCTTTCCTCCGGCTGTGGCTACCGTCCCTTCCGTCGTGGAGTCGGGTGGCAGCGTACCCAGCCCAGCTCTTGGTGTCGGCTCCGTAGAGACCGTCGTCGTGGTGGTGGTCTTCTCAGGCAGCTTGGTAGCCCCGCGTTGCGCGCCGGCGACACTGGCGATGCCAAACACAGCAAGGGACACGAGGAAAGGCGAGCGGCCTGTGATCAACGGAGGTCTCCAGAAAGCAGGTATGCGTTTCACTGTATCGCGTCCCGGCCACCGATCTGTGCCTGACCGACCTGCTCTCGACTTTAGCCACGCAGAAACAGGCCAGCGTAACTGGGGAATCGCGTTACAGGAAAGAAAATGGTCGGGACGACTAGATTCGAACTAGCGACCTCACCCACCCCAAGGGTGCGCTCTACCAGGCTGAGCCACGTCCCGACTTGCTGCATGAAGCGCCGGCCTGGGCAGGCCCGCGCGGGGTAGCCCAAGTGTACACCAGCGTGGCCCTCGAACGGCTGGGGCAAGGGCATCCTGGCAGGCTCCGATCACGTGCTCAGGCGGTGCGGAACGGGCGTACCCGACGCCGTTCCCACGCGATCCAGAGCACCGCCAGCAGGCATAGCACCCCGGCGTAAAACTGTCCGCGCAGCACTGAAAACCTGCCCAGATCCATCGCGATGATGTCGGTTGCGATGGGCCGGTAGTTCAGCACCGCAATCGCCACCGCCCAGGCGCCCACTGCCAGAGAGCGCAGTCTGCGTGCCTCTTCGACGATCGCCATCACAGGAGCCACGAGGATGACCGAATAATGTGTCCAGGCAATCGGGGCGAAGATCGTTACCGCCACCAGAGCCATCGCCGCGCCCACCGGCACACGGGCCGGGGGCTGTTCACCCCGCAGCGAGAGCCGCTGCCGATCAATCCATCCGCCCCCGGCCGTGAACGCCACCATCAACGCCATCGAGAGGAGGCGCATGGCAGTGGGCAGCGGAAAGATGTCCACATCGAAAACATCATCTTCAGGGTGAAAGAGCCCCATCCACCAAGCCGCCAGCGACTGGTTATTCTCTGAAACCAGCAGCACCCGCGAGATGCGCTGCAGGTCCGCGAAGTAGGTGGCCATTAGATGTGGTCCCACCAGCGCGACGGTGAGCACCATCAGCACAACCGACCAGACCGCCATGCTCGCCGCCGCCTTCCATCGCCGTGTCAGCAGCCAGTAAAGGATCAGAAATCCGGGCGTGACCTTCACCGCGGCGGCGCAGGCCAGCAGAAAGCCAGCAGCGACCGGTCTCTTACGCTCCGCGAGAATGAGGCTTGCCACCGCCAGGAAAAAGAACAGGGCATGGGTCTGCATCAGAAACATCGCGTACTGAAAAGGCTGCGCAAACCACAGGCCGACAAGCGCTACGGCAATCGGCACCGGATGCAGCAGGGAGGGCGCCCAGTAACGGGCGATCAGCCACACCGTCGCGGCGAAACTCAGCATCACCAGCAGCACAAACACACGCTCAAACCCGGGAAAAGCCACGTGCGTGCACAGCGGCCGTAGTCCTAGACCCCACAACGGCGTTTGGACGTACGGATGAATAAATCCGTGGAAGTTGCCCGCATTCGCATAGTCCTGCCAGATGTGTCCTGGACCGATGCCGGCAAAGTTTTCAGGGTCGTAATTGAAGAGAGCTTCGGGGTGTCCCGCGGCAAGCAACTGACAGCCCACAAACGAGGACGCCAAATCTTCACCGTCCGCACTCCAATACCGCACCACGCCAGCCACAACGAACACGGCCAACAGCAACAAAATCAGCCAGGATGCGCGTCGCTGTTCCCAGGTTCGTTCAGATCCAAAGGTTCTGGCGAGTCGCATAGGCGGCGAAGACCTTCTCAAAAAATGGAATTGGAAAAGGGGGCACACGAAATCCGGCACAAGCCAGCGATCACGACGCCCTTTTATGCGAAGTCTTGCTGATCTGATGCGGCAATGTCGCCCACGCGAAGCCTACTGCGTGGGCGCGACGAACTCCTTGGGCAACTCCCCGCCGCCGCCAAAAAAGAAATCGTTCATCTGCTCGACGAGGAACTCCTGCGCCTCACGCGTCCACGGCTGCAGGCGGTACTCGTTCAGCAGCATTTTCTGCCGCTCGAGCCATTCGCTCCAGGCCTTCTGCGAGACATTTTTGTAGATCTTCTGCCCAAAGTCGGAGTCAAACGGCGGCTCGTCCAGGCCCTCCATTTCAGCCTTATACTTCGTGCAAAAAACGGTGTGCGCCATCGACTTTTGAGCTCCTTGTGTTCAACCCAGTGTACCGGAGACTCCGAGGCAGCCTCACAGCGATCAACTCGCAGGGGGCGTACCGCAGCCGCCCTAGAACTTGTGAAACATAAAGAAAGCGCCGGCCACCAGACAGCCAAACGCGACGAAGTGGTTCCAGTGCAGACGTTCACCGAAGTAGAAGACGCTGAACACCCCAAAGACGACCAGGGTGATGATCTCCTGCATCACCTTCAGCTGATCGGGGGAAAACGTCTTCGCGCCCAGGCGGTTGGCGGGCACCTGCAGGCAGTACTCGAAGAACGCGATTGACCAGCTGACAATCACGACCTTCCATAACGGCACCTCTTTAAATTTGAGGTGTCCGTACCAGGCGAAGGTCATGAAAATATTGGAGCCAATCAGCAGGAGTATCGTCCACATAACCCGATCAGATGCGAGCTGTCCGCGTCTATAACCGGCACTGTGTGCAGAAACCTCTCCTAAGCCGTGGTTGCCGGAGGGGAGCGATTCCTTCCGCCGCTTTCGAACAATTTGCCGGGTGTGAACGCAAGGCAGGCTAGGCTTTCTATAATCTTCCCGATGCCCGCGCCCACCCATCTCAGTCCCGACCAACGTATCGACCAGCTACGCGATGAGCTGCGCCATCACGAACACCTCTATTACGTCCTCGACAGCCCCCAGTGGACAGACGCGCAGTACGACGCGCGCATGAACGAACTGAAGACTCTCGAGAGCGAGCACCCCGAACTTATCACCGCTGATTCGCCGACCCAGCGCGTCGGCGGCAAGCTCAAGGACGGCTTCAACAAGGTCCCGCACTCGCGCCCTATGCTGTCGCTCGACAATGCCTACAACGAGGCAGAGCTGCGTGCCTGGGTAGAGCGCGTGACGGGCGCACTGGGCACTGACGAGACAGTTCATTACGTCTGCGAGCTCAAGCTGGACGGGCTTTCGCTCGCGTTGCAATACCTGCCCGGCAGGCGCGGCGAAGCGGTCTTACACACCGGGCTGACGCGCGGCGATGGCAGCGTCGGCGAGGATGTCACGAGCAACGTGCGCACCATTCGCACGGTGCCGTTGCACATCTCGGCGGAGCGTCTGGCCGATGCCGGCCTGCCGCAGGCCTTTGAGGTGCGCGGCGAGGTGGTACTGCCGGCCAAGGCCTTCGAGCGCATGAATGCGGAGCGCGAAACGGCGGGGCAGGCCCCCGCGGCCAATCCCCGCAACGCTGCCGCGGGCACGCTGCGCACTGTCGATCCCAACATTGTCGCCACGCGCCGTCTGGAGCTCTTCGCCTACTTTCTGTTGCGCGATGGCGACATGCTGCTCGCCGGGCAGTCGGGCGCGCTGGAGGCCCTGCGCCGCGCCGGTTTTCTCGTCAACCAACACGCTCTGACCGCTAAATCCATCGACGAAGCCTTCGACTTCATCCAAAAGATGGAAGCCCTCCGCGACAAGCTGCCCTACGAGATCGATGGCGTAGTCATCAAGGTCGATGCGGTCGCGCAGCAGCGCAAGCTCGGCTTCACGGGCAAGGCTCCGCGCTGGGCTATCGCGTACAAGTTCGCCGCACGCGGCGCGGTCACCAAACTGGATGACGTGCTGTTTCAGGTGGGCCGCACGGGCAAAGTCACACCCATCGCGGCGCTGGCACCCGTCTCCATCGGCGGCATCACGGTGAAGCGTGCCACCCTGCACAATCCCGATGAGATCGCGCGCCTGGGTGTGCGCATTGGTGATTTCGTCGCGGTGGAGCGCGGTGGTGACGTCATCCCCAAGATCACCGAGGTGGTCGAAGGCGCCGAGCACCCGCGCGGCACTCGGGAGATTGTCTTTCCCATGCACTGCCCCGTCTGTGCCAGTGAGTTGGTGAAGGCGGAGGGAGAGGTCGATCTTCGCTGCGTCAATGCGCTTTGCCCGGCGCGAGTTCGCGAGGAGTTGCTGCACTGGGCGGCACGCGGCGTAATGAACATCGAAGGCCTCGGCGAAGCGATGGTGACGCAGCTGCTCGGCCAGGCGGCCGCTGCTACGGGTGAGCAGGAGGCGCTCGAGGACGGTCAGCCCGTGCAGGCGCGTGAGCCGCTCATCCACTCCGTCGCCGACCTGTACCGCCTCACGCGCGAGCAGCTGATGTCCATCGAACGCGTGGGCGGGAAGACCGCCGATGCGTTGCTCGCGCAGATCGCGCGCTCCCGGGAAGCAACGCTTGCCCGCGTGCTCTTTGGCCTGGGTATCCGCTTTGTCGGCGAGCGCACAGCGACGCTGCTGGCCACTCATTTCGGCTCGGTTGATGCTTTGATGGACGCCACAGCCGAGCAGCTGGAAGCGGTTAACGAGGTCGGTCCGCGTGTCGCCCAGGCCATCGTCGAGTTCTTCGCCGAGGAAAGCAACCGCGCTCTGATCCGCGACCTCCAGAGCCTCGGCTTCACCATGCCCGCACCCCAGCGTTTGGCGGGCGGCGTGTTGGAAGGTCAGGTGGTGGTGCTGACCGGCACCTTCCCCACGCTCTCCCGTGAGCAGGCCAAGGAGCGCGTAGAGACCGCGGGCGGCAAAGTCGCCGGCTCCGTATCCAAGAAGACCAGCTTCGTGGTGGCGGGGGAAGAGGCCGGCTCCAAGCTCGAGAAGGCCCGCACACTTGGTGTGGAGATCATCGACGAAGCCGAGTTGTTGCTTCGTTTGGGCTAGGCAGGTCCGCAGACGCGTGCAGTTCGGTTGCCAATGCCGTACACGGCGCGATATACCAAGATGCCGTTCTCTATCCAGTTCCCTCAGATCTCTTCCAGAGTTACCGGAGCACCCATGTTTTGCAAGTCGTTCGTCGCGCCTCTCTTCCTCGCTGCTTGTCTGCTCTGCGTAGCCACCTTTGGCTCTGCGCAGAGCCCGGCAGAAAGAGCCGACCGCCCCTGGATGAACACATCGCTCAGCCCCGATCAGCGTGCCGACCTGGTGCTCAAAGAGCTCACGATGCCGGAGAAGATTCAGCTGGTGCACGGCATCGGCTGGGGCCCGCTTCGTGAAGGTGCACCCGTGCCCGCGGACAACAACGGCGGTGCCGGTGAGGTGCTCGGCATCGACCGCCTTGGCATCCCTTCCGTGCAGCAGGCCGACTCCGCCGTAGGCGCTCGTATGGCCGCCAAGTATGGCCGCTACGCCACGCTGCTGCCCAGCGTTCTGGGGGCAGCGGCCAGCTGGGATCCGGAAGCCTCCGCGCTCTACGGTGATGTCATCGGTCGCGAGCTGCGGGCGCAGGGCTACAACCAGTCCATCGGGGGCGGCGTCGATCTCGCGCGCGACCCGCGCAACGGCCGTCTCTTCGAGTACCCCGGCGAAGATCCGGTGCTCGCCGGCACCACCGTCGGCAACCTGATCAAAGGCCTCGAAAGCAATAACATCATGGGCGACATCAAGCACTACGCCCTTAACGATCAGGAGACCGGCCGCACAGTCGTGGACGTGCAACTCGGTCACAAGGCCATGCACGAGAGCGACCTGCTGGCCTTTGAGATCGGCATCCGCATCGGCCATCCATCGTCCGTGATGTGCTCCTACAACAAGGTCAACGGCGACTGGAGCTGCGAAAACGACTACCTGCTCAACAAGGTGCTGAAGGGCGAGTGGCACTACCCGGGCTTTGTCGTCTCCGACTGGGAAGCCACACACACCACGGTGAAAGCCGCGCTTGCCGGCCTCGATGAACAACAGCCCGGCGACGAGTATTTCGGCAAGCCGCTGATGGACGCTGTCAGCGGCGGGCAGGTACCCCAGGCGCGTCTGGATGACATGGTGCACCGCCTGCTGCGCTCGATGTTTGCCGCTGGCGTGATGGATCACCCGACGATGCCGCGCCTCGTCGTCGATCCTTTCAAGGGACGTGAGGACGCGCAGCATATCGCTGAAGAAAGCCTCGTGCTCCTGCGCAATCAAAGCGATTTACTGCCGCTGAACGCGTCGACGCTCCGCTCCATTGCGGTGATTGGCGCGCACGCGGACGTGGGCGTCATGAGCGGCGGTGGCTCCGCTCAGGTGGATGCGCCCGGGGGCAACGCCATCTCGCCCGGCAAGCAGACAAAATGGGGCGAGGCCGTGTACTTTCCCTCCGCACCGTTGAAGTACATCCGCGAACACGCCCCGAACGCGAATGTCGAGTTCGCTTCTGGAACGGACACGTCCGCTGCGGCTGCACTGGCCGCCAAGAGCGACGTCGCCATCGTGTTTGCCGACCAGTACATGAGCGAAGGCGGAGACGCGCCCACCCTGGCGCTGCCGAACAATCAGGATGCACTCATCGCCGCTGTTGCAAAGGCCAATCCGAAGACGATCGTCGTACTCGTCACGGGCAATCCGGTCAGCATGCCCTGGGTCGACAACGTAGGCGGCGTTCTGGAAGCGTGGTACCCCGGTATCGCCGGTGGGCAGGCCATCGCAAATCTGCTCTTCGGCACGGTGAACCCTTCAGCTAAGCTGCCCATCACCTTCGCCAAGACCGAGGCCGATCTGCCCCACGCTCGCGTCTTCGGCATGACCTACAACACCCCGGCGAACGGTGGTCTGCCCGAGCACTGGGTGGCCGAAGAGAAGAAGACCACGTTTCCCGCCGACCTTACGGAGGGCGTGCGCTTCGGCTACAAGTGGTTTGAGTCGGAGAACAAACACCCCCTATTTCCCTTCGGCTTCGGTCTCTCTTATACGACCTACAAGTACGCCGATTTGCACGTAGACGGCGCGCAACGGGCGGCCACGGTGACCGTATCCAACACCGGATCGCGTGCCGGCACGGAGATCGCGGAGGTCTACGTGCAGCTGCCCAGTGTCGCCGGCGAGCATTTCCGTCGTCTTGCGGGCTGGCAGCGCGTTGCCCTCGCTCCAGGTCAGAGCAAGACTTTAACCATCCCTATGGAATCGCTTGCGCTTGCAAGCTGGGATGACAAGAAAGAGAGCTGGATGTGGCAGCCGGGTGAGTACACGGTCACGGCGGGCAGCTCTTCCCAGGATCTGCCGCTCACGGCCAAGATGTCGATCCGCTAAGCTGCGTTCGGTCTAGCTGATCTTGAATTCACAGGGAAGGAAAAGGCGAAATACCGTGCCATGGCTCGTTGCCTTTTGCGAGCTGCGCACGCGAATCCAGCCCTGGTGCCGATCGACGATCTCTTTGCTGACCCAAAGCCCCAGGCCTGTACCGTTCATGCCCTTGGTGGTGTAGAAGGGCTCGTAGAGATTACGCAGGGTCTTGGCATCCATGCCGGTGCCTGTGTCCGCGATCGTAATGATGGTGCCTTGCTCTCCCCCGGCCACGCGACGGACTGCGCGACTGCGCAGCAGCAAGCGTCCGCCCGAGCGCGCCATGGCATCAATCGCGTTGCCCACAAGATTGTTGAGAACCTGCCGGATCTCGCCATCAAGACAAATTACCGAGCAGCTGCGCTCGTGTTGTTGCGTAACCTGGATATGCGCGTTGTCGATGCGGCTGCCGTAGATTGCCAGCACGTTGTCCAGCATTTCAGAGGCTTCCACGGCGATGGGTCTGGTTGCCTGCTTGTGAAAACGCAGGGTCTGGCTCGCGATGGCGGAGACACGGCGCAACTCACCTTCCGCTGCGTCAAGGAAGCTGTATATCTCTGAGACCTCCGAACTGGTGCGCGCCAGGTAAACCAAATTGGTGACTGCCTCCAGCGGATTGTTGATCTCGTGCGCGATCGAGCTTGCCAAGCGCCCCACGGCCGTAAGCTTCTCTGTCTGGCGCAGCGCCTGTTCGGCCAGCTTGCGCGCCGTCACATCATCCAACGTGCCGACCACGCTGCTGGGCTCGCCGGCTTCGTCCAGCAGGATGGTTCCACGGCCATGCACATGGCGAATCTGCCCATCCTCCAACGCAATGCGGTACTCCGCGTCGTACGTGCTGTGTTCTGTCACTGCCCGAAACCAGGTGTCGCGAACGCGTTCGGCATCCTCTTCGTGCACAAACCGGAGCCAGCCATCGCGCAGCAGTTGCTCCTGCGGGCGGTTGAACGTACGCGCGACCTGGGAGTTGACGTAGGTCACACGGCCTTGAAGATCCGTCTGGTAGATCCCAAGCGGACTGTGCTCGCTGAGTACTCGGAACCTCTCTTCACTTTCACGTAGCGCGGCCTCCGCCTCCTTGCGCGCGGTGATGTCGTGCCCGTGCACCACGACGCCGAGCACCGTACCATCCGGCGCTATCTCCGGGATGTGCGACAGGCTCAACGTGCGCGCCTGGCCGCCCAGCGTGAGTCGTGTTTCAAAGGTCTGCCGTTTGCCACCGAGGGCAGCCTGCAGATGCCCCATCACGTCGGCTGCTGAGTCCCCCAGGACCTCATTCACGGTTCTGCCCTCGATCTCCTTCGCCGGATGGCCGAACCATTGCTCATACGTTCGGTTGATGTGTCGGTAGCGCAGTTCGGGATCAAGGTACGCGATGTACGCGGGTAAGGCGTCGGTGATCAGGCGATACTGCGCCTCGCTCTCCGCTGCCCTTCGCTCGCTGCGCTCCAGTTCCATGTACTGCTCGGCATTCTGCTCGGCGATGCGGGCGCGCTCCGCTTCGGCCCCTTCGCGCCTCACCTCGAGCACCTGAAGGGAGTAACTGTTTCTGGACACAAGTAATGCTTGGGTTGCGATCAGCAGCACAACCAGCGACGCGAAGGAGAACGCAGCGTCAAACCTGCCGGTGCGGTAGAGCGTGGCGATGGGCAGGCCCAGCACTAAGGGTAGTGTGCACGTTGCCACCAGGAACCAGATACCTGTTCGGTGGAAGCGCACGGTGTGCAGCAGAGAGCGCGTGGGTTCCCGCTCAGGGCGCAGAAGAAAGAACGCGAGAGAAAGGCAGAAGAGGCTGCCTCCGGTGCGCACCGCCATGGATCGCAACAACGGCACACCCAGCAGAGGACCCGCACCGAAAAGTACCCCGATCAGCGCGGAAAGGGAGATCAGCAGGGCGGAGCCCGTCATCAAGGAACCGAATACTGGAAGCAGGTCCAGCACCAGCAAACCGCCACCTAGTAGGGCACCGTCGAGCGCCGTGCCAAGAGCCATCCGGCCCGTAGGATCGCCCGAAGCCTGTTGTGGCACGTTGGCCAACAACGTGTCGATGCCGAAGTTGCGGCCCGTGCTGTACTCCAAAAGCGTTGCCATGCAAAGCACCACGGCGAGCCCGCAAAGGAGATGGCTTGCGCCGGCAAATCTGCCGCCGCGCCTGGTTGCCAGGACTGAACAGGCCAGAAGAAAGACCAGCAGCGCCGTGTTGGGCTTCATCGTGGCGTAACCCGCAAACAGGCCTACCAGACGAGGCATGTGCAGCCACCAGCCCACCAGGTCAAGAACCCCGACCGTAATCACGGCCACGCAGATCGTAATGATCAGGCGCGATGCCGTGCGGTACTGCGATTCGGAGGGTCTTCCGAAACCCCGTGTCGCTTCGATCACAATTGCAACCCTGCCCTGTGTGTCACAGCCTGTTTCGTGGCGCGCTTGCGCGACTATTCCGCTTGCGGTGTGGCTCGCTGCGCGATCGACGGCAAAGCCATTGCGCTTGCACCTATCCTACCGAGGCTCTCGTCTCGCAGAGCACTGGGGGTTGCTACTATCCGCTTTCCGTTTACTCCGGTGAAGCACGGCAAAGATTCTGTGCCGGCTTCTCGCTACGCGAGCGAGGCAAGAAGCGGCGTCAGCACTCGATCGAGTGCTTGGACATCGGTCGTGGCGTCCGGCAGTCCCACGCCGTCGAACACGCTCCACTCTTCGACTAGCGTCAAAGACTCGCCAGTGGCTACGACGCGATGTGGTCCCAGCAATTCAAGCTCCTGAAAGTGCCCCTCTGTATATACCTCGGTGTTGACCTCATAGTCCGGGTAGCTGGCGCGCTCGTCATGCGTGAAGCGCTTTACAAACAGAAGATCGTTCACGGCGTGCGCACACCAGTTCTGCTTATTGCGCAGTCCGAGCTTTTGAGAATCCGTACGCGTCGGATCGCAGCGCAGCAGGATGTACTTCAGCCCTAACGTGAAGCGTGGGTCCTGCAGATCCGTAAAGGCGCACAGGGCCAGTGGCTGTGTCACGGGTACGTAGTCATCATGCGACTGGAACGGCACGCGCGGCAGAATCGACGTGCCACCGGCAACGATGCTGATGGCCCAGGGGGCAATGTCGATCGGCCAAAGATTGTGGTTCGTTACGGTCTGTTCCACCCGTACCCCTGTACCGTTCCCCGCCAAGGTCAGGCGGATGGTTTTTTCCATACCGGCCTTATCAACTGGCTGTTTCAGCACCAGGCCCAACTCGCCTTCCGCGGTACAGGAGACTGGGTCGTTGTCCGGCGCATAGGTAGCCGGAAACACCTCCGGCCACACCCACAACCGATGCCCTCCATAGGGTCTCCAGGTGCCCAGGGCGGTCTCCTTGGAGGCGTCCGGAAAATGCCCAAAGACATTGGCACCGCCGGTCGGCCCGTAGAAGAGAACGCGTGGCCCTACCGCAGTAGTGGCGATTAAATCCACGTTGCCATTCGATAACTTGATGCAACCCGGCAGCCCCATGTACGTCAGCTTTTCGATACTCACTTGGCAACACTCCCATCTCAAAGCCAGCGCTCAAACAGCGGTCCATCCACCATCAATCAACATCGTGTGTCCCGTAATCAACGAGGCCGCGGGCGAAGCCAGAAAGACAACAGCGCCCGCCACCTCGGAAGGTTCGCCGATGCGGTGTAGAGCCGCAACCTTGTTGACCGTGTCTGCGAAAAATGCAGCATCGGACAGGGCCGGCTCCGTTCCCGGTGTATGAATGAACGTGGGTGCTACCCCATTGACGTTGATGCCGTACTGTCCCCACTCGACGGCCAGGCACTTGGTCAGGTGCGCGATGCCGGCCTTGCTCATGCAGTACACCGATTCCGTGGGCAGCGCCACAAAGCCGGCCTGTGAGCTCATATTGACGATGCGCCCGCCACCATGCTCCTTCATGATCTTCGCCGCAGCCTGACAGGCGAAGAACGTGCCCTTCAGGTTGATATTCAGTGTGCGGTCGAAATCTGCCTCGGTCACATCCAGCGCCAGGTTTACTGGTGCCACGCCCGTGTTGTTCACCAGCAGATCGAAGCGGCCGAAGTGCGCCATCACCTCATCCATGCCACGGCGCACCTGGTCTAAATCAGCGATGTCCATCTGCACGGGAAGTGCATGGCTGCCCAGCTTCTGGAGCTCAGCCACAACTCCCGCGTCCTGCGCCTTGTCACGCAGGCCCACGGCGACCGAGGCACCGGCCTCGGCCAGTGCCAACGCGATGGCACGGCCCAGCCCACGCGCGGCTCCCGTGACCAGCGCTACCTGCCCATCCAACCTGAATGACGGCAAAGCTCCCATACTTAAATCCTCTTCCAAACGTGAATATCACTCAACTACTGCACCTTAACCGAGGCCGTCAGCTTCTTACCTGCCGAAGAGTCGCCGATCATCACCTCAACCGGCTCTGCCTCAACTTCAAGCCGACTGTGAGCCTCGTTCCAATAGGCCAAAGATGACGCGCGCAGCGGAATCTGTACCGTCTTCGTCGTCCCGGCCTCTATCGTTACCCGTTGAAATCCCTTCAACTGCTCGCGAGGGCGTTCGACCTTGGACTTCGGATGCGCCACATACATCTGCACCACCGCATCCCCGGCGCGCTCACCCACGTTCCTCACATCGACTGACACTGTCACGGTGCCATCCTTGGCGATGCTCTTCGCGCTGACACGCAGATGATCGAACTTGAAGTTCGTGTAACTCAACCCGTAGCCAAACGGGTACAGCGGGTCCCCTTTGAAGTACATGTAGGTGTGGCCATGGCGGATGTCGTAATCCATCATCGGCGGCAGCTGATCGAGCGATCGCGGCCAGGTTGTGACCAGGTGCCCACCGGGGTTGTAGTCCCCAAATAGCACCGCGGCCAGGGCTGTACCTTCATCCTGCGAGTCGTGCGCCATATGCAGGATCGCGGGCAGGGTGGCCTGCGACCAGTTGATGGCAAACGGAAAGCTCGAGACCAGAATCATCACAGTCTTCGGGTTCGCGGCATACACCGCCTTCACCAGCTCTTCCTGCTCCAGCGTGATGCTCTGCCGATCGCGCCCTTCCCGTCCATCGCTCTTCACCGCGCAGGGTGTCGTCGAGGTGTCGGGATGGAACTCATGGCCTTCGTTCGGTCCGCAGGTGGGATCGTTCCCTACCACCACCACGGCCACATCGGAGGCCTTCGCCGCAGCAACCGCTGCCTCCAGACTCGCGTCCATCGGCGCGTTTACCTGCACGGCGGAACCCACCGCGGCCTTGATTCCATCCACGGGCGTGATCGCATACGGCAGCTGTCCGGCGTACCAGTCCCAATGCACGACGTTGGCCAGCGGGCCCACAACGGCGATGGACTTCATCGCCTCTTTTTTCAGGGGCAGAAAGCCGTTCGCGTTCTTCAGCAGCACCACAGATTCCAGCGCCATCTTCTTCGACGTGGCAAGCTCTTCCGGCGACTCCCACGGCAACGGCCCATTCCCCACGGCCGTGTACGGCACCATAGACGGCGGATCCAGTAGCCCAAGCTTCAGCGTGATGCGGAACTTCGGCCGTAGTAGTGCATCGATCTCCCCCTCACTCACCAGCCCTTCCTTCAGGGCTGCCGTTGTCTCTGTCTTGTACTGGTCCAGAAATTGGTTGATGCCCGATTTCAGACACGCCACCACGGCTGCTTTCTGATCGGGGAACAGCTTATACAGGTTCACCAGATTCTTTACCGCACCGCCATCGCTGGAGAGCACATCGGCACCCCACTGGTTCACCACCACGCTCTTCAGTACCGGGTTTAGTGCCATAGGCGTGCCGTTCCACGAGTTGTAAGAGGCCATTACGGCCTTTCCGCCACCCTCCAGAAACCCCATGCGAAAGGGAACCGAGTAGTACTCCCAAAACAGCCGTTGATCGAAGAGGGCGTTGGACTTCCCGCGGTCATCCTCGTTCTCATTGGCCAGAAAGTGCTTCATCAGCGACGCGGCCTGCCAGTAGTGCGGGTCATTGCCCTGCAGGCCGTGGATGAACGAGACCGCCATCGTTCCGTTGAAGAACGGATCTTCCCCATAGACCTCTTCGCTGCGGCCCCAGCGTGGATCTCGGGCAAGGTCAGCCTGCGGCCCCCAGGTCATCAGGATATGGCGGTTGTACGACGGCACCTCCGAGAGGTAGCGCGCATCGCGGCCCTGGACCGCGCCGGCCGCCTGCACCAGCGCCGGGTCCCACGTCTCGCCCATCCCGGGCGGCTGCGGGAACTGCGTGGTCGAAACCGGTGGGCCATCGCTCTTGCCGTCACCCTTGCCATCGCGCTGCACCACACCGTGCAGACCCTCGGCACCCCCATAGCTCGGGATCCCGAGCCGCGGCACGCCCGTCTGCACGCCCAGGCAGGCGATCTTCTCCTCCGGGGTCATCAGCGAGAGCATGTCGCTGATCCGTTGCTCGGCAGGCAGTTGCGGGTTGAGAAACGGGTGCGCGTACGTTTGCGCGCGGCCCGTGGCAGAAACCATCGCCAGCACCGTCGCCGCGAGGGCGATCCGGCCGGGGAAGAAGTTCATTCGTTGGGAAAAGAAGGCAGGCAAGGGAACTCCGTCAACAGAAGATCGTCCCACGAAGTCTACCCGGAGAAAGCGGGGCTGTGTACTCACGCCTCCCTGGCCTGTTCTCGCAGTGTCCTGATAGCCTCGCTCGTTGAAGCTAGACGATGAGGTCCGATGAACACGAAACCGTTGCTGCTGCTGCTGTCTGCCCTGGCGCTCTCCCCTTCCCGGATCCCTGCGCAAGCCGGGGCGCCAGCAGTCGCCGGGCCCGTTGCCGGCCAGCTCGACCCCGTCGTCGAAGCGCGTGTGAAGGCGTTGCTCGGCAAGATGACCCTCGACGAGAAAATCGACCTGATCGGCGGCCAAAACCCCTTCCGCATGCACGCCGTGGAGCGCCTCGGCATCCCCGGCTTCCAGATGGCCGACGGCCCCGTTGGCGCCCACATTCCGGCACCCACAATCGCTTACGCCGGCGGCATCGGCCTGGCCGCCTCCTGGGATCGCACCCTGGCGCGCGATATCGGCGTGCAGCTTGGCCGTGATTCGCGCTCCCGCGGGGCAAGCTTTCTGCTGGGGCCGGGCGTCAACATCTATCGCGCGCCCACGAACGGTCGCAACTTCGAATATTTCGGCGAAGATCCCTATCTCGCCAGCGCGATGGCCGTGGGTTACATCGAAGGCGTGCAAACCACCGGCGTCTCCGCCACAGTGAAGCACTACCTGGGCAACAACTCCGAGTACGGCCGTCACACGACCAATTCCGTCATCGGCCAGCGTGCCCTGCGCGAGATCTACGAGCCTGCCTTTGAAGCCTCCGTGAAGCAGGCCCACGTGGGCGCCATCATGGACGCCTACAACCTCTCAAACGGCGCGCACATGACGGAGAACAAGCCGCTGAACGTGGACACGGCCAAGCGTGACTGGGGTTTCAACGGCATCACCATGTCGGACTGGAACGCGGTCTACGATTCCGTCGCCGCGTTCAACGGCGGACTCGATCTGGAGATGCCGTTCTCGCTGTATTTCAGCCGCGAGAAGCTCCACGCAGCCCTGGCGAGTGGCGCGATCACGACAGCCACCCTCGACGACAAGGTGCGCCGCATTCTGCGCGTCGCCGTCGACTTCGGTTGGCTCGACCACCCGCAGTTTGACCCAACCATCCCTCGCTACAACCTGCAGGGCAAAGCCGTCTCGCACCAGGCCGTACTCGAGGGGACGGTGCTGCTGACGAACACGCAGGGGACGCTGCCCTTCAACAAGTCACAGATCAAGCGCCTGGCCCTGATCGGCCCCAACGCCGCCCTCACGCAGACCACCGGCGGCGGCAGCGGCGAAGTCGTCAGCTTCGCTCCGCAGAGCCTGCTCGTGGGCCTCTCCAACAAGCTCGCCGGCAGCGCCGAGGTCCTCTACTCCCGCGGTCTCTACACCGGCGTTCAGCTGGCCCGCCTCACGCACTTCAGCACCGATGCGAACGGCAAGACGGCGGGCGTGCAGCATGACTTCTTCGACAACGGCAAGCTCGAAGGCAGTGCCACCTCCACCTCCGTCGATGCAGCCATGACCCTCGCCGGCACCACGCGTCGCGAGCCGGAGGAGCAGGAGGCGCTCGCGCTGCACTCCACCCTCAGCACCTCCATCTACTCGCAGAAGCCCACCTCCGATCGCTTTACCGGCTACTACACCGCCGCGAACGCCGAACCGCACCTCTTCTTCGTGCAGACCGAGCGTCCGTTTCGCCTGCTCGTGGACGATAAGCTCGTCTTCGACAACTCCGTCATCCCCAAGCAGATCCTCAGCCAGACCCGGCTATCCCTCACCAAGGGCGCCCACAAGGTGACGCTGGAATTGCTCGGCGGTGGTCGTACCGGCGGGCTGCGCTTTTCGCTGCTGGTCGGCATCGCCCCGGTCAGTACGCTTGTGGATCCGCAGACCCTCGAGGTCGCCCGCAAAGCCGACGCGGTCGTCCTGTCCGTGGGCTTCAACAACAGCCAGGAGACCGAGGGCGGCGATCGCGGCTTCGATCTGCCCCTGGGTCAGGATGAATTGATCGAGCAACTGGCGGCCCTCGACCGGCAGACGGGCAAGAAGACCGTCGTCGTCCTCAATGCCGGCGGCAGCGTCGACATAACTCCCTGGAAAGACCAGGTCGGTGCCATTCTGCAGTCCTGGTACCCCGGCGAGGACGGCGGCACGGCGATCGCGGACCTGCTCTTCGGGGACGCCGACCCCTCCGGCCATCTACCCATCTCCTGGGAGGCGAAACTCGCTGATAACCCAAGCTACGAGAACTATTACCCGGCTCCCGGCAAGCTTGACATTGACTATAAAGAAGGCATCTACGTCGGCTATCGCGGCTACGATCACCTGCACCGCCAGCCTCTGTTTCCCTTTGGCTATGGCCTCTCCTATACCAGCTTCGCCTACTCCGGGTTGCAGGTTACGCCCGGCGCCCCGGGCCATGCGACGGTAAGCTTCACCATCAGGAATACCGGTGCCGTCGCCGGTGCCACGGTCGCGCAGCTCTATGTCTCGCCAGGAACGTCGAAGGTCGACCGACCCGAAAAAGAGCTGAAGGGCTTTGACCGTGTCTCGCTGCCGCCTGGTGGAAGCCGCACCCTTAAGCTCGAACTTCGACCCCGCGACTTCGCCTTTTATGACACCGAGGCCGGGGAGTGGCGCGCCACCGCCGGAGCCTACAACCTCCGTGTGGGCGACAGCTCCGCAACCCTTCCCCTGATCGGTGAGTTCACCATTCACAAGGACCTGCACATCCCCGTCTCGCAGTAGGCGACGGCGGGGCGGCCCGGTGAGACGCCTCGACTCTGAGACATGACTTTCCCATTTTGGAACTCGAACAGCGTGGGGGATCGCGCCGTCGCTTTTCCTGTACAAACATCCCCAACTTGAGGGATGTTCGTCCCCGGTCGTCCACCGTCATTCTGCTTACACATGCCCAATGCCTCAATGCACTGGCTACGCGAATGGTGGTCCATGTTTCAATCCAGCACACAGCAGCCGTCCAAGGCAGCGCGCACCCTCGGCTATGCCTTCACGTGCGGCCTGCTCTCGGGGCTCTTCTCGCCCTTCGCCATCGCCCAGCGAGAGGCTACGCCCCTTACGGCGACTGACGTACGTACGGCCACGGACAGCGCGTCCTCCATTGCACCTGCGCCGCCGGTCGCGGCCGCTGCAAAGCCCTCAGGTGAAATTCACGGCATCGTCGCCGACCCGGATGGCGACATCGTTCCCGGGGCCACCGTGACCCTCGAAGGCGCGGGGCTCGCGCAGACGCGCACGACGGTAGCTTCTGCCGAGGGTGCGTTCACCTTCACCGCTATCCCGGAAGGCCCTTACCGTCTCACCGTAAGTGCCACCGGTTTCAAGCCCTGGATGGCCCTGGGTACGCTGGCGGAGGGGCAAAGCCTTGCTCTCCCGGAGATCGCCCTGCCCATCAACGCCGTCGCCACTGAAATTGAGGTCTCCGCCTCCCGTACGGAGATCGCCGCCGCGCAGTTGGGTTTGGAAGAAAAGCAGCGTGTCCTGGGGATCTTTCCGAATTTCTACGCCTCCTACATCTGGAACGCGGAACCACTCTCCGCGCGACAGAAGTACTCCCTGGCCTGGCGGTTCTCGGTGGATCCGGTGGCCTTCGGCATGGCCGGTTTTATCGCAGGCACGGAGCAGGCCGAAAACAGCTTCAGCGGCTATGGGCAGGGCGCGCGCGGCTACAGCAAGCGGCTCGGCGCGATCTACACCGATGGCTTTTCCAGCACGCTGCTCGGGCAGGCCGTGTTTCCCGCCCTCTTTCACCAGGATCCCCGCTACTTTGTGAAAGGGACCGGCACCCTGCGCGCACGGTTTCTCTACGCTCTGGCGACCAGCGTGATCTGCAAAGGCGACAACGGGCGCTGGCAAGCCAACTACTCCAATTTGCTCGGCAACATCGGCTCGGCAAGCATCTCAAACCTCTACTACCCTGCCAGCAATCGTCACGGAGCTAGTCTCACGCTCGAAAACTCTCTGGTAACCACGGCCCTGGGGGCGGCCGGTGGCCTCATTCAGGAGTTTATGTTGCACCGCATGACGCCGCACGTCCCTGACTACGGCGCGATCTCCCGGCAGTAGCCTTCCCCCGGTAGAGCAGTTCGGAGAAGCCGCTAGGACATCGCTTCCAGCAGTCGGCGAAACTGGTCCGGCGTCAGTTCCCGCGCCGGGCGGTTGGCCAGATCAATCAGTTCCAGCACCTGTCGCTCCCGTCGCACGGCCAGATCCAGCTCATGGTTCAGTCGTTGGCCCAGACTCTGCGGCACGTTGTCTGGCGCCTCGGAAGAAGTCATCACGACGCCAAAGCCTGGCTGCCCCCGCAACTCCTCCAGCAACTGCTGGCCATCCGGCGCATTGCGGGACAGGGACACGGGGTCAGGAGCCTCAGTCACAGTGGGCTTGATCTCCTGGAGAGCTTCGGCGCTCACGGACGGGGGAACAGGGGATTGCTGACGCGGCAGCTTGGCGGATCTCCACATGAATCGGCATCTCCGTCCCGCCAGGGGCACCTTGGCGGGCAGACTGAACTGGGATGTTGGCTCCTGCCGCTGGGAAGCCGGCATAGGCACTGCCCGACAGAAAGGACCGGGCGTTCTATGTAGGGTAACCGCGGGCATCAGTAACCCCTTGAGGGGTACGGAGGGTGTAGAAGGGTGGTGGCCAGAGACGGGATCGAACCGCCGACGCCGGCCTTTTCAGGGCCGCGCTCTACCACTGAGCTATCTGGCCTTCCGCGAAGGAAGTGATCGAACCCGCAGGGGAGCGGGGACGATCCACGTTTCGATTTCACCTGCCTGGAGGGGAGGGGAGCAGCCACGCCGCACGTTCACTCTGCGGGGGCCTTCGAGAACGACTCGGCCAGTATAGCAACTCAGCCCACCGCGGCAAAGCGCGGCATCGCGCGGCATCGCCAATGGGGGCGTCCCATCCGAAAACGCTCTCACAGCGCCGGTTATGCTGAGGCATCCCTCTTCCCACGAGAATTGTCCCATGCTGCGTCGCTGTGTCCTCCTCGCCCTCCTCGCCTCATCAAGCTTTGCCCCATGCCCCGGTGCGCAGACGGTGGTTCCGGGAGATAGGTCTACGGCGCACGCCCCAGCGCTTTCTCCGGGCGAAGCACGCGCGAGCGAGGCCTTCAAGGCCGCAAAGGCTCTCGGCAAGCCCGAGCTTTACGCCTTTCTCAAGCTCATGCCCAAGGGCGGTGATCTGCACATGCATCTCTCCGGGGCGGTGTACGCGGAGACCTTTATCGCCGAAGCAATTGGGGGGGGCCTGTGCGTCGCTCCGGTCGACCGCGGCACCCCCGTCGTTCCCGAAGGAGAGAGTGCCGTCCGCCTTGTCCCGCCGGTGGACGGTAAAGGCGGAAACTGCGGCCCCGGTGACGTTCCTGCAGCTGACGCGCTTAAACGTCAGCCCCTCTATGACGATCTCGTCGACAGCTTTTCCATGCGGGCCTTCGTGCCCACTGAGGGCATCGACGGCCATGACCAATTTTTTGCCACTTTCGATCGTTTCGGCGGTCTCAAGGGTTACGCGGGCGAGTGGCTGGATGAGGTCGCTACCCGCGCCGCCGCGCAGAACGAGCAATACCTCGAGATCATGAACACGCCCACGTTCACAGGGGCCGCGACTCTCGGCTACAAGCTCGGCTGGCCCATGGGTATCACCGAGACGAGCTACAAGTCGGAGCTCGGGTCCCTGCGTGAGCGACTGCTTGCTGCGGGCCTGCGCGCGGAGGTCGCGACGGACCGCAAAGAATTTCAGGACGCGCTCAACAAGCGGGCTGAGCTTGAACGCTGCAACGCGGCCATACCTTCCTCTTCTCAGGCAGTTGATGTGCATGCACAGAGAACGCCCTGCGACGTAGAGATCCGCTTCCTTTACCAGGTCCTGCGCGGCTTTCCACCGCAGCAGGTTTTTGCGCAGACGCTGCTCGGGTTCGAAGTCGCGCAAGCCGAGCTCGACACCGGCTCTCCCCTAGGTTCACAGGTCGTCGGCATTAATTTCGTCATGCCCGAAGATGGCCGGGTCAGCATGGCCGACTACCACCTGCAGATGCTCATGCTCGATTACCTCCACTCGGTCTACCCCAAGGTGCACATCTCGCTGCACGCTGGCGAACTGGCCTTCGGCATGGTGCCTCCCGACGGCCTCAGCTTCCACATTCGCGAAGCCGTTGAACTCGGTCATGCGGAACGCATCGGTCATGGCATGGACGTTCTCTACGAGACCGACCCGAACGGCCTGCTCGCCGAGATGGCCGCCAGGCACATTGCCATCGAGGTCAACCTCACCTCGAACGACGTTATTCTCGGCCAAAGTCACACGGATCACCCCCTGGCAGCCTACCGTGCCGCCCATGTACCGATTACCCTCGCGACGGATGACGAAGGCGTCAGCCGTATCGATCTCACCCATGAGTACGTAAAGGGCGCCGAGGAGCAGAACCTCACCTACGTCGACCTCAAGCGCTCCGCCCGATCCGCCCTGGAGCACAGCTTCCTGCCCGGCGAGAGCCTGTGGGCTGCAACAGACGTGTTTACCCGCATGAACGCCTCGTGTCATGAGCCGGCCAGTGGTGAGGCGGCACCCCAAGGCAGTTGTGCGGCCTTTCTGAACAGCAACCATCGCGCCGCGTTGCAGTGGGAGCTGGAACGTCGCTTTACGGTGTTCGAAGCCAGGGCGGCGCTACGATAAGGCCTGCCTCCACGGGGGCTTGTCCCCCCGCGATACACTGCGGGCACGGCAGACAAACCGAGGAGAACAGACATGGTGAAGGCAGTACTCGTTGTCGTGCAAACGCTTCTGTTTTTGCTCGTCTTCGGGCTGGGTTCCTTTTTACCCATCTTCACGTCCATGCCGATGTGGCAGGTACAGACGGGCCCCCATCGTTTCTTTGTCTTAAATGGCTTGTTCCTCCTGCTGGCGGTGTATCTCGTCATCCTGCTGATTGAGGCGGCGCGCAAGCGGATGCGCGGCCCGGGAGGCCTCACGACGCTTGCCTTGATCCTGGCCGTGGCCCTCGGGCTGGCGATGAAATTCGGTTTCAAAACCGCTTAGAGTTCGTCGGCAGTCCGGATGCAAAACTTCGTAACACGGAAGGTCTAGAGACAGCGTCGCCCCGAACTATTAGCGTCTTGGAGTGTCGTTGATGGGCCACGTAAGCCTGCTCGGTATTTGCCGTTTGGTAAACTATTTGCAGAAGACGCAACTCAGTCTCAGCGAACGCCCCACACTCGTCGGGATATTCCGGCGATTTGTTCGAGGAACCATCTCAAGCTCCCCCGGACGCCTCGTTCGGGTCTCGGCATGAAGGAATCTTTCGCATGACTCTTGTTCGCGCTCCCCAGGCCCCCGGCATCGACCTTTCCGAACGTACGGTCGCGTATTTCTCAATGGAGATAGCTCTCAGCAAGGACCTGCCCACGTACTCGGGCGGGCTCGGCATGCTGGCGGGCGACACACTGCGTTCCGCCGCCGACACTGGCGCCCCCATGGTGGCTGTTTCTCTGGCTCATCGCTGCGGCTATTTCCGGCAGCACCTGGACGAGCACGGTCAGCAGACCGAGTCAGACGTGCCATGGTTCCCGGAGACGCGGCTCCCCGAGGCTGCGACCACCGTCACCATTATGCTGCAGGGCCGTGACATCACCATCCGCGCTTGGCGGTTCGACGTGGTCGGTGTCACCGGTCATATTCTGCCTGTCTTCCTGCTCGATACCGATGTCGAAGGCAACGATCCGTGGGATCGCAAGCTCACCAATCATCTCTACGGTGGCGATACGTATTACCGGCTCTGTCAGGAGGCCGTTCTCGGCCTCGGCGGCGTCCATTTGCTGCACGCCCTTGGCGTACGCCCGCAGGTATGCCACATGAATGAGGGCCACGCTGCCCTGCTGACGATCGGCCTGCTCGAAGACCACCTCGCGGGCGTTCCGCTGCGCGATGCGAAGGAGAGCGATGCGGCCTTCGTACGGGAGCACTGCGTGTTTACAACCCACACGCCAGTGCCAGCCGGTCACGATCAGTTTGGCCTGGATCAGATGTACCGCGTCCTCGGCCATGAGCGCGCCTCCTGTATCGAGCGCTTCGGCTGCCTGCACAACGGCCTCATGAACATGACCTACCTCGCGCTTCGCTTCTGCCGTTACGTCAACGGCGTGGCGATGCAGCACGGGTTCGTCTCCCAGGGCATGTTCCCTGATTACCAGGTGCATTCCATCACCAACGGCGTGCACGCCGGAACCTGGATCTCTCCGGACTTCAAAGCCCTTTTTGACGCGAAGATCCCCTCCTGGCGGCATGACAATCAGTACCTGCGCAGCGTGTATGGCATCGATCCTGACGTAATCGAGAATACCCACAAACTGGGGCAGAAGCGCCTGTTCGCGACGGTAAAGCAGCGCACCGGGATCGAATTGAACCCCGACGTGCTCACCCTCGGCTTCGCGCGCCGCGTCGCGACCTACAAGCGAGCCAGCCTGCTATTCCACGACGCTGAGCGCCTCCATGCCATCGCGGAACGTATGGGTGGTCTGCAAATTCTGTATGCCGGCAAAGCCCACCCCGCCGACAACGCGGGGAAAGCGCTCATCCGCGATGTCTTCTCGGCAGCTGGCCGTCTCAACGATTCCAAGCTGCGCATCCTCTACCTCGAAAACTACGACTGGGATCTCGGCGAGCAGCTCACAGGCGGGGTGGACGTTTGGCTGAACACGCCTTTGCGTCCCTACGAGGCCTCCGGCACCAGCGGCATGAAGGCTGCCCTCAACGGTGTGCCTTCGCTTAGCGTCCTGGACGGCTGGTGGATCGAAGGTTGCGCTGAAGATATAACCGGCTGGGCCATCGAGGACTTTGATGACGAGGCCAAAGAGGCGGATGCGCTCTACGCAAAACTTGAGGGCCGCGTCGCGCCTTTGTTCGCCGACAAGAAGGCATGGGCACGGCTTCGTCAGCACTGCATCGCGATGAATGGAACCTTCTTCAACACGCATCGCATGCTCGGCCAGTACGTCGCCAACGCCTATTTCCCGCTCGCGAGCTCGATCGCATCTACCGACCAGGAGATCGTGGACGAAGAAACCGCCCCGGGCATGTTACTCTCCAGCCGCTAAAGCGAAGCGCGCACAGGGATGCTGACTGTGCGCGCTATCCTATCTCTCTGGTCTGCTTTGACCAGAGGAGACCTCACTCATGCCTGCACCCCAGACCGGTGAACTGGTTGAAGATTTCACCCTTCCTGACCAGGATGGCCTTCCCGTTACGCTTTCCAGCTTTCTCGGCAAGCCCGTCGTGCTCTTCTTCTACCCCAAGGCGGACACGCCCGGTTGCACCGTGGAAGCCTGCGGCTTTCGCGACCAGTTTGCCCAGCTCGAGGCTGCCGGCGCCGTTGTGCTGGGAATATCGCGCGACACGCCAAAGGCGCAAAAGAAATTCAAAACCAAGTACGATCTGCCCTATACCTTACTGGCCGACAACGGTCAGGAGATCATCCAGCGCTTCGACCTCCTCAAGCAGAAGACAATGTACGGTAAGCCCGTGACCGGGGTCGAACGCACGACCTACGTCATCGGCTCGGACGGTCGCCTCCTCCGCACCTTCGCGAACGTCAAGCCGCAGGGCCACGCCGAAGAGGTATTGGCTCGGCTGCGACAGGCATAAGAACACGCATGCTGGCCTGGAGGAAGAGTACGATCTCCCGCCTATCCGGAAAATTCGTTATCGGCAGCGCCGCCACGGCAGCAGTCATGGGCGTCGTGGCCGCCGTAGCGCGTGTCGGCATGCGGCCGGAGTCGCAGCTTTTCGGCTCCAGCATCGTTGCTGGCCATGATCCCAATGAGCTTGCCCTCACCTACGACGACGGCCCGAACGATCGCTCCACACCAGAGCTGCTCGAAGTGCTGGCACGCTTCGGGATCCGCGCCACCTTCTTTATGGTTGGCAAGTTCGTCCGCATGCGTCCTGATCTTGTCCGCCAGGTACATGCAGCGGGCCACCTGGTTGGCAACCACACCATGACGCATCCATTTCTGGCAAACAAGCCGATCCGCTTCGTCGCTGAGGAGCTACGTGGTTGCAATGCTGCGCTTGAGGATGCGCTTGGCGCCCCCGTGCGCTACTTCCGGGCACCCTTCGGCGCGCGTCGCCCCGCCGTCCTGCGCTGTGCGCGTGAGCTGGGTTTGACGCCGGTGCAATGGAATGTGCAGGGCAATGACTGGGAGTCGATCGGAGTGAGCGGCATCCTGAAGCACATCGAGCAGGGCATGATCCGCGCCGATCGACGCGGTCGTGGAGCGAACATCCTGCTCCATGACGGCTTCGATAAGCAGATGGGTTGTGACCGCACGGATACAGTGCGCGCCACGGAGCTCCTGCTCTTGAACGCGCACGAGAACGGCAGGGCTGTTGTAACAGTAAATGCCTGGGGATGACTGCTGTGCGGCGCAACAGAAGGTATGGTGCGCCCGAGACGATTCGAACGTCTGACCTACAGCTTCGGAGGCTGTTGCTCTATCCAGCTGAGCTACGGGCGCCTGATAGACATCAGCGGCACACAGTTAGCGTAGCATGATGAAGCTATGACCTGCTCGCGTTTTACCCCCGCCATCCTCGCCCTCGCCTTCACGAGCCTGCCTTGCCTGCAGGCCCATGCCGCCCCGGCACCTTGCCCTTCCGCTGCTGTGATGGATCATGGCCAGGCCGTAAACGGGAAGCCGCTGGCCTCGCCTGCCGCCACGGCAGAGGTAAAGCTGGATGGTGCGGACCTGCTGATTCACTACAACGCACCCTCGATCCGCTGCCGCAAGATTATGGGCGACGTTGTGCCTTTTGGCCAGGTCTGGCGCACCGGCGCAAACCCCGCAACCAGTTTCACCACGGCAACTGACCTGACCATCGGCACCCTCCACGTCCCCGCGGGTAAGTACACGCTCTACACCCTTCCGGCTGCTTCCGGTACGCCCTGGATGTTAATCGTAAACAAGCAGACCGGCCAATGGGGTACGGAGTACAGCGAATCACAGGACCTTGGCCGCACACCCATGCACGCCGAAAAACTCCCATCCGCGCAGGAGGTCATGAGCCTCTCCTTTGAGAAGACCGCGGGGGCTGCGACACAGCTGCATGTGAAGTGGGAATCGACGGATGAGTGGGTTGAAGTCAAAGCCGCTCGCTGAAGCCGTTCCGACAGGCTACCGAGACCTGTGAAAAGAGGCGCTCCGTTGGGAGCGCCTCTTTTCACAGTCCCTACCACTCCTTCGCGGCGGTATCCGGCTGCACCGGCGTGCTCGCCGGGGGAGCCTTCCAGCGCAAAATCGGCTTGCGCGCAGCGGTCGTCTCATCCAGTCGCTGCAGCCGCGTGTTGTGTGGGGCGGTCATGACAAGCTCCGGGTTCTCCTCCGCCTCGCGGGCAATCTGCTTCAGCGCGTCGACCAGCAGGTCCAGTTCTTCCTTGGATTCGGACTCTGTTGGCTCAATCATCATCGCGCCCTGCACGACCAGGGGAAAGCTCGTCGTATAGGCATGGAAACCGTAGTCGATCAGCCGCTTGCCCATATCGCCCGTTTTCACACCGTTCTTCGCCTGTAACTTGTCGGAGAACACAACCTCATGCATGGAGCGTGTCTTGTACGGCAGTTCAAACGTGCCTTCGAGCTTGGCGCGCAGGTAGTTTGCGTTCAGGACAGCATCTTCGGTCGTCTGGCGCAGACCATCCGGGCCGTTCGCCAGAATGTAGGCAAGCGCGCGGATAAACATGCCGAAGTTGCCGTACCAGGCGCGCACCCGGCCAACCGTCTGCGGCCGGTTGTAGTCCAGCGCCAGAGATCCTTCTGCATTGGTCTTCACCACCGGCGTGGGCAGAAAGGGCTCCAGAAGCTTCTTACAGGCCACCGGACCCGACCCTGGACCACCCCCGCCGTGCGGGGTGGAGAAGGTCTTGTGCAGGTTCAGGTGCATCACATCGACGCCAAAGTCGCCCGGCCGCGTCTTGGCAACCAGCGCGTTCATATTGGCCCCATCCATGTAGAGCAGCGCGCCCTTGGCATGGAGGATGTCTGCAATCTTGTGGATGTCGCTCTCAAACACGCCTATCGTCGAGGGGTTCGTCAGCATCAGTGCGGCCGTATCTTCATCGACCAGCTTCTCGAGCGCTGCAAGATCCACCATGCCCAGCTCGTTCGATTTCAGGTTCGCCACCTGGTAGCCGCAGATTGCTGCCGTTGCCGGATTCGTCCCGTGCGCCGAGTCCGGCACGATGATCTTCTTGCGTGGGTCGCCCTGACTCTGGTGGTACGCCCGCGCCAGCAGGATGCCCGTAAACTCACCCTGCGCGCCGGCAGCCGGCTGCAGCGTGATCGCGTCCATCCCCGTGATCTCGATCAGGCACTCGCTCAGCAGCTTCATGATGCCCAGCGCACCTTGCGAAAGCGCCTCTGGCTGGTAAGGGTGTGCTTCCGCCAGACCCTCGAGACGGGCCACCGCCTCGTTAATGCGCGAGTTGTACTTCATCGTGCAGCTGCCCAGCGGGTACATGCCCAGATCGATCGCGTAGTTCCATGTCGAAAGCCGCGTGAAGTGGCGAATAATCTCGATCTCACTCAGCTCCGGCATCGCACCCAGGTCATCCGTACGCGCCGCGTCCCCGAGCAGGGAAGCCGCGTCGATAGCCGGCACATCCAATTCCGCCAGACGGTACGCCTTCTTGCCAGGCGAGCTCTTCTCAAAAATCAGGTCCTCGTTCTGGTTGACGTGCGTGGTCGCCTTCTTGGGCGTGCCAATAAACTGTGTGTCTGCCATTAGTCTTACCCGTCTTTCTAAACTCGTGCGCGGCTGTTAGCTCGACTTACCGTTCACTCGCGCGAAGATCCGCTCTTCTCAGCGCTGCCGCCAGCAAACCGCAGTTGATCGCGAAGATTGCGGCGCTGTGAATCTGGCTTGGGGACCCAGTTACATGATGAAGATAGAAGCCGCGAAGTGAAAAGCTCACGGCCGCCGCAGCGAAAAAGACCACCAGCACCTTGAGCCAAAGCATCTAGAAGTCTTCCTCATCCTGCCCGCTACCGTCCGCCGAATAACTTCCCGACTCCGGCCCATCCAGATCCTCTTCCCGCAAACTGAGGGCAATGACGGTCCCCGACTCGAACTCGATGGTCAACGAATCCAATTCTTCCAGAGTCGCGGTTGCAACCATTTCGCCGATCTGCGCGCAAAGAGCATTGCGGTACTCCGGTTCGCCAAACGCGATGGAAAAGTCCGCGAGCAGCACGTGCGGCCAGGCGTAGAGCGTCAGCAAGGGGCCGTCGAAGCGCAGGCGCACGTAGTCGGCTACAAATTCGACCGCGCTCAGTTCCTGGCCTTCAAGTGCGCTAACGTCCATGACTCTTTCTGGATTCCGGGCTCGCCAACTCCATCTCGGTCTTGGTTTCATGGTCGGTCACCGGCTCGCACCGCACGGGGAAATTGACTGAGTTGGCGATGAAACAACGGCGATGGGCTTCATCATGCAAAGCGACAATCTTACTCGCGTCAGATGCGACCGTGAGGGTCACGTGGGGACGCAGGATCACCTGCTCGAATCGACCGGTCTCCGCTCCCAGCGTCGTGCGCATCGTGCCCTCGGCATGGTCAACGTACTCCGTCACCACCACACCGGCAACCGCCGCGAGGTGCAGGAACCACAGCTTATGGCAGGCGCTCAGGCTGCCGACCAGTAGCTGCTCCGGGTTCCAGCGCCCATCGTCGCCGCGAAACGCCGGGTCGGAAGAGCCGGCAATCCCATGCTTTCCTTCAGCTTCGAGCTCAAAGCTGCGGCTGTAGTCTTTATAGCCCGTGGTGCCTGCACCCTTGTTTCCGGTCCAGGTGACGGTCACTGCGTACTCGTGCAGATCACTCATCGATAGCTCCTCTCCCTGCTTATAGCTTCAGTCCGCGCTCACAAGCTCCTCGTGACCTACGCCCGCCATCACCGCCGCCGCAGCTTCAATCTGTGCCCGCGTTGTCAGCTCGGTGGCGCACCACAGCGTGGCATTCTCGCCCAGTTCCGGATACCACTTCGCCAAGGCCAGACCGCCGATGATGCCCTGTCCCAAAAGCTCCGCATTCACCTCGGCCGCCGGGGCGCCTCCATCAAGCACGAACTCATGGAAGCGCGGTGCCCCGTCGAACAGCGTCTTCAGGCCATTCTTCAGCAGGCTCTTACGTAGGAAATCAGATTTGGCGAGGTTCTGCTCGGCAAGCTCCCGTAATCCCTGCTTGCCGTACACCGTCATGAAGATCGTCACCATCAGCGCTACAAGCGCCTGGTTGGTGCAGATATTGGAGGTCGCCTTCTCGCGCCGGATGTGCTGCTCGCGCGTAGAAAGCGTCAGCACAAAGCCGCGCTTGCCGTTCACGTCCTTGGTCTCGCCCACCAGCCGCCCAGGCATCTGTCGAAGAAACTTCTCCTTGCAGGCGATCACGCCGCAGTACGGTCCGCCAAAGCCCACCGGCACCCCGAAACTCTGCGCCTCCAGCGACACGATATCGGCCTCCCGCGGCGGCTTCACGATGCCCAAGCTCACCGCCTCGGCGATGGACACAATCAGCAGCGCGCCCGCCCTATGAGCTATATCGGCAATCGCGGCGTAATCTTCAATGGTTCCGAAAAAGTTTGGTGACTGTACCAGGACTGCCGCGGTGTCCACTGTGATTGCTGCTTGCAGGGCCGCCAGGTCCACGCGTCCGGTCCTGGGTTCGTAGCCGAACTCCGCAATGTTGATGCCCTGGTGCTGCGTAGCGGTCCGCATCACCTCGCGATACTCCGGATGTACGGTACGCGCTACCGCGCAGCCTGACTTGCCGGTCACGCGACAGGCCATCAGCACGCTTTCCGCTGCACCGGTCGAGCCGTCATACATGCTGGCGTTGGCAATCTCCATGCCGGTGAGTTCGCAGATCATCGTCTGGAACTCAAACATCGCCATCAGCGTGCCCTGCGCGATCTCCGGCTGGTACGGCGTATAGCTGGTTAAAAACTCACCGCGCTGCACCAGCGAATCGATGATCACCGGACGGTAATGCCGGTACGCCCCGGCGCCCAGAAAGCTCGCATACTTCCCCGAGCTCGGCAGTTTGGCCAACTCATCCGCATCGCCACTCGCCAGGTTCGCCGCATAAGCCTTGAAGCGCTCCAAAACTTCGCTCTCCGCATGCTGGCGCGGGATGTCGAGGTCGCGGGTCAGGCGAAACTCTTCGGGAACGGTCTCAAACAGCGAGTCGATGGAAGGCACACCGATTTCGGCAAGCATTTCAGTTCGATCTTGGGGGGATTTCGGCAGATAGCGCATAGGTTATGTCTCTCGAAACCAGCTGTCTTCCCAATTCTTCTTTAACAAAATCTCAGTTCCTGGGAAGAGGAACAAAGTAAAGACCACGCGGAGGAGAAACGCAGCCTGAGTCACCATCGGCAGCCTGAGACCGAACATCCGGTTCAGCGCCTTCAGCTTAGTGCCCGGTCTCTTCCGCAACAAACTTGTCGTAATCGGCAGCCGAAAGCAGGGCTTCGTTCTCATCGGTATTGGTCACGGTGAGCTTCAGAATCCAAGTCCCATTGGCATCCGCATTCAACGTCTCCGGCGCACCAGTCAGAGCCTCGTTGATCTCGGTTACCGTGCCGGAAATTGGCGCGTACAGGTCGCTGACGGCCTTCACACTCTCCACCGAGCCAAACGTCGACCCCGCCTCGATGTTCTGCCCCACCTTGGGCAGTTCGACGAAGACGATGTCGCCCAGCGAGTGCTGCGCATAGTCTGTAATGCCGACCGTGCCGTTTTCGCCGTCCAGCTGCAGCCACTCGTGCGACTTCGCGTAGCGGTAGTTCTCGGGGTAAGCCATGCTGTGTGAAATCTCCATCCCGATTGTAGAGGATGTAAATCTCGACTGTTTCGTGCGCTCAAGCATCCAGAGTTGGACCGCCTCTGCCGCTATTTGAGGTGCGCCCCGGCCCGCCTTCGGTACAAAAGTACCCAAAAGCGATCGCGGGGAGCAGGAGTTCAAACACCAGGGTGCCAAGCCGCTGGCCGAGGGGCAGGCGAGTGGCATGGGCGAAGTGGTATCCGGCAGCGATGGCCACGCTTATAGCGGCGGCCAGGCAAGCAGAGTTCTCGCATTCGACAGAATTTCACCTCCGGCTACGACGACAGCGGTGCGGTGATCACCGGAGCCGTCACCTTTGGCCGACGATAAAACGGCGTCGGTACCACAACGGCCTTCACTCCCGCCCCGCGAATCTCCACCGCCACCTCAGTCCCCGGCTCCGCATACGCCACCGGCACGTAGGCCAGGGCAATGTTCTTCTTCACAAACGGTCCCGGCGACCCCGATGTCACATATCCAATCCGCTCACCCTCAACGGAAAGCACCGGGTACCCATCCCGCCCGATGCCTCGCTCGATCATCTCCAACCCCACCAGTCGCTTGGCCGGCCCCCCGGCATCGACGACGGCCTGCAACGCCTCGCGCCCCACAAAATCAGTACCCTTATCCAGCTTGCAGTAACGCCCCAGATTGGCCTCAAACACATTCAACTCGTCTGAAATTTCATGGCCGTACAGCGCCATCGCCGACTCCAGCCGCAGCGTATTCCGCGACCCCAGCCCGCAAGGCTGAATCCCGAACTCCTCCCCAGCCGCCAGCAGTTCCCCCCACACCCGCGCACTGGTCGGCTCGTCGGCCGGGATGTAAATCTCAAAGCCGTCCTCACCCGTATAGCCCGTGCGCGCGATCAAAACGTTATGACATCCCGCCACCTGCCCCCAGGTGAACCAGTAGTTCTTGATTGGCGCCAGATCCATCCCGGTCAGCTTCTGCAGCGTGTCCTTCGCGCGCGGTCCCTGCACGGCCAGCTGCGTGTAGTAATCGCTCACATCCATGATGTGCACGCCGCCCATGCCGCCGATCACCGACCGCACCCACTGCACATCCTTCTCGCGCGTGCCGGCGTTGATGACGATCAGGAAGTCGTTCTCGCCCAGCTTGTGCAGCACCACATCGTCCACAAACGTGCCATTGGGGTACAGCATCGCCGAATAGTGCGCCTGCCCCGTCTGCAGCTTGCTGGCGTCATTCATTAGCAGCTTTTGCACGGCGGCCAGCGAGTTCGGCCCGCGCAACTGGATGTCACCCATGTGACTGACGTCGAAGAGGCCCACGCCTGTTCGCACAGCGGTGTGCTCCTCAATCAGCCCGCGATACTGCACCGGCATATCCCACCCGCCGAAGTCGACCATGCGAGCGTTGTGGCCGTGGTGCGTGGCGTGTAGCGCCGTGCGGCGCAGGGCGGCAAGCTGTGCAATGTTGTCCATGAGGTCTCCCCTGAGAAGCGGGCTGCGCTTGCCTGAAATCGGCCGTAGCGCGGTCTCGGTCAGGTTAGCAAAAGTCGGCCGTGGGGAGGTGTCCGAAACTGGAACTGGATACCGGGGCACAGCCTGGCAGCATCAAGGTTCCGACCTCAAGAGCGAGCGGCGGCTGCCCCGCGGCGTTCCTTCAAGTTTGCCCGCACAAAGCTGCTCACCGCAAAGTACGCAAACACCGCGGCCACGCCGACAAAGAGCCAGAAGCGCGTCGAGGCAGGCGTGCCGAAGCCCCTGTACCAGCCGCCGTGAAGACGCCACGCGCCCGCCCCCACGCTGAAGGCGATCACCCCGAAGAACAGACCCGTAACCCGCAGCCAAAGCGCACCGGAGAAGACGGCAAGCGGCTCCCACACCGACCGCCGCAGCTGGCTGGCACCCCGGCCAAGGTCGGCGGCGCACATTGGCTGCCGGGTCGGCCGCTGCACGGCGGGCTCCGGAACGCGCTCAGCTGCCGCCCGTGCCGCGCCGGGCGCCCCGCGGCTCTCTGCCGGCGTGGCTGCGGCCGCCTCCACCATCGCGGCGACCGTCTTTGCGGCATGCCGTGTGCCATAACCGAGCGCCCTACCCAGGCGAACTCTGTCCATGCTGCCAGTGTACCCAGCTGTACGGCCGATGCATCTTGCCCATTCCCCCAATCGGGCCGTCTTCCAGACGCGACAGCCCCACGCTGCATCCAAAGGGGGCAAGCAGCCGAACGAGCCGCTGCATTGACAGAATTTGACGTGAGGGAACGAGCATGAAAAAGCTGATCTGGACGGTGGGTGGACTGTGTGCCGCCGCGGCCGGTTTTCTGGTCCTTAGCCGCAAACAGCAGGCGCAACCGGTGGAAGATCTGGCGCACCGTCTTGAGGCGGCCTGGGCCGACCACCACACCCAGGTTTAACCGCCACGGGAGCCACGTCCCGTAGGCAGTTCCACACCTTACTTGATCGTCTCCGTCCCGTGGTTCCTACTCTTTTGCGCCATTTGGCACAGCGGGACGGAGGGCGTACCCTTACAAAGAGTCGGACCCGCCGCTGCCGTCCCTGGGATGAACCACAACACCCTGAGGAGACCCAATGCGTGGGCATGCATTCCGTCCCGTGCCGGAGGTGGCGTTGCATCAACAAAATCAACAAGTGAAGAAGCTCATCCAGAAACTGGGTGAGGCGATTCACGAGTCCGTCAGCGAGTCGGAAGACATCGCCGAGGTGGTGCGTGAGATTCGCGAACAGGGCTTCGATGTTCTGCTCATGCTGGAAGCGACCATCGGCCTGAATCAGGTCGAGGAGGAGGACGCCAGCACCGGGTCCACCGAAGAACCCGTCGAAGGCCCCTTTACGCACAACGACCTGAGTTTTCTGCGCAGCCTTCGCATTACGACCGAAGAGCGCGGTCTCGACGGCAACATCGTCGAGTAATCCCGTAAGCGGCATTTGGCAAGCTGGCCAGAGAAGCCCCCCCGGGGTCCGGGCTCGTTCTTATAGATCTGGTCAAGTACGCTTGACACGTGTGCATACTTCTTTCCTACCAGCGCTGCTGTCCTGTCCCTCACGCCCGTCGCTTCGCCACAGAGATCCTCGTAAGTTCCTGCTGTACCTCCTTCTTCCGCTTCTCTGTGTATGCACCCTCGGCCTCGGTCTTTGGAACGGTCTGCATCGCGGGCACTGGCTCACCATGGGCTTGTTCACTGACGCCATGGGCATGCTGACCTTTGCCCTGCCGCTCTGTGCCGAGGGCCGCAAGTCGCAACTCTGACCGACCATCGGCTCTGGAAGGCCTGGGCATCCTCTCTCTGGTGGGTAGGGGAGATCGGCCGCACCTCCGGCTAACCCCCGACCGCTGGTAATTTGCACGCCCTTCGCGCTAGACTCGGGCGGCCCGCCACCGCGCTTCGGCGTCAGAGGTGTGTGGGTTCGAGGCCCTTGTTCGATGAGAGACACGCTGGGTATCCTGCTGGCCGGTGGCGCCGGCGAACGACTTTTTCCTCTGACCCGTGATCGCGCCAAGCCGGCCGTCCCTTTTGCCGGGCAGTACCGGATCATCGACATCACGTTGTCGAACTGCATCAACTCTGACCTGCGCAAGGTCTACATTCTCACCCAGTACAAGGCGCTCAGTCTCAATCGCCACATTCGCGAAGGCTGGGGGTCGGTCGTGGCCAGCGAACTTGGTGAGTTCATCGAAATCTTGCCGCCCATGCAGCGGGTGTCAAAAAGCTGGTACCAGGGAACAGCCGACGCTGTTTTTCAGAACATCTACTCCATCGGCGCCGAAGAACCCAAGTACTGCCTCATCCTCTCCGGCGATCACATCTACAAGATGAACTACGCCCTCATGATGGCGCAGCACTGCGAGTCCGGTGCGGACGTCACCATCGCAACCCTGCCCGTGCAGCCGCATGAGGTCTCGGCCTTTGGCGTGGTCGAGGTGGCCAAGAACGGCGAGGTGACCGGCTTTGTCGAGAAGCCGAAGGAGACGGACCTGCGTTCGCCCTTCAATCCGTCCATGGTTGACGTCTCCATGGGCATCTATCTCTTCAATACCGACGTTCTTCTGCCCGAGTTGATGCGTGACGCGGAAGACCCGGACAGCAAGCATGACTTCGGCCACGACATCCTGCCCAAGCTGCTGGGCCGGTACCGTATGCATGCCTACAATTTCGTCGACGAAAACAAGCAGCACGCCCTTTACTGGCGCGATGTCGGCACTCTGGACGCCTACTACGAAGCCAACATGGACGTTGCCGGCTTCGTGCCTACCTTCAACCTCTATGACAAGAGCTGGCCGATGCGCACGCGGCCCTACCAGTACCCGCCAGCCAAGTTCGTCTTCGGCGAGCCCGGGCGCACCGGCACGGCGATCAACTCCATCGTCTCGGGCGGTTGCATCGTGTCAGGCTCAGTGGTGCGTAACTCCGTGCTCTCACATGATGTGCGCGTGAACAGCTACGCGGACGTGGACTCCAGTGTCGTCTTTTCGCACGTCAATGTCGGCCGCCACTGCCGCATCCGCCACTCCATCATCGACCGTAACGTCAACATTCCGGACGGCACCGTCATCGGCTACGACCCGGCCGAGGATCGAAAACACTACTTCGTTTCCCCCAGCGGCCTGATCGTGGTGACGCGTGACTATTCGGTCTACGAGAATCCCGTATCACCGGAATTCCTGGCGCAGAATTTCTAGGCAGCAACAGCAAACAGGAAGAGTAAACAGCGGGCGATTACACCGCACCTTTGGCGGGCAGAGAGAAAGCGTGTCAGCCACACCGTTCCGATTCTTCCGATTTTGTTCACTGGTTCCTGTTTGCTGTCCGCTGCTCTCACCGCCTGACCCAGCCGTACTTGCTCGCTAACTTCCTGTTGCCGTTTGCTGCACCTTACTTCCTTTTCCCGAATCGATACACCACCCCGCCACCAACCGAGACAAACTCCCGAGTCTCCGTGCCAAAGTGCTCAAAGATGATGTCCGGCGAGATGCGAATTGCCAGGCGGGGGCTGTAGTTGAACTCGATCGAGCCCCCGGCCGCGCCCCACGGGCTGGTGCTGTTGTCATAGAGCCCCACAAAAGCGGCTGTCGGCTGCGGACTCACATTGTGCGGGTAGTTGACGATGGCGTGGTCAAAGGTGCCGTGCGTACCGCCGGCTAGCGCATGGAGGTTCACCGCCGCGTACCGGCCTTTGATCGCCCGGTATTGCAGCCCGCCCGAGATGATGTTTTGGTACACCAGTACGCGATTCAAACCGAATTCCGTGCTGACCGGCAGCAGCGGCGTTGTACCCGCCTCGAGGCGGTAATCCGCCGCCACCCCAAGGCTCTTCAGTTCCCCCCCGCCTAGCCAGTAGGTTGCCATCACTTCGCCACCGCCCATGTTGTAGCGTTTGGGCAGGTTCTGGCCGGCCTGGCCGTTCATAAAACTCAGGCCGCCGAAAACCTCGTACTTTTCGGTGTAGGTGGCCACACGCACCGGAGCGATCTGGGTCGCCACCGTTCGCGACTGGATGGGGGCTGTTCCCGGGGCCGCCGTCGTCCCTGTCTGGCTGGAACTGGAGCTTTGGGCCACGCCCGTCGCCGCACACAGGACAAGCGCGCATATGGCAACGGTTCGGGAGGCAGCGGGACGGAGCGGGGCGGGGTAAATCTGCGAGCGTTTCGTTTGCAACATCTTCCTCTATGCGGGCGCCGGCCGGGAGAGGCCGCCCACGTGCGCGCGGGTAGCGCACAACCCGTTCAGGATATATGGTCGAACGCTCGGGCGTCCCGCGTTCCGCCCTCGTCTCCCGTTATGGGCCAAGCTTCCCCAGGGAACGGATGTGCGTGGCAAAGGGCATGGTCGGGGAAGGAAGTGCCGTGCGAAAATGAAGAGTGCTGCCCCGGACCGGCGTCTGATCCCGCAGCAGGAGAAGAAAAACCATGGGTGAACTGTTTACACCGACCCACCTGATCGTGCTTGCGGTGGTGGCGATCGTTCTGTTCGGCGGCAAAAAGCTTCCGGAGCTCGGCAAGGGACTCGGCGAAGGCCTGCGCGGCTTCAAAGAAGGCATGAAGGGCATCAGCGATGAGCCGAATGCCGCAACCAAGCCAGGCGAAACCGCCCACATTGTGACTCCAAAGCCAGCCGACGAGACGCCCAAGACGCCCACGGCGGTTTTGTAGCCGCTTGCGCTCTCGCGCCTACCGGCGCAGCCTCGTCGAAAGCCTGTGATTGTGTGAGCGCGAGGACGGTCCTTCACGGTCCGATCGCCGCGCCTCTGGAGTACCGCACGCATGAAGCTCAAATCCCCATATCTGATCAAGCACGACACCACAGTAAAACTGTCCCGCGTGAAGACCGACACCACCGGGCACTTTGAGAACAGCGAGTCGACCGAGTCCACCCTGGAGAAGCACCGCGGAAAGCTTGAAGATCTGCAGGAGGTCTTCTACGCTGCGGGCACAAAGGCATTGCTGATCGTGCTGCAGGGAATGGATACTGCGGGCAAGGATGGGACGATTCGGCACATCTTCTCCGGCTTTAATCCCCAGGGTTGCGACGTAGCCGCATTCAAGGTCCCAACGCCTCTTGAGGCTCGCCATGACTTCCTGTGGCGCTGCCAACTGCAGGCCCCGCCCCGCGGCATGATCGGTATCTTCAATCGGTCGCACTATGAGGATGTTCTGTCACCACGCGTGCACGGCAAGCTGACGGCAAAGGACGCCGAGCGGCACCTGGACGACATCAATGCCTGGGAAGAGACGCTGACCGACAACGGGACCGTCATCCTGAAGTTCTTCCTGCATATCTCGCGTGACGAGCAGACCCGCCGGTTGCAGGCGCGCATCGACACGCCGGACAAGCATTGGAAGCTCTCCCCCGCGGACTTCGCCGAACGCGGCTACTGGGCGGAGTACATGAAGGCCTACGAGGCCATTTTTGAACGGACCAGCACCCGGTCCGCGCCGTGGCTCGTCATCCCGTCAGACCATAAGTGGTACCGCAACGTCGCCATCTCGGAGATTCTGGTCGACTGCCTCGAAGGCATGAAGCTGAAGTACCCCGCACCCGTCTTTGACCCAAAAGGTCTCGACTTGAAAAAGCAGGCGGACAAAGAGATCGCCGAAGAGGTCGCCACTCGCGTCACAGCGGCGTCAGGGGTGGGCGCTAAGGGAAAGACGAAAAAGGCGAAAGCCTAGTTCCGCCCCTCAAAGCGTGATCAGAATCACCGCAACCACGGCTAAAACTATGCCTTGGATCTGCCTACGCGCGGGACTCTCTTTCAGCAGCCAGGCGGCCAGCAGGATCGTCGAAGCCGGGTAAAGTGACGCCAGCACGGCGGCAACATCGAGCCGCCCAGTGCGGGTCGCCGCGATAAACAGCAGATTGCCCCCGGTATCCAGCACGGCGACCCCTAGGGCCCAACGCCACGCAGCTCCTGAAAGCAGAAAGCGGGGCTCTCTCCGGCCCTCGCGTGCGCGACCCCCCACCCAAGCCAGCAGCATCAGGCAGGTAACCAGGCTGCCCACCCGTGCGAGGGCCATGGGCTCCAGCACACCGAGCGGGTTCGCGAAACGCAGGGCGACAAAGTAGATGCCGAATCCTAGGCCGCCGCCTACCGCCAGCCCGGTCGTGCGCCGCCTGGCCGAGTCGCTGCCGCCCACGACGCCCGGGGTTGCGGCGATCAGCCAAATGGCCGCCGCCGCCAGGCCAAAGCCCACCAGCCGAAGTGCGGTCGGCGCTCCTTCCAGCCGCAGCGAGACGCCCGCCGGAATCGCGGCCGCAAGCAGGCCGCTGATCGCCGCGGAAGCTCCCATCTCCCCAGTCGCCAGCGCCAGGTAGAACGCCGTCAGCGAGAGCCCCGCCGCAACGCCGGCGACCAAACCCCAGCCCAGGGGAGCGCCCGTCGGCCAGGGGGCATGCCGCGCGCCAAGCAGCATGAGCAGCACGATCAGACTTACGGCGTGCGCCACGGCCACCAGCCGCAGCGCGCCCGCCGTCGAGCCGCCCACAGCCTTTACACCCATGCCCCCCGAGAAGTCACCGCCACCCCAGGCCACAGCGGACAGCAGCGCGAACGTGACGCTCGCCAGGGCTGGCGAGGCAAACAGCTTCTCCGCCGCCACGCCTAGGGTGTGGTGGACGCATTCGCAGCGCCTGCGGGGGCTGCCGGGGCTGGGCTGGTGCGGGTCCCGGGAGCGGCCCCTCCACCCACCGCGTCACTGGCGTTGGGGTAGTAACCCTTCGGGGCAATCACGTCCAGATTCGGACGCATCACCCGGACCTCATACGGCCGGAACTTCCCGTCGATGAAAGGCTCGTGGCTGTAGTAACCGGCCACGTACTGCGTCCGCACCTCTTCACTGAGCTTGGCAAAGCTGTTCTCGATGGCACGCGGACGGAAGGCCCCGAAGTAGTCGCCGCCCGTGGCTGAGGCATAGCGCGGCAACACGTTGTCCTTCATCTCGAAGGGCAGATGGAACTTGTCCAGGAACTCGACGCCCGGGATCGACGTATCACCAACCAGGGTCGCGTACACGCCAATCTGGTTGGTTTGCAGGAAGCGGATCACTTCTTTCTCCTTGGCCTGCGAGCCGTACTCCTTGCCGTCGGAGATCACGTAAATTACCCTTCGCCGCCCCTTACCCGCTTTGGCCACCCCCACCGCCGCCGTCAAAATCGCATCGTTGAGCGTGTGGTACTCACGCGGCACATTCTGGGTCAGTACGCCCGCGGGACCGCGATTGGTGTTCGGATCCACCGGCAAATTGTTCTTTACCGTGGTCTGGCTCAGCGGGCCGCCCATGTACATCATCGGGTCGCGGCCCTCGCTTTTGGAGCGCTGCAAGGCATATGTCACACGAGCGCTTTGCGCACCGCTGAAGCCGGTCTGCTCCTTCACCCCATTGTTATAGGTGTAGATAGAAACCTCATCGAAGGGTGCAAACGAGCTTTGCAAGGCCTCCAGCGACGCGTTGATCTTCTGCATCGTGTCGAACGTGACGCTCTGGTCGATGACGATTGCTGCAGAGAGCGGCGTCGGGTCCACCGTGAACAGGCGCACACTCTGGGGCTGTCCGTTCTCATAGACGCGAATATCGCGGTACGTCAGGCCGGGTACGAGGGACCCCTTGGTGTCCTTCACCGTAAAGGGCACTTCGACGAAATTGGTCTGCACACGGATGCTGTCCGCGTGGCGCATGGGTTCGGTGCTGCTTCCGGCGGCATCCACCGAGTTATCGGCTGTCCCGGTGTCGCTGCTTGAGGCCGGGACACCGTTGCCCGCCGCTCCGGGCAGTGTCGTCCCCGGAATATATCCGCCGTTCGCTGCGGCTGCCGGGTCTACCGAGGATGCCGGGACCTTCGGTGTCGGCGCGCTAGGGACCGGAGCATTCGGCACAGCCGGGGCAGCGGGCGTAATCGTGTTCAGCTGCGGCAAGGTCTGCGGCTTCGGTGCATCGGGCACACTGTTCTGGGCGAGCAAGGCCGCTCCGCAGGGCCCCAAACCCAGTCCAACCCCTAAAACCCCGGTCCCTAACGTCTTTACCGTCCAACGCATGCTCTTCCTGTCTCCCACCGACGCGGCGGGTCCCCCCGGCGCAGTTCCACCCAAGACTATCAGGGGGAAAGAAGAAGGTACTGTGTCAGACGCCTCGCAGCCCGTCTTCGTTGCGCCCCCGTCTCCGCTGTGCACCTGTCTCCGCTGCGCGCTCTCCTCATCGCGCGTTCACCCCGTTGCGTCATCACTCTCGCTCCTGCGGCCCGCGTTACAACCGAACCGCCATAGGACAGGACGGCTGCAGGATGCCGGCCAGGCGCTGCGGTAAGGAGCGAACTTGTGGAAGGGCGACTTGCCCACGACAAAAATGCACCTCCACGCGTCTAATAAGGTATGCGTTCCACCCCTGTTCGTCGCTTCTTTATGCGGGTCGCTGCGCCGGTGCTCGGCTTCGCCCTCTGCGCGTTGCCAGCGCTCCATGCGCAGGAGGCACCCACCCCAGAAGGCCCACCCCCGATGAGCTCTGCGCCACCGCCGGAAATCCGCCGTGGCGACGCCTCCGAGACCATCAAAGTCAACGTCAATCTCGTCAACGTGTACTTTTCCGTGCGAGACAAGAACGGTTTCGTGACCGGGCTCGACAAGAACAGCTGCCAGATCGCGGAAGACAAGAACCCGCAGACGGTCAAGCGACTCACCCAGGAGAAGAACCTCCCGCTGACCATCGGCATCCTGCTCGACACCAGTGGCAGCCAGGAGCATGTACTGCCGCTCGAACAGGAGTCAGGTTCACGGTTTTTGAGCGAGGTGCTCACCCCCAAGGACGAGGCTTTCCTTATCTCCTTCGACGTCAATGTCGATCTGCTCGCCGACTACACCAATAATGCTGGAGAGATTCGGCGCGCCATCAACAAGGCCTCCATTAACACCGCGAGCTCTTCGGCGGGCGTCCCAGGCATCGGCGGCGGTCCGTTTCCCACCGGCAACCCGCGCGGCACGCTGCTCTATGACGCGGTCTACCTTGCCGCGCATGACAAGCTGCAGTCCCAGACCGGCCGTAAAGTCATCGTGATGCTCACCGACGGCGGCGACCAGGGCTCGCAGGAGAACATCAGAACTGCCGCAGAGGCCGCCCAGAAGGCCAACACCATCATCTACGTCATCCTCATCGCCGATCGCGGCTTCTACGGCGGCCTCTACAACGGCGACAGCCAGATGCAACAGCTGGCCACGCAGACCGGCGGGCGCGTCATCAACGTTGGCAACAACGGCCGCAAGCTTGAAGATGCCTTTGACCAGATTCAGGATGAGCTGCGCACCCAATACCTGCTCAGCTATACCCCCACCAATAAAACGACAGACGGCAAGTACCGCAAAATTGAGATCGATTGCGGCAAAGGCAACAACGTCCAGGCGCGCAAGGGCTACTACGCCATCTCGGGTGACGCCGACTCGGAGTAGAGGGAATCTTCGCCGTCGCAGCCCATCGTAGCCTGGTCACGGCCAACGATCTGCCACTTTCAGGCCTCTTAAACAGGAGGCGGGTTCTCCCCCCTCGAGGTTTGCTATGGGCTTCATCACGCCGAACGACTACAAGGATCTTCAATCTCTCTACACCGGCCAGCTACAGTACCTGCTGTCCACCGAAACCCAGATCGTGAAAGGTCTGGAAACCATGATCGCAAGCGCCGACGACACGCAACTAAAGCAGGCCTTCCAGTCCCATAAGCAGGAAACGGAGGTACAGGCGCAGCGTCTCGAGACTATCCTCACCGAGCTGGTCGGCGATGCCGATGACAAGAAGGACCCCATCACCACGGCTCTGATCGGCTCCGGTGCCAATATCACCCGCGAGACCAGCACAGGCGCCGTGCGCGACGCCGGTCTGCTGGCCACTGCGCAGAAGATCGAGCACTACGAGATCGCCTCTTACGGCGCGGCGCTTGCCTGGGCCACTACCCTCGGCCACACTGCCCATGCGGCCTTGCTCGAGAAGTCCCTGGCGGAAGAGAAGCATGCCGATCATCTTTTGACCACCATCGCCGCCCGTGAGAATGTGGCCGCCCTGGCAAGCTAATTTACCCGGACATGTGAAATCGAAGAGGCGCTTTCCTAATCGGAGCGCCTCTTTCCTTGCTCGCAGAGAACTAAGCCGGACTAAGCCGCCATCGCTCCCGAGTAGACCGCCATGCCCGCGACCGCATCGACTCCCATCGCATCCAGCTCGTCTACTTCACGTTGCTCCTTGATGCCACCGGCCACAATCAGCTGCTTGGCCGTTGTGGATCGCAACACGGCAGCAACATCCGTAGGAAAGCCCCCCATCGTTCCCTCCGTGTCCACATGCGTGTACAGGAAGGCGCTGCAGCTGTCCTCCAGCCAGGTCACCGCCTCCTCTGGCGTCAGGTCGACGGTCTCCTTCCATCCACGCACGGCTACCTTGCCGTTCTTTGTGTCCACCGAAAAGCAGAGCGCGTCTTCACCCAGCCCTGCCTTCAACCCCTGCGCGAACTCCAGCCGAATCAGCCTGTGCCGCCGCTTCACCTCGGGGCCATCCGCCCCGAATAGGCTCGAACCGTAGATCACCCGCTTCGCCCCGGCATTCAGCAGCCGTCGCCCATCCTCCGCCGTCCGCAACCCGCCGCCCACCTGGCAGGGAAGCCGCTTGCAAATCATCTCGATCAACGCCGTGTTCTCGCCCTGCCGCATGGCCGCGTCCAGGTCGATTAGCTGGACCAGCGGGTAGTGCGCAAACCGCTCGATCCAGTACTCAAAATCATCAAAGGCCAGCTTGGGCGTTTCGCCCTGCACGAGCTGCACAATCCGCCCGCCCATGAGGTCAATGGAAGGAATCAACATGGGTTTATTGTTGCAGCTTCGGAGCCGCGCGACTTAGCAGGGCAGACGCATCGCCACGCCACTCCGCGCCACCTCAGCCTTTAGCGCCCGTGAGTCTGTCACGCCGAAGTGAAAAATACTCGCAGCCAGCGCCGCGTCCGCCTTCCCACGCGTAAATACCTCAGCGAAGTGCGCCGCTGAACCCGCGCCGCCCGAGGCGATCACGGGAATCCCCACGGCCTCGGAAACGCGCGCCGTCAGCTCGCAGTCGAAGCCGTTGCGCATGCCGTCGGTGTCCATGGATGTTAGCAGAATCTCGCCCGCGCCGCGCGCCTCAGCCTCCCGCGCCCAGTCCACCACCCGCAGGCCCGTAGGCTTGCGCCCACCGCTGACGTAAACCTCAGCCTCCCCCACCGGATCGGCCCGCCCGACCGCACGCCGGGCATCAATGGCCACAATCACCGCCTGGGCCCCGAAACTCCCGCCGATCTCCCCGATGAGCTCCGGCCGCGCGATCGCCGAAGAGTTGATCGAGACCTTATCCGCACCGGCATCGAAGACCGCCGCCGCATCTTCCGCTGATCGGATACCACCGCCCACCGTGAACGGCACAAACAGGGCATCGGCGGTGCGTTTCACGGTCTCCAGCAACGTGCCACGGCCCTCATGCGTAGCCGTGATGTCGAGCAGCACGATCTCATCCGCACCCAGCGCGGCGTGCCGATGCGCCAGCTCCGCCGGATCGCCCGCATCGATGATGTCGAGGAACTGCACACCCTTCACCACGCGCCCGCCGCGCACATCCAGGCACGCAATTACACGCTTAGTCAGCACAGTCGTTCTTCGCGCCCATTGCGTAATCATTGCGTCCACGGCGTTCGTCGTTGCCCTGCTCTTCGCCTGCGACCTCACGCCCGTCAGCCGCATCCCGGCCATCGTGGACGCTCTCCGCAGGGACGTGCGTCTGATTCTTAGCTACGTTCAAGTCGCTGGTCGGCACCGCCAGGGATGAGTGGTGGGGCGTGTCTTCCATCTGTTCCGCGTCGTTCAGATCAGTCGCTGTGCTCATGTTGTTCCCCCTTAGACCATGTCGTCTCGACCGAAGCTGACGAAGGTTTTCAGATGTTAAAGCGTAAGAAAGTTCTGCAGCACCCGCAAACCGGTATCGCCGGACTTCTCGGGATGGAACTGCACGCCCATCACATTGCCCCGTTCGATCGCACCTGTGAAGGCACCGCCATAGAGCGTAGTTGCGGCGGTGTCGTCCGAGACGGGAGCTCGCCAGGAGTGGGTGTAATACACGAAGCTGCCCGGCTCGACTCCGGCCAGCAACCGCGAGTCTGGGCGGATGTTCTCCAGCGAGTTCCAGCCCACGTGCGGGGCCTTGAGCTCTGCTCCTTCGAAGCGGGCAGGGAAGCGCTCGCAATGCCCTTCAAAGTGCCTCAATCCTTGTGTCTCGGGAGCCTCGGTCGATCCTGCATACAGCCATTGCAGCCCCACGCAGATACCCAGAAATGGCGTGCCACTTGCAACGGCTTCGCGCGTCGCTTCGGTAAGGCCAAGTTCATGCAACAGCTGCGTGGAACGAAAATGCCCTACGCCTGGTAGCACGATCTTTTCCGCTCGTTGCAGGTCGGAGGGCTCCTGCGTGACCAGGATGTTATCTGCTCCAAGATAGCGAAGCGCCTTGACGACGCTAGTCAGGTTGCCCGCTTTGTAGTCGACGACGGCGATCATGCCTGTTACAGCAAACCCTTGGTACTCGGCAGCAACTCCCGCATCCGCTCATCGCGCGAACACGCCCCGCGCATGGCCCGGGCGAAGGCTTTGAAGATCGCCTCAATCTTGTGATGGTTGGACCGCCCATACATTGTTTTCACATGCACATTGGCCTTGGCGCCACGCGCGAAGCCGTCGAAAAAGTCCGGCACCAGCTCCGTCTGCAAGTCGCCGACCAGCGGCTGTGTCAGTTCGTCCTGCACGACGCAGGCGACGCGTCCGGAGAGATCGACGGCACAGACGGCAAGCGTCTCATCCATGGCCATACAGAAGTAGCCGGCGCGCAGGATGCCTCGCTTGTCGCCCAGGGCCTCTTGAAAAGCCTCACCCAGCGCGATACCGACGTCTTCTACGGTGTGATGCTGATCGACATCGAGATCTCCTTGGCAGGTGAGATCGAGGTCGAAGCCGCCGTGCTTGGCGAAGCTCTCCAGCATGTGATCGAAGAAGCGGATGCCCGTGGAGACGCGGTATTGTCCCGTCCCGTCCACGTTCAATTGCAGGGAGATCTTTGTCTCCAGGGTGTTGCGATCTACTTTGCCAAGACGTGTGACCGGGCTGGCGCTTCCCGCCGTATCGACCCGCTCCAGAACCTCGTAGAGATCACTCATCGCGCCCTGGCCCCCGACTTACCTTTCCGTTTTGCCGCAAGCATCTCGCGCAGGATGTAGCCAAACAGAAGCAGGGCCAACAGACTCCACAGGATCAGGAACGGCAGGAAGTACATGCTGCCGTGGACTGACTCACTTACAAAGATGCCAATCATCGCCCAGGCAGGAATCAATGGTGCGATCAGGAGCGGTTTGCTGCGAAGTCCGGCCATCTTTTCGTGTCTACCGGCTCCGCCCGCGAGTTGCCAGTTCCTGATCTCCAGACCCGAGCTTCATGGACAGCAAGGCCAGGCCGGCTGCATAGGCGCCGGCCAACAACGTGCCCAGCAGCACCACCATAAACAGGCTCATCGACGCGCTGAGCATGGCGACACCCACCAACGGAATCGCTGCAAACGCGGCAAGCCCCAACCACCCCTTACGCTGTACGGAACGACGTTGCAAAGCATTCATCGTACTTCTCCACTTACGTTGATTGGATGCGGGCGGGGCTCTACTCGAACTCTCGCGGTGCGGTACCCGTGCGGCGGGCGTGCATGCCCTCGGCGGGCGTCCAGCCGATGTCTTGGAAGGATGCTCGAAGCGCCTCGATGCCCAGCGTGACGTGCTCCTCAGGCCCCACTGTGATGCGCACGTAGCCCTCGCAGCCAGGGTCGGAGGAGCGGTCGCGGAGCAACACCCCGTGAGTCCGCATAACGCTGCAAAACTGCTGGTGGCGCGGGCCGATGTCCATCAGTACGAAATTGGCGGCGCTGGGCCAGGTGCGCACGTGCAGCTCACGGAGTGCGTCCATGATGCGCTCACGCCCCGCATGCACCTGCAGGGCGTACCAGTCGAGGTAAGCCGTGTCCGCGATGGCCTCCGGGAGCACCGCCAGCGCGACGCCGTTGACGTTGTAGGGCGAGCTCACCTTGCGTAGAAAGCCGATCAGCCGAGGGTCTGCCGCGAGCATGCCGATACGCAGGCTGGCCAGCCCGTAGGCCTTCGAAAACGTGCGGGCTACGATGAGATTCGGTACGGTGGCTATGTCGGCGAGCACGGTTTCACCGAAGAAGTGGAAATAGGCCTCATCCACCATCAGCACGGCGTGTGGCGCGGCGGCGGCGATGGCCAGCAGATGCGCGCGGCTGACGACCGAGCCGGTGGGGTTGTTGGGCGAGGCAACGATGATCAGCTTCGTGCGCGGCGTGATGGCGGCGAGAAAGCGCTCGAACGGAAAGGCTAGGGAATCGTCGGTCTGGACGCGCACGAGCTTCGCGGTCATCATGCTGATCGAGACGTCGTACATGAAGAAGGTCGGCGTGCAGATGAGGGCCTCGTCGCCTTCATCCAGAAAGGCGCAGGCAACGAGATGAATGGCCTCGTCGACGCCGTTGGTGAGGATGAGTTGATCGCTGCCGATGCCGAGACTCGCGGCCACAATCCGCTCCACGGGCTCACGCTCCGGATACACGGTCAGGCCTTCGGCGGTGAGTTCACGCAGGCGGGCGAGCACGCGCGGGCTGGGAGCGAGGGTGTTCTCGTTGAAGTCGAGACGCAGGGCCTCGCGACCGGCCAGTGGCGGATGGTATTCCGGCATCGTGAGCACACGGGCGCGGGGCTGGGGTAGGGTGCTGGCTGTGGTCTGGGGTGGAGCTTCGGCGAGCGTGCCCATTTCGACTCCCATGCTGCTTTGTGAAACGCAAATTCTATGCAAAAGGACTGCAAAATGCAGAGGCGAAACGCAGATCCTTCGGGAATGGCAAGAAAAGTGCAGCTAGCTAGCGCATGCGAACGCGTACGCTCTCTGCGTGGCCGACCAGCCCTTCCGCTTCGGCCAGCGCGATCGTGTGCGGCCCGACCTCGCGCAGCGCGTCGCGGGTGTACTGCTGCACAGTGATGATTTTCACGTAGTCCAGCACGCTCAAGCCACCGCGGAGACGTCCATGACGCCCAGTGGGCAGCACATGATTCGGCCCGGAGATGTAGTCGCCCATGGACTGCGGCGTGTGGTGGCCGATGAAGACGGAGCCGGCGTTCTGCACCCAGCGCAGATCACTGCCGGCATCGACGGTGAGGTGCTCGGGGGCGAGGCGGTTGGTGAGCTCGCGGGCGGCCTCGACGGAGGGTGTGACGAAGACGTAGCCCTGGGCGGCGATGGACTGCTCGGCGATGGCATTGCCCTGGGCCTGGCGCTTGGCTTCAAGCGCGACCTCCTCGGCCAGCTCAGCGTTAGAGGTGATGAAGAGGGGCAGGGCTTCGGGATCGTGTTCGGCCTGGGCGACGAGGTCGGCCGCGATCCCGTTGGCATCGCCGGACTCGCTGGTGACCACGATCTCCGTCGGGCCCGCGGGCATGTCGATGCCCGTCTCATGCGAGACGGCGATCTTGGCGGCGGTGACATAGAGGTTGCCGGGGCCGACGATCTTGTCGACCGGCCGAATGGTTCCGCCGTGCGCCACGGTGCCGTAGGCCATGGCGGCGATGGCCTGCGCGCCCCCGATGCGGTAGAACTCCGTGACCCCGGCGAGGAAGGCCGCCGCCAGGGTCTCGCGTGCGGGCCTGGGGCTGCACACGACGATGCGTTCCACCCCGGCGACCTGCGCGGGCGTGGCCGTCATCAGCAAGGTGGAAGGTAGCGGATAGCGGCCGCCGGGCACGTAGCAGCCCACGGAGCCGAGCGGACGAACGATCTGGCCGACCTCCATACCCTCCTGTGGGCGAAAGCTCCAGGCGCGCGGCAGTTGGCGCTCGGCGAAGGCGCGGATGTTGGCCTGGGCAAGGCGCATGGCGGCGCGCAGCCCTTCGCCGGTTTCCTCCCAGGCGGCCTGCATCTCTTCGCGGGGGACGAGCAGTGGCTGGTCCACGCCGAGTGAGTCGAAGCGCACGGCGTACTCGCGGATGCCGTCTTCGCCGCCCTGCCGCACCTCCGTCAGGATGGTGTGCACCACGGCATCAACCCTGGCGGTGTTGACGGCACCGCGCTGCTCGATTTGCCGGATGGCTGTCTCGGCTGCTTCGGCGTTTTCGCCGAATGTCTTCAGGATTCTCATCGTCTTTTCTCTCTGATTCCGGGCATCGGGCCGGGGGCACGAGCGACGCGGCCGGCGTTGGGCCGCTTGCCGGCGGCGACCGCCTTCATCTGCCGGCGCTCCTCGCGGGAGCCCGTGATGACGATGCGCCTGGCGGCCTCAGGGCTGGCCGGGTAGATGCGTTTGGGGTCCTTAGGGTCAACGACCACGGCCAGCCGGATGCCGGGCGTGATCTTCTGGCCGGGCTGGGTGCGGGTGCGCAGGGTGACTTCGCGGGTTGCCGCCTCGCCGGGCTCCTGGAGCCGCAGGGCAATCTTTTTAAGGTCGAGCTGCTTCATCCACCCGCCAACCGGCTCCATGGACAGCACCGTCGCGTAGACAACCACGCCGTTGGCCTGCGCCGCTTCGCCCCGGCGGCGCTGTACCAGGTAGTTGACGAGCACCCAGGAGGCATAGCCGAGCGCGATGACGCCGAGAACGATCCAGAAGATTTTCATAGGGCCTCCCCCCATCCACCCAACGTCACAGGACGACCTTGCTGAGTGGGTACTCGACAATGCCGGTGCCGCCCGCTGCCTTCAGGCGTGGAATGACATCCCGCACAACGGACTGCTCCAGGATGGTGTTGACGGCTACCCACTGCCGGTCGCGCAGCTCAGAGACGGTGGGCGAGTTGAGTGCCGGCAGCACCCCCAGCACGTCGTCCAGCGCGGCACGGGGTACGTTCAGCATCAAGCCAACCTGGGTCTGCGCGGCCATGGCTCCCTTCAACATCAGGCTCAGCGTTTCGATCTTGCGGCGCTTCCAGGTATCGCTCCAAGCCTTGCGATTCGCGATCAGCTGAGTTTCACTCTCCATCAACGTCTCCAGTATGCGCAGGCGGTTGGCGCGCAGGCTGGAGCCCGTCTCGGTAACCTCGACGATGGCGTCCGCGAGGGTGGGCGGTTTCACTTCAGTCGCACCCCAGCTGAACTCCACCTTGACGGGGATGTTTTTCCCGGCGAAGTAGCGCTTCGTGTACTCCACTAGCTCCGTGGCGATGACCTTGCCGGCGAGATCTTCCGGGGTCTGAAAGGGCGAATCTTCTGGTACCGCGAGTACCCACTTTACGGGGACGCGGCTTTGCTTGGAGTAGGTGAGAGAGGTGACGCGCTCCACATCGCTCTCGTTCTCGAGCACCCAGTCATTGCCGGTAAGGCCGGCATCGAGTGCGCCGTGCTCGACGTAGCGCGCCATTTCCTGCGCCCGCACCAGCATGCACTCGATCTCAGGGTCATCGATGGTGGGGAAGTAGCTGCGTCCGCTGGCGTAGATATTCCAGCCTGCCTGCGCGAACAGGGCCAGGGTAGCGTCCTGCAGGCTGCCTTTGGGAATACCAAGTCTGAGCTTGTTTGCCATGCCTACCTCACGCCCCCAATTGGAATGGGCTTCGTGAAGCAGCTGACGGTGCCCTCATGGCAGACCAGGCCATCACCTTCGACGGCCACGCGAAACAGCAGTGCGTCGTTGTCGCAGTCGGTGGCCGCGGAGACGATGCGCAGGCGGTTGCCGCTGGATTCGCCTTTGGTCCACAGCTGGCTGCGGCTGCGGCTCCAGAACGTCACGTAGCCGGTCTCAAGGGTTTTGGCCCAGCTCTCTTCATTCAAGAAACCCAGCATCAGCAGCTCGCCACTGCCGGCATCCTGCACGATGCCGGCGACCAGACCGCCGGCCTTGGCAAAGTCGATGCTTACCTGTTGTTCGACCTGCACCATGTGATTCCTTTTCCTTCAGCTGACCTCGCCCAGACGATGAGCATAGAAAAGCCCGCTCGCGAGGGGCGCGTCAGCGGGCCGTTTGTCCTGCAGTGCTGTTCTCTTCAGACCGCCGCACCGGACTTGACCGCCAACACGCCAGGGGCGTGGTGGGCCGCGTACCGAGGATGCCGATGAAGTTGAGTCCGTATACGCATACTCCGTTACCGTAAGCGTGGGGGAATTGAAAGTCAACGGTGGGAGCGCCTGTTCCTGGGCTTCCCGGCGGCCGGCTTCCCGGCGTGTTACTTGGAGGTTCGCGAGTACGGACTCGATATAAGCCCCGCTCTGTGGACTCGTCGTGGAAGTTCATCTGGCGATGCTCGGGACGGAATCGCAGTTCCCCAGACGACCTCTGCCGGCCCAAACCGCATCTTCCTTTTCACGGCAACCAGCCGAAGAGAGATAAGTGCAATGTCGGACTATCGCGTATCGGCCGGAGAGGCCAAGGAAGACCAGTTCACCGCAGCTATAGAGCAGTACACCTCGCAGGTGCCCTCCAGTGCCTTCTTGGGCCTGTCGATCGCCTCGATTCTGGCATCAGTGTCTTTTCAAATTGCCGGCAAGAAGCACGAAGCCCTGTTTGTGGGCCAATGGGTTGCGCCGTTCCTTCTGCTGGGCATCTACAACAAAATGGTGAAGCAGCACGGTTCGGACGCTGAGACCCGCGGCGTCTAGGCGTTCAGCGTTCCACCTGGCAGAGCAAAATCTACCAGCAAGGCAGAGTTTTCAGTTCCCCGCACCGGTCGGTTCGTCCTCGACCGGTGCGAACGTGTCTGCGCCGCCTTCGGTGACGCGCACCTCGCCATTGGCAATGTCATATACCCAACCAGAGACGCTTAGCTCTCCGAGAGCCATGGCGCTGGCCACCGAGGGATGTGTGCGCAAGTGCTGCAACTGCAGAAGGACGTTCTGCTCGGTGAGCAGGCTGAGTACATCGCGCCGCCACTCCCCACGAGACTGCAGGCTTTGGGACACCCCGAGGGCCGTCCGCGCGTTACTCAGCCAACTAGTAACGGTCGGCATCTTTTCCGTCGTGTGCGGACTCAGCAGTGCTTTCATCGCGCCACAGTCAGAATGGCCACAGATCACAACGTGCTGCACCCTCAGGCCGATTACAGCAAACTCAATAACGGCACTGACCCCGCCGAGCATTTCGCCATAGGCGGGCACCAGGTTACCGATATTGCGCATCACGAAAATCTCACCGGGGTCGGACTGGGTCAACGCTACCGGATCGACCCGCGAGTCGGCACAGGTGATGAACAGGGTGTGCGGACGCTGCGGCTCGCTCTCGGCGCGGCGAAAGGTCTCCATCTCCGCGGGGTACACATCGCGGCGAAAGCGGCGCACGCCAATCTTCAATTTTTCCAGAGCGTCGGGCATGTTGGAAGACCAGGTCCGGCGGCGACCGCTTAGCGAGGCACCGCGACGGTTTCCTTCCATTTGATATTGCAGCCCAGCGAGCCGCGCTGATTGGGGTCCGGACGTTTGCCGGCGACCACAGCGTCGAGCGCACGGCGCAGGTCTTCGCCCGTGACGGGATCGTCGTTGCCGAAGTCGCCGCGACGCGGGCGGCTGCCGTCGAGCTGGCCGCGGTAGACAAGTTTCATCTCGCCGTCAAATAGAAAGAAGTCCGGCGTGCAAGCGGCGCCGTAGCTGCGAGCGGCTTCCTGGGTCTCGTCGAGCAGGTAAGGGAAGCGCCAGCCGAGGCGTTCCGCCTGGGCGCGCATCGCCTCCGGGCCATCCTGCGGATAGGCGGCGATGTCATTGGATTGAATCGCGGCGATGGCGATCGGCCCCTCGCCTCCCTTACCGAAGTAGTCCCGGCCGATGCGGGCGAGCTCCTCTTCTACATGCTTCACGTAGGGGCAGTGCACGCAGACAAACATGACGAGCAGCCCATGTTTCTGACGCGGGCCGCCATGCGTAGCCGTGTTGACGGCATCGGGCAGGGCATCGTCCCAGCTCAGGGCAAAGACGTCGTCGCGGCTGAGGGCACGCCCGCTGAGTACGTCTACGAGCTCAAAGGCCGGGGCCGGCGTACCGAGCTCGATCATGGCAGATTCGGTTCTGGACATCGTTCTCTCCGCTCCCATCATAGCGAGGCTTTTACCCTAGATTGAGCATGAGTTCTTCCAGGCCCGCCCGTACGCTGCCCGAAGCCGGCCGTGTGAAATCCCGGCATCCCGCTTCCAGGCCCCACGGCCCCCACGGGCGACCGCTGTGCCGGTGGTGTCACCTGGAGATCCTGGCGAAGCAGCGGCGCAGCTTCTGTTCGGAATACTGTGTGCACCAGTGGCGGCTGCGCTCCGACCCCGGCTACCTGCGGGAGCAGGTACTGGCACGCGACCGTGGGCTCTGCGCCCTGTGCGCGACCGATACGCTGCTGGCTTACCGGCAATTGCAACGCAGCCGGGGTGAGAAGCGGGTGGAGGCTCTGGCGATGTGGGGGCTGGCCTCGATTAAGGCGCGGCGGTCGCTGTGGGATGCCGACCACATCGTTCCCGTCGCCGAGGGCGGTGGCCAATGCGATCTCGACAACCTGCGCACGTTGTGCCTGCCCTGTCATCGCGAAGTGACCGCGGATCTGCGCCGCCGTCTCCGGGCTGGGAGTAGCCCCGCAGCCGTTCAGCGGATTCGCTCCGAGCCGCTGGGGTAAACTGGCGCTAACAAATCATTTCCAGCCGCGATTCCCTCGTGGGCTGTGCGGTCAGACTCAGGATTCTCCCGGCGTGAAAGCACCCTTCTTGGACGTTGTCTCTTCTTCGTGGCTGCTGCGGGCCGCGGCGGCCCTCACGCTTTCCGTTCCGGCGCTGATGTTTCCACTGCTGGCCCAGGCACCAGGTGCTGCCCCGGCGGGTGCGCCTGTGGCCCCGGCCGGGATCGGCGCCCCAGCTGCTGAGGTCGCACCAGTTCAAAGTGCCCCAGCTCAAACTGCACCAGCTCAAACCGCGCCAGCCCAGGGTCTCTCCCGGCCGGTTTCGGAGTCGCCCGAGGCCCCGGGGTATCGCAACCTCGGGTCGCCCGCGTACACGCAGGAGCAACTAAGCGATTTCCAGCAGCTGGTGGCGTCTTCGACGGGCCGCGCGCTGCCCATCTTCGGAGCTTCGCTCTTCAATGGCGTGCCCAGCACCTTTGCCCCCGTGAGCGATGTGCCCGTGGGACCTGAATATGTGCTCGGCCCCGGGGACGAAATCGTCGTCCAGCTTTCCGGCCAAGTGAGCCAGCAGTATGACCTGCGCATCGACCGCACAGGGATCATCAACGTCCCGGTGCTGGGACCGGTGCACCTCGCAGGCCTGCCATACGGGCAGCTGGGGAGCTACCTGCACGACCAGTTTGGGCGTATTTACCGAAACTTCACGGTGAACGCCAATCTAGGGTCTCTGCGCACGATCCAGGTCTTCGTCGTGGGCCAGGCACGCACGCCGGGCAGCTACTCCATCTCCTCCTTGAGCACGTTGCTGAACGCAGTGTTTGCCTCTGGCGGCCCATTGCCGAACGGTTCGCTGCGCGACATCCAGGTAAAACGCGAGGGCAAGACGCTAGTGCACTTCGACCTGTACGATCTGCTGCTGCGCGGCGATAAATCCAATGACATTCGCTTGAACTCCGGCGACGTGCTCTTTATCCCCTTTGCCGGGCCGCAGGTAGCGGTGGCGGGTAGTGTGAAAACGCCGGCGATCTATGAACTGAAAGGACCCACCAGCGTGGCCGACGCCCTGGCGCTCGCGGGGGGCGAGACAGCAGTCGCTGGTGGTGGTTCGGCTCGGCTCGAACGCGTCTTTCAGCACAGCCAACGCAGTGTCGAGGACGTCAACCTGGCCTTTGGCGGCACGCAACTGCTGCAGAACGGGGACATTCTTTCGCTGTCGTCTATTGTGGAGCGGTTTCAAAACGCGGTAACGCTGCGCGGTAACGTCGCTAACCCGGGACGGTACGTCTGGCACCCGGGCATTCGGCTGAGCGACCTGATCCCGAACAGGGAAGCGCTGATCACGCGCAACTACTGGAATCGGCAGAACCAGCTAGGGCTGCTCTCGCAGGACTACCAGCCCAACAGCAACGCTTCGACGCAGGCCGGGCAAGGGGCGTTAGAGGTACGCGGCACTGCCACACAACTGGCCCAGGCCAACGAGTTGCAGGCGCAGGGCCGCACGGCCGCCAATGGAATGCAGGGGGCGACCGGGGCAGCAGGAGCGACGACCCAGGCCAACGCTCCAGATGGCTCGCGCGTCAACGGGACCGGCACAGGGACGGGTGCGGAAGCCAACCCAAGTTCGCGCACCTTGGCCAACACGCAGGCGGGTGGCACCTCCGTCGGCACTGCGCTGACGGCCAGCAACAGTGCATTCACGGCGCAGAACGACGTGATCCTGAGCGCGCCGGACATCGACTGGAGCTATGCCGTGATTCAGCGGCTGAGCACCGTCGATCTGAAGACCTCGCTGATCCCGTTCAATCTTGGCAAGCTCGTGCTGAGTGGCGACGCATCGCAGAACTTTGAGCTGCAGCCCAACGATGTGGTAACGATCTTCTCCACCGCTGACATCCGCGTGCCGACCACGCAGCAGACCCGCTACGTGCGACTGGAAGGCGAGTTCGTGGCGCCGGGCGTGTACAGCGTGCAGCCCGGCGAGACGCTGCGTGGCCTGCTGGCGCGCGCCGGCGCTTTTACCCCGGAGGCTTACCTGTACGCCTCGGAGTTTACCCGGGAGAGCACCCGGCGCGTCGAGGCACAGCGCCTACAGGAGTATGCCGACCAGCTGGATGCGGAGATCTCATCCGTGACGGCCAACAGCACGGCGCGGGCGATCTCCGGGTCGGACCAGACGGCCGCGGCCGCTTCAGCTGCCGATGCGCGTGACGCTGTTAGCCGGCTGCGGCGCGTGGTGCCCTCCGGTCGCATCGTGCTGGATCTGCGGCCAAACAGCGCAGGGCTGGCCGAGGTGCCGGATCTGGCGCTGGAGGACGGCGATCGCTTCGTGATTCCGCGTGTGCCCTCCAGCATCACCGTCGAGGGCCAGGTCTACAACGCCAACGCCTTTGTGTACACCGCGAACCGCCGCATGCGGGACTACCTGCAGCGTGCTGGTGGGCCAGACCGTGAGGCGGATCGGAAGCGGGAGTTCATCCTCCGCGCCGATGGCTCAGTGATTAGCAACCAGTATGCGGATGTGCGCAAGGCCCCTGTGTTTCCTGGGGACACACTTGTGGTGCCGCCGATCATCGATCGCCGCGCGTTCTTCCAGCGCATCGTGGACCTTGCCGGCATTGTCAGCAGCTTCGGCTACAGTGCGGCGACCCTGTACCTTATAGGGCGGAATTAGCCCGTGACGGCAGAGATCGTGGAAACAAAGCGCAGGTGGGCGGCGGGAGGGGGCCACACGGCATGATCGGAAGGGGAAAGGCCACGGCCGAGCAGCTGCCCTATGACACCGAGCCCCTCACCGATGGGGGTATCGACCTCGTAGCGCTGGTGGCGGCCATCGTGGCGGAGTGGAAGGTGGCGCTGCTCACGTTCCTCCTGGTTGCCGCGGCGGGGCTGGCCTATGTGCGCACCTTGGTACCGCTCTATGTGGCAAGTGCGACGTTTTTACCCTCCGAGGGCCATGCCGAGGCGGCCAACATCGCTTCCATCCTCAACGCGAGCGGGCCCGGCAATCTGTACGTCGGCCTGATGCGCAGCCGCAGCGTGCAGGACGATGTGGTCGACCGGGTGCACCTGCTGGCGCGCTACAGCCTGACCAGCCGTGAGATCGGCCGCGCGATTCTGGCTGGCAAAACCTTCATCTCCGAGGGTCCGGACGGCATCATTACAATCGCCATCCGGGATGACGATGCGCAGGCGGCCGCCAAGATCGCCAACGCCTATCTATTGGGGCTGCAGGACCTAAGCGACAAAATGGCGCAGGCGCAGAGCAATCAGTCGCGCGGCTTTCTGGAAAAGCAGTTGGACACCCAGCGCTCGCTGTTGAACGCGGCCGAGCAGAACCTGCTGGACCTGCAGGAGCGGACCGGACAGGTGGCTCCCGAGGCCCAGGCCTCCACCGCCATCGGCAACATCGCAGGCTTCCGGTCGCAGATCACTGGTCTGGAGGTGCAACTGGGGGTGCTGCGCCAGAGCGAGGCCGAGGGCAACCCGGATGTGCAGCGGCTGGAGACACAGCTTGCCCAGCTGCAGGCGCAGGAGCGCAAGCAGGAAGCCGGCAGCGCCTCCACGCCCATTGGCGCGGCAGTGGCGGCCAAAAACATTCCCACCCTGAACCTGGAGCTTAGCCACGCGCAGGAGATCGTCGCGAGCCGGCGGGCAGCGGTGGCCGCCATGGCTGCGCAGGCCGGCTCGGCGCGCGTGGATCCGCAGTTCTCCCATCCCGTCTTCCAGATCATCGACAGCGCCATCCCACCGGAGACTAAGGCATGGCCGCCACCGGGGCAGTACCGCACCGCGGCGCTGGGCTTTGCCGCGATCATGTCGCTGGTGATGGTGTTGGTGGTGCTGGTATTGAAGCGCATTCTGCGCAATCCGGAACATCGGGCGACCCTGCGCCGGCTGCGCCGGGCGTTCTAGGGCGGGCCGCCGATGCGCGCCGCTTCGTCGACAGTGCACGCCCCTCACACCAGCCCGCGGGCGCCGTTTGGAACGCTTCTGGGCTGCGTCATGATCGTCTTCCTTGTGCTGCTGCCCAAGGGAGGCAGCCGGCTGGGCGGACTTCCGCTGACCTGGGGCTATTTGCTGCTGATCTTTGCCGCGCTGGGGGCGTTGCTGATTCGCTTGCTGTGGCTACCGTTGCGCTTCGATCGTCGCGCCGTGGTCATCACGTTTTTTTTGATCCCCTTTCAGGCGCTTTCGCTGTTTGCGGGTCATTACTATGGCATCTCGAACCTGCCTTTCACCTTTGCCACCTTCGTCGGGCTGGCCGCCTTGCCGTGGATCTTTCTGCTCGTTTTTCCGCCATTCTTCCCCATGCTGGACGGTGACCGGCTGGCACGCTGGTTCCGCACCTGCGTTTTTCTGGCAGCGGCCTGGGGCATCTTTCTTTTCTTCTGTAAGCCGCTTACCGGCCATTTCATCGAGATCCCGTACCTTACGGTGAACGCCTCCGACTACGGAGAGCTGGAGAACACCAAGAACATCGCGCGCGGCACCCTGTTCAAGCTGATCTCGACGTATAACAACGGCAATCTGTATGGCGTTTCAACGCTGATCCTGCTGCCGCTCTTTCTGCAGCTGGAGCCGAGACGGTGGCGTCGCGGCGTTGTGCGTGTGGCGCTGCTGCTCACACTGTCGCGGGGTGTGTGGGTGGGCATGATCGCCAGCGAGTTGCTGTCAATCGCGCTGCAGCTGCTGCGCACGGTGCAGCACTTCCCCACCCTGTACCTGGGCGCGGCGCGGCGTCGGCTCGGGACCATCGCGGCTACGCTCGTCTTCGCTGTTGTGGCGGCGCTGTTCAGCCATATCAGCGTGGGTTTGCTGCAGTTCTTCTTTGACAAGACCGGCGGTAACCGTATTGGCGAGGTGTATGCGGCTAGTGGTGCCGGCCTGCTGCCGGACCAGGCGCTGTATGGCTTTGCCGAAATTTTGTACGCCTCGGCAGCGCAGTACTGGGGGTGGAGCGGCCTGGTAGCGTTTACGCTCATCATGCTGAGCCCGGTGATTTTGCTGCTGTGGGACCGCAGCGTGCTGCAATCGCCGATACGCCGCGCCGCGCTCAAGGGCCTGATGATCTACATCGTGATGGCCGGCATCGATGGCGCGCTCGATTTCATCCCGGTGATGGCGTTCTACTGGTTCGTATATGCCGTGCTTCTGTATGGCTGGCCGGGAGGTCTGCGCGGAGGTGGGTACACGGGCGTTGCCGAAGCGGAACATCTGCCGGAACCAAACCCGGCAGATGCGCTGCCCGGCCGTTCGATCGGAGTTGCCGATGCTCCGGAGGCGGTGCCATATCGCAGCCCTTACGTTCCGGGTTCCGCGGAGGCGCTGCGATGATTGCGCTTCTGGCATTCGCTCGCAGTAATGGCTACGCGCAGTTGCTACAGCGGGTGGGCGAGAGCGCTTTTCGTCGCGGCCGCGATCGCCTGACGGCCCGTTATCTGCAATCCCCGGGGTTCCGGGTCGGGGGAGCACCGCGCCTGCTCGGTCTAAGCCACATGAACATCGCGCGAGATTTCAACGCCGGGGACGCCCTCTGGCTGGAAGCTGTGGTGGGCTATGGCGACGGTGCAGAGAGGGTACATTACTCGCCACGGCTAACGGTCGGCCGATCGGCCCGGCTCTCCGATAACGTCCACATTGCCTGCTTGCGCGAGGTGACGATTGGCGACCACCTGCTCTGCGGCAGCCGGGTGCTGATCACCGATCACGCGCATGGCTGCTACGACGGTCCGGAAGCGAGCGACCCGGCCATGCCTCCCGCCAAGCGCCCCCTGCATTCGGCCGGGCCCGTACACCTGGGGCACAACGTCTGGCTGGGTGATGGTGTGGTGGTCCTGCCCGGGGCGGAGATCGGCGACGGCTGCGTGATCGGAGCAAATTCTGTGGTGACGGGTGTTGTTCCCCCGGGCACCCTGGCCGTGGGAGCCCCGGCACGGGAGGTGCGGCGCTGGGACCCGGCAGCGCGCACATGGGTGCGGCTTGCGGGTGCCTGAGCCGCCGCCGCCCAACCAGCGCGGCAAGTTCGGGTAGGAGCGGGTGCCAATTGGTATGCTGGAGGGCAATGCCACAACGGTCTCCCGCGGTCTCCTCTTGAGTCGTGCCGCCTGCACTATCGCTTCGCCGAACTACCTTCACTTCGCGCGAACCCTCGCCGCCTCCTATGTCGCCCAGCATCCCGGGGACCGCTTCTTTGTCCTCATCGTGGCCGACCTGACCGATCCCACTCCATTTCAGCTGGATGGGAGCTTCACGCCGGTCATGCTCGGCGAGATCGGCCTGCGCGACCTCCGGGTCGAGGCGATGAAGTACGACATCCTGGAGCTGAACACCAACGTCAAGCCCACCTTCTTGAAGCACCTGCTACGCACCTATGCGCTCGAGGCGGTGGTCTATCTGGATCCTGATATCTTCGTCTACGCGCCGCTTGATCCTGTTTTCGAGCCGCTCCGCGTCGGCGCAGCAGTGGTCATCACGCCCCACATGACCACTCCCGTGTTCGATGGCAGGTCTCCCGGGGAGCAGGACCTGCTGTACAACGGCACCTACAACCTTGGTTTCATTGGCGTTGGCAGAACTGCGGCCTCCTTGCATTTTCTGGACTGGTGGGAGCATCGCTGCCTCGCGCTGGGGTACAGCGAAGGCCGTACCGGCCTCTTTGTCGACCAGAAGTGGATCAATCTTGTCCCGGGGCTTTTCGATGGCGTGGTGATCTCGCGAGACGCAGGGCTGAATATGGCGTACTGGAACCTCCATGAGCGTCGCCTGGCGACCGAAGCCGGCACCTATGTGGTCGAGAGCCCCGTCAGCGGTCGCGTGCCCCTGCGTTTCTTCCATTTTTCAGGGGTCGATTCGAAGGATCCGGCGTTGCTCTCCCGGCACACAGACCGGTTTACGCTTGCGGCCCGATCTGATCTGCAGACCCTGTTCGCTGATTACAAGCGGACGGTGGAGGCCAACCACGTATCGGATGTCGAGCAAATGCCCTATGGCTTCGACCGCTTCTCGGACGGCACGGCGCTGAACCGACTGGCACGCCGGCTTTTTGCCACGCACCTCGAACATTTCACCGCGACGGCGGGGGAAAGCCCCGACCCGTTCGACGCAGCAGGTGACTTCGCGCGGTTCGCACGGGGGCAGGGGCTGGTAAAAGGCAAGGTGGCCCCGGCTAAAGCGACGTGGCGGCAGTTCGATGCCGGGGATCGGCGGGTGCACGCCGTGCACCGGCTGCTGCGCTGGACGTTACGTGTTTTAGGGCCGAACCGGTATGAGCTGCTAATGCGCTACCTGGCCTTCATCAGCGTCTTGCGGCACCAGGGCGTGTTTTTGCGGGATCGTCGATGGGCCAACCCTGAGTCGGATGGCCCGGGTGAGTGAGGCAACAGGTCGCGTGACTCTGGCCGCTCCGGGCGCATCGGTTACGCCTGTGAGTGGGCGACGACCGCGGCTGCTGCTGGTGAAATTCGGCGCTATTGGCGACGCGGTGATGGCGATTCCGGCCGCGGCCGCTATGCACGCGGCCGGCTATGACGTCGTCTGGGTAGCTGGCCGCACGGTGGCTCCGGTTCTGGCGCTCTATCCCTGGATAGACGTGCTATCGGTGGACGAAGCGGCGCTGCTGCGGGGCACGCGAGCGCAGCGTCTGCGGCATCTTCTTGCGCTTTGGCGAGCGCTCCGGCAGCGTGCGGCGGGGGAGCCCTATGACCTCTGCGCGACGTTGTACTACGACCGTCGCTACCGCCTGCTAACCCTGCCGATACGGACGCGTCGTCGCCTGAGCCTTTCGTGGAGCGACCGCGCTCTCAGCCTGCTTCCCGGGCGGCACCACACCGATGAGTACGCCCGCCTGCTGCTGGGCCGCCTCGATACCGAGAAGCCGACCCACCTCGCCCCGGTACCTGCCTCAAGGCTGCCGCCCAGTCCGCGGGAGCGACTTCCCAAACTCCGCCGCATCGTGCTGGTTCCCGGGGGCGCCCGCAACCTGCTGCGCGACGATGCTTTACGTCGGTGGCCCGTCGAAAACTATGTCGCCCTGGCGGGAGATCTGCTGGGGGCCGGCTTCGAGGTGCTGCTGGTGGGCGGGCCGGAGGATCGTTGGACCTCGCCGTACTTCTTCAAACTCCTGCAAGACTCCCCTTCCGGGCAGCTTAGCGATCTGATTGGCACGTTGAGCCTGATCGAGACGATCGCCCTGCTGAACTCCGCAGACATTAGCGTTACGCACGACACTGGTCCGTTGCACCTGGCAGGCATCACGGCAAGCGCCATCATCGCGTTGTTCGGACCCACCGACCCGCACGGCCGCTTGCCGCAGCGGGCGGAGTGCGTCGCCCTCTGGGGGGGCGAAAGCTTCGCCTGCCGGCCCTGCTACAACGGACGCGACTACGCGGCCTGCACACACAATGGCTGCATCCGCGAGATTACCCCTGCGATGGTTCTCGGCGAGGTGCAGCGTCTGGTGGCGGCGCGGGTGGCTGGACTTCGCCTTCCCCCACTGGTGAGAACGCCGGCCGATCTCCTCGCCGCGCAGGCCGCGCGGAACCCGTACGACGGAGCAAACAGCTGATGACGATGCCGACCTTGGCACCTGCCCTCTTCCTGGATCGTGACGGCGTGATCAATCAGGAGGTTGGCTACCTGTACCGCGCGGAGGACGTGCAATGGGTTGATGGAATCTTTCCCCTCGCCCGCACAGCCGTTGCACTCGGCTACCGGCTCGTAGTCGTAACCAATCAATCAGGGATTGCGCGAGGTCTCTACACGACTGAGCAGTTCGGGGCGCTGATGGAGTGGATGGCAGGTGAGTTTCGCAGACAAGGAGCTGCACTGGACGGCATTTATCACTGCCCATACCATCCGGAACACGGCACCGGCATATGGCGGCGCGAACACGAGGATCGCAAGCCCGGCCCTGGGATGCTGTTGCGGGCAGCGCGCGATTTGGGCTTGGATCTCCAACGTTCCCTCCTGATTGGCGACCGTTGCACGGATATCGGCGCGGCCAACGCAGCGGGCCTGCGTAAGGCGTTTCTGCTGCGGGGTACCGAGTCGGACGCCTGCGATGGGCAAGCCGCCCTTATTGACAAGCTGGCGGAGGTGGCCGTGTGGCTGGAAGGTGACTGGACTTCCGCCCGGTGAAGTAAGGAGCAAGCAACTGGCCGCGGAGGTGCTTGGTTGCATGGAAGCTGCGTCGCAACGGGAAACGCCACGCTGCTTTCCGGTCTCGCGACAGAAGTGCCTCCCGCCGTCTATGCCAGCTTCCCAACGAAATCTATCTTTCAACGTGTAGTAACTAAAGGTTCTGTCCGATCTGCCGATAAGAGGAAGTAGGCAAGAGGTGTCCCATAAGAGGTCAGCACAATCGGGGTGAAAACGGTAGACTGTGAGGCAGAACCGACATACCATCTGGCAACACTGACTTTTTGTCCGAGCGAGCCACAGGGAGGATCAGTCTTCACCGAGTTTTGAGGACCGCCTCAACGGACCGGTAGGTGTCGGTAGATGCACGCGACCCCTGCCACAACAGATCGCAGATTTCTGGGCGAGCGCCCGGAAGTCTGGCGAGGAGAGCATTGCCCGGCATGGTAGAGCAAGAAAACGCCGATCATTTCAGCGCTGCCCCGCAGCGCTTCTTTCTGACCGACACCGCGCCGGCGGCGTATCGCCCCCGGGCGAAGGCGTCTCACGCAAGCCCGGAACAGCTGTTTCAATATCGAGTGGTGAAGCGCGGCGTCGACCTCGCGCTCGTTCTGCTGTGTTTTCCCGTGCTTTTGCTGCTGATCGCAGCGATCGCCCTAGTGATCCGCGTCACGTCGCCGGGACCGATCTTTTTTTCGCATCGCAGGATACGGCGTCACGGACGGTTCTTTTCCATGTGGAAGTTCCGTACGATGTGCGTGAACTCGGCTGAGGTGCTGGAAAACTACCTGGGAGCTAATCCAGAAGCCCGCGCGGAGTGGCGCAAGGATCACAAGCTGCAATTCGATCCGCGGGTTACGCGCGTTGGGGAATTTCTGCGCCGTACCAGTCTCGACGAACTGCCGCAGCTTTGGAATGTGATTACCGGCAGCATGAGCCTGGTCGGGCCACGACCCATTGTGGCGGCCGAAGTCGAGAAATATGGTGAGTACTTCACGGACTACTGCCTGGTAAAGCCTGGCGTAACAGGACTTTGGCAGGTCTCCGGGCGCAGTCGCGTGAGCTACCCGGAGCGCGTTCAGCTGGACCGGCAGTACGCCCACCACTGGAGTCTCACCGCCGATTTGCGAATTCTTTGCCGCACGTTGAGCTCCGTTGCCAATCAGGATGGGGCGTACTAAGCGACGGCGCCCGTCGGCCCGAAGACGGCACCGATGCGGGTAGCCGTAGTTCACCATTGGTTCGTCACCCGCGGCGGCGGAGAACGTGTGGCAGAGTGCATCGCCGCACTGTTTCCGCAGGCTGACCTTTTTACGCTGCTCGCTCGGCCTGAAGGCTTGCCAGCGACCCTTGTTGAACGCCCGCTGCAAACCTCATTTCTACAGCGGATACCCGGCGCCCCCGACCACCATCGTCAATTTCTGCCCCTGTACCCAGAGGCAGTCGCGTCGTTGGATCTGCGCGGCTATGACCTGGTCTTATCGTCGGACAGCGGGCCGGTAAAAGGGGTCAGGCTCTCCCCGGCAGCTGTCCATATCTGCTATTGCCACTCGCCGATGCGCTATCTCTGGGATGGGTACGAAGCGTATGCGGCGAGTATGGGGCCCGTGATGCGCCTGGTCTTTCGAGCCACCGCGGGGCGGGTTCGGCGCTGGGATGCGGCGGCCGCACGGGGTGTGACGCACTTTCTTGCGAACTCGCAGTACGTCGCCGATCGCATCCGCAGGTCCTATGGCCGGGAGGCCGAGGTGCTGCATCCGCCGATCGATCTGCATCGGGCGTCTGCCCTGCGAACGGCTGTTTCGGGAGACTACTACCTGTGCGCCGGGCGACTGGTGGCCTACAAGCGGACGGACTTGCTGATCAGGGCATGTGCGGAGCTCGGGCGTGGCCTGCACATCGCCGGCACCGGGCCAGAGGAGCCCCGCCTTCGTCGCCTTGCGGCGGAGCTGCGAGCCGACATTCGCTTTCTTGGTGGGCTGCCCACCCAGGAGCTTTGGGCTGAGTACGCCCACTGCCGTGCCCTGCTGTTCGCCGCGGATGAGGACTTCGGGATGGTGCCGCTGGAGGCGCAGGCGTGCGGCCGGCCGGTGATCGCCTATGGCGCCGGGGGTTCCCTGGAGACGGTACGGGGCACGGGCGAGCGCCCGACCGGCGCCTACTTCTACGAGCAGACGGCCGCGAGCGCTGCTGCTGCCATCCTGGCCTGGGAGACAGGGGGCGAAGCTCAATTTCAGCCTGAGTATGCCCGCAGCTGGGCTGCCGACTTCGCCACTTCTCTGTTTTTGGAGCGGTATCGGGCGTTTGTCCTGAGCCAAGTCCCAGGGGCGGCATCGGCAACGATCTCCGCCGGGGAGGCGGCTTCAAAACTCGCGTGATAATAGAAGAAGGAAGTCGGTGAGCATGCAAGGAATGCGCGATCTGATGCGAAGTTCGTTGGCGCGCAGCCTCAGCACGCTTTCAGCAGAGGATCGGCTCGCCGCCGCGCTGCCGCTGGTCTGCGGTTCAGCCTTGGCCGGCCGCTGTGAGGTGATTGCGCTCGATCCCGAGTCGGCTACCCTCCACTTGCGCGTGCAAGGGCGTGATTGGCTGGCGACGTTGTTGAGCATGCGGGACGTGCTGCGGAGCGATCTCGCCCGCACGGCCGGCGTCCCGCTTACGGACCTCCGGTTCGAAAGCGACGGTCGTAACGTCTTCGCCCGAGTCTCAACAGCCCAAATAGCCGAAAACGCCCTACCCGTACCAAAATCGAGAAACAGGAGCCCCTTCCCGCGATGAGCCAGGCAGACAGCAACGAACCCACTCCGCGTGTCTCTCTCGAGGAGGTTCGGCACGTCGCCGACCTCGCCAACCTGGAGCTCACGGCGGAGGAGTTGCCGCGCATGGCGCACGATCTCGACGCCGTATTGGGTTTTTTCGCGCAGCTGAACGAGCTGGACACGGCGTCACTGCCCGCGATGGCACAGGTCGCTGAAGCTCTTGGACGCGAGCCCGCTCTTTCTGGGGAGATGCTTCGCCGAGACCAGCTGCGGCCCTCAGTGAACCGCGATGCCGTGATGCTTGAGGCGCCGGAAACGGATGGACGCTTCTTCAAGGTCCCCAAAGTCATTGAACGGTAACGGCTGGTGCTTGCACATCCGTTGGTAGAGGCACGCCTGAAATCCGCGCGCAGGCTGCGAGTAGCGCTTCTTGTTTTCCCTCGTCGCGCGTGGCCGCGAGCGGCTTTCGCAGCCCCCGGTGGTAGAAGTATTCGCCTGTGACGCGCGCCGCGGGGTCGTCGCTGACGGCGAGCCAGACCTGCGTGCGGTGTCCCTCATCGAGGTTGCCGGTGGCCCTCGGTCCGCCCATTTTTGTGGGGACCCAGCCGGGCTCAAGCGCATTGGAGAGCACATCCGGCCAGTGCCGGGCGACGGCGAAGGCGAGCAGAACATCGTGGAACTTTGTATCGGAGTAAGCCTGGTTGCCGCGCCAGCGTCGCTCCTGCCAGTTGAGATCGTCGAGGGTGCTGTCGCCGCGTTTGTGTAGTTCCGAGCTGACGTACACCAGCCGCTTGGGGCGGGCAATCAGGGCGGTCAGAACGTAGGGCGCGAGGGTGTTCACCGCGAACACCTGGGCCAGACCGTCGGCCGTCTCGACGCGGCGCGGCTCCTGGTACCCGACCGCGGCATTGTGGATGATCGCGTCGAAGCTGCCCAGCGCATTGACCTGCGCGGCCACATCGCGCATAGCGGCAAGGCTGCTCAGGTCACCTGTGAGCACGGCCTCCGCCTCCGGAACAGCCGCTTTCGCGTCGCGGGCGCGCGCCTCGTTGCGTGCATGCAGCACGACGGTGTGGCCGTTCTCGACCAGCAACTGCGCCGCCATGCGTCCCAGACCATCGGACGATCCTGTGATGAAGACCCTTGCCATCGTCATTCGATGCTGTCGCACAGGACGGGAGGCAAGGCAGGGAAGGGGCGGAGTCCTACAATAGGAGGGCGACTTTTCAGCGCACAAAGTCCGCTGCCCTGTTCCAAACTTTCGTCCCAGAGGATCCCGTCTCCGCATGACCGAAGCACCCTACGCCAGCCACGCCACACTTTCGATTGCTGCTGCCCGTTCTGCCGTCGTGGAGGGCCGCACGTCCGCGGCCGCGCTCGCCGAGGAGCACTTCGCCCGTATCGCGGCACTTGATGGGTCGGAGGGCGACGACCTGGGAAGCTTCCTGGCTCTGAGCCGGGAGCGTGCGGTCGCGCAGGCCGAGCGGATCGACGCCGATGCGCGCGCCGGGAAGCCATTGGGGCCGCTCGCCGGGGTGCCGGTAGCGGTCAAGGACGTGCTGGCCACAGAAGGTTTGGAGACCACCGCCGGTTCGCGCATTTTGCAGGGTTGGCACCCGCCCTATGACGCCACCGCGGTCGCCAGGCTGGAGGCGTCCGGAGCCGTGGTGCTGGGCAAGCTGAATTGCGACGAGTTTGCGATGGGATCGTCGAATGAGAACTCCGCCTACCGGCGGGTGCGCAACCCGCGCGCGCTCGATCGGGTGCCGGGCGGCTCGTCGGGTGGATCGGCGGCGGCAGTGGCGGCTGGGCTTTGCGTGGCTTCGCTGGGCACCGATACCGGTGGGTCGATTCGGCAGCCCGCGGCGTATTGCGGCGTGGTGGGCGTGCTGCCAACCTATGGCCGTGTCTCGCGCTACGGACTGATCGCCTTTGCGTCATCTCTCGATCGCGTGGGTCCGCTGACCCGCTCCGTGGCGGATGCGGCCACGATGCTGCAAGTGCTCGCCGGGCCGGATGCGATGGATGCCACAGCGTCGGACCTCGATGTGCCGGAGTACAGCGGCGAGCTTGCCAAGCCGGTTGCCGGGCTGCGAATCGGAGTGCCGGAGGAGTACCTGGGCGAGGGCCTCGACCCGGAGGTGCGGGGGATCGTGGAACGGGCGCTTGACGCGCTGCGGGCCGCGGGTTGCAGCGTCCAGTCCATCTCTCTGCCGCACACCCGGTACGCCGTGCCCACGTACTACGTGATCGCCACGGCCGAGGCCAGCTCCAACCTGTCGCGTTTCGACGGTGTGCGTTTCGGGCTGCGCGCAAAAGATGCAAACACGCTTTCCCAGATGTTTCGCAACACCCGCGATGAGGGCTTCGGCGCCGAGGTGAAGCGGCGCATTCTGCTGGGCACCTATGTGCTGTCGGCTGGCTATTATGACGCGTACTACCGCAAGGCGCAGCAGGTACGGACGCTGCTGACGCGTGATTTCCTCGATGCGTTTGCGCACGTGGACGCGATTGTCTGCCCGGTGACGCCAACCCCGGCGTTTAAGCTCGGTGAGAAGGTAGACGACCCATTGCAGATGTACCTGGAAGACATCTACTCGGTAGCGGCGTCGCTCGCGGGGATCTGTGGCCTCAGCGTGCCCGGCGGTACCACCGCGGCGGGTCTGCCCGTAGGCGTGCAGGTGCTGGGCAAGCATTTCGATGAGGCGACAGCCCTGCGCGTGGGCGCGGCCATCGAGGCAGCGCAGAACGTACCGCCTGCCCCTGTACCGTCCGGCCTCCCAAGGCTTTGAGCCTAAGCCGTGAGAGCCTAGACGGGTGAGGCACCTTCTTGCGGCTACGCTGCTGTTGTGCGCTGCGGCCTCGCTCGCCGCGCAGAGCAACGCCAGGGTTTGTGTGACGGATGAGCAGGGCGGGGCACTCCCGGGTGCGTCAATTTCCCGCGGTGCACCCCTGACGGTTAACTCGGCTCTCGCGTCCGGTGCAGCAGTGGCTCCGCCCACGACAGTGGAGACGGGCTCAGATGGCTGCGCTGCCATCAGTGTGGCCGCTGCCGGGTATGCGCGCGGGCTCCTGAGCGCCGCACACAAAGGCTTTGCAATGGCGACGATGGCTGAGCCAGGAGCCGGCGCAACGGTTCACATTCGGCTGCACCTTGAAGACGTGCAGGACAGGGTGACCGTCACCGCCGATCGCGGGCTAACGGGTGTGGATGACGAAGCTATCAGCGTGGCGGCCTTGAACAGCGCGCAGTTGGCTGTAGCGCCGGCTCTGGCGCTGGACGATCGCCTGCATCAGGTCGCCGGCTTTCAGCTGTATCGGCGAACCAGCTCCTGGACCGCCAACCCGACCACGGAGGGCGTGAGCCTGCGCGGGTTGGGCTCCACGGCGGCCAGCCGGACGCTGGTCGTGAGCGATCAAGTGCCGCTGAACGATCCGTTTGGCGGCTGGATCCACTGGGACGAGACCCCGGAGCTTGCGGTCGCGGATGTGCAGCTGGAGCGAGGCGGCGCCGCCGACCTGTACGGCTCCAGCGCAGTCGGCGGCGTGATCGCGATTGACCCGGTGACGGCGATGTCGGCACACAAGCTGCAGCTGGCTGGCGACGCGCTCGGCGCGACGGAGAACTCGGCAACTGGCGATCTGCTCGTAGCCGCGGCGCTGCGCCCCTTCAGCGTGTTGCTGGCAGGAAGTGGCGTCACGACGGGGGGATACATCGCCTCTGCGCCCACCGTACGCGGTGCGGTGGATGTGCCGTCGAGTGTTGCCGAAGAGAGTGGGCGTGCCGAGCTGCGCACCCCCACGGGAGCCGAGGATGACACCATCTTCCTGCGTGGCAACGTGCTGAACGAAGCACGGGGCAATGGCACCCCGGAACAAACCAATGGCACCCGGCTTTGGCGCTATGTGGGGGGAGCTGATGAGAACTTCAGCTTCGGGCATGCGGCCCTGCGCGTCTTTGGCGATCGCGAAGCCTACCGGCAGAGCTTTTCGTCCATCACCGCTACACGCAGTGCCGAAACGCTGACCCGTTTGCAGATGGTGCCGACGAACGAATTCGGCTTCGCCCTGAACGGTTCGCATGTGTTCCCTCACGCGTTGGTAGCCGGCGTGGGGCTGGATCTGCGCGACATCCGCGCCACCGACGCCGAGAGCCCGGTGAGTGCCGGCCACGTCACCTCCACGACAGATATCAGCGCTCATCAGCGGGAGCTGGGCGGGTATGTCGAGGGGATCTGGCAACCGCGAAACTGGTCGATCGCCGCCTCGATGCGCGTGGACAGCTTTCGCACTTTTGACGGCCACGTAACCGCGACCAATACCGCCGCGGTCACGGCCGAGCCGGAGATCGATGAGCTCGTAGCCAGCCCGCACCTCGGGGTCGTGCGCCGCCTGCCGCACGGATGGGCGCTCACCGGCGACGCTTTCCGCGCCTTCCGTGGCCCTACGATGAACGAGCTCTACCGTACCGGCCAGGTCGGTCAGCAAACGACTATGGCGAACCCCAGCTTGCTGGCCGAGCGGGCTACCGGCTTCGAGGTTGGCGGCGAATTTGCGAGCATCCGGGCACGCGGTCATGAGCTGGGCCACCTGCGCGCGAGCTATTTCTGGACGGAGGTCAACCGACCGGTTTCGGCTGTGCTGCTCTCGCAGACTGCCACCTCGCAGACCCTGCAACGGCAGAACCTCGGGCAGATCCGCAGCCGCGGGCTCAGCCTGGAGGCGTCAAGTGCGCGCTGGCGAGGCCTGGATGCCAGCTTTGGTTACCAGCTAGCCGTGGCGACGGTGACGGCCTTCAACACGGCTTCGAAGGTCCAGGCGAATCTCACCGGAAACTGGATTCCGGAGGTGCCGCGCCAGTCGCTGACCGCCACTGTGAATTACAGCGTCGCGCATGTCGCCGCGTTTCACCTTATCGGGAGCTACACCGGGCGGGAGTACGACGATGCGGCTAATCAGTTCATCCTGCACCCGTACCCACGGCTGGATGTGTCGGCAGACCGGAACCTCCGCTTTGGCCTGTCGCTGTATGGCGCGGTGCAGAATCTGGCAAACCGCGCCATCGACGCTGGCCGCACCCCCACGTTGACGCTGGCGGCGCCGCGTCTCGTCGAAGCCGGAATTCGCTATAACCTGAGCCGTTAAACAGCGGGCGATGGACCCTGTCCGCGTCGAAACGTTGCGCGCAACACCCAACGTACGGCTGCGTTTACCTATACGCACGGCAGAGGGAAGTAGCCGGCAGGAGGCAACACCATGAGAGGATCCATCGTGAACGCGAAGCGTACCGTCAGCCGAAAGGCACTCACTTTTCTGGGCGGTCTGGCACTGGCCGGAGCGGCTCTTACGGCGGCGGCACCTCAGGCGCAGGCACAGCAGTTCGCCATTGGCGTGCAGTTCGGTGAACCCCGCTATGTCGCTCCGGCTCCGGTTTACGGAGCGTATGGCTATGCGCCCGGCTACCTTGCCCCGCGCTACGGCTACGCGCCTGGGTACTGGGCGGAGCGCCGGCCCGAGGAGTGGCGGGCCAACCAGTGGCGCGAGCATGCCTTTCGCCAGCATGAGGCGTGGGAGCATCGCGGTGGCTACTACGGTCGTGGCTACGGGCGCTGATGTATTCGAGCCGTCATCCTGAGCGCAGCGAAGGACCTCTCTATCCCCTCGAGCTCCGCAGCGCAGCGGAGGAATACGGAGGGATACGAAGATCTTTCCTCCGTTCAGGACGACGGTTTGGGTGTTTTGGTCTGCAGGCATCTGGTTCAGCCAGCTAGAACGGGCGGTAGTAAAGCTTCTCTGCGCCCGCGCAGGCCAGGCAAAGTCGCTCTCCGGTTACCTCGACGAAACGGTCGAAGTTCACGCCTTCGCCGCAGCGGGCGCAGACGGCCCGCTCGCCTTTGAAGCCCGGAAACTCACTGGGGGGCAAGGGCACGCGCACCCACTGCTCGGCGAATAGCTCGGCGTCGGGCAGCTCGCGATAGGCGCGCATCTGCTGCTCATTCTTGGGCAGCTCCGGATGCAGCGTACGCGCACGGTCCTTGGAGCTCTCGAGCGCCACGACGCGGAGGCCTTTGTACTCGTCACCCCCGAGCGTCGCGTTCAGGTCAACAAATGTGGCGGCCATCTTGCCCCAATCGCGCAGTTTCAGTGCCCGTTTGCCGACACGCGCGCCCGTCACGACCCCGATCGCGTCGGTGGCGCACCGATCGATTTCCACGAAAACGACAGGCCGCTTCCGGTCAGGGTTGGGTTCGCCATTGGCCAGCACCTTGCGACGGGGCTGCTGGATCTCCAGTCGCTTCAGCGCCAGCATAGCCATGCGTACACCGAGAATCTGCCCGGCGCACAGGTGTCCGTGCGCGCTCTCCGCCTCCCCGAGCAGCTCATCCAGTTCGTTCGCGTCCTTATTCGCCTCCGTCGTGTCTATAGGGCCTGCCGTGGCTTCAGTCATCATGTCTCGATGCTACGCTGGGGTGCAACCGGGCGCGCTGGGACGCCGGGTGCATCTTAAACGCGTATGCCCGATAGCGAGTTCACTGGCCGCCAGTGGTGGCAAAGCGGCGTCATTTACCAGATCTACCCACGCTCATTCCAGGACACCGATGGCGATGGCGTAGGCGACCTGCGCGGCATCGCAGCCCGCCTTGACGACCTCGTTCGCCTCGGGGTCGATGCTATCTGGATCTCCCCGATCTACCCTTCGCCCATGGCCGACTTCGGCTACGATGTAGCCGACTACACCGGGGTCGATCCGCTGTTTGGTGACCTTGCCGAGTTCGACGTTTTGCTATCGGCGGCCCATGGAAAGGGGCTGCGCGTGATCTTGGACTTTGTGCCGAACCACAGCTCCGATCGGCATCCGTGGTTTATTGCTTCGCGTTCTTCGCGGGACGATCCTCACCGCGACTGGTATCTGTGGCGTGATCCAGCGCCGCCGGCCGGACCTGGGGATAACCGTTCACCCAGCGAGCGCTACCCCAACAACTGGACCTCGCACTTCGGCGGATCAAGCTGGGCATGGGACGAGATCACCGGGCAGTTCTATCTGCACTCGTTCCTGAAAGAACAGCCCGACCTGAACTGGCGCAACCCCGCGGTGCGCGAAGCCATGTACGGCGCCATGCGCTTCTGGCTGGACCGTGGCGTCGACGGCTTCCGCATGGACGTATTGTGGCTGCTGATCAAAGACGAGGAGTTTCGCGACAACCCCACGAATACCGCGTATTACGACGGCATGCATGACCACACAAAGACGTTGCCGGTGTACAACGCGGACCAGCCCGAAACCCACGCCATCGTGCGCGAGATGCGGGCACTGCTGGACAAGTACCCGCCCACGCTACCCGGGAAGGGGGAGGGTGCCTCTGCTGACGACAGCAACCGTGTGCTAATCGGCGAGATCTACCTCCCCTTGCCAGAGCTCGTGCACTACTACCTTGGCGTGGAGCCGCAGCTGGGGGGCATCGAGGGTAGTTCTCCGGAGATCCCGCAGCTGAGGGGCGCGAACCTGCCCTTCAACTTCCACCTGATCCAGACCGAGTGGAACGCGCGTGCGATCGCCAGCATCGTTCGCACGTATGAGTCGCTGCTGCCGCCAGGGGCGTGGCCCAACTACGTGCTCGGCAACCACGATCAGCCGCGCCTGGCCTCGCGCATCGGTCTCGAGCAGGCGCGCGCTGCCGCGATGCTGTTGCTCACGTTGCGCGGCACACCCACGCTTTACAACGGCGATGAACTCGGGATGCTCGATGTGCCGATTGCACCTGATCAGGTGCAGGATCCGGCGGAGAAGAATGAGCCGGGGAAGGGCCGCGGCCGCGACCCGGAGCGTGCGCCGATGATGTGGGTAGACGCCCCGAGCGCCGGCTTCACGACACCGGAAGCGAAACCGTGGCTGCCCCTGCAAGCGGATTGGCCCACTGAAAATGCTGCGGCGCAGGCTGCCCGACCACGCTCCATGTTGACCCTTTATCGGCGGCTGCTGCAGCTACGACGACAACACGCCGCACTCCACGCAGGCGCTACCTGCGAGGTGGTGGACGAGGGTTCGCTGTTGCGCTTCTGTCGCAGTCTGGAGAGCGTCAAATTTCAAGTTTTGCTGAACCTTGGCACGAGGCCGGTCGCCACGCATTGCGAGCGCGGCCACGTCGTGCTGACAACCCTGCTGGACGGCGAGGGGGCCTTTGTGGATGGGCGCGTCACCGTAGAGGCTGGCGAAGGTCTACTAATTCAACTTGATTGAGCAAACATCCGCTTCAGAGCCCATTCGAACTGAACCGTAACGCTGTGCGTAAAGAGACATAAGAGGTTTTGCAAGAGATCAGAGGCAAACGCCCATGAACTATCGCATTGCACGCAATGGACAGCTGTTTGGCCCGTACACGGAGGCGGAGGTACGACAGTACCTTGCTTCCGGCAACATTTTGCTGTCCGACTACGCGCAGGTGGTCGGGTCGGCCGACTGGATTCCCGTGCTCGAGCTTTTTCCTCTGGCTGCTACACCGGGTAGCGGAATCGGTGGTGCTGCCGTCTCCTCCGCATCACTTGTTCCTTTCCCGCTTTATCCCGATCCGCCCGATCTACCCTGGTGGTTAGCCCTGCTGCTGGCCTTGGCCACTGGCGGCATCTTCATCGTGGTCTGGGACATCGTGCAGGCTGCCTGGCTGCGGCGCGTGCAGCCGGCGAGCAATGCGCTCGCCCTCTACATTGCCATGGCGGTGGTTTATCTGCTGCGCCTGCCGTCCAGCTGGGCGTCCATCAACTACAACATCTTCGGCGGACCGCCCGTGGGGCCGCACCATGGTTTTCTGCTGTTTCTTCTGTGGTTGGGGCTGTACATCGCCTCGCGTACCGTCATTCGGCAGGATCTTCTGCAACACTTCAACGGCCCGGAGCCAGTCGGGCTGCGGCTGAATTCATTCTTCGTCTACCTCTTCGGTGGGCTCTACATCCAGTACCACTTCAATCGAATCAACGAGATCAAACGGGCGATGCACGTCAGCGTTCCCGCATGATGCCTCTTCCTAAAAACAAAGGCCCCGGAATCCGGGGCTCTTTGCGAAATCTGAGGAGAATCGGTTAGCTATTGGCCGTAACGGGTTCAGGGGTAGTGGGCGTTGCTGCACCATTTGCCGGAGCACCCTTGCCTGCGCCTTCGGCGCCGGGCTTGCGGATGTCAATCCCGCCCTTGAAGAACGCTCCATCCTCGATGGAGATGCGGGCGGCAATCACGTCCCCGGTCAGCGAACCTTCTGAACGGATGTCCACACGATCGGAAGCCTGACAGTTACCACGCACCTTGCCGAGCACAACGATTTCACGGGCGGAGATGTTGGCCGCCACCTGGCCGTTGCGGCCGATCGTGACGCGGTTGCCGGGCAGTGTGATCGCGCCCTCAACCTTGCCATCGATGTACAGCGACTCAGAACCCGAAAGCTCGCCCTTCACAACGAGGCTCTTGCCGATGGTAGCCTGCTCGCCGGTGGCGTTGGCACCCGGAACGCCGGCTGTCGTCGGGCGGGGCGTCTCAAAGGTGGTGCCGGTCGCTGCGGGCGTACTTGGCCGTGCGGGCTCGGGGGTTGAAGGCGTTGGGCTGCCAGCCTGATTCGGTTTCCACATACTCTTGTTGCTCCCTTCCTCGTCGGAGGATCTGCCGTCGAACCCCGGCCGCCCACGCTTGCATGCTTCCGCGTGGATCCCAGCTCGTCTGTCCGCGCTTCGTCCACGATACTACTTCGTCAATAGCTGTGTTGTTCGGAAGTCCACAGGGCAAGCGCATCGAGGGAGTTACCCCTAAGCGGGCAGGGCTGTGCTCATTCCTCCTCCGTCTCGCCCTCTTCGACCAGGGAACTGGTTCCGGCAACGTCGAAGGTGATCGGGGTACCGCCTGTCAGCTGCAGGGTGGCTCGCATCGGGGTGCGCTGCCACTGCGCCGGGGCGCATACCGGATGCAGCGGCTTGTCCAGGGGCCAGTTCGCCAGCACGCGCTGGGCGACAGCCTTGCGTGTGCCCAGTTGCACCACAACGGCCATGACGCCGCCCTTCAGCGTCGGCACCAGGCCACAATACGCTCCGTAGTCGCGAAACCACATCACCTCGGAGATCTGGGCATCGAAGTCTGGCAGATGCAGCGGGGTGATGTGCCCCGTCGTGCGGTCGACCTGGAGCCAGGGGCCGGGCTGCCACGTCCAGCGGGAGGGCTCGTTGGGCAGCGAATCGTTGATGTGAATGGCGCGACGGATCACAAAGGTGCGGTCCGTCACCTCGTGCAGCTCACCGACGGTCCACTCGCGAGGCTTGTCGTCCACCACGAGCGGCCGGATCTTCAGAGTCGAGGACTCCTCGCTCTTGTTGTCGGGCGTCGCTTCGGGGGGCGTGTAGGGCACCTTGCGATACGCGCCAAGCGTAACAAAGTGCATCTTGGCCGCGCGCACCGAGGGCGGGAACACCGAGGCGCAGCAAAGCAGCAGCAGCGGCACGATCGCCGGACGAAAGGTCCCCATGCCCACGACGTTAGCAGCGCTGCGCTTCTTCGCCACTCCCTCTTTGGTTGGAGGGCGTGCAGGCTCCCAAGCTGGCCGCTCTCTACTCTTCGTCGCCCGCGCCTGGGTGTCCGGCCAGCCGTTCCGGCATATCCGCCAGCACGTAGCTCATTACGGCCAGCGAGGCTACGTTTTTGCGAAACATCTCCGGATCGACCTTGTCGAGGGTATCTGCCTCGGTGTGGTGCCAATCGAAATAGTGTGCCATCGTCGTCAGCTCGCCGAGCCCCGGAACGCCAGCCCCCATCAGGGGTTCGATATCGGAACCGCCGCCTCCCGCGTGTACCGTCGTCGCGCCCACCGGGGTCAGCAATGTCCCAATCGCCTGCAGTAGAGCAAGCGAGTGTTGTTCTGCCTCGTTTAACTGTGGCGCGGGTCCGGAAAGAGGGCTGTTCGGTGTGGCCCGCCGCTGACCGCCGCGCGAGCCATAACCGTAGCCTAGGGGCTGCTCCGCCCCGCCGTCCATCTCAATGGCGGCGACGTGATTCTTTGCGGTGTCGCCAAGGCCGGCGAGGTACGCCCGCCCACCCGCCCCGCCGTTCTCCTCGTTGACCCAGAACACGACGCGAATCGTTCGCTTCGGGTGCAGATCAAGCTTGTGGATCAGGGCTACGGCCGCGAGCGCGGCGGTGATGCCGGAACCGTCATCCTGTGCCCCCTGGCCGACGTCCCAGGAGTCGATATGCCCGCCCACATCCACGATCTGCTCCGGGTGCTCCGAGCCGGGGATCTCCCCGTAGATGTTAAAGCTGGGGGCGTCGGGGTCCTGATGCGCGCCCATTTCGAGGTGCACGCGGGTGGGGCCCCCGGCTGCCAGCCGCTCCAGCATCAGGGCATCCTCGATCGAAATCGCCGCCGCCGGGATCTTGGGTACAGCGGGCTGCTTCTTGTCATAAACCAGCGTGCCGGTGTGGGCTGTCTGCATGGCCAAAGGCGTGATGGAGCGCACCAGGACAGCGATCGCGCCCAGGGCGGCGGCTCGGGAGGGACCGGCGGTACGGTACATCACTGTCTGGCCGTAACCCTTGTACACAGCGTTGAAGACCACGACCTTACCCTCAACGCCAGCACGGCCCAGGCTGTCGAGCGCGGCAAAATCGGGAACAACGACCACCTCGGCCGTGACTCCACCCGGAGCGGTGCCTACGCTCATGCCCAGGCCCAGCAGGTGCAACGGCTTGGCCACCGGAGTGACAATCGCGCCCAATTCATTGCCGCGCACCCAGTGCGGGACCATCACCGGCTGCATGGTGACGTTTTGAAGGCCCGCCTGGCGCATGGCCTCGGCGGCCCAGGCGGTAGCGCGGGTCAGCGGCTCGGAGCCGGAGATCCGCTTGCCTATGCGGTCGCACAAATATTGAAGACGGGCGTAGCCCTCGGTGTCGTTCTGAGATGCGGTGATGAGGCGACTCGCCACGGCAGCATACCCATCGACGATCTTGGAGCTCTGCTGAGCCTGTACCTGAACGCCAGCAAGCAGGCCGATCGCGAAAAGGGCATGGAACAAGGGGCGACGGTGCAAGGTCATCGGACTCTCCAGATTTGTTTTCTACAGCATAGGGGAGATCTGGATGGTGTTCTCTGCGATTCGGCGCGCAATGCCGCGGAAACTCCGAACGGCACGATCCAAAGGCCGAAGCTTTGCAAACCGGACGTCTTCGGATAGACTTGGCAGTGGTGCGTGAACCTTCCGCAGCCTCCGTGCGCCCGACTAGTGTTTTGGTCCGGTAAGCGGAGACATCAGAAGCCCGCGATCAGAGTGTAAGAGCATGCAAGTAAGGAGCCGGGCACGAGCCTGGCTCTGAGGAGAGCGTTTGTCGAAGGAAGATGCAATTGAAGTGATGGCTACGGTCGTCGAGACCCTGCCCAACGCGCTATTCAAGGTCGAACTGGAAAACAAGCACCAGGTTCTGGCGCATGTTTCGGGCCGCATGCGCAAGAACTTCATCCGCATTCTTCCTGGTGATCGCGTCGCCATCGAGCTCAGCCCCTACGATCTGAACCGCGGACGTATCGTGTACCGCTATAAATAAGACCAGGCCTCCAGCTTCAAGCTTCTTGCTTTTAGCGGAGACATGGAATTGAACAGCTCCACGGCCTGGCAAAACGCTAGAACCCCAAGAGCTAGAAGCTGAGGATCCATGAAAGTCCGTGCATCTGTAAAGCCGATCTGCGATAAGTGCAAGGTCATTCACCGCAAGGGTGTCGTTCGCGTTATCTGCTCGGCGAGCGCCAAGCACAAGCAGCGTCAAGGGTAAGCAGAGACGGTAGGAAACTCTTGGTTTCCTCTTCGTCGCTCACCGCTCCACGCGGCCCCACCGGGCGAGTTCGCCGAAGTCAAGGCGTGCGATGAACCCGGAGGAGACCCGGCCTACCAGCAACGGCTGGGGCCAGGTCAGCCGCTCCAACGATCACCCCGCTCCCCTGGCAATCTGCCGGTGAGAGCCCTACCGAAAGGCACACCATGGCCCGTATCGCCGGCGTCGACGTCCCTGGGAACAAGCAGTGTCGGATTGCCCTTACCTATATCTATGGCATCGGAGAGCCCCGCGCTTTGTCCATTCTTGCCAAAGCTGAGATCGACCCCTACGTCAAGATGGCAACGCTTGACGAGGATCAGCTCAATAAAATTCGTCAGGTTATCGAGCAGCAGGGCGGCATCGAGGGTGATCTCCGCAAGGAAATCTCGCTCAACATCAAGCGCCTGATCGAAATTCAGAGCTACCGTGGCCTGCGCCATCGCCGCAATCTGCCTGTCCGCGGACAGCGCACCCACACCAACGCCCGCACCCGCAAGGGACCCCGCAAGGGAACCGTTGCCGGCAAGAAGAAAGCGACCAAGTAAGCCATGGCGAAAACTGCACAGAAGACCGCCGGCAACAAGGCCGGCAAGGGTAAGAAGTTCAAAAAGCGGGAACGCAAGAATGTTCCCTTTGGTCTGGTGTTTATCCAGGCCACCTTCAACAACACCATCGTCACGATTACCGATCAGGGCGGCAATACGCTCAGCTGGAAGAGCTCGGGTTCGCTCGGCTTTCGCGGCTCGCGCAAGGGCACGCCTTTTGCGGCGCAGCAGGCTGCCGTGAACGCGGCGAACGCCGCTCGCGACCACGGTCTGCGTTCGGTGGATGTCCGCGTGTCGGGTCCGGGCTCCGGTCGTGAAAGCGCGATTCGCGCCCTCGCCGCCGCCGGGGTCGAGGTTCGCTCCATACGCGACGTCACGCCGATGCCGCACAACGGTTGCCGTCCGCCCAAGCGACGCCGCGTATAACCCATGACGCTCACCGCACAGTTCGGTTCGCCTATCTCTGCACGCCGAGCTGTGTGGGCCAGCGTCGCTGGGATTGCCTGCTTTGCCTTGCTGAAGGGATCAGGGAGGAACGTCTTCGAAAGCGTCATGATCGGCGCCTTCGTTGCCGGATTCACTTCCTGCATCCCGCTTAGTCTCGGCCCCGTGGAATAGATACGGGGCTGAGAGAAATCACTGGATCGTGAAGAAGCGCCGTCTAAACATCGGGCGTGTAAAGCGATCGTCACTCGAAGTTAGGAGTTTCCATGGCACGTTATACCGGACCCGTCTGCCGCATGTGCCGCCGCGACGGCGTCAAGCTCTTCCTCAAAGGTCCCAAGTGCTTCACTGACAAATGCCCCGTCGAGAAGCGGAACTTTCCGCCAGGACAACACGGGCAATCGAAAAAGGTGAAGAAGGTTGTGGGTTACGGTCTGCAGCTGCGCGAAAAGCAGAAGGCCAAGCGCATCTACTTTACGCTTGAGACCCAGTTTCGTGCGTACTACGAGAACGCTGCCAATCGCACAGGCGTGACCGGCGACCTGCTGCTGCAGCAGCTGGAAACGCGTCTCGATAACGTGGCCTATCGCCTGGGTTTCGCGATTTCACGTCGCCAAGCTCGCCAGGTAGTCCGTCACGGGCATATCCAGGTGAACGGCCGCAAGGTCAATATTCCCAGCTACCAGTGCAAAGTAGGCGACGTGATCGCAGTTCGTGAAGGCTCCAAGTCGCTAACGTTGCTGGAGACCGCCAAGGACTTCATCTCCGGCCAGACCCGCGTGCGTTGGATCGATGCTAGCCCCGAGCAGCTTTCGGGCAAGATCGTTGCGATGCCGTTGCGCGAGGACATCCAGCTGCCGGTGAACGAGCAGCAGATCGTCGAACTGTACTCGAAGTAGAGCTGAGCTGGACGGAACCGCGAGTTCGCTCGCGCGTCCAATAGATTGGGTACCCCATCCTTGCGATTCTGCACGGGTGGGGTGCTTTTCGGCGCGGACCGCCGCCGCCGACTCGTAACACGTACAACCGAATACCTAACCGCCGTACCCGTACTCCGCGCAAAATGCTTCGCGCGGGAACGAAGAAAGGAACACCCATGCTTTGGAGAGGTTTTCAAAAGCCCAAGCGTCTCGCCGTCGAACAGGAATCGCTGACCAACAACTACGGCAAGTTTTCCGCGCAGCCCTTTGAGCGCGGCTTTGGTACCACCATCGGCAATGCGCTCCGCCGCACCCTGCTGAGCTCAATCGAAGGCGCCGCTGTCACCGCCGTGAAGATCGAGGGCGTTCTCCACGAGTTCCAGTCCATCACCGGTGTCGTGGAAGATGCAACTGACATTATTCTCAACCTGAAGCAGATCCCCTTCAAGTTGCATGGTGACGGCCCCAAGGCGCTGTACCTGCACGTCGATCAGCCGGGTGTCGTGACCTCGGGCATGATCGAGGCTGACGGCGATGTTGAGATCCTTGATCCCGAGGTGTACATCTGCACGGTCTCCGAGGGTGGTCGTATCGACATGGAAATGCGCCTCAAGCGGGGTCGCGGGTATGTCTCCGCCGACAAGAACTTCGATGGCGATCTAGGCCTGGGTTTCATTCCGATTGATTCGGTGCACTCGCCCGTACGCAAGGTGAACTTTGTCGTTGAGGCAGCGCGTCTGGGCCAGATCACCGACTATGACAAGTTGACGCTCGAGATCTGGACCAATGGCACGGTGCTTCCGGCTGATGCCCTCGGTCTCTCCGCCAAGCTGCTGAAGGACCACATGACGATCTTCATCAACTTCGAGGAGGAGATGGAGGCTGGTGGTCTGGGCGATCACGACGGGCCGGCGATCCGCAACGAAAACCTCAACCGTTCCGTAGAGGAGCTTGAGCTTTCGGTGCGTAGCTACAACTGCCTGAAGAACGCCAATATCGCGACCATCGGCGAGCTGATTCAAAAGACCGAAGCCGAGATGCTGAAGACCAAGAACTTCGGTCGCAAGAGCCTGAATGAGATTAAGGAGATGCTCGCGCAGATGGGCCTGTCCCTCGGCATGCGCATCGACGAGAGTGGCAACCCGGTTCCGGGCCCGACCTCCGTTCTGCCCGCCGCGGCTCTCTCGCAGAGCTATGGCAACTTCGACGACGACGAGGATGATCTCGACGACGAGGACCTGGATCTCGTGCCGGAGCAGGAAACGTTCTAAGTGCAGCAAACAGGAAGTGGGAACAGCGATAGGAGTTAGCTCCTCTCTGCGTTCCTTCCGAGGTTGTTATCCGTAGCGCAGCAGAGAATTTGCTTTCTCTGCTGCGCTACCCAACACGATCCACCGTAGTAGATCCGACTCACGGCGGACGCCGAGTCGAAGGAGATCATCATGCGCCACCGTAAAGGCGGATTCAAGCTGGGTCGCAATACCAGCCATCGCCGCGCCCTGCTTCGCAACCTTGTTACCAGTATTATTTTGAACGATCGCATTCAGACCACCATTACCAAGTGCAAGGCGTCGCGTCCGCTGGTGGAAAAGATGGTCACCCTCGGCAAGAACGGCAGCGTTCATGCGCGTCGCCAGGCGCTTGCTTACCTCATGACGCCGGAGGCAGTCGATCGCCTTTTCAAGACCGTGGCGCCGCGCTACACCGAGCGCCCAGGTGGCTATACGCGGATCGTACGTATTGGCCAGCGTCAGGGTGATGCCGCCGAGATCGCCTACATTGAACTCCTGGATGCTGAGCAGGAGTTGAGCGAGAAGGCGCAGAAGCGTGCTGATGCAAAGCAGAAGCGTCGGGAAGAGATGCAGCGGCAGATGGAGGAGCAGAGCGCGGCGGAAGGCTCAGGCGATCCCAGCGCCCAGTCCTAGCGTTCTCTATGCTGAGCGCTTGCAACACGCAGCAATCACAACGGCATTCTTCGGGATGCCGTTGTGTTTTGCCCCCTCGCGTACCTTTGCAGTCTGACGGGCACAGGAACGCGCTCCGGTCTGAACTGGCTTCTAACTAGAGATCCCGATCAGCCGAGCGCTCCGCGACGCGGCGCGCGGATGCCAGCGCCTGAGTGTAAACCTGCGCGTAGGAGACGACGCGATCCTTGCCGGCGCGCTTGGCCGCATAGAGAGCCTCGTCGGCCAAGGTGAGCAGCCGTTGGGTGTCCGGGGTTGCCGGCGAGAGCTTGCTCGTGCCGATACTGATCGTCACCGGCGATATCGTCCATGGATGTGCTCGTACGGCTGCCAGCAGGCGCTCGGCGACCACACGCGCCTCGTCCTCACTCGTGTCCACAAGCAGGATGGCGAACTCCTCCCCGCCGTAGCGCGCAACTGCATCCCCCGCCCGCACCGTCGTCCCAAAGCAGCGCCCCAGGCAACGTAGGACCTCGTCCCCGTGCGCATGCCCGAACCGGTCGTTGTGCAGCTTGAAATCGTCGACATCGAGCAGCAGCATACACAGGTCTCGTCCGGAGTGTCGCGCCTCACGAAACGCGGTCTTGAGGCGGCCGTCAAAGGCTCGGCGGTTCTCCAGGCCGGTAAGGGCGTCGGTGGAGGCGAGCTCGAGGAGACGACGGTTTGCGGCTTCCAACTCAGCTTGGTAGGAGCGTAGCTCGGAGTCGCGACGTCGCTCCTCCGTAATGTCGACCGAAAGACCGCCGAGTAGAACTCGTCCATCCTTATCGGCGCAGGGAAATTTATAGGAGCGCCACGCCGACGTCGATCCGTCGGGGTTCTGGCTCCGCTCCTCCATTACATGTAACTCTCCGGAGTGGAGCACTCCCAGATCATGGTGGCGGTATGAGTCCGCGAGCTCGGACGGCCATAACTCGGCGTCCGTTCTGCCCAGCAGCGAGGTGCGCGAGACATCGAAGTGCCGTGCCAGGGCCTGGTTGTAGTAGAGCATCCGGCCTTCCGCATCCTTCAGGTAGCCCATTAAAGGTGCGCTATCCATGAAGGTCTGAAAAAGACACTCGCTTGCGCTGAGCCGGGCCTTGGCGGCCTCTGCTTCGGTGAGGGCGGCCTGCAGCTCGCGGCGACGGACGCGCAGTTCGAGTCGGGCGTTCACCTGGGCGGCGAGCACCCGCAGGGTCGCCCGTTGCTCTTCGGTTAGCGTGCGAGGAATTCGATCCATGACGCAAAGCGTGCCGACGGCGTGCCCCCCCGGATCGGCGAGCGGAAATCCGGCATAAAACTGCCAACCGTCACTTCCGACGACCATGGGATTTTCGCAAAAACGCGGATCCTGTGTGGCGTCCTCGACCAGAAACAAGCCTGGCTGGCGAATGGCGTGATCGCAGAAGGCAACCTCCCGCGGTGTCTCAGCATAGCCAAGCCCTACGGCCGCTTTGAACCATTGCCGGTCCTCATCGACAAGGGAGATCAAGCTGATAGGGGCGCCGCAAACCGCTGCTGCAATCTGCACCAGTTCGTCGAACTCCGGCTCGGGTTCCGTGTCCAACAAATCGAGGGCGTACAGGGCTGACAGCCGCTCCTGTTCACTCGTAGTTGCATCGTCCGCTCTCATTGCGCTCCTTTTGTCTGTGCCGTGCGGGACCCGTTTTCATCTGCTGTAGGAGTTATCGGCAAATGTTGGGAAAACTTGAGTGGATCGAGTGACACAAAGGGTTGGTCCAGGCAGGCTGCATGCTCGCGCTACACTGAAAACAGCGTTTATGGCTATCGTCCGACTCAGGAACATTCGCAAAATGTATGGCAGCAAGGTCGCCGTGGAGGGCCTCTCGCTGGCGATTGAGCCGGGCACCATGTTCGGCCTTCTGGGACCGAACGGCTCGGGCAAGACGAGCTCGATTCGCATGATGATCGGCATGACGGTGCCGGACTCTGGAACAGTAGAGTTGTTCGGCAAGCCATTCAGCCGCGAGGTGCTGCACCGGATCGGGTACCTGCCGGAAGAGCGTGGCCTTTATAAGAAAATGAAGGTACTCGATCAGCTGGTCTTTCTCGGCCAGTTACACGGCCTGAACGAGACGATCGCGCGGGAGCGGGCGCTGCGCTGGTGCGAGCGGCTGCAGATAGCCGAAGCTGTCGATAAAAAGACCGAAGAGCTCTCGAAAGGCATGCAGCAGAAGATCCAGTTCATCGCGGCGTTGCTGCACGAGCCTGAGCTGATCATCATGGACGAGCCTTTCAGTGGGCTTGATCCAGTGAATGCCACGCTGCTGCAAGACACGCTGCTGGATCTTCGCCGCGAGGGCAAGGCGATTCTTTTCTCTACCCATCGCATGGATCAAGTTGAGAAGCTCTGCGACGCAATCGCCATCATCTACCAGGGCAGGCTGGTGCTGGAAGGCACCGTGCGCGAGGTGAAAGGTCGTTACCCTCGCAATCGCGTGCACATGGTGTTTTCAGGGTCAGACCGCTTCCTCACCCATTCCAGCGTGCTCGAGGCGAAAAATTATGCGGGCATCGCGGAGATCACGCTACGCTCTCCCGAGCAGGCGCAGGCTTTGCTGGCCCACGCGGTCGCGGGTGGAACGGAGATCATGCGCTTCGAGGTGATCGAGCCAACGCTGGAGGAGATCTTCATCGAGACAGTGAAGGGCACCCCGGAGTACACGGCGCAAGGTGGACTTGTGCATGCATAACGTCTGGCTCATCACCAAGCGCGAGTATCTGGAGCGGGTGCGGACGCGCGGCTTCATGCTCACCACGATTCTGATCCCGTTACTGTTGGGCGGGTTGGTCTTCGGGGCCGGCTACTTCGCTTCGAACACCAAGACCTCATCGCACATCGCGGTGGTGACGAGCGACGCCCGGTTCGGCAATGATCTGAAGCACCAGCTGGAGGGCGGCAAGGACAGCCGTATGCAGGTGGACGTGCAGACGCCTGCGCCAGGCGCGCGCGCCGCGCTCAATGCCGCGCTGCACAACCATGCCTCGTCGCTGGCCGGTTATCTCTGGGTCACCCCGGCGGATCGGGTTGGGGGCCGCCCGGTCTTCGCGTACACCGCACGCTCGGTGGGCGATATTGCCACCAAGGGCGCCATCGAGACGGCGGTCTCCTCAGTGCTGCTGCGGGAGCAGCTCGCGGGACGTGGCATCAGCGACGCCGATGTCAGCACGATGACGTCGCCCCTCGCGTTGGACACGAGCGCCACTGGCAATACGACTGCCGCGTTTGGGGCGGCTTACGTCTTCTTTCTGCTGATGTACATGGTGATCATGCTCTACGGCATGAACACGGCACGATCCATTATTGAAGAGAAGACCAGCCGTGTCTTTGAGGTCTTACTCGCCACCATCAAACCGGATGAACTGCTGGCCGGCAAGATCATCGGCGTGGGCGCGGTAGGACTCACGCAGATCTGTATCTGGATGATTGCGGCGCTCGCCCTGCTGTCGACGAACATGGCTTCGGGGCTCGTCTCGGGTGGGGGGCACGCGTTGGTGAGCCCAGCCCAGGCTGGTTTCTTTGTGCTGTACTTTATCTTCGGTTTTCTTATCTACTCAAGCATCGCGGCAGCCCTCGGTGCTATGACGAACTCCGAGCAGGAACTGCAGCAGCTAAACCTCTTCCTGGTGATGCCGCTCGCGCTGTGCATGCTGCTGCTGTTTTCTGTGGTGCGTGCGCCGGACTCTGCGCTGTCGCGCATCGCTTCGCTCATTCCGTTCTGCAGCCCCTTGCTGATGAATCTGCGAATTTCGCTGACCCAGGTGCCGACGTCTGAGATTCTGCTGTCCATCGCCTTGATGTCGATCACCATCGTAGCGATCCTCTGGGTCTCGGCACGGATCTACCGTGTGGGCATCCTGATGTACGGCAAAAAGCCAAACCTGCCGGAGATTCTGCGCTGGCTGAAGTACAGCTAGCTGCGGGCGACGCCCATGGAGATCGACCTCGCCCAGGCTCCGTCGGATCTCGAAGCACTGGAAGCAACGCTGTGCTCCTCGGTCTGCATTATTGGTGCCGGCATCGCGGGGCTAACGTTAGCGCGGTTACTCGTGGCGGATGGCGGGCCAGGCGTCACGCTTCTGGAGGCAGGCGGCCGTACGCCGGAAACCGTGTCCGGGCAGGATCCTTTCGCCGCAGAGATGAGCGGCCGGCTGCATGAGGGCACACGCAAAGGACGGGTGAGGGCATTGGGCGGATGCTCGCTGACCTGGGGCGGACAGCTTTTAGCTGCGCCTAAAGGCGACGAAGAGCCGGGAGGTGGGGTCACTCGAGAGGGCGCGTTAGATTCAGGCAGCGTCTTGGGTTTAAGCCGCTTGCTCGACAACCAGCCCGCAACGCTCGCCGCGTACGGGCTCGCTGAGCCTCCGCTGCTAGGCTCTCTGCCGGAGCTGACAAGGCGCCTTTCGCGCTTTCTTCCATTCTCGCAAAGGAACTTCGCACGGAGCCTCGACAGGCAGTTGCGCCGCAAGCACCGCCTTCGCGTTGCCTTGCATGCCAACGTTACAGAGCTTGTGCTCTCTCGGTCGCTCGACCGGATCGAGCATGTCGCCGCACGCGCGCCGGACGGGCGATTCGTTCGGATCGCGGCAGACCAGTTCGTGCTGGCGGCGGGCACCGTGGAGACCTGCCGGCTGCTGCTTGCCTCGCGCTCGGTGGCGTCGCGTGGGGTGGGCAATGACTTTGGGCAGGTCGGGCTCGGTTTTCACGATCACCTCACGGTGGCTGTTGCCGAGTTCACCGGCCCGGCGCGCTCGCGCGTTCTGGCGGAGCTGCGGCCCTGGATCTTGCGCACGGGTTGGGTACGCTGGGCGCTGCACAGCCTGAAGCTGGAGCCGAATCGGGCGCTGCGAGCGCAGCTTCGGCTGAATGCGTGCATGGCGCACATCACGATCGTCGAGCCCGAAACTTCCCCGCTTGGGGCGTTGAGAACACTTCTGCGGGCTCGGCAGGAAAGCGTCAGCCCCCGAGCGCGGCTGCGTGGCTTGAAGCTGCTGCCGCAGATAGGCATGCAGATCGTGCGCCTTGGCTGGGAAGCCGTCGTGCGTGGACGGCGGGCTGTGTCTCCCCACGCGAAGGTGTTTCTGCAGCTGAACATCGCGCAGGACACCCCTTCAACTTCCTCGATTTCGCTCGCTGAGACCGGGGACTCGTTTGGGATTACGCGGGCGCTCGTGCACTGGGGTGTCAGCGAGGCCGAGCTTGGCACGCTCCGCCGCTTTGCGGGTTACCTGCGGGAGCGGCTCACCGAGGCGGGACTGCGGGACGGTGTGCTCTGGGAGTCGAGCCTGTTCGCCGAGGGGCCCGAGGCGGATGCGCGGCTGTTGACGTTGGTCGACGACGCGCGCCACGCGATGGGCGGCGCTTGCATGGGCACAGACCCGCGAACGAGTGTCGTCGACCCGGAGCTGCGGGTGCATGGCGTCGCGAACCTCAGTGTGGCCAGCCCCGCGGTTTTCCCGGATGGTCGGGCGCAGCTGCCTACGCAAAGCCTGTTGGAACTTTGCCGGCAGTTGGCGTTGCGCTTGCGCCGGGAGTGCCTTTGAGGCGACGGGAACGCAAGGCGTCTGCCTTTGGGTCTGGACACTTCAGGCCGGGGCAAAGACTGTTGCTTGCAGTGGTTCCACCGATTGCTGCCGCTGTGATTAGAGTGCTGGGATCGACCTGGCAGGTGCGGGACGCGCGGGCACCCGGCACGCCGAGCGGCCACCTGGTCCCGGGACCGACGGTGTTCTGCTTCTGGCATGAGTCGCTGCTGGCAGCCGCGTGGCGGTTTCGCGACATGGGCATTGCGATCCTGATCTCCCGGTCGTTTGACGGAGAGCTGATTGCACGAACGGTCGAACGGCTGGGCTTTCTAGCGGTTCGTGGATCGAGCTCGCGAGGTGGTGCTACCGGACTGCGGGGCATGGCTGAGGCCTACGAGGCCGGGCGCATCTGCGCCTTCACCGCGGATGGGCCGAAGGGCCCGCGGCGTGTTGCCAAGCCCGGGGCGGTCCAGCTCGCTGCCCTCGCGGGGGCTGGATGGATTGGGTGCTTCCACCCGGAGCCGCAGCGCGCCTGGCGGCTCGGGTCCTGGGATCGGTTTGCGATCCCCTGGCCGTTCTCGACGGTGCGATTTGGCTGGCCGGCGCATGTCGGCCCGGATGAGCTCGCGGCGGTGCAGGCGGCCCTGGTGGAAGCGACAGTGCTGGCACGTATCCACCCCTAGAATGGAGGCTGTGCTGGTCTCCGATTTCGACTTTGCTCTCCCGGAAAGCCTGATCGCACAGGCGCCGCCGCCTGCACGCGGGGCGAGCCGGATGCTGCGACTCGACCGGGTGACAGGAGGGGTGGAGGACCGGCTCTTCGCCGAACTGCCGGATCTCCTCGAACCCGGAGATCTGCTGGTGCTGAATGACTCGCGCGTGCTGCCGGGGCGGCTGTTTGCGACGCGCTCGGGGCTGCGAACGCAGGCCGGGTCGCCCCCGCCCGAAGGTGTCGTCGAGGTGCTGCTGACAGAGCAGGTTTCGAGCGTCGGCGAGAACCTTTGGCGGGCGTTGGTGAGGCCGGCAAAAAAGGTGCCCCTTGGAGAAACGCTTCACTTTCCAGCCGACCCGGGCGGCGCTCCTCTGTTGCAGGCTGAGGTGATCGCGGCGGCGGAGTTTGGGGAGAGGACACTGCGGTTCGCGCCCGTCGAGGGCTTCCATGCGGTACTGGAGCGGATCGGGTTTCTGCCTCTGCCGCCTTACATCCATCGTCGCAAGGATGAGCCAAATACGGCGGAGGATCGGGAGCGATACCAGACCGTGTACTCGCGACCATTTGGGGCAGCTACGGGGACAAGCGAGACGCAGCTTCCCTTCGGGAATGACAAACAAGATCGACAGAGACAGTGCAGGCAAGCTGCGGGCCCCATCGCGGCCGTGGCGGGTTCAGCGGCAGCACCTACCGCGGGGCTACATTTTACGCCGGAGGTGCTGGCGCGGCTCGCGGAGCGCGGCGTGGAGGTAGCGCGCATCACGCTGCACGTGGGTCTGGGGACCTTTCAGCCGGTGCGTGTGGAACGTACGGAGGAGATCCGCCTGCATGCGGAGCCCTACACGCTTTCGGCAGCGACGGCGGAAGCGCTGAACCGAACCTGGCGTGAGGGCCGGCGCATCGTAGCGGTCGGGACCACAACGACGCGCACGCTGGAGCACTTGGCGCGACAATTTGAGGCGGAGTTTGGAGCCTTGTCGGCCGCGAATTCGTTGCGATTGGAGACGCATTCAGGGAGCACAGGGCTGTTTCTCTCGCCGGGGCCGGAAGGGGATGATCGCTTCAAGCTGGTGGGTGGTCTGGTGACAAACTTCCACTTGCCGCAGTCGACCTTGCTGATGCTGGTGAGCGCGTTTGCCGGGCGGGAGCGCGTGTTGGCAGCCTACGCCCATGCGGTGCGGAGCGGGTACCGCTTCTTCAGCTATGGAGACTGCATGTTGGTGGTGTAGGGAAGCCATCTCTGCTGTCACTATGTTGGTGGAGGCGTCGTGGCATGATGGCGCCGCCGTGAATAAGCAAGGGGGTGGAGCCATGGTGTTTGTCAGCTTGACGCGATTGCGGATTCGTTCCCTGCGGTTTGTGCCGCTGTTCGTCATGGACACTTTGCGTTCTTTAGGGCAGGTGAAAAAGGCGCCCGGGTTTCGGCAGGGCGCGTTATTGGCGGACCGGAGCTGGACATTCTGGACCCTGACAGCGTGGGACAGCCAAGACGCCATGCGGGCCTATATGACGACGGGTTCACACAAGCAGGCGATGCCGAAGCTGCTGCACTGGTGTGATGAGGCCTCGGTGGCGCACTGGACACAGCCTGACGACGATCTGCCAACGTGGGATGAGGCCGACCGTCGTATGCGCGCGGAAGGTCGAATCTCCAAGGTGCGCAACCCTAGCCCGCAGCACGCCACGCTTACATACCGGACGCCACGCACAACCACCGGGGGGCCGATCCGGCGAGCGTGAGCGCGGCGGTTGCAGGCAGCTGCACGTGTTTGTAGATCCACCTGAGGCGAAGGCATCCTAAGCTAGAGAGAACTGTATGCCAGCCAAAGATTCGCAAAGCTCGACCGCAAAACCTCCCGTCTATCTGCTCGACACCATGGCGTTCATCTTTCGCGCGTACCACGCGATGCAGCGCTCACGGCCGATGTCGACGCGAACGGGTATACCTACTGCCGCGACGTATGTCTTCGTAAATATGCTGAACAAACTGCGCGAGGACTTTAACCCTACGTATCTGGCCGCGGTGTACGACGTGGGGCGGCCGGTGCACCGCAATGAGCTCGCGGCGCAGATGAAAGATGTGCAGAAGTTCAACATCAAGACGCAGCAGTTCGAGACGACCGAGTACGGCGGGTACAAGGCGAATCGCGTAGAAACGCCACCGGACCTGATCCAGCAGCAGCCGTACATCCGGCGGGCGCTGGAGGCGTTTCGCATTCCGATTGTGTATTACGAGGGGTTTGAGGCCGACGACGTCATCGGTACCCTGAGCTGCCAGTTGAGCGCGGTCGGCCACCAGGTGTTTGTGGTATCGAGCGACAAGGACATGATGCAGCTCGTGAATGAGCATGTGTCGATCCTGAATCCGACAAAGGACAACCTGATTCTGGACCGGAAGGGTGTCGAAGGGGTGCTGGGCGTGCCGCCGGAGCGGGTGATCGACGTCATGGCGCTGCGGGGGGACTCTATCGACAACATTCCGGGGGCGCCGGGAATCGGGGACAAGGGCTCAGTGGAGCTGATCCAGCAGTTCGGCACAGTCGAGGCGGCCATCGAGGCAGCTACGGCGACACCGGACGCAATCAAGCGCAAGACCTATCGTGAGTCGCTGGCGAACAACAAGGACAACATCATGCTCTCCAAAGAGCTGGTGACGATTCACACCTCTGTGCCGATCGAGGCGGACCTTGACCTGATGCGGACGCCGGCGCCGGACACGGCCGCGCTGCGCAAACTGTACACGGAGCTAGAATTCACAACGCTGCTGAAGGATCTGGCCCCGGATGTGGAGGAGGTCGTTCCGGAGTACGTCCCACGCGCTTCAAATGTCGATCTGGCCGCGCTGCTCGCAGAAGCGCGCGTGGCAGGGCATCTCGCGGTTGCACTGAAGGAGAATGCGCAGGCGGTCAGCGAGGAGGTTACGGCGGAGGTGGGGGATGCAGGCAGCGAAGCCGAGTTGGGCGGCGAGGCGGAACCGGAGCCAGCCACGACGATGTCTTTGTTCGGCGGCCCCACCAACGCCACAGAAGCGGCTGCTGAGGCTCGGGCGACGTTGGCGAGCGAACCTGCCGAGGTAGCCTGCCGCGTGGGGCTGTCGGTAAACGCAGGGCTGGGTATCGACGTTGGAGTCGAGACGCCGGAACTGCGCGAAGCATTGGCAGACCGAACGCTGCCAAAGCGTGTGCATGACTTGAAGGCGGTGTTGCGAGCGCTGGAGCCGCAGGGAATCGCACTTGCAGGCGACATCACGGATGTGATGCTGGAGAGCTACCTGGTCAATCCGACGCATGGCTCGCACACGCTGGTGGACATCGCCGCGCGGACGACGAGCCGGGCCCTGCTGCACCAGCCAACGAAGGAGAACCCATCCGATCCGAAGAGGTTGGCGGAGGCTGCGGCGGCAGTGGCGCGACTGGCTGTCGCGCTGGGGGAACAGCTGGCGGAAGCGGCGCTGGTAGAGCATGTGATTCCGGCCGACGAGCCGGGGCTGGGCGGAGCAATTACGGCGGAGATGCTGTTTGCCGATGGAGGGGCGCGTGGGAAAAAGCAGAGCCTTCGCCCCGCGAAGACGCGCAACGCGGAAGCGGCTCCCGACACCGAGGAACTCCATCAAGACTCGCCGCTAACGGATGTTTATCGGAAGCTCGACTTGCCGCTGGTGCCGGTGCTGCTGCGGATGGAGCGCGCGGGCGTGCGCGTGGACCTGCCGCTGCTGGGCGAGATGGGCTCGCGGCTTGCGGTCATGATCGACGACTTGGCGGAGAAGGTCTACGCGAGCTCGGGCCATCGATTCAATATCAACTCGCCCAAGCAGCTGGGCGAGGTGCTGTTCAACAAAATGGAACTGCCGAAGCCGATGAAGTACGGCAAAGGTAAGGTGGTTTCCACCGCACAAGACATCCTGGAAGATCTGGCGCAGCACCATGAGGTGCCCATGATGGTGTTGGAGCATCGGCAGCTGCAAAAACTAAAGTCAACGTATCTGGATCAGCTGCCGGTGTTGGCGGATGCGAGCGGCCGGGTGCACACAACCTTCAACCAGGTAGGCACGGCGACGGGCAGGCTCAGCTCGACGAACCCGAATCTGCAGAACATTCCGATTCGGACGGCGGTAGGCCGGGAGATCCGAGCGGCCTTCATTGCCGCGCCCGGAAATCTGCTGATGTCAGCAGACTACTCGCAGATTGAGTTGCGGCTGATGGCGCACTTCTCCCAGGATCCGCTGCTCGTGGACGCATACCGGACGGGCAAGGACATTCACACGCTGACGGCGGCGGAGGTGTTTCAGGTCGACCCGGAGACGATGGACAAAGAGACGCGAGCGCGGGCCAAAGCGGTTAATTTTGGCATTGTTTATGGCATTTCGCCATTCGGGTTGGCAGCGAATCTGAACATCGATCAGAAGGTGGCGCGGGAGTACATCGAGCGCTACTTCGATCGTTACAAAGGGGTAGCGACCTTTATTGAGCGCACGCTCGCCGAGGTGCGCAAGACGCAGGCCGTGCGCACGGCGTTCGGGCGCGTGCGCCCCATCCCCGACATCCAGTCGCGGAACGCGAATCAGCGTGGATTCGCGGAGCGCACCGCGGTGAATACACCTCTGCAGGGAACCGCAGCCGACCTGATCAAGGTGGCAATGATCCGCATTGATCGCGAGATACAGCGGCGAGAACTGAAGTCGCAAATGACATTGCAGGTACACGATGAACTGCTGTTTGACGTGGTGCCCGCGGAGGCCGAGGAGATGCAGGTGCTGGTGAAGGAGCAGATGGAGGGTGCGGCGCAGTTCAGCGTACCCATCGTGGCCGAGGTGGGCATAGGTACGAACTGGCGCGATATTTAGGCTGCTGCGTTCTGGCTGGGAAACAGCGCTTAGGTGAGCGACTCGGCAAGCGGTGGCCAGCTCCAGTTAAGTACTGTGCGGGGGTCTTCTGCCAGGTCCTGTTCACCGAGGGGATTCGGGAGGGCCTGCGGCCAGTGCTGTGCAGCGTCTCGAAGCGCGGCGAAGCAGACTGCGTCTAACTTGTCGGGCACGTCCGCAGCGAGCCGCGCGAAGACTTCCTCCTTGGCCAACCCGTCCCGGTAGGGGCGTGTTTCGGCCATGGCGGAGTAGCAGTCGGCGAGAGCGATGATGCGCGACGCGAGGCTGAGGTCCGTCGCCCGCCTGCCGTGCGGGTAGCCTGAGCCGTCCAGGCGCTCATGATGCTGTTCGGCCAGAAGTGCCACAGGCTCGAAAGATGGCACACGACGCAGAATGCTGCCAGTGTACCCAGGATGCTCGCGAACCTGAGCCCACTCCGCCGCGGTGAGGCGGCCTTCCTTGTCGAGAATGCTATTCGAAACGGAAAGTTTGCCGAGGTCGTGCAAGAGTGCCGCGCGGCGAATCGTGTCGCGAACGCTCGGGGCCACGTCGAGCTGCTCCGCGATGGCGCCCGCGATTCGCATCACGCTCATCGAGTGCCGAAACGTGAAGGGTGACTTGGCATCGACGATGCTGGCGAAGGCTTCGCAGATACGATCGATGCGTGCCTCTGTAAGCTCCGTGATAAGGCCAGGGTCGAGCGCAAGCACCGCGTGGCGAGTCTCCTCGACGTCTTCGCCCGGAACGCAATACGTCCAGAGCCGGCCGGATTCCTGAAGGCTTCGCATTACGGCGAGCAGTTCAGGGTCAAACCACGCCGCGCGACGGGTGCAGAGCAGGGCGACGGCACGCTCCGGTCCCTCGGCCGCCGCGAAGACATCGAGTTGCTGAGCGATCAGGCAGATGCGGGAGAGGATGGGAATCGCGTTGCCACGTTTGCCATGAGGGAAGCCGGAGCCGTCCCAGTGCTCATCGAGGTTGCGCACCGCCTCCGCAACTGGACCACCTAACTGCAGCTGCGTGGCGATATCGGCACCGCGCTCGCAGCGCTGAGCGAGCATCGCCTCAGTGTGGTTTTCTGGAGAGGTCACGATCTCGTACATCTGCTTTGCGCGCTGCAATAGCGAGGCTTGCGGGCGGCATTGACGCCACAGCTCGCGCAGGTAGGGCAGGCCTGGCCGCCTCCAATCGGAAAGTTTGGCGGCTCTCTTCAGGCTTCGATCATCGCCGCCGCCCACGATGGAGCTCATGCGCGCCGCGTTGGAGGAGCACCCGGCGTCCTTCATCTGCAGCGCGTAATAGAGCGAGGCCAGCTCCTTAAAGCTGAGACCGGCGGCCGTGCCAATGCGCATGCCCAGCAGACAGCAGCGTAGCGAGTGCCCGGGCAGGGCGCCTTCGGTCAGGTCGAGGGCGAAGGTGAGCGCGGAGAGGATCTCCGAGAGATGAATAGGCCTCGGCCCGGCGGGTACGTGAGATGGAGTGTTCGGCGCAAAGGTGTAAGACATGAGAATCAGTGGCTGGTACTGGCAAGGAGCTCCCGCGTGTAGGAGCGAGCGGGCTGAAGGGGCGTTCTCGGGATGGCTTGCGGTGAGGGAATCGGCGGCATGCTGGCATCCCAGCGGAGAGCGGCGGCGGAGAGGGCCGAAAAGCAGAGCCCATCCAATTTGTGGGGTACATCCCCAGCTAGATTCTCAAGAATGTGGTCGGTTTGCAGACCGCCTCGGTAGGGTCGATCTTCTGCCATGGCGGCGTAGCAATCAGCCAAGGCAATGATGCGGGACTCCAGGGAGATCTCATCGGCTGTGAGTCTGCAGGGATAGCCGGAGCCGTCCAGGCGCTCGTGGTGCTCGGCGGCAAGCACAGCGAGCTCGCGAAAGGCGCCGACGCGGCGAAGAATGGACCCGGAAAGACTCGGGTGACGGGTTACAACCGCCCACTCCCCTTGACTTAGCCGCCCCTGTTTATTCAGGATCCGGTTAGGGACGGCTAGTTTGCCAATGTCGTGGAGGAACGCGGCGCGACGAACCAGCGACAGGCGCGCGGGCGTCAGCTCCAGTTCGTTGCCCATACAGACGGCCACTTCGGTGACCCCGAGCGAATGGTGGTAGGTGAAGGGGGACTTTGCGTCCACTACATTGCCGAAGGCTTCGCAGATGCGATCCACACGTTCGGGCGTGAGTGGTGAAGAAAGCCCGGGATCCTGACGCAATACCTCGGCGCGCGTTTCTTCGACATCAGTGGACTGGCAGAACTTCCAAAGTTTGCCGGAGGTATGCAGGTGCTGCGCTGCACGAACGATCTCTGGATCGAACCAGGTGCCCCGGCGGCTGCGAATCATGGTTAGGGCGGACTCGCTGCCATGTTCGGTCGCAAAGGCTTCGAGGGTCTGCGCGACGGAACAGATGCGAGCTAACAGGGGTATAGACTGGCCGCGCAGCTCCGAGAGCAGACCCGAGCCGTCCCAGCGCTCGTCGATACAGCACACCGCCTCAACGGTGGCCTCACTCATCCCGAGATGCTCCATGGTTTGGAGCAGGCGAATACTTTGCAGCTGAACAGACTCACGCGCATCGCCGAGATCGGCGCTCGTTTCCAGCATGCGCCCAATACGCCCTGGGAGCGGAACGCCGGGCAGGACCTCGCGCCAGATGCGTTTGAGCAGTACCGGATCAGCTGCGAGTTCGCCTGCCCAACTGGCGGCGGGCCCCGCAGAACGGTCGTGGGCACCCATGATTTGAGAGAAGCGCGCAGCGCTGTCAGAGCAGCCGATATCTTTCAGGAGCAGAGCGTAGTAAAGGCTGGAGAGTTCGGCCGCAGGCACGTCAAGTGCGCCCGCCAGGCGCATGCCCAGCAGGCAGGTGCGCAAAGAATGGCCTGGGACGGCACCGTCAGTCAGGTCGAGCGCAAAGGTGAGCGCTGAAAGCACTTCGGAAAGTGAGACCGCGCCTTCGTCGTAGGAGATCTTCTGACCAAAGCTGGCGGACGTTTCCAAGATCTTGCCTCGTAAGATCCCCGGCGCACGGGTCTCCCTGGTGACGGCGTGTGTCAGCGGAGTGTGCCTGGTGGTGGCGATAGAGGTAGACTGCGTGGTTCCGGTCCCAGGCACCATGGCTCTATCGTCGAGATCGACGCCCGAAGGTCGTAGAGTCCGCGAGAAACAGATTTTCACATTGTCTGACGCGAGAGACATCACCGCGAGCCTTCGGTAGACGGACGCAGGGCATGCAAGCCTTGCGCCGATAAGAGCTGTATCGACGCGCCGCGGAGAAACTTTAGTCAAAGAAGCGAGCGATCAGACGCCGATCTCCGCACGGATGGTTTCGGCAATGGAATCGGCATGGAAACGCATGCGGGTCTCGTCTTCCGCCTCGATCATCACGCGGGCCAAAGCTTCGGTTCCGCTGTAGCGGATGACGACCCGGCCGCTGCCGCGTAACTCCTCTTCGGCTGAGTGGATTGCGCTCATTACAGCGGGCAACGTGTCGAGCGGACGCTTCTCCCGGACGCGCACATTCAGGATGACCTGCGGAAAGTTCTTTAGATCCGCGATTAATTGCCCGAGCGTCCTGCCGGAGCGGTGCACGACATCCAGCACCATCAAGGCGGTGAGGAGGCCATCACCGGTGGTGGCTTTATTGGGAAAGAGGATGTGACCGGACTGCTCGCCGCCGAGCGACGCGCCGGAGCGTTGCATCTCCTCCAGAACGTACTTATCGCCCACCTGCGCGCGCAGCATGCGGATGCCGGAGCGGCCGAGCGCGGCTTCAAAGCCCATGTTGCTCATCGTCGTCGCGACAACAGTGGCGCCAGCCAGCTCGCCACGGGCGTGCAGGTCGCGCGCGCAGGCAAGCATCACGGCATCGCCGTTCACAACGCGACCATGTTCATCGGCGAAGAGGGCGCGGTCGGCGTCCCCATCAAAGGTGAAACCCATGATGGCGCCCCGTGCCCTTACCTCGGCCGCGACGACCTCCGGATGCAGCGCGCCGCAGTCTTTGTTGATGTTACGGCCGTCCGGGGAAGCGTGGGTGACCTCGACGGTGCCGCCGAGATGTGCGAAGAGCTGCGGGGCTACGGACGATGCGGCGCCATTGGCGCAGTCGATGACCACGCGTCGGTTATCGAGGGAGATGCCGGGCACGGCGTCAAGCAGAAAGCGAATGTACTCGAAGCGGAGACTCTCGTTGACCTCCGGCAGGCTCGCCACCTTGCCAGTGACCCCCGATGGTGCGGCGGTCTCCGCAGCGAGCTCCTCCGCAATCAGGGCTTCGATCGCAAGTTCAACGCCGTCGGGGAGCTTGTAGCCGTCCCCGCCAAAGATCTTGATGCCGTTGTCCTCCCACGGGTTATGGGAAGCGGAGATGACGATGCCAGCGGCGTACCCGTGCTTGCGCGTCAGATAAGCGACTGCCGGCGTCGTGGTGACGCCAGCAAATTCGGCTGCGGCACCGGAGCTGCGAAGGCCGGCGATGACGGCCGCGGCTATCCAAGGTCCGGACTCGCGGGTATCCATGCCAAGGACAACGCGGACTGCCACGCCCTGGGCATCGGCACGTAACTTCTTGGCAAGGGCAGCGCCGATGGCGAAGACTGTTCGGGGATCGAGGGGTGCGGTGCCCGCGACGGCGCGGATGCCGTCCGTACCAAACAACTTACGCATCAGTGGTTCTCCGCCCCCTAGTTTACGAGGGGTTGGCTGGGGCAGCTACAACTTGACGGCAATTGGGCGGGAGAGGATGTGAGGACGTTGCCGATGAGCGATGAGAAGGGAGGTAAATTGGCTCCCTAGCGGGGGCAGAGGTGACCACGCCAGGCGATGCGCGCCTCCCGCAGTAGGACGGGGACAGCCAGCAGCGCGGCGAGGTCGTCGAACCAGGCAATACCGAAGATCGCCCGAGCGGCGAGGCCCAGCAGGGTCAGCAGCGCCAGGTAAGCACAGGTGGCGGACTGCACGGCGTCCGCGGCCAGGGCGGCGTTGCCCAGCTGCCGAGCTGCGAGGCGCTTCTTGTGCGCCAGCGTGGGCATGACGAGCAGCGAGGCAAAGGTGATGGCCATGCCGGCACGACTGGTGTCGGGCTGCACATGCAGGGCGATTGAGCCAACCGCAGCCATCCCGACGATTCCCGCAAGGGTCGTCAGCAGGATAGCCGAAAGTCGAGCCGCACGATGCTCCGACATCTGGCGTTTGCCAGTCCATTGTGAGAGCACGACGAGTGCCGAGATGAGCTCGACGATCGAATCGGAGCCAAACGCGAGCAGCGCCGGACTGTGCGCGGCATACGCGGCATAGGCGGAAACTGTGCACTCCACAAGCTTCCAAGCGAGGGTGATACCCCCGAGCCAGCGCGCGGTGCCCATGACACGCGCGGAGACAAAGACGTGCGGAGCTTCAACGGGTTGGGTCAGTTCGGACATGCGTGTGGTGAGTGGGGCAAGCTGCCGCCAAAGACTCAGATTCCTGAGGACGGTTCCCGGTGCGAAGAAGATGTGTTCTCCGCGGAGAGGACACGGGCGCGTAACTCGCCCTGTGCCAGGCGCGCGCGGATCACGGTGCCGCCTGGGATGCTCTCGGCATTGCGTAAGAGCGTACCTTCTGGTCCGTACACGAGTGCATAGCCGCGTTCGAGAACACGCAAGGGGCTGAGTGCTTCCAGCCGGTGCGCCGCGGTCTCGGTACGCCGGACAACAGTGTTGCGGCGAAGACTGGAGGCACGCTCAAGGCGGCTTTGCAGTAGTTCGAGACGGCGGTGGTCGTCACGGAGACGCTGTTGCGGGTTGTGGCGACCCAGGTGAGCGACCGTCACAGTTAGGCGACCGTCCGTGCGGCGCAGACGGGAGCGCAGACCGGCTTCGCTGCGGAAAGCCAGCTCATCAAGACGCTGCGAGCGGCGATTCAGGCCGTCTTGCACGCGGCGCAGAACAGTCGCCACCCCCAGGCGGTTGAGCCGCCCGCCAGCGCGCAAAATCTGGAACGAGCCGGCACGGAGCAGGCGAGCATGCAGTTGGGCAATGCGCTCTTCGACGCGATGGTGGGCGGCGGTGAGGAGCTCGGCAGCCGCCGAAGGGGTAGGGGCGCAGAGGTCGGCAGCCGCATCGGCGACCGTGCTGTCCGGCGCATGGCCGATACCAGTGATGACGGGCAGGGAACAGGTGGCGATGGCGCGCGCGATGCGCTCATCGTCAAAGCCGTGAAGGTCCTCCCAGCTGCCACCCCCGCGCGCGACGAGCACAACCTCGGCGCGGTCTGGGTGGGCAGAGAACCAACGCACACCGGCAGCGATCTCCGCCGCGCAGCTTGGCCCCTGCACAGCGGCGGGGTAGATCAGCAGCTGCACGGCGGCGTGGCGGCGCCGGCAAACTTTGATGATGTCGCGGAGCGCTGCACCTTGCAGGCTGGTGACGATGCCGATGCACTTAGGGAAGAGCGGAAGCGGTCGCTTGCGATCAAACAAGCCCTCGCGACGTAGCCTCTCCTTCAGACGCTGCACCTCTGCGAGCAGGGCGCCAAAGCCAACCTGCTCCATCCACTCCACGATGATCTGCATTTGGCCACGGCTCTCGTAGATGCTGAGCTGGCCATGGAGGCGAACGGCGCTGCCGTCCGTGGGACGGAAGCGCAGCAGCGAAGCCTGGCGGCGAAACAGAACCGCGGAGAGCTGCGCGCCGGCGTCCTTGACGGTGAAGTAGCAGTGGCCGCTGCCAGCTGGACGCCAGTTAGAGATCTCGCCTTCCACGGAGACCTGCCCATAGCCACGCTCAACCAGACCACGAACATGGCCCACCAGGGCCGAAACGGTCCAGGTGCGCGGAGTGGGATCGGCGGAGGGCTCCGGCTGTTGCACCTCGAAGAAATCAGGGCGCGGCAAACGCTCCAGCTCGGGAGCTAGGGGGTGCGAGGCGATCCCAGGCGCCAGGGTGACATTGGGGGACGCGTGTACCGACTCAGATTGGACCGTGGGTCCAGACGTGAGGTTGCGGTCAGAGGCGGAGTGGAACTCAGGAACTTGCTCGTTCTCGAGCTGCGGGGAGGCATTGGCGCGCTCCATCCCCGAATCGATGAGCGGCGCGAAAAGGTCAGCCTGCTCCACTGCGATGCGACGCGGAGTTCCACGACGGCGCAGGCCTGCAAGGGTAAGCATCCCGGCCGGCTTCGCATCATCAGGCACCGCCTGAGTTTACGCCCGCGAGCTTTGGCACTGAAACGGGATGCTCCGCAACTTAAGCAGCAACGCCGGCGTACTCGCAGCCAGTTAGAGTTCGAGATGCCAGGTTAGGAAGCTGCTTGAAGCAGGGCTTGGCTCTCGCGCAGAAGATCGTCCGGGCGACAGGGCTTGGTGAGCAGCTTCATGGGCCGTTGGACCCGGTAGCCATGGGCGTGCACGAAGGCTGCATTACTCGCGTAAGCGGTCAGAAGCAGCATGCGGGTGTCCGGCATGGCCGCCTGCAGCCGGTCGGCGAGCTCCAACCCGGACCCTTCGGGCATGGTGACGTCGCATAGAACAAGATTGGGTTCGAAACTCTTCGCACGCTCAAAACCATCCGCGGCGGAGTAGCGCGCCTCTGAGTCGTAGCCGTTCGCCTTGTAGATCAGGCAAAGCGTATCAGCGACCAGGCGATCATCATCAACAACCAGAACGCGTGCCTTCATAAGAAACCCTTCCCTTGGGGCGTGAAGCGCGATTAAGCGTTCGCTTTGACTTTGGCGCAGTACTGTAAGCGCCTGTGGAGCGTGCAAAACGATTGGGTTTAGTGTAGGTCGAACTTCCGGGATGCGTACACAGGGATATACAGTTGCCTCCAACTTTTGCTGCTGTGAGTGGTCCTTACGTCGCGATTTGATAAGGTGAAGCTGATGCGTTTCGTCGCTTTGTGCGCTGGTTCGGTGTTGCTCGCGGTGGTTTTGCTGGATGCTTTCCAGAGCATCATTCTGCCCCGTCGGCCGGTGGGCAACATACGCATTACGCGCTTTTTCTTTCTCCTAACCTGGCAGCCATGGCGGTGGATGGCCGCTATGATCCGCACCCGGAAGACTCGCGACCAGTGCTACAGCGTCTATGGGCCCTTGTCCCTGCTGGTGTTATTCGTCCTGTGGGCGCTGCTGCTGATCTCGGGATTCGGCTTGGTATTCTTCGGCTTGCGTGTGCCGTTCCATGACCCCATGCTGACGAGTGCAACCGATTGGGCACAGCTGCGCTCCTGCCTGTACGTCAGTGGCACAACACTCTCCACGCTGGGCCTGGGCGATGTTCTGCCGCGGTCCCACGCCGCGCGGCTGCTGACGGTAGTGGAGGCGGGTGCCGGCCTGGGGTTTGTTGCCTTGGTAATTGGTTATGTGCCTGTGCTGTACGGTGCGTTCTCCAAGCGCGAGGTACAGGTGGCACTCCTTGATGCGAGGGCTGGCTCGCCGCCCACAGCTATCGAGTTACTGCAGCGACATAGCTTCGAAGGAGGCCCAGGTGCTTTGCGGCTGCTGCTGGCCGAGTGGGAGCGTTGGTGCGCGGAGATGCTGGAGACGCATATCTCCTACCCCCTTCTTTGTTACTACCGCTCGCAGCATGACAACCAGAGCTGGCTGGCCGCCCTGACGGCCGTTTTGGACACGTGTGCGCTGCTGATTGCGTCGGTAGACAGCCGCGAGACCCGGCAAGCACAGCTGACCTTCGCCATCGGCCGTCACGTGCTGGTGGACCTGGTGCATGTATTTCGCCTGGAGAGCAAGGAACAACGGCTGAAGGACGGGCCGCAGAGCAGGATGGATAAAGCCGAACTGGAGCGCATCTGCGGAGAGCTGCAGGGGACAGACTTCCCCAGCTGTGCCAACCTGCGTGGGGGAGAAAACATGCAGCAGCTGCAGGCGTTGCGATTGCTCTATGAGCCTTCCGCCTGTGCGCTGGCCGATTATCTCAAGCTGACCGTGCCTCCTTGGATTGCTCCTGATACTGGTGTCAGGCGGGATACCTGGGCGCTGCTGAAAGGCATGAAGCTGCCCGGCGGGGAACGATTCACCCCGCATGTGAGTGCGCACTCCACCGCGCTGCACCTCGAGGCCCATGACGAAGAGGGTCTCTAGCGCAAGGAGTCTGCGGCAGAGAACGGCGAAGGGTATACAAACTCAAGAAGCCCGGCCTGCTGGCCGGGCTTCTTGAGTTTCACGCCTACCTAGCGGCGCGGCGGCCCGGGGCTGGTGGAGCCCGGATTGAGTTTTTCAGAGGCGACCTGCGCGGCGACGCCCAGCTTGCCCTTTGCATCTTTGTCGTGGTCTTTCAGCTCAGCGTAGATGCGCCGGGCATCTTCGGTCTTCCCTTCAGCATTGTAGAGAGCGGCCAGCTGTAGTTGCGCGAGCCCTGGCGGTACAGTTGCGGCCTGGCCCTTCGCAAGCTCCTGGTAGAGAGCCACGGCCTGATCTGTGCGACCGGTCTGCTGATACAGCTCAGCGAGCGCCATCTTCCCTAAGGCAGCGACATCGCCGTTATACGTGCCCGCAACCTTCTTCAAGGTGTCCTCAGCGGGCCCGTTCTGCCCGGCCTCCATGTAGGTCACTCCGGCAAAGTAAAGAGCAAGCTTTCCTGGCTCGGTGAATCCATGATGATTGGCGACGTCCAGGAACTGGGCATTGGCCTTGGAGGCACGCTCCTTGGCTGTATTGAAGGACTTCATGCCTGGGGGAAGCGGCTGATCGGGGCGCACCAGCGGTGTCTGGTAGGTCTGCATCGCCTCCCCGAAGGCAGCCTGCGCGGCCGTGGTGGCGTGCTGATACAGGCCATACCCTATGAGCAGGATGGCGACCAGGGCGAGGGCAAGACCGCCAAACAGGAGCACACCCCGGCTGTTCTTGCGAGCCCATTGCAGGCTGCTTCCCGTGGCGAGCTGAAGGGGATCGACGGCGCGGGTATCGCGCTTGATTGCGGTGTTCACTTAGGTTTCGTCCTCACAAAGATCTGACAACTACGGCGAAGAAAGGCTACCGCTGGAGATCATCCCAGTCTAGCAGTATGCCTCGCGCGAAAAGCGCCACGGAGGGGCAGGTACCCGAGCCCTGTCGTCAGTCGCCGGTCAGCAAAGTTCTTGCCAACTGTATGAGTGCGGGGCTAGTATCCGTTTGCCATCGGTACAGTGCACTGATTCTGCAGCACGCGCCAGATCCGGCGAACGGCTTATTTGCCTTATTTCTTCGCATTTTTCGTCTCTGCCGAACCCTATCGGTGGAGCGCAAGGGAGCATCACGGTTATGGCATGGTATGCCTATTGCATCGCAGAGCGTTCTGCATTTCCTGAGCTCGCGCATCATCGCCGCCCCGTTCCCCTGGAGAACGTCCATGGGCTGTTCGGCGGTCAGACGTTTCTCTTCCCCGCGGCTGACCTGACGGTGGTTGTTTCCGAGCACCTGCCGGAAGACGCGGCGCGCATGCAGGGGGCGGATGCCTCCTCCGCTGCTCGGGAGCATGCCAAGGTCATCGCGACTACCTTCGGCCGGTCTACGGTTCTTCCGTTCCGGTTCGGCACCTCGTTCGACGACGACGATTCGCTACGCCGGTCGGTGCGTTCTAACCAGCGACACTTCATGGCGAATGTGGAGCGTTTACGCGGCAAGGCGGAAATGCACCTTAAGGTACTGGTCGACGATGTCTGCCCGGAGCGGGCCGACAAAACAGCGGCACATGCAGCCGGGCAGGCATACCTGTCGCATCTGCGCGAAACGGCTTCCCGGCAGCGGGAGCGGCAGTCGCGAGCGCGGGCGCTCTCGGTCCAGATGCACCGGATGTTTCTTCCACTGGAAGAGGAGATCACCTGCAAGCGCACAGATTCTGGCAAGATGCTGCTGGACATCGCCCATCTTGTAGATAAGAAGCTGGTGGAGCGTTACCAGAACAAGTACAGTTCGGCCACTCTGCAGCTGAAGGATTGTGCAATGCAGTTATCAGGTCCCTGGCCGCCGTACCACTTCGTACATCGCGACTCCGGCCACCGCGCGGCGCACGCGTAAAGCTGATCTCAGACATGCAAGAGCCCCGGCCTGGCTGGGGCTTTCGTGTGTCTGGCACAGTCCAAAGAGCACTGTCGTGCTCACAGCAAGAATGCGGCCAGATCTGCAAAAACTTAGTCTGCAAGTGGGCCTGCCGCTAAGCCTGGCTCTCCGCGGCGGGCTTGCGGCGGGTGAGCACCGAAGAGCGGCGTTTACGCCGTTTGTCACTAGCGCCATCTACCTTCTTCCAGAAGCCCACGAAGTAATCGATCGCGGAGATGATGGAGACCACCGCCATCCAGTAGATCGCGGTGACTGCGATGAGGTGGACGCCGAGAACAAGTGGGCCAAAATCCCACTCGTACCAGCGGTGGCTGAGGATGGCGGCGACGACCGAAACGATCTGGATGACGGTCTTTAGCTTGCCGATGTCGGAGGCCTGGATCGTAAAGCCTTCGGAGGCGGCGATCGAGCGCAGGCCGCTGACCAGAAACTCGCGGCCGATAACCAGAACGGCAATCCAGGGCGACACTAGGCCGGGCGTGTAGGCCACCAGGCAGATATAAGCCGCCGAGACCATCAGTTTGTCGGCGAGCGGGTCGAGCAGCATGCCGAGGGTCGTGATCTGGCCGCGACGCCGGGCGAAGTAGCCGTCGAGGCCATCAGTTACCGAGGCCAGGATGAAGATGGCAGAGGCGAAAATCTCCTGTTCCCCGTGTGCGCCACGAAAGGGCGAGTGCGCCGACAGTGCCCAGATCAGCACCGGAACAGCGGCAATGCGGGAGAGCGTGATGGAGTTAGGCAGGTTCACCGGCGGCTCTGCTCCCGGAGCGCAAACACTGTCATTCTGTCACAACGGTGTGGCGAGAGTTGGGTGACCGCGGGCGCTGATCTAACGCCGTATGCGCGCCTTCGCCGGCGCATGCATTCCTGCAATGGTTCGGTGTAGCAGGTAGCCTTTGCCTCCAGCGCAGGCAGCCCAGAAAGACGCGGCAATCAGTGGACAGGAAAGCGCAATGCAGGATTTTTGTTGCTCCCACGCGGGGAGCCTGCGAGCATAGCGTGATCGGGCCCATACGCAATGGAGAACACCATGAAGCGCTTTGCCCTTCTGCCCCTATTGTTCCTTTCGATGAGTCACGCCTGCTTTGCCCAGGCTGAGGCCGCGGCGCGTCAACAGATTGAAGCCGCGGAGGCCGCTGTCGGCAAGGCGATCGGAATGAAAGACGTGGCTACGTTGCAAAGGTTGTGGTCACCCAGAATGTTGGTCAACAGCCCAGCCAACAACGTCCTTACCCGCGATCAGGTCATCGCGGCTCTGGGGAAGGATCAGTTGCGCTACTCCAAGTACGAAGGAAGCGTTGAGACCTTCACCACCTTTGGCCCCGACCTGGCTGTGCTGATGGGGCACGAAACCCTTGTGCGTGCCGACGGTGCCTACAGCGGCCGACCCTTGTACCGACGCTATACCGACGTGTGGCAGAGAACCGATGGCAACTGGGTACAGATCGTCCGTCAAGCGACCTACACAAGCGAACCCGTGATCCCGGTAGGCGGATCAGCCAAGGACGTAAAGTAGCCCGGATCCGACCTTCTCGGACCCGGGTTGCTCGTTCGTCTGGGCTTAGGCGTACATGCCGCGCTGCTTGGTGGTGTAGGCGACACGGTCGATGGCCAGCATGTAGGCCGCGATGCGATTGTCCACATTGTGCGCCACGGCATACTGCAGCACGTCGTTGAAGCTGTCCGCCATGATGCGCTCCAGGCGCTGGTTGACCTCGGTCTCGGTCCAGAAGTAGCCCATGCGGTCCTGCACCCACTCGAAGTAGCTAGTGGTGACGCCGCCCGCGTTGGCCAGGATGTCGGGGATGACCATGACGCCGTTTGCGGCCAGCATCTCATCAGCAACGATCGTCGTGGGACCATTGGCGCCCTCGCAGACGATGCGGGCACGCACACGATCGGCGTTGCGGCTGGTCAGGACATTCTCCGTCGCGGCAGGGATGAGGATGCCGCAGGGTTGCAGCAGCAGCTCGTCTTTGTCGAAGGCCTCCGCCTCCGGAAAGCCGTGGATGGTGCCCTTGCGCGCCCTGTGCTCGAGCAGCTCGGAGATATCAAGGCCGTTGGCGTTGAAGAGTCCGCCATCGTACTCGGCGATCCCGATGACCCTATAGCCTTTGTCCCAAAGGATCCGGGCGGTGTTGGAGCCGACGTTGCCGAAGCCCTGCACGATTACTGTCGTGTCTTCGGGACGCAGGTTGAGGTGCTTGAGGGCCTCGTCGCAGCAGACCGAGACGCCACGGCCGGTAGCCTCACGCCGCCCCCGCGAGCCGCCCATATTTACAGGCTTGCCGGTGACGACCGAGGTAACGGTCTGGCGCATGTGCATGGAGTACGTATCCATAATCCAGGCCATGGTCTGCTCGTCGGTGCCCATATCGGGGGCGGGAACGTCCTTTTCAGGGCCGATAAATTCAATGAGCTCGGCGGTGTAGCGGCGGGTCATGCGCTCCAACTCGCCCTGACTCATATGCTTCGGGTCGCAGATCACGCCGCCCTTCGCACCGCCGAACGGAATGTTGACGACTGCACACTTCCACGTCATCCAGCTGGCGAGCGCGCGCACCTCGTCAAGCGAGACGTCAGGGGAATAGCGGATGCCACCTTTGGCGGGGCCGCGGGCCACCGAGTGCTGCACGCGGTAGCCGGTGAAGACCTCGACGGATCCGTCGTCCATTGCGACAGGGATATGCACGATGATCTCGCGCTGTGGGTAACGCAGGACTTTCCAAAGGCCGGCGTCAAGGTTGAGCTTGGATGCGGCGATATCGAAACGGGCCGCTTGTGCCTCCCAGGGGTTTGTCTCCTGGGCGAGCGTAATGTTGCTGGTTACTGCTGAAGCCATGCTGCCATCCTTCTTTCCTGCAGGGTACGGGCCGGCGGCAAGCGCCTGCGCGGTCGGTACCAGGTGTTCGAGGGCCATGTTGTCGCCTCCCTTGGCTGTACTTTTGTCCACCTCTATTGGACTCACTGGGGGCGGTTAGGAGTCGGGTTTCGAAGAAGCAATCCGGGCTCGGTTCCCGGGCAAACCCGGCGATCATAGGCCAGGATCGGCGAGTTCGGCAACCCACGAAGGTCGTAGTGAGTTGGATACTATGGACCGTATGCCTGGAAGTGAGACAACCCCGCAACTGCCTGAGTTTTCAAGGCTTGTTGCCGCTCGGTACACCTTGGTACCGCTGATGCGTACGGTCTTGGCCGATCTGGAGACACCCGTAGGGGCGTTTTTGCGGGTCGCAGCCGAGGCGCCCGAAGCGTTTCTGCTGGAATCGGTGGAGGGCGGTGAGAAGATCGGGCGCTACACCTTTATCGGCGTGCGGCCCTACCGCACGATGACCGCACGGGAGGGCTCGATCACTGTTTCTGAGGCTGGGGCTACACGGACCTACGAAGGTGATGTTTTCGCGGAGTTGAAGGGCGCACTTGAGGGACACACCCCCGCAAAGCTTCCTGGGCTGCCGCCGTTTACAGCTGGAGCGGTTGGCTTTTTCGCGTACGACGTGGTGCGCCGGATCGAGCGGCTGCCGAAGATCGCCGAAGATGAACTGCATGTGCCGGACGCACACCTGATGTTCTTCGATCAGGTGTTGGCGTTTGATCACGTGAGAAAGGCCATTCATCTCCTTGTGACGGCAGGGGCGCGCTACCCGCTGCATCAGGCCAACGCGGCCGGGGCGTTCGACGATGCGGAGGCGCGGCTGGATGAGTTGGAGGCTCTACTGGAAGCGGCGTTGCCCAAACCCGCAAAGGTCCGGATAGCGGAGCCGCTGGCGATCATTCCGCGGACGGAGGCTAAAGATTTTCTGGAAGCGGTCGATAAAACAAAGGAGTACATCGCGGCCGGAGACGTGTTTCAGTGCGTGCTGTCGCAGCGGTTCGATTGCGTGCCGGGGGTGGATGCGTTTGAGATATATCGATCGCTGCGGATTGTGAATCCGTCGCCCTACATGTACTTTCTTCGCTTTGGGCTGCCGTCCACGGCCACGCGGGAGGTGCCGCGACGCTGCCACATCGTGGGGTCCTCGCCGGAGATGCTGGTGCGCGTAAAGGACGACCGGGTGGAGTATCGTCCGATCGCGGGAACGCGGCCACGCGGCGCCGATGAGGCGCAGGACCTGGAGCATGAGCGGAGCCTGCGCGCCGATGCCAAGGAGGTCTCCGAGCACGTGATGCTGGTTGACCTTGGCCGCAATGATGTGGGGCGAGTGAGCGAGTTTGGGTCAGTACGGGTAAAGGAGCTGATGTTTATCGAGCGCTACTCGCACGTTATGCACCTGGTAAGCGCGCTGGAGGGCACGCTGCGCGCGGGGCTGGCGCCGCTGGACGCGTTTCGTTCCTGCTTCCCCGCAGGAACACTCTCAGGCGCACCGAAGATCCGGGCGATGCAGATCATCGAGGAGATGGAACCGGTGCGGCGCGGCGTGTATGGCGGTGCAATCGTCTATGCGGACTTCAGCGGCAACTTCGACAGCTGCATTGCGATCCGTACCCTTTTTATGGATGGCGAAACGGGCTACATCCAAGCGGGGGCCGGGGTGGTAGCGGATTCAGTGCCGCAGACGGAGTTCGAGGAGTGCGCGAACAAGGCACGTGCGGTGGTGCGAGCGATCGAACGAGCTCGCGGGACCTAGCCTGCGTCATGCTTCGCCTCGCACCGAAGCGCGCAGGTAACCTTCTGTCGCCTTTTGCGACGCCTTCTGCCATACATGCGCCAAAGGAGGCAGGACTGCTGCACCTTTGCGGTAGCAACAGGAGTCCTCCCACGGGTTACTGTGAGGAGGTTATGGATGGGGACCTCGACGATCAACTCGAAAAGCTGGAACGCAGCCTGGCTATTTTCAAGAGTGCAGCAGACCGCGCACTGGGCGTTTCCGGGACGGTGCAGCACCTAGGGATCACCTTCAGCGTGAGCCGCCGCTTCGTCATCGCCGATCTTTCGCCGTTGGCCTTCTTCCATCTTGTGGAGCAGATTGAGGGCGATGAGGTAAGCGCGGCCGTCGTACGGCTGTATGACCGCCTCATGCCGCTGCTGCTATGCCAACATCAGTGGACTCCCCTGAAACGAGCCAGCGATCACCAAGTGATGCAGCTGGGCGCCCATGCTGTTGAGCCAGCGCGAGGTCCACACATCTGCCGATGCTGCACGGCATATGCGCTGGGCACCTCGTTGCCGGTGACGGGTCGCGCCCTTCGGCCCTGAGCCAAACGGGTGGACATGAGGGGTCATGAGAGCACGGTCTCTACCCAAGCTCGTTCGGGTCGGCCTGCCTGGTGAAGTGGAACAGGATCCTGCCATTGCTCAGCAACAGCTCGCGACTAACGTGGAAGTACCGCGCGAAAGCGGTTCGCAGTGCTTCTTCGGTGACATGGCCGTAAATGGCTTCTCGCCCCCGCAGCACCTCTACAAACTTCGGATCGGTCGGGGGGACCCATTCCAAGATGAGGTTTTTGGTCGTGATGCGGCTACAAAGGGAGGCAATGTGCTCCATCGGGATCTGACTGCTGAGCAGCAGATGGTGGATGACGGCCAGCATCATGACTAGGTCGAAGTGGCCCTCGCACCGTTGCAGGAACGACAGGGTCTCCCGGTTCTCCCAACCCAACGCCGGGGTAGCGTAGGCCAGGTCGACGCAGAGTGGAAGGATGTTTTTGCCGGTGCCCCGCAACTCCGTGCAGAGTCGGTCAAGAGCGCCCGTGTCCGTGTCAATGGACACGACGGCCGCGCCGGCATCGGCCGCAATGCGCGAGTACACGCCCGTGTTGCAGCCTACGTCGAGCACATTCCGGGGCGAACAGCTCCTTAGGGTCTCCGCGACAAACTGCCGCTTTTCTTCGTGGTCGCCCCCGGAGTAGTGTCCGGCGGTCTCGACGTAGCCTGACCAGGTAGAGGGGCGCAGTGGGGGTGCGATGCGATCGGTCGCGGTACGCAGGCCGGCGATGCGCTTGAGCAGAATCTTCTTATTGATCTCTGGTCCTTGCGCGCTGCTCGCTGCCTGGGCTCGCGACTCCAGCTGCTTCATGCTCCCGGAGGCCTTGCGGCTCCAACGCCCCAGCACCACCGGCAGGGTCACTGACGTGAGCGCCACACGGTTCAGCCGCGACGGCCAGGGCAGCGCCGCGAAGATGTCCTCCGGCTCAAAGCCATCACGGCGTAGCTGCGCCGTCGACAGCGGCCAACCGAGCTCCGCATGCGCCAGCAAGGGCAGCAGAAGCGTGCGGACATACTGGCCATAGGCTAGCCAGATGGGGGAACTGCTGTCGAGGCGTTCTACGGAGAGCACATCCACAAAGATCGGGGTGGTTCCCTGAAAGAGGATGTTGAGCGGAGTCGCGTCCTTGAGAACCCAGCCTTCCCCAACAAGCCGTTGGCAGAGGTCGGTGGTAAGCCTGGCCGCGGCGAGCCACAGCGCACTCGGCCACTCCCAAGGGTAGGAGATGAACGGAATGCGCGGATGGCGCAGGACGACTGTCCCGTCGGTACTCTCCAGCACCTCGCTCGCGACCAGTCGGCCATCGGCGACCAGCTCGGTTGCCAGGGGCGTCGCCAGAAAGGCGAGGATGTTCGTAGCGTGAGGTTCGCGCACCGACCGAAAGACACCTTCAGGCCTCAGCTCTACGCTGCCTGCGGGGTCGCGAAAGGTTTTGTGGGTCTGTCCGACGTGTTCCTGAAGCAAGGTGTTCCTTTCCGGTGCAGAGCAATCGCGAACTCGGGCGGGGAGCACCGGCAGGCGGAGACTGACTTAACTCATGGTAGAAAGCGTGGCGAACCGTTCACGTTCTGTTAATCTCCCTGTAACCAGACGCTGGAGTCAATCTTTTCCCCTAGAAATCTTCGGCGCAACGTACGAGGTCCGCATTGAAACAGTTCTTCTCATTGCTTTTGACCATTGTTTTGGTGATCTCTGCCGCGTTCACCCTGGAGGGCCACGCCTACGCCTACGTCGATCCCGGCTCCGGGCTGCTGATCTTCCAGATTGCCGGCACAGTGATCACGGGCGGCGTACTTTGGTTCCGCCGGCGCATCCGCAACCTATTCAGACGTCCTGCGGCGTCGGCACCCGGACCTGATCAGCAGAGCTGAAGGGTAGTCCCTCGGCAGCTTCCATTACCCGCTACGTGGAATGGATCTAGCACGAGCGACGTAGAGGGACGGTAAGCGCTTGGGTTCGATCCTGCACGTTAGCAGGGCTTTCGCTACGGTAGCTTGAGGGCTGAGGAGACTGGCTTGAAGGCTTCGGAGAGCCCTTGGCTTCTGGCGGTTACTCCCGCGATGTTGCTGCTTGCGCCCGTGTACGCACCGTTCATCTCGGTCCGGCACAAGTACTTCTACCATCTGGAGGGTTCAGCCACCACGGTGCTCGTTGCCGTGCTGCTGAACCTTTTCGTCACTTGGCTGCTCTTTGCGGCGCTGTTGTGGGTGGCGAACCACGTGGCTCCCCTGCGACTGGCATTCTGGTCGATCTTTGTCGCCGTGCTGCCGTGGTTGCTTGCCCACCACTACTCCGTGCTCATGGATCGTGGACTGCCGGGAAAGGTGAACAAGGCGCTTCTGCTGCTCTGCCCGTTGTTTCTTGTGGCGGTGGCAGTTTCGTACCGTTCCTTTCTTCTTTCTCGGTCTGAGCGAATCTACGATCGCCTCGGCGGGATCACGGCGCTGGTATCGCTTAGCTGGATGCTTACGATGGGGCAGCTGGTGTACTACGCAATCGCCATGCGCGGCATCAACGATCCGCATCCGTTACACGGGGCCGCCGGCATTCAGGGATCGCTTAAGCAGCATGCGAAAGCAGTGGGACAGCACTCCCGGATGATCTGGATCATCTTCGACGAGCTGGGGTACGACCAGCTCTATGCGAGACGACCCGCTGGCCTGGCTATGCCCAACTTTGACGCTCTCGCGGCACAGTCTACGGCCTTTACCGCCGCGATCGCTCCGGGCGACTACACCGAGCAGGTGGTGCCGGCGCTGCTGCTGGGGGAGCCTGCGCGGCGGGTCTCGTTTACGACAAGTGGAGGCTTGCTGTACCAGAACACGCCAGCGGCCCAATGGCTGGCGTTTGACCCGCAGAGGACCGTCTTTGCCGATGCCTTGCAGGCCGGGGTCTCGACCGCTGTGGCGGGTTGGCACAACCCCTACTGCCGCCTGCTCTCCCCGGTTCTGGACCACTGCTTCTGGAGCTCGCGCGTCGACTCCGCTACGCCCGACTTTGAGGGTGTCGCTTCGCTGCAGGAGAATGCCCTGGGGCCGGCCCGGCGCATGCTTTTCAGTCTCACGGCGGGAAGCCATGGCCGCGCCGCTGCCGCTGCCGAGAAGCGTATCGCGGATTTGCACATAGCCGATGTCACCGCACTGGTCGGCGCTGCAGACAAGATGCTCGCGGATACCTCCATCGGCTTTCTGTTTGTTCACCTCCCCGTCCCGCATCCGGCAGGCATCTACGACCGGCGGCAGGGAAAAATGACCGATGTCGGGCGCTCTTCCTACGTTGACAACTTGGCGCTGGCGGACAAGGTGCTCGGCCACCTGCGGGACGAACTGGCCGCCCACGGTGACTGGGATGGGGCTACCGTACTGGTGATGGGCGACCATGCCTGGCGAACCAAACTGTTGTGGGAGGGGCAGAGCAGCTGGACCTCCGAGGACCAGGAGGCCAGCCACAACGGTGGGTACGATCCACGGCCGGCCTACCTGGTCAAGCTGCCGCATCAGGCAACGGGCACGCGCATCGCTACCCCTTTCCCTACTTTGCGCACGCGGGCGCTTTTTGACCAGGTACTGGAAGGCAGGATGACCTCGGTCGATGAGCTGCAGCGGTGGGCTGCGCAGCCGTAGCGGCTGCCGTGTACCGGGGCTTCAGCCGCTGCGTAAGATAAGGGATATGGTTTTTGTGTTGGACAACTACGACAGCTTCACCTACAACCTCGTGCAGTACATGGGGGAGATGGGAGCGGAGATCGTGGTAAAGCGCAACGACGAGGTGACGCCGGAGGCGGTGGTGGCAATGCGGCCGGAGCGGATTCTGCTCTCGCCGGGCCCGTGTACGCCGGGCGAAGCGGGGATCCTGATCCCGCTGATTGAGCGTCTCGCCCTGCTGCCCGAGGCCGAGCAGATTCCGGTATTAGGCGTTTGCCTCGGGCACCAGGCGATTGGTGCAGCATTTGGCGGCCAGGTGGTGCGGGCAGCCAACCTGATGCATGGCAAGACCAGCGTCGTGGCGCACGATGGGCGAACCATTTTCCGGGATCTGCCTCAGCCAATGACCTGCACGCGCTACCACTCCCTGATCGTCGAAGAGAGCAGTGTGCCGGAGACCCTGGAGGTCTCGGCGCGGGTAGCGGGTGAGGGAACGATCATGGCATTGCGGCACCGCACGCTGCCGATCGAGGGTGTGCAATTTCATCCCGAGAGCGTTCTGACCGAACATGGCAAGCAGCTGATCGCCAACTTCCTGAGGGGCTGATGGGAGTTCTTATATCCCGCAAGTACGATCATGCAACTCGCTCGGCGCCGGCGCTTCTTTTCCTGTTGTTAAACGCCTGTTCTCTGCCGGCCCAACAACCGCAGCCGATGGGCTCTGTGAGCACTCGTGACGCGCGGGTGACTGGTGGCCTGGAGGTGGGCGGGGAGATCGCCCGGCTGATCAACAATGCCAGCGTAACGTCCTCTGATCGTGCCGCTCCGGTGGCACTGAGCCGCGGTGGGCATGTGCTGGTGTGCGCGCGAAGCGAGTTTCGCATGCTGCGCTCCGGGTCGGCAGGGGCTCTGCTCTTCGGGCTAAACCGCGGCGCCATTGAGCTGTACTCCGAAGGCCAGACGGGCGACGTGATCCTGACGCCGGACCTGAAGCTGACGCCGGTTACCAAGGGCAGCTTCGATCTGCGAGTTCGTGTGGCTGGTGATGGCGACACCTGCGTGGAGAACGCTGGAACGACCGCGCCGGTGCTCAACGCAACCGACGCATTCAGCTCTAACAGCTATCGCGTTCTGCCAGGGCAGCACCTGCTGTTCGTGACGGGAGATCTGCACAAGGTTGTGGACCACGAGCGAACGCCCTGCGGCTGTCCGGCAGCGTTGCCCCCAATGTTGGTCGGGAAGAATGGTCAGCCCGCCTCAAGTGCCGCGGCTGCGCACCCGTTCCCGCAGGATGAAAGTGAAGGGCTGATACCGAGCATCGCGCCGGCCAACGAAGCTCCTGTCGGTGTGGCCAGTTCACAGGTCTCGACAACCTTCAGTTATGAGGACGGGCGAGGCGCACCACCGCCGGGCGGCGACACGGCCGCGACTGCTGCAGAGCCAGCTTCAGGGGTCGCCGTGCCCGCGGTCGGCAGCGCCAAGGGCGGGTTCGGCGGCGCCCTAAGGCGATTCTTCCACCACCTGTTTCACCCAGGATCGTAGACCTCTCCGCCCCTGGGCAGACCTGGCCTATGTTCGCGCAAACGAATCGAGCGCACCCGAGGTGTTTACACTAAGGGAGGCCTGGACGATGCCGCTCCCTGCGAGCGGATGCTCACGCACAACTTCTTCGGCAACACCCCGCAATTGAGAACAGGAGTTCCTATGGCGATTCCCGCCACGCAGATGCGCCCCGGCATGGTCATCAAGTTCAAAGATGATCTTCACCTTGTGTTTTCCGTTGAACACCGGACGCCCGGCAATCTTCGCGCCTTTATCCAGGCCAAGCTGCGCAACATTCGCACCGGCTCGATGTTTGTCGAGCGTTTTCGTTCACCGGATCCCATCGATCGCGTCATTGTCGACGAGATCAAGATGGAGTACCTCTACAACGATGGCGACGATTACTACTTCATGGACCAGGAGAATTACGAGCAGACGGTCTTGAAGCAGGACGTGCTCGGCGACGCAGTGGAGTACCTGACCCCCAACCTCCTAATCGCGGTGAGCTTCCATGACGGGACGGCGGTGGGCATTGAGCTGCCCCCCTCGGTGGAGATGACCGTGGTGGAAACCGAGCCGGGCATCAAGTCGGCAACCGCCAGCTCCGTCACCAAACCCGCTAAGACGGAAACTGGTCTGATGGTGCAGGTGCCGCCTTTTATCAACGAGGGCGAAAAGATCCGCGTAGATACGGCCGAAGGCGCGTACATGAGCCGGGCGTAAACAACTCTTCACGGCAAGCGTTCTGGGCAACAAAAAGGACCTGCTCCTAAGCCATCGCGGCACCGGAGCAGGTCTCCTTTTTTGTAGAGCGTGGTGAGAAATAGTGTCTAGAACTTGTAAACGGCGCTGATTGCCGGCTCTTCGGTCGCGCGCCACGCACGGGTGCTGATGGCGGGCTGGTAGAAGTTTGGTGCACGGTAGTAGAGCGAGCGCCCGGAAACCCGGAAGGCAATGTGCTTGTCCCCGGTGGGAATATCAAAGCCAGCCTCCAACAGCCCCGCGCCGCGAATCTGATTCGAGGCCGTCTGCGGTGTAAAGTCCAGCGCGCCGCCGCCAATCTCCAGATAAGGCTGGAAAGGAATCCGCTTGGGATGAAAGAGGTAGCCGCCCGTGAACTCATGTACATCAGTGGTGACGTTGGTCTGCCCGGCCGCTGCGCTGTCCGTGTAGTTGTAGGTGAAACGCTCCTGGTAATGATTGAAGCCGTAGTTCAGAGCGATGCCGGCCCAGGGCTTCGGATGAAACTGCAATGAGGAAACAAAGCCTGCCGACCATGTGGTGAACTGCTGCTGGTTGAACACCTGATCGGTATGCGTCCCATTCGGGATGGCATAGGTGTTGTTCACGTACCCATTGTTGGACTCGAGGATCGTGCTGAACTGTCCGGTTCCTCCGACGGACAAGCTGGCCCCGTGACTCTTCAGGTAGCCGTCCTGTGCGGCTGCGGACACCGCGGACAGTACGAGAACGACGGGGAGTGTGCGGCGAAGAAGCTGGATCATGGATAGGTCTCCTCAGAGATGGTTCAGGAGAAGAGGAGACTGGCAGTCTGAACGTTCGGGGGCCTGTATCTCAACTTCTCAGCTGTTTCGGAAACGACAGCGAGGTACCTGCTGTCGGTAATGTCGGTCGTGTTTCAGAAAGACAGACGCCGGGGCTGCGGAGTGAGGTTGTCTTGAAGCGCTTAGGTTGTGTAGTTCCTTCGCACTCTGCGATACTGCAATGTTATGGTGTTGCACTTTCTGATCCGTGGGCGGGTGCAGGGCGTAGGGTTCCGCTGGTTCGTGCATCGTAAGGCCGCCGAACTGGGGCTGCTGGGTACTGTGCGCAATACTGATACGGGCGAGGTGGAGGTAGTTGCGGCCGGGGACGCCGAGGCTCTCGACGAGCTGCGCACCGAGCTGCACCGGGGCTCGCGCGGCAGTCGTGTCGACAAAGTGGTCGAGCACGAATTGGCCGAGAGCGAGGCCGAAACGTTAGGGCCCTTCACCATAGAAGGGGCCTGGTAGGGTTAGCAGTGCGCGGCAGACCCGCGCCGAGCGCTGGCGGTCCAGACCTGCTACAAAGAGTGTTGTATGTCTGACATCAATTGCGAGCCGCTGAAGGCGCTCATCCGTACTGTGCCCGATTACCCCAAGCCGGGCATTCTCTTCTACGACATCACGACACTGCTCAAGGACAAGGCCGGCTTCGCGCTGATCATCGATGCCTTTGCGTCGCACTACATCGGGCGCGGCATCGATCTGGTGCTGGGTACGGAGGCGCGCGGCTTCATCTTCGCGCCGGCCATTGCGTACCGCCTGAATGCGGGCTTCATCCCGGTGCGCAAGCCCAACAAGCTGCCGGCGGCGACGCTCAAGGTAAGTTACGACCTGGAATATGGCTCCGACGCGCTGGAGATCCATACCGACGCGATTGAGCCGGGGCAGAAAGTCCTGCTGGTGGATGATCTGCTGGCCACCGGCGGCACCATGGGCGCCACGGTAAAGCTGGTTGAGCAGCTTGGCGGAAAAGTGGCAGGCATTGCGTTTGCAATCGAGCTTGATTTTCTGCAAGGCCGCGATAAGCTGGCCGGACATGAAGTCTTCAGCTTGTTGCACTATGCAGAGTAGCCTCACGGGCAAAGCTCGCTTCCTCCTCTCGGCCGCACTTCTCTTTTCTGCCGTTTCCAGCGGCTTTGGTCAGACTGCTGCCGAAGATCAGGCAAAGGTGGGGCAAGCGGAATCTCCGCTGGTCAGCATCGTCAAGAAGAACGAGCTTCAAGGTGAGTCTAAGCATCCTTTTCACTTGAAGCTCTCGTTCCAATTGTTCGATCTGCTTGGGAAAGCAGAGGAGCAGGGAACCTTGGAGTATTGGTGGGCGGCTGAGGTTGGGTCTCACCTCGACATCACGTCGCCATCTCTCAGCAGTCTTCACGAGGTTCGCTTTGACGTACTTCCAAATATTGCAACGCGCCGCCGCCTGTATCTTGCAAGCGAACTCCTGAACGCCATGCGTGCTCCGGCTGAATCTGCTGCTTACTACACCGGTCAGGCTGTTGCAAATAATCGAAGCTCGGGCGACTACAAGCTGAAGTGTTTGCAAGTGGGGCAGTCAACCGGTGAAATCAATGTGTGTACCGGGGAGGTGGGAACCGCTATTCGGATGGTGAGTCGGCCCGACTACCTCCTTGTGCGCAACGCGATAGGGCGGTTCGCGGCGACAGATGTCGCGCTAGACGAGGTCATCTATTTAGCAGGCAAGATGGCTATCAAAGGACATATCGACAAGCTGGAGAGCTTCGATCCGACTCAGCATCCCGGTTTTCTTGACACTGACAAACCCGTCCCTGCACAGCCCGGTGCGCCGCCATCTGTGACCATTCCAGGGCACGTTCTGGCCGGTGAAATTCAGACCAGAGTAACTCCGTCCTACCCGGATTCAGCACGGGTTCGCCGAATAAGCGGCCAAGTGCTCTTGCATGCTGACATCACAGAAAAGGGTCAGGTAGAGAATATTTTTCCCATTGCGAGTGCAGACGACGCGTTTACGGACGCTGCAATAGCTGCAGTGAAGCAATGGAGGTATCGCCCCTACCTCTTGAATGGGTCCCCTGTCCGAGTAGACACCACTGTGACGGTCAACTTCTACCTGAACAGTGGTGGATAGGTTCGAGGCTTGGCTCCAGTGAGACGCATCCAATTCACTGAGGACAACCATGACCAAGAGCTTTGGATATGCTGCACAGACGCAATCGGCACCGCTGGCTGCTTACAACTTTGATCGCCGCGAACCCGGCCCCAAGGATGTCGTGCTCGACATCGAGTACTGCGGCATCTGCCACTCGGATATTCACCAGGTCCGCGGCGAATGGGGCTCGAAGCTTTATCCCATGGTCCCGGGTCACGAGATCGTCGGCAAGGTGAAGGCGGTCGGGGCCGAGGTCACGCGCTTCAAGGTGGGCGATGCGGCCGCGGTCGGCGTCATCGTGGAGAGCTGCCTGCACTGCGACAACTGCAAGGCCGATCTGGAAAACTACTGCAGCGATGGCGGCGGGCGCGACACGTATAACTCCGTGCTGCGTAACGGCGAGCGCACGATGGGCGGCTATGCCACCAACATCGTCACGCCGGAGCACTTTGTGCACACGTTAAAGCCGGGCATCGACCTCGCCGGCACCGCCCCGTTGCTCTGCGCGGGCATTACAACGTACTCGCCGTTGAAGCACTGGGGCGCAGGGCCGGGCAAGAAGGTCGGCATCGTGGGTTTGGGCGGTCTGGGCCATCTTGGGCTAAAGTTTGCGCACTCCTTCGGGGCACACGTGGTGCAGTTCACCACCTCCGAGAGCAAGGTTGAGGATGCCAAGAAGCTGGGCGCCGACGAGGTCATCATTTCAAAGGACAAGGACGCAATGGCAAAGCATGCCGGCTCGTTCGACTTCATCCTGGACTGCGTTTCAGCGCCGCATGATATGGACGCTCTGCTGGGCCAGTTGCGGCTGAATGGAACGCTCTGCCTGGTCGGCATTCCCGAGGTGCCGTTGAGTGTGCAGCCGTTCTCCGTGGTGGCCAACCGGCGTTCGCTGGCCGGGTCAGGTATCGGCGGCATGAAGGAGACCCAGGAGATGCTGGACTATTGTGCGGAGAAAAAGATCGCCGCGGACGTCGAGGTGATCGGCTACGACAAGGTCAATGAAGCCTACGACCGCGTAGTGAAGGGCGATGTGAAATACCGCTTTGTCCTGGATAACGCAACGCTGCAGCAGTAGTTTGTTTGTTCAAGGAGAGGCATGGCTTCGGCTGTGCCTCTCCTTTTCTGGCGCTGCGACGTCGTTCCACCGGCAGGCCAGGGAACGCAGATTCTTTTCGGGAATGTGAGCAGAAACAATGCTCGCCGCATAGTTCTAGAGCCACACGATGCATTGCGGGGTGACCAGCGCCTGAATGCCGTGGGGCGTGAGCGTGCCCACAGCCGGGTCGCGGGCGAAAACCGTTATGTTGTTGCCGTCCTGGTTGGTGCAGACGAGCCAGCGTTCGGTGGGGTCCAGGGCGAAGTAACGGGGTGTGTGGCCGCCACAGGGGATCTGCTGCACGAGCTTCAGCGCGCCCGTAGTCGGGTCAATGCGGAAGGTGGAGAGACGGTCGATGCCGCGGGTGCAGGCGTAAAGGTACCTGCCGTCGTGAGAGATGGCGATCTCGGCGGCAGTGTTTGGCTGGCCGGTTACGGCTTCCGACGCCAGGGCGAGGTGCACGGTGTCGTTTGGGGCGAGCTGCGCTAAGGCGGCTCCGCCGTTGCTGTTCCAGGCGTAACGATCAATGGTGCAATCGAGCTCGTGAATGCAGTAGAGCCAGCGGCCGTTGGGGTGAAACGCCAAATGCCGAGGACCGGAGCCGAGGCGGGCGGGCAGGCGCTGCACCGCACCTAGGGTTGGGCCCAGCGGTGCGGAGCCGCCAGGATTGATCGGAAAGGCCAGAATAGCGTCGTCCCCGAGATCGCAGGCCAGGACGAATCGGTTGTCCGGCGAGAGGATCGCGCAATGAATGTGTGGACCGTCCTGCCGGTCGTGAACGGGTCCGGGCGTGCCGCATTGCCCGCTCGCCTTCCAGGAGAAAGTGCCCGCAGCCGGACCTGCAGCTCCAACAGCATCGAGCGGGAAGGCTGCCAGGCTGCCACCGCCATAGTTGGCAGCAAACAGCAGCCGTCCGGTGCTATCGACGGAGACAAAGCAGGGGGAGTTACCGCGCGAGTCCTGAGAGCCGAGCGCGGTCAGCGTGGCGGTCGAGCGATCCAGGGCAAAGGCAGAGACCTGCGCGGCGTCACCCTCGCCTTCGTTGCAGGCGTACACGACGGGCAAGCGAGGGTGCAGCGCAAGGTAGGTGGGTTTGGGGGTCGCGATGGCCAGCTCAGGCGCGCTGAGTGTGCCGGTGCGGCCATTCCAACGCGCGCGGTAGATGCCCGCGCCCTGCGTCCCGAGCAGTACCCAGGAGGTGGCAGCCGTTGCGCTCTGACCGAATGAAAAACGCCTGCCGAAGGCTCCTGCGGCCAGTGCACCTTGCAGAAAACGACGGCGCGGAAAACTTCTTTCCAACATGGTTGCCGAGTGTATCGGAGCGGGGGCTAAGAAGTCTGTACAACCGAAGTCAGGGACGCTGCGGCGTTACCCCTTGCCGAGACCCTCGGTCTGAAAGGCTGTTTCGGGCTCGCCCGGAAGTTTGAAATCCATTTCGGAGGGATGCGCGTCGGCGTTAATCACGGGCAGAGTCGGCAGGTTGGCCACGTCGCCGATCTCCTTCACAACCGCGGCAACCTGCTCCAGCACCTCGTCGACGCTCATGGTGTACATCTCGCGCCCGTTGTCATACCCGCTCTCAATGGCTGCCTTCAGGTAGCGGCCTGCGGCCTGCGCGGCCAGGTAATCGGTGATGACCTTACCATTGCGACGCTTCTGCTCGATCCACGCCGTATTGGGCATGGCGATCCATAAGGGGCGCTCATTCACGGCGAAGCGGATGTCGGTGGCATCGGCGTGACGCGTGGCGATAGCGACGACGGTGCCCTTCCAGACGCAGTGGAGCGGCTCTTCTGTCCAGCGGTCGGTGGCAACGAAATCTTCATACATGAGCTTCAGCTTAGCGGGAGTGGTAGGGGTAGGCAAGACGTTGCGTGTTGGGTGTGTGAGTTCTTCGTGCCGTGCTTCATTGTTCGTTGTCAGGGCGCAAGCCTGGTGGTCGTTTTCGGAGTAGTACGTTTTCAGCTATTGCGGTGAGCGCATCCCAATGCGCAGAGGGCTGGAGCAATGAAGATTCTGGTGATTGGGGCGGCGGGCAAGACCGGTGAGGCAATCGTGACGCAGGCGCTGGCAGCCGGGCACACAGTGACTGCGTTTGTGCACAATACGGAAAAGTTCGTGGGCGAGGGTGCGCGTGTGATTGAGGCCGACGTGTTGGACCCAGCGGCGGTAGAGGCCGCGGTGGCAGGGCAGGAGGCCGTGCTCGATGCCCTGGGTGGACACACGCCCTGGAAGCAGACTTCGCTGGACGCGAACGCTGCACGAAATATCATCGCGGCCATGCATCGGCACGGGGTCAAGCGCTTGCTGGTGGTTTCGGCAATCGGTGTTGGCGGCACCGCGGATCTTGTGCCGAGCTGGTATGAGCACCTGATTATGCCGACGCTGCTGCGGGGCGCCATGAAGGACAAGGAGGCTATGGAGCCGCTGGTCGAGGCGAGTGGGCTGCAGTGGACGCTGGTACGTCCCGGACACCTGGTCGATGGCGAAGCCACCGGGCAGGTGCATGTCTTCGAGTCAGGCAACGGCGAGACGGCGCACAAGATTACCCGGGCGGATGTTGCGGCGTTTCTGTTGGACGCACTCGCGCACGGTCGTTACATTGGATCGGCCGTCAACATCGCCTCAACCTGACGCATCCGGGCGAGGGATGGGTAAGCTGGAGGCGTGCGAACCTCCGCTCCCGTGTCTCTCCACCCCACCCTTCTCTTCTGCCTGCTGCTATGTGGAGCGAGCAGGCTTGCGGCGCAAGCAGCACCACCCACCACGCAAGCAGCACCACAGCCAGCTAAAGCAGCACCGGATGTGCTGATCTTCACCAATGGCGACCGGCTCACAGGCAAGCTCGAGCGAGCGACGGGCGGCACGGTCCTCTTCAACAGCGACGTGGCCGGCGAGCTCACCATTCCTTTCAGCAAGGTGAAGCAACTCGCTTCAGGCTCGGAGTTCGTAGCGCTGCGCAAGGGCGTACCGGGCAAGATCAAACCAGCGGGTACAGGCGCGGTCACCTTTGCCGACGACAAGATCACCCTGCAGCGTGGTACGGAGCCGGCGCAGACCCTGCCGGTTGCGGACCTTGGCTTCCTGATTGATGTGCCGTCCTACTCGCGGGAGGTGGATCAACGTGCCGGACTCCGGCAAGGCTGGACGGGTGCCGCCAGTGCCGGTCTGTCGTTGGTGCGGTCCACCGAGACCAGCACGGTCTTCAACGGAACACTGAATCTGGCACGAACGATACCCACGGTGCCCTACCTTCCAAACCGGAACCGGACGACAGTCAATGTCATGGAAAGCTACGGCACCAATCGCACGCCGGTGATTCCACAGACGACGCCGGCCAGCTCGCCCGTGGTGGTACAGACCAGCATCTTTCACGCTGATTCCGAGCGAGACAAATACTTCACCCAGCGCTTTTACGCGCTCGCGGATCTGAGCTTCGACCATAACTTTTCGCAGGGCCTGCAGCTGCAGCAGGTCTTCGGTGCCGGCATGGGCTGGACACCCGTCCAGGACGCGCGGCAGCAGCTGGATTTGCGCGCCGATGTCCACTACGAGAAGCAGCAGTTCATTGCCACGCCCGGTACTGTCGTCACGACGGCCCTAGGGGCGATCACCCTCGGCAACGCGGCTCAGGACGACTACAACCTGATCGGCTCGACGTTTCAGGAGAACTACCGACGCAATTTGCCCCGCAAGCTGGTTCTGACGGAGTGGGCCAATATCCTGCCCGCGTGGAACGATGCTCAGGCGTACACCGCAAATGCGTATGTTGCGTTGGGGATGCCGTTGTTCAAGCGACTGGGCGCCAACGTCTCGGCGACGGACAACTACCTGAATAATCCCTCGCCGGGGTACCGGACGAACTCCGTGCAGTTCATTACGGCCTTGACGTACACCCTGAAGTAAGCGAAGGGGCGCAAGTGTGAAAGGTAGGCATCGGCCGGCAAGCGGCTGGCGTGCGGGCATTTTTACGCAGCATTCTGCGGGATGTTCTAATGGAAGAGCGCGTGTTTCCGGCCGCAAATGCAGTAGGGAGAATCAGCTTTGGTAGCAAGTGTGCGTGGGGGTAGGCAGCGCGTCGTTCGCTGTTTTTTGGGCGGCGTTCTGACCGCGGTCGTGGTGCTGGCGAGTGCTGTAGGTAGGGGAAATGCGCAGGTGCGCAAACCCCGACAGCAGCGAGCCCACCGTGAGACCAATGCCAGCCGGCAGGCGCGCATCCAGCGCACCATCGACGCTACCTATGCGCACCGTTGGGAGGTCTTCGGCGGTGGTGGCTACCTGCGCTGGCGCAGCGGTGAGGGCACCAAAAAGAACAATGAAGTGAACTGGGAAGCGCAAACCAGCTACTACCTGAACCCGAAACTGGCGATCATTGGCGACGCGCAAGGCTCGTTTGGTAGCGCCCATGCCATTCCCTTCGACGGCTTTCCGCAGGCTTCACGGCCGCAAATCAATGAGTACTTCTTCACCGGCGGTGCGAGCTATCGCTTCTACGCGAAAGAAAAGCTGGCCCTGAGCGCACAGGCAACGGGCGGCATCGCGGATGGTGTGTTCTCGAAGGGTGCCAAGGGGCTCACTGGTCCGGAGGTAGGACTCTGGCCAGACGGGTACAAGCCGGCGTTCAAGCTAAGCGTAAGTGCGGACTACAACATCGATCCCACTCTTGCCCTCCGCTTCGCACCTACCTATGTGGGGTCAACCTTTGGCGGGGATTTGCAGAATAGTCTGGGCTTCAATGCCGGAATCGTCTACCGTTTCGGGCGACAGAAGTAACGAAGGCGTTCGGAGGCAGGGTGATGTCAAAAGGCTGGGAGTCGAAAAATGTGGAAGAACAGCAGGCACAGGCGCTGGAAGCGCGCGCGGACGCACAGGGTGCAGCAACGGCCAAACGCGATGACGCGGAGCTGAAAAGGAAGATTCATAGTCTGGAATTGCAGCGAGAGCGTGTGCTGAGCGAGCGAACCAGCAGCCCGCACCGCCGTAGTGCCTTGGCCATGGCTCTTGCGACGATTGAGCGTGACCTCGAACAGCTCGGCTGGTCCATCAAGATCTGAGTAACTGGCTCGGTCTTTAACTAGTACGCCGATGCACCACATAGGCATTGGCCTGCGCGACGGGCGTGATGACCACCGTCTGTATCTCCACATGGGACGGCCGCAAAGCTGTCCACAGGATGGTGTCGGCGATGTCTTCCGCGGTAAGCGGATCGAATCCAGCGTAGACCTTCTTGGCCTTCTCCGCGTCGCCACGAAAACGGGTGTTGCTGAACTCGGTTTCCACCATGCCCGGATCAACGGTGGTGACGCGGATAGGTGTGCCATTGAGGTCGATGCGCAAGCCGTCGGTGATCGAGCGCTCGGCGGCCTTGGTGGCACAGTACACATGGCCACCGGGGTAGACCATGTGACCGGCCGTGGAACCAAGATTGATGATGTGCCCGCGACCGCGCTCGACCATGCCAGGCACCACCGTCCGAGTGACATAGAGCAGCCCCTTGACATTGGTGTCGATCATCTCCTCCCAGTTACGAACGTCGTCCTCCCAGAGCTTGGTGAGCCCCCGGCTGAGGCCGGCATTGTTGACGAGGATCTCGACCGCGCCCCAGGCATCGGGCAGGGTGTTCAGCGTGCCCTCCACCTCGTCGCGGTCCTGAACATCCAGCTCAAAACAGAAGAAGTCAGAGGCGCCTTTGTCGCGCAACTCAGCTTCCATCGCCTGTAATTTGTCGAGACGGCGAGCGCAGAGGAGCAATCTGGCACCATGCTCGGCGAAGGCGCGCGCAGTGGCGGCGCCAATGCCGGAGCTCGCGCCGGTGATCAGGACGACTTTGCCCTTCAGTGCCTCAGCCACAGTGTCGATCTCCTTCGGTTAGCAACGTGAGTGTATGGATGCAAAGAAAGGCCGCGAGATGTTCTTCGCGGCCCTCCTGTTTCCATCCGGGTACATCGACCGCTTTTACTGCTGGGCAGCCCCGCCAGCGGCAGGTCCAGCGCTGGTTTGCACGCCAATCGCCTGGCCGGAGACGACCAGTTCCACACGGCGATTCTGCGCCTTGCCTGCTGCCGTACCGTTATCGGCGACGAAGTTTGTCGCGCCGTAGCCGGTAGCGGTGATATTGCTTTGCGGTACACCGTTATTCACCATAAAGTTCTGCACGGCGTCGGCGCGGTTTTCGCTCAGCTTCTGGTTGCTGGCAGGCGAGCCCACGGAGTCCGTATAGCCCTCCACCTGCACCTTCAGGCCCTGGTAGAGCTCGAGAATGGTTGCAACCTTGGCCAGAGACACCTGCGTGTTCTGTTTCAAGGTGTACTTTCCAGTATCGAAGAGCACATCGTTAAGGTTCACCACCAGACCGCGGGGCGTCTCCGTCGTCTGCAGCACAGCATTCAGTTGCGCGAGCAGACGGGCGCGCAGAGCCTCTACACTCTGCTGGGCTGCCGCAGCTTGCTGCTGTGCCGTCGCTGCCTGGGCACGCGCATCCGCGGCGGCTACCTCGGCTTGAGAGCGCTGTGCTTCCGCTTGGGCGCGTGCCGCGGCGGCGCGATCGGCTTCCGCCTGCGCTTGAGCGGCCTGCACCTGCGATTGCTCAGCAGCCTGCTGCGAAGCGGCCGCCTGATCCTGGGCATTCTGCTGACGTTCCGCGGCCTGCTTGCGGAGAGTCGCAATACGCGCATCTTCCGAGCGCTGCACGGCCTCGCGGGCATCGGTAAATACCATCTTCACGTCTCGACGCTTGCCGTCCTGGTTCTGCTGGGCGTTGGTGATGTCAGTATTGACCTCCGCCATGATGTCCGGGGCGTACTTGTCGGCACCGGCCTCCAGGGCGATCCGCTGGGCGTTGTAGGCCTCAAACAGGGCCAACGGGGTGTGCTCGCGGTCCGTGATGGGATGCTGCACCGACTTGGAACCGCCGGTGTCGGCATACAGGCCACGGGGAAGCAGTGTGTAGTGGATGTTCACCTGCTGCAGCACACCCTGTGTGCTGTCACTGAAGACGTTCTGCGCAACAATGACGTCCGAGGGTACAGAGACGGCGTAGTAGGGCTCGGCGGTAACAATCATGCCGAAGCTCTGGAAGCCGGTAGTGACATTCAGAGAAGCTTTGCCGCCGGCGAGCTCTAATTCGCCAAGGTTCTGCGGACGCCCGTCCGCAGAGATCGACCATAAAACGTACGTCAGGTATTCGGGACCGAAGCCGTTGGCAGGCGTGAAGCCTTCGAGATGCACCGAGATGTTGGTCTTGCCGGTGACGGGGTCTACCTTGGCCTCGCCCTTGATCGCGGGCGCGAGATTGGTTCCTTTAAAATTCACATGCGTTGAACCGCTGCGATTGACGTAGTTCACTGCATCCAGCGTGCGCTCAACGACCTTCACGTGATAAACGAAGATGCCATTCTGATTCTCAGTCACCACATCAGCCGACCGTGCGCCCGGTGCGATCGCGGTCGGGTTTGCGACCGCCTGGGCAAACGCGGTGGATCCTAAAGCCAAGAACATGGCGGTTGCCGGCAGAACAGCCGCTGTCCGCTTCCAATTGCGTTGCATTTCCTTCTCCTGGCGCGACGACTGCAACCGAACACAACCGTGCGCGTACACCCTTTCTGGGCGCTTCTGGTGGTTCGGATGCCCCGCCTGTGGGAAAGGTAGCCCCCTTTAGCGGCTCCGGATAGCACACCCGATACCACTTTTGGGGCAGTTTGGTACCCCTCTGCCTCGAAACCGTTTGAGCGCACTGCAGGGTGAAGACCCAGCCAGCCCTCTGACTTCAGTCGCGAACGGCATTGCAGCAGCGGGAAGACTCACGCATCAATACCGCTTGTACGGCAGAAACTTGCCGGACATGGTGATACGGACGCGGTCGCCGGCCGGATTGGGCTCACGCTCGATGGCCATGTTGAAGTCGATGGCGCTCATGATGCCATCGCCGAACTCCTCATTGATCAACTCCTTCCAGGTTGGGCCGTAGTTCTGGATGAGCTCGTAGAAGCGGTACAGAAGTGGATCAGTGGGTGGCATTACCGCGCCTTCGCCCCGGTTCGGCATCGTGGCGAGCAGGGCGGCGTCCGCCGGCTCGAGTTCGAGCAGGTCCGCAGCCCTCTGCGCCTCCTCCGCCGTCAAGGGAAACTGGCCGAGCAGCGCGGCGGTGTAGAGGATGGGCGAACTGGCGCCGAGGATCCCGGCGATGGTTGCCCAACTGAGATGGAGGCGGCGCTTGGCAGCGAGAATGCGATCGGTGAGTTCGGCACGGGCGGTCATGCCTGCAGAGTACCGCGCCCGTTCAAGGCAGGCACGAAGGTCCGAGCCTGCCTTTAAGGCAGGGTGAGGCGGAACAGGTTTTTGTGCACAGTCTTTTTCACGAATGCGAAATGCGCGAGGTCGCGTCCGGGAATCAGGCCGGACTTCGGGATCCACCGTGTTCCGACGACGGCCCCCGGCGTAATCAAGAAGCCAGAGTCTGTCGCGGGGGTTTCCGGAATCGATTCGGACCGGCCAATCGGGATGACGAGGCTGCGCCCCGGGCTGTTCGATGAAGGGAATTCTGTCGTTACAACGAGAGAGCTGCCGTCGGAGGCCCAATCTGTGACGCAGAAGCCCTCGCAAATGCGGCGAGGGCTGGAGCCATCTACCGGGATGGCGACCACGGATGGGCGCGTGCTGGCCGGAGACTCCGAAATCGTGGCTACAGCCCAGCGGCCTCCCGGCGACATGCCCTCAAGCTGACTGATGGGAAAGGGAACCACTTTGGAGCGGCCCGATCCGTCCGGGCGTATCTGCTCAAGGTAGTTGGTGTTCTGTTCCGCAGCTTGATAGACGATCTGCCCGGCGGCACCAAAATGCGGTAGGACGCCATCCCGTACACCGAGGCGGACTGCGGGATGGGTGCGATCGGTCGGAGCTAGCCAGAGTTCCTCGCTGCCGTCGGGGGCAGCACTGGAAAAAACGATCTGTGTGCCGTCCCGGCTTACGTCGTAGTCGAGCATGGTGACGCCGGGGAGGACGGTCTCGCCCCTGCCGGTTCTCGTATCGGAACGCCAGAGCGTGGCCCCTGCCTGGCCATCACCGCGACGCAGCAGGAAGTAAAGCACCGAGTCGTTCTGCCGAAACTGTGGCGGCGCAGGGTAAGTGACGACATCGCCCTCGGAGGTGAGGGCTCGCTCGCCGGCGTCGTCGTGCACCCATAGAGCGCCTTCACTGGAGCCAATAGAGGTGATGAGTGAATTGCCGGACGGCTCCACGGCAAGCCCCTCCTCTTCAGAGGCACCGAAGGTGAGCTGTTGCGGGGCACCGTCCGGGAAGCGTTGCCGCCATAGGTGACTACGCCCATCGACGCTCGCCGTAAAGTACATGCACCTGCCATCTCTCGACCAAGCGGCCGCGGTACAAGGCCCCCTTGGCCCGACGGGGCGGTTCCCATGTTGGCCCGTGAGCGCCACCACGCGGCAGGGTGCCCAGTCCCCGTTCTTGTCCATTTCGACGACCAGAAGCCATTCATGATCTGGCGAAGGGAGTGCGTAATGAGCCATGCCCCGCTGATGGGCAGGGAAGTAAATGTCCTCCTGGGCACCCCCCGTCGCCGTTCCGGTCACCACCCCGAGGTGAATACCAGAACGAGCCTCAGAGAAGAGCAGCCGGTGGGGATCGAGCCAACTAAGGCCCGCCGCGTTGTTCAGAAAGAGGTGGGGATCCCCACCAAAGACGGACACGGCGTAGGTGGCCAGCGAGTGGAGGTCGAAGACGGTGTACGCGATCTGGGACCCGTCGGGAGAAAATGCGAGACCGTACTTGGGCCGCTTGTCCTCAGTCACCTGCCTGACTTCGCCATCGGGCAATGCCTTGATGTAAATAGGGCCAGTGGACCCAAAGCTGTCCAGCCCCCGAATGAACGCAAGGGTGTGCCCGTCGGGGGAGAGCGCGGGCGCAACCGCGGAGTCGGTCAGGTCCGTCAGCTGCTGGTAGCGCACCTCGGGCAGTGAGGTACGGCCCCGGTACGCAACGCTGGCCAGAACGGCAAGTACGGCCAGGAGAGCGCATGTCGCGGTCCCGGCCAGAACAGGGACTAGCCAGCGCCGCGCAAACGGCGCAGCCGAGGAAGGCAGGGGCGGGGCAGGCACCGCGACCGGGGCGGCCGGCGATGCGGTGGAACTGGCCGCTGCAGGTGCAACCTCCTCGGACGTGGAGACAGGCGCCAAGAAGCGGTAGCCCATACGGGTGACCGTCTGGAGGAAGCGGGGCTTCTCCGGATCATCGTGCAGGGCCGCGCGGATCTTGCGGATGGCGGTGTTGATCCCGTGCTCGGTATCGACGAAGACCTCTTTGTCCCAGAGATGCCCTGCAATCTCGGAGCGGGTGACCAGGCGGCCCTCGCTGCTGGCGAGCAGAATCAGGAGCTCCAGCGGCTTGCGTTCGAGCCGGAGGCTGTGCCCGTTGCGGAGCAGCTCAAAGCGGGCAGCATCCAGCTGAAACTCGCCGAACTGGTACGTGGGACCGGTCACTGAACCCCTTCTCGGACGAGATGAACACCGCTGCGGGCTCCATGATAGCCGGCAGGTTGCTGAATCGAGGCTGATTACCGCTTCACCACAACTTCACCTCCGGCTTTACCTCCCCTTCATTGCTTCTGCGAGTCGGGCGGCGTCACCTCAGGGTCAGCCGGTGACCCGGCAGAGGAGAGAACCATGAGAACGAAGTTTTTGAGATGGGTATCGGCAGTCTGTGGGCTGGCGCTTGCGGTAACGCTGCTGCCGAGCGCCGAGGCACAATGCGGCGGGGTGCCGAAACCCCTCAAGCCGATGAGCTGGCAGGCGGAGACCGGAGAGGCGCGCCTGAAGCTGGCCGCGTTACAAAGCGTGAACGATAACTCGCCTGTCCCGTCCATCGTGGGCATGTGGCACGTAACGTTCACAGCTACGACGAGCAACGGCAAAGTGATCCCGAAGACCGTAATCGATAACGCGGTGGTGGTCTGGCATAGCGACCAGACGGAGATCATGAACTCCGCGCGTCCTCCGCAGGACGGCGACTTCTGCCTCGGCGTGTGGGAGCAGACGGGAGAGCTCAGCTATGCTCTCAACCACTTTGCCTGGATGGCGAACGATTACGTACCTGGGAGCGCGGAGGGCGTTGTCGGACCGCCTATCGGCGGAGTGCACATCACCGAGGCCGTAGCCCTGGGCCCCGGTGGCAAGCACTTCGCCGGTATCTTCACGTTGGATCAATTCGACACGACAGGGCGCATCACCCAGAGCTTTACGGGTGCGCTGAAGGCAACGCGCATCACCATGAGTACGATGATCGGCGATCTGCTCTGAGAGATCGTATCGCTGTAGCTGAGCTTATGACTCGACTAGATGAAAACGAAGGAACGGCCTCCCACGTTGTCAGGTGTGGGAGGCGGTTTCTGCGAGTTATCCGAACAGGGAGCTTTACTGGCCCAGAATCGCGGTGCCGGCCAGCTCGTGGGAGTGCGCGATGCGCTCCTTCCACTCCGCCGGACCGGTGATGTGGACGCTGGTGCCCTCCGTATCGACGGCCACGGTGACGGGCATATCGACGACGTCGAACTCGAAGATGGCCTCCATACCGAGGTCCTCAAAGGCGACCAGCCGAGAGTGTTTGATGGCTTTGGAAACCAGGTACGCCGCGCCGCCGATGGCGATGAGGTAAACCGCCCGGTTGTCGCGAATGGCATCGATGGCGGCCACGCCGCGCTCGGCCTTACCCACCATGCCGAGCAGGCCGGTGGACTCAAGCATCTGACGGGTGAACTTGTCCATGCGCGTGGCGGTGGTAGGGCCTGCTGGGCCTACGGCCTCGTCACGCACGGCGTCGACAGGGCCCACGTAGTAGATGAGCTTGTCGGTGAAGTCGACGGGGAGCGTCTCACCGCGGGTGAGCATGTCGGTCATCCGCTTGTGCGCGGCATCACGTCCCGTGAGCAGCTTGCCGTTAAGCAGCAGCACATCGCCCGGTCTCCAGGTAGACACCTCGGCGTGGGTGAGGGTGTCGAGGTTCACGCGTCTGGCTCCGGAGCCCAGCGGATCATACGTCAGCTTGGGCCACTGCTCGAGATCGGGCGGATCCAGATAGACAGGGCCGGAGCCGTCGAGCACGAAGTGGGCGTGGCGCGTGGCCGCGCAGTTCGGAATCATGGCGACGGGCAGGTTGGCCGCGTGGGTGGGCCAATCCAGAATCTTTACATCCAGTACGGTCGTGAGGCCGCCCAGCCCCTGTGCCCCGATGCCGAGCGCGTTGATGCCGTCATGGATTTCGATCCGCATCTTTTCGATGTTTGTCCGCGGGCCGCGCGCCTTCAGCTCCGCCATGTCGATGGGGTCCATGAGGGATTGCTTGGCGAGCAGCATGGCCTTTTCCGCTGTACCGCCGATGCCGATACCGAGCATCCCCGGTGGACACCATCCCGCGCCCATGGTGGGAAGGGTCTTGAGCACCCAATCGACTACGGAGTCGGACGGGTTCAGCATGACGAACTTGGCCTTTGCCTCGGAGCCACCACCCTTGGCTGCTACCGTAACGTCGATGTTGCTTCCGGGCACAAGGGACACCTCGACGACGCAGGGCGTGTTGTCTTTCGTGTTCTTGCGGGCGAAGGCAGGGTCGGCGAGGATGCTGCCGCGTAGTTTGTTGTCAGGGTCCAGCCATGCTTCACGCACGCCTTGGTCGCAAAGTCCTTGCAGGCTCATCGTGGCTGGCGACGTGCCCTTGACGATGTGGCACTCCATGCCGAGCTTGAGGAACACGGTAACAATCCCGGTGTCCTGGCAGATGGGGCGGTGACCCTCCGCGCACATGCGGGAGTTTACGAGAATCTGTTTGATCGCGTCCTTTGCAGCCAGCGACTGCTCCAGATCGTAGGCCCGGGCGAGATTAGTGATGTAGTCGACCGGATGGTAGAAGCTGATGTACTGGAGAGCGGCGCGAAGGCTCTCAATCAGATCGTCTTGCTGAATGTTGACCATAGGGCGGCACAGCCTGAAGCCCAGTTTACAGCGGACAGACACAGGCTACGAAGGGTTGTGCTGCCCGGTGCCGGGCGGTCCCTGCCCAGCGGTTACAGCACTTGCATTGAAGTTTTGTCCGAATCTGCCGATAAGACGAATAGGGAGATGGCGAGAGGCGACAGAGTCTCCGAAGGGAACCTGCCGCACGGCGGTCCATCCTGCATCTACGTGTGTGTAGAGGTCTTGCGGTGGCTCAGAGCAGCACGATTGTGGACATTTCGGGGCTTCGCAAGGTGTACGGCGGCAAGCAGTCCGTGACCGCCGTGGATGGTATCGACCTTCAGGTAGCCGCTGGAGAGCTGTATGGTCTGCTCGGGCCGAATGGGGCAGGCAAGACTACGACCATCTCCATCGCAACCACGCGCGCGGTCCCTACAGCGGGAACTGTACGCATCGCGGGCGTGGACGTGGTGAAGAGCCCGGCGGCAGCACGGCAATACATAGGCGTTGTGCCGCAGTACAACACTCTGGATCGGGCCTGTACGGTTGCGGAAAACATCGAGTTTCATTGTGTGTACTTCGGCATGAGCCGGGCGGAGGGGCGGGCGAGAACGGCCGAACTGCTCGAGCAGTTCCGCCTGACGGACCGCGCCAAATCGTACCCGCAGCAGCTGAGCGGCGGCCTGGCGCAGCGCGTGCAGATCGCCCGCGCGATCTCGCACCGGCCAAAGGTGCTGTTCCTTGACGAGCCCAGCGCCGGGCTCGATCCGCAGAGCCGCATTGCCATGTGGGACGCGGTGCGTGGGCTGCGCGAGCAGGGCATCACGGTGGTACTCACCACGCATTACATGGAGGAGGCCGACGAATTGTGCGATCGGCTGGCCATCATCGATGGTGGGCGCATCTTGGTGCAGGACACGCCGGCGGCTCTCAAGGCCAGCGTCGGCGGAGAGAAGATCTACGATCTGCAGCTGCGCCATCCCTCCTGCCGCGAAGCGCTTCGAGCGCGGCTGCTTCCGCTGCCCGGCGTTACCGGCGTGGAGGACATGGACGGCGGGTTGCGGGTGCTCGCGCGAGCGCAGGATGGTTTGCTCGCCCAGGCTGTAACGCTTGCCAATGAGTATGGTCTGCGCAATGTCACCACGGCTGAGCCCAGCCTGGAAACCGTGTTTATCCGCCTGACCGGGAGGGATCTACGTGAGTAGCCCACATGCGATGCCGCGCCCCAGTTACCTGCGCGCCTTCGGCGGGCTGCTGCTGCGCGATGCCTATGTGCTGCGGCGGGAGTTCGCACCGTTCATCGTGCGGGTGATCATGAACCCGCTGCTCTTCCTTTTCGTATTTACCTACGTGATGCCGCACATGACGGGCGGAGCCGCAGCGGCGAGCCCGGCGGCACAGATGACGGGGATGCGCGGTGGCGGCGGTTTCGGCACCGTATTGCTGCCCGGTTTGATGGCCGTTGCCATCATGTTTTCGGGCATCGCCGCTGTGGCTCTGCCGCTGGCTCAGGAGTTCGGCATTACGCGCGAGATCGATGACCGCGTCATGTCGCCCCTGCCGATTGAGGGTGTCGCGCTCGAAAAGATTGTCTTCTCGGCGATGCAAAGCATCGTGGCCGCGGCTATCGTGTTTCCCTTGGCTTACTACATCCCTGCAACGCCCGTGCAGGCGCACGTTTCCAGCTGGTTCTTGCTGGTTTCCGTGCTGGTACTGGGCAGTCTTGTCTCCGGAGCCCTCGGCTTGGTGATCGGGACCGCCGTACAGCCGAAACAGATCGGTCTGATCTTCGGCGTGGTCGTCATTCCCATCACGTTTTTGGGGTGTGTGTATTACCCTTGGGCGGCGCTGGGCGCAATTCGGTGGATGCAGATCGGCGTTCTGGTCAACCCCATCGTGTACATCAGCGAAGGCCTGCGCGCATCGCTGACCCCGGCCATGGGACACATGCCCAACCTAATGATCGTGGGAATGCTTCTGTTCTTTTGGGTGTTGCTGACCTGGCTGGGGATGCGTGGCTTTCGCCGCAGAGTCGTGAGTTAGAACCAACCGTGAAGCTACTCGGCAGCAACGGTGTACGCCGGGGCGGTGAGTTCTTCCCGGGCCCCTCTTCCCAGCTTTTCGGCGAGGTCTCTGGCGATCACCGCGCCGTGAAAACGTCCGTTTTCGATGAAGACCTCATTGGTGCGCTCGCCCGCAACGACCACACCTGCAACGTACAGGCCGGGCACGTTGGATTCGAGCGTGTCCGGCTTGAAGATAGGGCAACGGGCATTATCGGGATCCAGGTGCACGCCGAGCGATTCGATAAAAGCAAAATCGGGGTGGTATCCCGTCAGCGCGAACACAAAGTGATTTCGGAGCGTCTTCTCCCCTTGTGGTGTGGAGAGCGTCACGGTGTCCTCGGTGATGTTGGTCACCGTGGATTCAAAGTACGCCGTCACTTCGTCGTTCTTGATGCGATTTTCAATGTCCGGCTTGATCCAGTACTTAATGTGCCGGTGCAACTCCGAACCACGATGTACGAGCGTGACACGTGCGCCGTGGCGATAAAGATCGAGCGCGGCGATGGCGGCTGAGTTCTTGCCACCGATGATCAGCACGTCCTGAGCGAAGAACGGGTGCGGCTCGTTGTAGTAGTGGGCGACCTTCGGCAGATCCTCGCCAGGAATGCCGAGGTAGTTCGGCAGGTCGTAGTAGCCCGTGGAGACGATGATCTTGCGGGTGTGATGAATATGTTCCCGCTCAAAACGGTCCATCGTGTGCACGCGGAAGTCGCCGTCCTCGCCTAGCACCTTGTCCACGCGCTCGTACTGGCGCACGTCAAGCTGGTAGTGCGCTGCAACCTTGCGGTAGTACTCCAGCGCCTCGGCCCGGGTGGGCTTCTGGTTGGGCGAGGAGAACGGCATGTTGCCGATCTCCAGAAGCTCAGGCGTGGTGAAAAAGGTCATGTGTGCCGGGTAGTGGAAGAGCGAGTTCGTCAGGCAGCCCTTGTCGACTACCAAAACGTCAAGGTCTTCGTTCTGCGCGTCGATGGCGCAGGCGAGCCCAGTGGGACCGGCGCCGATCACGAGGACATCATGCAGGATTTCGCTCATAACATCTGTATGGATGAGAAAAGGGACCGCAGCGATGCGATCCCTTTTCTTAACTTCGGAAAACGTGCGGAGAGGAGGTGGGCTACGCGTCGATGTCGACCAGCTTGTGACTAATAGCAAACAGAGCCAGTTCCAGCCGAGTGGAGACCCCGGTTTTATCGAAGATGTTCGATAGATGGCGCTTCACCGTCTCTTCGGAGATGGTGAACTGCTTGGCGATGTCCTTGTTGGAGCAGCCTTCGACAATGCAGGTCACCACTTCGAGCTCGCGCGGGGTAAGGCCGTAGGTCTTGCGCTCTGGAACCGAGGCTGCCTTCTGCATCAACTCATGAAGAGCTGTCAGCAGGTTGACAACGCGCTTGCCGCCGATCCAGTAGTCGCCATTGAGCACGGCGCGGAGCGCTTCGCCGAGGTCGCCGGCAACGGAATCCTTCAGGATGATGCCGCGGGCGCCAATCTGCAGAGCCTCGATGATCTGCTGCGTGGAGATCGTCGAGGTCAGCAGCAAAATCTTGACCCGGGGAGACCGGCTCATGATGGCGCGCATCGCCTCCAGGCCCGGGAGCTTGGGCATGGCCAAATCCAGCAGAAGAATATCCGGTTCCAGTTCAAGGGTCTCGGTAACGGCCTGGTCGCCGTCCTCCGCCTCCCCGACAACATCGAAAGCCTCATCGGCCATCAGCATGTTCTTGACACCGAAGCGAACGACCGGGTGGTCGTCGGCGACGACGATGCGGATAGCCCCAATGCGGTTCATAGAGGGTGGCATACCGGGGGAGTACGAGGCGGGTTTCCGTGGGGCGGCGATCATGGTTGGGCTCTCCTGACGGAAGTAAGGTTACTCGGAGTTAGGTAACTTTGGTTACCACTTTGGTTGTAACTTTGCGTCCAGCATACGACGTAGACGATCGCAGGCGGCGGGGATTTCAACCAGTGCGGGTGTGTTGATCGTGGTTCCTCCCTCTACGGCAGCGGCGAGGCTGCCCAGCTCGCGGGCACCCACCATGCCGCAGCCCCCTTTCACAGCATGGGCTTCGCGCTGCACCGCTTCCAGCTCCCCTTCGGCGGCGTAGGCCAGCATGCGCCCGTGCCGTGCGCGCACATCGTCGAGCGTGAGGGCATACAACTCAAGCATCTGAGCCGGTTTGAAGCTGTTCAGCAAGGCGCCGAAGATGACTTCGTCGAGTACGGGGGGCTCAAACTGTATCTCCGCTGATTCCTGGGCTGCAATTGACGAGTTGTTCTCTTGCTCAGCTTGACTGACAACGGTCGGGCTCCACAGGGCGCCGCGTGACTCGGCGGCTGCGGCGAGCGCCTCTGCAAGCTGCGCATAAGAGAAGGGTTTGGCGAGAAAACCGTTAAGGGGAAGGAGCACGGCCGCTGTGGGTTGCCGACCGCTCATGCCCAAAATCAGGGTCTCGGGCCGCGCGGCGCCTCGCAATGCCGTGGTCAGGGCTTCCCCCTCAAGACCTGGCATTTGCAAGTCGGTGAGCACCAACGCGGGGGCCTCTGGACGGCGAAGCACCGCGAGGCCTTCCTCCCCGGAATGCGCCAACTCCACCGCGTAGTCCTGCGCGGCGAGCAGACTGCCCAGAAGTTCACGCATTACCTCGTCGTCGTCGATCACCAGGATGCGCGGATTGGCAGCACTGTCTGTATTCATTGGCGTTCCTTCCCGTTGCATGCAGGTTACGCGAAGCCGGCGCTGCATTTCCTCTGCGCGCATCGCGGCGGTCGGGCTCCGTTCCTCCTTTGCCCGTCCGGGACACTGCGTTTTGGGGTACGCTGCAAGCGGAAGGGGGCAGACGTCGGGGAGTTTGCGCCCGGTATCGTGCCCAGCGAGCGGCCCAGGTGTCTCAAGAGAAATCAATGCAAACGGGAGTGCCGCTCCCTTGAGGGTCTCCGAATTTCTCGCGGCTATGCTGCTCTGGCAAAGCGCGCTGCTGGTGAATATCGGGGCAGCGGCTGCGCCGGAGCACCTTCGCTTCGAGCGCGCTCTGCTGCTGCCCGCCGGGGCGCAGGGCGCGGTGTGCGCGACGCTGAATGCCGAGGTGCTGGCCCACACGGCGTCGGCCGCTCACAACGATCTCCGGATCTATCGCGATTTCCCGGGGTCGCGTGCACAGGCGGAGACGCCGTACCGGCTCACGGAGAGCGGCCCCGAGCCGGTGCGCGACGCGCAGGCAATCGTCAGGGGTGTCACACGCAGCGGGGGCGCTCTGCACTTTGATCTGACGATGCCGACACGGGCGTACTCGGAAGTGGATCTGCAGCTTCGGGTGCACGATTTTGTCGGAACCGTGGTGGTGGCGGCCGACGAACCACGCGGCGCACGGCGCAACCTGGGTACGTTTGCCATCTTCGACCTCACGCAAAAGGGACTGGGCCGATGGACGGTGCTGCCGATGGCGGAAAGCTCTGCGGGTGTGTTGCACCTTACGCTCAGCCTGCGCACGCCGGAGGGACGGCCCGTGACCGCACTGCCTGTCGCCCTGATCGCGGGGGCGGCTGTGCCACCCAGCCGGGAACGACAGACGGCCTACACGGCGGTGACCTCCGCGCCCGTGTCCTCTGTTGGAGATCGCAGCGTTGCGGTACTGGCTGTGCCTGCGCATGTGCCGGTGGAACGAATCTCGTTTCGCCTCCCGGCAGGGTTCGACAGCAACTACCTCCGGGAGGTCCTTGTACGGGCAAGGACGGAGGGCGATCCCGCTGCAGAGGCCGAGATGATGGACGCCGGCGCGATCCAGCATGTGCGCTGGGCGCCGGGTGATCCGCGGCTGAATCCCATCGATGTCACAAACGACAGCTTGGACGCCACGACCGGGGCAACGCTGGCAGGGCCGGCCACGGTGCGGGTAACCCTGGTAAATGGACGGCTGCCGCCGCTGCCCGTAGAGCAGGTCACGCTGGAGATGCGGGAGCGCAAGGTGTGCTTTCTGACCGTAGCCGGGGCACAGTACACGCTGCGCTATGGAGATCCGGCGCTGGCCGCCCCGGTATACGACCCGGCTTCATCCTCGGCGGAGGATGGGAATCCCCCACAGCGCTCACCTCTTGAAGGGCAGATGGGATCAAGGGAGGCGCAGCTGGGGCCAGAACGCCGCAATCCCGGCTGGCGGCCGCGCGAGGACGGCCGGTCCTATCTGGACAGGCACCCGGAGGTGTTCTGGCTGGCGGTGCTGGCGTGTGCGGGCATGATGGGTGGTACGGCTCTGCACTTTGTGCAACATCGGAGTGGGGGAGGGCGCGGTTGAGGGTGAGCGTGAGCGTGGCGAAGCGCCGTGATAGGAGGCATCGAGGTGTACTCAATCCCACGACGCGTCATCTCGTTGCCCTTCTAGGGTGGGCCCTGCTGATTGTGGGCGTCGCCTGCGCGCAAGGGAGCGTGGCAAGGACGGAAGACCTGGACCGCTTGCCAGGCGCGGCGGCCCCGCTGCGACAGGGAAGGGTGTTGCTGCAGAACCGGCGGTTCGCCCAGGCCAAACAGTTCTTCCGCGGCTATCTCGCCAGCCACGCCACCGACCCGCAGGCGGCGCTGGGCCTGGGTGATGCCGAGCTCGGCCTGCACCAATATGCGGTCGCGGAGCAGACCTACCGGACGCTGCTGCTTCGCGAGCCAGAGCTGTGGCAAGCACACAAGAACCTGGTAGTCGTTGAGGCGGCGCTGGGCCGGTGGGAGGACTTCGACGGCGAACGGAAGATCCTGCGGCTCGCGCGGGAGCGGGGCGCGGCTGGCCTGAACTCGCATGAAAGTGACGTCATCGACAGCTTCGCAGCCAACGGAGAGCGTTGGGTGGTTCGGGCCTACTTTGAGCCGGTTGGACGATCGCGAGCGCTATACAACTTCGAACACTTCGGCAAAGACGGCAGGATCGCCGGTTACCTCTCGCTCGAAGATGCCCGCCTGGCAGTCGCGGCGTTGACCCCAGGCGATGTTCATATCGGCGGAGGAGCCATTCCGCAGAGCAATGCGGCGACCTCATTGGCCTTGAACTGGTACACGGGCTCAGCGCACGGGACCATCCGGGAGTATGACGGCGAGCCGCTATACGAGGCCTTGCGGGCCGAGGTGCTGCGCTGGCTGCGCAGTCGGTCTACCGCTGCGATCGAGCGGGCGCGTTAGCCTCCACGTCGGCGTAGGGTGGGCGTGGTGCGGGGGTAAGCGACCCGCTGTTGCCAGCGTTCAAAGCAGCCCATTGACTTGAGAGATTTACGCTGGTAGCGTTCGCTTCGGGTGAAGAGTCCGCATCTGACTGAGTAGAAGAAAAACTTCGCACGCGGCTCCCGCATCAACCTTGTTGTTTTGTCTCTTTTGCTGCGTCCTTCTGCCCGCCACCCTCCAAAACCGAATCCAGGCGCCCTCGAGTCGTGAACTTGGGGGCAGACCCCACGATCGCTCATCCCCGCGCGTTCGCCCACGACCCCGCGTCGTTACGGCGCTGCGTTCCGGAGCTTGGGCCGCAATACTTTCTCTCCCTCGCGCCATCGTCTCTTGACGCGCGATTTGAATTGTCAGACAGCCATGAAGGATAAGGAAAACCGTATGAACGAGCAAAAGAGCACAAAGGTAGATCGTCGCAATTTTCTCAAAACGACCGGTTACGCCGGGCTGGGCCTCGCAGGCGCGGCGATGGTAGCCACGGAACTGGGTGGATTGGATCATGTGGGCGCTGCACGCAAACTGGGCCTGGGATCGACTCCCGTGGAGGCTGCGGGCCTTTCCGCGACGGACATCGAGGTGCTGCAGTTCGCGCTGAATCTCGAATACCTGGAAGCTGAGTTTTATTCCTACGCCGTCACCGGCAAGTCGCTGCTCGACAATGGCATTCCGATCGACGGCGCGATTGGGACACCCGGACCAACTACCGGCGGTGCCAAGGTCCCGTTCGAACGCCTAAACGGGGTGGGTCCGCTGAAGAAAGTCGCGGAGCAGCTGATGCGGGATGAGGTGGATCACGTTCTGCTGCTGCGCTCGGCGCTCGGTGCGAACACGATTGCCAAGCCTGCCATCAAGTTGGACGCTCTTGGAGCCATGAATTCGCTGCCGGGCTTTCTCACGCTGGCGCGCGACTTTGAGGTGACGGGTGTTTCGGCTTACGGTGGTGCAGTTACGCTGCTTACCAAATCGATTCTGCAGACAGCGGCGCAGATTGCCCTCACCGAGGCGCTGCACTCCGGCAACCTGCAGCTACTGGTAGACCTGAACAAAATCCCGATCAACCCGCTTGATGCGTTAGACGTAGTGCCGCCGCCGACCGGCGTCAACTACTTCGATAACAGCTTTAACACCGCGCTCGCCGTCATCCGCACCACCAGCCAGGTGTTGGCGATTGTGTATGGCAGCAGCGCTCCCGGCACGAACAAGGGTGGCTTCTTCCCGGCCGGGGTCAACGGTCCCATCAATACGATCGCAACGACCGACAACAGCTAAATCGCCGCTCTGAATAACGAGACCCCTGTTTTCGGTTGTAGCAGCTGAAACCCAGCTTGCTTCCACCTCGACAGGGGTCTTGTTGTTGCGTTCACTCCGGAGTCAGGGCACCGCCTAGCGGATGGCCGCATCCACCTCGCTGAAGTAGCTGGGCGGCTTCAGCAGCTCGCGGGGTTTGGAGCCATCCGCTGGGCCAACCAGGCCATCGCGCTCCATCATGTCAATGAGGTGCGCGGCGCGGCCGTACCCGATACGCAGGCGACGCTGCAGGAGGCTCGTGGAGGCCTTGCCAAACTCGAAGACGAGCCGGACCGCGTCGTCGAACATGGCGTCGGCCTCCTCACCCTGGTTGGCGGAGCCGGAACCATCGTCGGCCTTCTCATCCTTAGGCCCTTCGAGGAAGCCTTCAACGTACTCGGCCTCACCCTGGGCCTTCCAGAAAGCGGTGACGGCGGCGATCTCCTTCTCTGTGACGAATGGTGCGTGCACGCGTTGCAGGCGACTGGTGCCGGGCGGCAAAAACAGCATGTCGCCGCGGCCCAGCAGCGATTCGGCGCCGTTGGTATCGATGATGGTGCGGGAATCGATCTTGGTAGCCAGTCGGAAGCTCATGCGGGTGGGCACATTGGCCTTGAGCAGACCGGTGATGACGTCCACCGAAGGCCGCTGCGTGGCGAGCACAAGGTGGATGCCCACCGCGCGGGCCATCTGCGCGAGGCGGGTGATGGCCTCCTCGACGTTGGCGCGGTCGAGCATCATCAGGTCGGCGAGCTCGTCGATGACGATGATGATGTAGGGCAATGGCTCCTGGTTGACGTCCTCAAACAGGTACTCGGAGCCGTTAGCGAACAGGCTGTTGAATTGGTCAATATTGCGAACGTGGTTGGCCGCAAGCAGCTTCAGCCGGCGTTCCATCTCGCGAACGGCGTTCTTCAACGCATTGGCGGCCAGTTTGGCTTCGGTGATGATGGGCGTGAAGAGGTGCGGGATCCCCTCATACATGCCCAATTCCACACGTTTGGGATCGACCAGGATCATGCGCACCTGCTCCGGCGTTGAGCGGAAAAGCACGCTCATAATCATGGCGTTGATGGCGACCGACTTACCCGAACCCGTGGAGCCGGCAATCAGCACATGGGGCATGCTGGCGAGATCGGCCGTGACAATACGCCCATCGATGTCCTTGCCTAGCGCAATGGGTAGCTTGGACTTGGTCGCGGCAAAGCCCTCGCTCTCCACGACGTCGCGCAGCCAAATGGTCTCGCGTTCCGTGTTGGGGACCTGGATGCCGACGGTGGATTTGCCGGCCATGCGCTCGATGAGGATCGACTCGGCAGCCATAGCCAGACAAAGGTCGTCCGCAAGGCCGGTGACACGGCTGTACTTCACCCCGGCGTCGGGGCGGAACTCGAAGGTGGTGACGACCGGTCCGGGATTGATCTGTTCGACACGTCCGGCGACGCCGAACTCCGCACACTTTTCAACAAGAACCTGGGCTTCCGCTCGTAGGGCGTCTTCACGAACAATCGTTTGACCCTCGCTCTGGTTCAACAGCGTGGACGGCGGTAGCTTGTAGCCTTTGACGGACTTGGGCCGCAGCTCGATCTTCTCGATGTGCGCATCCGCACGGGCCCCGAAGGCGATGTTTTGTGCGCGGATGTCAGCTGTGGGCGACGGTAGGGGCGGCAGAGGCGCGGCTACGGTGCGTTGTTGAGGGAGCTTGGGCCGCTCGCACATGACAGGCGATGTGGGCACGGGCGGCAGGGGCGTGGGCTCCGGAAGCGGCGTGGGAGTAGGGAAGGGTGAGGGTGTCGGAAAGGGTGAGGGCTCCGGAACGGAAGGGGTGGCCGCGCGACGGACAAGCTGCGGACCCGCAACCGGCGCGGGCGACAGCTCTGGCGAACGGGTGCTAGCTCCGCGGCTCTCGCCGTCCTGGGCATCGCTGCCGCGTTGAAGGATGGGTGGGTAGGCCTGACGCTCGGGGGCGTCCAGCCAGCCGTCGTCCACGCCATCGGCGAACTCGATACGGCTGCCAATCGCTTCGGCGTTGCTGCTTTCCTGCCGCCCAGTCTGCTGCCGCCCACTCTGCTCCCCTCCAGTCTGCTCCCGTCCAGAAGCTGGCAGCGCCTCTGGCTCAAAGGACCGCTGCGGGGCCGCGGCGGCGGCCAGCTGCGCGGCGAAGGGTGCTGCCGCTGCCGCGGCGGCAGCGAGCCCGCTGAGTTGGAGCGCATCGACGTGGGTACGTGGCATGCCCCCCCACACGGAACCCGCCTCGGCCTCCGGCGACAGGCTTTCAGAATGGCTTGGGTCGGGGCCGGTGACCCTGCGACGGGAGAACAGCCGCATCAAGCCAGACCAAAGAGAGTTTCGCTCTGCGCCTTCGGCTTTTTGGCCCATCTCGGGCACATGTGCGTCACTTGCAGCTTCACGGGCGGGGGTAGCGGGCAGGGAAGCCGGTTCGCGACGACTTTGCCACGATTCGTCCTGCTCGCGTTTGCGGTGCAGGTGGGCGAAGTGCCCGGCGAACCAGCGCGGCGCGCCTTCCAAAGCGAAGCTGGTGGTGAGGTACAGCGAGAGGGCTATGGCCACTCCCGTGAGAATGGCAGCGCCTGGTACGTTGATCAGGTGCACGAGGCTGTCGGCAAGAATGCGACCCTCAATGCCGGCGAGCGGCACAGCTCCCTTGAAGTTGAATTGCCATGGCAGCAGGGCCACACCGGCCGGCGCGGCGATTAGCCAGAGGACGATGCCGGCCGACTTGATCACGCCAGCGCCCACCGCCCGCGATCGCAGCCAGGAGACGCCCACGCGGACCAGCGCCAAGGGGATCAGCACCACGGCGATGCCAAGCGTCTGCAAAGCCAGATCGGCAAAGTAAGCCCCGAGGAGACCGGTCCAGTTACGCGCCGGATGTGCAGCGTTCAGGCCCGCACTCACGGTGTCAAAGGAGGGATCGGCTGGATGGTAGGTGGCGAGGGAGAGGAGAAGCAGGCCGGCGACCGCGAGCACGGCAAGGCCGCACACCTCGTTCACCCGACGGCTGCGCGTAGGCGCATAGGCAAGACGTTGTGACTTCATAGATCGGGGCATGCGCAGGACCGAAGCCACCTTACGAGCGAGGGGCGACGGGCGAGACGATTCGCAACAACCAGAGCATCCTTATTCTTTCACGAGGCAGGGGCTCGCTCGCAGGCAACCTGGCTTGTACGGCGCGCGCGGAACCAGATTGGTGACGGCAAACTCGCCAGAGGAAACGAAGAAGGTTACGAAAGAGGTGGGCAAACGCTTGGGGGGCATTCGCATCCGTAATGGGGTAATGTCTTCGCGACGGACGCGAGGCAAAGATGCGGTGCCGGGGGCGGGGGATTTTCGCGATTTCTCTCCCTTGCAATGGGCGAAGGAGAATCGCCGTCAGCCTGTTGACCCCGCGCATCGCTACAGAACCAGTTTCGAGGAAGGTTGGGTAGCAGGATGGCAAATGAATTAGACGGGTCGGCACGGAACAAGGAAACTGAGAGCGTGCTGCTGGACGTGATCAAAGTGCTGGTCGACGGCCAAAAGGGATTCGCCGATATCGGCGAACATCTCAAGGACGAGATTCTCAAGCGGTACTTCCTCGCCGAAAGCCTGAAGCGCGCAAACTTCCGCGCAGAGTTGGAGAACGAGTTGCATCGCGCCGGCATGGCCGATGTGAAGGAGTCAGGCACAACCGGAGGTACCGTTCACCGCGTCTGGGGCGACCTGAAAGCGAAGCTCGGCATGGGGAGCGATCACGAGTTGCTAGCCACCTCAGAGCAGGGCGAGGACGTTGCAAAGGACGCCTATAAGAAGGCGCTGGAGAAGGAGCTGCCGCTTCCCATCCGGCAGCTTCTGACAGAGCAGCAGGCACACGTCAACACCTCGCACGACTATGTGCGCAACCATCGTGACGCACTCGCGGCAAAATAGGCGAGCATGAACGATGGTGCAGGTGAGGGGCGGCTTCGGCCGCCTCTTTCGTTTCAGTACAGCGACAGGAAGGACACCGATGCGGGCCGTACGAACAGCGATGGGCGCGCTGTACCTCGTGGCCGGCGTTGGGCACTTCTTGCTAACGAAGACGTACATGGGCATCATGCCGGACTACCTGCCGGCGCACCGTGAGTTGGTTCTAATCTCCGGCGCTGCGGAGATGGCCGGTGGTTTCGGGGTACTGCTGCCTAAGACTCGGCGCGCGGCAGCCTGGGGCCTTGTGCTTCTGCTGGTCGCCGTCATGCCGGCCAACCTGTGGATGGTGCAGCACCCGGAACGTTACCCCGGGGTACCGCACTGGATACTCTGGGTGCGCCTGCCGTTACAGCTACCGCTGATCTGGTGGGCTTGGCTTTACACCCGCAAGCCAGGCACCCTCCACGCTACGAGCGAGTAACGGAGAAGGTGCCTACTCCGCGCCGGTTCAGTACCCGACGTGGTGCAGGTACAAAATCCCGCAACTTGCAACCAGGCAGTAGATGCCGAAGAGCCACCAGCGTCCGCTCTCCAGCCACGCGCTAAGCCAGCGCAGTGCCAGGATGCCGGCGAAAAAGCTGAGCACCATGCCAATAAGCGAGAAAGCGATGCTGTCATGCAAGTTGACCGGCACACCGGTCGCCGCGGCGGCGTGGGAGGCCTTGACGACGCGCAGGGCTTCGCGGGCGATGGCGGCCGGGGTCAGGATGACGGCGAGGGCGAAGGAGAAGCGCTCGGCGCGCTCGCGGGTGGCACCGGCAAGCAGGCCTACGGAGATGGTGGAGCCAGAGCGTGAGAAGCCCCGGAAGGGCAGAGCGAGCCCCTGGACAGCGCCCATCCACCCAGCCTGACCGAAGGTGACGTTCTCGCCGGAGCGTGAGGCGGCGCGTTCATAGGCGCTGCGACTGGCGAGCTCCTCGCGGCCACGTTCCCGCAACCCGGCGATCAGGATCAGCAGTCCGGCGGCGAAAAGCGCGTAACCGACGAGGTCAAGGCGGGAGAACAGCAGCTCGATCTCGGCTTTGGGTGCACCTTTGAAGGCGGTCTTCTGGATCACCGCGATGATCGGATAGCCGATAAGCGCGGTCAGGACTGAAGCCCAGACTGCGCGGATGGCGAAGCGCTTGAACGCGTCCGTCGTGGAGAAGTAGGCACGTTTCCACTGGTTCCAGAAGTACACGATCACCGCAAACATGGTGCCCGTGTGCAGCATGACGAGAATCAACGTCATCTGCGGCGAAGATGGGTCGAGGCCCATCAGCTTCTCGGCAACCACGACGTGGGCGGAGCTGGAGACAGGCAGAAGTTCGGCGAGGCCTTGGACAATGGCCAGGATCAGGACTTTGAGCAGGGGCATACAGGCCCGATTCTAGCCGCGATAGAAGCAAAGTGGACCGAAGGCGTGCGGATCGGATCCCATTTCGGAACCGCTAGGTGGTGAATACCCCACCGGTCACCAGTCACGGTGACGAAGGAGCTCTATCTAGGTCTGCCACCGGGTGCAATGATGGCTCGCATGTTTGCTGCTGCGCAGAGAGCGATATCCACGGTGCCGGGCACCTTCACCCTGCCACCTGCTATGGGGACGAAGGGGCTTGAACCCGCCTCTTTGTGGCTTCCACACCGTCTGGCGAAGGTGGCCCTATTTCTGGCGCTGCTGTTGCTGGCTTCGTTATGGGCGATCTCGAACGTCCGCTACTGCGACCACCTCAGCGCAGCCGACCGAGCGCGATCGTCGTACACAAGCCCAATGGATCAGGTGTCACAACCAGTGCCAGCACGTTCCGAGCTGGCCTCCGCGCGGCGGTGAGATTGTGCGGAAGTGATCCTGCGCAGACCACACCACTCCCTTGTTATCGAGACAACTGTTTGCCTGGGTGATTGCAGAGCTTGGCTTTTTGGAGCACCGGGTGGGGATCGAACCCACGAATACTGGTTTTGCAGACCAGCGCGTTAGCCACTTCGCCACCGGTGCTCATCGTGCTGCAACTGCGTCAGCGGGTCAGCAAGCGGGACTAAGTCGAGCTTAGACCGTCTGAAGAGTCACGCCTACGCTGCAGCCAACTAGTGCGGCTGTGCCGTCGTTCGCAGATACGGCTTCACGGTTTTGTAGCCCGGGAAGATCCTCTCCGCTTCCTCGTTCGACACGGCGCCGGTGATGATCACATCGTCGCCCTGCTTCCAATTGGCTGGCGTGGCCACCTTATGCTTCGCGGTGAGCTGCATCGAGTCCAGCACGCGCAGAACCTCGTCAAAGTTGCGCCCCGTAGTCATGGGATAGGCGAGGTGCAGCTTGATGCGCTTGTCCGGGCCGACGATGAAGACTGTGCGCACGGGCGCATTGAGCGCCGCGGTGCGCCCACCCTCTACCTCTCCGGCATCGGCCGGCAGCATGTCATACAGCTTGGCAATCTTTAACTCGGGGTCGCCGATCATGGGGTAGTTAACGGCGAAGCCGCCCACGTCCTCAATGTCCTTGGCCCATTTGGCGTGGCTCTCCACGGGGTCGAGCGAGAGGCCGATGACCTTGGCCCCGCGCGCAGCAAACTGCGACTCCAGGCTGGCCATCGCCCCGAGTTCCGTCGTGCAGACCGGGGTGAAGTCCTTCGGGTGCGAAAAGAGCACCGCCCAGCCGTCGCCGATCCATTCGTGGAAGTGAATGGTGCCTTGTGTGGTCTCTGCCGTGAAGTCCGGGGCAATGTCGTTGATGCGAAGTGACATCTGATCGTTTCCTTTTTGGGAGCCTTCAGCCCCCAAGGTACAAGTCTGGAGCGTTGCCTGCAGTTTTAGATTCGGGCGGCGCCTCCGCGTTGCAGGGTGGTGGACAAGCAAAAAACCCACCCGGCGGCGGCGGCCTGGGTGGGTCTGATTTGCGTTCTGACGTCTTTGTTTGCTACCGTCTCGTCGCGCTCATCCCGCACACCCAGGCCCGTACACAGCAACAGGAGCGGAGGGAGGTCGGGATCGAGAGCGAATGCATGGCGTGAGGTAAGTCCTGGATGGAACAGAATTTGCACCGCGGCCGACGCCTTGCATCGGCGCAGGGCCGGTTTGCCCCGCTGCGGTGATCCCAAGGTACGGACAGGCGGCTCTCCTGTCAACCCGCGCGAGCCTCACCCCCGCGAAGGCGGAGGGAGTCAGTTGAACGGGCCAGCTCAGCATGGCGCGCCGCCGCGCCGCAGTGGCTAGCTGGGTAGACTCGATGCATGAAAAGAGAGCTCCCGTACACGGTGCTGGATGTCTTCGCAGAACGTGCCCTTGAAGGCAATCCGCTGGCGGTCTTTCATGATGGCCGCGGCCTCACTGACGCCACGATGCAGGCCCTGGCGCGTGAAACCAATCTTTCCGAAACCACATTTGTCCTGCCGGCGGGCGATCCGGACGAGGATATTCGCGAGGGGGTCCGAGTGCGCATCTTCACCACGGAGGAGGAGCTTCCCTTCGCCGGCCACCCCACCCTGGGTACGGCGAGCTGGCTGCACCTGAACCACCCTGCGCTGCGGGGCGCGGAGACTGTGACGCTGCGGCTGAAGGTGGGACCCGTCCCCGTGCGGTTCGAGCGCTCCACGGATCCGGCGGCGGATGGAAGCGTCTACGGCACCATGCGGCAACCCGACCCGGTCTTCGGGGAAGATTTCTATCCCACCGAGGTCGCAGCCGTCCTCGGCATGCCGGAAGCCGCTCTGCTGCCGGGCTACAGGCCCCAGGCAGTCTCGACAGGCAATCCCTTCTGTATCGTCGCGCTGCGCTCCGTCGAGGCGCTCGGGGAGCTCGCGATCCCCCAGCGCGAGGCGATGCCGTGGCTGCGGGCGCGCGGCATCCGGTGGTTCTATTGCATTGCTCCGGACCCGGCAGTCCCTGACGTCTGGCGCGCCCGCATGCAGTGGAGCCGCGGGGAAGACCCAGCTACGGGCTCCGCCGCGGGGCCGTGTATCGCCTGGCTGGTGCGAATGGGCCTGGCCGCGTCGGGAGCTCCCGTCACCCTCAACCAAGGCGTCGAAATCCTGCGCCCAAGCCGCTTGACGGTGCAGTCGACACTGACGGGCGAGACAGTCACTAACACTTTTGTGGGAGGTCGCACCGTTCCTGTGGCATCGGGACGCTTCTTCCTCTGAGGCTGAAATTGTTATGCACAGGGTGGGGAACCCGAAACGTCAATAACACCAACGGTTCCCATGAACCCGGTGGATCGGCGGACGACAAAAACGTGAATCTTCGCTTTTGTTTCGAGTTGCCGCAGGCGGTTCATTCTCCGTATGCTCAGGCAATCGCAACAGGGAACGTTACCTCTCATCCCTGCAAGATCCGTACCTGATTCGCTAAACATTTCAGGCAACTTCGGCGGACTCCTGCCCGTGTTCGACCCCTTGCGCCCGCCATCCGGTGAGCAGCAGCGGTCCCCCGGGATGACCGCCCTACGTGTATCGGGTTGACTCCCGATATGCGAACGCCCCGCCACGTCTCTTGAGTTCTCCGGGGCTTGTTTCAGCATTTTGCTGGAACGTCGCTGCTGTGTCCTCCACGACGCAGAAGCCCCCGCTTGACCCTAATCTCCGGCATGCGTTTCCTCGCAGACCGAACCAGCACGCCGGACAGCCGGTAAGGAAGCCAAGACCCGATGCGCCCTCGCAAGACGATTCTTTGTGTTGAAGATAACGAGCAAATTCTGTCCGTTCGCAAGTTCATGCTGGAGACCCGCGGTTACCGTGTGGTGGCGATGACGACCGCGACCGCGGCACTCGAATTCCTGGAAGGCGCGCTCCCTGGCAGCGTTGACCTCCTACTGGCCGACCTGGTCCTGCCCGGCATGGATGGCAATGAGCTGGTTCGGCGCGCGAAGAGTCTGCACCCGACGCTCCCGACCATGCTGGTATCGGGAATGGTCTCCAACTTCGATCGTGCTGCGGCCGCCGATGTCTTTTTGCCCAAGGGTGCGTGCACCGCGGCCGAGATGCTCGACCGCATTCGCCTGCTCGTGGCGCGTAAGCGGGGGCCGAAGAAGCAGGTGCCGGCGGAACGGCCCGTCGAGCGCCCGGCGCTGGGGCCGCTGCAGGTAGCCTTGGCGCGGTAGATCTCACCGGCAGCTGGGGCGGGGGGATGCGGCGGCGGAGGCCTTGTCCTAAGCGCCTGTCGCGCCCAGGGCGGCATCGTTGGAGGTCCTCAGGCCTCCACCAGCCCGTAGCGCCGCTGCCACTGCAGCTTCAGCCTGGCCCAGACTGCATGGCGCTGCTCCGTTGTGATCTCCGGGTCAGGGGCTTGCGCGAAGTGGGCTGCCTCGACCTTGGCCAGCTCCAGCAGCTCCCGGTCGCGACTCAGATCCGCAATGCGCAGGTCCGGCAGACCAGCCTGGCGTGTGCCGAAGAACTCCCCGGGTCCGCGTTGCGCGAGGTCGAATTCAGCAAGCTCGAAGCCATTCTGCGTCTCCACCATCTTGTCCAACCGGGCTTCGGCTTCAGGGGTGATGCGCTCGCCCGTGAGTAGAACGCAGAAGCTCCTGGCCTTCCCGCGCCCAACACGTCCACGCAGCTGATGCAGTTGCGCGAGCCCGAAGCGCTCCGCGTGTTCGACGACCATGACGCTGGCGTTGGGCACATCCACACCCACCTCGATCACGGTGGTCGCGACCAGCACGTCGATTTCGCCGCGCTTAAAGCGCGCCATGGTCACCTCTTTGTCGTCCGCGGACATGCGGCCATGCAGCAGCCCGAGCCGTAGATCCTTCAGCGGGCCGGCCGAGAGCTCGTCAAAGACGTCCACTGCCGCGCGAAGCTTTAGGCGTGACCCCTGTCGCGGCGTGCCGGCTCGCTTTTTGGGAGTTCCTTGCCGCAGTGCCGCCGCCGACCCTGCCTCCGCAGTGTGGCTTGCAAAAAGCTTCGGCGCTCCCATTGCCGACGGCGCTGCCATGGCAGGGCTGCGACTCTTCGCGGGCCGGGTCGCTATCTTGGCGGCGTGCTCCCTAGGTAGGTCGCCACCATCTTCACGCGCAAAGTCTAGCTCCGGCTGGTCGTCCTTCTCGCCTTCGATAATGGGGCAGACGATATACGCCTGCCTCCCCGTCTGCACCTGTTTGCGCACAAAGGCCCATGCCTCCTCCGCCCGGGCGCCCGGCAGGCGGCGCGTGGTGATGGGCGTGCGGCCCGGGGGAAGCTCGTCGAGCACGCTGGCTTCGAGATCGCCGTAGATGGTTAGTGCCAGGGTGCGCGGGATGGGCGTGGCCGTCATCACCAGCACGTCGGGCTCGGTGGCGATGCCGTTGGGGCCCGGCTTGCGCATCAACTTATAACGCTGCTGCACGCCAAAACGGTGCTGCTCGTCCATGATGACCAGGCCGAGGTTGTCAAAGTCGACCTTCTCCTCCACCAGCGCGTGGGTGCCGATGGCGAGATCGGTCTCGCCGCGAAAGATCCGCCCGCGTGCCTCTTTCTTGGTTCGCTCGTCCAGCGAACCGGTCAGCAGCGTGATCCGGTAGCCGCGGCCTTTGCTGGGCGAGCTGGCCTCCGCCAGCAGCTTGCGGGCCGACAGGTAGTGCTGCGTGGCGAGGATCTCGGTAGGCGCCATCATGGCCACCTGGTAGCCGTTTTCGATGGCCACCAGGGCGGCTTCGAGCGCCACGATCGTCTTCCCTGAGCCGACGTCCCCCTGCAGCAGCCGGCGCATCGGCCGAGGCTCGCGCATGTCGGCGACGATCTCGCCCAGAACGCGCTTCTGGGCTGCCGTTGGCTTGAACGGCAGCACCTGCTTCAGGGCTTTGCGCACGCGCTCGTCGGTGACGAAGGCCGTGCCTTCGCGCTCGCGCAGGCGCCGGCGCTTCAGTTCGAGGCCAAGCTCCAGGTACCAGAGCTCTTCGAAGATCAGGCGGCGATGCGCCGGGGTGCTTCTGCCTTGCAGGTCGGCCAGAACCGTATCGGCTGGCGGAAAATGCAGATCGCGCAGCGCCTGCATGCGGCCGGGGAGACCAAGGCGCTCGATAAGGGCTGGAGGCAGCGTCTCTTCTATGCCCGGGGCAGCCGCCGTCCCTGTCTCTTCGAGCTCGCGAAACAGGGTCCAGAGCACCCGCCGCAGCCAGCGCGAGCCGAGCTTGCCGCCCAGCGGAGTCGTACCCCCCAAAGATTCATAGATAGGTACCAGCCGACCCATCTCCAGGTGCACAAACTCAGCCTGCTCACCCGTGGCGCCGGCGCCGGGCAGGATCTCAAAGGTGGGCTGCACCATCTTCCATTTCGTTGCGCTAGGAGTGGCGCCAGGGGCTAGGCCGGAGCGCGACCCTTCCAGCTTGCCGTAAAGGGCAACCTGCTGGCCGGGCTGAAAACGGTCGCGGAGATAGGTGCCGTTAAACCAGAGGCACTTCACCGTTTCCAGTACCGTCGGCGCGGTGAGCAGGGTGGGCGGAGTTGTCGCAGTAGCTGTTTCTGGCGCGTAGGGCCGAATGCCCACGGTCATCTCGAAGATCGGTTTTGCCCGGGTGCGGAGCAGCACGGCCCCGCGCACCTCACCGACCACGGAGGCCATATCGCCGGGGCTGTACTCCGCCAACGGCTTGGGGTGAGCGCGGTCTTCGTAACGAAAAGGCAGGTGGTAAAGCAGATCTTCCACGGTCTCGACGCCGCGTTCGGCCAGGCTCGGCGCGATGCGCTCGCCTACGCGCTTTAGAAACTTCACCGGCGTCGACAGCGTAAGGGCCACAGCCCGATGTTAAAGGTTTTGGCTGACCCAGCCGATAGAGAGGGTAGCCGATGGAAGACATCCTCACCCTCGCGGTTACCATGGACGTGGCCCCGCGCCGCCTTTCGTCCATGGAGCTATTCGGCCGTCTTCGCAACCCGCTTACCCTGCTCGCGCTCGTGATCGTGCAGGTGCTTTGGCTGGCGGTACAGGTGCAACGGCCCGTGCGGTCGATTGCCTCAATCTCCGAATCTGCTGACAGCAGCGGGGTGAGCACCATGCGCTCCCTAACGATGGCATTATTTGGACCGATCGAGCGCGGCAGTCACGCGACGGGCGCCGGGGTGCGCGCCCTATGGGCCAACTACCTTGATCTGCGCGGCACTCGGCAGCAGAACGTCGCTCTGCGCGGCGAAGTGGCGCGGCTTCGGGAAGAGCAGGCCAGCTTCGCCGAAGATGCCGCGGAAGGGCGGCGACTGCAGTCGTTGCTGGCCTTCAAACAGCAGTACATCGCTCAGACGGTAGCCGCGGACGTGATTGGAACCAGTGGCTCGGATCGCTCCCATGTGCTTTGGATCAACAAGGGCTCGGCTGACGGTCTCGCCTCCGAGCAGCCCGTCATCACACCGGATGGGGTCGTCGGCAAGCTGCGCGATGTCATGCCGCATACCGCGCAACTGCTGCTTTTAAACGACGCGAACTCCGGAGCAGGTGTGTTTCTGGCGTCCACGCGGATGCGCGGCATCCTGCGCGGCACAGCCTCGGGCGAGGTGGTCATCAACAATCTCACTCCCGACGATCGCATCAAGCCCGGCGAGCGGGTCATCACCTCGGGTGGCGATCAGGTGTTTCCGCGCGGGCTGCCGGTGGGGGTCATCACCTCTGTGGTCTCGGACCCGGCACATCCGCCGTACACGACCATCCAGATTCAACCGTCAGCTAATCTGCGTCGGCTCGAAGAGGTGCTGGTGATCACAGGCACCGTGACGGACCTGCCGCCCGCTGCGCAAGCCGACGCCGCCCAGGCCGGGGCGATGGCGCAGGAGAACAAGCGCGCCGCGGACATGATCGCCGAGCGTCTGCCCAGCCTCCACGGCGCTGACGGCGGTACCGGTGCGGAGGGAGCGACGGGGAGTAACGGCACCGACCCCGCGACCGCCAAAGCCGCCGCCGAGGCCGCGAAGAAAGCGGGTGGCGTGCCCGGCGTGCCGAACTCCGGCATGCCGAAGGCACAGCCTGTCCTGCATCCGGATCGGTACTCCCCAGGAGCGGCGCCGCCCGCGGAGGATCTGACGCCAGGCGCACCGGCCTCGTCCAGGCCACAGCTCTGACCCTGTATTTCGGAGAGAGCTCTCGTTGTCTCGAATGCCATTTGTTGTAGCCGTAGCGACGGCTCGCGCTGTGGGGCTGATTGGCATCCCTGATGCGGCGGCTGATCCTCCCCTCGTCGGCGGGAGCCGTCACGATATGCTCAACTCGACGCATGGCGGAGAACACCTACACCTCACGGCGCGAACTGGAGCAATACCGGTTTCACCCTCTCGTGACGGTACTGGCCCCGCTCTTGTGTGTGTTGCTCGGCGCCGTTTTGCCACGGCTCTGGGTCCGGTTGGAGATCCTTGACCTGCCCTTGATCGTGACCGTATTTTTCGCAATATCGCGGCGCAGCCCGGTCGCAGGCGCGTTCACGGGCACCTTCATTGGGCTGCTGCAGGACTCGCTTACCGATCAACCCTTCGGCGTCTACGGTATCGCCAAGGCGGTGATCGGGTACATCGCGGCCAGCGTGAGTTTTGCGGTCGACGTTGAAAATGTCATCAACCGCGTGCTCATCAATTTCCTGGCCAGCCTGCTGCAGAGCGTCATGTTGTACTTCATCCGGCGTCGCCTGCTGGGGGTCAGCACCGAATCGTTGCAGGTGCCCTATGAGCTGGCGCGGGCCGCTGTGAATACCGTGGCCGCCGTCCCGATCTTTATGCTGCTCGATCGCTTCAAGCATGTGCGGGAGTAACCGAGCGATGGGCTTCCCACGTAGACTGAGGGCCGGGGCGTACGTCATCCCCCCACGGGCCCGCACGTGATCGTCGAAGAGCTAGAGCGCAAGGAAAAGGTCGCCCCGGTCAAGCTCGCCGTCGCGCAGTACGCGGTGGCGCTGGTGCTGCTCGTGCTGGGGATCGGGCTGTGGCGCCTGCAGGTGCTGGGGGCTGAGAACTACCGCGTACTCGCCGAGCAGAATCGCATCCGCAAGGTGCCCGTCCTGGCCCCCCGCGGACGCATTCTGGATCGTGAAGGCCGGCTGATTGTCGATAATTATCCCTCAGTGACGTGCTATCTGCTGCGCGAGCAGTTAAGTTCGCTGTCGCACGATCTGCCCATGATTGCTGAAGGGCTGCACATGGAGCCTGCGCAGATCGAGGCGATCCTTAAACACTTTCAGTACGCTCCCAAGTACCAGCCGATCCCGCTGAAGCAGGACATCACCCCCGACGAACAGGCCTTCCTCGCCGCTCACCGCGACGATCTGCCCGAGCTGGACACGCTTGATGAGCAGCGCCGGCTGTACCCGCGTGACGGCTTTGCGGCGCATCTGATCGGCTACGTCGGCGAGGTCAGCGAGGCAGACCTCAATAACTCCAAGTACGCCTTCTATGAGCCGGGTGACGTGGTTGGCAAGTCCGGTGTGGAGGAGGCTTACGACGAGACACTGCGCGGTCGGGATGGCTCCCGCGACATGATCGTGAACTCGCATGGCCGCGAGGTCGGCGTCATGGGTGAGGAGTACGCCACGCCCGGCAAAGATCTCAGGCTGACCATCGATCTTGACGTGCAGCAGGCCGCCGAGCAGGCTCTCGAGGGCAAGATAGGCGCGATCGTCGCCATGGACCCGCATACGGGCGAGATTCTCGCCATGGTCTCGCGACCGACCTACGACCCGAACCAGTTCGCCGTACGGTTAACCAAGGCCTACTGGCAGACCATCCTCAATGACAACGACCATCCGCTGCTGAACAAGGCGATTCAGGCACAGCTGGCCCCTGGGTCGACGTTCAAAGTCATTATGTCGCTGGCGGGGCTGCAGGAAGGCGTGGCGCAGGATCTCCACGTGTCCTGCAACGGCGGCGCGAGCTTCTACGGGCACTTCTTCGCCTGCGACAAACACCATGGCCCCGTGGACATCCATACGGCCATCCCGTACTCCTGCGACACGTTCTTCTACACGCTGGCTAATCGTCTAGGCATCACGACGATGGCCCGGTACGCGGAGAGCGTCGGTATCGGGGAGAAGACGGGCATTGATCTGCCCGATGAAGCGACGGGGCTGATGCCCTCCGAGCAGTGGAAGATGAAGGCCCAGCATGACAAGTGGTATGCGGGCGAGACCATCTCGGTCGGCATCGGCCAGGGGGCGATCCAGGTGACCCCGTTGCAGCTGGCCCGCGCGATCAGCGGCATCGCCTCGGGCGGGGTACTGCGGCGCCCGCACGTCGTCTTTCCCGAGGAGCTCTCGCCGGGGCAGGTGCAGGCCCTCGAGGAGAGTTTTCCGGGTTCCGGTAACAAGACCGTGCCGGTTTCGGCCGAGAACTGGCAAATCATCACCGATGCGATGGCGAACGTGACCTCCAGCCCCATCGGCACCGCCTACGCGGCGCACCTGGAGGGCGTTGACTTCGCCGGCAAGACCGGCACCGCGCAGGTGATGAGCCATAACGCGCTGGCTCGCACCGGCAAAGGGCACAACACGGAGCCCAACGCCTGGTTTGTCGGGATGGCACCGCGACGCAACCCGGATATTGTGGTGGCTGTGCTTTGGGAGCACGGCAACTGGGGTAACAACTCCGCGAAGCTCGCCGCGCAGGTCATCAGCGCCTACGTCAACAAGCAGCGTGGACGCCAGGGCAACCTGATGAAGCTGGTTGAGACCACGAGGCCGCAGGACAAATTACCCGCAACAGGCGAGGTGGAAAGCGCCCCGATAGCAGAAGTGCGCCGTCCCACGCGCACGGTCCCAGCGGCCTTTAATCCCGTTGCCGGCAGTGGGCACTAACACCCGCCAGACAACCCCCAAGATCACGAAGCGGCGCGCACATCTGGGACGGTAGCGCTCCCAAGGGTGACGAGAAGAGCGCCCCTAGGTGCGGCAATCGCCCTAATCACGGTATGGTTTCGGAGAAGCCGAGCGCCATAGGTGAGGTCAGCCAGGTCGCTCGAGGGGTTTATGTCGGCAAGAATTTGCGGTCTTTTCTGCTTGGGTTTGAGCTGGTTCGTCGGGCAGTCTGCAGGGGGGCAGGTGCACTACCCCGCCGCCCCGGGTGCCATTGTAGCGACGGAGTCGGGAAAGCTACAGGGCGCGGACCCAGCGCCGGGCGTGCGCGCCTATCTGGGAGTGCGCTATGCGAAGCCGCCAATCGGACCTCTACGCTGGCAGCCACCCCAGCCCATAGAGGCTGAGAACGAAACCATCCCCGCGCTGCAGCATGGGAGTCCCTGCCCGCAGCAGCGTTTCGGCTGGAACAACACCTCCGCGGACCATGGGACGGAAGATTGCCTCTTCCTGAACATCTGGGCGCCGGCCTCCGGCTCCGGCTATCCCGTCATGGTCTACATACACGGCGGCTCCAACGTGGCGGGCAGCGCGGCGGAGGAGCTCAGCAGCGGTCTCGCGCTGGTGCCACGCGGCGTAGTGCTGGTCACGCTGGACTACCGTCTGGGCATCTTCGGTTTCTTGCGCTCGCCCGAGCTGGACGCCGAATCTTCCCACCATGCATCGGGAAACTACGGGCTCCTGGACCAGATTGCCGCCCTTGGTTGGGTGCAGCGCAACATCGGGGCGTTCGGCGGCGATCCGAAGCGGGTCATGCTCTTCGGCCAGTCAGCGGGATCGGTGGACACCGGCCTGCTGATGACCTCGCCTCTCGCACGAGGGCTCTTTTCGCGGGCGTTGGAGGAGAGTGGACAGGTGCTCGGCCTGATGCCAACGGCCAGCCGCGACGAATCAGAGATGGCCTGGGCACCCGTCGTGCAGGCTTTGGGGGCGGACCTCGCGTCCATGCGTTTAGCGACCACCGAAGAGGTGTTGAAGGCCGACGCCAATGCGCCCAAGCCACCGCCTTTGCGCTTCTGGGGGCACCGCGGCGCAAGTGTTGATGGCTGGGTGCTCCCGACCCTGCCCGCTACGGTGTTTGCTGAGGGCAGGGAGGCGCCGATCCCGCTTGTCATCGGCTCCAACGTGCAGGAGATTGTGCCTTCAAATCAGTCTCTCGAAGCGACAAAAAAGGCCATTGAGGACACTGTCGCTCCGGACCTTGCGGCAAAGCTGGAAGCCGTCTACGCGCGCCCCGGAGCCGATCCTCTGCTGGGCGACACCGGCGACCGCTGGCAGACCGACCGGGACTTCCGCTGTCCCGTCCGCCAAGTGGCCACCTGGCATGCGGCTCATGGCTTTCCGACGTACGTTTACCAGTTTGACCGGCCCTCGGTGGGCAAGACGGCTGCCTTGCACTCCTCAGAACTCGCGTTTGTCTTCGGCTACTTCCCCTCGCACCGGGAAAGTACGGACGATGACGCCGTCTCCGCGCAGCTGGAGGGCTACTGGACCAGCTTCGCCAGCACCGGCGTGCCGGGCGGGGCGACGCTCCCGGGATGGCCGCCGTTCACTGCAAAGACCGGGACGTACCTGCACTTCCGCGCGGATACCGCGACCCCCTCGCGGGAGGCGAATTTGGGCGATGGTGCCTGCGCGCTGCTCCCGGCAGACACGTTGCCGGGCTCACGCTAACGGGGCTGACGCATGCATCTCCCTACGGTCTGTTCCGCCAGGCAGCCGGTTAGACTGAGCGGGTGATCCGTGCCCGCTTTCGCGATTTTGACTGGACCCTGCTGGCCTTTGTCCTCATTCTCTGCGTCCTGAGCGTGGTGGAGATCCGCTCGGCCACGGCGATGACCAAATTTCATGGGTTTCAGGTCAAGCAGATGGGCTTCTTCGTGGTCGGCCTGATCCTGATGTTCGTCACCGCCCTGATCGACTACCACCGGCTGCTGGATCTTGCTCCGTGGGCCTACGGAATCGGCGTTTTCAGCCTACTGGCCGTCAAGGCGGTCGGGCAGAAGGTGATGGGTGGCCGGCGCTGGATCAATCTGGGAGGCGGCGTGCACTTTCAGCCCTCGGAGTGGGTCAAGCTTGTGCTGATCGTCGTCGCGGCCCGCTTCTTCTGGAGCTTTATCGCCAGCAAGCGCGAGCTGCGCTGGCTGGATGTGGCCAAAGCCTTCGCCTTGATCGGCTTGCCGATGCTGCTGGTGCTCTCACAGCCCGACCTGGGGACGGCGCTGACGTACTCGCCGGTACTGCTGGTCGGGCTCTTTCTGGGCGGCATCCGCTGGAAACAAGCTGCTGTACTGCTGCTCGGGTTTGTGCTGGTCGTGGGCGGCATCTGGAAGAGCGGCAAGGTGTTGAAGCCCTACCAAAAGGCTCGCCTGACCGCGTTCACCAACCCCGACACCGACCCAAAGGGCTCGGGCTATCAGATCCGGCAAAGCCTGATCGCGGTGGGTTCGGGGGGCCTCTGGGGCAAGGGCGCCAACAAGGGGACGCAGACCCAGGGTGATTTTCTCCCCATCCCCTATACCGACTTCATCTTTGCCGCCTTTTGTGAGGAGCATGGCTTCATCGGCGCGGTCGGTGTCCTGCTGCTGTATTTCCTCATCCTGGTGCGCCTGATCGAGAACGCCCAGACCGCACCCGATCCGCCCGGGACATTGATCATCATGGGAATCGCGTCGGTGCTGCTGTTCCAGGTGGCCGTGAACATCGGGATGTGTGTCGGGCTGATGCCCGTGACGGGCATTCCGCTTCCGCTGATGAGCTATGGCGGATCTTCGGTGCTGTTCACCTTCCTCGCGCTGGGGATCGTGATGAATATCCGCATGCGGCGCTTCGTGAACTAGGCGGAGCTCTGAGACAGGCGGAAACGCAGGCCGAAGGGATCGCACAGGGAGTATCGCGGCACCCCGGGTTCCTCACGCTCAAGACGGCAACCCGCGGCCATTACGGCTGCCTTGGCCGACAGGAGATCGGGCACGCACACCTCCAGCACCGGCTCAGTGGGTGCGCTACGATCAAGCGTAAGCCGAAACGGGCCAGCCTCCAGCCCGGGAAGGCGTTCCTCTTCCAGGAAGCGATGCAGCCCGAGCAGACCCTCAAAAAAGGCTGCTTGCCGTTGTAGCTGCTCGGGGGCGGGCGTGCTGTTTCCTGACGCGACCATAAGAGCCCTCGATTCCTTTGCCGATATCGTACGCCAGTTAGGCGGATCCGGTGTACGCACCGAATCAGGTTCCTGCCGCTGCGGAACGATTTGGTGCATACTGAGGGGAGACATCTGGCCGGAAGGTCAGGTGGACACGACCCTCGCCGCAACGGATGTGCTGATTTCCCCGCGCGGCGACGAAAGATTATCAACTAAAGGCCGGCCAGGCGCGGATCGACTCTCGCGGCCGGACAGGTTTTTGAGCATGCTTGTCAACGGACGGTTAACGGCCCCGCCTCAGCTTGAGGCTGTCGTGGTCACAAACTTCGTTGCGAGTATTCGGCACGAAGGCGCCCTCGAGCGCCCCGAAGCCAAGGCAGTCACTCTGGAAAACTTTGTTGGCAGCGCAGACTCACGGTTACGCCCATGGCGGATCAGTGGGCGCGCTCGCCGTGGCGACCTGACGGTCACGCGGCAAACAGTGGCACGTCCAGCCTGCGCCTCTCATCGCCTGTCCCCAGCAAGGGAGGCAGCCCCCAGCAGCTAGAGCCGACTCCGGCCGCTGAGGGCGCGATCTTCGCCTGTCCTGCCTGCCCATCCATGGGCGGAAAGCAGTGACTATGTCGAAGGAAATTTATATCTCCAGTACGCCGCATGAGACGCGTCTGGCAATCGTCGAAAAAGACGAACTCAGTGAGATCTACTACGAGCGCGAGAACGAATACACGCTCGCCGGTTCCATCTACAACGGGCGCGTAACGCGGGTTCTGCCGGGCATGCAGTCGGCCTTTGTCGATGTAGGTCTGGAGCGCGACGCGTTTCTCTACATCACTGACTTTCTGGAAGAACAGGGTGAGTCGGCCGATTTTGAGGGTGGCGAGCCTCGGCGCGTCAATGGTGAGCGCGCAGCAGGCGATCGCGCAAGCAGCGAGCGTGGGTCGAGTGAGCGCGGGGCGGAACGTGGCCGTGGCGATCGTGACCGCGGTGGCCGCACCCGCGAATCGGGTCGCGAAGCTGCCCCGGAGACCCTGCGAGCGATCGAGCCGGTGCAGACCGCAGTCGAAATAGAGACCGCGCCCAGCCACCAAACAGAATTAGGCGACGACAGCGCGTCTGAGGGCAGCCGTACGTGGCGTGGACGCCGCGGCCGTCGTCGTGGACGCGGCGGCGAACGCAGTAGCGTGTCACCGACCGCCGAACCAACGGTACCGCTGGTCGAGGCGCTGCCCGACTACACCGACGAGAATGATCCCCAGCCGCTGGAGCAGCTGCACGGGCAAGCTGAAGAAAGCTCTGAGACGTCTCGTGAAGATCGTCCGCGTGAAGAACGACCGCGTGCCGAGCGCGGCGGACGGGATCGTGGACGGGGTGTGCGCGATCGAGGCGGACGGGAGCGGGACCGCTCCGGAGATCGTGGCCGTCAAGCGGAGGGTTCCGGTGTGCAGGAAGCTGCAGGGGACGATGCGGTTCCGACGGAAGAACCGCTCATTCTTCCGGGGGAGTCTCTCTCCAAGTATCGCAAGGGAGAGGGCGATGAGGCTCCTGCCTCTGCCGGAACGAGGGCGCAGACCAATCTGGTCGTGGCCCGTCCTTCGACGGAGTTCGACGCTGCCGCTGCCGGATGGGATGGCGGCTCGGTGCTACCAGGCGAGACCTTGTCGCGGCATCGCGGACGGCCGAATGACGAAGCGCCGCGCCACGGGACGCCTACGGAAAGTTCTGGGCAGGCTGACCGCTCTTCGGGTGACTCTGAGACCGGGCGCAATCGACGTCGCGACCGGGATTCGCGCCGCGGACGGGGCGATAGGCCCGATCGTGAACAGCAACCGGCCCCAGTTGTCACCGCTGAGACTTCGATGATCGAAGAGGCCACGCCCACCTCGTTTCGCTCGGGTGCGGTCTCCCGTGAGCAGCTTGATCCGGAGCAGGCGGTGCAGCCAGGCGTCACATCGCAGCATGAGCCGGAGAGCACGTTCGTGCGCCTTGAAGACGGCTTTGTGGAGCCAATTGGCGGTTCCGACGACGCTCCCGCCTTTGAGACAGAGGCGTTCGCTGCCCGGCAGGATGCGGAAGCGGGTTCGGCGGAAAGCGCAGAGTACATCGCTGAAACGGATGCCATCCCGGTGATGGCTGACGGCCCTGGCGAGAGCCTTCTGGCTGCAGTGCAGGCCATGCATGAGACTGTGTCCGCGTTCGCGGAGCCGAAGTCCGTGCATGGTACCGACGAGGCTGCTACGGAGTTTCACGAAGAGACGACCGAGTACGAACCCGGCGAGGACGCCTCGGCGTCGTACCGCGTCGATCCCGCTGGCCCGAGCGAGTTTCGGCAGAGCGGCTTAGTCGAAGACGAGATGAATCCTCCTGAGGTTCGCTTTGAGGAGGGCAGCGAGGTCGCCCAAGAGGGTTCGGGCCACGAGTTCACGGCGGTTCAGGCCTCCGGCGAGATGATTTCGGAGCTCCCTGGCGACGTTGCCATTCCGGGCGCCGAGGAGGACCCCTCCAATCCCATCGAGGCTGAGACAGCTGTGCAGTCGGTCCATCTAAGCGATGTACAGGGCACGCCGCAGCCGACCGCAGCTCCTGCCCAGGCTGCCGTGCCCGAGGTTCAAACAAGCGTAGCGACACCCGGCTTTGCACCCGGGGAAGGTGAGCTTGAGGAAGAACTGCTGGATGACGACGATGAGGGCGAATTGTTCAACCTTGCCGCCGGCGATAGCGACGACACCGAAGAAGAGACCTTCGAGGCGGGTGCCGAGATCGGATCTCTGGTGCGCGATCGCGCTCTCGAGCAGATGACACGCAGCGAGATGACGCTCGCCGCCGAAGATGAGGACGACGAAGAGTTCGACATCGATGAAGAGGAGATGGAGGAGGATGAGCTCGACGGCGGGGAAGAGATTGCCGGGGGCGAGTTCGCCGACGACGAAGGGGAAGAAGACGATCGCCTCGAGATCGGGGACACCCCGTTCGAGGAGGAGGGCGACAAGCCTGCGGCGGCGGTCATGGGAGAATTTCCCGAGTTCGCCGCCGAAGAGGGATCGTCCCGTGAGCCTGGCCGGGAACGTGCCGGCGAGCGCGGGGGTGAGAGCCGTCGTGAACCTCGGCGTGGCGAAGGACGGGATCGTGGCGGTCGTGGTGGCCGCAGCGGTCGTGACTCGCGCGGTGGGGGGAACTCGCGGTCAAACGGACACGGGGGAGGCGGCGGACGTGGCAGCCGGCACTCGATGCAGAACACTGACATGCCGGCCATCAGCGACCTGCTGAAGCCTGGGCAGGAGGTTCTGGTACAGATCGCCAAGGAGCCTATCGCTAAAAAGGGCGCCCGCATCACCTCGCATATCGCGTTGCCGGGCCGTTTCCTGGTGTTTATGCCGACCGTGAACCATGTTGGCGTCTCGCGCAAGATTGAGTCCGATGGCGAGCGTCGCCGGCTGAAGGAGGTTCTGCTCAGCGAGAAGGGCGAGGCGTCCGGCGGCTTCATCGTGCGTACCGCGGCATTGGGTGCGAGCGAAGAGGAGCTGCGCAGCGATTTGCGCTTTCTGCTGAACCTGTGGGCCGACATCAAGCAGCGGTCTGAGGCTTCGAAGTCACCGGCCCTGATTTATCACGATCTCAACCTGGTGGAGCGCATCCTGCGCGATCAGGTGACGGACAACTTCTCCGCCATCTGGGTCGACACGGAGACCGAGTACGAGCGCGTGCTGCGCTTCCTGCAGCGTTTCCAGCCGGCCCTTATGCGGCGCGTGAAGCTCTACACGAAGGACACACCGCTGTTTGAGCAGTTCGGCATCTCCGAGGAGATCAACAAGGCGCTGCGCTCGAAGGTGTGGCTGAAGTCGGGTGGGTCCATCGTGATCAACCAGACGGAAGCGCTGGTCGCGATCGACATCAACACCGGCAAGTTTGTCGGCAAGACCGCGCGGCTCGAAGACACCATCGTGAAGACCAACCTCGATGCGATCCCGGAGATTGTGCGGCAGATTCGGCTGCGTGATCTCGGCGGCATCATCGTCATCGACTTCATCGACATGGATGACCGCAAGAACCGGGCCAAGGTGCTGGCCGCTCTTGAAGAGGAGCTCAAGAGCGATCGTGCGCCGTCGAAGGTGCTGCAGTTCAACGACTTTGGCCTGGTTGCGATCACGCGAAAGCGCGTGAAGCAGTCACTCGAGCGTACCTTGTCGACGACCTGCGCCATCTGCGCCGGCACGGGCATGACGAAGTCGCCGGTCACGGTCTGCAACGAGATCTACATCGAGTTGCGCAAGATGCATAAACAGCTCGACAAGGGCGACGTGATGCTGCGCGTGAATCCGGAGGTGGTCAAGCAGCTGAAGTCGGGCAGCGGCAAGTGGCTGCAGGAGATGGAAGAGATCAGCGGCAAAACGATTCTGGTGAAGAGCGATCCCAGCCTGCATCCGGAGCAGTTCGACATCCACTAGAGCAGGATGGGAAAGTAGCGAGCGGCGATCCGGAAGATGGGTCGCCGCTTCACTTTGGTACCATTCCCCCCGAATTTGCCCAAAGTCTTCGAACGAAGAGGGTTAACTCCGGACTTGAGTCCGAAGTTGTCGCAGTCTGCCCGCGGCGCGACTTGGCGACCGATTGCCAGTGTAACGAGGCAGCCTGGGTTGCTGTGCATTCGGTTGAGCTTGATAGAAGGCTCGAAAGAGTTATGCGGTTGCGCGGCTTTGTCCAGGGCGTGACAGGCGAGCCCGTGGCTTTGAAGACAGAAAGAAGGATGCTGCCGTTTTCGTCGCAGACAAGGAACGAGAGATGAATCCAGCCAGGCCATAGGCGATTGGTTGTTCTTATGGAAGAATCGACCCAAACTTACACAGTTCAGCCCGGGTACCCTTCCGCCATGTTGAAGCTTCATACCGTCTATGTGATCGCGTTGGTATCGCAAGCGACGTCCGCCTCGGTGTTGGCGATGCTTGCCTGGGCTGACCGCCGTTCACGCTGGTTGATGCCGCTGGCTACCGCCTGTGCTCTGCACGCTGCCGCGATCTACCTGATGCCCCTGTGGCGAGGGACTGGACGTTGGGTGCCGCAGGCTTTCAGCGCCGCGGTTCTTGTAGCGATGCTTTACCTGATTCGCCTCGGCTTGCAGTCCCTGCTGTTTCCGGTGCAGCGCCGGTCGGCTCGTGTCCACGCTGTCATAGGCGGGCTGATGCTGCTGCTGTTCGCACTGGCTTCTTACAATTCGCTTTGGTGCATCGAGGCCTCGGAGATGGCGGCGATCTCGCTGCTGGCCTGGACGGTACGCATGCTGTGGAACGCCCACGTACTGGCGGTGCGCGGACCACTGCGTGTTACGGCACTTCTGCTTTCCGCTATCCTCGTGCTTTTTCTGGTGAGAATGCCGCTCGAGCTCCTGGTGCCGCCTCCGCCCTTTCTGCTGCTTTTACGCGAGTCGACGATGCTGCTTGTGACCTCGATGGCCTTTTCGTTTCTGGCCATTTACGCCGTTGAAAGTCGAAGAAGGCTGCATGAGGAGAGCCGTCAGGACGTACTGACGGGTTTGCTCAATCGCCGCGCGATGGAGGAGGCCGCCGGACAGCAGCTGCAGTCCGCCGCACGTCACAAGAGGCCCTGCGCCCTGCTGATGGTCGATCTCGATCACTTCAAGGAACTGAACGACACGTGGGGACACGACCTGGGCGACCGTGCCCTGATCGCGGCAGGCCGGCTGCTGCTCCGCATCGCGCGGGACAACAAAAATTGCGAAGTGGCGCGGATGGGCGGCGAAGAGTTCGCATTGCTGCTTTCGAATGCGAGCGTCGACGTGGCCCACGCAGTGGCGTGGCGGCTATGTGCTGAGGTGGCTGCCCTTCGCATCAGCGTCGGTGAGACAGAGGTTCGCTTTACGGCGAGCGTCGGCGTAAGCGCTCTGCGGGCTGGGGAGACCAGTTGGCTGCACATGCTGCGGCGTGCGGATGTTGCGCTGTACGGGGCGAAGCGCGAGGGGCGTAACCGCGTAACGCTCTGCACAGAGGCGGTTGCTAAGGGCCTGCGCCAAGACTGGGGTGCTGGTACCCCTCTTGCGCCATCGCTGATCCAAGCGGTGCACCCCCCAACTTCCGGGAGCGCTGCCGGGGCTCGTATCACCGAGATCGCGAAGTAACCTTCTGCAAGGTCGAGCGCACTGCGAAATGCGTATCTGCCGGGCGGGAGCCCCGTGAGGTTCCCGCCCAGCGCGCGGCTCAATGAGCGGCTACGGTTTGTTCGGCGATGGCGTGCAGCCCGGAGCCGTTGGCGGCGCGGGTGTAGAACATGTGGCCGCCAGGGAACTCGTGAATCTCGACCTGTTTGCCGAGTTTGGCGGGTAGCTGGTTTTGGGTCAGCACCGAACCCATGAAGGGGCAGGAGAGGTCGTTCCAGCCGTGGAGGATGACGACGCGGAACTTGGGGTCAGCGGCGATGGCCTGGCGCAGGTCGGGGACGGAGCCGCCGCGGAGAGCTTCGGAGTCGCGATCCCAGGCGCGGTTCACGTCGTAGCTCAGCGTGTAATAGCGGGCGTCGGTCTTCCAGCCGACGGTATTGGTGATGAAGTTGACCATGGCCTGTGTGGTGGGGGCGATGGTGCTTTCGAGTATCGGGTCGTTGGACTGCTGCGTGGGGGCAAAGGGGAAAGGGTCGGGCGCGGTGACGTTGGAGTCGTACACGGAGCCAAGGTCGCCGTTCTCGCGATGTACCTCGCGCAGGTAGGCGGCGATGTCGAGACGGCCGTCGGCGTAGCGGACGAACTTGGGGTCAAGCCCGGTCATCTCCGTCACGTGTGCCACCATGGCGTCGTTGGCGGCCTTGTCTTCGGGACCTTTGATGAGGGCGGTGGCGTACTCGCCTTCGGTGTAGTTGATGACGCCCTGCATGGCCTCCGGGGTGAGCTTGCCCCCGGCCTCGAGGTGAGCGGCGGTGATCGACGGCAGGCTCATCATCCAATCGACGGGGCTCAGATTGTCGCCGCTGGTGTCGGGGTTCAGGTAGGGGCTGACAAGGAAGATGCCGTTGATGCCGACGCCGAGCTGTGACTGCAGGTAGTGCGCCATGCGCGGGCCGCGGTAGCCGCCGTAGCTCTCCCCGATCATGTACTTTTTGGCGAGCAGGCGGTCGTTCTTGACGAGCCACTTGTAGATGACGAGCGAGAGGTATTCGACGTCAGGCGTCGTGGAATAGAAGAGCTTCTTGGTCTCGGCGTCGTCGACCATGGATTTCGAGAAGCCTGTGCCGATGGGATCGATGAAGACGAGGTCGGTAAAGTCGAGCCAGGTGCCGGGATTGTCGGTGAGCGTCGCTGGATCGGAGAGCGAGTCGCCCTGGTTGGCGAAGCCGATGTGCTTCGGGCCGATAGCGCCGAGGTTGAGATAGGCGGAGCTGGCGCCGGGGCCGCCGTTGAAGGCGAAGGTCACGGGGCGGGGGTTGCTATCGGCTGCCTGACCCTTGGAAGCGGGCTTATCCCGGTCGAGGGTGTAGGCCGTGTACATGACTTCGCCGGTGGTCTTGCCGTCCTTGGCCTTGAGCTCGATCTTGCCCACCGTGGCGGTGTAGTGGATCGTCTTGCCGTTCACGGAGATGGTCTGTGGGATCGATTTATCAGCGGGCAGGGCCTCGCCGACGGTGTCTGGTTTGGCGGGTTGTTTGGGCGTACCGGCGGGTGCGGGATTTGCGCCCGGCTTCGGTGTGTCCTTGGAACTAGCCTCATCACTCTGGGCGCATAGGGGCAGGGCTGCGGCAAGCACGAGGGTAGAGGCGAGCAGGCGAAAGGTCATATGCCTCCATGCTAAGGCGTGAAAGAGGTATTTTCCTTGAGCGTTTCCCGCTTCCGTCTGTGAGTTCCGTGCAAAGGAAAGCGGCGACCCGGGGGCCGCCGCTTTGTGGAGGGTAGTGCAGTTGGTTAGAAGAGGATCTTCGCGCCAAACTGCGTGTTGAAGGGTTCGCCGGCACCGATGCCGGGGGCGCCGTTGTAGTCGCCGATGGTGTCGTTAAGGGTGGCGCTGCCGTTGTTGGGATCGAACTGGCCAGGGACGCAGGTACCACTGCCGGAGATACCCGAAGCCGGGCAGGTGGCAAAGGTGATGGAGGGTGGGGCGAAATTGTTGCGGTTGAAGAGGTTGAACATCTCAGCCCGAAGCTGGATGGTGACGCGTTCCCCGATCTTGGTGTTCTTGAAGACGGAGAGGTCGACGTCGCTGTAGCCAGGGCCGTAGTAGTTGTTGCGCCGAGACGTGCCGAAGGTGCCGGCCGTCGGATCCTGGAAAGCGTTGAGGTTGATCCAGGTGACTCCGGGATGCTGCCCGTTCGCGCCGACCTGCGGGTTGCCGATCTGATTTACGCGGTCGTTGCCTTCGTTCGTGCCGCTGATATCCCCGGAGGCATGGACGGTGAAGGGCTGGCCGCCGTGGAAGCTGAGCAGACTGTTGGCCTGCCAGCCACTGGTCAGGCCCTTGAGGTGCTGGCTGCCCGGGACGGCGTAGGAGACGAAGCTGGTGAAGGTGTTGTGAACGTCGAACTCCGAGTTGCTGTAATCACCTTTGAAGTTACGGCTGTCCTGCGGCAAGGTACCGCGGTAGTCCGAAACTTCATCGAGGTTATGCGACCAGGTGTAAACAGTGGAGCTGGAGAAGCCATGGAAGTTCGACAGGCGAAGCGTGGCCTGGAGTGAGTTGTAGTTTGACGTGCCGATGCTTTCAATCTGGTTGATGTTGTTGTACTGGCCATACTGGCTGAAGTAGGGACGCGCCTCTTGCCGTTTGTAGTCGGCCGACTGCAACGGATCTGTGTTGTTGGGCGGCGTGGTGTAAACGCCGGGCGTGGCCTGGTTGATATCCAGAATGCTCAGCAGGTGACGTCCCTCAGAGCCGACGTACCCCAGCTGGAAGAGGGCGCGGGCGCCGAGGGCCTGCTCGATCTGCAGGCTGTAGTTCTCGGTGTAAGAGGGCCTGAAGTTTGCGTCAACTGAAAACACGCCACAAGGCGAGGTTGCCTTGCAGGGGTAGCCTTCCGCTGCAGGAAAGATGGGGGTGCCAGCGGTGATGGTCTGGCTTGCCAGCGTGGAGCCGACGGTGTACACCGGATCGGGTCCGCCAGGATTACCTTCAACACCGTTGGGGGCCTGGTTGCCCGGACGGTTGTCCAGGAAGGGGTTCAGGTTGGGGGTATCGAAATAGAAGCCGTAGCCGGCACGAAGCACCGTGTGATCTGCCAGCGCATAGCTGAGACCCACGCGTGGGCTCACTTCCTTGAAGTAACGCTGGTAGAGGTCTTGGATCTGTGCGCCTTGGAAGGCAAGACCATTGGTTTCGGTGAACTGCGGACGGAAGACGGAGATGTCCTGGAAGGGCTCATGCAGCGGACCCTCGTAGTCGTAGCGTACGCCGTAGTTGACGTTGAGCTTGCGGGAGACCTGCCAAGAGTCGCCGGCATTGAGGAACCAGGTATTGACGAACACCTGGCGCTCCGGGTCGCCGATGGCGATGGTCGCCGCAGAGAACTCGCCGGCGAGGAAGTCGGCCAGAGCGCCGGCATAGCCGCCACCACCCACGCGAGAGCCGTCGAAGGTGAACGAGCCTACAGATTTACGCTTGTAAAACTCGTCGAGCTGCGCCTGACGGAACTCGCCACCAAAGCGGAATTCATGTTTGCCTTTGACCCAGGAGAGTTGATCGGTGAGATGGCCGGTAATGTCGTTACGGCCCTCAGGTGGCGTCAAGCCGACGGGATCGAAAGCGGTGCTGACCGTTGTGGTACCGCCGCCGGAGCTGCTGCTGTTGCCGATGGTGATGTTAGGCGCGTTTCCCGGAGGCGCGCCGGTGTTGAATCCCTCGCCCTGGACGTTGAAGGTGGAGTTGAAGTCCGAGAACACCTGGTTGAAGTAGTTCACGCCGACAAGGATCTGGTTGGAGACGTTCGACGCGATCAGGCGGTTGTAGACAAGGGCGATGTTCTGCACGTGGATTGGCGCGACTTCATAGTAAGAAAGCAGCTGCGAGCCCACCGGGGCAACCTGGTTGCCCTGGCCGACAAACCAGTGCGCACTGATGTAGTCCTTGGAGGTGGGATGGTAGTCGACCTTGGCCAGACCGTTCCAGCTGTAGCCGTACTCCGGATCACTGGAGTGGAAGTTCTGCGGAACGCCGACGGTGTCCTGGGCGAGTGTGCTTTGGCCCCAGAGCGTATTGAGGACGTTGACCATTACCGGGCTTACCGGGACGCCTTTGGAGGCGAGGATGGCTTCCGCCTTGCTTTGCCAACCCACGGAGGGCTCGGTCGCGGTGCCGGATTCGCCGATGACGAAACGCTGGTGTTCAAAGGTGAGAAAGCCGAAGAGCTTGTCTTTGACAAACGGCCCACCGACGGAGAAGCCGGTGTTGTAGTTGCGCACCTTCTGCTTGGTGGGGGAGAAGGGGCTTTTGGCGCCAAAGAGCTCATTGCGGTTGAAGTAGTAGATCGTTCCGTGCAGCTGATTGGTGCCGGATTTCAGGGTGAGGTTGATCGTACCGCCGGGGTTGCGTCCACCCTCCGGGCCGGATTGTGTCTGTGCCGAAAACTGATCCACGGCGTCAATGGGCAGAATGATGCCCGCGATACCGGAGACACCGCCCTGGTTGACGGCGGGGATGTTGTGCCAGAGATCGTTGTTGTCCACGCCGTCGATCTGCCAGTTCATCTGGTTGGCGCGGGTTCCGTTGAGGGAGCCGTAGCCGCCTGAACCGGAGCCGGCGTAGCCTGGGGTGAGATTGACCATTTGGGTGAAATCGCGGCCGTTCAAGGGGATATCAGCGACCGTCTTGGCGTCCAGCACCGTGGTCTGTGTGACGGTGGTTGTGTCGAGCGAGAGGCTGGAGGCGCTTACCTCCACGGTCTCGGTCGCACTGCTTACCTCTAGCTTCACCGGCAGGGTGTAGATCTGGCCAGCCGAGACATTCACGTGGTCTACCTTGGTGTTGGCGAAGCCGGGAGCCATCACGGTGATGGTGTAGTCGCCAAGGGGCAAATCTTCAAACAGGAAGCTGCCACTGGAAGAGCTGACGCCGGCCGTTTTAACGCCGGTGGCGCTGTTGGTGGCCGAGACGGCTGCCCCGCCGACCGAGGCACCGCTCACGTCGGTTACGCTGCCGTTGATGCCTCCGCGAAAGGTCTGCGCTCGACTCGCCGCGAAGCTGCTCAGCAGAAGAAGCAGAGCAAGCCACCGAGAGGGGCTGTGAGCTGTGGAACGAAGTTGCATGATGCCTCCAAGGCAAAAGGGGGGTATGGCCACTCGCGCAGGAGTAGACAGCGACACGGAACCGGGCGTGCGGATAGATCTGCACCCCAAACAGCGGGCTTGTTGCCAGTTACGTCAGGGACTAACTGCTACAGGGACGTTGAGGGACCGAAAATTTAAGTTTTGGTGAATTTCCGTAACAGTACACCGAAGGGGTGATTGACGCAAATCTTTTTCCGCGAAGGATCTGCGCGCTACGAGGCCCAGTGGAGGCCAGGATCGTTCCGTATAACGGCAAAGAGGCGACCCGATTCGGGCCGCCTCTTTAGACTTGCAACATCTTGAATCTAGGCTACTAACGCCCGAGCTCTTCCAGATACTTTTCGACCTCAAGGGCGGCCATGCACCCTGTTCCGGCGGCTGTGATCGCCTGCCGGTAGCGGCGATCCTGGATGTCGCCACAAGCGTAGACGCCGGCCAGCGGCAGTCCCATGCGGGTGGTGAACACGTTGCGCTCGGTCTTGATGTACCCATCGGCGTCGAGGTCGAGCTGCCCCTCGAAGGCTTTGGCATTGGGCTCGTGGCCGATCCCCAGAAACATGAATTTGACCGGGATCTCCGAACGTTCTCCCGTCTTTCTGTCGAGGAGCTTCAGGCCGCGCACGTCCTTCTCTTCCACGCCGAGCACCTCTTCCACAAGGGTGTTGTTCATGAACTTGATCTGGGGATGGGTCTGCGCCCGCTCCAACATGATCTTCGAAGCGCGGAAGCTCTCTGACCGGTTGATCAGGGTCACCTTGCTGGCGAAGCGGGTGAGGAACAACGCTTCTTCCATCGCCGAGTCTCCGCCGCCAACAACGGCAATCTCCTTACCGGAAGCAAAGAAGCCGTCACAGGTCGCGCATGAAGAAACACCGTAGCCGATCAGGGCCTGCTCGGAGGGCAGGTTCAACCAGCGGGCCGAGGCGCCCGAAGCAATAACCAAGGTCCGGGTGCGTATGGTCTCCTTGCCCAGCGTGAGCTCAAAGGGCGCCTTGGTTAGATCGATGCCGGAGAGATGGCTCATCCGCAGTTCTGCACCAAAACGGGTAGCCTGCTCCTTCATGTTTTCGATGAGTTGCGGGCCTTGAATCCCCTCGGGCCAACCCGGGAAGTTTTCGACCAGCGTTGTCATGGAGAGTTGGCCGCCGGGCTCGTGACCCTCCAGAACTAAGGGTTTCAAATTGGCACGGGCAGCGTAAATGGCGGCGGTAAGGCCGGAACAGCCGGAGCCGAGAATAACGGTATCGCGAACGGGGATTTGGTCAGACATGGCTACGGTTTGATTGTCTCGGCCCCCCAGAGGATGCAGACCCCGGCAAGGGTTGCGTGCGATTGCTCACCCCGGCGCGGGGTTCTGTAGCATCGAGAGATGGCAAATCTAGTATTGGTTTACGGAATGCGGCTGCTTCCCGCCGATGAGCTGGCTGCGGTGCAACCCGCGCCGGTGATGTTGAAGAACGGGAATGAGGCGCAGGTCACCATGCACGTTCTTGAAGGCACTCAGGAGCAGATTGAGGCTCAGCTAAAGCACTCCATCGGAGCTTTCTTCGACTTCTACCCGCAAATTTGAGGCGAAGCATGGCGGGAGTTGCAGGGTTCCTCGCGACGGGCCTGAGCAGCTTTGAGGGCACTCCTGGCTAAGCTTTTGTGCAACGAAGGTGGTAATCGGCGCCCGTAGGCTGTCGCACAATTTACCCGTCGTGAAGGTTTCTCTTTCCTCTGCCGAAGAGGTGCATGGAGGCAATCGTTGCCATGCGCTGGACGGGGGTAAGTCGGTGGGCTTTGGCCTGGTGCGTTGGGTTGCAGTCGCTTTGTTTGTCCGCGAAGGCCGGGGCGCAGCAGGACCCGGCGACGAGTGTCATCGGGCAGCCGCAGACCACGCTGACGGATGAACTGGCCTCGCTCGCAGGTAGGGCTGCACAGATCTTTGTAGGGCAGGTTATCTCGGTCAAGCACCAGGGCGGTGTTGTCGAGATCGCGTTCAGCGTGGATCAGGCGCTCGCAGGGTCGGTAGGCAGCACCTTCACGCTGCATGAGTGGACGGGGCTGTGGCCGCAGGGGCAGGTTCGCTACACCCTGGGCCAGCGTGCGCTGGTGTTTCTGCATGCGGCGAGCACTGCCGGCTTTGCCTCGCCGGTGGACGGTGCCGAAGGCGTCGTGCCGGTGATCGTACAGGGTGCACAGGCTCCGCAGCTGCTGGACGTGCGGCGGCTTGCTGCGGCGCTCCTGCGGGCTCCCGGAACACCGCTCCCGACGGAGGCAGACGGCGCCATCCTGCTCTCTGATGCGATGGGGGCTATCGCTCGTGCGCGCACGGCGGCAGTCACCCTGGACGTGACTTCGACTTCACCTGCGCGGCATCTCGATCCGCCCCTGCGGCTGCCGCTACGCATGCATGGCGGGGCAGCGCAGGACCCTGAACTGCCGGCCTCGCCGGCTCCCCAGCCGGGCCAGTTCCGGCGGCCTCTGATCATGGCGACCGGGGCGAACACCGAGAGCGGAGTCACCTATGCGCAGCGCTAAGGGCACTTTCGCGAGGGCCGGACGCGCTGTCAGGTTCACGCTCGTCCTGGCTGGAACGCTGCTCTTGCTGGCAGCGGCCGAACGGGAGGCACAGGCCGGCGGGCCCCGTTTTGTCACGGGTTTCGGACTAGCCGTGCAGCCAGGGCAGGCGGAGGGTTGGGGGACGAATGAACTGGCGTACTACACCGATCCGGGCAGCCTGGGAACGAACATCTCGCACGCACAGGCAGATGCCATGGTGGCGGCAGCGGCGGCCGTTTGGAATGTGCCAACGTCCATGCTGAGTCTCGCGCAAGGTGGCCAGCTGGCGGAGCATGTCTCTGCCAACAATAGCTACTTCAACGGCTCGAGTTTTGTTTTTCCCGCCGATGTCGAACCTGGGAACGAGGCCAACATTCCGGTTGCTGTTCTTTACGATACGGATGGCAGCATCACGGATCTGCTGCTGGGCTCAGGCGCAAGTGAGCCCGCCAGTTGCCGCCAGAACGGCGTCACGCAGAGTGTCGACGATATTCAGGCGGACGGCCATATTCACCACGCGCTCATTGTGCTGAACGGGCGTTGCGTGGGCTCGGCTCCCGAGCAGCTTACCCAGATGCAGTATCAGCTCGCGCGCGCCTTTGGACGCGTGCTGGGCATGGCGTGGTCGCAGACCAACGACAACGTGTTTACAGGGGCTTCGCCGGTCACCGCCGACCAGATCACGTACTGGCCGCTGATGCACCCGCTCGATGTGTTGTGCAGCAGCTACAGCTACCAGTGCATGACGAGCCCGTTTACGCTGCGGGCCGATGATCTGAGTGGTCTCGCGTTGTTGTACCCGGTGCTGGGCAGCAGTGTGCCGCAGGGAAAGGAGGCGAGCGACGCCGGCGCGGCGTTCCTCTTTGTCACCTCGCAGTTTCCGACCGGCCAAGGCATGAGTTGGGTGAACTTCGCAGCCACGCGACAGCACTACGGCGCCAATGAGAACTACCAGGTGGTGTCCGGTGTTTCAGGTACCGACTACATGCAAGCCATCGCGTCGCCGGTCACCCACGCAGCGGCGACCAACCAGGGGACGAATAACCCTCCCTTTGAAGGCATTGCGGCGCTGCGAGTGGTGCCCGTGGAGACCATCTCGGACATCACCCTCACGTCGGAGCCCATCAACCCCTTGTATTCGGCCGAGTACGCGATTGGACCCTACGTGCGGCCGCCCGTAAGCCCCTCCGGGCCTACGCAACGATTCACATACTATTCGGCAATTTCCGCTCCTGATATCGCGGTGGGAAGCTTGACAACTGCATGGGGCGGAGCCTCCATCTGTAACCCCGGCAGTGATGGCAGCGAAAGCGCGCCGGCTCCGCTGGACCCCAGCGGCTGGCAGCCCGGGCAGCTCTGTGGCTGGGGCCATAGCTCCTGGTGGAGTGCGACGGTTCGGGCGGGGCGCTCCTGGACGCTTGAGGTGACAGCCACCGATGAGCAAGGGCTGGCGTCACTCGGCAAAGCGCAGACAGTTCTTGGCATCTGGAAGAACACGGACAACCTCGGGTCGTTGCCGACGCTCGGCAGCCAGGCGGTACCGTTCAACTCTATGGCCTTTGGGGTTACGCAGATCAGAATGGCCGCTGCCGCTGCGGATACGCCCCTTCGCTTCGTCGTCGGGGATGCCTATGGGGCTGGCAGGCCCGACTTTACCTACACGACGCGGCTGCTGTATGCGGACAGCGTCACGCCGGCAAGCGTCGGTTCCGCTGGAGGAACGATCACCATCGTGGGCACAGGCTTCAGACAGGGCAACCAGGTCCTGGTGAATGGGGTGCCGGCTACCGTGCAGAGTTACTCCCCGACGCAGATCGTCGCGATCGCCCCATCGTCCAGCCTGGCTCATGCGCGTCTGGGCAGGGCGGTGAGCGTTGCGGTGACGGATGGAACTACGGGCGGGACGACGTCGATGGCCGCTGCACTCCAGTACACGCAAGGAGGAGATGTGCTGCAACTCGTCTCCGCGCCTTCGGCGTTAGAGACGGGCGTGCAGTCCACGACAGCTTTCGCGATCCGGGTATTGGCTTCGGATGGCATCACGCCACTTCCAGGTGTGTCTGTTCAATTTGCGATTGCAGCCGGTGCCGCCAACCTGCAGCTTTGCCACTCGACGTCGGCCTGCATGGGGATCAGCGACGACAACGGCATTGTGCAAACGTCCATCCTCGCGGGAGCACCGGGCGACATCACCCTGGTGGCTTCCTCGGTGCAAGCGGCTATGCCGATCCAGATCACTCTGGCATCCACCAATCCGGTGCGGACCGCAACCATCACGACAGGAGAGGTATATGTTGCCGCGGGCGCCAGCGGCACGTGGACTGTACAGCTTCTGACGCTGCAGGATGGCTCTCCGCTCTCTGGCGTGCCAGTCACTTGGAGTGCAAATCCCGGTCTGGCACTTCCGTTCAGTGCAGGCGCGACGAATGCGAGTGGCATCGCGAACATCACTGTGGGAGCCAGCGCGATTGCGCCGGGATCTGCGCAGGTGCTCTCCGGCTGCGCGTGGGGAATGTTCTGTTCCAGCTGGACACTGCACGCCGTGGATCCGTCCGCATGGCAGATTGCGGCGATTTCTGGAGGCCAGCAGATTGTGGCGGCCACAGCTGGCCTGGGTGCGGTCACCGTCGAGGTGACCGACCTTGCCGGTCATCCGGTGCAGGACGCCCCGGTAACGATTCTTCAGCGCGTGCTGGGCTGGGAAGGGGAGTGCCTCACGGTCGGGCGCTGCCCGGCGGCGCCGGTGCTGGCCAGCGTCTCTTCCAGCGGCGTGTCGAGCGCAGATGGCACCCTTCAGGTACAACCCCTGCAGATTCCCGGCCAGCCACAGACGGTGGAGATCGCGGTCATCACCGGAACGCAGGGCTTCCTCACGCTGACTCTGGTGAAGGCGCCCTAGCCCAGGAAGGGGCCGAAGACCGGCGCTAGGCTTCGGCTAGTGGGTTCACCTTCACCTTTCGCCGTGCAGCAAAGACGCCGAAGCAGGCGATGTAGATGAAGCAAATAGCGGGGACGATGAAGGCAGGCTGCAAGCCGATGCGGTCAGCGATGCGACCCTGGATCTCGGGAACGAGGGCGCCGCCGAGAATCGCGGCGATAAGCAGACTGGAACCTTTGCTGGTAAGTGGGCCAAGGTCCTGGATGCCCATCGAGAAGATGGAGGGAAACAGAACGGAGTTGCAGAGACCCACGGCGAGCATGGTCCACATGGGGGTGGAGCGCGGCAGGATCAGCGTCTTGTGATGGCCGAAGATCGTGACCGCCTGGGTGTAGATCAAACCCGACCCGTGGGTGTGCATGCTGATCAGGACCAGGATAAAGGCACAAGCGGCCGCGAAGGATACGACCAGCCCGGCACGCACCCTTTGCAGGACTGCTGATCCGACAAAACGGCCGACCATCAGACCGCCCCAGTAGGCGGGCAGGAAGTAAGCGGCGATCTGTTCCGGCAGGTGCGCGATCTGGGGAAGCCCCATGTAGTTGACCAGGAGGCTGCCGATGGAGACCTCGGCGCCCACGTACGTAAAGATGCCCAGGGCCGCGAAGAGCAGCCAGGGATGGTGCCAGATGGTGTCACGGCCTTCAAGGGCTTCAGAGAAGGCGCCGGGGCGGAAGTCCTGCGTGTGCTGCGAGACACCGGTCTGCGTCTTGAGCTTGATGAGCCCCAGCGCGAGGGCCAGAAGCAGCAGCATCAGGGCAAGCCCGATGTAGGGGAGCCGCACCGAGGACGCTTGCTCAGCCCGGTAGGTTTGTTGCAGGGCGGCCGGCAGGGAGTGGAGTTTCGAAGGCGTAATCTGACCGACGCCCCCGAGGATGAGGTAGGCACCAATGGAGGGCGCGATGAAGGTGCCAACAGAGTTGAAGGCCTGCGCCAGGTTCAGGCGGCTGGAGGCCGTGGCAGGCGGACCGATGACTGTGACATAGGGGTTGATGGCCACCTGCACGATCGTCATACCGGCTGCCAGGATGATGAGCGCCGAAAGGAATACCGGGAAGCTCGCCACGTAAGAGGCCGGCACAAAGGTGCCGGCGCCCACGGCCATGGTGATCAGTCCGGTGATCATGGCGCGTTTGTAGCCGAAGCGCTCGACGATCTGCCCACCTGGATAGCTGAAGATGAAGTAGGAGCTGAAGAAGGCAAACTGCACCAGCAGCGCCTCCGCATAATTCAGTTCGAAGATCGCTTTCAGGTGGGGGATGATGACGTCGTTCAGACAGGTAAGAAAGCCCACCATGAAGAACAGCGACGTGGCGACGGACATGGCGCGCGTATCGGTCCTGGTGATGAGGCCGTCGTCATAGCCCGGAGCGCTGATGTTCTTCACGAAAACTGCCAAGGTGGGTACTCCCTTCAATCTGCGCGATTCAACCTTGACACTACTTTTTGCACAAGGGAAAACGCCCTACAAGAGTAGCGGTTTTTTAGAGCTTCTGGCGAAGCGCCCTGGAAACTTCGGTTACCTCGCCGGGAAAATGGACTAAACGACCGTCGGGTCGGGCGATCAGACCGATCTGCTAAGGGCAACGCGTTGAAACTACGAGGGCATTGCCAGAGTTGTCACAACGCGCATCCTACCCCTTGTACGGCAAACCCTCCCATGATCTCTGCCGCTTCGATCTTTCGCGCCCTGTTCGGGTACTTCTTTCTCGTCTTTATCGTGCGCATTGTGGGGCGCCGCCCCGGCAAGCAGCTCACACCCTTTGAGTTCATCCTGATTTTCTTCCTGGGCGGCCTGATGCTGACGACCATCGTGCAGGAAGAGGCGTCGCTGACAAACGCGTTCTGCCAGATCATCGCTATCGCCGCCGCGCACTACATGCTGACGGTCTTGCGCGCGAAGTCGAATCGCGCGGCCAAGATTCTGGATGGCACTCCGCTGATTCTGCTCGAAGCGGGCCAGTGGCGGGTCCGCACGATGCAGCGCATGGGCATTCATGATGATGATGTGATGGAAAAGGCCCGCGATCAGGGGCTGAAAACGCTTGGGGAGATCGAGACTGCGGTTCTGGAGCGCAATGGCGAGATCAGCATCATACCGAAGGAAGACAGCTAGCGCTCAGGGATGCCAAGCGGCGTCTTGAAGATGCTGGTCAGCTCGCTCGTTGAGCCAAGGAGCTACGATGTCTACCGAAGTTGAAACAAAACCTGTCACGGACAGCGTCGCCAAGACCGGCGGTGCGGTCGCAGTCGGTGAGGATCTCGCCTTCCAGCAGGCGTGGTGGAAGTTTGAGCGCGTGGTCTGGGTCTTCTTCGCACTGATCCTTGTGGCCGACGTCAGTGGCCTTCTGGGGCGTGGGCCGTTGTCAAAGGCTGAAGTACATGCGCCTGATGACTCGCTCCGGGTGAAGTACGAAAAGGTGGAGCGGGCGAATACGCCTTCCATCGTGACGGTTATCCCTGGTCCGACGGCACTTCGCGACGGATCGCTGCATCTGTTTGTTTCAAACAGCATTGTGCAGGAGCTTGGCGCACAGCGCATCGTGCCACAACCGGCAACGTCCACCCTGGGTTCGGGCGGCGTTACCTACACATTTCCTGCCACATCGCTGCCCATGACCGTCCAGATCGCGCTGCAGCCCTCCTTCGTTGGATCGCACCCGTTCCGCATGGGTGTCCCGGGGCAGGACGCTGTCCAGGGCAAGGTATTGGTTCTGCCTTAGAGAGAAACGCGATGTCGACGATACTTCATGCTGTTGCCGGGTACTTCTTTCTTCTTCTGGTGGTGCGCGTGCTGACGCGTCGGCCGGGCGGTCAGCTGACGCTCAGCGATTTCGTCCTGGTATTTCTAATGGGCGGGGTGATCATCCTGGCCACGGTGGGCAACGACCGCTCCATGACCAATTGCTGCTGCGCTGTGATCGCCGTTGGGCTGCTACATCGTTCTATCTCCTGGCTGAAGGGGATTTCACCAAGGATCGGTAAAGTCATTGATGGCACTCCTTTAATCCTGATGAAAAAGGGTGAGTGGCAGGAGGGCGTCGCGACATCGATGTTTGTCGACCACGCCGACCTAGATGCAGCAACCCGCTTGAAGGGCTTGAAGAGCGTTGCCGATGTGGATTACGCGGTGCTGGAACGCAACGGCGGCATCACCATCATTGAACGCAGCCAGGAGAAGCAGGACGCCGCGTGAATGGCCGTACAGACGCGCTCCCCTAACGGATTTTGTTTTCCGCAAGAGCAGTGGTCGCACAGGCCAGGCAGTCTGGAAGTGGCTCGTTTTGGCTATCGACGAAGGCATGCTGAAGGGGAGGAGCGATGACTGATAAATCGCAGATCGTCGCGCCGTCGGGGCAGGGTGATACCGCAGCGGAGCCGGGCATGGACCCTACGGGGCCCACGATCAAGACGGACATCCCGCAGCGGTTAGATCGGCTTCCCTGGTCCGGCTGGCACCTGCGCATCATCACGGCGCTGGGGACCTCGTGGCTGCTGGATGGGCTGGAGGTCACGCTGGTGGGCTCCCTTTCCGGCGTGCTGCAGAGCCAGGCGGGGTTGCGTCTGAGCGATGCGCAGGTGACCGGCGCTGCCAGTGTGTACCTGATCGGGGCGGTCCTTGGCGCTCTGTTCTTTGGCTATCTCACGGATCGGCTAGGGCGGCGGAAGCTGTTTCTGGTCACGTTGGCGACGTACTCCCTCGCTACCGTGGCCAGCGCGTTCTCGTGGAGCTTTTTATCTTTCGCGATCTTTCGCCTATTCACCGGGGTAGGAATCGGTGGCGAGTACGCGGCCATCAACTCGGCGGTCGATGAGTTGATTCCGGGCCGGGTGCGTGGCTCGGTAGACCTGATCGTGAACGGCACCTTCTGGGTGGGTGCCACGCTGGGCTCCCTGGTGGCGATGTTTCTTCTGCATGGCCATGGGCTGCCGCAGAATACGGGCTGGCGCTACGCCTTCGGCATTGGCGGAACGCTGGGATTGGTCGTGTTGGTGCTGCGCCTCTTTGTGCCGGAAAGCCCACGCTGGCTGATGCTGCGCGGCCGGGAGGAGGAAGCGGACCGCCTGGTGACCGACATTGAACGCCGTGCCAGCAAGGGACATCCGGAACGCCTCCCCGTGCCGGAGGGCGAGGCGCTCGAGATCCATGTCCGCGATCACACCCCGATGCGGGAGATCTTCGGCAACATGCTGGGGGAAAACCGGCAGCGCTCCCTTCTGGGCTTTGTACTTATGGTGGCGCAGGCGTTTTTCTTCAACGCGATCTTCTTCTCGTATGGGCTGATCGTGAAAACTTTCTACCATGTGGCCGACGCGGATCTGCCGAGGCACCTGCTGCCGTTTGCCATCGCCAGCTTTTTCGGGCCACTCACGCTGGGCAGGCTTTTTGACAAGATCGGCCGCAAGCCGATGATCACCGCGACGTACGGGATTGCCGGCGTTCTGCTCCTGATTACCCTCTTTCCCTTCGGCATGGGAAAGCTGGGGGTGGTGGGGATGGGGATTCTTTTCTCCGCGATCTTCTTTGTGGCATCGTCGGCCGCCAGCGCGGCGTACCTCACGGTTAGCGAGATCTTTCCGCTGGAAATTCGCGCCTTCGCGATCGCGATCTTCTATGCGCTGGGCACACTGGTGGGGGGAGCCGGGGCGCCGCTACTCTTCGGCGTGCTGATTGGGACGCACTCGCGCTGGGCCGTGTCAGGGGGCTACGCGCTGGGGGGCGTGCTGATGATCACCGCCGCGGTCTTCGAGTGGAAGATTGGTGTGGAAGCGGCGGGGAAGTCACTGGAGTCGATCTCCAAGCCTCTGCAAAGCCGCTGAACAGGCAAGAGGTCAGTTCAGACACCCCACACTCTCTGCATCACGTGAAACTCAGAATGCTTCGTCTTCGATTTTGTGAAGCGGCCCGCCAGCGGGCGGGAAGGTCAGCCATCGCTGGAGGAGGAACGCGGCATCCTACGCCCCATTAGAGCAACTGAACCGGTACAGGGTCCTTTCATGGAGCTTGTGAGTACTCCGCAGCCGAATGCTCAACACACCAACACTTCAACATCCGCACGCCCTTTTCCGGGGCGGTCTGGAGACCCGTATGGCCACCGCAAGTGCAGATTTGCAACAACTTTCCGAAGAGAACTCCCTGACCTGGCGTGGTGACGACAGCCCCGCAGGGTCGCTGTCTCGCGTTCACCGTATGCCCTTTGGCGCGGAGGTGCAGCCGGATGGCCGCGTCCGCTTCCGCCTGTTTGCCCCTGCCGCGGATCGCGTACGGGTTGCCGTCGAAGGGCAAGCTGAGCCGCTGTCGATGAGCGCAGATGGTACTGGCTGGCATGAACTGCTCACCGCAGAGGCTCGACCGGGCTCACGTTACAAGTTTGTCCTGCCAAGTGGGCAGCAGGTGCCCGACCCCGCCTCCCGCTTCCAACCCCAGGATGTGAACGGGCCCAGTGAGGTCATCGCGCCCGGCAACTACGTCTGGAAGGACGGTGAGTGGACCGGCCGCGCGTGGAAGGAAGCCGTCATTTATGAGTTGCACATTGGTGCGTTTACGCCCGAGGGCAGCTTCACGGCAGCGATCGCGAAGCTGGATCACCTGCAGAACCTGGGCGTTACGGCTATTGAGATCATGCCGGTCGCGGACTTTTCGGGTAGCCGCGGCTGGGGGTACGACGGTGTTCTGCTGTACGCTCCGGATTCAAGCTATGGCCGGCCGGAGGATCTCAAGGCGCTGGTGGAGGCTGCCCATGCGCGCGGCATCATGGTGATGCTGGACGTGGTCTACAACCACTTTGGGCCGGAGGGCAACTACCTGCCGTCATACTTCCCAAATCTGTTGACCAGCCGCCACAAGACCAGCTGGGGAGATGCCGTGAACTACGACGGCGAGCAGAGCGAGATTGTGCGAGAGCTGGTCATCCACAACGCGCTGTACTGGATCGAGGAGTTTCACCTGGACGGGCTGCGCCTCGATGCGGTGCACGCCATTATGGATGAGGGGCCAAAGCACGTCCTGGATGAACTGGCCGATCGTGTGCACGCCCTGGATACACCCTATCCCGTGCATCTGGTGTTGGAGAACGAAGGCAACGAAGCATTCCGCCTGACCCGCGAAGAGGGCGGCTATCCTGAGCACTTCACCGCGCAGTGGAATGACGACGTGCATCACGTGCTGCACACTGCGGCGACACATGAGGATGCCGGCTACTACAAGGACTACAAGGGCCGCACTGAAATGCTGGGCCGCGCCCTGGCCGAGGGCTTCGCTTTCCAAGGGCAAGCTTCCGTTTGCACGGGCAAGAACCGCGGCGAGGTGTGTACGCACCTTCCTCCCGGTGCATTCATTGCGTTCATCCAGAACCACGACCAGATCGGGAATCGTGCTTTTGGAGAGCGCATCAGCGACATCAGTGGTGATAAGGCGATGCGGGCGCTGGTTGCGACGTATTTGCTGCTACCGCAGACGCCGATGATTTTTATGGGGGAGGAGTGGCGCGCGTCACAGCCGTTCCCCTACTTCTGCGATTTTCATGGCGAACTCGCCGAGCAGGTGCGCGAGGGGCGAAGGGCGGAGTTTGCCAACTTTCCGGAGTTCCAGGATCCGGCGCAGCGCGACCGTATTCCTGATCCGCTGGCAGAGGCGACCTTTCTCTCCGCGAAGCTGGATTGGAGCGAGCTGAACGCCCCCGACCATGCCGAGTGCTTTCATCGGCATCGCAATCTTCTGGCGGTTCGGCGGCGCGAGATTGCTCCCCTTGTGGAATCCATCACCGGCAACATGGCGAGCTTTCAGGTACTGGGACCGGGAGCTGTCGTGGTGTGCTGGGGCGTATCGGGAGAGCGGGAGCTTCGTCTTTATGCGAATCTTTGTGATCGGCCGAATGAGAAGTTCCCGCCGACTGAAGGGCGTATTCTATGGCACGAAGGTCCGGAACCACGGGGCGCGGAGCTTGGCGCCTGGACGGTACGCTGGGCTCTGAAGGACTAAGAGGACGCCCAGCACGTGAGTTCGGCCATCGCCCAAGCATCGACGTACCACCGCGTCCTGCCGTTCGGCTCGGAGTACGTTGCGGGAACTGGAACGCGCTTTCGCCTCTTCGCTCCGGCAGTTGGGCATGTGGATTTGCTGATTGTCGGCCGTGCTTCGCTCCCCATGACGAGGAACGGAGACGGCTGGCACGAGCTCACTGTGCCCGAGGCCGGCCCGGGCGCGCGCTACCGCTACCGTCTTCCGGATGGCACGTCCGTGCCCGATCCCGCATCGCGCTTTCAGCCGGAGGACGTGGCGGGGCCGAGTGAAGTAGTCGATCCCACAACCTACAGGTGGCGCAAAGACGACTGGCGGGGGAGGCCGTGGTCGGAGGCTGTCCTCTACGAGTTGCACGTGGGCACGTTCACGCCACAGGGGACGTACGATGCGGCGATGGGGCATCTGGAGCACCTGGCAGCGCTGGGCGTTACGGCTATCGAGTTGATGACGATCTCCGACTTTGCGGGGCTACGCAACTGGGGCTACGACTCGGTGCTGTTGTACGCGCCGGACTCGGCGTATGGACGGCCAGAGGGGCTGAAGGCGTTTGTAGAGGCGGCGCACGGGTACGGCCTCATGGTTATCCTCGACGTCGTTTATAACCATTTCGGTCCGGAGGGCAACTACCTGCCGCAGTACTACCCGGAGATCCTTTCAACGGGAAACAAGACATCGTGGGGACCGGCGCTGAACTTCGACGGACCGTGCAGTGAACAGGCCCGGGAACTGATCCTGGAGAATGCGCTGTTCTGGCTGGAGGAATACCGCGTGGACGGGCTGCGGCTCGACGCGGCACACGCGATGATCGACAACGGCCCCAAACACATCCTGGATGAGCTTGCCGAGCGTGTGCATGCCTTTGCCGCTGGGCGACTGATTCACCTGATTCGCGAGGACGAAAACAACATCGCCGGTCGGCTCACGCGGGAGGGCGATGGTTGTCCGCAGTACTACACCGCGCAATGGAACCACGACATCGATCATCTGCTCGGCGCCGGGTTCATGGGAACCTTCGACGAGCGCAAGGTGGAGGACAAGGGCGAGACGGATCGGCTGGGGAAAGCGATCTCCGAGGGCTTTGTGATTGCGGCCGAGGAGAAGGGCGATGGCTTCGAGACTGGCTGCCATGTTCCGCCGAATGCCTTTGTGTCCTTTCTGCAGAGCCATGATCTTGTAGGCAACCGGATCTTCGGCGAGCGGGTGACGAGCCTTCTGCCTGCAGAGACGGTACGCGCGCTGGTGGCGGTCGCGTTGCTGATGCCGCAAGCGCCGATGCTTTTCATGGGCGAGGAGTGGGGCGCGACGACGCCGTTTCCGTACTTTTGTGACTTCCACGGTGATCTAAGTGTGGCCGTGCAGAAGGGCCGGTGTGAACAGCTGAGCAAGCTGCCGGGCGTATCGCAGGAGGACCTGAAGAACGCGCCGAACCCGCAAGCCGAGTCCACGTTTCTCTCCGCGCAGCTGCGTTGGGAGGAGCTTGCCCAGCCAGAGCACGCGGCCTGGCTAGACCTGTACAAGGCACTGCTCACGGTGCGTCGCGAACGTATCGTGCCGTTGCTAGGGAACCTCTCCGGGCGTTGCGGAACACATAATGTGCTCGGCCCAGGCGCTCTGCGTTGCGAGTGGAAGCTGGCCGGCAACACGCATCTGCGGCTCGAAGCCAACCTCTGGCATGAGGCACGTGGCGACTTCGGGGCGGATGAGGGCGAGGTGCTGTGGGTCGAGGGGCACGCCACGGCTGCGGAGCTCGGCCCGTGGTCTGTGCGTTGGAGCCTGCCGGCCAGCTAAGGAAGGTGGCGCGGAAGAGGGATCGAGCCTTCGGGCCGTATACCCTGAATCCTGCGGTACATCTGACGCTGCTGAGAGCCATTTATGTCGACGTTTGCGCTGCTCAGCCTGCTAGTAACGATTGCGGCGCTGTTCAGCTTCCTGAGTTATCGTGCCCTGCGGTTGCCGACTTCGATCGGCACCATGATTCTGTCGTTGGCGGCTGCCGGCGTGTTGTCAGCCGTGGGCCGGGTTGCACCGGGGCTGCATGCGTGGGCACAGGCCGTCGTGGGCGGCATCGACTTCAATGCGGTGGTGCTGCATGGGATGTTGTCGTTGCTGCTGTTCGCGGGATCACTGCAGTTGGACCTGCCGCAACTTAGTCGTGAGAAGCTGCCCGTAACGGTGCTTTCCATCGCATCTACGGCCCTGTCGACCCTTGTTGTCGCCGTTCTGTTCAAGTACCTGCTGGCGGCCGTGGGCCTCCCGATTTCGACCATGTCGGCGCTGCTGTTTGGGGCGTTGATTTCGCCAACTGACCCCATCGCCGTGCTGGAGATGCTGCGCCGCGTGGGGGCCTCGCCCTCGCTGGAGATGCAGCTAGCGGGTGAGTCGCTCTTTAACGATGGTGTGGGTGCGGTGATCTTTCTGGCGCTGCTTAGCGCATCTACGGGAGGTGCGCCTCCGTCGCTGCGTGCCTTTCTCGTGATGTTGACGTTGAAGGCGGGTGGGGCGATCCTGCTCGGCGGCGGGCTGGGCTACGTGACGTATCGGCTGATCAAGCTGGTGGACGGCTACCGCGTGGAGGTGCTGCTGACGCTGGCGCTGGCCATGGGGGGCTACGCGCTGGCGGATGCGCTGCACCTTTCCGCGCCGCTGGAGGTGGTGACGGCGGGCCTGCTGGTGGGCGGCAGTGCGCGGCGGTTCGCGATGAGCGACCTCACGCGCGAGCACGTGGACCGCTTCTGGGAGCTTGTGGACGACATGCTGAACGTCGTGCTGTTTCTGCTGCTGGGCCTTCAACTGCTGGTGTTGCCGCTGGAACGCCGCTACCTGCTGGCCAGTCTGTTGGCGATTCCGGCTGTGCTCGCGGCGCGCTGGATCAGCGTGGTGATCCCGGTGGAGATCATGAACCTGTTTCAGCAACGTGTGCCGGGCACCGTGGCGGTGCTGACGTGGGGCGGCTTGCGCGGAGGGCTTGCGGTGGCGTTGGCGCTTTCGGTGCCACGGGGTCAGGGCTTGGGGCGTGATCAGCTGCTCGCGGCTACCTACGTGGTGGTGGTGTTCTCGATTCTGGTGCAGGGACTGACGATCTCGCCGCTGTTGCGACGGTTGAAGTTGACGGCGACGACGGCGGAGACCACTGCCGTCGCCAGCACGTCTTAGAGCAGGAAGAGGAGATTCGCCATGCGCACCATCACCCTGGAAGAGCACTTTGTCACCGAGGATTTTCTGAAAGCCACTGGCGCGTATGGGCCTGGCGCGCCCGCGGCCATTGCGGCGATGCGTGACAAGCTGCTGGATCTCGGTGGTGGTCGCCTCGTTGCGATGGACGAAGCAGGGATCGATGTGCAGGTGCTCTCGCTGGCAGCCATCGGGGTTGACGAGCTGGCACCGGCGGAGCAGACGGCCGTGATGCGGGGTGTGAATGACGCAGCGGCCGCGGCGGTAAAGGCGCATCCGGATCGCTATGCGGCCTTCTGCACGCCGGGTCTGAAGGAGCCCAAAGAGGCTGTGAAGGAGATCGAGCGCTGCATCACGGAGCTTGGGTTCAAAGGCGTGCTGCTGGATGGCACGACGGATGGAAAGTTTCTCGATGCGCCGGAGTTCTTTCCCGTGCTCGAGGCGATTGCCGCACTGGGTGTTCCGCTGTACCTGCACCCCGCGCCGCCTCCGCAGGCGGTGACGGATGTTTATTACTCCGGGCTGCCGGAGGAGGTTGGCCATCTGCTATCGATCGCGGGCTGGGGATGGCATGCGGAGACGGGTTTGCACACGCTGCGGCTGATTGCGTCAGGTGTGTTCGATAGGCTGCCTGCGCTGAAGTTCATCATCGGGCACATGGGGGAAGGGCTGCCGTATGCGTTGGCGCGTTCGAGTGGTGTGCTGTCGCATGCCGCAGGGCTGAAGCGCAGTGTGGCCGATACATTTAAAGAGCAGGTGTACGTAACCACCAGTGGGTATTTCACGCGGCCGCCGTTTGACTGTGCGCGGGCGGTGCTGGGCTTTGAGCACCTGATGTACTCCGTCGATTATCCGTTCAGCGCCAACACGCGCGGGGTGGAGTTCCTGCAGGCGCTCGGGCTGGACGAGGAAGAAAGTGCGGCGTTGCAGGGCGGGCATGCGGCGGCGCTGCTGGGGATTTAGGGTGGCTATAGGTTTCAGCTTGTAGGGTTCAGTGATTGGCATCCAAGCGTGCATGAGTGAGTCTCGTGTTCTTCAAGCAGCCGGTGTCTCGTTTAGCTACCGCGAGTTTGGCGTGGCCGATGGTTTGCCGGTGCTGTTGCTGCATGGCTTTCCCGATGCGGTGAATGCCTGGGACGATCTGATTGCTCTAGTGAATCCACGCAAGCGCAAGCTGCGGCTGCTGGCGCTCTCCATGCGCGGCTATGGCGAGACGAAGGTCGTCAAAGAAAACCTGCTCTCCGGCGAGGTGGCTGCACTGGCGACCGACGTTCTCGCCTTTGCGAGTGGGCTTGGGTTGCAACGGTTCGTGGTGGCCGGCCATGACTGGGGTGCGCGGGCCGGCTTCGCAGCGAGTGTTCTGGCACCGGATCGAGTAATGGCGCACCTGGCGCTTTCGAGCCCTTACGTGATGTATGACGGGGCCGATCTGCCTCCGGCGCAGGTGCAAAGCTATTGGTACCAGTGGTACTTCCAGACGGCGCAGGGGGAGAAGTCCCTGCGAGAGAACGCGGGCGCGCTTTGCGAGCACATCTGGCGCGCCTGGTCGCCCGGCTGGCGCTTCCGCGACAGTGAGTTTGCGGAGACGGCAAAGTACTGGACGAACCCGCAGTTCGTAGACATGGTTCTGCACTCGTATCGGCACCGGTGGGGCTATGCGCTGGGCCGGCCGGCCTATGCGGCGCTGACGAATTTTCTAGAAGCGGAGCCCAAGCCGAAGATAAGCGTGCCCACGCTGTTTGCGTACGGGACTGATGATCATTGCGTGCTGCCCGACGCCTCGGAGGCGCAGAAGAAGTTGTTCACCGGCGGCTACGAGCGCGTAGCGATCAAAGGCTCAGGACACTTCCCACATCGCGAGGACCCCAAGGCGGTGGCGAAGCTCTTTGATCGGCTGCTGAAGCGGGTTGATCTTTCATAAGCACGCTAGAACGCTCTAGGCTGTATCCACATAGAGACCTGCCCACGGAAGATGTCCATCTCGACCGAGCGCAGCAAGTAGAGAGCGACCCCTGTATTTGGGGCCGCGGAGCCCTTGGGATGGATTTGTGGCGGTAGAGATACAGGGGTCTCTCCACTACGCAAGACGATGAAACCGTCTTGCTCCGGTCGAGATGACATGGCGAGGGCACTTCGAAGCTGTATGTAGACACACCCTAGATCAGCCTAGAACACACGAGATCACCCTGGAGCACACGAGATTACATGGAACGATTGCTGTGGGTGACTGCCCAGCGTTCACTCGCGATCGTTGCCGTAGGTTGAGACGCCCTGGCCAACGCGGAAGGCGAGGCTTTCCGCGCGGGTGGTGTAGTCGGATTGCGGGTACTCCTTGCGCATGCGTTCGGCGATGGATTGGCAGTTTTTCGCTGCCTCGTCGGAGTGCTTTTTGTTCTCGTCGACCAGGTACATCGTGACGAGCGCGGCCTGGCGGAACGCAGCGTTGTAGAGCGCTTCGGCGGACTTCGGGCCGCCCTGATAGTGGTCCGCGTACTTGAGGTAGAGACCGGTTTCGCTCTCCGGACACTTGGGGAGACCCTGCCAGTCACCGCAGACCCGGTTGTCGAGCAGATCGAAGGCGGCCTTGGCGGCGTCGGGTGAGTTGGGGTAATTCTTCATGACGCGCTTGAGTTCGCCCTCATAGATCTGCGGCCGCAGACCGGCGTCCTGCTCGTGCGCGCTGGGTAGGGTGCTGTTGTCGGCCTTTTCAAGCTGCCAGCGAATGTCGGCGGAGCGGAACTCGGCCTCGGGAGCCAGCAAGGACTCGGGGAAGTACTCCCAGACGCGGCGGTAGAGCAGGCCGGCGGACTCGGCGGCACCCTTGGGGGCGTGCGGTTCAGCGGCTTCGGCTTCGAGGCCGGCGGCAGTGCCGAAGAGGACGGCATCGCCTTCGGGGGTCTTCGGGCCGACGATGCCCTTGTCGCGCAGCCAGCCGGTGATGGGCTGCGGGGCATTGTTGGGGTCGGTGAACTCGGGCGCGGTGTCGGGGTTGTCTTCCTTGGTGTCGGTATTGGCGAAGACGTTCACCCAGGCGCCGTTCTTTTGGTTCACGAGCAGTTCATGACCGGGAGCCACGGTGGCGATGGGTGGGTTGGCCGGGTCGGCGGTGGCGTACACGTTGGCGGTGTGCACCACCGTGGCGCGAGCGGCGTTGTCGACCGCGCGTTCGGGGTTGCGCTTCTGCGCCCGGAGCAGAGCGGGGGCGCAGAGCAGAAGCGACGAGGCGAGGAGAAGGCGCGGGGAGACCATAGCTGTGGATTAGACGTGGCTGGCCGTGTTCATCGCTGCAGTCTCTGCGAGAAGCCCGGCGCGGAGGTCAGGGTCGAGGTTGCCGCCGGAGACGACGGCCACGATGCGTGTGGCCGGGGGCAGTTCCCCGGCGTGGAACAGGGCGGCGGCGAGGGTGACGGCGCCGGAAGGCTCGGCGACGATGTCAGTGGCAGCGAGGATCAGGCGCGTGGCGAGGCGGATTTCGTCTTCGGAGACGGTGACGATGCCACTGACATAGCGGAGAATGTGCTCGAAGTTGCGGGTGCCGAGCGACTGGGTGCGGAGGCCGTCGGCCAAGGTGCGCGTGGTGTGGGCGGCAGGCCACTCGACCAGTTGTCGGGCGTAGAAGGAGACGTGGGCGTCGGCGGCGAGTTCGGGTTCGCAGCCCCAGATGGGCGGGGCGGTATCCCCGGCGGCCTCACAGGCGAGGGTGAGGCCGGTAGCGATGCCGGAGAGCAGACCACCGCCGGAGACGGGGGAGAGGACGAGGGTTCCGGTATCGAGTGCGGGGAGGCCGGCGAGTTGCTCAGCGAGCTCCAGCCCGCAGGTGGCCTGCCCGGCGATGATGTCCGGGTCATCGTAGGGCGGGACCATGAGGAAGCCGTGGGCGGCGACGAGTTCTTCGGCGCGGAGCTTGCGTTCAGTGCTGGCGTTGCCGACAGTGACGATCTCGGCGCCGAGGGCGGCGGTGGCCTCGCGCTTGAGGCGCGGCGCGTTTTCGGGCATCACGATGACGGCTCGTGTGCCGAGTGCACGGGCGGCGAAGGCGACGCCCTGGGCATGGTTGCCGGAGGAGAAGGTGATCACGCCGCGACGCATGGCCGCGGGATCACGCTCGGCCAGGGCGGCGATCTTGTTGTAGGCACCGCGGAGTTTGAAGGAGCCGATGGGTTGGGCGGCTTCGTTTTTCAGCAGGATCTCGGGGTAGTTCGCCGGCAGATCGAAGCCGGCCTTGCGGAGACGTGTGGGATCGAGGCGCAGCAGCGGGGTGTACACGGCAACGCCGGCGAGGCGGTCGCGGGCGGCAAGGATGTCGGTGAGCTGGATGAGGTCTGGCATGGTCTCGCGGGTGTCTGATGGAACTTGTAAGCCCTAGGCTGTATCACCTATAGATCTGCCCACGAAAGATGTCATGTCGACCGAGCGCAGGGAGCGGAGAGACCCCTGTATTTGGGCCGCCGAGCCTTGGATGGACTTGTGGCGCCAGAAATACAGGGGTCTCTCCACTACGCAAGATGATGAGACCGTCTTGCTCCGGTCGAGATGACACAGCGAGGGCACTTCAAAGCCGTATGCGAGGGCACTTCGAAGCTGTATGGCGAGGGCACTCCGAGCTGTACGGGGGATACAGCCTCGCGGGCTACCGGGTCTAGCGGGTTTCCGCTTCGCGCAGGATGAGCGCGAAGAACCGCACGAGGCGCAGATTATCCAGGGCACCGGGATCACCGCCATCGAGATCGATGTGGGAGAGCACGGGCGAGATGAGGGCGGCACGCAGGGTGGTGGTGGGCAGTTCGCTTTCCATCCACAGCGTCTCGGCGGAGGGAATGATGTTGTCCCCGGCGCCGTGCAGCAGGTAGACGGGGACGGTGAGTTGGCTGAGATGACCGTGGGGGCTGACACGGGCCATGTCGGTGATGTGCCGGGCCTCGGCTTTGGCAAGCAGGGCGCGGGTAGTGGGCGAATCGGTCGCCATGAGGGCGCGGGCCTCGCCAGCCTGGCGGGGGTTGAGCGCGGCCAGGGCGGCTTTTTCGGCCGGCGAGTTCGGCTGGTCCTCGTAGAGGTGGGCGCGCAGCACGGCGCGGAGCGGGGTGAGGTCGGCGGAGGGGACGAAGTCCTCCAGGTTCTCGTATTCCAGCACCAGCGGACCGTATTCGTTGGGGGAGAGCAGCTGCTCGGTGCCGTTGGGAAGGGCGTCCTCCCCAGTGCGGTAGAAGGCCGCGACACGCTGCATTTCATCCTGAGAGCCGACGGCGAAGACGAACTTGATGCTGGGGCCGAACTGCGGGTCGGCGGCGGCCAGTAGAGCCAGACCACCGGAGAAGCTGAGCCCCATGACGCCCACCGGTCGCCCGCCGATGGCGTGGGACAGCCACTCGGTCGCCTCGCCGATGGTGGCGATGGAGTTGGGACCGACGTGGTAGTCCTTGATGTCGGGCAGCTCGGGGGTGAGTACGCGCAGGCCGCACGCGCTCATCGCTGTGGCGAAGGCGATCAGGCGAGGCTCATCGATGCCGAGGTGGTGGACGCCGTGCAGCACCACCAGCGCGGGGGCGTTTGGGTGATCCACGGGGGTGTAAAGCCGGGCGCGCACCCGGCCGGTGCTTGCCGGGAAGCTGAGTTCGTCGACGGCGACGTGGTCGGCGACGGTCCAGCGCAGCGGTTTGGGCACGGGCTGGTTGGCGACGAGTTTCAGCACGGCCGCGGCCTGGGCAAAGGCTCGGAAGTGCGGCCAGAGGACAACCAGCAGCAGTGCGATCACAAGGAGGCTGAAGGCAGCCGCGGGAAGGCGCTGGCCCTGGCGCGTCGGCCGGGGCTGCGGAGCCGGGGACCGCGCTTCTCGCTGCCGGCGCAGGGTCTGGGCGAGCTCGCGAAGGCCGCCGCGGCGGTGCAGCTGCGTATGGCGATTGCTGTGGGGCGACTCGGGCATGGCGCGCTGGGGAGCCGTTACCGCCCGCGGCTCACGAGCATCCCCAGCAGGAGGAGCGCCGCCGCGAGCATGAACAGAACCACCGCGAACAGGGTGAAGAGGCGGGTCTGGCGCCCTTCAATGCGGGTTAGGCGCGCCTCGACGGATTCGGCCGCGAGACGGGCACCGCGGATGTCCGCGGCGTTGCTGTCGAGCTTGCCGGTCAGGGTGCCCATCGTGGCGCTTAGGGCGGCGACAGTGGAGCCCAGGCCGTCTACCTGCGCCTCCAGGCTGGCATAAGAGCCGGCCAGAGTGCCGGTGAGTTCGTTGACTTGGTCGCCGAGTTTCGCGTGAGCGGCGCTGACCTGGCCAAGGTCGCCGCGCAAGCCCTGGGCCAGGGCCTCGACTGCTTTGCGGCTGCCGTCGTCCTCGCCCTTGTTCTGGAAGAATCGGTCCGCCAGCGGCAGGAGCCGGGAGACGTGCGGAGCGAGTTCGATGAGCTGGGAGAAGGCCTTGGGCCACATGCGTTTGATTGTAGCGGGACCCTAGGCGGTCACGCGGACAGGCTCACGCGCGGGCACGCTCAGAAGTCGCTTTTTGCGTCGATGCTCCAAAGCCAGGGCGGCGACGGTGCACAGGAGAATGACCGCAACAATGATCTGCGACCAGACGCAGTAGATACACCATTTCTGGATGACGTAGTCCTCCATGTAGGTCAGAAAAGCGGCAAAGGCGAAGCCGATTTCCGTGAGCTGGAGGGTGATCCAGAGGCGGTTGGCGAGGGCAAAAGCGGCGATGAGACCGTAGCCCACGATGCCCAGAATCGCGACGGGGATGTGGACTTTCCGGGAAGAAGGGGCCTCGTCAAAGGACGTTGGTGGAAAAACAGCGAAGCGGCTGTGATTCACGGAACCGCAATCCCACTTTTCTGTGACTGCGCAAGGGGGCGCCGCGTTGGGATCCTGCATGTGAATGCGAAGGGCGAGCACCGAATCAACGAGGCCGGCCAAGGCCAAAAGAACGATCAGAAAGCGCATACAGGCTCTAGTGTAGCGTCAAGAGGTCCGGGAGAACCGAGGGCCAGAGGCAGGCATTGACGCGGTAAACGGGCGTGGGTGAGCGTAAGAGATGGACGCATCCGCTCTGCCGCAGCGGCGTCTGAGGTGTAAGCAGTTGCGGGGCAGGGCTAAGGGGAGTTTGACAAGATGCAGGGAACAGTAACGGAAGAGATCGTGGCCTCCCATGAGGGAGTCGAAAGCCTGAGCAGCGGAACACAGTCACTGGCCGATGCTTTGCATCTTTGGCGTGACCTGTTGACGCCGGGGGTCGCGGATCGGTGGGTAAGGACGCACCTGGAAGCCGCACGTGCTGCGGTCGCGGCCTTGGTGGCCGTCTCCGGAGAGCGAACGGTTGAGAACACACTAGGCGCCTACGATCGGGCGGCCTGGCACTTGCGGATGGCGGGCAGCCAGGCCCATGTGATGTTTACGGTGCATCCGCTGGCGACGGTGCGGGATGCCGCCCAGGCGCTCTCGCAGGAGGTCAGTGCCGAGGGTGTCGCGCTGAGCCTTAACCAGGACGTGTATCGCGCTTTGGAGACAGTTGACGCCAGCACGGAGGATGACGCGACCCGCTACTACCTCGAGCGGACGCTGTTGGGCTACCGGCTGGCCGGCGTGGACCGTGATGAGCCCACGCGCGAGCGCATCCGGGCGCTTGCGGACAGAATGACCGAGCTCAGCATGCAGTTCAGCCGCACGGTGCAAGATGACGTGCGACGCATCACGGTTCAGGATCCGGCGATGCTTATGGGCCTGCCCGCCGATTACCTCGCGCGTAAGGGGGTGCGGGTGGTGGAGGAGGCCGGCGAGCCGAAGCTGGTGGCCGAGGCGCCTGTGGTGATCACCACCGACCCGCCCGACATGACGCCCGTGATGAGCTATGCCGCGAGCGCGACCCTGCGCCGGGAGCTCTACCTGGCCTATAACGACCGTGGCTACCCGGCGAATAAGCAGGTGCTGCTGGACCTGCTGGCGGCGCGCGAGGAGATGGCGGGTGTGCTGGGTTTTCGGAGCTGGGCAGATCTGGCAACGGTGGACCAGATGATGGGCTCGGCGGAAAACATGCGGCGCTTTCTGGGCGAGGTGGAGACCGCGGCGCGCGACACCGCCGTGCGTGAGTGGACGGAGCTGGAGGAGTTTGCCCGCGAGCGCGATCCCGAGGCGCTGCCGCTCACGCTCTCCGACGCACGCTTCTGGGAGGAGCAATTCCGCCGCGCACGTTACGACTTCGACTCGCAGAGCGTGCGTCCGTATTTCCCCTACACGCAGGTGGAGGCGGGCATTCTGGCAACGGCGGGCAAGCTCTTCGGGGTGCGTTTTGAGCGTAACGAGGGTGCCGCTGTGTGGGATCCCGCGGTGAAGGCCTTCGATGTGTTCGATGTCTCCGGTATCAACGGCGAAGGGGGCGCGGGTGAGCCCGTGGGGAAGATCTACCTCGATATGCATCCGCGCGGAGGGAAGAGCAAGTGGTTTTCGGAGTGCTCGCTGGTGGGCGGTGTGCTCGGGCAGCAGGTGCCCGAGGCCTCGCTGGTGTGTAACTTCCCTGAACCCACGGCCGAAGATGCCGGCCTGATGCAGTATGCCGATGTGGTGACGTACTTCCATGAGTTTGGGCACCTGATGCACGAGGTGCTGGGCGGCCGTCAGCGTTGGGCGGGGCAGAGCGGCATCGCGACCGAGGGCGATTTTGTGGAGGTGCCGTCGCAGATGCTCGAGGAGTTCTTCGACGATGCCGACCTGCTACGCACGTTTGCGCGCCACGTCGAGACCGGCGAGCCTATTCCCTACGAGACCGTGACGCGTATGACCAAGGCGAGCGCGCACGGTCGGGCGCTCTCCACGCTGACGCAGGTGATGTATGCGACGTATTCGATGGAGACGCATGATCGCCGGGCCGCGGAACTGGATCTCGACACCCTGCTGCGCGATGGCTACGAGCGCTTCTCGGAGTACGAATTCGTGGATGGCAATCGCATGTATGCGGCGTTTACCCACCTGGTCGGCTACACCTCGAATTACTACACGTATCTGTATGACAAGGTGATGGCGCTCGAGTTCTTTCGGCAGTTTGCGGGAGACAGCGAGGACATGTTGCACGGCGAGACAGGTAAGCGGTACCGACGCGAGGTGCTGGAGCCGGGCGGATCCCGGCCTGCGCGGGCGCTGGTGAAGGCGTTCCTGGGGCGCGAAGACGTCAGCATGGATGCGCTCAAGGGCTGGATTGGCAAGGAGTACGCCGGGACCTAGTGCTCCTGCAAGCTACAGGGCGGGCTGGCCTGCCGTGGCCAGCTTGCGTAGGACGACTTCACGCATGATCTCGACCGGCGCCGGGCTGCCGGTCCATAACGTGAACTGCCGTGCCCCCTGGCGGACGAACATCTCCACGCCAGGGATGGTGGCGATACCGAGCGACCGTGCGGCCTGCAGCAAGGGCGTTTCCTGCGGGTTGTAGACCATGTCGAAGACGAGGCCCGCCCGCAGATGCTCGAGGGGCAGGGGCAGCGTTGTGGGGTTGCCCTCCATTCCGGCCGGCGTGGCGTTGAGCACGGCGTCAAACGGCGGCAGTTCGGGGAGGTCTTCGGCGCTGATGGCGAAGCCCTCGGCCTCCGTGGCTAAGCTTCTTGCCTTCTCAAGGGTGCGGTTCAGGATGAAAATAGTGGCGCCGCGGTTCGCGCAGGCGAAGGCAGCGGCCCGCGCGGCACCGCCGGCCCCCAACACCAGGATGCGAGCACCGTTCAGATTCAGGCGCGCCTCCAGGGGCTCGACGATGCCGGCAACATCCGTGTTGAAACCTGAGAAGGTGCCGTCGAGTTCGCGCCGGACCGTATTCACCGCCCCGATCTGACGAGCGAGCGGATCGATATGCGCAAGGAAGGGCAGCACAGCCTGTTTCAGAGGCATGGTCACGCTGAAGCCATCGAGCGGCAACGCGCGCGCCAGTTCGAAGAGGTCGGCGGCGTCGCCGGTGTGCAGCGGCAGGTAGACCGCGTCAAAGCTCTCCGCAGCAAAGGCAGCGTTGAGCATGGCCGGCGACATGGAGGAGCGAATCGGATCTCCGGCGACGCCGTAAACGCGGGTTTGCGAGCCAATGCTGTCAAAGCGGTATAGGTCGCGCAGGGTCCGCGCGTCGATCTGCCCCGGCGCGGTCGCCGCCTCCACACTGGCTGCGGCGAAGGTGAATGCCGCGCCGGCGCGGACGCCGAGTACGCGGGAGACTACGCCTGCCTCTCCCATGCAGATGCCCACCATCTGCCCTTGCAGGGCGGGGTCGCGCAGCAGGTCGAAGAGGCGCAGGTTGTCGCGTAACTGCTGCGCGGTAGGCACGATTTTGTACAGGTCCGGCGCGAAGGGCCGCATGCGCGCCAGCACTGCTTGCAGATCGCCGGTCTGGGTGAAGTCGTGCCAGCTGATCAGAACGGCCGCGCCAGCGTCTCGCAGCTGCGCAACGGACTCCGGCGGGAGCACCTCTGCGCTTTCGAGCGAGAGATCCACCAGCGGGCAGCCCGCCTGTGCGGCGGCCTGCAGAATGCCCAGCTCGGCTTCCGGTGTTCCGGCGAAGTGCCCGCCACTGATAACCCGCCGGCAGGTAGCCAGGAAGCGAGCGTGCGGGTGAGCAGCGAGGTGCGCGGGAAGCAGAGCGGCTGCGGTCTCAGGTCTTGGCAGGTAGTCCAGGCGGAGCTCTTGAAGCGGGAACTCCGAGAGCCATGCGGCGGAGCGGCGGAGTAGATCCTCGGCAGAGTTGCCCGTGATGGGGACGCATAGGTGGTTGCGCTCTGACCAGGTCGCAAAACGGGGCACTCTTGAATCTGCGGGGACGTCATGGTGCGTCATGGAGGTTATAGAGTCCATTCTGGGCGCGGCAGTGTTCACGGGGATTACACCGCGATTTGATCCGGGGCGATGTTGGCGAAAGGTACAACCTCTGCGCGAGCTTGGCGTCTAACTTGGTAATTGAGAGGCTATTCCTTACTGTTCCCCCCTGTAGTGTAAGTCCCCCTTTTGCCCTTTGGGCACCCTCCAAACTCCCCTGTTCTTCCCTCCCCAAAGCCTCTCTCGGGCCCGCTGGAAAGCGGGCCCTTACTATTTCTGGGCTGCCTTTGCCGGAAGCGCGCGGACCGCTGCGGTTACGATAGCGCCTATGTCCGCTCTGCCCGAACACCCTAGGTCGTCCACGCTTGGATGGGCTCTGCCCGAGCCCACACCTGGCTGGATGCCCGTGCCCGCCTGGGTATCTTTCCCGTGGCTCCGCGCCGGGTTCAGCGTCCGCCAGGGTGGCGTGTCACAGGTGTATGGCCCCGATGAACAGAACCTGAGCTGGACCGCAGAGGATGACGCTGCGCGTGTCGCGGCGAATCGCGGAGCCTACCTGGCGGCGGTTGCGCGGGGTGCTGCGATGGAACTGGTGACGCTGCAGCAGATTCACGGCTGCGTGGTGCGGGACATCGATGCCGAGACTGGGCCTTTGATGAGCGCGAGTGGAAGAGCGGTCCTGCAGGGCGATGGACTTATCACGCAGACGCCTGGCCGCATGCTCGGGATGGTTACGGCCGACTGCGTCCCGGTGCTCGTCGCAGATACGAGGCTTCGCGCGGTGGGGGCGTTTCATGCTGGCTGGCGCGGTACGGTGGCGCGCATCGCCGAACACGGCATTGCCATGATGCGGGCGCGATACGGCTCGCACTCACAGGACCTTGTGGCCGCGATTGGGCCCTCGATCGGCCCGTGTTGCTTCCTGGTGGGCGATGAGGTGCGGGCGCAGTTCGTGGCGGAGTTCCCTTACGGGGAGGCGCTTGTCTCGACCTCAGCCGGAGGGCTGCACCTTGACCTGGCGGAGGCAAACCGTCGGCAGCTACTGACGGCTGGTGTGCCCACGGAAAACGTCCAGCTCCTGGCGGAGTGTACGGCCTGTACCCGCACCGCGGATGGGGCACGCAAGTACTTCAGCCATCGCGCGGAGCAAGGATTTACTGGTCGCATGCTGAGCGTGGTTGGGGTTGCGCCGGAGTAGGAGTTCAGGGACCGGGGCAAGAGATAGTGCGACCTAAATCTTTTTGCCGAGCTCTTCAAACAGCGTGTCGCGCCGCTGGAGGGTGTAGGCCTCGATGCCGCGTAGACCCCGGAGGTAGACGACGGTGCCCGCACCGGCGAAGAGCGTCATGAGAGCGATTCCCATCCAGGGCATCGCGAGATACAGGGCCAGGACCTCGCAGCCGAACCCAAGCGCGGCACAACCGGCGAGGATGCCCACTGCGATGTAGCCGCTGACGGCGGATTGCGCCTTGCCCATGGTTCGCCCTACGTTGACGCGCTTTGGGGCAGAGACGGAACGAAAATTGCCCAGGGTGGTGTTGAGTAGTACTGCGCCGGTAGCCCATAGGAGCGCAAAGACGCAGTCAGCGAGACGAGGGCGGCCGGCGACGTAGCAGGTGATGGCTACGACCACCAGGATCTCCGTCATGGCCAGCAGGATGTTGAAGAGGTTCTTGGCAAAAAAGATCTCCCGCAGTGGCAGGGGAGCGAAGAAGTAGAGCTGTGCCCCCGTGCCCTCATAGCCGAATGCGTTGTAGCTCATAGGCGCAATGCCCAGCAGAGCATAGGCAACGGCCCCCAGCAGCACCCAATGGGAACCGCTGCGGGCGGAAAGACGGCCTGCAAAGAGAAAAATCATGACCGCCGGTGCGACCAGCCCGTAGAAGAGCCCGACGTTGCGCCGCAGCACGAGAAACTCCTTTCCCAGCAGCGGCATGAGGCTTCCCGACCAGAGGCTGCGGGGTGCGGAGACCGGCATCAAGGCCTCCAAGTAAATTGGCGCGGTGTGCACGGACCGCTGGACGGACAGCAGGGGGGCCGTCCCGCTGGCGAGGTCGCTGAGGTTCTCACCGCGGAACTCAATGCCCATGCGCCCGGCGTAGACGAGCAGACAGGCAGCGCCAAAAAGGGCCGTGGCAAGGACGTACCCCATCGCGGCAAGGGGTTTGCCGCTCGCAGCTGAAAGAACAGCTCTGCCTGTCAGCTCCGGGGGAAGCCACCCGACGTAGGGATGGATTCGCTGCGCGAGGGATTCGAGCGGTTGCGTGCCCGGCGGTTGCAAGGCCGCCTGCTGCAGGTGATGAGGCTGAAAGCCAGGGTTGAAACGGACGTTGACGTACTGGATTGCGATCGAAAAGGCGAAGACAAGGGCTGTAAAGATCTCGCGGGCGCGCCGGGTGGAAAGCCAACGATCAATCCAGGCGAAGATCATGCGTGTGAACAGCACGTTTGCGAGGGCGAAAACCAACATGGCCACGCTGGCGGGCAGCAACAGCCGGGGCCGGGCGATGGTTAACCCGACCACGACCGCGAAGGAAAGCAGGCCCATCATCACGTTCGCTGGCCCCAGCAGACCGAAGCAGAGCCGCACCAGCACAAAGCGGCGCAGCGGCATCGGAAAACGGATCAGCTCCAGAGGATCGAAGGTAGTACCGGGCTGGCCGATATTGATGTTGACCAGCTGGGTGAGAACGACGGCGCCCCAGAGGATCCAGACCACATGATCCAGCTCGCCGCTCGAGGCAAAGTACCAGGCGAGCATGCCGGCGACGGCCGCAGGCAGGAACGCCAGGAGTGCAAATAGTGGCATCAGCAGGATGCGGGCTACGAGTTCACCCTTGCCGCCCTTACGCCGGAAGCCGTTCGCGAGAATGCGCCAGCGCAGCCAGGCAATGGCGACGAACTGCTGCCCCGCGAGGCGCGAGCCCTCGACTCGCTCCACCGTGTCGGTCAACTCAGCCAAGCCAGCTCCCCGTCCGTGTGTTGCGGGGTATCCGTGTCACCGACCACGGAAAGGAAGATCTGCTCGAGGGTGAGCGTGCCGGAGGCTTCGCCGTCCAGCGCCGGGGCGTGACGGGCCCGTACGCCGGCGCGCAGTTCTTCGAGGGATCCCTGGGCTACCAAGTGGCCTTTATTGATAATTGCTACGTGGCTGCAGAGTCGCTCCACGATCTCGAGGACGTGGGAGGTAAGGAAGATGGTGGCGCCCCGGGCGATCATGCCCTGCAACATCGACTTCAGCAGGCCGGCAGCGATGGCGTCAACCCCCTCAAACGGCTCATCGAGAAAGAGCAGCCGCGGGCCATGAATGACTGCGGCGGCGAGCGCGAGCTTTTTACCCATCCCATGCGAGAAATCGGCGATCAGCTTCTTGCGCTCGTTTGCCAGGCCCATAAACTCGAGCAGTTCCGCCGCACGGCTCTGAGCGGTGGCCTTTTCGAGACCGTACATCCGTCCCACAAACTGGAGATACTCAGGGGCCGTGAGCCGTCCAAAGAGCGCCATGCCCTCTGGCACGACACCGATCTCGCGCTTTACGGCGATCGGGTTCGCGAGCAGATCCTGGCCGAAGATGCGGATGGTGCCGGCCGTGGGCGCAAGCAACCCTGTGAGCATCTTGATGGTGGTGGATTTGCCGGCCCCATTGGGACCAAGGAAGCCGAAGAACTGGCCAGCCGTTACGGTGAGGTCGAGCCCATCGACGGCGTTGATGCCCTGAAATGACCGGCACAGGCCTAGGGTCTCAATAGCAGGTGTAGACATCGCCTCACAAGGGGGACCACAGGGTGTGGGAACGGATGGGAGCGGGGCAGGCGTGTGCCGTCATGTAGTGTGAACGGCAACCGAGCCCTAACAAGGGGCTGTGTCCCTCAGCTGGGCGGCAGTTCCTCGTCCGCTGGCCCCGAAGCGCCGATGAGCTCGCGCAATTCCTTGCTCGGCTTAAAGTAGGGAACCTTCTTGGCGGGCACAGCGACTGAGACGCCCGTCTTCGGGTTGCGCCCGGTACGCGGGTTGCGCTGTCGGGTACGGAAGCTGCCGAAACCGCGAACCTCCACCTTGTCGCCGGCTTTGAGCGCGCCCACGATGGCGTCGAACATGGTTTCGACGATGACCTCGCTGTCGCGGCGGGTGAGGTCGCCCAGAGCTGTGACGCAGTCCGTGAGATCGACCTTGGTCATCGCTCGGCTCTCCTGTAGTGCACGAGGTACTCCAGCAGCGTGCCCGCCCAGTGTACGACGGGTGGCGGCTCTATGCGGAGATGGTGAACGCAAAGAGGGCCCGCCGAAGCGAGCCCTCTTGGTGTGGGGAAGGAGGTTACTTCGCCTTCGCGGTGAGGCTTTTCAGGCTCGGCTCGACGCCGGGTGAGCTGTTCAGAACCACCTGCGCGGCGATTGGGTTGATCGTCGGCACACCCGCACCGATGATCTCCGTGAGGACGAACGGGGTAGGGGTGCATCCTGCTGCGACGCAGCCGATGTTGCTCACCCACACGTTGCCGGTGCTGTCGACGCCGATGCCGCCTGGGAATTTCAGCGTTCCGCCGTCGTTGGCGCCGTGAGCGAGGGGCTGGTTGGCCACGGCGCCGTTCGCGTTGAAGTACGATCCGTTGTTGTCGGTGACTACCTGAACGTCGGGGGTGTAACCGTCAGAGAGCCAGAGATCGCCGCTACCGTCCACGGCCAAGCTGGTCGGATGACGATTTGCGGACTGGTTGGCGAACGGAAAGCAGTTCTGCAGGCTGAACACGCACAGCCCGTCAGCGGGGGCGTTAAAGCCGCCACGCGTCGAGACGTAATTGGTTCCGGTGAAAGCCACCTGACCGGAGTCGGCAAAGGCCTGGAAGAGGGCAGCCTGCTCTGCTCCGTTCGGTGCAATGTACAGGTCGAACACGTTGGGGGTGTAGGTGTCGGTCGCTGAAGCGGCGGTGCCCCCGATGGTGTCCCCGGCGAGGCTGGTGCCGATGTAGCCCTGCGAACCCGGGGGCGTCGTATTCGGGATTTCGGTGTACAGCGTTCCGCCGGTGATGGCGGCAAAGGCCGGCGTAGCCGTAGCCGTATTAATCACAGCAAAACGCAAGCTGTTGTCGTCCAGCACCGTAAGGGCCGTCGAGGTCGTACCCGGGATGGTAAGCACGTTCGGTAAGGTCGGGGTTGTCATGGCCGGCGGAGGAGCCGGGAAGCCGGCGACAAAGCTGGACTCCGTATCATTGACCCAGGCCTCACCATTAATATCGACCACGACCTGCTCCGGGCGTACCAGGCCAACGGCGGTGAACGGCTGGCTAAAGCTGGCGCTGGCTGGATCGAAGTACGCTGCTCCGGCGGGCGCGCTGACGTTTGTCGGGAACCAGACACGGCCAGAGGTGTCGATGTCCAGGGTAGAGACCGTGAAGGGATCGATGCCCAGCCCGAGCGAAGGTGCCGTGTAGCTAACAGCGATGCTGAAGTCACTTGGCTGGGTAGGGAGGCTGCCGGCGAAGGCACTGGAACCGGAAGGCGGCACGAGGGCGTAGAGGTTCGTGACATTAGCGGCCGGGTTCAGCGCCATGTTTACAGCAGACTCCAGGGTGTTCACGGGCGCCGTGCCACTGGCCGGGGTGGTGTTGCCGAACAGCGTGGTGCAGGCCGGGGAACCCGGGCCGACCGAGTTTACGCAGGCGCCGAGGATATCGGCGATCGTGATGATCTTCGCAGTCTCATTGGTGAAGGTGGCTGTCGAGGGATGCGGAAAACCGTTAAGGGTATCCAACATCGTCGGGATAAGACCGCTATTGACCCGGGTGATCGCCGAGGTGAGAGAGGCCGGAGACCCGAAGTGATCGCTCGTGTAGGTGTCGCTGCTGTTTGTCGAAAAGAAATGAGACAGGGAGAACGCCAGCACGGCCGTGCTGATCTCGTTGATGGTCACATAGCCGGTTTCCGACGTGCCGCAGCTGCCGATGCCGGCACCCAGAACGATCGCCGGGTTGTTGGCCAGGTTCAAGCCAGGCTGCCCGCCGATGGAAAGGATGTAAACCGGAGCGTTATTGTCGGTGCAGGTGTAGGTGAGATTGAAGTTGCCGGCGCTATCAGTGGTGGTCGTCGCAACCGGGGTTCCGGCCGAGCCGTACCCCGTGTTGCCGTATTGGTAGACAACAATCGAGGCATTCGACACCGCCTGCTGACCACCAAAGGCCTTGCCAGAGACACTTTTTACGGCTGGGTTTGCCAGGGCAGAGCTGGCACCCTGCGTCCCCATCGCGCAACCGGACAGTAAGCCGGCCACCGGCAGCATAGCTGCCAGGGCAAGAACATTAGAACGCATACAAAAGCCTCCCGGCTACAGACCACTGCAACTGACTGCAACGCGTGCTTACAACGAAAAGGTGATACCTACCCGAAATATACATCCGTATGTCGCGAAGCAAGACAGGCGGCTCTAAAGTTTCCCCCGAAAGTAACCGAAGAGGTTACGCAGGTACTGTAGCTGTATCGTCTCGGTTTTCACGCGCTGTTAGCAAATGGCCCGCACGCGGCGGCTATGTTAGACGGAGGCGTGTCCTCAGGCCCGCAGGAGTTCCGTTGAGTCAGACCATCATTGTGCTAGAGGACGATGCGGAGATCCGCCGCTTGATCCAGTACCGGCTGGAGAGCGCGGGCTACCTCGTCAAGATGTACGTCTCCCCGGGCACGCTGGTGGCCGATGCGGAACGGCAGCGTCCTTCTTTGTTCTTGCTGGACATCATGGTTCCCGGCGGCAGTGGCCTGGATATCTGCCGTCAGCTGCGGCGCAGTGCCACGGCGGGCACCGTGCCGGTCATCTTCTTGACCGCGCGTGCTTCCGAGGACGATCGCGTGCTGGGTCTGGAACTGGGCGCGGACGACTATATCGTCAAGCCCTTTGCTGTGCGGGAGCTTTTGGCCCGGGTGCGCGCTGTTCTACGGCGTTCAGAGAGTCCGGGCGAGGCGGCCTCCTTAGTGCTGACCGTGGAGGATCTTCAGATCGACTCCGGCTCCATGCAGGTGCGGGTGCGGGGTGAACTGATCACGACGACCACCACCGAATTCCGTCTGCTCGAGTACCTCGCGCGGCATCCGGGCCGGGTTTTCAGCCGGGACCAGCTGCTGGACGCGGTGTGGGGCGATTCGCGCTTTGTGACCCCGCGCAGTGTGGATGTGTATGTGCGGCGGCTGCGGGAGAAGATTGAGGCTGAACCGGAGACCCCACGCTTCCTGAAGACGCTGCGTGGCGCCGGGTACCGCTTTGATGTGCCGACGACCCGCGCCACGGCCCTCGCTGACGGCGCACCGATCGCCTGATACGGCCTGCGGAGGTGCAGTTAGACTTCCCCTATGCCGAGCCGTCGTTCCAGCCTTTTCAGCAGCGTCCTGCTCTGGTCGGGTGTCGGTTGTGCTGCCTTGTGCGCGGTACTGCTTTGGTCCCCACACCTGTGGGTCGCCGCCCTTGGCAGCGCGATTGTGACCGCGGCTGTGGCTATGCGTGCCTCCCGCCGGGTGGGCGATCATGCCGACTATCTGTACCGCGGCCTCGACCAGCTACCTGCGGCGATTCCCGCCATTCCGGCCTCTGAGGAGATGCGCGAACTGGGGGATGTAGCCGATGCGCTGCTGGCGGCTTCGCCGCGACTGGCGGCGCAACTGGAGGCTGCGAGGGATAGCGGGCGCAAGCTGGAAGCGCTGCTGGACTCCATGCAGGACGCCGTGACGGCCATCGATGCCGCGGGACGAATCTCCTGGGCGAATCGGCCCATGCAGGTGTTGGTTAAGGAGGCCCATGGCTCCGTGCGCACCGGTCACTCCCTGGTGCAGACGGTGCGCGCGCCGGAGGTACTGGAGTGCGTGGGAATCGCCCTGCAGACGCGGCAGCTGGTGGAGCGGCGTCCGGTGACGGTGCTGCCCGGCCGCATTGTCGAGGTGACGGCAGCGCCCATGCCGGGCGGCGGCGCGGTGATTGTGATGCATGACATCAGCCGGATCGAGCAGGTGGAGCGCACCCAGCGTGAGTTTGTCGCCAATGTCTCCCATGAGCTGCGCACGCCGCTGACCTCCATCCAAGGGTATGTGGAGATGCTGCTGGAAGAGGCGGAGGAGGACGCGACGCCGGCAACGGCCGCGGGTGCGGGCGAACGGCAGCGTGAGTTTCTGGAAGCCATCCTGAAGAGCGCGCGGCGCATGGGGCGCCTAACGGATGATCTGTTGGCGCTGGCCCGCGTTGAAAGCGGCGAGCAGAAGCTGAAACCCGAGCCGATCGCGGTCTCCTGGCTGATGGAGGAGTGCGTCGAGGCGGTTTCCGGTTTATTCAAAGAGAAGGGCGGCACCCTGGCCATCGGAGGGGAGGTGCCGGACGTCGAGGTGCTTGCCGATGCGGACGCCATTCTGCAAATTCTGAGCAATCTGGTCGAGAATGCGTTGAATTATGGACGCGGGCTGGAGAACTGGCCGGTTGTGGAGCTGGCCGCCTGGGTCGTCGCGCAGCCCGGCACCGATACCCTGCCCGAGGTGCAGTTTCGCGTGCGGGACTTTGGTGCGGGCATCGCCATGGAGCACCAGTTGAGGCTGTTTGAGCGCTTCTACCGGGTGGACAAGGCGCGTTCGCGCGAGTCGGGCGGCACCGGTCTGGGGCTGGCCATTGCCCGGCATATTGTGGAGGCGCATCACGGCCGCATCTGGGTGGAAAGCGAGCTTGGGCAGGGGAGCAGCTTCTGTTTCACGCTGCCGTGTGCGGGGTGGCCGGAGTCCAGCGCGGCAGACGGAGCGGAGATCCCCTCAGTGGGCAATGCCTAGTCCCCGAATGTTGCAGTTTTAACCCTCTGTTCACATTCGCTTCTCCCCCTATTCAACTGCGTTGTGGGAACATTGGTCTCACAAGAGCCAACAAGATCAGTAGCCGCACGAGGACATCGTGCCCTGTCTTTGCGAGCTCTTCCACTCGAGGATCGATGAAACAGCACAGTAAAGTCATGACGGCGCTGGTCGCAGCGTTGCTTGTCTCCGGCACCAGCGGGGCGCAGAGATCGGCGGCTACCAAGCCAGTACACCGGAAGCACAAGACGGCGCGTCGTGTGGAGCGCAAGCCGGTGGTGAATCAGACAGCACGGCAGCTCGACGAGCTCCGGGAGCAGGTGTCCGGTCAGCAGGTGCAGATCGACAACCTGAAGTCGCAGCTCACGGCCCGCGACGCGCAGGTAGCGCAGGCGCAGCAGAGTGTGGCGGACGCCCAGTCGCAGATCGCTTCGGCGGCGGCATCGACCTCCGCGGCGGCGCAGCAGGCGACCCAGAACGCGCAAGACGTCCAGCAGTTGAAGACCTCTGTCGGCGATCTCTCCACGAAGGACCAGACGCTGACCGAGACCGTGGTGGCCAACCAGGCGCGCACAGAGAAGGAGATAAACTCGCCGTCCTTGCTGCATTACAAAGGTGTGACGATCCAGCCAGTGGCGTTTTTCGCGCTGGAAGGCGTTTGGCGTCAGCGCTCGGTAAACTCCGACATCAATACACCGTTCAACAGCATTCCGTTCCCCTCGGCGACGCAAGGACACGTCAGCGAGTTGAACTTTACGGCGCGGCAGACCCGTCTGGGTGCGCTGTTCTCGGGTGATGCGGGCAGCTACAAGCTCGCGGGCTACTTTGAGAGCGACTTTCTCGGTGCAGGGACGGCGTCGAATAACAACCAGAGCGACAGCTACGTTTTCCGTGTGCGCCAGGCCTGGGGCCAGGGCGAAAACGCCCATGGCACCCGGATCACGGGCGGCCAGATGTGGTCACTGGTGACGGAGGACGCGCGCGGTACCGACAACCGGACCGAGGTGATTCCGAACACGGTCGATACGTCGTACATGGTGGGTTTCAACTGGACGCGTCAGCCCGGACTTCGGCTGCAGCAGCGTTTTGGCGATCCGAAGACGGGAACATTTACGCTGGCTTTGGCGGCGGAACAGGCCCAGATCACCAATTTCACAGCCGGTGGTACGGGCGTACCGACCAACTTCTTCTTCGGCGGTCCCGGGCAGAGCGGTGGCCTGTACAACGGTGCCGGGAACGTCGGTGCGGGGAACACGGCTTCTACGGGCGCGCTGACCACGTATGCAAACAATGTGGCGCCGGACGCAATCGTGAAGGCGGCCTTTGATTTCCCCCATGGGCATATCGAGTTGGGCGGGATCGCGCGCTTTATGCGTGATTACTCCTACCCGATCCTCAGCACGAGCGGCACTGGCACTACCCTTGCGTACACGTTTGTGCCGGGCGCGCCGTACCAGAGCAACACGGCTCAGGCTGGCGGGGTATTCGGGGCCATGCGCTTCCAGGCTCGCAAGTTTGTAGAGGTGGGTGTGCAGGCGATGGCGGGTCCGGGTGTGGGCCGCTATGGGTCTTCGCAGCTGGCTGATGCAACGGTGAAACCGAATGGAACGCTGGAGCCGATTCGCAACTACCACGGGTTGTTCTCGCTGGTCACGCACGAGGGTAAGAAGCTGGACATTTACACCTACTACGGTGGCGAGTATGCGCAGCGCACGCTGTATACGGTGACGACGGGCGGTTTTGCCGGCCAGAGCATTGGCTATGGCGTGCGGACGTTGAACGACGCGGGTTGCTATGCCCTGCCGCCGGCGGCGGCGATCAACAACTCCGGCGGCGGCATCGCTTCGGCCAACTGCGCCTCCCCGACCCGCTACATCCAGGAGGGCATGATCGGGTTCACGTACCGGATCGTCAACAGCCCGACGTATGGCCGTCTGCAGTATCAGGCGACCTACGCGCTGGTGCAGCGCAACCTGTGGTCCGGCACGACGACCACCGCATCGGCGGCGGCATTTGAGCCGGTACCAGCGCCTACCGGACCGCGCGCGCAGGACAACATGATCCACGTCAGCATGCGGTACTACATCCCATAAGGGTTTGTAGGCTGCAGCACTGTGCCGGGTGTTCACCATGGGAGCACCCGGCATGCATGAAGAGACGGCCCCTTTCAGGCAGCGAGCTCGGCGTTGTGGGCTCAAATCGAGAACTTTTGCGTAGGTACGATTCACCCCAGGAGCTCCCTCACCGTGCAAGCCAAACTGATCTCAGCCGCTCTGCTGGCCCTTACCGCTGCGGCTCCCGTGGTCGCGCAGAACCTGACCGGCGCCGGGGCGACCTTTCCCAACCCGATCTATTCGAAGTGGTTCTCGGAGTACGCGCAGCAGCACCCTGGGGTGCAGATCAATTACCAGTCGGTTGGCTCCGGCGCGGGTATCCGCCAGGTGTCGAGCAAGATAGTCGACTTCGGTGCCTCTGACGGGCCGATGACCGATCAGCAGCTGAGCGACTCCAAGGTGAAGCTGCTGCATTTTCCCACGGTCCTGGGCGCGGTGGTGCCGGTGTACAACGTGCCGGGGGTTTCGGGTGACTTGAAGTTCGCACCGGAGGTGATCGCCGGGATCTATCTAGGCAAAATCACGAAATGGAACGACTCGAACATTCAGCACGATAATCCGGGCGTGAAGCTGCCGGATCACAACATTCTTCCCGTTTACCGCTCAGACGGATCGGGTACTACCTATATCTTTACCGACTTCCTATCCAAAGTGGTGCCGGCGTTTCAGCAGCAGATCGGCAGAGGAACCAGCGTGAAGTTTCCGGTGGGCATTGGCCAAAAGGGCAACGAGGGCGTTGCTGGCATGGTGCGCAACAGCCAGTACTCCTTCGGCTATGTGGAGTTGATCTACGCCGAGCAGAACAAGATGGAGTTTGGGCTGGTGCGCAACGCCGCTTTCAAGTATGTCAAGGCGTCCACTGAGGGCGTCACAGCCGCAGCCGCGGCGACGGCGAAGAACATGCCGGCAGACTTCCGCGTGTCGATTACCAATGCACCCGGGGCGACCTCCTACCCGATCTCCTCATTCACCTGGCTGCTGATCCCGGCGCAGTGGGAGGACAAGACCAAGGGCAAGGTGATGGTCGACTTTCTGCACTGGATGCTGAAGAACGGGGAAGGCGAAGCCGCGGCGATGACGTATGCGCCTCTGCCGGCGCCGGTGGCTGCCAAGGTGGAGCAGGCTATCGACAAAATTCAGTAACGCTGCCCCCGGGAATGGGCTATGGCCCGTCCCCAAGGGGGCATCTCCTTCGTTTTCACCGCTGGACTGCCGGAACGACAGAACCCCGGAGCCTTACAACACGGGTTGAGGTAGCGCCCCATAGCATCTGCCTTTGACGGTGCAAGATCCCATGGCTGATCCGATTCGAACCTCCGTACCCACGCCGCAAGCGCCCGATGCCTCCCTCGCGCCTGTGTCTGGCTCCAGCCAGAGCGCATCCGAATTGTCTGGGCAGACGGGCACGCCGGCCGTGTCGGAGGTGCGGCGTTTTCTGCTGAGCCGCGGTAGTGGGCAGAGGGCGGACTCGTCCTTCAACGCCCTGATGATCGTGTGTGCGCTGAGCGTGATCGTGATCGTGCTGCTCATCGTCTTCGTGTTGACCGATAACGCCAGGCTCTCGATCCATGCGTTCGGTTGGAAGTTCTTCGGCACGAGCAACTGGGATCCGGTGAATGGGCAGTTTGGCGCTTTGCCGTTCATCTACGGCACGCTGGTGACGTCGTTGCTGGCCACCGCGATCGCCGTCCCGCTTTCAATCGCGGTGGCTATCTTTGTGCTGGATATCTGCCCGATTCCGTTGCGTGGCCCCATCGCGTTTCTGACTGAGCTGCTGGCTGCGATCCCTTCGGTGGTGTACGGGCTCTGGGCCGTGTTTGTGCTGGTGCCGATCGTGCGCGATCAGGTGGGGCCGGTGCTCGAGAAGACGCTGGGCTGGACGGGGCTCTTCACCGAACCGAATTTTGGCGTGGGCATTCTGAGTGCGAGTCTGATTCTGGCCGTCATGATCTTTCCCGTGATCTGCTCCATCAGCCGCGACGTGATGCGGGCGGTGCCGGACTCACAGCGGGAGGCCGCACTGGCGCTCGGGGCGACCCGCTGGGAGATGATCCGCATGGCGGTGCTGCGCAATGCGCGCATCGGCATCGTTGGCGCCGTGATTCTGGGCCTGGGACGTGCCCTCGGGGAGACGATGGCGGTCACAATGGTGATCGGCAACCATCCCGACATCAGCAAAAACCTCTTCAGCCCGGCGTATACGCTGGCGAGTGTGATCGCGAATGAGTTCTCCGAGGCGACGGGTGACCTATATCTGAGCGCTCTGATCGAGATTGGCCTTGCACTGTTTCTGGTAACGATTGTGGTGAACGCGATTGCCCGGCTGCTGATCTGGGCGGTGACGCGCGGCAACTCGGCGAGGGCGGTGGCATGAGCACCCTTCCACAGTACCCACTCAAAGAAGACAGCGGCGGCGAGATTTCGCGGCCAGCGGTGGTGGCCCCGGTCCCGCCGATGACGGCGCCCCCTGCACCCTCGCCACAGGCGGCCAGACCCGGCGCGGCCACGCCCCGGACGCCGCGCGACACGCGATGGCTGGATCGTCGGCGTCGTTTCACCGACCTCCTTGTCACGGGTCTCTCCGTACTCAGCACCGTGATTGTGTTGGTGCCGCTCGTGGCCATTCTGGGCTACCTGCTTTACAAGGGCGCAAGCTCGCTCAACTTCGCGTTCTTTACCAAGACGCCGGCGCCCGTAGGCCAAGCAGGCGGCGGCATGGCCAATGCGATCGTCGGCTCGGGGGTGGTGCTGGGCATCGCCAGCCTCTTCGGGATTCCGCTGGGCATCGGGGCCGGTGTGTACCTGGCGGAGTATGGCCGCAACGGCATCTTCGCGAACATCGTTCGCTTCACGGCCGATGTACTGAATGGCGTGCCCTCGATTGTGATGGGCATCGCGGCCTATGCGCTGATCGTTACCAAGCAGCAGCACTTTTCTGCCCTGGCCGGCGGCGTCGCGCTGGCGATCATGATGGTGCCAACGATCACACGCACAACGGAGGAGATGCTGGCCACGGTGCCTTCGTCTCTGCGCGAAGCGGCTCTTGGATTGGGTGTGCCGCGTTGGCGGACGGTGCTCTCGGTCAGCCTGCGCACGGCGTCGCCGGGTATCATCACGGGATGCATGCTCGCATTTGCGCGAGTCGCCGGGGAGACCGCGCCGCTGCTGTTTACGGCCTTTGGCAACCAGTTTTGGAGCTTCAAGGTGGGGCAGCCCATCGCCGCGCTTCCCCTGCAGATCTATACGTACGCCATCTCGCCTTATGACGAGTGGCATCGGCTGGCATGGGCAGGGGCGTTGGTGCTCATCATTCTGATCATGCTTTCGGTGACTGCGGTGCGTATCTTCGCCAACCGCGGAACGCTCAAGGGAGGACGGTAAGTTGGGAGTCGATATACGGGTCGAGAACCTGAACGCTTGGTACGGCCCCGTGCACACGTTGAAGGACGTGAGCCTGCATATTCCGGCCAACAACGCCACAGCGCTGATTGGACCCTCGGGCTGCGGGAAATCCACCTTCGTGCGCTGTCTGAACCGCATGCATGAGACCACGCCGGGCGCCCGCGCCGAAGGCACCGTGATGATGGGCGACCTGGACATCTATAAGGGCTCCGCACCGGTCGAGATTCGGCGCCGCGTGGGCATGGTCTTTCAACGGCCCAACCCGTTTCCCACGATGTCGATCTATGACAACGTCGCAAGTGGGTTGAAGCTGAACGGATACGGCAAGAAGCGAGTGTTGGATGAGGTTGTGGAACGCTCGCTCAAGCAGGCTGCCCTGTGGGACGAGGTCAAGGACGATCTGAAGAGGAAGTCCGGAGCGAGCCTTTCCGGTGGACAGCAACAGCGTCTCTGCATCGCACGCGCCATCGCGGTAGACCCGGAGGTGCTGCTGATGGATGAGCCAGCCAGCGCGCTCGACCCCGTATCTACCTCCAAGATCGAAGATCTGATTTTTCATTTGAAGGCGCAGTACACCATTGTGATCGTGACCCACAACATGCAACAGGCGGCACGCGTTGCGGAACAGACCGGGTTCTTTCTAACCGGTAAGCTTGTGGAATTCAATTCAACGCACAAAATTTTTACCAGCCCGTCCGACAAGCGGACGGAGGACTACATCACCGGGAGGTTCGGCTGATGCGAACCAGATTTCACCAGGCCCTTGATGGCCTGAAAGAACGTTTGCTGGTGATGGCCGGCCTTGTGGAGCAGGCCATCACGCGCGCCACCGCTGCCTATGCCGAGCGCGATAACGAGCTGTGCGATCTGGTGCTGCTGTCCGAGCCGGCAATCAATCGCATGGAGCGCGAGATCGACCAATTGGCGTTGGACCTGCTCGCCATGGAGCAGCCGATGGCCGTGGATCTGCGCTTCATCCTTGCCGTGATTCGCATCAACGCTGACCTGGAGCGGGTCGGCGATCAGGCCGTGAACATCGCGAACCGCGTAAAGGATCTGGGTACCCTGCAGTCCACGGACATCCCGGTTGATATTCCCAAGCTGGCGGTGCTCTCCTCGGCCATGGTGCGCAAGGCGTTGCAGTCATTCATCGAAGCGGATGCGGAGATGGCGCGCACGGTGCTCACGCTCGACGACCAGGTAGATGACATGAACCGCAATGCCTACCACTCCTTGACGAAGTACCTGACCGAACACCCGGAGTGCGCTTCCCAGGCGCTGAACGCCCTGGTCATCTCGCGCAATCTGGAGCGGGTGGGTGACCATGCGACCAACATTGCGGAAGACGTGATTTTTTGGGTGCGCGGGGATGATGTGCGGCACGGGGGAGCGTAGGGGTTGGTTCTAGGTTGTGGGTTGCAGATCCCGTTCGGTCAGGGATGAAGAGTTGGTGAGGTCTGAGTTGATGCTGGGCGACGTGACCGACCTTGGTCGCGTAGAACCAACAACCTAGACCAGCAGCCCCTAGCGGAGGTTGCCCTCGACCAGGTCATACGCCACGATGCCCAGATCATTGAGGGTGCCGACGGTTGCCTCCAAGTTGCGGCGCACGATGGGTTCCTGTGAGGTCGGCGTCTTGTGGGCTTCTTCCACGGCTACCACGCGGCCGTAAGGCCAGGAGCTCTGCGGGATGGCGGCAATCGCCTCACCGAGCTGCCCGGGGCTCACACTCAAGTCTTCGCGACGGGCCCCGAGGGGCCGCAGCATGCCACCGACGCCGAACGAGCTGGTGTTCGCGTCAGCGCGCAGCAGGTGGATGGTGACCATGGCAGGCTGCACGGTGAGATAGGGATTTTCCCAGCCATCATAGCTGTGTACCGCCATGTAGCGGCTTTTGCTGGGCGGCGCGACGGCCTCCATTTGCTCACGCTCGGTGGCAACGAGCGCCCGCTGATCGGCCTGATCGCTGCGCGTCGCCGCCACGGGGCTGGAACAACCGGCGACGAAGAGACACGCGATCAGGGAGGGGGGCACAGCGAGACGAAGCGAGGCACGGAGGCGGGAGACGGCACGCGAGTTCACCCTCCCAGCATAGCGAAATGCTGCGGCTTTCTGACCGGAATCGACGAGTGCGCGCACGGTTTCTGCCCCGGGGCGAGACGTACAATGAAGAGATGATTAAGGGGATGACGAGCATCGTGCCGATAGCCTCCGATGAGGCCTTCGCGCGGCTCACGGACTTGCTGCGCAAGCTGGGTTTCGAGGACGGCCGCGGCTGGGACGACGGTGCGGGTCGTGGAGCGGCGTTTCTGGCGCCAGTGGGCAATCTGGAGCTTGTGACCGGGCGAGCGCCGGCGGTCCCCGCTCTGCTGGTGGAAACAACGCAGCTCGATGCGCTCCGCGCCGCGGTGGAAGCGTGGGCGTCGACGTCAAGTGCAGATGCCAAGCTGGGCGAGATCGCGGAGACGCACTGGAACTCGCGGCTGTTCAGCGTGGAGCTGCTGCCGGGGTTCACGGTGGGCTTCTGGGAGTCGCAGAATCCGGCACATGGGCGACCGATTGCCATCGAGGGTGATCTTTCCGCGGCAGGGAAGCGCTTTGCCATCGTGGTGGCGCGCTGGAATGCCGTGATCACGGATCGTCTGTTGCAGGGGGCGCTGGATGGGCTGTACCGCAGCGGCGCGAGCAAGGCCGACGTGGAGATTGTGCGCGTGCCGGGGGCGTGGGAGATCCCTTCCGCGGCCCGGACGCTGGCGGAGACGAAGCGCTTCCATGCGGTGATCACGCTGGGTGTGCTGCTGCGTGGGGAGACGGCCCACTACGAGGCGATCTACACCGAAGTGGCGCGCGGCATCGGGCAGGCGCAACAGGAGACCGGGGTGCCCCATGCCTTTGGCGTGTTGACCTGCGAGACGCTCGAGCAGGCGCTGGATCGTGCGGGTTTGAAGGCCGGCAACAAGGGTTTTGAAGCGGCAGTTGCCGCGATCGAGATGGCCTCTATTGGGGAGAAGCTTGCAGGGCAGCCAGCCGTGCCCGCGAAGCCGGTTGCGGTCGGGGCAGGTCGCTGATGGGTACCCGACGCAAGTCTCGCGAATTAGCCATGCAGATGCTGTTTCAGGGCGACCTGGGTAAGCAGAAGCCCGGTGAGGTAGAAAAGCTATTCTGGGAGTCCCGCGACGATGTGGATGACGAAACGCGCGGCTTTGCCGATGACCTCCATCGCGTGGCGACGCGCCGCGAGGAAGAGGTCGACGCGCTGATCGTGAAGCATGCGCAGAACTGGCGCCTGGAGCGCATGCCCACCGTGGATCGCAACCTGCTGCGGGCGGCGACGGCCGAGATGTTGGGGTTTCCGTCCACCCCGGCAGCCGTGGTGATCAATGAAACGCTCGAGATCGCGCGCCGGTACGCGGCTCCGGAGAGCCTGAACTTCCTGAATGGCGTGCTCGACGCGATTGGCCGCGATCTGCTGGAAGCGCGGTTGAAGCCGGGGGCGTAAGAGAAGCTTCTCAAGGGAATAAGAAAGGGCCCGGATCACCGATCCGGGCCCTTTCTTTGCAAAGCATCCGTTTACGCCGTCGGTCTGCGTGCCCGCAGGACGATCAGGTTGGGTGTGGCGATACCGGTACCGCTCACCAACGGCAGTGCGGGGGTGATGACGCCGGTGTCGGTAGCGGATGTGCCCGTGACGCCGATGGTATGCACCACGTTGTCACCGGCGGTACCGACATAGAACGTGGTGTTGTCGGTGCTGAATACCCCAGCCACGGGAGCCGAGGCGTCACCGGAGAGGGTGACGTTGCTCAGAGTGCCGGTCGCGGGTACGTAAAGCGGCAGCAGATTGCTCGTTGCACCCGTGGGGACATCGTAAGTGACGAAGGCCACGGCGGAGTTCCCGGCGGGATCTACCCCGGTGATGGTTGTCGCCGCGATACCGGTGAGCGGATGCGGCGTGTGCGTGTCCGTGAAGAAACCGGGACCGATGGTCGCGGGGAACTGCGGACAGGGGGCGATGGTGGTGAAGCCATTAGTCGTTGTGGTGGGCAGCGTGACCACGATGTCCTGCAGCGTGGGCGCGCCGCCGGCGACGGTTGCACCGAGCAGATGTCGGCCATCGGTGGTGAAGGCCAGGCGATCGGTCACAACCGGGGCCTCATCGGCGAGCGGGTAGAAGATGTTGGTCGTGGTGGGTGGGGTGCCCATGCTGACGGAGGTCGTCGACGGGCAGACGGTGCGGCCATCGGTCGCGAGACCGCCGGCGAAGTAAGCCCCGACACTGGGCACCGTGACGGCAACATCGGTGTACTGTTGCGCCGTGGTGATGTCCTGCCAGCCCAGAAGGGTGGAGTAGGTGAGCAGCTGATTGGTGTTCGTGGTGACGTATACGGTCGCGCTGTCCGGAGTCCACTGGGCCCGTGTGCCCACACCCTGGAAGCTGGTGAACACCGTACCGGTCGGAGTGACCAGGGAGACGGTCTGGCGATTGCGGTCCGTGACGACCGCGTAGCTGTTATTGGGGGCAACGGCAAGCACGTCGCCCTGGATGGCCTGGTAGGTGCCGGAGATGGTGCCCGCGGTCGTAGTCACCGTCATCAGTCCACCGCTGCTGCCCATGTAGATGGTGCTGCCGTCCTGCGAGATCACCATGGAGGTCGGCGTGTAGGGCAGCTTTAGCGGAGCTGCCTGACTGGCGGTGGTGAAGTCACGGCTAACGAGGTACTGCGACTGCAAGCTGCCCACGTAGAGCACATCGGAGCTGGTGCCGGGCGCAGTGACGGTGATGCCGTTTGAGGTGACCGGGACGCCGTTGCCCAGGTAGCCGATCTGGCTGAAGGGGGCCGGATTGCAGCTCGGAGGCTGGCATACGGCGGTGATAGTGGCCGAACCCGGGTAGAGCGCCGAAACAGCGTCGCCGCTTACGGGGAAGTCCACCGGCAGTGTGGAGTTGAACTCCAGCTGCAGGCCCTGCAGGGTGACAGCCTGACCGTTGGCATCCACCGCGGTCGCAGTAGCCACGAAAGTCTGCGGGCTGTTTAGCGCTACGTTGATGTTGTCGGCAGTGGCGGGCTGGCCCACGGCCGCAAGGGTGATGGACGTCGGTGGGCAAGTGGAGACAAAACCAGCATTGAGGGCTGAGGAGGAGTTCGAGACGGTGGCGGTGACCAGCGCCGAACCCGGTTGCGCCGCCGTGATGATGCCTTGCGCGTTTACCGTGGCGACGTTGGCGTTGCCTTGCAGCAGGAAGGCAACAGGCCCTGCCTGGCAGGTGATGTTCTGGTTGCCGGCATAGACGCGTGCGACCAGCTGTTCGGTCCGGTTCTGCAGAAGGCACGCATTAGGCGAGTAGGCAGCCGGCGTGGGGTTCGGCAGCGGTGCCCCGATTAGGTTGGGATTGCATTGGAGGCAATTGGAAGCGGGGTCGTTGATGCAATCCGCGGAGGGCGTACCGAGCGCCACGCTGGTGACCTGCGCATGCACAAAGACGTTGATGGAGTTGCTGGTTGCGCCCCCACCCGCGGCGGTGACCAGCGCGGTGTGGTTCTGGTTAGAGGGCGCGGGCGGGGTGCACACGGTGTAATCACCGATGCCGCCGCCGGTGTTGCGGTTCCAGGTGCCGCCGCAAACGGTGCCGGTTCCAGGGTTGATATCGGCGATCGTCGGATCCGTACTGGAGTAGACGATGTGCGTCACCGTGACCGCGTTGTTGTTGCAGTCCACGCCGGAGGCGGAGAGAGCGGAGCCGATCTGGCCGTAGTTCAGAGACTCACCTGTGGAGGTGAGGTTTGATGACAACGTGAGCGTCTTGACCTCACCCGTGGTGAGGCCATAACCAGAGCCGTTGCAGTACACCACAGTCGCCGCGTGCCCACAGCCCGCGATCGACAGACCTACCGGGAATGCAAAGAAGAGAAAGAACAGAAGACCTACGAACCGCCGCATTCCACCTCCCCGCTTCGCTGCCTTGGCAGAGAAACGGTGTCAAACGTGCCGGAGCTGAGCTCCGTGCGCCCTTCCAGTGTAGATTCCGGCGGATGGGGAGGCAACTCGGACCACACGGCAGGCGTCATCGGCACTTTTTGCCGTGTGGAGCTTCCGCAGATGTACGGCGCGCCAGAAGAGCCTGCACGAGTGGCTGGCGGAACAATTACCCCATGCGGACTCCCGGACCTTTCACCGTCCGCCCGTGTTGCCCGAACCCGAACTACCGGTGTCTGCGGAGTTGGTACCCGTGGGCATATTGTCCGCAAACCACTTCGCTGTGCGTTGCGTGCGATCGCGGATGTGCTCGGGGTCGCGGAAGCCGTGACCCTCGTTGGGGTAGATGACCAGCTGGGTCTTGACGCCCAGATCTCGCAACGCATGCCAGAACTCGAAGCTCTGCGGCGCGGGACATTCCCCATCTCGATCGCCGACGATCACCAGCGTGGGGGTCTTCACGTTCTTGATGTAGGTGATGGCCGAGGACCTGGCGTATATCGCGGGATCGTCGTAGACGGAGGCCCCAAAGAAGGGCGTCATCCACTGGTCAATGGAGTTTTCACCGTAGTAGCTCAACCAGTCTGAGAGCCCGGCACCGGCGACGGCGGCGCGAAAGCGATGGGTCTGCGTGACGGCGAACATCGTCATGAAGCCGCCGTAGCTCCACCCCATCAGTCCCTCGCGGCTTTTGTCGATGGGGTACCTGGCTTCAAGGGTGTCCATGCCGGCGAGGATGTCCTGCAGGTCGCCGTAGCCGAAGTCTTTGCGGTTGGCGGCGGTAAAGGCCTCACCCTGGCCAAAGCTGCCGCGTGGGTTGGGCTGAAATTCGAAGTAGCCGGCCTCGGCCCACTCGCCGCCACCCCAGCGTGCGGCGATGGAAGCCGAAGGACCACCGTGCACGGAGACGATCAGAGGGTACTTTTTGGCGGATTTGGGGTCGTAGTTGGCCGGAAAGGTCAGCCATCCCTGCACGTGGTACGGTCCGTGGGTCCACTCGACGGATTCGGTATGGGCGATCGGCTTGGCACCGTCGTTTAGGTGCGTCAGCTGCCGCGCGCCACCCGGACCGTAGGTCCAGACCTCAGGAGGGGCAGTGAAGCTCGAGCGGGTGAAGGCGACTGTTCGTGCTTTTCCCTGGCGTTCCGAAACGGAGACCGCATCCTTGATCGGTCCACCGCCTACAGATACCTCGCCCAAATCCACCGGGGCGCCTGGCACAACGCGTTTGGAGTCCACATTCACGGCACTGAAGAGGGTGTGGCCACGGCGATCCTCCACGAAGCTCACCGTGCTATCGCTGATCCAGCTGAGATGCACGGGCGAGCCGTCGATGCCCGGTGTGATGTCCGTCGGTTCACCACCCCCCGCGTCGACAACGTACACATCGCCGCCGGTGGAACCTTGGTCGCTCATCAGGCCGCCGATGAACGCGATGCGCTTGCCGTCCGGCGACCAGCGCGGGACCGCGATCTGCAAGCCATGGAGCGAGCCGGCGACCGTAACCGGATCCAGGATCGGTTTGAGTGGGCCAATGCGGGTCGCACGGGTGTTGCTGGTCACGCATACGGCCCCTGGTTTCGAGCTCTCCGGACAAAAATCCGGGACGGAGTCGACATAGAGCTTCGCCACCCACCAGTCGTTTTCACCGGGTGCAACGGCTGCAATGAAAGCAATCTGGACAGAGTTGGGCGCCCAGTCGAACTCGTATACATGCAGCTCGGCTGGCGTGAGCCAAATTCCTTGTCCGGACGCAACATCGACCGTCCTCACGCGCTGGATCTCAACGCCGTCTTCGCCAATCACGCCCGCAAACGGCTTCATGGCGTCAAGGGCTCCGGCAGATCGCGTAGCATTTTCGACGAAGAGGAAGCCGATCTGTTTGCCGTCCGGCGACCAGGCGAGCTGCTGCAGGTTGCCGACAAGATGGGTCAGCTGGCGGGTCTGCCCTGTGTTTTTAGACCAAAGCAGAATTTGCGTCTGCTTGCCCCCGCCGGGACTCACCTGGCTGCCGCAGTTGGAGAGGAACGCCAGCGTCTTGCTATCCGGCGACCAGACCGGGTCAGCATAGGTGCAATCGGTGGCGCCTGCCACTGTGACGAGCTGCTCTTTGGCAGGGTCGGCGTCTGCAACCGAGGTGAGGTGCAGGGAGGAGCCTTCGCGGGCATCGGGATTGCTGGCGAGTGTCCAGGCGACGGTGCCTCCGTCGGGGGAGAGCGCGACCGCGGCCGGCCGAACAACCTGGCGTGCGTCCCTTGCGTCGGCCCTGCTGGCCTGGCGCTGTGCCGCCGATTGTGTTTGCGGGGCATCGCGGGCCACGGGATTCGTCGCGCCCACGGCGAGGGACTGTGCGGGGGCAAGATGGGCCGAGGCGGAAGCAAGAGCGGCGACGAGGCTCAGCAGAGCTGCGCGCCGATGACGCAAGATGGAAGGTGGCCGGATCATCTCCGCAGCGTACCACCGAGGTCAGCGACGCTCCCCCGAGGGGCGATGCTGGTGGCGGGCCGCAGAACCCTTGAAATGCAACGGACATAGAGGCTGACGGCTCCCTCTCGCTTGACTGCCGAAGCAACCATTGCTACCTTAGAAAGGTTGGGATGTGGCTCGATTTACGTTCCTTTGTAAGCACGCTACACGCATCACTTAGTAGCCTGCGGGGACGTACCAGAGGCACACGGAAGCAAACCGTGGTTCCTGCCGTGACATTAGGCAGTTCCACTCCCCCTTCACATCGAATCTGAGACACCCTCCTCCCTGGCAGAAAACGCCGGGAACCCAAGGGGATGGGCTATGCGGGTCGAGGCGGCGAAACGGAGCAGGTCTTCGGGTTGGGCTACAGCGACCCGGGTACGACAGGTCACCGTCGCTGGCTTATCACCAAGAGTTTTTGCAATGAGTAGTACCGTGGTCAAGGCAGTACGGCCGCGTGCAGGATTCAGAACCTCGCCGGAGTGTGCCGGGCTTCAGGCCCATCACCTCCGCCTTTTGCGTGTGCGGCCAGTCTGGTCCGTATACGCCAAAGCAGAGCCGAGAGAGCTGCCCTGCACCGAGCCCGAACAACAAGGGATGTTTCGGGTACTCAGGCCTTTGGGGCTGGGTAGCAGAGGGTAGCAAAGGGAAGCAAGGAGTTTCGAAGTGCCTACATTTCATCAGCTCGTCAAGCAGGGCCGTACGCCCACTCGCTACAAGACAGCGTCGCCTGCGTTGCAGGGTTCGCCTCAGCGTCGCGGCGTCTGCACGCGCGTGTACACGCAGACCCCCAAGAAGCCCAACTCCGCTTTGCGCAAGGTCGCGCGCGTGCGCCTGACCAACGGCATTGAGGTCACCACCTACATCCCGGGCATCGGCCACAACCTCCAGGAGCACTCGATTGTGCTCATCCGCGGCGGCCGTGTGAAGGATCTTCCGGGCGTCCGGTACCACGTTGTACGAGGCACGCTTGACTCAGTTGGTGTAGCCAAGCGGATGCAGAGCCGCTCGAAGTATGGCGCGAAGCGTCCCAAGGCAGCTGCCAAGTAGAGTTCGTTGACGTTCCTGGGCGGGCAGAAAAGATGCTTTTCTCCGCCTAGACAGCAGTCCGTCGCATTTCGCAGGCCCGGGTAGCGTGAGAAGTCACCGCACCGGGGGAAGAAGAGAGAAGAGAGCATGCCTAGAAAAGGTCACATCGCCAAGCGTGAGGTCGCAGCCGACCCGATTTACGAGTCCACCCTGGTCACCAAGTTTGTGAACAGCATGATGTGGGGCGGTAAGAAGTCCACCGCCCAGAGCATCTTCTATGAGGCGATGACCAATCTTGAGACCAAGGGCGGCGATGAGGCACTCAAGCTCTTCAAGAAGGCCGTTGAGAACGTCAAGCCGATGCTGGAAGTGAAGAGCCGCCGCGTTGGTGGTGCGAACTACCAGGTGCCGATCGAAGTGAACCCTGAGCGCCGCACCTCGCTGGCCATCCGATGGCTGGTAACTTACGGCCGTGCGCGTGGCGAGAAGGGTATGGTCGACAAGCTGACGGCCGAGCTGCTGGATGCGGCGAACGGTCGGGGTGCGGCAATGAAGAAGAAGGAAGATGTGCACCGCATGGCCGAGGCAAACAAGGCCTTTGCGCATTACCGCTGGTAGCTCTCCCCCTTAGATCGTGGTTCGATGTCTCGTACGAGCTTCGGACCACACGAACTCCGTAGCAACCGTGAGCCTTGCGCTCACAGAAGAGACCCAAACACCGTGGCACGCACAATTCCTCTCGCAAAATGTCGCAACATCGGCATCATGGCGCACATCGACGCGGGCAAGACGACGACGACCGAGCGCATTCTGTTCTACACGGGCGTGAATCACCGCATCGGTGAGGTACACGAAGGTACCGCGACGATGGACTGGATGGAGCAGGAGCAGGAGCGCGGCATTACGATCACCTCCGCGGCGACTACCTGCACCTGGAACGGCATTCGCATCAATATCATCGACACACCGGGCCACGTGGACTTTACGGCTGAGGTGGAGCGGTCTCTGCGCGTGCTGGATGGCGCGGTGGCCTGTTTCGATGCGGTTGCCGGCGTGCAGCCGCAGTCAGAGACGGTGTGGCGGCAGGCGGACAAGTACAAGGTTCCCCGGATCTGCTTCATCAACAAGATGGACAAAGCCGGCGCTGACGCGGTGTACGCGACTTCGACGATCGTGGATCGCCTGGGTGCTCGCGCTGTGCCGATCAACATTCAAATCGGCGCCGAAGCGAAGTTCCTCGGCGTCGTCGATCTCGTGACCATGAAGGCGATCTTCTGGCATGACGAGACGATGGGTGCAGAATATTCCGTTGAGGAGATTCCCGCGAGCCTGCTCGAGACGGCGCAAACGGCGCGTAACTTCCTGATTGAGGCTGTTGCCGACAGCGATGACGTGCTCATGAACCATTTCCTCGAGGGCACGGAGCCGACGCAGGCCGAGCTGAAAGCAGCCATCCGGAAGGCGACTATCGCGATGAGCATCTTCCCGGTGCTGTGCGGTTCGTCCTTCAAGAACAAGGGCGTGCAGACGCTGCTGGACGCGGTGGTCGATTACCTGCCCAGCCCCCTGGACATCCCTCCGATGATCGGGCATAACCCCGACAATATGGAGGTGGAGATCATCCGCAAGGCGGACGACGCCGAGCCGCTTTCCGCTCTCGGCTTCAAGATCATGACGGACCCGTTCGTGGGTCAGTTGATCTTCATCCGGGTGTACTCCGGTGTGTTGAAGACGGGCGATTCCACATTGAACCCGCGTACAGGTAAGACAGAGCGCATTGGCCGCCTGTTGAAGATGCACGCCAACAAACGCGAAGAAATCACAGAGATCATGGCCGGCGATATCTGCGCGGCGGTGGGCCTGAAGAATATCGTTACCGGCGATACGATCTGCTCGCCCAAAGACCCGGTCGTGCTCGAGTCAATTGACTTCCCCAAGCCGGTCATTGAGGTAGCGGTAGAGCCGAAGACCAAGGCTGACCAGGAGAAGATGGGGGTTGCTCTCGCCAAACTGGCGCAGGAAGACCCCACCTTTAACGTGCGGACTGACATCACCAACGGCCAGACCATCATCGCAGGCATGGGCGAGTTGCATCTTGAGATCATCGTGGATCGCATGATGCGCGAGTACAAGGTGGAAGCAAACGTCGGCAAGCCGCAGGTCAACTATCGCGAGACCATCCGCGGCAATGCCGAGGCGGAAGGCAAATACATCCGTCAGACCGGCGGTTCCGGTAACTACGGCCACGCCAAGATCCGGATTGAGCCCAACGAGCCGGGTAAGGGATACGAGTTTTCCAATGACACTAAGGGCGGCACGATTCCCAAGGAGTACATCAAGCCAATCGATCAGGGCATTCAGGAAGCCATGGCAGGCGGCGTGTTGGCGGGGTACGAGATGGTGGACATCAAGGTGAGCCTGTATGACGGGAGCTACCATGACGTCGATTCAAACGAAATGGCCTTCAAGATTGCCGGTTCCATGGCCTTCAAGGAAGCAGCCCGCAAGGCCAAGCCTGTCCTTCTAGAGCCCGTGATGGCGGTGGAAGTGACGGTGCCGGAAGACTTCATGGGCACCATCATCGGCGATTTGAACTCGCGGCGTGGTCGCATTGAAGGCATGGAGATGGTTGGGAACACCCAGGCGATCCGGGCCACCGTTCCGCTTTCAACAATGTTTGGATACGCGACCCACATGCGTGGAGCCACACAGGGCCGCGCCAATTATTCCATGCAGTTTAAGCAGTATGAAGAGGCACCACGGTCGGTCTCGGAAGAGATCATTGCCAAGGTGCAGGGCAAAGATCGCTAGCCAAAGTTTTGCAATGAGGCCGCGCGCTGGAGCCGATGAAGGAAGTCGGCGCGCGCAGAACACAAGTGGTTTCTTGAGTTAGACAAAGACGGAGAACAATCATGGCGAAGGAAAAGTTTGACCGCAGCAAGCCGCACGTAAATGTTGGAACGATTGGACACATCGATCACGGCAAGACGACCTTGACGGCGGCGATCACGAAGGTGCTGTCGAAGCACAACCCGAAGAATAGCTTCCGCAGCTTCGACACGATCGACAACGCCCCTGAGGAGCGCGAGCGTGGTATCACGATTTCGACCTCGCACGTGGAGTATGAGACGGCCAATCGTCACTACGCGCACGTGGATTGCCCGGGCCACGCCGATTACATCAAGAACATGATCACGGGCGCGGCGCAAATGGATGGCGCGATCCTCGTGGTTGCCGCCACCGACGGCCCGATGCCGCAGACCAAGGAGCACGTGTTGCTGGCGCGCCAGGTCGGTGTGCCGT
>CAXTAE010000002.1:0-665936 GCA_964242225.1 uncultured Acidobacteriaceae bacterium
GTGAGTACCAACGCATGCGCGATGCGGCTATTGCCGTCATTCGTGAGATCGGCGTTGAGACGGGTGGCTCCAACGTGCAGTTCGCCGTGGATCCTCAGACCGGCCGCATGACGGTGATCGAGATGAACCCGCGGGTGTCGCGGTCCTCGGCGCTGGCGTCGAAAGCAACAGGATTTCCCATCGCGAAGATCGCCGCACGGCTCGCGGTCGGGTACACGCTTGACGAGCTGCAGAACGATATCACCAAGGCCACCCCGGCCTGCTTCGAGCCGACCATCGACTACGTTGTGGTGAAGATTCCCAAGTGGCAGTTCGAGAAGTTTCCGGGCGCCAATGAGGTGCTTGGGCCGCAGATGAAGTCGGTCGGCGAGGTGATGGCGATTGGCCGCACTTTCAAAGAGGCGCTGATGAAGGCGGTGCGCTCGCTCGAGACTGGCAAGAGTGGCGCGGAGACGATCGATCCGCGCCGTCAGACACAGCGGCTGGTAACCCCGCATCCGGAGCGACTCAGCTACCTGCGTTACGCGTTTGAGCACGGGATGTCCGTACGCGAAGCAGCTCGGCTGACAGGCATGGACCCCTGGTTTCTGCACCAGATGAAGTTGATCGCCGACGAGCAGGCATCGCTGGCTGGGCGCGGTCTGGACGCGCTTGAAGGCTTCGATCTGCAGATCGCCAAGCGCATGGGACTCTCCGATGAGCGGCTCGCGGCGGTCTTTAAACTGGAGGAGAACGGCATGCCGGGCACGGCCGGCGCGGCGCACGTGCGGGCCACGCGCGAGCGACTCGGCGTGAGGCCGGTCTTCAAGCTGGTGGACACCTGCGCGGCGGAGTTTGAAAGCTACACGCCGTACCTCTACTCCTGCTATGACGAGGAGGATGAGGCCGCGCCGACCGCGCGCAAGAAGGTCATCATCCTGGGCTCGGGGCCGAACCGCATTGGGCAGGGAATTGAGTTCGACTACTGCTGCTGCCACGCGGCCTTTGCGCTGCGCGAGGATGGCTTTGAGACCATCATGGTGAACTGCAATCCGGAGACGGTCTCTACCGACTATGACACCTCCGACCGGCTGTACTTTGAGCCGCTGACCTTTGAGGATGTGCTCGCGGTCTATGAGCACGAAGCCTCTTCTGGTGCCGAGATTGGGATGATCGTGCAGTTCGGCGGGCAGACGCCGCTGAACCTGTCGCTGCCCCTCAAAGCGGCAGGGGTGCCCATCATCGGGACGTCGCCCGAATCCATTGACCTTGCGGAGGACCGCAAGCGCTTCGGCAAGCTGCTGCGCGACTTGGACATTCCACAGCCCCCGGCTGCCATGGCTACCTCCATTGAGGAGGCGCTCGCCGGCGCCCGCGAGGTCACGTACCCCGTGTTGGTGCGGCCCTCGTATGTGCTGGGTGGGCGGGCGATGGTGATCGCGTACAACGACGATGCGGTGCGGCGCTACATGGCCACGGCCATCGAGTACTCGCAGGAGCGTCCGGTGCTGATCGATCATTTCTTGGAAGACGCGCAGGAGGTCGATGTCGACGCCCTGTGTGACGGAGAGGACGTCGTGATCGCCGGCATCATGCAGCACATTGAAGAGGCCGGCGTGCACTCCGGTGACTCCTCGTGCGTGCTGCCGGCGGTTGATCTCACCTCTGAGGTGCTCGCTACGATTCGTAGCTACACGCGGAAGCTCGCACTGGCGCTGAATGTCATCGGATTGGTGAATCTGCAGTTCGCCGTGCAGCGTGGCAAGGTGTTTGTGATCGAGGTCAACCCGCGCGCTTCGCGGACCGTGCCCTATGTCTCGAAGGCTACGGGCGTTCAGCTGGCTAAGATCGCGTCCCGGTTGATGACCGGCCAGCGTCTGCGCGACCTGTTGCCCGACCAGCTGGCGGGCGGCGAGGAGCTGAGCACCGGCAACCACTTCTTTGTAAAATCGCCTGTGTTTCCATGGGCAAAGTTCCAGGGCGTCGATCCGATCCTGGGACCGGAGATGCGCTCCACGGGTGAGGTCATGGGCATAGGCCGCACCTTTGGTGAGGCCTTCGCCAAAGCGCAGACAGCGGCTGGGCTGATTCTGCCGACGCAGGGCACGCTTTTTCTCAGCGTGAACGATCGCGACAAGGAAGCCTTAGTGCCGCTCGCCCGCGCGTACACCAACGCTGGCTTCCGCATCGTGGCTACCCACGGCACGGCCGCGACGCTGGAGGCGGCGGGCATCCATGCGGAGCGCGTGTACAAGGTGGACGAGGGCCGTCCCAACGTCGTCGATCTGATCAAGAGCGAACGCATTCAGCTGATCGTCAACACACCGACAGGGCAGGGCGCTGTGTTCGATGAACAGGCCTTGCGGAGAGCCGCAGTGGCAGCTCGCGTGCCGATGATCACCACCGTTGCGGCTGCTCGAGCCGCGATCGAAGGCATCCAGGCCTTGCAGGAGGGCAAGACCACCGTGGCCTGCCTGCAGGAATTGCATGCCGCGCAACGGGAAGTTGTGTTGCCGGCTTAAGCACAACGCGGCGGATGCGCGAAGGACACAGGTGGGACGGTAGACTGGTGCGTATGCTGTTGCAGGGTCTTTTTGTTCCGCTTGCATGCCCATTCACTCGCAGAGGCGCGGTCTTTCCGGAGAAGCTGGAGAGCAATGTTCGGCGCTATTCTTTGGCGCCCATCGCGGGGCTTCTGGTTCTACCGCCGGGCGGTGAAGCCGACGGGCTAACCGATGCCGAGATGCGGAAAACCTTCGAGATCGTGGCTGGGGCTGCGGCCGAGGAGAAGGTACTGCTCGCCGGGGTACAGCGCGGAAGTGTGCGGGCGGCACTCGAGATAGCAACAGCTGCGTACGATGCTGGGATGGATGCAGTTGTTCTCGCTCCACCGCCGCCGTGGGCTCGATTGGTGCGTGGGGATGACGCACGGGAGCTTGTGGCGTTCTACCAGTGTTTCGCGGACTCCTCGCCGTTGCCGGTGATCTTGCTGAGCGATGCCGCGCCGCCCTCGTTCGCGCTGCCATTGCCTCTTGCCGAAGACATGGCACGTCACCCGAATGTTCTTGGTCTGCTGGACTTTGACCTTACCCCTGAGAGGCTTGCAAACATTCGCACGAGGACGGCGGGGGTGCGGCGTGAGGTAATCGTAACGCCCGTTTTCGAGGCCGTGACCCGGCGCATGCTGGTGACGATGGCTGCTTCCGCGGTCACGCCAACTCAAGAGACAACGAATGAGGGTGCATTTCCGATCGTTCAGACCGCGCCCGCGCCGGCGTTGAAGACTCGAACGCGGGTAGTCGGTTTTCAGGTGCTTTCGGCGGGTCCGGCACACGCCGCTCCCCCCATGCTGGAGGCCGGGCTGGCTGGCATGGCACCGGCCTTGGCGGCAGCGGCGCCCCAGGGATGCTTTGAGGTGTATGCGGCCTGGAAGGACGGTGATCCGGCGCTTTCCGCCGAACGCGCAACGCGTCTCGCAGGGGGGGATGCTGTTATTGCCGCGCTCGGACCGGCAGGGCTGAAACATGCCTGTGATTGGAACGCCTACTTTGGCGGGCTACCGCGCTTGCCGAGGCTGATGCTTACGGCGACGGAGCGGAAACAGGTGGAGGACGCGTTAGGCGACGTCCGCAACTGAGGTTCGGAGGAGGAAGCTAATCGAGGCGCCCACGGGCACGTGCCGTGCCGCCCGTCGCCGCAAGTTTGGCTTTGGCTTGGGAGGCTTCAGGGGAGTTCGGAAAGCGCTGCACGAGCACGCGTAACTCCCGCTCGCCAGCCTCGGTCTGCTTCATAGTCAGCAGCGCTTCGCCCTTGTGCAGGTGCGCGGCCGGAATCTTGGCGTTATCGGGGTAGCGCTCCAGCACCGTGTCGTAGTCCTTGATCGCCACGCTGGGCTTGGCGCCGCGGTTGCTGATCTCCCCGAGGTAGAAGTAGGCGTTGCCGGCGAGGTTTTCATCCGGGTAGGCCTTGATCAGGTCGTTGAACTCGGAGGAGGCGAGCGGGTATTTGCCAGCCATGTAATCGCCATAGGCTGCACGGTACAGATCGCCAACCGCCGGCCCACTCGCGGTCGGGCCACTTGCCGGTGGCGCGGCGTTGTCCGGGCCAGGTGCCGCGTTGCCACCGTTCGGGGCGGGCGAGGCAGGGGCAGGACGTGGTCCAACAGCGCCCGCGGCCCCACCAGCGCCGGGGAGATTGCTCAGCGCCGCGCCATTGGACTGCGCCTGGCTCTGCAGGTCGCCAAGCGTCTTCTCCATCCGCCCCATGCGGGCCTTCAACTCGTCAAGCGAATCATTAAGGGCCTGCACCTGGCCGGAGAGCTGATCATTGCGGGTGGACTGCGCGTCGCCCTGATTTTGTAGCTTCAGCTGCATGCCATTGACCACGACGGTCATCTTGTTGACCGAGTCGACGGTCTGCTGGACGAGGTCCTTCAGCACGCCAGCCTGCTGGTCGTTGGACTGCTGCAGACGCGCAAGATTGTCGATCAACTCCTGGACCTGTGTCTGCAGTTGCACCATCTCCTTGCTGACGGCGTGGGCCGGGCGTGCACTCAGCAGTGCGAAGACGAGGACAACGGGGGTAAGACGACGGCAACTACGGGCAAGCTTCATGCCTGGGAACTCCTGGGCGACAGTGTAAACAAGTGGCGCCGGATGCGGCAGCGGTGAGGCTGCGCGATCCGGCGCCCGAGTGTGAAGCGGGGCTGCACGCCGGCTTTACCGGTCGATGGAGAACTGGCCGCGACGATTCTGCTGGTAGCAGCTCTCGGCCTCTTCAGTGCAGAACTGCCGCTCCTTGCCGTAGCTGACCACGCGGATACGGTCCGGGCTTACCCCGGCGCTGACCAGGGCATCCTTGGCGGCGGTGGCGCGGTTCTCGCCCAGCGTGATGTTGTACTCCGCAGAGCCGCGATCGTCGCAGTACCCCGCGATTAATACGCGCAGGCGGGGATGCGCTTGCAGGTACTGCGCGCTGGTTGCCACGCTGGCCTGGGCGTCCGGAGCGATCTCATAGGTGTCATAGCCGAAAAAGATGTCCTTCACGTTGGCGTGGAAAGCGGCATCGGAACCGGCGTCGTTGTCGCTCGTATTGGTGTTGCCCGAGGGCACCTGGGGCACGCGCACCGTCACCCGGACACTGGCGTCCGTGGTGCCGCCGTCACCCTTGGCCACGAGGTGGAAGTTGGTCGAGGTTGCGGGAGAAACGGTCTGCGTGCCGTTCACGGCGACATCGCCGACCCCATCAATACTCACCGTCGTGGCGTTCGTCGTGCGCCAGTTCAGCACCACCGATTGGCCGACATCGATCGCGGAGGGTTCCGCCGTAATGGAGGCCGTCGGTGCAGGGCCACTTGTCGCCGGCGGCAGCGCATTCGTCGGGACCGGGGCGGTCTTCTTATGGCAACCCACCATCGTGAGCAGCGCCAGGCTGAGGGGCAGAATCGCTCGGGACAGGTGGGATGATGTTCGTGACATCCGTGGGATCATCGTCTTCTTTCTCCGGGGATAGCGAAGGCGCTATCAACAGGCCGGTACTGCATCAGTGTATGCCGTTCGCCTCTTTGCATCGCATGGCGACAGACGTAAACGGCCAGGGTTGTTTTCACATACGTCTTCATGCAGCTTCGAAGTGCCTTAGCCATGTCATCTCGACCGGAGCAAGACGGCTTCATCGTCTTGCGTAGTGGAGAGACCCCTGTATTTTTGACGCCACGAATCCCATCAAAAGGCTCGGCGGCCCCAAATACAGGGGTCTCTCCACTCGCTGCGCTCGGTCGAGATGACATCGTTCGTGGGCGGATCAAGATGAAGTCTTCGTGGGTGGATCTATATGTGGATACAGCCTAGCGGAAACTCCAGTTCGGCATGTCAGAGGATCCGCTCGTGAGATCCTGCCGTTGTGTTCCATCCGCTAGCATCGTCACCAGGTGTGAGCCGCGGCTGCCGCCGCCCACGGCGAAGACGATGTGCCGGCCATCGGGGGACCAGGACGGAAAGTCACAGCGGCCGATGTCATGCGTCAGCTGAATCCAGCGCTTGCTGGCGACCTCCATGACGTAGATGTCCTGTCCGCCAGGCGCACCCGGGCCATACTTGCGGTTCCAGGCGTAGGCGATGAACTGGCCGTTAGGCGACCAGGAAGGTGACGTGGCATAGCCGCTGTCGGTCATGCGCTGCACGCCGGAACCATCCGTGTCCATGATGTACAGCTGGGGCAGGCCGGTGCGACCGCTGATCCAGGCAATCTGGGCGCCCGTTTTCGGATTGAAGGTGGGCGAGACGTCCGGCCCCTTGTAGCTGGTGATGCGGCGCGCGCTCGAACCCGCGATGTCGGACATCCAGATCTCCGGGTCACCGGTACGTGAGGACGAGAACGCAAGCTGCTGTCCGTTGGGCGCCCAGGCGGGAGAGATGTTGGTGCCGCCCGGCGAGTTGAAGGCCACCATGCGATTCAGCAGCAGTGAGTACATGCGCAGCTGGAAGCCATCTTTGCCCAGAGCGGCGAAAGCGATGCGCGAGTTGTCGGGCGAGACACGCGGCGAAAGCGCGATCTCGCCGAGATGGGTGACAGCGTGCTGGTTCTGCCCGTCATAGTCCATTGCCCAGATCTCTTTGTTGCCGTCCCCGGTGAAGTGGACGTAGAAGATCTTGGTCTCGGCGATGCCCTGGATGCCGCCGCCCAGTCGCGTGATGATGTCGTCGGCGAAGCGATGCGCCGATTGCCGTGCGCCGTTGACGTCCGGGGTGTCACTATATTGCTTCGCGAACACCTGCGGAAATTGGGCGTTGTGGGTGTCGTCGAGTATGCCGTTGACCTGCACCTTATCGCCTGCGACGCCGAGCGAGCCGAAGGCGACCATGGCGGCGCTGGACGGCGCGGCCGACCACTGGCCGAGGTTGATCGCACTCTGCGCTGCGGGCGTGGCCTGCGGCTCCATGCTTTTGGAAACCATGTCGAAGATGCCAGCGTTGGCAAGATCGGCGTAGAGGGTTTTGTCGAAAGCCTCGGTCAACTCTCCGGGCGAACCAGGGGCAGAGGCGAAGTTTGCCGCGGCAAGCCGCAGGCGCTCAGCCCCGGTGCTGGTTTCGAGGTGAAAGGGATCCTGCGCCTGGACGCCGGTCGCGAGCAGCAGCCCAAAGATGGCGGCGAGTGGCGAAAAGCTCTTGAGAAAGGGGATGCAACGGGGGCGTGCGTGCGGTGTTACTGCCATGGTCATCACTCTAGTGGGTTGGGGACTCGTCTGTCCGACTGCGGCTGAACCCCGGGAGATACGTACCTACTGCTGTCCCGATTTGTAGTCGAAGGCGAACTCGATGGTGATCTTGTTGCCGGCGGGCAGAGGGCCGAAGCCGTCCACCCGCTGGACGGCGTGCATAGCCGACTGATCGAGCGAGGGTGAGCCGCTGCGATTTTCCACGCGAACGTCTTCCGGATTGCCGTCGCGGTCGATGTCGAAGAGCAGGGTCACCCGCTTGCCCTGCGAGGAGCGCGGGTCGGCCTCTCCGGCTACCCAGTTCTGCGACACCTTCTGGCTGATCAGCCGAAGGTAGTAGGCGTAGCGGGAACCGAAGGTGCGGTCCTGCACAGTGGCGGTAGCAGTGCCGTTTTTCAGCTGCGAGATGGCCTCGGGCAGCTGCGTAGCGGTGGTCTCACCGGTCTCGGCTTTGGGCGTTGGGGGCGTGGGCTGCGGATGTTTGGCGGCCGGAGTTTCGCTGGGGGTGTTTCGTGGCTGGGGTTTGGCGGCCGATTCCGTGTGTGAGGGCGCCGGTTTGGCGGGGGCAGGCGGTTTGGCCTTGATCAGCACGTCTGTGGGCCGGGGCGGCGGTTGCGTGGCTTCCTTTGGTGGCGGCAGGGGTGCCTGGTTCTCATCCTCGGAGGCGAGCACCTGCTTCTGGACCGGCTTGGCATGGGAGGGCAGCGGGATGGCCGAAACCATCGAGGCCTGGATCGCGCCTACGGAGGCCTGGTTTTCCCCCCAGCGCTCGGAAGAGTTGTGGCCCAAGTAGGCAGCGGCGATCAGCCCTGCGGCGATCAGCAGATGTAGCACGACAGCACCGGCGAAGCCCCCGCCGAGGCGGTCCGGGTCGTGCAGTTCTTCGTGAATGGCTTCGAGGCGACTCATGCTTCCTGTTCGGTCGAGGGCTGTTCGATCAGCTACTTCAACGGCTGCGTGACGATGCTGATGTTCGCGATGCCTGCCTGTTTGATCGCGTCCATCACCGTCGCAAAGGCACCGAAGGGGACTCGCTGGTCAGCACGCACATACACGGTCCCCTTGGCGTCATTGCCATGACCCAGGATCGCGGGCAGGTCGTGAACGTTGACCGGCTTGTCGTCGAGAAAGACGTTCTGCTCTTTGTCGAGCGTGACAACACGGTGCTGTTCGGTGAGCTGGTTGACGGTGCGGGTCTGCGGAACGGCTACTTCGACGCCGCTCTGCAGCACCGGCGCCGTGACCATGAAGATGAGCAGCAGCACCAGCACCACATCGACAAGCGGCGTGATGTTGATGCCTTCGAGCGAGGTTTGCGTGCGGCCGCGAGAGGTCGTGAAGGCCATGGGTTAGAACGTCCTCCGGCGCGCCTCCTCAGCAACCGGCAGAGGCGGCTGTTGAGGCTGGCTTGCTGGCGCGGCCAGCGCGGCATTTTCGATTGCATTCAGCAGCTCGCGGCCAAAGTCATCCATGCGGGCGGCAAAGTCGCGCAGCTGCCCCGTGAGCTGGTTGTAGCCGACCACGGCCGGAATAGCGACGACGAGACCGGCGGCCGTGGTGATCAGTGCCTCGCTGATACCCGGGGCGACAGCTCGCAGTGTCGCTGCGCCTGCGGTGCCAAGGCCGTGGAAGGCGTCGATGATGCCCATGACGGTGCCGAACAGGCCGATGAATGGGGCAATCTGCGCGATGGTGGCGAGCCACGTCAGACGGCTCTCCATCACTGTGAGCGACTCACTGGCGGCGGTCTGGGCGGCGCGTTCGAGCGCCTGTGGGTTGGGCGGGGTGCCGCGACCGCCTGCCTGGCGCTGGTACTCATCGTTGATCTCGTTGAAAACGGAGACCAGGGGACTGGGCCGAAACTGCTCGGTGACCGCGGCAATCTCGCTGAGGCGGCCCGATTTGCGGAACGCGCGCACAAATTTTCCATTTTGTGCCGCGGCTGCGCTGAAGGAACGCCATTTGGAGATCATGATCGCCCAGGAAAAGACGCTGGTCACCAGCAGCAGCGCCAGTACCGTCAACGCGACGGGACCACTGTTGTGCAGCATGTCACCCAGGGCACTGGAGTGAGCCGCGGCGGTGGCTGGAGATGCGTCCGTAGGGACGGTTGCGGGGTCTTGAAGCCAGAGAGCGGTCATTCGGAGACCGCTTAGGCAGGGGGCGAGGAGAAAAGCAGTCATACGCTAAGGGAAGTGTACCGCCCGGGCGAGCTCCAGCGGCTGCGGGGCATCTAGCTGGATGACGAGGCGGTCGGCGCCCCCGTGCTACGCTGGCGAGGCGAAGCCGTGGCGAAGGTTGAGGTCGTTGGATCCCGAATGCTGCTCGAGTTAAGGGCTGAAAATTACGCGGTGATCGACCGCACTGTCGCCGAGTTCGGCCCGGGCCTGAACTTGCTGACCGGCGAGACGGGCGCGGGCAAGTCGATCCTCATCGATGCGCTCGTGCTGCTGCTCGGCGGGAAGGCCTCGAGTGAGCTGGTGCGTCACGGCGCGGAGAAGGCTGTGCTCAGCTGTGTATTCGAGGCCACCCCGGGTGCAGCGTCGGTGCTGGAAGAAAACGGGCTCGATGCCGCTGAAGAGGGAATCGTGCTGCGGCGCGAGATCGGTGCCAACGGCAAAGGCCGGGTCTTCGTTAATAATCAGCCGGCTACGGTCGGTGCCCTGCGACAGCTCGCGCCGGAGCTGGCACTGGTGCACGCTCAGTCCGAGTCGATGATCGCCTTCGATGCGACGCAGCAGCGGTTGCTGCTCGACCGCTCGGCGCAGATTGGCACCGAGCCAACGGCGGCGGCCTTTGCGCGGTGGCGTGCAGTGAAGGCCGAGCTGGCGACGCTGGAGAGTGAGGAGGGCGATCGGCTGCGGCAGATCGATCTTTGGAGCTTTCAGGCGCGCGAGATCGAGACTGCCGCCATTGCGGACGCGGAAGAGGACAAGAGGCTGGAAGCGGAGAAGCGCCTGCTGGCCAATGCGGAACGGCTTTTCACGGGTGCCAATGCGGCGCTCGATCTGCTCTACGAGGCCGAAGTCTCTGCGGAGAGCCTGCTCGGTGGTGCGCTCCGGCACGTGGAAGAGCTGGCCCGCTTTCAGGAAAGCTTTAGAGACGCTGCGGGGCAGCTGCGAAGCGCGCAGGCTGCCGTGGAGGACGTTGCGGCGACCCTGCGGGATTTTGCCGAGAAGGCGACGGCCTCGCCGGAGCGCCTGGCGGAGATCGAAGATCGTCTGGCTGCCCTGGACCGCTTGAAGCGCAAGTACGGTCCGAGTCTGGCCGAGGTCGTGGCCTTCGGCGAGACTGCGGCTGGCAAGCTGAGCGATTTCGAGAACCGCGATGCCCGTGCCGCAGAGCTGAGGGTTGCCACCGAGGCTGCCGCTGCGGTGTACCGGACGGCCGCCGGAGCGCTTACGGAGCAGCGCCAGGCAGCCGCCGAGAAGCTGTCCAAGGTCGCCGAGCGACAGATTAACGAGCTGGCGATGCGTTCCCGGTTCCTTATCGGGGTACGGGCGATGGAGGAGTCGGCGCAGTGGACGGCGACGGGGTGGGATGCGATCGAATGCCGCATTGCCACCAATCCGGGTGAACCCCTGAAGCCGCTGACAGAGATTGCCTCGGGCGGCGAGATGTCCCGGGTGATGCTGGCTCTTAAAGTAGCGGTTGAAGAACAGGCAGCCAAGTTGCAGCGGAAACGTGGAGCGGCACTGCCGCGGACCCTTGTGTTCGACGAGATAGACATCGGGATCGGCGGCCGGGCGGCTGAGGCTGTCGGACAGAAGTTGAAGGCGCTCTCGCGTACGCAGCAGGTGCTGTGCATCACGCACCTGCCGCAGATCGCGGCCTTTGCCGATAGCCACCTGCTGATTGAGAAAAGTGAGCGTGGCGGCCGTACGCGCACCGGGGTGCGCCCTATGGGGGAGGCGGAGCGCGTGGAGGAGATTGCTCGCATGCTATCCGGCGCAAGCCTTACCGAGGCGTCGCGCCTGCATGCGCGGCAGATGGTGGAAGCAAGTCGATAAAGGCGAGAAAGGCACGTCAGTGCAAGCCAAGGGGCAACAGTGGCGCGATGGTTCGCCTCCTAATAGGAGGAGTACAAGGAGTTCCGCATGGCCGACGCAAAGAAATGTGCCCACCCGAGCTGTAGCTGCCTAATCACCGAAGGCACGTACTGCTCCCAGATGTGTGAGGATTCTAAGGGAACCACGACGCTGGGTTGTGATTGCCCACATGAGGGTTGCTCGGGGCGCACCTAGCTCCAGGCATCGGGGTACATTTCAGCACCCTCCGCAGAGGTCCAAAACCGACTCTTTCGCCGGGGTTCGGGGGTATACTAGGGGTCGTGACGATATCTACCCTTGACCCCGTCGACGTGCAACCGGAAGCCGGTCCAGCGTCCGCTACGAAACGCGTCCTGTTGCTGAAGCCGCGCGGTTTCTGTGCAGGCGTCGTGCGCGCGATCGATATTGTGCGGATCGCCCTGGACACCTTTGGCGCTCCCATCTACGTGCGCAAGGAGATTGTTCATAACTCCTACGTTGTGAATGACCTGGCGCAAAAGGGCGCCATCTTCGTCAACGAACTGGACGAGGTGCCAGAGGGTGCGCGGGTGATCTACTCGGCTCACGGAGTCTCCCCGGCCGTGCGCGAGCGTGCCAAAGAGCGTGGCCTGAAGGTAATTGACGCAACCTGCCCGCTGGTCACCAAGGTGCACGTCGAGGCGATCAAGTTCGCCAAGCAGGGGTATTCGTTGGTCCTGGTCGGCCACCGCGACCACGAAGAGGTAGAAGGAACGCAGGGTGAAGCTCCGGATGTGACGCAGGTCGTGTCGACTCCAGAGGAGGTCGAGGCGCTGGTTGTTCCCGATCCGGACAAGGTCGCTTACCTGACGCAGACCACGCTGTCGCTCGACGAAGCCGCCACGATGATTGAGGCGCTCAAGAAGCGCTTCCCCAACATCGCCGGGCCGCACGCGCAGGACATCTGCTATGCCACGGAAAATCGCCAGACCGCGGTAAAGAACGTGGCCCATGGTGCCGATCTAGTGCTGGTGGTGGGATCACGCAACAGTTCCAATTCCAACCGTCTGGTCGAGGTTTCTCAGAATCTCGGTACCGGATCGTATCTGATCGACAAGGCTGAGGATATTGCGCCGGAGTGGCTGCAATCGGTGAGTACGGTGGCTTTGACGGCCGGAGCGTCGGCGCCGGAGATTTTGGTACAGCAGGTTGTCGCCTTTCTGCAAAGCCGAGGCTTCTCGTCGGTCGACGAGGTGGAGGTCATGCCCGAGAACGTGCGCTTTGGTCTGCCGCCCGAGATCGTCCAGGCAATCGCCTCCGCGCCGCCCCTCCACCCGGCACCGTAGCTGCAAGCTGCCGCCCGGCGTCTTCCCTTTCACCTACGAGATTGAATGAGTGCATCAGGTTTGAACCCACAAGGAACGAAACAGCCCCGGTTTGGACGCCTCGATCTGGGGTTGGATCAGGTCAAAAAGGCCATCGACGATTCAGTCGCCTGGCTACTTGGCCAACAGCACGAGCAGGGGTATTGGTGTGGTGAGCTCGAAGCGGACTCCATGCTCGAGGCTGACTACATCTTCATGCATGTCCTGCTGGGCACGGGAGATCCGGGCCGCATGCAGCGGTGCGCGAATGAAATCCTGCGGCATCAAAACGCCGATGGCGGGTGGAGCCTGTATCCCGGAGGGCCTTCAAACGTCAGCTATGGCGTAAAGTGCTACCTTGCCCTGAAGCTTATGGGCTGGAAGGCCGACGATCCCGTGATGGTGCGCGCCCGGGAAAATGTTCTCTCCTTGGGCGGGGTCGTAGAGTGCAACACCTTTACCAAGATCTACCTCTGCGCTCTGGGGCAGTACGACTACGACGCGGTGCCGGCCGTTCCGCCAGAAATCATCCTGTTCCCGGACTGGTTCTACTTCAACATTTACGAGATTAGTGCGTGGTCGCGTGCCATTTTGGTACCGCTCTCGATCATTTACGCGAAGAAACCGTTTCGAAAACTCTCGCCAGAGCAGGGCATCGAGGAACTGTTTGTTGGCGGTCGTGAGAACGCGAATCTGCATCTCCGGTGGGACCGGGGCTTCTCCTGGCGCAATTTCTTTCTGCTGCTTGATCGATTGGCGCACTGGGCGGAGCGGGTGCATGTGCGACCGCTGCGCAAGATGGCTCTGAAGAAGGCGGAGCGCTGGATGCTGGAACATTTCGAGCGCTCGGACGGGCTTGGCGCCATTTACCCGGCTATGCTCAACGCGGTGGTGGCCCTGCGGTACCTCGGTTACTCGCAGGACGATCCGCAGTTCATTCGTGCCATGGATGAGTTCGAGAAGCTTGGCATCGACCAGCCGAACGGCACGCCGGAGTACCCGGTACCGACCTTCCGCATGCAGCCAGCCTTTTCGCCTGTGTGGGATACGGCGCAGGTGCTTTCCACTCTAGGAGAGGTGGGGCTGTCCAAGACCGATCCGCGGCTGTTGAAGGCCGCTGACTGGCTGCTCTCCAAAGAGATTCGACACAAGGGCGACTGGGCCCACAATGTTAGAAATGTCGATGCGGGCTGCTGGTGTTTTTTCTTCAATAACGATCATCAACCGGATGTCGACGATACGGGCGAGGTGCTACTGGCCTTGAAGGCGGTCGACAATCCCCGGGAGCGATACCAGCACGAGGTGGAGCAGCGCGCGGTCGCGTGGGTGCTTGCCATGCAGTGCAAGAGTGGTGGCTGGGCGTCGTTCGATAAGGACAACACGAAGAAGATCTTCGAGTCGATTCCATTTGCCGATCACAATGCCATGATCGATCCGCCAACGGTTGACATCACCGGGCGCATCCTGGAGATGCTGGCAGGTTACGGTTATACGAAGCGTGACAAGCCGGTGCAGCGAGCCATCCAGTTCATTCTGGACGAGCAGGAGCCGGATGGTGCGTGGTTCGGCCGCTGGGGCGTGAACTACCTGTATGGCACCTTTCTGGTGTTGCGTGGCCTGCAAGCGATGGAGTACTCGTACCTGGAGACCCCGGTGCAGCAAGCGGCGGAGTGGATTCGCATGGTGCAGAACCCGGACGGCGGCTGGGGTGAGACCTGCGGCACCTATGACGATGCGCTGCAGCGCGGCATGGGACCGTCAACACCCTCACAAACAGCGTGGGCGTTGCTTGGGCTGCTGGCTGCCAACGATACCCGCTCTGATTCCGTGGCGAAAGGTGTGCGCTGGCTAACTGAACGGCAGCACGAGGACGGCAGCTGGGACGAGCTGATGCCGGGGCGTAACGGCGAAAGTTACTACACCGGAACGGGCTTCCCGCGGGTGTTCTACCTTGGCTATCATTTGTACAAGCAGTACTTTCCGCTGCTCGCCTTGACGACCTATCGCAAGGCAATGGAGCGAGAAACAGCTGAAGCAGAGAGCCCCTCCGCTTCATCTGAAACGAGGGCTTCCGCGGCGTAAGGTTCGCGGGCCGGAGCACGTTGAAGGAGTATCTCAGGATGGCTGTTCCCGTATCGCAAGCGCTTACCGTCGCGAGCTACGTATTGAAGCAACGGATTCAGGGACGCAAGCGTTTCCCGCTCGTGTTGATGCTGGAGCCGTTGTTCCGCTGCAACCTGGCCTGCGCCGGCTGCGGCAAGATTCAGTATCCGGCGCACATCCTGAAGGCGGAGCTGACGCCGGAGCAGTGCTTCCAGGCCGTTGAAGAGTGCGGTACCCCGATGGTCGCCATCCCGGGTGGCGAGCCACTGCTGCATCCGCAGATGCCGGAGATTGTCGCGGGTTTAGTAGCGCGCAAGAAGTACGTATACATGTGTACAAATGCTCTGCTGCTGAAGGAAAAGCTGCACCTCTTCAAGCCGTCCAAATACCTCTCCTTCTCTGTCCATGTGGACGGGCAGAAGGAGCACCATGACTTCTCCGTCTGCCGCGAGGGTGGATACGACATCGCGATGGAGGGTGTGCGGGCGGCGGTGGATGCCGGTTTCCGTGTGACGACGAACACGACGCTCTTTGACGGCGCCGACCCGAACTCTGTTCGTGAGCACTTCGACGAGTTGATGAATGCGGGTGTGGAGTCGATGATGGTGTCGCCGGGATACACCTATGACAAGGCCCCCGATCAGAACCACTTTCTCGGCCGGGCCAAGAGCCGCAAGCTGTTTCGCGCCATCCTCTCTAACCGTAAGAAGAGCTGGCAGTTCAACGCTTCGCCCATGTTTATGGAGTTCCTGATGGGTCACAAGGAGCTGCGTTGCACGCCGTGGGGCATGCCGACGTACTCCATCTTCGGCTGGCAGAAGCCTTGCTATCTGCTGCAGGATGGCTACGCCGATACCTTCCAGGAGCTGATGGACGAGGTCGAGTGGTCCAACTACGGCACCGAAAGCGGGAATCCGCGCTGCGCGAACTGCATGGTGCATTCGGGCTACGAAGCTTCGGGGGTGAACTACACGTTCGGCTCCTTCAAGGGCCTGATGCAGACGGCCAAGGCTTTCTTTTCATCGTATGTCGATGATGGCGCGCAGAAGTTGCTGAACGACTGGAAACCCGAGGGGCATTTTCCGCTGGTGCAGATCGCAAACGGTGCGGCGGCCAAGCCGACACCCGTAGTGGTGACGACTTCAGTGAACAGCAAGCTGACCGGGGTAGCGGGAGACTAAGCCATGGCAACGAGCGATCAGGAACACCTCAAGGTGGAGCAACTGGAGCACGCCAGCCCCGACGAGCTGGAGCATGCCGCCGGGCGCGAACGTGAGAATCTCGAAGGCTGGATCCCTGCGCTGGCTACTGATGCCGAGATCCGCGAGGCGCTGGAAAAGGCCTTCGACTACCGCGGCGATGTCACCGTCACGAAGCGGGATGGTATGGCCATCGAAGGCTACCTCTTCGATCGCAAGACCGGACCGACGCTGGAGACCTCCGTCGTGCGCCTCGTGCCCACGCCGGCGAAAGGTACACCCGCGAGCACCACGGTGCAGCGGGTCAACATCGCCTACAGCGAAATTGCGGCGTTGAAGTTTTCAGGCCGCGACACGGCGGCTGGCAAGACCTTTGAGGCCTGGGTAAAGAAATACTGGGCGAAGAAGGCTGCGGGCGAGCAAAACATCCAGATCGCGCCGGAGAAGCTCGACTAAACACATGCGGCTGTTCATCACGGGAGCGTCTGGCTTTGTCGGTGCGCACGTTGCCAGGCTGGCCTTCGAGCAGGGCGCCGAGCTGCGACTGCTTGTCAGACCCACCTCAAATCGCGACTACCTGCCAGCGACCGCCGATCTCATCACCGGCAATCTGCGAGCTCCTGAGGCATTTTCCTCGGCACTCCAGGGATGCGATGCGCTGATCCACGTGGCTGCGGATTATCGGCTTTGGGTTCCCGACCCCGCAGAGATGTACCAAGCAAATGTCGAAGGCACACGCAAACTCCTACAGCTGGCGCGGGAGGCCGGGGTGCCGCGCGTGGTCTACACCTCCAGTGTGGCCACGATGGGTTTCCGCACGGACGGTACAGTCGCCGATGAGAGCTCGCCGGTGAGCGAGGCTTACATGATCGGGCACTACAAGCGCTCGAAGTGGATCGCGGAGCAGGTCGCGATCGACGCGGCGCGTGCCGGGCAGCACGTCATTTTGCTCAATCCCACTACCCCCATCGGCGCACTCGATGCCAAGCCCACGCCCACGGGACGGATCGTGGTGGACTTCCTGAAGCGCAATTTTCCGGCTTATGTCGAGACCGGCTTAAATTTAGTCGATGTGCGTGAGGTCGCGCGCATGCACCTGCGAGCGCTGGAGGTGGGTACGCCCGGAGAGCGATACATTCTCGGCGGCGCGAACCTCACCTTGAAGCAGATCCTCGACCAGCTCGCCGGTTTGACCGGTTTGCCTTCACCCAAAGTCAAAGTTCCTCACGCGGTCGCAATGGCTTTCGCTTTTCTGGATGAGACGGTAACCGGGAAGCTGCGCGGGAAGGAGCCCCGGGCTACGGTGGAGGCAGTGCGCATGGGCAAAAAGATGATGTTTGCCAGTTCCGCGAGAGCCGAGCGCGAACTCGGACTTCAGGTGCTGCCGGTTGAGGCGGCGCTGCGAGAGGCATGTCACTGGTTTGTTGCCAACGGCTATGCCCCGATGCCGCCAAGAGCCGTATGAGCGCAGGCGCCCGAATCGCGGTGATTGCCGCCCTGCCGCGGGAGCTTCGCGCCCTGGTGAAGGGCTCGGCTCCAGATGCCGCGTTGCTCGCACGAGGCGTTCATCTGCATCGGCTCGGGAACGCCGTCATTGTGTGCGCCGGCATGGGAGCTGTTCGTGCTGCGCTGGCCTTTGAGGCGGCGCTGGCCTGCGGGTCGATCGAGCTGGTTCTGTCGGCGGGCCTGGCGGGCTCCTGTACGGATGCTCTCCAGCCCGGGGAGGTTCGCGAGGCGGGCTTGATTATCCACGCCCTCACAGGGGAGCGGTTTTCATGCCAAGTGCAGGACGGGGATCTCATACTGGCGACGACGGCGGCGATCGCCAGCGTGGGGGAGAAGGCTCGGCTGGCCATGGCCTACCGCGCCGCGATGGTTGACATGGAAGCAGCTACCCTGGCGAGGCTGGCACGGGCACACGGTCTCCCCTTTCGAGCGGTGAAGGGCATCTCTGATGCGCATGACTTTGAGCTGGCCTCGCTCTCCCGTTTTGAGGGAAAGCACGGGCAGTTCCGGACTGCGGCCTTCGCCTTCCACACGGCCCTGCGGCCGCACCACTGGCGACCCGCGGCGAAGCTGGGGCGGGAGAGCAACCGGGCTCTTGGTGCTTTGACAGCTCGCCTGCAAGAGATCCTCCTTGAGGTGGGTTGAAACACGCGTCCAAGCTCATGTGAGGTAAAAAGTTTTGGCGTTCTTTGCGTTTCTGGTGGCGATCCTATCCGGCGCCGCGAATCCGTTGCAGTCGGCGACCAACGGCCAGCTGAACAAGCAGCTGGGAACTCCGGTTTGGGCGGGGGTCATCGTCTATGCGACAGGGCTGCTGGGCATGCTCGCGGTGGAGTTGGCTACACGACAGCCGTTCCCGGCAGGCAGGGCAGCGTCGGTGAGTTGGTGGGCGTGGGCCGGCGGGCTGGTCAGCGTTATCTCCACCATGGCAGGCCTCATGCTGGTGCAGCGACTGGGTGCGGGCATCTTTACGGGGCTGAGCATCACGGCGTCGCTGGTGGTTTCGGTGCTGCTGGATCACTTCGGTCTGCTGGGCCTGAAGCAACACACGGCGACGCCGGGACGCTTGCTGGGATGTGGATTGCTGGTTGCGGGTGTGTGGCTGGTCAGTCGATCGTGATGAGTGGCGAAGCTCGGTAGACTGGGAGAGCCTTATGTCTGATACCTTTCCCGGCACCATGCGCGCGGCTGTGTACCGCGCTCCCGACCACATCGTTACCGAAACCATCCCGCTTCCGGAGATTGGTCCGGGGGAGGTCCTTGTACGCATCGACACCTGCGGCATCTGCGGCACGGATCTTAAGAAGATCCACACGGGCTCCCACGCGGCGCCGCGCGTTTTTGGGCATGAGATGGCGGGCACGATCGCCGCCGTGGGCGAGGGAGTGAAGGGTTTCATAACGGGCGATCGCGTGATGGCGTTCCATCACATCCCTTGCGGGCACTGCTTCTACTGTCGGAAGGCGACGTTCGCGCAGTGCGAACAGTACAAGAAGGTCGGAACAACGGCCGGACTGGGCGCGGCGGCCGGCGGTGGGTTCGCGCAGTACATCCGCGTGATGGACTGGATCGTCGGTGATGGGATCACGTCTGCGGGGCTGGTCCACGTGCCCGAGGACATCCCGTTCGAGCAAGCCGCCTTCATCGAACCCGTGAACACCTGCTTCAAGGCGATTCAACTGCTGGAGCTGGAGCCGGATGAAACGGTTTTGGTCATTGGGCAAGGCAGCATAGGCATCATGCTGGCGGCGCTCGCGCGACGGACGGGTGCGACCGTGCTGACGAGCGATATGTACCCGGAGCGGCATGCGATTGCAGCCGAATTTGGGCTCAAACATCCCCTCGACGCCCGTGGGGATGTCGTAACGGCGTGCAAGGCGGCTACCGAGGGGCGCGGTGCGGATGTCGCTCTCGTCGCTGTGGGGGCCGATGCATTGATTGCGACCGCGATGGACGCGGTTCGGCCGGGTGGGCGCGTGATGCTGTTCGCCAGCACGCAGCACGGGACGGCGCCGTTCGACCCGGCTGCGGTCTGCATGGACGAGAAGACGCTGATGGGATCGTACTCGGCTTCGGTCGCGATTCAGAAGGAAGGGATCGACCTGGTCTTTGAGGGCTATCGCAGCGGGGAGCTGGACTTTACAAAATTGATCTCACACCGATTTTCGCTGGAGGACGCGGCAAGAGCTGTCGACCTGGCTGCGCATCCGCAGCCGGATTCGTTGAAGATTGTGCTTAAGCCTTAAACGACTTGTTCTACGGATTTCGGCGGATCAGGGCCGTGCCGGCAGCAAAGAGCACGACGCCGAAACCGCCGAGCAGGTAGATGGCGTGCCTATAGGCGGCCTGAACTGCGGGTGGGGTAGCGCGTGTGCTGTCGAGGCACTGGGCGCAGCCCTGCGCTTGCGCAATTGGACCCAAGGTAAGCGAGAGAGCGACGACAAGCAGTCCCAAGACTTGCGGCCTTGCCCGACTCGCGAGACCTACTGGGCGAACTCGAGGAGCGCGAAGAGGAAAATCCACAGAACACCCATCACGTGCCAGTACCAGACGGCGGAATCGACCACAACCTGTCGGGTAGCCATCTGCTTGGAGTAGAAGAGCAGCCACAACGCCCACATCACACCGCCAATGCCGAGAAAGAGGTGAGCGGCGTGCGTGAAGGTGATCAGGTAGAAAAAATGACTGGAGGGGTTGGAGTGAAAAAATACGTGCTGCATCGCCAGCTGGTTCCACGCGAGCCACTGGCCGGCCAGAAACAGAAACCCGAGACCGAGCGTGAGGGAAAGCCAGATCGTGGCACGCTTGGAGGTCGGTCGACCGAAGCCGAACCACTCATCCATGACGTGATGCTCATGGAACATCGCGCGGCGGGCGATCTCAGCCGTAACGGAGCTGATCACCAGCACGGCGGTATTCAGCCAGAGCACGGAGGGAATGGAAGTGGGCAGCCACTCATTGATGTAGCGATCGTAGGCGTCAAAGTGACCGTTCGCCTTGGTGACGAAAAAGACGCTGACCAGCGCGACGAAGAACATCAGATCGCCGCCGAGAGCGAAGAACAGGCCTACTCGCGCCGAGGCCAGGCGTTCACGCGGACCACGTCGCCCCTGAGGGCGCTCATGCCAGTTGTCGCCGTCACCGTTGCCGCCTGTTCGCTTGTCGGTGGGCGGTTTACGGCCGGAGCCGTTGTCGCCTTCACCGGTACCGCTACCGTGACGGCGGTCGATCTCTGGGGGCGTGAGAATCGTCGGCATGAATTGGCCTTGGAAGCGGGAGAGTTACTTGCTTTTTCAGCTTACTCCCGATTTGGGGGTGTGTCGTGCTCCGGGATGGCTGCCGGCTTCCACTGCGGTGAAAAGGTTTCGTCGCTCAAGCTATAGGAGCAAGGCATCCGATAAACCTTCACCTTTAGGCGGGACTCCTGTCCGTTTAGCGCCGTAACCGGGGCCCATTCAAGCGTAGTGGCGTTCCAGGGGTTCTCTTCAGTCTCGCGTGGCTTGCGCAAAATTTGCACAAGCGCCAGTAAAAACGGAAGCTGCGCGCAGGCCAAGCACAGGGCGGATCCACTGATGTGGTGCTGCAGGGGCATTGTGCTCGCGAGCAGGTCGGTGGTGGGACCGGGAATGGAACCAAGCTGGGCGTAGTGGCGTGGCTCGCTGGCCAGGCCGGTCAGGTGCATGGGCAGAAAGGTCGAATAGGAAAAAAGCAGCGTGCCGCCGAAATGTATGCGCCCGAGGGTCTCGGAGAGGCGGCGGCCGAAGAGCAGCGGAGCCCAGTAGTACGTCGCGCAGAACAGACCGAAGACGCCGGCCATGGCCATGATGAGGTGGAAGTGCGCCACCACGAAGAAGGTGTTGTGCAGGTATTCGTCGAGAATCGGCTGCGCGAGGATCGGGCCGGAGAGCCCGCCCGTGACGAACAGGGAGACGAAGCCGAGGGCGAAGAGCATCGGGGTGGTGAGGCGCGGGCGGGAACGCCACACGGTCGCCAGCCAGCTGAGCACCTTGGCGGCAGAGGGAATCGCAATAGCGAGCGACGCGGCACTGAAGACCGTCCCGGCGAAGGGGTTGAGCCCGGCGACGAACATGTGGTGGCCCCAGACCACGATGCCCAGCAGCCCGATCAGTACCGTCGTGGCGATCATCAGGCGATAGGCGAAAACCGGGCGGCGCGCGAAGTTGGCCAGCACCATCGAGGTGAGCCCCATCCCCGGAAGAATCGCGATGTACACCTCGGGGTGGCCGAAGAACCAGAAGAGATGCAGCCAAAGTAGTGGTGAGCCGTCGCCTGTGTGCTGAAGCAGGACACCATTCACCAAATCCTGCGCTGGGACGAAGAAACCTGTGTGGAGGTGACGATCGCAGAACAGCAGCAGCAGTGCCGCAAGCAAGACTGAGAAGGCGAGCACGACGAGCAGAGCGGTGACGAACCACGCCCACACGGTGAGAGGAAGCCGCTGCCAGGTCATGCCCTCGCAGCGGAACTTTACGACGGTGGTGAGGGTGTTCACGGCGCTCATCGAAGAGGCAACGGCGAAGACCGTCAGGCTGGCCAGCCAGAGGTCGAGCCCGGCACCCTGGCCGGGGCCCGCCAGTTCCGTGGTGGAGAGCGGCGGATAAGCCGTCCAGCCTGAGATCGGGGATCCGCCGTGGACAAAGAAAGCGGAGAGCAGAACGGCAAGCGCGACCCCGGTGAGCCACATGCCGGCGGCGTTCAGGCGGGGGAAGGCCATGCGCTCCGAGCCGATCTGTGCCGGAAGGATGAGATTGCCGAAGCCTGACTGCGGGGCAACGGTCATCACAAAGAACAGCATCATCGTGCCGTGCATGGTGACGAGGGCAAGGTATTCCTCGGGCAGGATGGGGCCGTGCAGAGGGAGGTCCCAGGCAGGCCAAGCGAGGTGCAGACGCATGATGAGCGAGAGCACTGTGCCGAGAACAAGAGCGACGGAGGCGATCAACAGGTAGCCGATACCGACCGCGCGGTGGTGGGTGGAGAAGGGCCGGAAGCGAATGCGCGGCAGCGACTCGGGAGAGATTGAAGGAACCAAAGGCTGCTTCATGGGCGAGCTCCGGCGGCAGCTGCCGCGTCCGGCTGCCCCGGCTTGAGTTCTGCGGCTCGGGCGATCTCGCGTGCGGAAAGCCATTGCTCAAACTGCGGCTCGGGCAGGACGCGCAGCACGGCGCGCATACGGTAATGGCCGAGTCCGCAGACCTGCGTGCACAGGATGGCGTACTCGCCGGGAATCTCGGGGGTGAAGTGGATGTGCGTTTCGGTGCCAGGGATGGCGTTCTGCTTGAGGCGCATCTCCGGCACCGCGAAGCCGTGGATCACGTCCTGGGCGCGCAGCGTGAGGTCGACTTCCCGGCCGGCAGGAAGCACGAGTTGACCGCCGACGAGATCATCCCTGCCATAGGCGTCTTTCGGATCGATCCCGAGCGGGTTCGCGGCCGCCGGGTCGACGAGCGCGAGACTGGTATGACCAAAGGCGCGGTCCTGGCCCGGGTAGCGGAAGTACCAGACAAACTGCATCCCGGTCACCTCGACCTGCATGGCCGCGGGATCCGCACCGGTGTAGCGCTGCTCGGCCCAAAGCCTCTGCGCGCGCAGGCCAAGCCACCCGAAGAGCAGGGACAGCGCCAGAAGGGGAACGTATTCGAGCGTTACCTTGTGAATGGCGCGGGGCGAACGTCGTCGAAAGATCAGACCAAACAGAAGGAGCACGTGCATCAGCGCCAGCAGCCCAAGCACGATCCATAGGTTCAGCAGCAGGTGGCTGTCGAGCGCGGGACCGTGACGTGAGGCGTCACCCGGCAGGTGCCAGAAGGGAGAGGCAGCCGGGATCGACGGCGGCGGCATACCTTCCATTGTATGAGGAGGGCACTGAACCTTCGCCCGTTGACGAGCCCGATAACCGACGGTGCAGACCGCGTATGGTCCCTATGAAACAAAGTGCGGGTCTGTCCACTACCGTTCGCCGCTTCCACGTGTTGCGCCTCGGTGCGGAGGAGGTTAGGACAGCCCGGGAGCTCCCTCTGCGATGGCAGCCTGGACCAGGTCGAGGAAGAGTTGATGCACCCGGCGATCTTCGCTCAGTTCGGGGTGGAACGTAGCCGCCAGGATATTCCCCTGGCGCACCAGAACGGGGCTGCCCTCGCGGCTGGCGAGAACCTCCACCGCCGGGCCGACGCGGCTGAGACGAGGCGCGCGGATGTACACGGCCTCCAGCGGACCGCCGGGCAGAAGCGTCTCTTCGGAACGAATCGCCGAATCGTTCTGCCGGCCGTAGGCGTTGCGCTCCACGGTTGCGTCGAGCACGCCGAAGCTACGCTGGGGCGGGTTCCCGACCTCACGGGCGAGCAGAATACAGCCGGCACAGGTGCCGAAGACAGGCTTCGTCTGAACAAAGCTGTCGAGCACATCGTAAAAGCCGGCGCGTTCCAGATGCTTCAGGAAAGCGGTGGATTCGCCACCAGGAATGACGAGGCCATGCAGCCCCTCGAGATCTTCGGGTTTGCGCACCAGCCGCGTGGTCGCACCAAGCTCGGCCAGTCGTTTGGCATGCACATCGAAGGCACCTTGCAGGGCAAGAACGCCGATTACTGGGAGGGGAAGGCTCACCTGCTCATCATAGGCCGCCGTGTCGCGGCGTTGGCTTTGGAGATCGGTGTCGTCGCCACGCCTGCGCACTCAGACTTGAAGCCGTGTGCGCTCCTTGAGTTCTAACGGGCGACTAACTCCCTCGATTCGACTGCCTTGATCTTTGCGATACGGTACAGAATCAAGCCAATGGCGCCGAGGAGCTGCCCAAATTGCAGGCAGGTGGCAAGCCAGGCGTAATGGCGGGAATCCAGCAATCGGGGAAGCAGGTTCTCCGAGATCGCCGTGCCAAGCAGGAGGCTCACGGCCGTGAGACTGAGCAGGTAACCGAGGCTCACAGGTCTCTCGAAGCTTTCGTGCCAGAGCAGGGCAAAGGCCAGGAACGCCATGGCGTAGGCATGAAACCAGGAGACCGGCGAGAGGATCGGCGCCACAAGGCTAAGTAGGCCAAGAATCAGGAGCTGATCCTGCTTGCCGATCGCACATCCGGCCCGCGCTATGAGGGTCACCAGGGTCACGAGTACGGCGATTGAGGTAAGCCGTCCCGTAAAGGCCGCATACGGGGCGAGCGCCTGCGGAAACGGAGCCACGGCGCCCGTGCGCACAAGACTGATCAGGCGTGCCGTCGCCGCGGACAAAGAAAAGTTGGAATAGTACGGGATGGAGCCGGACATCGACGGCAGCACGCGGGTGCTGTAGGCAAGCAGCGCATGCGGCGTATTGATCCAGAGACAAGCCGCCGCAAACACCACCAGCGATGCCAGGAACGCCCCAACGACGCGCCACTGACGCCAGATCAGGAAGGGGAAGATGACCACGACCGGCGTGAGCTTAATGGCAGCAGCGAGAGCAAACACCACCCCGGCCGCATAGAGACGGTCACTTTTGTACAGAACCATGCCGGTAGCCCAAAGCAAGAGCAAAACCACCGTAACCTGACCCACTGCCAGGGCCTGCAGCACTGGCGTGAAGAAGAGAAGGCTCAGCAGGATCAGCGCGGTCTGCCAACTCGCCCTATGGCGTTGCAGTAACCCTGCCACGCAGAACGCCGTGAGCAGAAGAAACGCCCCATTGAACGCAAACCAAATCCGGGTGGCCGCGGGCAGCGGAAGTGTCGTGAGCGGGACGAGCAGGTCGGCCAGCAGCGGTGGATATAGGTAAAGGCCGATGTAGGAAAGCCCCTGCGCGTGAGCTGCGCGGTAGATGGGCGTCGCCGCACCGGCAGGGAGCATCTGCGGATCGGCACCCGAGTCCGCACCCGTGTACAGCTCTGTGGCCTCGCCGTGATGCACCAGCCAAGCGGCGGTGTAATACACGTTGAAATCGAAGGGATCGATGTGCGGGAGCGGATGTCGCAGCCGAGGTGCTACGCAGGCCGCCAGAACGAGGAGCAGGGCCAGGGCTGTGCGCTTCAGGTGAGCTCCTCGTGTGCCCGGTGAAAACGGCGGTTCCGCTTTCGCCTTTGCGGGCCGGGCGGACCTTCCCGAGCCCGCTCTCGCGAAGACTCAGGAAGGTGTCAATGGGCTTAGAAGCCGACTTGCTTGGCGTAGCCGACGGCGAGGGTAGCCGTGGTAGCTACCAGCCGCGGGTCTGCATGAGGTGTTGCTCTTCGATGGCCGCGGCCGCCAGTCCCTTCATGGCACCCGTGACAGCCTCACTGGCCTCCGCGACGATCTTCGGATCCATGAAATGGGTTGCCGCCAAAACAATCGCCTTGGCACGCGAGACGGCTTCGGCACGCTCGTCTGGATTGCGCGGCTGGCCGACATCGTTCTTGGTGCACAGGCCGATTTCTGCGTCGGTGGTGCTCCACAGATCGACATCCAGAGGGGTGGCCCGCTCCTTCATGAAAATGCCGGAGCCGACAAACACGGTCTCCGCACCGAGCTGCATCATCAGCGACGCATCGGCGGGGGTAGCGATGCCACCCGCCGAGAAATTTGGGACCGGCAGCTTGCCGGTTTTCGCAACAAGGCGGATGAGCTCATAAGGAGCGCCATGGATCTTGGCGGCGTTGTAGAGCTCCTCGTCGCCAAGCGCGGCGATTTGCCGGATCTCGCTCGTGATCTGACGCATGTGCTGTACAGCGTGGACAACGTCGCCGGTGCCGGGCTCACCCTTGGTGCGGATCATCGCCGCACCTTCCGCGATGCGGCGCAGGGCCTCGCCAAGGTTGCGAGCGCCGCACACAAATGGGGTCGTAAAGGCGTGCTTATCAATGTGGTAGGTCTCATCCGCGGGGGTGAGCACCTCGCTTTCATCAATGAAATCGACACCCAGCGACTCAAGCACCTGTGCCTCGGCGAAATGGCCGATGCGCGCCTTGGCCATCACGGGAACGGTAGACACAGCCATAATCTGCTTAATGAGCCGGGGGCTAGCCATGCGGGCTACGCCACCTTCCGCGCGGATCATCGCGGGCACACGCTCCAGCGCCATCACGGCTACGGCACCCGCCTCTTCAGAGATGCGCGCCTGTTCGACGCTCATCACGTCCATGATCACGCCACCCTTCAGCATCTCGGCCAAGCCGGTTTTCAGACGCAGGCTGGTGGGTACGAGTGCGCCGGTGGCGTCGCTATTCGAGCCGTTCGAGCCGTTCATTGGGTGCTGTGCCATGGTGAGGTCTCCTTCCAGAGAGCGCGCGGCGGCTGCTTCGACAGGCCCTTGCGCGAACCTCAGTTTAACAGGGGTGTGCTGTCAAGCCTGAACGATATCCGTGATCCCCGAGCCGGCACTGCGTCCCGCCGGCGCCCCTTGCGGCACGGTGAACATCCGCAAGGAGTCGGACCTTTCCTCCAGCGAGTCAAGCGTGTTCTCAGGGGTCTTTGGCGCCTTTCAGGCGGTGTCCAGGGGATACGAGCGCAGCTCTCGCTCTTTGGATTGACGCATCATCCAGTCCTGGGCGGAGAGGCGTCTGCTGTCTTTGGGCACCACGGGCCGGCGGTAGGCTCCCTCTCTATCCAGCAGCCAGCTCTTCACGTTGTCCTGCAGATACGCTTCCAGAACCTCGTGGCGCAGCCGGTGCGCGGCGGTGGCGGTGCACACCGGGTAGACCACTTCACAGCGCTCATATAGATTGCGGGGCATCCAGTCGGCACTGCCCGCGAACACCTCGGGCGATCCCCCATTCTCAAACCAGAAGATGCGGCTGTGCTCAAGGAATCGACCAATAACAGAACGCACGCGAATGCCTTCGCTCAGACCTGGCACCCCCGGACGCAGAGCGCACATGCCCCTCACGATGAGATCGATCTTCACACCATCGCGGGAGGCGGCATACAGAGCATCGATGGTCTTCCCATCCAGCAGCGCATTCATCTTGGCGATGAGGTGCGCCGGCCGCCCCGCCCGGGCGTGCTCGGCTTCGCGTGCGATCAATTCGAGCATGTTGGTTGCCAGCGAGATCGGCGAGACCAGAAGTGGCTTGTACACGGCGGGGTCGGCCTGCCAGTCGGCCGTGAGATAGCGGAAGACGTTCTGAACGGCCGCGGTAATCTCAGGCCGTGCGGTCAAAAAACTGATGTCGGTGTAAAACCGTGCCGTTACCGGGTTGTAGTTGCCGGTGCCGAGATGTGCGTACGAGCGGACGGACCCGTCGGCCTCACGCCGGGCAAGCAGCGCCAACTTGCAATGGGTCTTTTGCCCCAGGATGCCGTGAAACACCTGCACCCCGGCCTCCTCCAGTTCGCGCGCCCAGCGAATGTTGGAGGCTTCATCGAACCGGGCCATCAGCTCGACGACGACGGTGACCTCCTTGGTTTGGGCGGCCTCCTTCAAGGCCCGGAAAATGGTCGAGTTGGCGCTTGTGCGATACAGCGTTTGCTTGATCGAGATGACACGGTCGTCGCTCTGGCCTGACTGGATGAACCGCTCCACAGTCGCATAGCTGTCGAAAGGATGATGCATCAGTATGTCAGCCCGTTGCAGCTCATGGAAGACGTCGGAAGATCCAGCCGAGAGCTTGAGGTGCCGGCCATGAAATTCTGGGAATTTCAGGTCGGGCCGATCTGTGGCGCTGTACAGCTCCATAAGCCGTGACAGGTTTACCGGGGCATCCGTGCTGACCACCTGCCAAGGCTCCAACTCGAAGTTGCTCGCCAGGCGCTCTGTGATCTCGGCGGAGGCGGAAGCGTCAATTTCCAGGCGCACGGCATCGCCTTTGCGGCGATTGTGCAGTTCCTCGCGCACACTTTCTAGCACCGATCGGCTCTCTTCCTCCTGCATATAGAGGTTGCTGTTCCGCGTCACGCGAAACACGGCATCGTTGAGTACGCGATAGCCGCGAAACATGCGCTCGGCTTGCGCTTCAATCAATAACTCCAGGGGCAAGAAGTCACGGCGACCCTTCCGCTCCGGCAACGCGAGAAGCGCCGGCAGGGTGCGCGGAATAGTGAGAATGCCGAGTACCTGCGGCGCGCGGCCGCGCGGCTTCCGCTTCGTGCGTAATAGAAGAGCAAGGCAGAGCGCCTTGTTCAGCACGCGTGGGAACGGGTGGGAGGGGTCCAGCGTGACGGGCGTGAGCAGCGGATCGATCTGATCCTGGAAAAACTGGGTTGCGAAGACGCGATCTTTGGATCCGAGTTGCTTCCAGGTAACGATGCGCACCTTGGCCTCCGCCAGCGCGGGCGCGAGGTCATCGGTCCAGCACGCGGACTGCCGGGCAGAGAACGTGTGCAACTGTTTGCGCAACCGGTTCAGGCGCTCGGCACGCGTCAACCCGCCCTCATCAGCGTTGTCGGGCAGCTCGCGGCTTTCTTCTAATTGCTGAAGGATGCCGGCGACGCGGATCTCCACAAATTCATCCAGGTTGCTGGCTGTAATGGCAAGGAACTTCACTCGCTCCAGCAGCGGATTTGTCTCGTCCTGAGCCTCTTCTAGGACCCGCTCATTGAAACGCAGCCAGCTCTCTTCACGGTTGAAGTAGCGGTTCTCGCCCGCGGCGGCCTCAGAGTGTGTGTGGTTGGCGAGCCGGCGGCGAGATCGTGTTCGAGTGCCCGGTGCGGAAGCCTCTCTGGAAGCAGCGCTCATCCCGAAAGCTTAGCGCAGGGTTGTGAACGCAGCGTTCTGAAGCAGCCTCCCAAGACGAGTGGGGCGATTCGATGCGTCTTGACCCTCTCGCGTATCAGACCGGAATCTAAGCTGCTATCACCTAAAGGTCGTACTCGGTAACCGGAAGTAACACAAAAAGCTCCAAAGTGCTCTTTTACGGCGTGAAATGTGCGGTACGCTAGGTAAGCACGAATCAGGAGATCGTAGATGCCGGGCATGCGTCGCAGTCGTACGTCCCGCCGCAAACGCAATACCCGATGGATCATTCTTGCCATCGTGATGTGTTCGGCGATGAGCTGTGTGGCACCCGTGCTTTACGCCTCCGGGGATTGCAGCCGCTGGCTTGCCGAGTACAAGCAGGGGATCTTGCAGCGACGCGCTACGCGCCGGCTACGCGCCGCTAAGTATCGACTCACCGTCCTGGTTCATAAGCCGGCCCCGGCGCGGACCTACCCGGCACGTCATAGGCTGAGCCCACTCGAATCCTTGCGCCGCTTTCAGATCGATTGCGGCGATCTGGACAACACAGCGCCGCCCACCAACGCAGCGGTGCTGCCGCCGTTGCCTGTCGAACCGGCTTTGGCGCTCGTACGCTTTCCGGAGGTGCCACCTGATCTTCCACCGCCGGGTGAGCCGATTCTTACCGCTGATGCGCCTGTTCCGGCATTGATCAATATTCCAACCACGCCGGTCGTGAACTTGCCCTCGCCTAGCGAGACCCCGGAGCCGGGAAGCCTGGTGCTGGTATTGACCGGAGCACTTCTGGGTGGCGAGATGATGCGCCGCAAAGCGCAGGGGCAGCGACTCACGCCCGTTCGGGGCTAGAGCACACCAAGCGTAGCTTAGGAACGTAAACAGGATGCGCCTAGCAGCGCATCCTGTTCTTCTTTCGGGATGCTTCCTTACAAAAGGGGGGAGAGCGGCGCGAAACTAGAATCACTTCACGGCGCTGACTCTGTTGATGCTACTGACCCGTTCTCGTTGAGCTGTTGACCCGCTCTCCCGCGCGCATCGGGCTCGCTCCGACGAATACAAACAGAACTGGGCCGAGCCGACGCTCGACCCAGAACGGGAGGCAGCAGAACTACTTCAGAAGGGCTTCCTGCACCTGTCCATTTGCTTCCAGGCTGATCATCTTCGCTTGAATGACCGTTTCGTCGTCGGTCTTCATCAAGATCGAGGCGATCTCGTGTGCCACCACATGGCGCAGGCCGTGTGCTTCAGGGGTGTGGAGGCGGTCCTCACGGAAGAAGGTCGTCTGTTCCGGGAAACTTGTATCAGCCGAGGCTTCGAGAGCCGCATCGCCGCGAGCGGAGAAGGCGGTGTAGCTCTTCCAGCCCTCCTCACCACAGACCACCACGAAGTGCCAGCCCTCAGGTGCCTGCATCGTCGCTGCGGCGTTACGCACGGCTTGCATGGTGGCACTGCAGGAGGCGCGGTCAGCTGCGGAAAGCCGGTCCAGATCACCACCCAGGCAGAAGCGGGTTTGGGCCACGGCAGAGGAAGCAGAGAGGGCGGCAGCAGAGGCAAGCAGAAGAGCAGTAAAACGTTGGCGCATGATGTTATCTCGATGTACGGCTTGAACTTGGCCTGAGTTTAGCGCCGGTACCTGGATAGGCACTTAGCACGAACGGTGTAGCGGAGGCCCCGTACGGTTCAGCAGACTACGTTTCTGTCCCGAATCGGCACATGTGGAACCAAAGGAGATATATATGTCGTCCCAAGACCTCAAAAAGGCCTCATTACCGCGCAATCTACCCTCTCTTCTTTGTGCAACCGGGCTTAAAGCAAAAAGCGGGATGGCCCGAAGGCCATCCCGCTTTCCTCACACTGCAGAGGGGGTTTAGCAGCGCACGATGTTTTGTGCCTTTATCCCCTTGGTCGCGTTCCGCGTGTCGACTACGAGCTTCGAGCTTTTCACGATGCTCTCGTAATCGTAGTCCGAGTGATCTGTGACAATGAGCACGCAGTCGTACTGTTCAAGTCGATCCAGGGGTGTCGAGGTCATGTTGAGGCTGTAATGGCGGCCGTGGCCAACTTTGGGATGGTAGGGGTCGTTGTAGACGACCTCTGCTCCCTCTTCCCGCAGCAATTCGATGATGGTCAGGGATGGAGACTCACGCAGATCGTCAATGTCCTTCTTGTAGGACATGCCCAGCATGAGGATGCGCGAACCGTTCACGGCCTTTTTGTAGGTGTTCAGGGCCTTGGCGACCTGTGTGACAACAAACTCCGGCATTGCTTCGTTCACTTCTCCGGCCAGTTCAATAAAGCGAGTGTTGAAGTCGTATTCCTTTGCCTTCCAAGATAGATAGAAGGGGTCAATTGGTATGCAATGACCGCCCAAGCCAGGGCCAGGGTAAAAGGGCTGGAAGCCAAAAGGTTTGGTTGCTGCCGCGTCGATGACCTCCCAGATGTCGATGCCCATCCGCAGGGCAAGCACCTTAAGTTCGTTGACGAGCGCGATGTTGACACATCGATAGATGTTTTCAAGCAGCTTGGTCATTTCAGCAGCACGCGTCGTGGTGACGCGGACGGCGCGTGTGAAGATGGCCTCATAGAGAGTGGCGGCGAGCTCCGTCGCTTCGGGGTCATGGCCACCCACCACCTTGGGGACATCTCTGCGGGCCACCGTGGTGTTGCCTGGATCTTCGCGCTCGGGAGAAAAGGCCACATAGAAACCCGGACCGCTGTCCCCCGGCGTGTGCGCCTTGAGTTTCCCGGGATTTCCCGCTTCGAGAATCGGTATCAGAACGTCTTCGGTGGTCCCGGGATAGGTGGTGCTCTCCAGGCAGACCAGTTGGCCGTCGCGCAGCCATGGGGCGATCGCATGGCCGGTTCTCTCAATATAGCTGAGGTCAGGTTCGCGATGGGAGGTCAGGGGTGTCGGAACGCAGAGAACAATGGCATCCTGCTCGGCCAAGCCGGCGAACTCTGTTGTGGCGCTGAAGCCCTGGGATCGCGCCTGGGCGATCTCTTCCGCAAGGATGCGAAGAATGTAGGAGCGGCCAGCTTGCAGATCATCGACTTTACGGGCATCGATGTCGAATCCGGTGACCTTGAAACCAGCCTCGGAGAGAAGAAGGGACAAGGGAAGACCAACATAGCCCAGACCGATTACAGCGATTTTGGCCTCACGGGTCCTGTAGCGGTTGAGCCGCTCGAGGGAACGGGAGGCGATCTCGGGTAGGAATTCTGTTTGCATATCGGTGGTCATTATTGCATCCTAAGGTGCACTGCAAAGGGAATGGGTACGACAGGAACCTAACAAAGTCTCTCATCGCTTTGCCCTTCCCAGGCGGACGGAAGTGGCATTGACCCCACGGCGCGTTCACCTGTCAGCTATACCGAACAGCAAAACGAGCGCTTCGCCTCCAGGACTCTAGGGAGAGCGGGCGGGAGGAGTTAGATGGCGCGGTATCTAGTTACAGGCATGGCCGGCTTTATAGGCTCTACGTTGGCACGAGCCCTGCTTGCCCAGGGCCATTCCGTACGCGGCATCGACAACCTGTCGACCGGGCGGATGGAAAATCTTACAGAGATTCTTCCCCTCGTAGAATTCGAGGTGGCCGACCTGCAGGATGAGGCCGCGATGCGAGCGGCGTGCGAGGGGGTAGACTTCGTGCTACATCAGGCGGCGCTAGCCTCTGTGCCGCGCTCAGTGAAGGATCCGGTCTCTTCCCATGCGTCGAATATTAATGGCACCCTGACTCTACTTGTTGCCGCCCGCGATGCCGGGATAAAGCGCGTGGTCTACGCCGCATCATCGTCGGCGTACGGGGACCAGGAAGGCCTGACAAAGCATGAGGAGATGATTCCGCGACCGCTTTCCCCCTACGCTGTGCAGAAGCTCACTTGCGAGCATTACCTGCAGGCGTTTTGCCGCGTGTACGGCATGGAAGGTGTCTGCCTCCGCTACTTCAACATCTTTGGGCCGCGGCAGGCTGCAGACTCTCCATACTCCGGAGTCATTGCCCAGTTCATCTACAAGATGATGGCGGGTGAGACGCCGGTCATCAACGGTGATGGTCTCGTGAGCCGGGACTTTACCTTCGTAGACAACGCCGTTCAGGCGAATCTTTTGGCCTGCACGGTCGGTAGCGAGTTTGCAAATGGGCGAGTGTTCAACGTGGGGACAGGAACCACGCAGACGCTCAATCAGCTGTATGCCAGCCTTGCGGAAATCCTACGATTTTCCGAGAAGCCGAAGTACGGTCCTGTCCGCCCCGGGGACATCACCCACTCGCAGGCGGACATTAGCCGCGCCCAACGTGAGCTCGGTTACACTCCGCTAGTTGGCTTCCATGCTGGTCTAGAAAAAACGGCGGCTTGGTACGTAAGCGAGGTCAAGCCGGAGCTAGTTTCTGCATAGCTCCTCTGGGATGGTGGCAGACGCTTGAAGGGGTTCTGGCTGAGCCAGAACCCCTTCTTCATTGCCACGAGCCAGCGGAGGAAGATCTACTGTGCGCCACGCCGGCGCAGGATTGTTTTCACGGTTTCGAACATGATGAGAAGGTCTAGTCCAAGCGACATATGCTTGATGTAATAAAGATCGTACTCAAGCTTCTCCCGGTTCTCCTCCATCGTCGCGCCGTACCCAAAGCGCACCTGCGCCCAGCCCGTGAGCCCAGGACGGACCAGGTGTCGCAGGTAATAAAAGGGAAGCTGTTCAGCCAGCATGGGGACAAACTCCGGCCGTTCGGGTCGCGGCCCCACAAAGCCCATGTCTCCTCGCAACACGTTCCATAGCTGAGGGATCTCGTCGATGCGCGTCTTCCGCATCAGCATGCCGAACCTGGTCACGCGCGGATCGTTCTTCGTGGCCCAGCGTGCCCCACCTGCTTCGGCATTAATGAACATGGAACGAAATTTGTACACGTTGAACTTGCGACCGCCCTGGCCCACGCGTGTCTGACAGAAAAAGATCGGGCCTTTGGAGGTAACGCGGATCATAAGTATGACAAGTGGGAAAAATGGCAGAAAAAGAAGAAGTCCGATCGTTGCGGCGATCATGGAGACGATCTGACGAATGAGTTGCTGCGAGCGATTGATGCGAAAGCCATCGCTGTAGAGGAAGTTGCTGGGGCGAATGCCGCTGAGCTGAATTTTGCCGGAGAGTCGCTCATGGAGGTCCGTGGCATTTTCAACAGTGACGCCAGTGAAGCGAAGGTTTAGTAGATCCTGTACCGGAAGCTCGTCGCGTGCATCTTCCAAAGCCACAATGATGCGGTGAACGGCCGGCCGTTTCTGGGCAATGCGCGCCAGCTCCTCCATCCAGATCCGTTTGCGCGCAGGTTTGTCCAGCAGGCGGATGTCCTGCCAGTCGGTGACCTCCATGCCTAGCTCGCGACGTACCCGCAGGCTGGTGACAATCGAACTCGCATAGTCACCCGCGCCGAGCACATAGACGCGCTCGCGAAAGAGTTTCTTGCCGACGATCCACTCGTATACGCGCCGCCACCCGATCAGCGCTGGGGTCAGCAGGAGAAAAGCCAAGGCGTAGACGTATTTGGCGATCGCGATGCTGGGAAAGAACAAGATCAATACGGAGAGCAGAAAGCAATCGAAGCCGAGAACTAGAAGAATGCGGAAATAGATCTCGAGCGGCGCGGAGACGATCTGCGGCTCATAGAGATCGAAATAGTACGAAAACATGAGGCTGATCGCCGTGATCGCGGCGATCTTAAAGTAACCCTGCTCATAATTGAGGGCGAGGTAAGCGTCCGGCCCCAAGAGCACCACGGTCGCAAGCAGGAAGCACCCGCTCACGATGAGGGCCTCACACAGTAGTAGAACAACCGTGCGGGTGGGGTAGTAGACGTTCAAAAAGCGAATCATGCGTTAACCCTGGTCCTGCTACGCTTCCGCACGATACGTTTCGTAGTTGCCGTAGTAGTCGCCTTTGGGAAGCTTATGGACGGCGTTGAGCACAAAGCCGAGCACATTGGCGGCCTTGAATTGCGTCTGCGCCTGCTGGGCCGTCTTGAACTTCGTAACTCCTTCGCGGCACACGAGCAGTACGCCATCGCAGGAGTGGGACAAGCTGACGGCATCGGACACCAGGTTCACGGGTGAGGAGTCAACGATGATCCAGTCAAAGGCCGGGCTGACGGTGCTGATCAGCTGCGCGAAACGATTGTTGGTCGCCAGATCGCCTGCCTTGTCCGCATTACCGCCGCCGCCGATGAAGGTAAGCGACGAAAGGCCTGGCGACAGCGGATGCGCGTCGGCCGGGGCCGGCCGCTGCATTACGTCGAGAATATCCGCTTCGCCGGACAGGTACTCGGTAAGTCCCGGCTCACGCGGCGCACCAAGAAGTTTATGAAGCGAACTGCGCCGCATATCGCCGTCGATCAGCAGAACGCGGTTGCCCTTGTGGCGGGCGAAGGCGATCGCTAGGTTCAGCGTCACATAGCTCTTGCCTTCGCCGGGCAGACCACTGCTGACCAAGAGCGTTTTCAAGGGCTTCTGTTCCCGAAATTCGGATACGTGCGATCGTAAACTCCGGAACTGCTCCACACCTGAGCCACGTTCCCCAAGCGCCGGGAGTGCGCTGAACACTGGATCCCAGTTGCGCAGAGACACTTGTGACAAGTCTGGAGAGCCGACATAGCTAGCCACAAAGGACGAGCCGTGCAGCGGGTCGGACAGGGTAGAGGGAAAGCTCTCCAGATCGTCGGCACCTATGCCTTCGTCGGAGGGAAGTAGAACGTCATGAACAGCGACCGACGACTCATTGGCCGGCTGACCGGTCGCGACTGCGCGTTCCAATTCTGCTCGAAGGAGAGCCTCGTAAATTTTGCTCATCGTACCGTCCTCTGTGTCATGTCTTCTGTGTTTCTTGCCAGCAATGGTGGGCTGTGCGGAGCCATCGTGCGGCTATCGTGCCACGTAGTCGGGCGGAATGAATTGTTCAGCAGCCCCGAGCTTGAGATCTTGAACCACGAGAGAAACGTGACTTGGGGCGACCTGCTCGGATTGATCCACATACGCAAAGATCAAGGAGTTTTCGCAAATCAAATTGATAATGCGAGGTATGCCGCCGCTCGCTTCGTAGATCATCTGTACGGCGTCGGTTCGGAAGATTGGCTCGGAGGAACCGGCCACCAGCAAACGTGCCGCGATATAAGCCTGGGTCTGCGTTTCGTCCAGAGGCTGGGTGCGGCACCAGAGGGAGATGCGCTGACGCAGCTGGCGTAGATCGCTCTTCATGAGGCGCGCTTCCAGCTCCGGCTGCCCGGAAAGGATGATTTGCACGAGTTTTTCGGAAGAGGTTTCGAGGTTGGTCAATAGCCGGATCTCTTCCAGCAACTCACCTGATAGATTCTGGGCTTCGTCCACGACAATGACGCAAACCTCGCGCTGCCGAAAGCGCTCAACCAACCAGCGATTGAGCTCGATAAGCATGCCGGACTTGGTCCGGGTAGCGGGAGTCAGGCCGAAGTCATTGAGGACAAACTCCAGGAACTCGAGCGTGTCGAGCCGCGGATTGAAGATGAAGGAGCTGTGGATGCGGGTACGATGCAGTGCGTTCAGTGTGTGGCGTAGCAGGGTCGTTTTGCCGGTGCCGACCTCACCGGTAAGTACCATGAAGCCTTTCCGTGAGCCGATGCCGTACTGCAGGGAGGCCAGTGCCTCCAGTGTCTGCGGCATCATGAACAGAAAGCGCGGATCCGGATTGATGGTGAACGGATCACTCTCAAGGTGAAAAAAAGACTTATACATGGTCAGCCCTGGGCACCTGCGACTTGGCTAGGCTTGCGGAAGGGAATCAGTTTCTTCGTTCGAGCAAAGATGTCACGCTTTTGTTGAATGACGTCGTCCGAGTAGCCAATCAGGCCAAGGGTAGGAAGCTTCGTAAAAGCCCATACGTCCCGCTCCGAACGCATTGTCGTATCCCGGTACTCAAGCAGACCGGAAACAATCAGTCCCAGAGCTAGACCAAAGGCGGCACCGCTGCCCAGAAACAGACTACGCTTGGGCGAGAAAGGCGCGTCCGGCAGGTTGGCCTGATCCATGACGCTGAACTGCTCGCCTTCCTGACGCTTCTCTAAATCGGTCGCCATCTTGGACTGATTCATTTTGCTGAGCAGGTCGTCGTAGAAGCCCTGTGCCGTCTGGTAGTCACGGGTGAGCTGCTTATACTGCTCCTCAATCAGGGGACTCGACTCGATCCGCCCTTGATAGTTATGGATACTGGCCTCGATGCTGGCCTGCTCCTTACGCTTGCCGTCGATGCCGATGTCGGCGGCCCTCAGCTGCGCCCGAAGCTGTTGCATTCCAAGCGACTCGCGAGCGGCTCCGGGAGAGCCGGCTACCCCTCCTGAGTTGCTCTGCGCAGGCTTCGCCATCTGCCGACGAACGTCTGCGATCTTTCGCTTCACAGCGATCACGTCCGGGTAGTCATCCGTATAGTGTGCGGAGAGCTCGGCTTCTTGCGCCAACAAGGTCTGAAGCTGGATCTGGTTCTCCTGCTGCGCTGGACTCGCATAGGGCGAAGGCGTGAGGCTTGGGCCAACTGTGGGCATCGAGGCCGCATTGGACTGCTGCGTAATCATGGTCTGCAGGTAGCTGCGATCCTGTTCGGCGCGGCTTAGCTGCTGCGTGACTGCCTCGAGCTGGGTGTTCAAGCTGCTCAGCATGTCTGAGTTGGCAGATTCCTGGCCGGGAAGCCTTCCAATGTACTGCTGCTTAAATTCAGCGAGCTTGGCGTCCTGTTCGTCAAGACTGCGTTTGGCATCGTTAAGCTGGCCCTTCAGGAAGTCGGTCGTGCCCTCGGCCGAGGCCTCCCGCAGCTTCAGATTTTCATTCAGGAACAGCGAAGTGATATCGCTGCACACCAGCTGCGCCGTATGCGCATCATCAGCCTTGAAGGAAATGAAGAAGCCGGGTAGCCCGCCTGAGCGCGCCACTTCCGAGTGGATCGGCTTGATGTCGATAGCACTGCGTACCAGGTCAATGCGATCGTCCATGTCCATCTTTGAGGAGCCGTAGAGGTTGTAGCGCTCGATGATGGGCTGCAGGTGCGAGCGGCTGAGGATCTGCTCGCGCATAGAGGCAAGACGGCTGTCCAGGTCACTGGAGATCACCGGCTTCACATAGTTGTCCGGTACCTTCTGGCCTTCAATCAAGACCAGAGTCTGCGAGAGGTACTGCGGAGGAATCGTGTAGCTGAAAGCGTATGCCAGAATCGGCAGGATGCACAGCGGCAGAAGAACGATCCACCAACGGCGTTTGAGGATGGCGAGATAGTCCTCTGGAACCATGGGACGATGACCGAGCATGCCGATACCACTCCTTCTGTTGCTATCTACTTAGGAAAAGCGAGCCGGGCGAGTAGGTGACGCCGATGCCGAAGATGTTATAGGTGCCACTGAAGGCATTAGGAGCTACCGGCACGACGCCTCCGTTGAGCAGACTGATTGTCGGGGCGGCACCGGTAGAGCTCTGCTCCTCAAGAACATAGCTGCCGTAGGCGGAGAACCGTCGACCGAACCCACGCACGACCTGGCCACCGACCGTCACGCTGTCGAAGGAGAAGTTGTACAGGGTCAGCGAGGGAAGACTGATCGATCGAGCGAAACCGAGATTGCCCGACACGCTCCACTGACGCCCAATCTGACGGTGCGCGCCCGCGGTGATGCTGTCCGAAAACGCTCCGGTCGTGACGCCCGAGCCGTTGTTGGTGCCGCGCGCGTACGAGACACTGTAGAAAGCGCTGCGCCCGTCGTAGGTGAGGCTTGCGCCGGCCGCGATCTGCGTGGAGGGCATGCCGAAGGAGGCGCCGTTAAAGGGGGTTCCGGTGCTGGACGTGCCCGCGTTAGAGATGTACTGAGGCCCCACATAGACGCTGCTGCCGAACCGCCGGGTCCATTGCCTTGAGTAGTTCACGGTCCCGCTTTGGGAGTCGATCGCATAGGCGCTGCCGAGAAAGTTGAATCGGGTATAGCTGTAGTTGAGGCTTACGCTGCTGCGCGCGTCCACATGGTACGAGACACCGGCCGTTCCGCCCTCTCCGGAGTTGTCCACGGAAGCGGGTGACGAACTGCCGATGAAGCGCTGGATGTTCTCATATCCGCTAGCCTGGGCGGAGAGATGCCCACTGAGAACGCGGCTCACACTGCCCGTGACCGTATTTGTGACACGCGGACCGTAGTTGGTCAGGATGCCGATCCCTGCGTCAGGTCCGAGCGGCACCGGATCGATGCCAAGATCGCCCACGCCGGGGATGCCGGAAAGACCGCTGACGGGACTTTCAGGCAGGTAGCTGATTGAATCCGCGATCGAGAAGTTCCAGACGCGGGTGTTGTAGCTTTGGCTCAAGGCGACACTCTGGTAAACGCTGGTTGGTTGACCTGAGTTTGCGACGAGGATGCCGCCAGAGTAAATGGCACTAAAGGGATGGCGGGTACTCCCCGAAAGGTAGCTGACATCGCCGGAGAAGTTGGTCGTTTCGCTTGAACCGGAATTGTAAAACCCGGTCGAAAAGAGTTCCGAAGCGCTAAGAGCGTAGTTAAAGCTACCGCTGAGCTGCGGGATCTGGAAGCCTACATTCGGCGCCGACCCCACGCCGGCGGGTAAAGACTGAGCAAAGGCCCCGAGACACGGGAGGGAGGAGGCGGCAAGAACAGTGAGCGCGAAGGTTGAAAGTTTCATCATGGAACCACAATGGTGTCGCCGGGAACGAGCGTAACCCCTTGAAGATTACCGGTTTTGACCGCCTTCTTATAGTCAAAAGGGATCTTAAGTTGCTTTCCAGCCTCCGTTCGGAGGATGTACACGTGCTTTCCATTGGCGAACTGCGTGAGCCCGCCGACGCTGGCGATGGCCTGCAACGCGTTGAGCCCCGGCGTCAGGGGAAGCTCACCTGGCTTTCCTACTTCGCCAATCAGGAAGACATGCTTGCTGTTCACTCCAAGAACAGTGACGGTTACCGCAGGGTCGTTGATGAACTTCTTTAAACGCTCCTTGATTGCATCTCCCAAATGCATGGGCGTCAGCCCTGCTGCCTGGATGTCCCCAACCAGCGACAGCGAGATCATACCGTCGGGGCGAACAGGAAGCGTGCCGGACATCGTTGGTTCCTTAAACACCGTGATCTCCAAGGAGTCGCTGGGTCCGATGACGTAATCGGGAGAGCTTGCGGACACCACCGGCGTTGTCTCTGGCGTGGTTTGAGCCGCGCTCGCCGCAACAGGGGCACTGTGCGGAACAGAGGCCGGCTCCGGAGTGTTCGCAGCCGGCGCGGGGCTCTGGGCCCCACCTACGGTGCTCAGTGCGAGGGTAAGGGCAAGAGTGATGGGTAGCATATTCATAGAACTTCCGCGGCGCCTCGGGTGGTGGACTTGACGAACGTGCAGATCAGCATCGATGCTTTCGCAGTGTCTCGCGCCCGGCGTAGTGAAGCAAGTATTCGGTCAGGTGACGCGGTGAGCCAGGTCGCATTGTCGACGTCCGCCGCAGAGGTCCCCAATCCCTCGAAAGAAGCAGTTCTTGTTATGCCAACTCCTAGTATCGTCTAAGGGATCAGGTGCGCGTTCAAACCCAATCTGTCTTTTCCGGTGCCCTAGCTGCCCCCGAGGTTGCTCGCCCGCATGACGCGGCTGAAGCGAAGCCTCGGCCATTCAACTTGCGCGCAAGGACGTTATTCCCGAGCCTGCTTCTGATTGGTCTTCTGCTACTGCTCTATAGCAAGATCGGCGTGAAGCTGGTGACCGACTGGTACGAGCTGCCGGACTTCTCCCATGGCTTCCTGATCCCCTTTTTTGTGGCATATCTCGTGTGGGAAAAGCGTGATTCCTTTCGCGCAACCCCGGTTAGACCCTCCTGGGTCGGCTTGCCCCTAGTACTGTTTGGCCTCTTTGTATTGGTCACGGGGGTCTTTGGCGCTGACCTCTTTCTGTCCCGGTTTTCCTTCGTCCTCCTTTGCGGAGGCATGATTTGGACCTTGGCCGGGCCAGCCTACTTAAGGAAGAGCATCTTTCCCCTCTTTGTTCTGCTGCTCGCAATCCCACTGCCGGTGCTGATCTTCAACAAAATCACCTTCCCGCTGCAGTTGCTGGCTTCACAATGCGCAAGCCTGCTGCTGCCGCTGGCGGGGGTTCCGGTCCTACGAGATGGCAACATTATTCAGCTTCCGGCGCTGCAGCTGGAGGTTGCTGAAGCCTGCAGCGGCATCAGGTCGCTGCTGAGCCTCTTCACCCTTTCCGTTATTTACGGTTACTTCATTGAACGAAGCTGGAAGCGTCGTGTCGCGTTGGCGTTTGCCAGTCTGCCAATTGCGGTAGCCGCGAACGTGGCCAGGATCTTTGGGACCGGATTGTGTGTGCAGTACTGGAATCCTGACAAAGCGCAGGGCTTCTTTCATGAGTTCTCTGGATGGCTGATGTTCCTGGTCTCGCTAGCTCTGCTCTACCTCGTTCATAGGCTTCTCGATGCGACCGCGGATAAATGGACGGAACGACGGAAGGCGCGAGCAGTATGAAGACTTCGCAGTTCTGGTCGGTGGCAGCGTGCCTCCTCGCGACCTTGCTTCTCATGCACATGCGTGGGGATGTCGATCGGGTGCCTCCCAGCGCTCCTCTGAACGAGATGCCAGTCAGCTTCGGACACTGGACGTCGCAGGACATTCCAATCAGTTCGGCTTCGCTTGAGGTCCTCGGTAAAGGCGACTTCCTGAACCGTATGTATACGGTCGATCACTCCGCGGCGTCAAAGCCGGCTCTGTCGAGTGATGAAGCAGCCTCTGTGCAGCTTTTCATTGCGTATTTCCCAACCCAGCGAACGGGGCAGGCAATCCACTCACCACAGAATTGTCTGCCCGGCTCGGGATGGACGTTCCTCTCTTCCGGGGTGACGAGCTTCACCGACAATGCCGGCAAGGAGTATCGGGTCGGCGATTACGTGATCTCCGACGGACGCTATAGGCAGGAAGTCCTGTATTGGTACCAGACGCACGGGCACAGCATCGCAAGCGACTATGTCGCCAAATTGCACATGTTGGCCGATTCCATCCGGCTTGGCCGTACGGACGCAGCGCTTGTACGCGTGATCACACCGGTGGGTCCCAGCGAGAGCTTGACTCAGGCTCACGACCGCGTCGTGAACTTTGCCAAACTTGTAACGCCGTCCCTGCCCGCGTACATTCCAGACTAGCTTTCAGCGCACATAGCGGTTCCGGGGCAGGTTGTAAGGGGGTAGGTTCGTATGTCTTCGAAGTTCGTTCAAAGGCCGGGGTCGGCGCGGTTAGCCGCAGCCACAGTGGTGGCCCTGTTGGGTCTTGCCGGTTGTAAGCACGACCCGAATGTGCAAAAGCAGAAGTACTTCGAGAGTGGGCAAAGGTACGAGAAGGAGGGCAAGCTGCGTGAGGCGGCCATCCAATTTTCCAACGCCCTTAAGGTCGATCGTAACTACAGCGCAGCCCACTACGAGCTCGCCAAGACCTATCTTCAGCTAGGCTCCATGATTGCTGGCTACCAGGAGCTGCAGCGCACCGTAGCTTTGGATCCGGCCAACATGCAGGCGCGTTTGGATCTCGGCAACATGCTGCTCGCGGGCGGGGTGCCCGAAAAGGCGAAGGATCAGGCCAAGGCTGTGCTCGCAGCGCAACCCAACAATGCCGACGGGTATGCTTTGCTGTCACGCGTGGCACAGCGACAGGGCGATCATGACGGGGCACTGACGCTGATTCAGCATGCCTTGCAGATTGATCCCAACCGCGCCGCCTTCCACACCTCACTAGGCTTGCTAGAGGCGTCCGGCACTGAAGGGAAGGCGGCGGGCGAGCAGGAGCTGCAGCGAGCCGTCAGTTTAAATCCGAAAGATCCCTCTGCGCGCCTCGCGCTTGCGGGACTGCTCGCGCGGAATGGCGATAACCAGGGCGCTGAACAGCAGGTGCAGGCCGGCGTACAGGCAGCACCCGACAGCCTGCAGGCGCGGATGATGTTGGCGCAGCTCTATCTGCGCGAAAACAATCAGCCAAAAGCAGAAGAGACTCTCCTCCAAGCTGCGAAAGACATGCCGGACAAAGATCAGCCGGCAAGCATTCTGCTCCGCTTTTACGCACAGACACACCAACTCCCACGAGGAGAGAGCGTCTTCGCCGACCTGCATAAGCAACATCCAAACAGCAGCGCCATCGCGGTAGAGTATGCCCGGGTGCTGTTGATGACGAATCAGTACGACAAAGCTGGCGATCTGCTTAAGGAAGTCAGCAAGAGCAACGGTAACAACCCGCAGGTACAGCGGCTCAACGCCGATGTTCTGCTCCACGCAGGAAAGCCCAACGATGCGCTCGTGCTTTTGCAAAAGGCTGTAACCAACGCCCCCGATGATGTTTCCTTGCGTCTGCTGCTGGCGCAGACGGCTGCCGGTCTGGGCAAGACCTCTCTGGTGGAGACGAATTTTCGTGATGCCGCTCGACTGGACCCTCGAAACCTCGAGGCTGCCCGTGGACTCGCCTCGTTATCACTGAGCCGCGGCGATATGGACCAGCTCGGACAACTTGCGGACAGAACCATCACAATGCATCCTGAAGCCCCTGATGCATATATCTGGCGTGCCACCGTGGAGGCGAAACGGCAGCAACTCGCCGAAGCCGAGAAGGATCTTGAGACCGCGCGGCAGAAGGACCCAAATAATGAGGCTGCAAACCTCGATCTCGGAGAGCTACGGCTGGCGCAGAAGCGAACTGCCGAGGGCAGTGCGCTTTTGGGCCAAGTGCTGGACCGTGACCCCAATCAGGTGCAAGCGCTAAATGCCCTGGTCTCTCTGGACCTCGAAGCCAAGCAGCCTGAGAAGGCAATGGGACGCATCCAGGCACAGATTGGCAAGTCTCCCAACAATCCGTCACTCTACGCCGACCTCAGCGCCCTGCAAATGCAGCTGAAGGACTACAGCGGGGCGCAGTCCAGTGCGCAACACGCACTTTCCCTGAACAAGTCTTACCAGCCGGCTGTGCAGTTGTACTCACAGGCACAGGTAGCCCAGGGCAACACGGATGGCGCTATTGCAACCTGGCAGGCATGGCTTGGATCTCATCCTGACGATCCTCGCGCCAACACGCTACTCGGCTCGCTGGAGGAGACGAAGGGAGACGTCTCGAAAGCAATGGAATATTACAAGAAGGCTCTGCAGCTGGACTCATCGCAAGCTGTTGCGGCGAATAATTTGGCTGTACTGATGGTCGACAACGGGGATAACAGCGACGTCGCTCTAAGCTACGCCCAGACAGCCAGGCGAGCGCTGCCAAACTCGCCAAGCACGGCAGACACGCTGGCCTGGGTCTATTACCACAAAGGGACTTACTCCTTGGCTCGCGATCTACTGGAGGACGCGACGAAGGCCAATCCCGACGACTCTTCCATTCACTACCACCTTGGGATGACGTATCTAAAGCTCGGCAACAAGCCTGAAGCGCAGACACACCTCAAAAAAGCGGTAGAGCTGGGCGGAAGCACCGCATCGGGAAAACAAGCCGCCGATGCCCTGAGCAAGCTCTGATTGGTTGCGACAGAGATCACGGATCACTGTCGTACCTTCCGGGCGATCCCAACAGCAATTAGCTCATGAGCAAGGGCCGGGTGATTTAGCCGGCCCTTCGCTTTGCACTGCGGCGTTTAGACGAATTGACAGCTCTCGAAGTATTCACGGTGCGCGATGGCAGGCTCCTCGCGGCGGTAGATGCTCGCGAATGCGAGTGCTTGAGGGTTGGTGCGGCTCGATCAAGATGCACGTATACCAGGGCTGCCTGTATCCCGCGCAGCACTCCAATGCAAGCTCTGGATCCGGAACTTTGGAATGGTGCACTTCGCGGCGGCCAACTCTTTGGCGGCAGCGTGTTGGATTCCGGGACAAAGAAAACGCCGCCCAAAGGCGGCGTCTTCCTGCAAGACAGGTCTAGATAAGATTGTTAGCGTTGCGACGGCGCATGAAAAGCATGCCAGCAGCGCCAAGCAGACCAGTACCCATCAGTACAAGGCTGTTCGGCTCCGGGGTGACGGAAGGCGAAGCAAAGCCTGTACCCGAGAACGTCACGGTGATAGGAGTGCCGCTGGTGTTTTCGCCCTGGCTGGTGATTTCGAAGTTGCCAGAGGTCTCACCCATCATGTTTGTCCCGGTGAAATAGCCTGTGCCGCCGATACCCAGATCAAGCGCCCCAGAGAAGGGATCCGTGTAAGTGAAGCCCTGCGACGGGCTCAGGGGAGCATCCGAGGTGACGTAAAACGTATCCGAAACGCCACCATTCGTGATGGTGAAGACATTCTGCGCAGGATAAGGGCTGGGCGTGGTGAAGACCAGGGTCGGGGTGTTGAAGGTCACCGTGGTGCCTGCGGCATTGAAGCCAGAGAAGATCCCCGTGCCGCCAGAGGCGGTGAAAGGCGCGATGAAATTAAGGGTTGTGGTGTTGTAAGTAACACCACCATCCGGGCCCGCACCGATCGAAATCTGGTCTGCGAACGCGAATGACGACGATGCGGCAAGCACTGCACCGATAGCTAGGATCTTCGAAAAACTCTTCATTACTGCCTCCAAAAAATGCCGCGGATGCGGTTCAGTGATTAAGTGACATTCAACCAGTGCCTTGCCGTACCCGCATGCCTTGGTATGCCTGCCATTACAAATCGTCCGTCAATCCCACGCCTGACCTTGATCAGGAAGGCACACAAGTGTGATGAGCCACCAAACGAGTGCTACCTTGTAGGACCGAACGGGTTGATCATAACCCAACCAAAGTTGTAGTCAAACGTATTTTCTGAATCTTTGGTAACCACTATCCAGGGAACGTGTACGTTACCCACCTGCCAATAACCCTTGATAGATAGCGACGGATCCGCGCATCATCGCCTCGGTCGTGAAGCTGCGCACGACAGCATCGCGGGCCGCCGTACCCAGCTTTGCCGCTAGTTCCGGCGATGCTAAGAGGCTGCAGAGGGCGTTGCCAAGGGCCACTGCGTCTTCAGGGGCAACGATGAGCCCGGACTGTCCATGCTCTATCGCCTCTGCGTTGCCGCCCACGGCCGTGGCCACTACCGGCAGGCCACTGGCCATGGCCTCTACAAGCGCATTTGAGAAGCCCTCACTCCGCGATGGCAGGACAAAGACGTCCGAACCTCCGAGATGGGCAGCAAGGTCGCTAATTTTTCCGACGAAGCGCACGTGTCCTGCCAAATGAAGGGAGGTAACTAGGGTTTCGAGTTCCGCGAAGTAGTCGGGCTCGAGTACCTCACCGGCGATTGTGAAGTGCGCATTCGGGAACGTGCGTCTCACCTGGGCCGCGGCCTTGATGAGAAGGTCATGTCCCTTCACGCGACGAATGTTCCCCACCGTGGCAATGGTGAACTCTCTTTCGTCGCCGTTCTCCAGTTTGGACGAGCTCACGTCTGAAGCATCGGAGCTGCGGAAACCTGGAGGACGGCCGAGAGGCGGAAGATCCAGGCCGTTGTAGATAGTGTGCACCCGACCCGTGTCTATGCGATCTACCGAGATGGCGTGCTGTCGTACCTGTTCGGAGACCGCAAAGACGGCGTGTGGCAAGCGCCGCATGGCGCGGTACGCTGCGGTATGTTTTCCAGCACGGAGTATGCCCATGTCGCGCCGGCTCCAGACCAGACGTGCAGAGGACAAAGCGCGCGTGACCAAGCCAGCCCAAAGATCGGAGCTTTCAAAAAAAGTTTGAACGATCTGTACCCGTTCGCCGCGAATGAGTCTGCGTAGTGCGAAGGCACCACGCAGGGCTGCGCGGTCATAAGTTTTGGTCAGGGGCAGCACGTACAGCGGGCAAGGGGCGTTCTGCGGCTTGAACTCGCTCTCGGGGTGCAGGGCGAAGGTGAGTATCGACGCACGAAAGCCATAATGCGGAAGCAGTGAGGCAAGTCGTAGCACGATCCGTTCGCCACCGCCGAGGGTTTTAGGAAAGCCATCCACCACAAGGAGTATGTGAGGAGCGACAGTTAACGTGCTGGAGGCCAACCCGGGCGGGCCTTCCGTGAGGCGAACTATCGGAGCGAAGGCAAGCGACGGGTCGTGGCCGCTAGCCCGCATAGGCGTATTCTCCCGCGGGTAGCCCGGCCGGGCTCCCGTCGTACTCGGAGACGTTCACGGGACTGAGACTCTCCGCCCGCACGGCCGCGCCGATAAGAACCCAGAGCAGACCGTTGATCTCCAGGTAGGTCCATCGGTCGCCGAAGAAGTTCGTGATTGCCAGGCAACAGAGGCTTACGAAAAGCCCAAGTCCGAGACCGCGGAAGAGCGGATCCTGGGCTCTCCGAAACACGCGGAGCGATAGGGAGAACATCTGCTGGAGCATGAAAAGAGCGATGCACAGACCAACGAGCCCAGTTTCCACAACCACCTTGACGTACCAGTTGTGCGTGTCCTTCAGGTTGGCCACGTGTTCGCCAAACTGAAAGGTGGCGAAACCTGAGCCGAAAATGGGGTACTGCTGGAAGCTTTTCTCGGCATTAGTCCAAAGGTCAACACGCTCCTGCGCGGAAGCCTCGAGCTGGCCGTCTTCGTTGTGCGTCATGTTGACTCGTTCCGTAACAGCCGTGGGCACGACAGTCTGCCAGGTAAACAGAAAGATGGCTGCGATGAGGATGAGCTTCCGATCTTTTACCAGGCCCAAGACAATGACGCACGCCACCACGGCCAGATAGGCACCCCGCGAGAAGCAATACATCGTGGCCAGCAGCGTCATGGCGACCAAACCGTAGGCAATCAGTTTCCACTTGAATTGCTTGAGAAACTGGGCGAAGCCCCAGAAGAACATGCCAAACTGCGCAAGGAAGGCCGCTGTCTGATTCGAGCCGTAAGCGAGTGGTCCACCACTGCGCTTACTTTCATCAAAGTTGGTCCAGGTATGCGAAAAGCTTTCCAGCAAGGAGCTGCGGTCGATCGCGAATACGGTGAAAGCGACGATCATAATCGCCGTGCGGATCGACTTACGGTCTTCGAGGACAAGTGCTGCCGCGACAAAGACCAGCGGCATCAGCATGTAGTCCTTCCAGGTCACGAAATTGTCATCGGCCAGCCACAAAGGCGCCGGCGCCGTGGTCAGAGCCGCGCCCAACCACATGGATAGGTAAAGGTACACTCCGAAGACGAACCAAATCGTAAAAAGCCTGGACTTGGGCAGACGCTTTCCATGGAACAGAGCCCCCAGCACCACCGCCAGCACCAGCAGGGTGAGCATATTGCCACCCAGCGGGTAATCCAAAAAGTGATCCCGGAAGGTGCGGTACGGCAGGAAGGGAAGCATGTAATACAAGCCCTGCAAGGGGCGGCCGAAGAGCGACGCGAAGATGGCGATCCAGAAGCCCAGGTAGGCCACCAAAGGGATGTAGTGTCCAATGCCTGTTCCCATTTTGATTCACCCTCCGGGGCCAGGCGCTACGCCCAGCGGGTCCGGCCTCCGAGGAAATTGTAGAACGCGACCGCCGCGGCCACGTTCAGCATGGTGAAGGTATAGGCGATCGCGACGATGCGCTGCCGACGAAGGACAGGAGCGACGTACCCGAGCAGCGCGGCAGTGTAAAAAAACACTTGCACCAGAAGAGCGCTCCTGTAGAGCCTGCCCGGCGCCGTCGCTGACGCAAGCAAGAGCAGAAGCAGCAGTAGCGGCACTACCAGTCGCAGAAGTTTGTGACTGAGTAAGCGCAGCAGCAAAGGATTGCCGAAAGTCAGCAGCCAGGGCGCGATTCGAAGTAGCTGATAGTTCCCGGTGAGTGTGCGGACTTTGCGGCGGAACTCCTTCGCGGGCTCCGGAAAGATACGATCGCGGGCGATGGCTTTGGAGTGGAAGAGGACTCGTTTGCCGGCGCGAGCAACCTGCATCGGAATCAGTACATCATCGAGCAGGGTTCCCGGCGGGATCGGCTGGTAGAGCTCGCGGCGAATAGCGTAGATCGCACCTGTGGCACCGACTACCGAGCCGGTCTCAGACTCGAGCTTGCGTGTAAGCTTTTCGATTCTCCAGTAAATGCCAAGCGCATCGGAGGACGGTATGCCGTCTGCGCTCTCCAGCATGAGTTCGCCGCTGACAGCGCCCACGGAGGGATCGGCGAAGCAAGAGACAAGCTCGCTAACGGCATCGGCGTCGACTGTCTGCCGCATGTCGAGGAAGACGACGATCTCACCCGTCGCTTTGGCAATTCCGCGGTTCAGTGCCTCGGCTTTGCCCCTGGGGCTCTCCAAAATTACGGGCACGACCTCCGAACCGGCTTCGCGCAGCAGGGAAACGGTGCGATCAGTGGAACCATCGGAGATGATGACGATCTGCAGTCGCTCGCGAGGGTACTCCAGGGAGCGCAACGACTGAAGCTTCCGGGGCAGATTGCCCTCTTCGTTGTGCGCGGCAATGACGATGGAGACGCTCGGCATAGCCTTGCCACGAAACGTCGGCCTCTTCTTGCCGAATACGCTCAGCAGCGCTGGATACCCGACGTAGGCGTACCCGATAAGCGCCGCTGAGACCCAGAAGATCAGCTGCATCGGCTTGTCTCGATTCCCGGGCTTCATCTTAGCGCACGCACGAGCGACCCTACACCCCTCTTCCGTTGTAGCGGAACAGGGCTCTGTGGCGCAGATTCGGCCAGGGCTCGCCGCTATACTGGGCTGGCGCCCAGCCGCAGAGCGCGTTGTGACACCCTGGCCGTGTCAATGAGTCTGACCAGCGGGAATGCAGGGGATCTTGTGCAGTTAAGGCTTCGCCACATAGCACGTAACGTGCTGTCGAACTGGCTGGCAACCGCAGCCAGCATGGCTGTCGGCTTCTTTCTTTCGCCGTTCATCGTTCATCGTCTGGGGAACGAGGCCTACGGCGTTTGGGTATTGGCGATCTCCTCGATCAACTATCTGTCCCTGCTTGATCTCGGGATGCGCAGCTCGGTCCTACGCTTCGTATCGAAGGGACGCACCCAGGGCGACCACGCCGGCGCTTCGGCGGCGTTCTCCTGTGCACTTTGGGTTCGGGTTCAGATCAGTGTCGGCGTCCTGGTGCTGGCTGGCGTTCTGGCTTACCTGTTTCCCCTCTTCTTTAAGGTGACGCCGGCCCTGGCGAGCAGTGCTCGCCTGGCCGTCATGATCATTGGTGCCAATCTGGCCATTGCCATGACCATGACGGTTTTTGGAGGCATCGTCTCCGGGCTGAACCGCTATGACCTGCAGACCGCCGTCACCCTTGTGCAGATTGTGATCCGGGTCACAGGCGTCGTTGCCGTTTTAAGGGCTGGACACGGCATCGTTGCCATTGCTTTGGTTGAGTTTGTCGCCACCTTTGCCGGCAACAGCCTGCTTGTACTCTTTGCGCGCCGCCTCTATCCGGAGCTCAGGATCTCCTTGAAGCGGCCCGATCCTGCGGTGCTGCGATCGCTATGGTCGTATAGCTTCTATGCCTTTCTGACGACCGTTGCCGTGCAGCTCGTTTACCAAACGGACAATCTGGTGGTCGGCACCTTTGTTTCGGCATCGGCGGTCACTTTCTATGCCATCGGGAATTCCCTTTGCCGCTACACGGATCAGTTCACCGGTGCAATGACCATGAGCTTCGTTCCCGCAGCGAGCACCTTTGAGGCTGCCGGCAATTTGGAGCGGCTCCAGTCCCTGTACCGGGTAGGGACACGCGCCATGATGGCGCTCTACCTGCCCATTCTCGCGACGCTGCTTGTGCGGGGCCGCAGCTTTATCGGCCTTTGGATGGGGCCGCAGTACGCCCAGATCTCCGGAACCGTGCTGATCATTTTGGCTGTGGCGCTCATCTTTTCGCAGGCAAACAACACCGCGTTCGCGATTGCTTTCGGAACAGAACGCCATAAACCGGTTGCCAAATGGGCCATCGGTGAGGGCGTCGCCAACCTCACCCTCAGCATCCTGCTGGTCCACGTTCACCGGCTCGGTCTCTATGGCGTCGCGGTCGGGACGCTGGTGCCCAGCCTTTTTGTGCAGCTTTTTATGTGGCCCCGGTATGTCAGCAAGCTTATCGGGATGAGAGTTTGGGCCATTGTGACGACGGTCTGGGGCCCCATGTTCCTCAGCGTCCTGCCGTTTGCCGTGCTGTCCTACTTCATGAATGCTTACTTTCCACCACGGAGCATCATGATGTTCTTCGGGCAGACGCTCGCGATGTTACCTGTCTTTTTGGCCGCGGTCGCTGTGCTCTTTCGCGATAAGGTGCGCCACAGCCTGTACCCGGCGGTGCGGGGCATCGTGCAGGGTAAGCGGAGCTTGCTGGCGCAGTAACCCGCGAGCACTGCTTAGCGGTAGCCCGTCACCAGGCGGCCCAGGATCTTGTCGACTCCAAGCCCTTCCGCTGCTTGAAACAGCCGATGGTTGCGTGGCCATCTTGGGCTGGCGATGAAGTTCGCCCGGTACTGCGCCACCTCGGGTTTCCCGGTCCAGTCATCCATCATCGTGTTGCCCAAGATTTCCCTGGAGGCCGCGCTTTGCACGGGCAGTATTGGAATATGTGCCACGGGGAAGTACGGCATATTCGTGTAGTACTTACCGAAAAGCTTGCTGGCGGCGCAGCGATAGATTTCCAGCTCCGGGTTGAAGAGCTTGGCGAAACTCGGCAGTGCGGACGAAGTCTCCACCACGCAGGCACAACGAGAGAGCAGAACGCAATCCAGCATGGCACGGTCTGCCTTCTCGGCGCGCGTAGTCTTGTGCGTGGCGGACATATGGAAGTCGACCTCGCCCATCGTTATTACCGGCAGGGCAAAGGCACCGCGTAGTTTCTCGACAAACGAGAACTCATCCGTCGCCGCGAAGATGGCTTCGAAATCACTGCGCGTGCTAAGGAATTCGGTGATCAGCGCCAGGTACTGCTCCTGCGAGATCGGGTTGCTGTCCCAGGTCGCCGTTTGTTTATCGGTTCCGCGGAAGTGAACGCCGAGTGCGCGCTTCGGAAGTGGTATGGCCGTGGCGGCGTCGAGGACTCGTCCCGGTATGCGAAAGTAGGCGGACCAAAGACGATTCAGGGAAGCCCAGTCGTTGCCGAGAACGTGCGAATGCCGGCGGCGCAGCTCCGCGAGGGAGATGGTGTGGAATGGCCCTGAGGGCATCGTGTAGGCGATGTCGAGGACGCCGGGGATCGTCAGGTAGTCCGGTGCATCGCCGTAGTGCTTTGTGCGCACGTGCCAGCAGGGAAAGAGCTCGCGCTCGTGCAGGTACGGCAGGACCTGCAGCAGGTGATAGAAGACCTGGCCGAAGAGACCCTGCTCCAATTCTTCCGGGTCGCTGATGATGCGTAAAGGCTTACTCATGATTCCAATCGATGTCACGATGCGCTGTGACGTTTGTGAGGCGCGAACTTAGCGGGCGCCGGAGTAAAACTGCTCGACCTTTGCGAAATGCTTGCCGTAGACAAAGCCCGCGAGGTCCCATACGGCGAGTTCGTCAGCAAAGGCCTGCCCCTGCTTGCCGGCGGCCAGCCGGTGAGCCGGATACCCGAGCGCGCCGCGTACGGCTCTGCCAATACGGTAGCGGGGAACCCCCAACGTGTATGCGACCGATTCTCCGCCTTCGCGATCGAGTACACCCTGCGAAACGGCTCGCCAATACGCCCACTGGCGATGGTAGCGACGCGTGAGCCGACTCTGCGGAATGTAGTGGTACATCGCCAGATCGGGCACATACAATCCACGGATGCCGGCCTGCAGCACCCGTCGGTAGAACTCGGCATCCTCTTCGGAAAGTAAACCTTTGTTACTGCGGCCGAGACGTGTGGAGTAGAGGCCAACTGCGTCGAAAACGCTCCGACGAATGACAGAGTTTCCGCCAATCAGCATGCCCGGGTGGCCGTCGCCCAGCCAGCCCCGCTCTTTGGGCGGGCTCGCGCCTATGACGGAGTGGTAGCCGGGCGGAAGCCAGTCCGGGATTGGGGCTTGCCAGTTTGGCAGGCAACAACCGCTGATGTACTGCACAGAGGCGTCAAGAAACTCACGCGCGGTGACCTCGTACCAGTGCTCCTCAACCTCTTCGTCGTCGTCGATGAAGCCAAGTAGTTCGGCCGTGCCGGCCGTGATTCCCGCGTTCCGCGCATGGGATGAGCCTTGCTGGGTCTCGAGGATGTAGTGCAAAGGGATTACGGCATGCTCCTGCAACTCCCGCACCACGGCCGCCGTGTCATCGGGGCTGTTGTTGTCCACGACGAAGATCGAGACTGCCAGATTCGCCGGCACAGGCGCACGCAGCAAGCTCTCCACCGTCAGGCGGAGTAGAGGACTGCGGTTATACGTCGGAACGATGACGTCCAGGGTCACGGGTGATCTTTCCTGCATGGCTGCTTCGATTCCGGAGCTCGCACCATGTTACGGGCTCGCGCTACGCTGATGCGTGCACGAAAGGGTGAGGCGACTTCACCGAGCGGGTAACAACGATGTGTACTCATCATCCTGCTGCAATCAATCACTCTCACCTTCGGCGCTCGCTTGAATGCGCGGGCCAAACGGGGATGCGTTCAACGATCCTGGCGAGACCGTAGGGTTCCCCAGGCAGCCACGCCGAGTACACCGGCGCACATACACGCCACGGTCCGCGTGCGCAGATGAACGGAGGTCCCGGCCAGTCCACGGGCCTTAGAGGTTCCTGTCTCTGGCTCCAACTTCTCGCTTACCGAAGTCACGCCGTCTTTGGCAGGCGACATATCCCCGTGACCGTAGTTGTGCCAGATCTCATCGGCAAGGTGCGGGTCGCCACAATGCGCGTCCTTCTCCCCAAGGGCAGGGCAGCGCCAGCTGGCTGTGGGATGGAAGGTCGTGTTGCCGGAGTAAACGGTGCCTGCATTCTTGAAGGGATTAGTGCCAGCGCCAATGTAGATCGGGTTACTGTACTCACCGCTGCCGCCCCCGGGATAGCCATGCGCGGTGTCATTTTTGAACCCGATGAAGACGTTGTCGCGGAATTCGATCGTCGACGCAGAGCCGCAGGTCTTCTCCGCGCACCCAATCTCGACGCCCGTGGCGCTGGCGGAGTAGATCGTGTTCCCGACAAACTTCGTGGGGGCGTTGTCGTTCACACTGATGACCACACCGGAATCCGCCGCGCGGCAAAAGTCGCTAAGCCGGGTGTTGTAGCCCTCGCGTGTGCCCGGGATGGGCTGCCGTAAGGCGTTGCAGTTGGTTACGATCTGATTGTCGGTGACGACGCCGGCAGCCCCGCCTACCTTGATCTGCTGGCCCATATTGCCGAACGCCAGCGTGTGACTCACCGTCATCACCGAACCTTTCCCATAGATGTGCAGCGCATCCAGGCCGTCCTGGGTGTTATACGAGACCACGCCGTCATCGAAGGTGACATGCCAGCCCGGGTGACTTTCGGCCGTGGCGGTGCCAAACCCATCGCCGTAGCCGCCGGAGCTGTCGTCGGTGCAGTCGCCGTAAGGAACCGCGTCCTTGATCGGGTATTCCTCCGTGCAGCCGCTCCAGCTGATATTGAAGTGCTGAACGAGCAGCGAGCCGGAACCCGTCGTGCCGTCGCCAGCGTCCGCGTTCCAGCCCGAGCTCGCGTTACCGATGATATCGAGATAACGAAAGACTGCCCCGTCCCCGGTGGGACCGTACATCCCGGCGCCCGCCAGACCGTGAATATGGATATCCTCGAGCGTGTCATTGGTGGACTTGTTGGACCAGCCTATGCCGCTGGCCGCGTAGTCAGAGAGGGTGCCTGTAGAACTGTTGCAACCATTGACTTGACTTGCTCGGCCACAGTCGCTGAAATCCGTAATGTCGAGGCAGGCAACGTCGACATAGGAGGCGTCTCGCATGCTCAGGATGGTGTCCACGCCGAACCCACCGTGCACCTGCGTCTTTGCCGTTGGAGCATGGCAGGAAGCGTAGTTTTCGCCAAGGATGCGCGTGTGCTGGGCAGCCGTACCGGAGGGTGGCGGAGGCATGCCGGAGCCAAAAGGATTGCCTGCCCGGCCATAGAAGATCTTTTTACTCTCGTCGTAGCTGCCTTTCGCGTCGTTCCAACCAACGCGGTAAGAGACACCCTGGGCCAGTGACCCGCGCAGCATGTAGGTATCCCCGCCTTTGCCGATCCAACCCCAAGAAGGGAAGTTCGGTCCACCAGCGTAGGTGCCATCCTGAAACAGAAAGCGTATGTCGTTGAAGGCGCAATGGCGGTTGGTGCCGGATCCGGGATACGGTGTATCCGCGGTCCCATCGCACTGCCCGCTCGTCATCCCCGTGGAGTAGCGCGTGCCGCCATCGGGGCGAACGTACCAGGTCGACGCAAAAGCTGGCCAAGCGGCTGAAGCGAGCAACAGAAAACAGATGGTCCAGTGCTTCAATCTCACTCGCGCTACGCTCCGGTGCGGCCCCTGGTGCCGACATTTCCCCACTCACTATAGCCGGAATTTATGCCGTACACCCCTTTGGATTGACACCGTTGCGGGGTTGTTCCCACTTGGGAACAACCTTGAACCACATTGCGCAAACCGACAAAATGCAAAACAGGCCGGACATCGATTGATGTCCGGCCTGCGACTTGGTTGAGGGATGCTCGTTACTCGATCGCACCGATGGACGGCGTTGCCGGGCGCTTGCTGCCGTTGAAGTCGACCGTGATTGTGGATACGCTCAAGCCCTTGCCCAGAGCAGGGGAGCCGGCCAGCGGTGTGGCATTGGCATAGCCGTAGTTATGCCAGGTCTCATCCGTTAGCATCGGGTCGCTGCAAATGCCATTCAGTTCTCCTAGGGCAGGGCAGGTGAAGTTACTCTTTGCGTGATAGATGATGTTGTTCGAGAACTCGCTGCCGGCAGAGGCAAAGGGCCAAAGTCCGGTTCCGTCATAGATTGGGTTTGTGTAATCGCCAGAACCACCGCCCGGGTAGCCGTCCGCCGCGCTGTTAAGGAATCCGACGAAGATGTTGTTGTTGAAGTTGATCAGCGAGGTTCCGTCGCAGTTGCCGTTGCTGGTGTCACAACCTACCTCGACAGCCGTAGACGCTGCTGAGTAGATCGTGTTGTTGGCGAAGGTGGTCGTCGCGTTCTTGCCGATTGTTAGCAGGACGCCGGCATCCGCAGCCCGGCAGAAGTCGCTCAGCGCCTTGTTGTATCCGTCGGGTGTGCCGGGGATAGCCTGACGCAGCGCGTTGCAGTTAGTGGTGATGACGTTGTTTTCCGCCGTACCAGCCGCGCCGCCTACCTTGATCTGCTGGCCCATGTTGCCGAAGGCCTGCACCCGGGTGATGGTCATGGACGAGCCCGGGCCGACGAGGTGCAGCGCGTCTAGACCGTCCTGCGTGTTGTAGCTGGCAATTCCCTGGTCGAAGTGAACCTGCCAGCCAGGAGCCGGGGTGGGGTAGGTGGCCGTGCCGAAGCCGTCGCCATAACCGCCCGAGTTGTCGTCTGCGCATTCGGCGTAGGGCAGGGCGTCTGTGCTTCCGTACTGCTCCTTGCAGCCGTTCCAGCTGATGTTGAAGTTCTGGATCAGTGCGGAGCCGAGGCCGATGGAGCGTGCATCCCCGGTACCGGCGTCGGAGTTCCAGCCTGCCCCCGCGTTGCCGACGATGTCCACATTGGTGGCTACGAAGCCGTCGCCGGTGGGCCCGTCCCAGCCCGAACCCGAGATGCCGTGGGTGCGGACGTTGTTCAGGGTGATGTGCGTGGAGGTGTTGCGGAGATTGATGCCATTCTTCACGTGATCGGTGAGCGTGCCGGTGTTGCTGTTGCACGGCACGGTGGAACCGCCGTCCGGTACGCAGTTACTGAACTGCGTGATGTCCAGGCACTCCATGTCGACATACGAAGCGCCTTCCAGATCGACAACCTCATAGAGGCCGTAGCCGCCGTGGAGCTGCGTGCGCGCGGTCTGCGCTGAGCAGGAAGCGTAGTTCTCGCCCAGAATGCGGGTTGGCTGGTTGGCCGTGCCCGAAGGCGGCGGTGGCATAAAGGAGTCGAAGGGATCGCCCGAGATGCCCCAGAACTGCTGCGTGGTGCTGTCATAGGCGCTGTTGGGGTTGTTCCAACCGATGCGGTAGGTCACCTTGGTCCCAATGGAGCCGCGAATGAGGTACGTGTCGCCACCGGAACCGATCCAGCCCCAGGAGGGAAAGCTGGCCCCACCGACGTACGATCCATCTGACCACAGGAAGCGAACGTCATTAAAGGCGCAGTGCTGGTTTTGTCCGGAGCCCGGGTAGGCCACGTCGGCTAGGCCGTCGCACTGCCCGGAGGTCATGCTCGCCGAATAACGCGTACCGCCGTCGGGACGGACATACCAGATATTTCCCGAGGCAGGCGGGGTAGCGGCGGTACCCGTAAGCGGGTTGGTGGTTACCGGGACCGGGGTCACCGAGGGCGGCGTCACCGGGCTAGGGAGCGGTGTGGGCGTCGGGGTCGGTGTCGGTACAGGTGTGGGCGTCGGCACAGGTGTGGGCGTCGGCACAGGTGTGGGTGTCGGCACAGGTGTGGGTGTCGGCACAGGTGTGGGTGTCGGCACAGGCGTCGGGGTCGGCACAGGTGTGGGTGTCGGCACAGGTGTTGGTGTGGGCACAGGCGTCGGTGTCGGCACAGGTGTCGGGGTCGGGGTGGGTGTTGGAACGGGTGTAGGCGTCGGCTTTGGCCGAGGCTTCTTCTTCGCCGCCTTGACCTCGACGAGAATCGCCTTGGACACCTGTCCATCCGGGGTACGGACTTGAACCTGGACTGCGTTCTCCGGCACTGCGGGCACGTAGGAGGTGGCTTTGTTCTTGTCCACCACTGTCGGTTCAGCATGGCCATTGATCAGCACCACGGAGCCGGCAACTAGATGAGACACCTTGACCGTGACTGGGACGAAGGTGCTGCCAATCGTCAACGAGGAGGGGAGTACAGCCGTTACAGACGGAGTGGCCGGGGTAGTGGCAGACCATGCCTGGGTGGTGGAAACGGCAACCCAGAGGAAGCCGAGAAAACGATTAAAACGGGTCATGCAGTAATCTCCTCGTCGCGTCGGCCGCGAGCCCTTCAGGCCATTTGGCTGAGGTGGCTTGCGCGGTGCGGTGAAGGTGCAGCCGGCGTATCGAGAGCATCTCGATACTTGATGGCAGTGTGAAATGGCACAGGGTACGGTGGTAACGCTCGTCCGGGTCAGGGGAGAGTGGTCCCGTAATGGAACGGACTGCCACCGCCGTTCGTAGACGTTCCACGAATCGGTGAGTCGCGAAGGTGTCCAGGAAAGAAGTGCATAGACCCGGAAGCGGGCGCTTTCGGGAGAGAATTCAGCAAAGAACTCTCTACGGATTAGTCTGACTTAACCGTAGAAGGTCGTGTGCAACGGATCGCCGCTTATCGGTCGCAATACGACATGTCGCCACGCACAAAAGCGCCGCGTGGCGCAGCATCACACGTTTCTCACGAACGTTTCAGGACCTTAACGCACGCCAATCAGGCGTAACGACAGGGAAGCCGCCGTACGCAGATTGTCCACGCCGAAGGGCCAGATCCAGCAGGCCCACCAGGCACTCCTCGCCGCTTGCCAGGGTATCCGTCGTTCGTGAAAGATCTCCCCACGCTGTTTCCACACCCGTGCTCGTGCGATGCGTCGCGGGACTCTGCCGCAGCCAGGAGCACCGAAGTGCTTGTCGATAAAGCGGAACTGCGCACGCATCATGCGATCCATGTCCGTCGACATCGATCCTGCGGAGACGCGGTAGTGCGCTATGACCTTCGGCACGAACGCGACCTCATACCGCAGCGCGATACGAAACCAAAGGTCCCGATCTTCCGTAGCGCGCATGCTTTCGTCAAATTGGCCTACGTCGGCTAGACAGCTCCTGCGAATCGTTACCGTGGGGCAGGGCAACTCCACCTTGCGCATGTAGATGTACGGCGCGATATAGCCTTCGGCGAAGTCGGGGTTGCCGGCAAAGGTGAACAACACCTCTCCCTTTTCATCAACCTGCGCGTTCAGTCCGTAACTCAGACCTGCCGAGGGCCGGGCGGCGAAAGAGGCGAGCGATGCCCGTAGGCGTTCGGGCAACCAGATGTCGTCCGCATCCAGAATCGCCAGATACTCCCCGGTCGCCACCCGCAGAGCTGCATTGCGAGCCGCCGGCAAGCCAGCGTTGGGCTGCGTAATCACCAGCATCTTGTCGCCGAGTTGTTGACGGTACCGCTCCGCAATCTCGCCGGTCGCGTCGGTACTGCCATCGTTCACCAGCAGGATTCTCCAGTCTTCGAAGTCCTGGGCCATGACGCTGTCGAGCGCATCGGGCAAGAAGTCCGCCGCGTTGTAGGCGGGGATGACGATGTCAAAGGTGGCCACGCCGAGACAGTATCCCACAACGGCCAGGGAAGGGCAGTGCCTCGGAAGTGTGGTTCACCCCGAGGAGAGTGGCCTGTTCTCGAGCACCGCCGTGTACGCGTCGATCGTCTTCTCTGCGATCTCGTGCCAGGCCTGCAGGGCAAAGTTCATCGCGGTCACGTTCGCCATGAGCCGTTGCCGTAGGGGATCATCCGCTAGCAGCTGCTCGATGGCGCGGGCCAACGCCGGCGCGTCGCCCGGCGCAACCAGCCGCGCGTTCTCTCCATCAGTCAGCAGCTCTCGGAAGACGGGGAGATCGCTGGCCACAATGGCCTTACCCAGCGCCAGTCCCGTAGCCAGAGCACCGCTCGTCGTGATTGCACGATAGGGGTACACGACTACCTCAGCCTCACGGTAGGCGGCGACAAGCTCCTCCGTGGAGACGAAGCGTAGATCGAGGGTGATGCGAGTGAGACCAAGTCGCGCGACCTGCCCGCGTACTTCTGCGAGCAGCTCCGGCGAACCTGTGCCGACAACGACCAGATGCGCAGTGGCACTCCGCCCTTCCACCTGCTTCCAGGCCTCAAGCAGAACATCGAGCCCCTTGTAAGGAAGCAGAATCCCTTGCCAAAGCACGATTTTTCGCTCCGGAGGAACGCCAAGCCTCTTGCGCGTGTCGTTCGCCACCGAATCGGGAAGATCGAAAAAAAAGGGCCCGTGCGGTATGACGGCGATGCGATCTTCGGGTATGCCAAATTCAAGTTGAAGGCGCCGACGAATGTGCTCCGAATGGCAAATCAACGCGTCAACCTGTTCGTAGAGCCGCTGAAATACAGTCCTGTACCGTTCCGCGGTGTCATGCGGAAGAAGATCGTGGACCGTCAGTACGATACGTGCACCCCGCCATTGGCAGAACCGCACAAACCACAAGTCCAGTGGTACAGGCCAGCGCAGCAGAGGTAGAAACTGCACATGCACGATCTTCGCCGGCTGAAACGCGAAACGAACAGCCAAGGCCGCGAGGTTAATCGCAAGCTCAACGAGCTTAAGGACACGTCGCGGTGCCGGCGGGAGGTCAAGAGCGCCTACCCGGTTCATCAGCCCGGGTCGCAGGGGAACGCCGCGAGTGCTGAAGCAGTCGCGATCGAGGTAGTACGTAATGGATCCCACCCTTACCCGCACGCCCGCAGTCATCAGCGCTCGCGAGAGGTAAGCGGTGTAGTACGGCACCGTCGCCAGGAGATCCATCAGGAAGATCTCTGCATCAGCGATCGGTTTAGAGGTTTGCATTGTCACGTCAGCTCGGCTGCCGGAAGTCGAACCGCGTGCTTTGGCGGTGCTCAAAGAGCCACTCCCGCGAGAACCGTTTCGTACACGTCAAGGTAGTCGGCCGTCATGCGCTCGGCCGAAAACTCCTGGGCAACGCGCAGGCGGCTCGCCTGCCCCATGGCCGCGCGCCGGTCGCGATCGCGCAGCAAGTCTGCAATCGCGGCGGCAAGCTGTTCCGGATTGCCCGGCGAAACCAAGACTCCGGTTACCCCCGGCACGACGACCTCCGGCACCTCGCCCACGCGCGTAGCTACGACAGAAAGGCCGCTGGCCATCCCCTCTAGCAGCGCAATGGGCAGACCTTCTTGCCGCGATGCCGACACGAGCAGGTCCAGGGACGCAAGGAATCCGGGCATGTTCTCCTGCCGGCCGGCCAGGGAGGCCGCCAGCCCCAACCCAAGCTCGTCGCGAAGCGTCTCCAGGCCCGCGCGATCGGGTCCGTCGCCGGCAACGACGAACCGGGCCTCGGGTACCGTACGGCGCACGATTGCCGCGGCGCGCAGAAACAGATCGACGCCCTTCTCCGGGGCAAGACGCCCCACAAGACCCACCACGAAATGATCGCTCGTGCGTTCGGAACGGTTCCGCTCACTAAGGCCATACATGCCTGTGCCAACGCCGTTGCGGATAAGATGCACCCGACCTTTGGGCACGCCCGCGCGAATGAGCGTGTCCTTCACCTCACGCGAGACAGCAATTACTGCGGCAAATCGCTTGAGCACAAAGCGATCCACGATTCCGTACAGGCGGAGCGCAAGATCGTTGTCGTACCAGGTGTGGCAGGTCGAAACCAGGGGAGTTGTCCTCCCGCGCAGCGCGCAGAACACGTATACGTCGGCTTTGTATCCGTGAGCATGAACGATGTCCGCCTCGGTCCGCTGGAGCAGCTCGCGTATCCGCGCCGGAACGCTTCGGTCGAACTGGCCCGCGCAGAGAAGCTCGTGTGTTTCTATCCCTGCCTGCGCCGCCCTTCGCTTGAACTCTGTTTGCTCGCCGCTCGTGGCCGTGAAGACTGCGAGACGGCTTTTATGGCCGCTCTCCTGCAAGCCACGCGAGAGGTCCAGGATCACGGCCTCTGCCCCATACATACCGCCACTGCTGATGATGTGCAGAATCGTCATAACGTTGAGGCGGGGTGGTCGCCGGCCTCCGCGCTGTTCAGCACCGCCCACAACTTCATATACAGCGCATCGCCGAGCGTACGTTGTGCGGCTGACTTCACCTGATAACTCAGCTGCAATCTGCGCAGGACGCTGCTGCCCGGCGTAAGCGCCGCCTCCAGCCAGGGCAGTGTCACGCCCGCACGCAGGTTCAGCCGACCGATAAGCTCCGCGTCCGTTGACGTCTGCGCGCGGGGAACGGAAGTAAACACCTGCGTGTAGCCGGTGCGCCTGCAAGCGGCAAGAACACGCCGGTCGTAGCGACCTCCTGGAAGCGAGATTGTCGTAATGGCGCTGCCAAGCTTGTCTTCGAGAACTCGGCGTGTTTTACCCAGCTCCGTTTCCAGCTCGCCTTCTGAACAGTGGGTGAGCAGCCTGTGCGACCAGCCATGCGCCCCAATCTGCTGGCCTTCGTGTTGCAAGGTACGCAACTGCTCCCAAGTCATGTATTCGGCACGGGTGGAGGTCCAGCCTGCGGTAATGAAGAAACGTGCCGTGACCCCGTAAGACAGCAGCAAAGGCAAGGCCTGCTCAAAATTTGAACGATGGCCATCATCAAACGTGATCGCTGGATGCATCGTCCGCCCAGGCCTCTTCTCTAAATCGGCAAAGAGGTCCAGATGCGCGCGGAAGCTGTCCGTGGCGAGAGCATAGCCGTAGGCACTCTGGGATGGGTGCAGCTCGTGGTACAGCAGGTGCAGGGTGGATGCGTGTTTATACCCTGTGTCCTTCCTCGATGCGCTATGCAGTTGGCCGTCATTGGAAGCCATGAACCCGTCGATCCTCTTCGCATTCAAGCAAAGCGCAGTCGGGACGAGTATGCCGCTTTCGGCTCAGCACCTGACCGCAAAGTAACCTACAGCGTCGCCCCAACCACGTCGATATCCTGCGCCTCACCCTTGGCGATGCCGGTGCGGATCTCCGTCGGGCTCTTGCCTAACTGCGTCTGCTGGTAGGCATAGATCGCCTGACGCATGCAGGTCGCACAAACGGCTCCATGGGTGCCTTCGAAGCATGAGTGCAGAGACTTGTGTCCCATAGCTCGGTCACATCGGCAATAACACGGCTGCTGAAACAGTACACGCTCAATCTTGGCCGCCATCTGGTAAGCGGTGACTTGGTAGGGATGGCTGAAGTACGGTCCTGTCAACTGTTCTCCATGCATCAGCGGCGGATAGCCCTGGCGCGGCGCGACGCTGTAGTACGCGGGTGTCGCCTCCGTAGGCTCAACCCATCGCACCGTCGCTGATGTCGTTACAAGAAAAAGTAGGCCGTACCTTACCAAGCTATTCACCGCTGTATTGTCTCACCGTCCGCGTTGTTTCTCACGGCGGCGTTCTGACGTGCCGCCCCTGATGGATGCGGCAGAACGATGCAGGTTGCAACCACCGGGTGCTACTTAAGAGGAATGCCAAACCGCCTTGCACACCACTTAAGCTCAGCTTTCAACAGCAGTAGCTTTCCAAAAACCGACAGCCGCACCCGGAGTGGAAGATCTCGCTTCCGTGGTTGCGGTTAACGCTCCCGCTGACCGCGCAGCTCGCGCCTTACGAAAAGGACAATGAAGCCAACGGTCGGGTTTATCCTCGTCACCTACAATCAGCCGGAGCAGACGCTGAGCCTTTGTCGACGACTCGGTCAGATGTTCGGTGACCCCCCGATCGCGGTGCACCACGACTTCTCACAGTCTGACCTGAATGTGTCCAGCTTTCCGGAGAATGTGTGCTTCGTAACGAAATGGCACAAAACACGTTGGGGCTCGATGTCGGTGGTCGATGCGCAGCTGGCAGCATTTCGCCTCTTGAGGCAAACAGCCGACCCTGACTGGTACATAACGCTCAGTACGGCGGATTACCCAATCCAAAGCGCTGCGCAGATCCTGGGGGACCTCGCCCACGCGGACGCGGACGCCTTTTTAGATATTCGGCTGGTTAATGATCTGGGCCAACCGTTCTTGAATGAAGGTCTGGGCGAACTCGCCTTCAATCATCCGCGCTATGCCCAGGGAGCCTTCAATCGGTACGTCGCGATTCCGCTGATCAGCTCTTCACTTGCACGCCGGTTAAAACAACCTCAGGAAGCCTGGGTCCTGCGGTCACCCTGGCTGACGCGACTGCTTACCCCCTTTCATGGCGACCTGCGATGCTACGGCGGGGACAGCTGGTTTACGGCGCGTCGCCGTGCGGTCAACCTGCTGCTGGAGGAGACGCCGCTATGGCAGTCTCTGCACAACCACTTCAGTTCGCGCTCGGTGCCGGAGGAAGCTTTCTACCAAACATTACTAGGCAACAGGGGCGGCCTGCGCCTTTCGCATAACAATCTCCGTTACACCGATTGGCGTGGCTGTTACGCGCATCCCCGCACTCTGGGACGCGAGGACTTCCCTCGTCTTTTGAAATCCACGCATCACTTCGCCAGGAAGTTTGCCTTCGATCCCGCTCTCTTTGCCGAGCTTGACCAAGCGGTAGCCGCCAAGCCTTTCGTCTCACGCCAGTGTCTCAATGCCGATGGCCCACCCCTTGAACACCCCGCACAGGAGCGAAGTTTCGCTGGAAGTCTTTCGCTGAACAAATACCCCGAGCGAGCATGAGCAGTCACACGAACAACGCTATCAAGGCTTTCTTATAAGGCTCTCTGGACTCTGTATTTCTGTTCTCTTTCTTTTCTTTGTTTGCGAGGTTTCATGGTCGGATCATCTCCCGTTACGGGTATCGTGATCGTTGGCGCAGGACCGGCCGGATTGGCTCCACTTTTCGCTGCAGCTGCCAATGGACATCTGGAGCAGTTCCTTCGACTCGGCGTTACCGTGCTTGAGCAAGGCTCCATCCTGGGCAGCGGCGCTCTTCCGGCCTACGCCATCGAATCGGACAGCTCGGCAGAGGCATTTCTCGACATCGTTCTCCGTACGCAGCAGCCCCGCCTGCAGGCCCTGCTCTCCCATCCGGTCACGGTACAGCTGCTGCGGCTCGGCAAGCAGCCGGTGCCCTTGGCCCTCGTCGCCTCTTTTCTGCAGATCGCGGCCGAAGCGTTGTGTCAGGTGGTCGCTGACGCGGAACGCTGTCAGGTTCTCAAAGGGGTTCAGGCCATCTCTGTCACGCAGGATGAGTTCTCTGGATGGCGCACACGTTACCGCAACCTGGTCTCGGGTGCCGAGTATGAGATACGGTCCGACGCGGTTGTGCTGGCCACGGGAGCGCACCAGCCACTGGCGCGTCTTGAGACCGAGACTGTAGCCGGGATACCCCTGTGGCCCCAATTCAAAGGTAAAACCCTGCAATCTGGCGTTGTGCTCTCGCGAGGTGGAATCGCCACGGTGCAGCAGGCTCTGAAAGGTCGAGCCACGCCAAAGGTTGTCGTCCTGGGTGGCTCTACCAGTGCGGGTTCCGTCGCTGCTGCGCTACTCGCGGAAAATTCTGGACTCACCTTCGGGCCGCATGGCGTCACCCTGATGCACCGTAAACCGCTGCGCATCTTCTATGAATCGATAGAGGAGGCTCTCGGCGATGGCTACACGCAGTTCTCAGCCACTGACGTTTGTCCCATCACTGGTCGCCTGAATCGCCTTGGCGGACTGCGGTCTTCCGCCAAGGACGTGGTTCTTGCCAATTCGGGCTTAGGATACCGCGGGCCGGACGGGCGGCTTCGGCTCTTCCACCTGGGGGCCGAAACAGCGGCCGAGGCAAGCCATCTGATGGAAGAGGCAGACCTCTTGATTGCCTGCTTCGGATACCGTCCACGCCTCTTGCCGGCTTTTGATGCTCAGGGTCATCCGCTTCCGCTGTTTTCACCTGAAGGTACTTTGTGGTCCGTTGTCGATGGCCGTTGCAGAGTGCTGAACAGCACGGGCCGGCCTCTCGACGGCCTCTTTGCGCTGGGGTTGGCTGTAGGGCCGACCGCAAGTCGTGAACTCGGGGGTGAAGCGAACTTTCGCGGGCAGGTGAATAGCCTCTGGATGTGGCAGCACACCCTTGGGAGCAAAATCGTTGAGGAGTTGATCGCGGGACAGCGCCCTCGCCAAAACGCAAGAGAAGCCGCGATGGCAAAACTCGGCCCAATGCTGCAGCACCCGACGCCTGCAGAAGGCGTCCAAATGCCCACACCGTCTGCAGAGGTTCGATGAGATTCCTCGGTAGACGACGTCCGCCAGTCGAGCACTTGGTCGAGTCGCACACCCAGCGCGTCTCCGCTTCCTTGGACCTTCCGCTGGTGCGTCCCGACCCGCCCAAACTCAGCCAGCACGGGCCTGAACTGGCTGAGATCGAAGCATCCGGCGTCTTTTCCAACTACGGCCCCACCAACGCCAAACTGGAACAGGCATTCATTGATCAGATCTTCAAAGAGGGGCACTGCGTAACCGTCTGCAATGCCACGATCGGCCTCATCCTGGCCATTCGCGAGGTCATCGGAGAGGACCGTCCAACCCACCGGCGCTTCGCCCTGATGCCCTCGTTCACCTTTGCCGCGACGGCGCACGCTGCGCTGTGGTGCGGACTCACCCCCTTGTTCTGCGACATCGATCCCAAGACCTGGCTGCCCTGCCATGCCAGCGAAGAATCGTTGTTGCGTCAGTATGCCGGGCAGATCGCGGTGGTTGTTCCATATGCCACCTTCGGTAATGATCTCGACCTGGCTCGCTATCAGGATCTCTCCGTGCAACATCAGGTGCCCATCGTTGTCGACGCAGCTGCGTCCCTGGGTTCGATTGGTGTCGACAGGAAAGCCTTCGGTGCGGGATTTCCTTGGCCGCTGGTCTTCTCCATGCATGCGACGAAGGCCTTCTCTGTTGCGGAAGGTGGGCTGATCTACTGCGCTGATCAGGCGCGGGTCACACGGTTGCGGTGCATGGGCGCCTTCGGCTTTGAGGAGGCCCGTAGCGCCTCCATGATCGGTCTTAATAGCAAGCTCACAGAGGTAGGCGCACTCACTGCCTTGCTGCAGCTACAGAGATTGTCCACCGTAGTGCAGCAACGCGCACAAGTCAGCCAGGCGTATCGGCACGAGTTCCGAGGGGAGTTCGTCCTTCAGCGTCGCTTCGGCTATCAGCAGGTGAGCTCTTTCCATTCCCTTCTGTTACCGCGCGAGGCTGCTTCGTCGCGCGCCAACATCGTCGCTGATCTAGCCAGCAAGCGCATCGGCGCCGGCAGCTACTTCAGTCCCCATCTTGCGCAGCAGCCCTACTTCCAGAAACACGGGGTCGCTTCCGAGTTGCCGGTGACGGACGACATAGCTGCCCGAATCCTCTCGCTCCCGCTGCTGCCCACCATGTCGCGTGAGGAGGTTGCGCAGGTGGCGAACGCCGTTCGATGGGCCTTGCGCAAGCACGTCGCTCCGCGGTGCTTTGAGGGCACCGTGCGTCATCTCGTCACGCCTGGAAAGGCCAGGCACGTGCCGGCCGCCCTCGCGGACCTCGACGAGCAGAACGGATCGCGCCAGCCAGGTTCGCTCTGACCCATGTCGCCGGATTGTGGAGGCGTAGTCATTACTTAACAGGCCGAGGTAAGGGAAGCGCGCTGGTACGAAACGCCTCGCCGACTCCTAAGCAACGTAGAGGCAAGTTCCTAAACGATCTACACTAGCCAGCACGGGTTCATTCGTCATCGTTCAGGATTTTTTCCATGGATCCCCTCTCGGGTGTGCTTTCGCTGGTGCAAATCCAAAGCTCCTGGTCGGGTCGCTTCGAGTGGGGCAGAGACTGGTGCCTTCAGTTTGGACCCCACGAGGGGATCCATAGCTATGCCGTGCTGCGCGGCGAGTGCTGGCTCTCCGTAGAGGGCGCTCCAGAGCCGATACGCGGCTTGGCCGGCGATTGCGTTCTTCTTCCCAGCGGAAGACCCTTTCGGGTCGGCAGCGACCTCTCTCTGCCTGCACTCGATTTTCAGGCGCTTCGGTCAGGCACGGCGGACAGCGTGCTGGAACAGCAGTATGCGGGCGATGAGTTTCTCGGCCTGGGCGGGCACTTCACGTTGAGCGGAGACAATGCCAGTCTGCTCACCGGTGTGCTGCCGGCCCTGCTTCATATCCGCGAAGCATCGGACAAAGCGGTCCTGCACTGGACCTTGAACCGGCTCGCGGAAGAGTTGAAGGAACAGGCTCCGGGCGGTTCTCTGGTAACGCAGCATCTCGCCACCATACTGGTCATCCAGGCGCTGAGGGTGCATCTCGCTACCGGCGCAGGGGGTGACCCTGGCTGGCTCTTCGCGCTGTCGGACCGACGCATGCGCTTGGCAATGACGGCAATGCACAACGATCCCGCGCGGCGTTGGACGCTCGAAACGCTAGCAAGACATACAGGGATGTCACGAACCAGCTTCGCGATCGAATTCAAGAACGCCGTTGGGAAAGCGCCGCTGGAGTACCTCACGGCGTGGCGCATGCTGCTCGCGGCCGAGAGGTTGACTAACTCCGATGATGCGATTTCTGTTATCGCATCATCGCTCGGCTATGACTCGCAAAGCGCTTTCAGTACAGCCTTTCGGCGCGCCACGCGCTGCTCTCCAAGGCAGTACAGCAGGGATCGAGCAAATGGAACGGCTCTCCCATGATCACTCCGTACTCCGCTGATTCTGAAAGAAACAACGCGGCAGGATCACCCTTCTGCGAGCTCAAACAGCTGGATACGGGAGGGGCCATGAGCAGAGAAGCCGTAATGCCCAAAACCCCAAGACCACACAACGCAGGGGGTCGATGACGCTTCAACTGTACGGGGAAGCCGCAAAGATCGCAGGCAGAGTGGTGCTCAAGCCCCTGCGGGCGAGCGCTTGACTGCTAAGTCTTAAATTGGCCTGACCGTGAGGATAGGCTCATTTCAGGTTTGATCTAAGGTCTTATGTTTGTTTGGTTGCGGGGGTAGGATTTGAACCTACGACCTTTGGGTTATGAGCCCAACGAGCTACCGGGCTGCTCCACCCCGCACCTCTCAATATACGGAGGTTGGTTTGGATCGTCAATGTAGGGTGAATACGTTGCGGCACGGTTGTTGCTCTCTAGCGGAGACCTCGATGCGGCCTTTTTCTCTGCTGAGGTTCCAGGGGCGCTGTCTCTACCTCGGACAGCGCTATAACTCCGCTGTGATTTGCCGATAGAGGCGGTATGCCCCCGCGCATCAAAACGGATGTGATGGTGCAAGCATTCAAGCCTTCGCCGGGAGAGCGTAACTTTCTTTGCAGAAACGCGTCTTTGATGGTGTCAGGATGCAGCGGGCGGCGCGTCTCCGCGTCTCGATGGTGAGCAAAGCTGACAGGGAGTTTGGCGATGGCAGAAAATAAGAGCACTTGGGCGAGTGGAACAACGCTCCTGGTCGGCGGCATGGTCTTTGCGTTGCTGCCGTCGATTCGATTGTCGGCCCAGCAGTCCGGGCGTGCATCAACGACGTCGGACGCGCAGGTTGAGGCTAATGTACTGAAGGCGCTTGCCGCCGCCCCGGAGTTGTCGACCGAAAACATACAGTCTTCAACCGTGTATGGAATCGTGACTCTTACCGGGAGCGTGAAGGATGAGGCCAAGCGGACGCGGGCGGAAAACCTCGTGGCAACGGCACCGGGCGTTCAGAAAGTCGTGGATGAGCTGAGCCTGGGGAGCACGACGGCGGCGAACGGCGGCAGCGACGGCCCCGCAGCAGCCCCGGATAGTGACCAGCAGCCGGTCTTGCAGTCAGACGGCACATACGCGGCGTCCTCGCCGGCGCAGCCAGCCAGTCCGTATGGCGGCAACGGTGGACAAAGCGCCGGTCAAGCGCCTCCGGGGTACGTGAACGGGCAGGAAGCATACGGTGGGGGTGCGGAGCAGGCAGCGCCTCCGTCTGGGCAGCCCTACGGTTCGCCGCCGCCGTACGGGCAGCAGCCAGGGCAAGGTGCGACGCCGGGCGACGGTCAATCTCCGGCCGGCGCGCCGGCGCCCTACGGTCAACAGCCCCTCGGAGCGCCCCAGGCGGGAGGCGGGCAGGCGAACAACGGGGGAATGCCGAGTTCCGGCTACCCGCCGCAGGGGTACCCACAGCAGGGCTATCCGCAGCAGCAGGGCTACCCGCAGCAGCAGGGCTATCCGCAGCAGCAGGGCTACCCGCAGCAGCAGGGCTATCCGCAACAGCAGGGCTACCCACAGCAACAGCAGGGCTACCCACAGCCCCCAACGCAGGCATATGGAGCTCCGACGGGTGGCCAGCCCGGTGGCATGAACGTCACTGTGCCGAGCGGAGCGCTTCTTCGCGTACGGATCAATCGGGGTCTGGATTCCAATCACATAGCGATAGGAACGCCCTTCGACGGGACAGTATTGAGCGATGTAGCGGCTGAAGGACAGATTGCTATCCCGCGGGGAGCCGCGGTACAGGGCGTGGTCATCGATGCCAAGAAGGCCGGAGCCCTTAAGGGGGAAGGTCAGCTCGCGCTGCAAATCACCAACGTTACCCTTGGAGGATTGGTGTACCCCCTGAGCTCCGATGTCTGGCAGCGGGAAGGTGCCGATAAGTCGGTCCGCACGGTAAACAGTGCGCTTGGTCTGGGAGCCCTCGGCGCCATTCTGGGCGGTGTGGCCGGCGGCGGTGCAGGAGCCGCGATCGGTGCAGGCGTTGGGGCCGGAGCGGGCGTGGCGGGCTCGGCGGCTTCCCAGGGGGGACGGATTATCCTTCCGCCAGAGGCGGTGTTGACCTTCCACGTGGTACAGCCAGCGCCGCTTAGGACCGTGTCGGAGCAGGAGATGCAGCGGCTGGCGTATGCAGCCGGCCCGGGACCTGGGACGCGGCCGGTGGTACAGCGACGGTATCCCTACGGCTACCCGCCTCCGCCACCGGGCTACTACCCTTACTGAAAGTCACCGGGTGAGGAGGGAAGCGCGGGAAACGCTCCTCCTCACTTCGGATTACGCTCGCCGATCCTCCTAGTTCACCTAGGGGCTTGTCAGCCCTGTTGTGCTCAAAAGTAGAACGATTCGTCATCTATACTGCGTAGGTATCTGTTCACTCCCTAATGTTCAGCCTTACGGTCGATAGGCAACGTGATTGAGTGACTCCGGGCGGAAACTGAGCCCAGACCCCGTGTAGGAAGAAGGTCTACCCGCCGCATGATTCGTATGTTTCAGCAGGACAACCGCGCGACCAAGCTTGTCTTTGGTCTCGTAATCGGATTCGCCATCATCGCTATGGTGGTCACGCTAGTGCCCGGTATCTTCGATAACAGTGCTACTGCGAATGGTCCGGTCTACGCCACGGTGCGCTCCCCGGGCGTTCTGGGGCGGATTGCCGGGGACGGCACCTCGATCACGAATGCAGAGGTGGAGCAGACTGCGCGCGGTTTGCTGCGGCAGAACCAGCTTCCCGATCAGTACTTGCCCTTCGTTCTGGCGCGGGCACAGACGCAGCAGGTGGAGCGGGCTGTGCTGGTGCGCGAGGCCGATCACCTGGGCCTTCAGGTGAATGATGCGGATCTGCGCCGCGAGCTACAATCCGGCCCGATCAGTCAGTATCTTTTTCCGGGTGGACAGTACATCGGAACCGAGAAGTACGAGAACTTCGTCCAGCAGTTCTTTGGTATCTCGGTGGTGCAGTTTGAGGCAGAGATCAAGCAAGACCTGGAGTTGCAACGGTTGCAGGCGCTCGTAACCGGCGCGGTTGTGGTGCCAGAAAGTGCCGCGCGCGACGCCTACCTAAAGCAGGGCGAGAAGGTAAAGTTCGACTACGCCGTGATTACATCGGCTGACGTGAAGAAGACCATCAACCCTACAGATTCCGAGCTGGAGCAGTTCTTCAAGAGTAGTGCCGGCCGTTACGCGACGGCTGTCCCGGAGCAGCGCAAAATTCAATTCTTTGCTGTTGATGCCTCTAATCTGCCGGGCGGCACACCGAAGCTGACCGATGCCGACGTGCAAGCCTACTACAGCGCCCACGCTGCGGACTTCAAGGTCCCGGAAGAGGTAAAGACGCGGCACATCCTGCTTACCGTTCCCAAGGGTGCTGATGCAAAGGTGGATGCGGCGGCCAAGGGCAAGGCCGAGGACCTGCTAAGGCAGATCAAGGGCGGAGCAAACTTTGCGGAGCTGGCGAAGGCGAACTCGGAGGACCCGGGCAGCAAGGCGCAGGGTGGCGACCTGCCGATGATTCCGACCAGCAATCTTGATCCCGCATACGCGAAGGCAGCGATGGCCCTGAGCCCGGGACAGACCTCGGAGGTGGTGCGGTCGCAGTTTGGGTACCACATTATCCAAACCGAGGACAAGCAGGCGGCTCACAGCAAGTCGCTCCCGGAAGTGAAGGACGAGATTTCCGGAAAGCTTTCCGCACAGAAGTTTGCGGAAGCACAGAGCACGTTTGCCAACCAGCTTGCAGCGGAAGCCAAGGGTAAGGGCATGGAGGCCACGGCCAAGGCGCACAACTTGTCGCTAAGCACCACTGATTTCGTTGGCCGTGATGGCACGATTGCGAGCCTGCCCGACTCGGCGAGCCTGCTGGCGTCGGCATTTGGCGCAGCGAAGGGGGCGGCTCCGCAGGCTGCTTCCACCGGCGAAGGCAATGCGATCTTTCAGGTGATCGACGTGCAAGCGGCCCATGCGCCCAGCTTCGCGGACTGGAAGGGCCATGTGATGGACGACTTCCGCGACCAGCGGGCGCCGGCTTTGCTTAGCGCCCAAGTCAAGAAGCTGGACGACACCGCCAAGCAGATGGGCGATCTCCATAAAGCGGCCGCGGCAATGAACGTGCCCGTGAAATCCAGCGACCTCGTCGGGCAGGATGGGCAAGTACCCGATTTCGGTGGCTTGACCGGAGAGGCCGCGTCGCTGTTCACGCTTCCCAAGGGTGGCATCTCCGCACCGATCAACCAAGGGCTGAACGGTGCTGTAGCGCAGGTTGTCGACAAGCAACAGCCTGCCCCCGCAGAGATCGAGGCTCATCTTGCCGCGACACGGGACAAGCTGCTCGACGCACAGCGGGCGGAGGTCTTCAACGTCTTCGCAGGCACCTTGATGGATCGCTATGATCGGGCGGGCGCGATCGTATACAGCCGGAAGCCGACTGGTCTACCACTCGGCAGTTAGGCTTTTGCCTCGTAGTTGCAGGACTGATGCCGGGCCACGTGGTCCGGCATCTTCTTCTCGGTGCGTTACGTCCTACGGGGAAGCTTGCGGCAAGATCCGCCCCGCAGCTGGGAGAATCAGATGAACCCTGAGCGCCTTTCAGGCGTGTTGTTGCATGTAACCTCGCTGCCCTCCTATGGCGGGGTGGGCGATTTTGGTCCGGCGGCTTATGCCTTTGTCGATTTCCTGGCGGCGGCGAAACAGCGGCTCTGGCAGGTACTGCCTCTCAATCCCACTGGGTACGGCAGCTCGCCGTATTCCGCGCTTTCGGCCTTTGCCGGCAATTCCATGCTGATCAGTCTGGAATTGCTGGTCGAGCAAGGCTGGTTGGCGGAGGAGCGGATCAAAGGGTTGCCCGGGCACAACGGCCCCTGCGACTTCGGGACAGCGTGGGAGAGCAAGCACCCCTTGATTGAGGAAGCGGCAGCTAACTTTCTTGACAAGGCTAAGCCCGAGGAAAGGGCTCGCTTCTCTCGTTTCGCGCAGGAGAACAGCGCCTGGTTGACGGATTGGGCTCTGTTCTCTGTTCTGCGGCGCCGCTTTGCCTTCCGAAGCTGGAATGAGTGGCCCTCGGAGTACGAGTGTCGTCAGCAGGAAACGATGTCAACCTTCATGAACGACAGCGGCCGCGAACTCGCGATCGAACAGGTGGTGCAGTTCTTCTTTCAGGAGCAGTGGACGGCCCTGCGGAAGTACTGTGCCAACCGGAAAATCCGTGTACTTGGTGATGTCGCTATTTTCGTCTCTTACGACAGTGCCGATGTCTGGACGCATCCTGAAATCTTCGAACTTGATGAAGAGCGAAAGCCAATCCGCGTCTCGGGTGTGCCGCCTGATTACTTCTCAGAGACCGGTCAGCGTTGGGGCAATCCGCTATATCGGTGGGACCTGCTGCAGGATCACGGCTTCGACTGGTGGGTTGCGCGCATCCGTCGCTCCCTGGCGCTCTATGACAGTGTGCGCCTGGATCACTTCCGCGGCTTCGAGGCTTACTGGTCGATTGGTGCCGATGAGGCCACTGCGGTTAACGGTCATTGGGTGAAGGCGCCGGGGCATGCGCTGTTCAACCGGCTGAAAGAGATTTTCGGCGAACTGCCGTTCCTTGCCGAGGACCTTGGCCTTATTACGCCCGAGGTCGATGAGTTGCGCGAGTTTTTCGGCATGCCCGGCATGCGCATCCTGCAGTTTGGGTTCGCTGAGCGCGGCGAGCACCTGTACCTGCCCCACCGTTACGTGCCGAATACGGTGGTTTACACGGGCACACACGATAACAACACGACGCTTGGCTGGTGGCGTGAAGATACGACGCCCGACGAACGCAGCAACGTGCAAATTTATACGCGCACCATTGAGGATGATGGGGAGATTGCCTGGGCGATGATGCGTACGGCCGCGACTTCTGTCGCCAATGTGTGCATCTTCCCCCTGCAGGACGTTTTGCACCTCGGCAGCGAGGCACGCATGAATACTCCCGGCGCCGGAGAAGGTAACTGGACCTGGCGCTACAGCCCCGATGCCCTACATCCGGACTTCGCGCGAAGGCTGTCCGATTTAACTGAGATGACGGACCGCGATGGGCGTGCCCTCAAAGTAGATGGAGCTATCCCCGGCGGACCCACTGATGAGGCGCACCTGCGTATCGAAGAAGGTGCTACACGGTAGCGCGCCTCGCAGCCCTGGGCTCATCGAGCGGGTACACTAGAGCCATACCAAGGAGAGTGCTGTGCCCCTGTCCGGAGAAGCAATTCGCACCATGAACTACGTTGACGACATCTCGACCACCCTGCGCCGCATCCTGTCCGTAATGCCGATGCTTACCCCGGAGGAGCGCGAACGGGTCGCTGAGCACGTCAAGCAGTCGGATCCGAGCTACGCCTCGGTCGTCCAGGCGCTTGAAGCAAAGTAACTGCACACCATGGGGATGACCTTAAGGGACGGGGCCACAGTTGAGGGCTCCGGTATCCATGCCGTTGCTGTCATTGGTGCGGGAGAGCAGGGCAGGGCGTTCGCTCTGCGTTGCGCCCGTGCCGGGTTCCTCACCATCCTGGAAGACGTCATGCCAGCGAAACTGCGGCGAGCGCAGGAAGCGCTGACCGCTCTCTCCGGTGACGATGTTGTGGCGCGACTCCGATTTGCCCTCACCGTCGAAGAAGCAGTACGAGAGGCGGATCTGGCCATCGACTTTGTTCCAGATGAGCTCGAATCCAAGCTCGAGATCTTCAGCATGGTCGATCGCATGGCACCTCCGAAGACGATTCTGTGCACGCCAACGACCGCCCTCAGTATCGGGGACCTGGCGTCCTGCACCTATCGTGCGGACCGCTGCATCGCCCTGCACGCCACGGGTGCGGAGCTGCAGTCGAACTCGCTACGCGTGGTTCTCGGAAGCGCCACATCGGATGACGTGGCGCGCCGCACGCAGCAATGGCTTATGGCGCTGGGTATACACACGGTCTCGGGCGACGATCAGCACGCGGACTCCCCACAACAGCGCGACAGCCCCCGATGAAGTAGTATCAAACCTTCGTAACGGGTGAGTGTGCTCATAGCGGGCGGGGTGTAAAGCTGGACGTACGAAAGCAATCGCCGGTACCGCTGCCCTCGACGAAAGCGCAACTGTAGAGCTGCAATTCCAACTTTTCCTTGGTCCTCATCCACACCATTTTCGCGGTGATCAAAGCCTGCCTCGCGGCAGCGGTCGCGGCGCTTGTAGCCGGTGTCTCCATCGTCGTAACGATCGTGGTGCTTGCAGTCATTGGCGGCATGGCACTGGCGGGGGTTTTCGGCGTGGGCGGCTCAAAGTTCGCCGCCCGTCGCAGAGCCAGGCGAGACGACGTTGCCAGGTAAGGGAAGCTGCCTCATAAGAGGAGTTACCTCATGACGCGGTACCCTGTCTCCTTTTCTTCGAGGCTGCCCATAAAATCAGTAGCCGACGGCGTGGATGCTTAGTTACTCGCCTGATCGTGCCCAAATGGTTTCTGCATCAGGGCCCGTGCCTCGTTGATGGCGCCCTGCGTGTTGTCGTTGGTTTGCACAGCTTGACGGTATTCATTCACCGCGCGCTCGCGCTGTCCGGTGACGTCGAAGATCTTGCCGAGATTGACGTGCGACCAGACCTCGGTCCATTTCGGGTCGCCATCGCCACGAAGCGCATCGCGGAAGCTGTTGGCCGCGGACTGGTAGTTCTTTTGGGTCATGAACACCTCGGCCAGCCGGTAGTTGGCCAGTGACGACCCGCGATTCGAGTCGAGAGCCTTCTGGTACTCCGAGACTGCCCCGATCAGATCACCCTGCGCGACGTCCTGCTGGCCACGCAACACAGCTACACGGACTGCGAGGTCGGGCGTGGACTTCAGCAGCCAGTTATCCGGGTCGATTGTGATGCGGCGCGGGCGGCCAAAGGTCTGGATCGTGTAAGGGGACTCGGTGCCGGAAAGGTCGACGCGACGGTCTTCCGTCTTGCCCTCCGTTTCCACGCGCAGCTGTACCGGCATGCGGAAAAGATCAAGATCTTGGGTGACAGCACCTGTGGTGCGGAAGCCCTTATTGCTGCTCAGCCGAAAAACCGAGTAGTTGTCGCCGAACTCGGGAGCTCCGGTACCGTCCAGCCACTGCGAGAAGAACGACGTCAACTCCAGGTTCGATTGCGCCTGCGCCACCGTCTGCAGCGCCGCGGTGCGTACGCTCTTGTCAACGTTTTGGGAGAGCAGGCCGCGCAGGAACTTGGTGAAGGTATCGTCGCCCATCTCCCAGCGAAGCATATGAAATACCATTGCTCCTTTGTCCAGGGTTTCATTCTGGAACTGCGGCGAGAACGGGTCGATGCGGCCGAGTGTAGTCAGCGGCTCGGTGTCGTAGGAGAGTGCCGCCGCTTCCGTATCGGTGATGGCGTTTTGAAGTGCCTGCTTGCCGTTGGCCTCTTCGAGATACAGCAGTTCGGCATAGCGGCTCATGCCGTTGGTGATCCAGGCGTCGTTCAACGTCTCCGGGGAGACCTCGGACCCCCACCATTGGTGGGCAATGGTGTTGGCGAGCAGCCGCGTGCTGGCACGATCGGGTCGCACCGCCACCACCTCCGGACCCCAGGCCGCGGAGACCGAGTTCGCCGGCAGCTCGACAATGTTAATCGTCGGCGACTCCGCCCCACCAAAGGTGTTGGTCATGAACTCAAACTCGCGCGCGGCAGTAGCGGCGGTGTCGGCCGCCTTCGCCTTAAAAGCATCGGTGAAGTAAACCTTCACATTGGGTGCATCGCCGGCGCTGACGGGGGCGAGAAATTTGCCTGCGACGATCGTCCCTGGTAGCCCTGGCTTCGTCCAGTTAAAGATGAACTCCGTGCGGTCGCCCGCAAGCTTATGCTGCGTGGTGTAGCCGCTGCCGATCACCCGTTCGCCACTCGGCACTGTGACATGGACTTCGGCTCTAAAGCGGTCGGTGTACAGGCCGTTCATGGGGAACCAACGGCCCGGGTAAAGCAGGACGCTGACCGGATCCGCTACCTGGGCGAAATCGATGCCCTCCACCGGGCTAGTCTCCACCGAGGGGCTGCCCGCATAGGTGAATGTCCAGGTGGTGGTGGAACCTTTGGGCACCGACACCACTGGGCTGATGTGCAGCGTCGAGTCAGCCGTGTTGCGCTCGAATGGCACGTTAGCATTGGCTGCATCGGTCAACTTAGTGACCTGCAGCCCGTTGTTCAGCCCAAAGCTCACCGAGTTGAGGTCCTGCAAGGCCGTGAAAGTGACGTTTGCCGTCGCGGTCAACCTGCCATTTGCAGGGTCCAGATCGGCATGGATTACATAGCCCGATACGTCGACCTGAGGACGAGTAGGCTGTGCGGCCATCGCGGAGCTCACTCCAGCCAGGGACAGCAGCATCGTGAAAGAGACGGAGCACAGGGAGAGAAGGGAAGTGCGCATAGAAATGGAGACCCTTGGGACCGATGGTGATCCAATCCGGCCACAGGGCGTCTGCAAGTCCAGGCGACACCGTGCAGGCTTGGATCACTGCATGCTTATGTTAGACGTCGGAAGGGGCCCTTCGGACTTGCCGCAGCTAAGGCTGTTCCAGCAGGGCGAGTACCGCTGCTGTTACGCGTTCGATGGATGATCCGCCGCCTTCCGTCGTAGTCGCCAGCCGATGCCGGACCTCGGCGAGCCCGAGAAGCTGGCGGTCGCGCTCCGGTCCTTCCCGCAGCAAAGGGGCAAGCTCAGCCGCGACGTTCTCCGCCGTGAAGCGCGCCTGCAGCAGCTCGGGGACCAATCGCCGGCCGGCAATCAGGTTCACCATCGCGACAGCTAGGTAACCGTCGCGGTCGCGCAGCGGGGGGAACTCCTCGGGATACGTGACAAGCTTCTTCGCCACCGCAAAGGTGAGCGGCGAGACGCGGTAGACAACCACGAAGGGGTTCCCGACCACGGCAGCCTGGACCGTGGCTGTTCCGCTCGCCACCACTGAGGCGCGGGCGTGATGCAGGGCTTCGCGGGCGTCGGGCACGAGCGTGAGCCGCAGGTTGCGAGCCTCAGGACCCCAGTAACGGAGGTGCTCCCGGTTCAGCTCTTCAATCAAGGCACGGAGGTCGTCTTCCCGGATCGTGGATGCCACGGGCAGCAGGAACTCGTAGCGAGCATGCGCCGCCGGATCCGCGGGCGTCTGCAAACCGTAGCCATCGAAGGTGGTTCGAGCCGCGGCTGAGGCGATCAGATCGCTCATGGCGAGCTCGTGCAGGACGGGGAGGTTGGCGCGGAGCTCCTTCCACCGACTCCCGGGCAGCAGGGCAATCCAAATCCGGGCGGGGTCGAGGTGGTGCTCGGCGGCGTAGTCCTCGCGGCTGCCGGTGGGCAGTGGGAGCTCGGCCAGGGGGTGGCCAACGAACTCGGCATCCACGCCTCGCTCACGGTAGAAGCGCTCTTCGAAGGGAAAGATGACCATCATGCGATCAACGCGCCCCTGCACCCAGCGGAGGCGGCGGTGCTTCCAGGCCCAAAGCTGCGGGCTGACGAACCAGACAACCGGGACGCCCGCGCGGTGCAGATATTTGGCCAGCCGAAAGTTCACGTCGGGAAAGTCGATCAGAACGGCGATGTCGGGTCTGTCGCGACGGATGGACCGAACCAGCCGACGGTAGCTGGCGTAGATCTTCGGGATATGGCGCAGAATCTCGGTCACGCCCATGACGGCGACGTCTTCTGCCCGGATGACGCGTAGCTGCCCGGCGGCCTCCATCGCGCGGCCGCCGAGGCCGGTGAATCCAGCCGCGGGTAGCCGCTGGCGTAGAGTGGCTATGAGCTGCGCACCATAGGCGTCCCCAGAAGCCTCACCGGCGGAGAGGAAGATGCGCGGGTTGGGCGGGCTGGCGATGTGTTTAGCTTACCGTCCTTCGCTGCCTGCAGGCTGAACGGGCCGGGGTGCCCCTCCCCCGGTACTTTGGAGCCAAAGTCTTCGAAAGACGGAACTTACCCGTGTCATCAGAGATACCGGGCGCTTTGGCCCCACGGAACCGTCTGCAACACCATCCTAGGCCAACGAACGTAGAAGGTGTGCAAGGTGGCCGGGACGGCCCAAGGCAGAGGCTTGCGCGGAGTTGGGAGTGGAGGGCTACGTTGCTGATTCCAGCTGCCAGAGGCATAGGAGAAGCGCCTCCGATAGCGCGGCGATGTGCGGAGACGTATGCCGCACCCTTCCGAAGTGACGGACGGCTGCGCCTTGATAACCCCTTGAGAAGAATTTGAGGCAGCTGGAAGCGGGTCCGGGGTAGAGTGACTCGTCCGAGGCGGGTGTCTTTTCGCGCGATCTCCTCTTTGTATCGCTCGACGGGGGCAAAGCTGCGCCCTCCACCGGTGCTTCCTGATTGCGAAACGCATCCACTCTCGTCCTGTCCTGTCCTGTCCTGTCCTGTCCTGGTCATTGCTGCCTTCTGCGCGAACGCTCGGCTCCACCTCTGACGTTTTCCCATTCGACCAAACTCACTCTCCCGCTCCCTGACGAGGAAGACAAATTTTGAACAGATCGCCGTCGGGAGCTCACATTTTTCTTTCCGGAGGACCGTCGTGAACGGAACCAAACTGTCCCTTTCTCTCATACCTGCCCTGCTCGCCTGCTTCGTCCCCCATGCTTCAGCCGCGACGCTGTGCGTCAGTTCCACGGGCGGTAGGGGCTGTTACTCCCAAATCAGTACAGCGGTTGCTGCTGCGACTGCCGGGGATGTCATCAACGTCGGCCCAGGTACCTACAACGAGGGTGTGATCCTGACCAAAGCGGTATCGCTGGTAGGCAGCGGCGCGACCATCAACGCCTCGGGGCAAGGACGCGGCGTGTTTGTCGATGGACTGGATGCGCCCGGTTTAGCCGGGGTACATGTCTCCGGTTTCAGCATCAAGCACGCGCTTCTGGAAGGCATTCTGGTGCTGAATGCCAGCGATGTCACCCTCGCCAACAATGTGGTGACCAGCAACGACCTGGCCCTGATCGGGGGCAACTGCTCGCAGCTGCCTAGCATTGAGCCGGGTGAGGCGCAGGACTGCGGCGAAGGCATTCATCTGCAGGGTGCCGACCACTCCATCGTGACAAACAATACCGTGCAGGGAAACTCGGGCGGCATCCTGATCTCAGACGACACTGGCGTGGCGCACGATAACCTGGTCAGCTTCAACATCGTCAGCGATAACGCGTATGCGTGCGGCATCACGATGGCCTCGCATGTTCCGGCGGCGGTGACGGGGTCGGCGGTCCCGCTGGGCGTGTACCACAATACGGTGTACGGCAATCGCTCGCAGCGGAATGGTCTGGCGATTGGCGGGGGTGCCGGTGTGGGCATCTTCGCCTCCATCCCGTTTGCGAAGGCGTACGGAAATGTGGTCGTCGATAACCTCGTCACCGACAATGGGCTGCCCGGTATCACGATGCATGCCCACGCACCTTTTCAAAGCCTCAACGACAACATGATCGTAGGCAATACGGTGGTGAACAATGGACGGGATACGGAGGATGCGGCCACACCAGGACCGACGGGAATCAACCTGTACTCCTTGACGCCGGTGACAGGAAACATCTTTTCCGGCAATTCGGTCCAGAGCGAAAGCTACGACGTGGTGGTCAAGGTGCCGGCTTTGGTGCAGGTCGAGTTCAACAACCTGCTTGGCTTGCAGGTCGGACTCGACAATCTCGGAGTGGGACCAGTCGATGCAGCCGAGAACTGGTGGGGGTGCCCGAACGGGCCGGTGCTGAAGGGAAGCTGTTCCTCGGTGCTGGGCAACGGAGTATATGTCTATCCAGTCCTGAAAGAGGGCACCCCGCCACAGCCAAACTACTGAGGGGCGTGTGAGAAGGGCGGGAGAAGTCGATCAGAGACCTTTCCCGCTCTGTTTAACGGCGAGCATCTTGGCATTCTCCCTTGAGATCAAACCGTGACCGTCTCGGCAAGCGGTGTGCCGAGCTCCTGGTCCTTGTACTGAAGGCGGTAGAGCCGCCAGTACAGGCCGTGCACCGCGAGCAGCTCCTGATGTGTACCTTGCTCACGAAGTTGCCCCTTGTGCATTACGAGGATGGTGTCGGCGCGCTGAATCGTGGAGAGACGGTGGGCGATCAGCACGCTGGTGCGGCCGCTGATCATGCGCTCCAGCGCGGCGCGCACGCGAAGCTCGGTTTCTGTGTCGACGGAGCTCGTGGCCTCATCAAGGATGAGAATGCCAGGCTTATGCGCAAGGGCGCGGGCAAAGGAAATTAGTTGTTTCTGGCCGGTCGAAAGGGTGGCGCCGCGCTCGATGACGGGCTCCGCAAAGCCGCCGGGCAGGGTACGGATGAACTCGCCGACGTTGACCTCTTCGGCGGCGTTCGCGACCTCTTCATCGGTGATCCAGGATGAGCCAAGCCTTATGTTTTGCGCGACTGTACCCGAAAAGAGAAATGAGTCCTGAAGAACGACCCCGAAGCGGCGACGCAGGGCGGTGAGGTCCTGATCTCGGACGTCAACACCATCGATGAGTACCGCGCCGCGCTGCACGTCGTAGAAACGCATCATGAGGGCGGTGATAGTGGTCTTGCCGGCACCGGTGTGACCGACGATGGCGGCAGTGGCGTTGGGCTCGATGGTGAAGCTGACGCCGCGCAGGATCCACTCGATGGAGGCAAGGGCGGGATGCCGGGTGGGGTCTCCGGCGAACTGCGCGGGGGCGAGATACGGAGCTCCTTCACTTCGCTCAGGATGACGACTGTTCAGGCTTTCGTCGCCCGGCTGTGCCGAGGCAGGGGCGAATACAGGGGTCTCTCCACTGCGGCCTTCGGCCTCCGGTCGAGATGACAGATCCTCGGGGGTTTGCAGGGACGCGAGAGTGGCAAGTTGCTCCGGGGTCAGCTGGGCGTAGGTGAACCAGACGTTCCGAAACTCGATTCGACCCGTGTTGGGGGTGTTCTTCTCGCCGGGGGTGGGCAGAGTGGGCTGCTGCAGTTCAGGTTCGGTGTCGACGAGGCGGAAGACGCGTTCTGCGGCGGCCATCGCCGCTTGCAGGATGTTGTACTTGTCCGAAAGGTCTTGAATGGGGCGGAAGAAACGCTGGGCGTACTGGATGAAGGCGATCAGGACGCCGAGCGAAACGGTGCCGAAGAGGCTGAAGTGGGGATGAAAGTCGCCGGCAAAGGGCACGGGACCGAAAGGCACCCAGTGGTGAGCGGAGATGAAGTGATACCGCTCCGAGTTCAGTACGGCGCGGCCACCGAACCACAGCACCAGGGCGATGGCGGTGGAGCTGAGCAGCTCCACGACCGGGTAGTAAAGCGCGTAGGCGAAGATGGCATCAGTCCAGGCCAGCTTGTTTTCGTCATTGATGGCGTGGAAGTCGGTATAGGCGCGCTTTTCGCGATTGAAAAGCTGGACGACCGACATGCCGGAGACGTACTCCTGCGTAAAGGCGTTGATGCGGGCCGTAGCTGCGCGCTGGCGACGGTAAGAGTCGCGCACGTGCACCCGGAAAAGGTGGGTCGCGAACACGATGAGCGGCAGAACGCTGAGGGTGAGCAGCGCCAGTGGCCAGCTCATCGAGAGCATAATCGCGATGATGTAGGTGAGCGCGAAGAAATCCTCAAAGATGGCGAGGACACCCGAGGTGAACATCTCATTAAGGGCGTCCACATCGGAGGTGACGCGGGTCACGAGGCGGCCAACGGGGTTCCGGTCGAAAAACCCGACGTGCATGCGCTGCAGGTGGCGAAAGATCTCACTGCGCAGATCGAACATGATCTTCTGGCCGGTCCACTGCATCAGGTAGGTCTGCACGAATTCCAGGAGGAAGCTGAGCACGAGCGCGCCGAGGTACAAACCGGCGATCTGCGTGACGCCCTGCGTGGGGTCGGGGCTGAGGTACTTCGCCAGCCAGGAGTGCTTGCCCGCGGTGGGCGCGAGATAGGTATCGACGGCGACCTTCACCAAATACGGACCGGCAATGTCCGAGCCGGACTTGAACACGATCGCGATCGCCGAAATTGTGGCTTGCAGCGTATACGGAGACAGATAGCCGAGCAGGCGCCGCATGATGCGGCTGTCGTACGCCTTGCCCACCACGTCATCATCGATCCCGGAGCGGGCTGATTGTGCCTCGGTTGCAGGTTTGCTTTCGGTAGTCGTGTTCTTCGACTTGGCATCATCGAGGCGCACAACGGCCTCTGGTGCGGAGGTTCCGCCTTTGGAGCCGGCATTCCGAGCGGCCTCATCCTGCGTACTCGATTGCCGCTTGTTTCCGTTCTCCGCCATCCTCCGATTGTAGAGGGTGGCGCGTGATCCAAAGGCCGGTTCGCAGGGTGAGCCCGTGCGTAGGTTCTGATTCGACGCGCTTCGCGTGAAAGAATGGAAAGGATGGGGCAAGGGGCAAACACGCTGGGCCTGTACCTGTCCGTGCCGTTCTGCCGAGCGAAGTGCACCTTCTGCAACTTTGCGTCGGGGGTCGGCTCGGCGGCGGCTGTGGAGCAGTACGTGGACCTGCTTTGCGAGGAGATCCGAGCCTCGCGCGCGGCACTTTTGCAAGCTGGATCGCATCCACCGGACGCAGTGGATACGGTCTATTTGGGTGGAGGTACCCCCAGTTTGCTGGAGCCGGAACAGCTGCAACGCGTGTTTGGGGCCTTGCGTGCGGTTTTTGCCATCGACACACAGGCTGAGATCACGCTGGAAGCCGCACCCGGGCAGATCGAGGACAGGGTCCTCGAGGCCGCGCTTGCGTGCGGTGTCAATCGGGTGAGTCTTGGAGTGCAGAGTTTCGTCGATCGCGAGACGCAGGCGGTGGGGCGATCCCACACTGAGGCGAGTTGCCTTACGGAGTTCAGTCGTCTACGAAGGGCAGGCATTGCCAACCTCGGAGCGGATCTGATTGCCGGGTTGCCGCACCAGACCGAGGCCAGCTGGGAGCGCACGCTTGACGTGGCGGTCGCCAGCGAGCTCGATCATCTGAGCGTCTACATGCTCGAAGTCGACGAAGAGTCACGCCTCGGGCGCGAGGTGCTGGGCGGCGGCGCGAGGTTACACGCGCCCGCGGTACCGTCCGACGACCTGAGCGTCGCCCTGTATGAGCGAGCCTGCGCACGGCTGCCCGAGGCCGGGTTCAGGCAGTATGAGATCTCGAACTTTGCGACCGCTGGCAAGCGGTCCCGACACAACCTCAAGTATTGGTTCAGGTCTCCGTACCTTGGCTTTGGCCTGGATGCGCATTCAATGCTGGAGACGCCAGACGGCCGTACCCTGCGTTGGGCGAACGCGGAGGAACTCGCGAACTACAAGGGCGTACCGCAGATCGGAACCGGTGAGCCGGCAAGCGCCCGCGAGGTCTTCGAAGAGAGGGTATTTCTTGGGCTGAGGCTGATTGAAGGGCTGGCCTGGGACGCCCTGAAAGGCGCTCCTGAAGTTTGGATCACGGAGCTTCGGGAGGTGGCGGCCGGGCTGGAACAAGACGGCTTGCTGTTCTCTGAAGGCGGCCACCTTCGCCTTACAGGCCGCGGACGCGTGATCTCAAGCGCGGTCTTCGGCGAACTGCTGGCGGGCGCCCTCGTTTGATTGGGGGTGCCCCGATCTCTGACGAGCTCAGGTGAAGTTCGTGCAGCAAACGTGTGAGTCAAAGAAATTGCAATGCGGAGAATATGGATGGCGAGTGAACGAATGATCGATCTGCGAAGTGACACCGTAACGCGCCCGACCCCGGCGATGCGCCGGGCGATGGCGAACGCTGAGGTGGGCGACGATGTGTATGGTGAAGATCCCACCGTGAACCGGCTCGAAGCCCGGGCCGCGGAGGTGTTCCATCGCGAAGCCTCGCTCTTCGTGCCGACCGGGTCGATGGGAAACCAGATAGCGGTACGGCTGCACACAAAGTCCGGCCAAGAGGTCGTCTGCGAATCGCGGTCTCACCTGCTGGACTGGGAGATGGCGATGGTTGCCGCGTTTTCCGGCTGCGTGCCGCGCACGGTCGCCGGCGAGCGTGGCATTCTGCGCTGGGTCGACATTCAGAAGGCGATTGCCCCGAAAATCTACTACCGCGCCCAGACCGGGTTGGTGTGGATTGAGAACTCACACAACATGGCCGGTGGCACTGTGACACCCCTGCCCGTGCTGCGCGAGATCTGGGACGGTGCGCGTGCGGCGCGCCTGCCGGTTCACCTGGACGGCGCACGGGTCTTCAATGCTGCAACCGCAGCAGGGGTCGACGTGGCGGAGCTGACGAGTGGCTTCGATTCAGTCATGTTTTGCTTGAGCAAGGGCTTGGGAGCGCCGGTGGGGTCGATGCTCGTGGGTTCGCGGGAGCTGATTGCGGAGGCTCGCTCCGTGCGTAAAGCCCTGGGTGGCGGGATGCGTCAAGCGGGTATTCTGGCCGCGGCTGGCCTGATCGCGCTGGAGGAGATGCCACAACGGCTGGGTGAAGACCACGCGAACGCGCGTCTGCTCGCCGAGGCTGTTGCCCGTTGCGAAGGTGTGGAGATTGAGCTTTCCGGCGTCCAGACCAACATCGTGATCTTCCACCTGCAGGATGCGGGGGACGCGGCCGCCCTGGTGCACGCCTTGAAGGAACAGGGCATTCTGGCCAGCGCCGTGGGACCGCACGCCGTTCGTTTCGTAACCCACTATGACGTGAGCCGCGATGACTGTCAGCGGGCCGCCGACGTGCTGACCTCCATACTGGAGCGCGTCCCGGCGTAAAGCGATGGGGGGTGCGCAGATGTTTTCAGGTCTATGCGGCTGAAACCTGATTTTCTGCAGACCCAAGTGGCTGCAAGTTCGCTGTAGCAAGCACGTCGGAAGGCGATAGACTGTCGACTTATAACGAAGGCGCGACGTAGCTTGGCGGCGAAGCTCCCGCTCTTGCCAGGGCTTGCCAAGCCGCACAGGAGATCGGTGCAGTCCGAAACATTGCCCATGGATGCAGAACGGCGACGCGCCAACGCGACGAGGGGCGGCCTGCTTCTCCGTGACGGCGCAACGTTTCTCATTTTGTCCTGCGTGACCATCGCCCTGTTCAGTTTCACGCTCTTTCTGTTTCGCTCTTTTGAGGAGCGCCGCGAAGACCTTGGCAGGGAGTGGTCATCCCGAGGCCGTGAAGCGCTGAAAAATCGTCAGCCGGGCGAAGCTGTGGCGGCTCTGCGGAACGCCCTTTCTTACGACCCCAACGAGAGGACCGATCAGCTGCTGCTGGCCCAGGCACTCGCGGAGGCCGGCAAAACGGAGGAGGCAACCAGCTACTTCCTGAACCTCCACGAGGCACGGCCGGGGGATGGCTTCGTCAATCTGCAGCTGGCGCGTCTGGCCCGCCGCGCTGGCGACGCGCCCGAAGCGATCAATGACTACCGCGCATCCATTTTCGGCACCTGGGAGGGGGACGGGATTGTCCGGCGCCGGGAGGTGCGACTCGAATTGGCTGACTACCTGGCTCACCGGGGCGATGTCGCAGCTGCCCGCGCGGAGCTGCTGATTGCCGTCGGGAATGCCCCAGAGGACCAGGGCACGGAGACAATGCTTGGCGATCGGCTTGCGGGTATTGGAGACTTCGGCGACGCGCTTGGGCTGTACTTCCGTGCATTAGCCCGGAATCCGCATGATGGCGCGATTCTCGCCAGGGCAGGGCGCACGGAGTATGCCACCGGCCAGTACACGCAGGCGAGCACACTCCTGACCGAGGCCGCGGAGCCGGGAGTTAAGAACCCTCCGCAACCGGAGGAAAGGGCCCAGCTGGCTGCGCAGGCCGCGATGGCCAAGCGCCTTACAGAGCTGCGTCTCACCCGGGATCTCCCGGCGACCGAGCGCGCGGACCATCTGGTGAACGCGGCAACCATCGCGCGTGAGCGACTGCGTACGTGCTCCGCGCAGCTCGCGCCCCCGACTGATGCCGGGACATCCGAAAGGGCCGGAAAACCTCTGCCGGCCTCGCTACTGTTCCTACAGGATCGGTGGGCCGCGAGCGGAGTGTTGAACCGTCGGACGCTTGAACGCAATGCAACCCTGGAAGACGAGGCCATGCGGTTGATCGACGATTCCGAGTTGCAAACGGCGACGGTGTGCGGTCACCCGACCGGGGATGATGCTCTGCTGCTCATGCTCGCGTCCGGCAACCACCGGGAGGCGCTGTGAACCTCGGCCGAGCCGCAACGGAAGGCAGTACCGAAACAACTATCAGTGGGCCGACTATTGCCGGAACGACAAACCCCGGAGGTGTGGCCGGGCTCGCGCCGGCTCGGGAGGAGCGGCTCTTTCTGCTGCTCTCGATCTTCATCGGCATCATCTCGGGCCTGCTGGTGGTCTCGTTTCGCATGGCCATCGAGTGGCTCACGGTACTACTGCAGGGCTCGGCCCCGGGACCGCACCAGATTCGCCTGGTGCTGGCGCCAGCCCTCGCCGGCATCGTCATCGCGGTGCTCACTCGCTATGTCTTTCCCCAGGTACGTGGCAGTGGCGTCAACCAGACAAAGGCCGCGCTTTACATTCACAACGGCTATATCTCCATCCGCACGATGCTGGGCAAATTTCTGCTTGCCTCCCTCGCCATCGGCAGCGGGCACTCGCTTGGGCCAGAGGATCCTTCGCTGCAGATCGGCGCGGGTGTCGCCTCTTTCATCAGCCGCCGTGTGGGTCTCTCGCGCGAGCGTCTGCGCATCTTTGCGCCGGTCGGCGCCGCGGCGGGTCTGGCTGCCGCGTTCAACGCGCCCATTTCCGCCATTCTCTTTGTAATCGAAGAAGTCATTGGGCAGTGGACCTCGGCGGTTCTGGGCTCAGTGGTGCTTTCCGCGGTGTCCGCGGTGGTGGTCGCGCGCTGGTTCTGGGGCGCCGAGCCCATGTTCCGCATCCCCTCCGTGAACCTGCGCGACCCGCGAGAGCTGCTGGCCTATGCCGTTTTGGGCATCGTTGGGGGGGCGGCCTCGCTGGGCTTTGCCCGCGCTCTGGGCTACCTGCGACCGGCTCTTAGACGGCAGCCGGGGTGGTTCCAGATGATGCAGCCGGCACTGGCCGGTCTCCTGGTGGGCGGCATCGGCTATTTTGGACTGCCGCAGGTGATGGGCGCGGGATACAGCACGATCGATCAGGCCATGCACGGGCAGTTCGCCTTCAAGATGCTGCTATTACTGGCGCTGTTCAAGATCATCGCCACCACGGTGTCGTTCTCGAGCGGTACGCCCGGGGGGATGTTCGCGCCGACCCTGTTTATCGGGGCAATGCTGGGCGCCTCGGTCGGGTCCTTTGAGAAGATCTTCTTCCCGTCGCTCACGGGCTCAGTGGGATCCTATGCGCTGGTCGGCATGGGAGTGCTCTTCGCCGCCTTTCTGCGCGCGCCGCTCACCTCGGTCTTCATGGTGCTGGAGGTCAGCGGGAATTACTCGATCATTTTGCCTGTAATCCTGGCTAACACGATCGCATACCTCTTCTCCCGCGCGTTGCAGCCGGTGCCAGTCTTTGAGCTGTTCACCCACCAGGATGGCTTGTACCTCCCATCCATGGAGGAGCAGCGCGAAGAGACGGAACTCCACTTCGAAGATGCGTTGCAACCCGTTTCAGTGCCAATCCTCAATGGGAAAGAGACCTTGTGGAACGCGCGGGAGCTGTTGGCGCACAACGAACAGAACACGGCGGCGGCAGGACTTCTGGTGCGCTGCAGCGATGGGCTTTGGTATGCCGCGTCATCGAAGGAGCTACAAGAGCTCTTCGAGCCGCTGACCACGGCGGACAGCCAGGGAGCCACGGATACGCTGGAGATCCGGCTGGGGGTGGAGCGTACCCCGATGATCTTCCCCGATCAGCCGCTGGCGAGTGCGTTACCGTACTTCCGCCGCTGGCCACTGCTACCCGTGCTCAATCGCGCCATGCGCGGCGCGTTGGAAGGCGTGCTTTCGCTGGAGGATGTTCTCGCACGGTACCAGCGCAGCTAAAGCCGCGAGCGCAGGGAGAAGCTGAAATGCAGGGAAGGCAGCCGTCGCAGCCGTCGCAGGACGCGGTTCCACTCCAAGCGGATACGATTCCTGGCCGCAGATCTACTGCGTAACCTGTGTCCAGCTGCGCGCCGCATCGTTCTGATGATCTTCGTTGACCTCCGGTACCGGCAGGCCAACCTCCGCTGGCGATGGTGCTCCGTAGGGGAGAAACACGCTGATCGCAGTTCCGTGATTCTGCGGGTCGGTATGCGATACCAGTTCAATGGCACCGTCGTGTTTTTGCACAATGCCTTTGCTGACCCAAAGCCCCAAACCCGTACCGGCTTCCCCTTTTGTGCTGAAAAAGGGTTGAAAGAGCTGATTGCGAATCTCCTCCGAGATGCCCGCGCCCTGATCCTCAATGGTTACCAGGACACCGGGGCGCACTGCGCCGGATACGCCGTCCTGTGGAGCCGAACTGGACACGACGGTGATGATGATCCTGCCGCCAGTCGGTGATGCCTCTGCGGCATTGGCCAGCAGATTTGTAAATACCTGCCGTAGCTCCACCGGAAAGCCTGTGACCATGGCCGGGGCCAGGAGGTGGGTCTCCACCCGCAGGCGCGCCTGTGCAAAGCGGTGTTGCAGCAGCAAAAGAACGCTTTCGATAAGACTTGAGACGTCCAGAGCCACGGGCGTGCGCGATTCCCGGTACATGCCGAGCAGCGAGCGGCTGATCTGCGTGGCGCGGTCCAGCTCCGCCCGGGCCGTGTCCAGAAAGGCCTCGTTCTCTTCCGCCGAGGTCCCAGTCTTCATCAGATAAAGGAGGTTCGCGACGGAGTCTAGCGGATTATGAATTTCGTGCGCGATGGTAGCGGCGAGGCGACCGGTAACGGCCAATTTTTCCGAAGCGATGAGGGCTGCCTGCGTTCGGCGTTGCTGTGTCACGTCGCGCAGTACAAGCACCACTCCGGAGAGTTCACCGCTGCGCTCGTGCACGGGTGCGCCGCTCTGGTCCACGGTCACCTCGGATCGATTGCGACGGGTAAGCAGCAGGGGTTCACTGCCAGTGACCGGACGTAGCTGGCGGCGAATGCTCTCCACGGGTGAATCGGCAACGGTCCGGGCGTCTGTCGACTGCAGCGGAAATACGGTGTCAAAGGGCATACCTACGGCTTCCCGCTGCGTCCATTCGCTCAGCTCTTCGGCGGCGGGGTTCATCAGCTCGATCGTGCCCTGGAGATCGCAGACAACCACAGCTTCACCGAGCGAAACAAGGATTGCCCGCAGACGCTGCTCCGATTCATAGGTGGCCTGGGCATGCCGGCGCAGGGCCGTTAGCGTCGCCTGAAACGCTTCGCTGACCAGACGCAGCCGGTCCCGGGCAAATATCCCGATCAACAACCCTACAATCAGGGCGGAGCCGAGCAGGGCCTCCACGGTGTGGCGCAACTCAGCTTCCCAGTGCTGCACAGCGTAGACACGCCGCACCTGCTGGTCGGCGACGATACCCCGCAGCGTCTGGCGCATGCTGTCCATCTGAGCTTTCGCGCGAAGATTCAACCCCGGATCGCGCGTATCCTGACCGGCCTCGATCGTCGCGACGATAGGCTCTGCGGTGGTCCGCACCCAGTTGGCGTGCGCCGCACGAAAGGAATTGAGCGAAGTCAGATCTGCGCCTTGACTGCTCAACCCCTCGCGTAATCGGTCGACGCTGCCTAAAAGGGGCTTTCGCGCAAATTCATAGGGCTGTAGAAAGATTTCGTTGCTCGTGGTCTGGTAGGCACGCAGACCCGTCTCTTCATCCACGACCAGCGCCGTCAGCAATGTCGCTGTGGCAATATTCTCATCGGCAACCTGAATGCGCTCGACCGCCCGTTGTGCATCCAGAACCTGCCAGGCAAGTGCACCCGCTACCAGTCCGATGGCGAGCACCGGGGCAAGCAGGGTTTGCAGCAGAACGCGATTGAGCTGGTTCAGGTTCACAGGTGCAGAAGGCTAGCAATCGAACAGACTATTCAGCTTATCCAACAGGGCCGGGGCACCTTCGCCCTTGGTCATGTAAATATCAACAACCCCGGTCACGTCGGCAGGAAGACCGACATAGGCGGAGAGCAAAACAATGGGAACCTGCGGCTTTTCAGCCCGCATACGCAACGCTACCTCGCCCCCGTGCATGCCCGGCATGGCGTAATCAAGTACGACTGCCTCCACTGGCTCTTCCCGGAAGATGTCCAATCCGGAGGCGCCATCGGAAGCTGTGATTACCTTGTAGCCTGAGCGCTCCAGCAGCAATCGCCGCACCTGAAGGCCGACGTGTTCATCGTCAACACAAAGCACCAAATGACCCGGACCTGGCATGCCGAACTCCTCCCGTCCGCGGCTTGCTGCCCCGAGGATACCATCGCCCCGGTCGCTAGCCCGTGTCTCCGGAGGCTCTGCCAGTGCGGGGGCTACAGTGAGTCCGATGCGTTTTTCAGCTCATAGGGCCAGTACAACAAATGGGTTAGGAGCGGATAATAGAGGGCCAGCATGATCGGACGTGTCTCTTTCCCGGACATCTGCAGCGCCGCGGCATAGGTCTCCAGCTGCGATTGGTACTTGGCTTGCTCAGATTCGAAGAAGGCTGCCAGCGGGCGGCCACCCGCATCGGCGGTCTTGTAATCGGCGATCCAAAGGTGGGTATCGGTGCCGCTCGAAAGGGGACGCGCACCGGCGGAAAGGATACGGTCCGCGCGCAAAACCCGTCCCCAAATGGCGTTCTGCTGTGCGTCCTGCGCTCGCAAGGTACGTTCGCTGCTCGCGCCGCGGCTCGGCGTGAGAAGCCAACGTCCCTCGGGATGCCGCAGTGTGGCCTCGAGTGCCCTCACAGCCCGATCCGCATCCCGGGCTGCAACAACGGGCGCGAGCCCCTCCGCACGCAACGTTGTTTGCACGCGCCGATGCCAGGACGGCATCTCCAGCAGCAACGAATCTGCAGACGTTCCCTCGGACATACGCTCAGCGGCGAAGTCAAGGAAGCGATGCACCGCGTTTCCGAAGGCACGAGCGCGGAATGATCCTTCGGGGCGCCCGAAGGCGGCAGCATGACGCAGGTCCGCAGCAGCCGGATACGGCAGGCGGAAGTTCAGCTCCGTGTCGAAGCGTTGCAGGGGGTTGAAGCCCGGCGGCAGCCGCTCGACCGTCATCGTCTCGCCTGATGGACGGGTGATCTCCTGTCCCTCGTCGTTGTCCTCCCCGGAAGCCGCGAGTGCCAGTGGCATGTCGCTGCCCCGCGTCACAGCACTTACCTCGAACGGCGGTCGCGCAGCGGACCCGCCACGCATCGAATCCAGCAATGGCAGGAGGGCCGGCTCGGCAGCCGCCCAGCCTGCATGCAGAAGGCTTCCAGCCGGGGGCGTGCGGAGGCTTCCGTCCGCCTTCAGCTCGCAGGAAGCAAATAAGTGCAGCTCTTCACGCGCCCGGGTACAGGCAACATAGAGCAGCCGCTTGGACTCAGCAATCTCGCGCGCCGCTTCGAGGCGCCCCAGCCACTTGGAAAGCTTGGAACTGTCCTCCCCTTTGCCCTGAATCGGCGAAAGGATCACCTCCGTATCGGCGCCGTGCTGGCCGTCCAGTTCAAGCCATTTCAGCAGTTTATGACCGTTCGCCTGCGTTTTTCCCGCCAGAGCAGGAACCAGGACGAGATCCCACTCGAGTCCCTTCGCTTTATGAATGGTCATCAGCTCTACGGCGCCCTGCGCAATCTGGGGGGCGGCATAGAGCTTGCCTAGCGCGCGTTCAAGAGCCGGAAGGTTCACCGGTTGGGGCCGGGACTCGACCTCGCGCAGCAATTCCAGGTAGCGAGAGGCATTGGTGCGCTGTTCGGGGCGCAGAAATGTGTCGCCTCCCAGGGAGCGCCACGTGCGTTCTACCTGTGTGCAAAGGTCGGTAGTCCCGCGACTTTGCTGCGCGACGGAAAGGATCGACCAAGCACGGGCGAGCAGCTGCTGGCCCTCAGAGCTAAGCAGGCAAGCACGTGTACGAACCAGGTAGGGAACCGTTGCCTCAGGTGCGGCGTCCGCACCTTCGCCCGCAAGCGCGAGCAGGTCGGAGAGGGTGAGGCCGCAGACGGGCGACCGCAACACCGCGAACCAGGCGACGCGATCGCCGGGATGTAGCAGGGCACGTGTTAGTGCGAGAAGGTCGAGGACTTCGCGCCGCTCGTCGAGCAGTTCCACATCGACCGCCGTGAAGGGCATCGGGCCATCCCCTCGGTCGCGTTTGAATTCGGTGATCACAGGGGCAAGGTGGGCGCGGCTGCGGGCCAGAACAGCGATCTTGGGAGGCGCAGGTGAGCCCGCTCTGTTACTACGGCGGGCAAGCCATCGTCTCTGAAACTCCCCGATCTCCTCGCGGAGACGCAGAGCGTCCTCCTCAGGGCCAAGCCGGGAGGTGACGTCTTCCAAGGGCTCTTCCTCGGGCTCGACCACGCTGGCGCCGCGGCTTGCTGCGCGCCGGACATGCCAGTGAAGTGCGGGCGTAGATCCCGGGCCACGCGCGGCCTCCGCTGCCACAAAGGGCACCGCGGCTTCGCCAAAGGTTTCCTGCGCCCGTAGCCCGGCCTGGGGCAGAACAAGGCGGAATACTTCATTGAAGGTCTGCACCAGCTCGGCCTGCGATCTGAAGTTGGTCGTGAGACGGAGCGAGCCGAGCGGCAGCTCGCCCAACCGTTCGGTGGCTTGCGTGCGCAGAAAACGGGCGACCCGAGCTTGACGGAACAGGTAGATAGACTGCTTCGGATCCCCTACCAGAAAGACCGTCTGGCTGAACCCGTCCCAGCTACGGGTGAGCAGTTCCAGCAGCTCGTATTGGCCGGCTGAGGTGTCCTGCATCTCGTCGACCAGCAGGTGTGTGAGGCGTGCGCCTGGCAGTTGCAGCAGGTCAGGGGCGGAGTGCAGCAAAGCGCGAGCTGTAAGCGAGATTTCCATGAAATCGCAAAGGCCGCGCTCAGCGAAGAGAACCTTCAACTCTGCAAGGGCATGGCGCAGCACCCTCAGAAGTGCCTTGACCACATTCCACTGGTCGTTGGGGTACTCTGCCGGTGGGAGGGTGCGAAGGTCGCAAAGCGCCTCTCGGAGGCCCGGTGAACGTTCATCCTCAGCGCAAAAGCGGTCGACAAGATCTCGCAAAACCGGTGCAGCCGCTTTTGGAAGGTCGAAGCCAAGGATCCTGTTGCCGAGCGCCTTCCGCCATTTGCCCTCCAGGGTCATTACCAAATTACCCAAGGCGAGCCAGTGAGGAAGATCGCTGACGGCGTCCCCCGGTGCGCTGCTCCGATCAGAACACGCCGATAAAGGGGAGGTACCGCCCTTAAAGCCGGGTTCGCAGGCAAGGCGAGCGGCAAGCTTGGCGAGTTCCTCGAGAAGATCGGGGCTGATGGCCCGTGCCGCTCGCAAAAGGCCGGCCTGAATAGCTGCTGCAAGGGTCTGTTCCAGGCGTTCACGAATGGGTCCGTTAAGCACCGCCTCTGTGAGTTGCTCACCTTCCAACGGAACGAGCGTGCCCCATTGCTCGCGGCCGCCGAGCATGTTCGCTATGAGCCTGATCGCATCCGTAATTTGCGCATCCCGGTGGTAGAGGACGGTACGCAAGGCTTCGTCCAGCATTGGATCGATGCCGTTGGAGCCGAGTTGGCGCAGGGTACGCTCCGCGGCCTCTTCATACAGCAGCGACGCATCGTCGACGGGACGAAGGCGACCAGCTCCACCCGCGAGCAGGGGCTGACTACCGGCAAGGTCTCCGCAGAATGCATCGATGGTGCGAATGTTTAGGATGTGAGGAGACGACAGGATCTGCCAACCCAGGGAACGATCTCGAGCCAGCACCTCTTCGGCGAGTTGGCGTGTCGTCTCTTCATAGTCGCCCGCGTCATGGGTAAGTGGGTCCCCTTTGGCGGCCGCGGCGAGTTGTTCCAGTATGCGACTGCGGAGCTCGTTTGCAGCTTTGCGCGTGAAGGTGATGGCGAGAACCTCACGCGGGCTGCCCACCTCGCCAAAGGCCAGTAGTTTCAGGAAACGCTGGATCAGCAGTCCCGTCTTGCCCGATCCGGCGGGTGCCTCAACTATCCACGAACGCCGTATGTCCAGGGCAGCTTCTCGTGCGGGTGCATCGGCAAAAAATCTGACGTCGTCGCGTGCGACAGCTCCCCTTTCCTCGGAGATATCCTCGTCTTCTGCGAAGAGTAAAGGGAACTGCAGCACCTCAGCCAAGCTGTTCCTCCATCGACCCTTCATGATCGTCCTCTACATCCGTCTGGGCGAGTAGCGTCTCAGGTTTCAGTCGGCAGAGCAGATTCTGCTCACAGAATTCGCAGGTTTTGGGGTAGGCCTTGGGGTTGATGTTGACGACTCCCGCTGCAAAGTCCTCCGCGAGGCGATCCAGTTCCGCACGCCAGGACATTACCTGAAAGCTGAGATCATGGAGCCTGATGCCACCACCGTGGCGAAGGTCACCCTGCTCCCGCTGCAGACCAATCCACTTCATGGACGGTCCGGGGCGAAGGCGCGCGAACGCAAGGGCACGCACCTCGTCCGCGTCATGCAGCAGGGTATAGAGAGGAAGTTGCGGCGCTTGAGGACGATCACCGAGCCAGTGCTCCGTGCTCAGTTGGGCGGAGGTCTTGTAATCAACGAAGACGAAGCCGCCCTCAACTCGATCCACGCGGTCGGGACGAACCTTCAGAGTCAGAGGGCCAACCTGGACAAAACGATCCTCTTCCTGCGTGAGGACCTCAAAATCACTCCTCAGCAATTCGTGTGTCAGCCAAGACTGCAACAGCCCGGAAACGCGCCGTTCACAGACCTTTAGATAAGCGCTTTGCCACGCGGTTGCCCCCGAGCCCAGACGCAAGCTGGTGAATGCCGCCGCAACGGCGCTCCGGACGGCATCCTCCCGAGCCGATGGGGTGAGGGACCGTAATGAGGCTTGGGAGCGTACCTCTCTCCAGAACAGTTCAAGCGCTTTGTGGAGCAGCTTGCCTCGGTCCCGTGCGTCCAGCCCGAGGGTCGTCTGCTCGGGGGTCGTGGCCCCCAATCGCAAGGTAGCGAAAGCGCGAAAGCCACAGGCGGCCTGCAACTCCAGCAAACGTGCACCTCCGCCGATCTCGAGCGACAGCAGGGGGATCATCTCAGTCTCCTCGATCGCGCGGAGTTCCACCCACGATGCCTCCGCAGGGGCAGGCAGCAAGTCGGTTGCCTCAACCGCGCGGAAGCCCATCTCCGTAGCGAGCGCTGTACAACGCAGTGGTCCATGCGCGTCCGCTTGAGCATGCACCAGCATCAGGTCGCCACAACGCTGGCGAAGGAAAGACAGCTGCCTCCGGCTGCGCGCGTAGGTCGCAGACGCGTCAAAGCCTGGGAGATGTAGGAGTCGATGGAACTCCCACCCGAGCAACGGATGTAGGGGTACTGGTGGTGGGAGGTAGTTGTCAGTCGCGTGCAGGAGGACAGCCACATCGAAGCAGCAGCCTTCCGCTTCATCCAAGCGAAGCACCTCAACAGCAGCGCCGGAGATGGCTCCGCGACTTGCCGAGGCGGCAGCCTGCGCGCTCAACTTCTCTCGCCAGTCGGGAAAACTAACGCGCTCTCCAAGCACATCGAGTGTGGCGAGCAGATCAAGAGTCCCATCCCAAGCCTCAGTCGCGCTAAACTCCGCGGGTGTCAAGGTCCGTGAACCCGGCCAGCCTGCCACTTTTAGAAGCTTGCGAACGAGGTCGGCCCACTCAGCATGCAGAGCCGTCCCGCTTCTGTGCGCGGACTCACCGGCAAGTCGAAGGACGGCTTGCAGCTGAGTTAGCTGCAAGCCACGACGAAGTGCCGACTGCAGCAACGCCGAGAGGTCGAGCTCCGGGTTCAGGCGGCTCCCTCCGCGTACGGATCTGCCTTCGAAGTGAGCGAGCTGCTCAAACTCTTCCCCAAATTCGAAGTAGGGTGAGAGAAGAAGAGTGCCGATCTCGTCCGGGGAGATTGCTTCGTCCAGCCATTTGAGGAGCAGAAGAGCGTCTCGGATCAAGGGCAAGGTGCCTAGCGCGGCGCCCGCGTTGAAATGCCACGGAACAGACGAGAGATCAACGCCTACCGGCTCCAGTTCGGGGGCGAGCACCTCCCGCAGCACCGGCTCCATAGCGGCTCGTTCCCCTCCAGGGTCGGGAAGAACCAGCGCAACCCGCAAAGGTGGGTCCGACTGAGGGCCGAATTGCTTGCGCAACCAGTTCGCCGCCCAGCGCACCTCGTCCCCTGGGCTGGGAAGTTCGACGCTTCGACCGGGTGGGCGGAAGTCGCCCATCGCCTCCAGGGAATAGCTCTGAACCCGTCCTCCTGCACGACGAAATGCCTGTAGAAGCGAGAGTTGAGCGGGGGTCAGCTCTTCAAAGCCGGCCAGATGCAGAGTGTCTGGGGCGGTCAGAGTCCCCGCACGGACATGCGCCGCCAGTGCAGCCGGCAGAAGGGCTCGCGGCAGAAGCCGCTCCGCTACACACTCCCTACCGAAGTGTCGTTGCCATATGGCGAAGGCATGTGCATCCGGGCTGTCAGCTGTGCGTTGAATCTCACTGATGCCCTCGTGCGCGCAGGCAAGCGCAAAAGCCGAGCTCGCCAGCCTCCCAAGCGAGCCTAAAGACGCACGTGGGAGCTTGTCTCCCTCCGGTGAAGCCGCAATGATCCGCTCCCAAACGCGTTCTTCTTGAAGCGGGTTGAGCAGTATGCGATCCTCTTCACCCGCAAGCACCGGACGGCTCCAAAGCAGATCCAGCCACTCATGCCAGGCAAACGCCGCCGGTGGTTCCCACAGGCTCGCCTCAGCACGCCGCTGTGCCTGATCGAAGCTCCATCGGAGCTGCTGAGCGGCGCGGGCGTTGGGTAGCAGAACCGTGTTCCCGGCACGCAGCAGGGACAGCAAGCCGGTGGTGTCACAGCCCTTCTCCACGCTTCTGTTATATCGCGGACTTCACCGATTGTTCGCCCCCTTCCTGTTCAGAAAGGTGGAAAACAGGCAATGTGTTCCATTTCGGGAGGGCTATAGCTTGTACGCGCGACGTGCCAGTTCTGATGTAAGCGCCCACAAGGTGTCGGCCGCCTCGTCCTCATCAAGCCGGTGTTCCGCGACCAGCCGAGCCAGAAATGCCGCATCCACACGACGCGCCACGTCGTGGCGGGCGGGGATAGACAGAAAAGCTCTGGTGTCGTCGTTGAAGCCGGCTGTGTTGTAGAAGCCGGCGGTCTCGGTGGTGAGTTCCCGAAAGCGCATCATGCCTTCCGGGCTGTCCCCAAACCACCAGGGTGGCCCGAGACGCAGGCAGGGGTAGTGGCCGGCCAAGGGAGCGAGTTCGCGCGTGTAGGTGGACTCATCGAGGGTGAAGACGATGAGGGTGAAGTCACGCTCGTTGCCAAAACGGTCCAGCAAGGGGCGAAGAGCTTCGACGTACTCCACAGCCGCTGGAATATCAGCACCCATGTCGCGACCGAAGGTGGTGAAGAGCTGCCGGTTGTGGTTGCGAACACTTCCCGGATGGATCTGCATGACAAGGCCATCGTCCAGGCTCATGCGGGCCATTTCCGTGAGCATCTGCGCGCGAAAGAGCTCGGAGTCGCCCGGGCCGGCTGACCCTTGCAGAACGCGGGTAAACAGCTCCTCGCTGAGCTCTGCAGAAAGATCCGCTGTGCGAGCGGTGGGGTGACCATGGTCGGTGGCGGTGCAACCGAGCTTCTGGAAGCGTTCGCGCGTTCGCCGCAGCGCTGCAAGGTACCCACTCCAGGTAGAGGTATCCTCGCCGGTCAAGGCGCCGAGCCGTTGCACGTTTTGCTGAAATTCGGGGGTATCGGGATCAACGACGGCATCGGGTCGGAAGGTTGGCAGGATGCGGCCGGGCCAGCCGGAGCGGCGGACGGTCTCGTGATCGGCCAGGCTATCGAGCGGGCTGTCCGTTGTGGCGAGGACCTCGAGGCGAAAACGATCGAAGAGGGCCCGGGGACGAAAGGCAGGCGTCCGTAGCTTTTCATCGATGGTGTCGAAGTAGAGATCGGCGGTGCCAGCGGAGAGTCGCTCGGTCATGCCGAACAGCTCCTGGAAGGCGTAGTCGAGCCAGAGACGGGTGGGGGTGCCGCGAAAGAGGTAGTAGTGTTCGGCAAAGAGACGCCAGACCCGGCGGGGATCGCGAATTTGTTCGACACCGATCTCCAGGTCCTCCAGGCGAACACCCTGGCTGTAGAGCATCCGGAACACGTAGTGATCAGGCTGGACGAAGAGTTTGGCGGCGTCGGCGAAGGGCTCATCGCGAGCGAACCAGGCAGCCTGGGTGTGGCCGTGGGGGCTCAGAATTGGTGCGTCCCGCACCGTCTCGTAGAGACGACGGGCGATGGCGCGGGTGGTCGGCTCGGCGGGAAAGAGGCGGTCATCGTGAAGCAGGGCCATGGGTGTGGTGCCGTTCTTTTCGTAGGGCGGACTGGCCTGCTCGATATAGCAGGTTGGCTTCGCCGGTAGCAGGTTGGCTTCGCGGTCCACCAGTTATTGTTCGCGGCGAAGGGCAAAGTCAAGTGGGACGCTTGGGGGACGACTTGTGATTCACGGTGAGCACGAGGAGCGCCGGGGTCAACAGGGCAGGTACGACCATCGCGATGCGGAGTGATCCGGTCTGCGTAGAAAGTACTCCCATCAGCCATGGAAAGAGGGCGGCACCAAGGCCGGAGACGGCGAGAACGGTCCCGGCTGTGCGGGCTGGCGGCTTCCGGCGAAGCAGGAGGCCAAAGATCGCGGGGAAGACAGGTGCCAGAGCCAGACCGAGCAGAATGCAGACAGCAGAGAGGCTCAAGGCATTTCGGACAAAGGTAAGAAGTCCGATCAATACGAGGCAGAATGCGAGGCTGGCGCGCAGCACGGCGCGCTCCGGGTAGCGACGCATGGCGAGCGCGGCCAGGGCGCGGCCCACCGTGAGGGCGGCCCACAGAACGACAAAGCCGGATTGACCGCCCAGCAGCGGGCCCGTGGTAAAGCGCAGCGCGAAAGTGGAGAGCCAGGCGGTAAGGCAGGTTTCCAGCCCGCCATAGAGAAACAGCTGTCCTGCGAAGCGCACGAACTCGGCGGGTGGGAGCGGTGCTGAGGTACCTGGCAAGCCGTTTTGCTGCTCAGGCGCGCGTTGTCGGTTGGTTTGTCGAGCTGGGAAAACAAGCCCGCTAAAGCCGATAAGCAGCAGGAGGGCGGCCATGCCCAGGGTCGGCCGGTGCCAGCTGAACCGTGGCAGCAGCGCGGCGACCAGCAGGCCGGTGGAGACGGCGCCAAGGCTCCAGAAGAGATTGATCATGGCAAGGGCAGAGCCGGTGCGTTCCGGGTAGCGCCTGCCCGCGAGAATGTTGGTGCCCGCGATGATCTCGCCCAACCCGAAGCCTGCGAGCAGAAGCGCTGGCAGGGCGAGCGCCAAGCCGTGTGCGAGAGCGAAGCCCACGAAACCGGCGGCCGCGAAGATGTGTCCCGCGAAGATACCCAGGCGCACCCGACGAGGTAGGGAGACGCCGCCCAGAAACGCGCCGGCAAACTTCGCCAGCAGCAGGAGCCCACCGCGCCCGTCGCTGAGGGACCACTCGCGCAGGATCTGCGGAAGCAAGGGACCCAGAAGCACAGTGCCAAGCCCGGCGAGGAAGAAACTCGCGGTGAGAAGCGGGGTGGCTGGCCCTTCGGGCTGTGTGTCCGGAGAGGACGACGGGGATCCAGAGGGGACGTGCATACGGGGGCGCCCGGCGATGCTACCACGCGCAAACAGAGAGGCTGGAGGCGATGAGTACCGCCGTCCCGGTCGCTATCATGGAAGGTGTGAGCAACGTAGATACTGACATCGCGCGAAGTGTCGCGGGACTAGCTGCTCGTTTGGCCGCTCGTAGCTGCATCGCGTGTGCGCTGTGCGTCGGCGGCCTGAGCCTGAGCGGCTGCCGAGCTGGCAAGCCAGCGGCAGGAGTAGCGGCGAACAGCGCAGCGGCGCCGGGACACTTTGTGCGTGGACAGGTTAGAGGTCTTGACGAGAAAGCCGGGACCGTAGTGCTGCAGCATGAAGCCGTGAGCGGACTCATGCCGGCAATGACGATGGACTACAAGCTGGCGAACCCGTCGGAGATCTCTGAGCTACACCCCGGGGATCGCATCACGGCCACGATCCTGGCCGACAAGGGCCCGAACGGACCGACGAATCTTCGGCTTACGGAGCTGGTCGTGACCGCGCAGGCACGGCCCGATTACAAGCCGGCGGTGCAATACCATGTGCCCGCCAACGGCGAGGCAGTCCCTGACTTCGCATTGTTGAATCAAAGCAATCGTACGATCGCCATGAAACAGTTTCGCGGGCAGGTGGTTGCGCTGACCTTCATCTACACCCGGTGCCCACTGGCGGATTACTGCCCACGCATGAGCCGCAACTTCGCGCAGATGGATGGGGCGCTGGCCGCCGATCCGGCTCTGTACGCGAGGACGCATCTGCTCACCGTGAGCTTCGATCCGACCAATGACACGCCCGCGGTCTTGCGCAGCTATGGCGGGGCGTACACCGGTCGTTACTCGAAGGAGACCTTCAAGCACTGGGACTTCGCGGCACCTAGCGTCGCGGAACTACCCAAGATGGAGCAATGGTTCGACGTAGGCGTGACGCCGGGCCAGAGCGGGGGACTACAGCATTCGCTGACCACCGTGATTCTTGGCAAGGATGGCAAGGTCGTCGCGTTCTATCCCACGAAAGACTGGACCGTAGAAGAGGCGCTTGCCGCGATGCGCGCCGCGGCCGCTGCGGTCTAGAACGTAGTTTTGGAAAGAAGAGAGGGATGACATGGATAGAATGACTCGAATCACCGGGGTGGTGCTGATTGTGCTCGGCGCGGTGTACTTCTTTATGACGGGCGCGTCGCATCCGACGGCGCTGATTCCGGCATTCTTCGGCATCGTGTTGTGGCTGTGTGGTCTGCTTGCCAACACCCCGGACACCAAGCGCGTGATGCTGTGGATGCATATCGCTGTGACCATCGGCTTGGTGGGCTTTTTATTCCCGGGCTTTCGTGCGCTTCGCTCGCTGTTGGGCTCCGCGGTTCTCACACCAGTCAAGCAGACGGCGGCAATCGAATCCCTCATCATGGCTGCCATCTGTGGCGTATTCACAGTGCTTTGTGTGCGCAACTTCCTCGCGAACCGGCGGGCGCGGCTGGCGTAGCAGAGAGGTTTCAAGCCCAGGCGCGGGCGTACACTTAGGTTCTATGGGTAGCTATGGTCACTCCAGTATGGGCGCGGGCGCACCGCGCATGAAAGCCGTCGATGGCCCCACCCGCGGCGGTCGTGGTGCGGGGGCGGCGGACCCCAAAGAGGCGAAGAAGCCCAAGCCGAAGATCAGCGATGTATGGCCGGAGATCAAGGAATTGGTTCGGCCCCGCAAGGGCCTGCTGGCGCTTGCCTTTCTGTTGATGATCATCAACAGGGCGTCGTCGCTGGTGCTGCCAATCTCGTTCAGGCCGCTGATCGATCTTGTGTTCAATCACAAGCGCATGGACCTGCTGCTGCCCATTGTGGGCGCGGTACTGGGGGCGACGATTCTGCAAGGGCTGACCTCGTACGCGCTGACCCAGACGCTGAGCAAAGCGGGGCAGAAGCTGATCGCCGAGCTGCGCGTGCGGGTGCAGGGCCATGTGGGTCGCCTGTCGGTAAGCTACTACGACGAGAACCGTACGGGCGCGCTGGTGTCGCGCATCATGAGCGACGTCGAAGGTGTGCGCAACATTATCGGCACGGGCGTGGTGGACTTCGTCGGCGGGGTGCTCACAGCCGTTTTCGCCTTTGCCTACCTTGTGCATTCCAGCGCGCGCATGACGCTGGTGACCTTTGCCATCATGATCCTGTTTGCCTCCGTGGTGCAGCGGGCGTTCAAGGTCATTCGGCCCATCTTCCGTGAGCGTTCAAAGATCAACGCTGAGGTCACGGGTCGTCTGACCGAATCACTTGGTGGCGTACGCGTGGTGAAGGGCTACCGCGCAGAGGCCAACGAGGCCAAGGTGTTCGGTGCGGGCGTGGAACGGCTGCTGGACAACGTCATCAGCTCCCTCACGGCGCAGTCGCTGATGACGTTATCGTCCACGGTGATTCTGGGTCTGGTGGGCGCGGTGGTGATGTACATGGGTGCGCATTTGCACGCGGCCGACAAGCTCACCACCGGCGAATATTTCAGCTACGTCATGCTGCTTGCGTTCATGACGGCACCGATCGTGCAGCTGGTCTCGATCGGCACGCAGTTGACGGAGGCCGTGGCCGGACTGGATCGCACGCGTGAGGTGCTGGCCGTTGGCGAAGAGGACGCGGAGCCGCGCCGTACCGCGGCGCTGGGACCCATCCTGGGCGAGGTACGCTTCGAGGATGTTGATTTCTCCTACGTTGCCGAAAAGCCCGTGCTGCATGACATCAGCTTCGAGGCGAGCCCCGGCACCGTGACGGCGCTTGTGGGTTCGAGTGGTTCCGGCAAGAGCACCATCATCAGCCTCATCTGTGCCTTCCACACCGCAAATACCGGGCGTGTGCTGGTGGATGGTGTCGATCTGGCCACGGTGCAGCTTGGGGCATATCGCGAGCAGCTTGGCGTGGTGCTACAGGAGACGTTTCTCTTCGATGGAACCATTCGGGAGAACGTCCTGTTCTCACGGCCCTACGCTACGCAGGAGCAGTTCGAAGACGCTTGTCGCATCGCCCGCGTGGATGAGTTCGCTGAGCGTTTCGCGGACGGCTACGAGACGATTGTGGGCGAGCGCGGCGTGAAGCTTTCCGGGGGGCAACGGCAGCGTCTGTCCATCGCGCGGGCTATTCTCGCAGATCCTCGCATCCTCATCCTGGACGAGGCAACGAGCTCATTGGACAGCGAGAGTGAGGCCATGATTCAGCATGGGCTGAGCTTTCTGATGCAGGGGCGGACAACGTTTGTGATCGCGCATCGGCTTTCAACCATCCGGCGTGCCGACCAGATTCTTGTGATCGAAGCCGGACGTATTCTCGAGCGCGGCACACACGAGAGCCTGTATGCGTTGGAGGGTCGGTATCGCGAGCTCTACGACCGGCAACATGGGTTGGAGAAGAATCTGTTCCTCGCGCCGGGTGAGGGCGATGCCGTCCCTGAGGCGGTTGCGGGCGACTAGCCGCCCCCGTCAGTCGCTGCCGCCCACGACCCCGAGCTCCCGAAGTAGAAAAGCGTAGTCGAAAGCCGTTTCCCTCAGGTAGTCGTAGCGACCGGAAGCGCCGCCGTGGCCGGCCTCCATGTTGATGTGCAGGAGCAAGGGTTTTTCGTCGTCGCGCTTGAGGGTACGCAGCTTCGCCACGTATTTGGCAGGCTCCCAATACATCACCTGCGAGTCGTTCAGGCTCGTTTTGACGAGCATGGCGGGATAACTCCCCTCGCGCAGGTTGTCATAGGGCGAGTAGGAGCGCATATAGGCGAAGGCCTCGGGCTCATTGGGATTGCCCCACTCCTCGTACTCGGCGACTGTGAGCGGCAGGCTGGCATCAAGCATCGTGTTCATTACATCGACGAACGGCACATGCGAAAGCACCGCCCGGAAGAGGTTAGGCTTGCCGCTCTCCAGCGCCAAGTTGGTGACTGCTCCCATCAGCAGACCGCCTGCGGAACCACCCTCGATAGCGACACGGGCGGGGTCGCCGTAGCCTTCTCGCAAGAGGGATTCGGTAGCCTCGATAAAGTCCGTGAAGGTGTTGCGCTTCTGCATCATTTTGCCGGCGTCGTGCCACGGATCGCCAAGTTCGCCGCCGCCGCGGATATGCGCGTACGCGACCACGACACCGCGGTCCAGTAACGGCAGGCGCGCGGCCGAGAAGCCTAGCGGCAGGGGATATCCGTAAGAGCCATAGCCATAGACATAGAGAGGCGCGCGCCCATCTTTCGCGAAGAGATCGTTGCGATAGACGAGGGAGACCGGGATCTCGGTACCGTCGTGCGCTCTGAACCAGAGCCGTTCGGAGCTGTAGAGCGCTGCGTCGAAGCCGCCGGGAACGCTCTGCTGTTTCAGCAGCGTCGAGACCCCACTGGACACACCGTAGCGGAACACTGAAGCAGGCCGCACCAGGGACACATAGCTGTAGCGGTAGGTAGCGGCGTCGAAGTCGCGGTTTATTTCGCCCCCGGCGGAGTAAGCCGGATCGGGGAAGCGGATCTCGCGTGGCTGTTGCGGCTTGCCTTCGGCGGCAAGATCGTAGACCCGCAGAACGGGCAGACCCCGCTCACGGGAGTTGGTGACCAGGAAGCGCGCAAACAGGTCAAAGTCATTGAGAGGCGCCTCTGGATCTTCTGGCAGCAACTCCTCCCAGTGCTCGCGGGTGGACCTGGCGAGCGGCGCACGCATCAGGCGGAAGCGTTCCGCCTTCCAGTTGGTGCGGATGTACAGGAAGCCATCGCGGTGGTCGACGTCGTATTGCTCATCGTCGACGCGCTCCGCTACGCGGGTAAAGCTGGCCTGGGGCGTCGAAGTGTCCAGGTACCAGGATTCGCTGGTGGTGTGGCTGCCGATGTCGAGCAGCAGGTAACGTCGATCGCGGGTGCGGCCTACACCAAGGTTGAAACGCTCATCAGCCTCATGGAACACCTCGACGGGATTCCCGCCCTTCCCGAGAGTGTGACGAAAGAGGCGATCCTGGCGCTTGGTCTGGTCATCTTCAGTAGAGAAAAACAGCGTTTGCGAATCGGAGGCCCACGCTACGGATCCGACGCGTTCGGCGCTATCGGGCAGAAGCTCACCTGTTTCTAGATTCTTCACGTGTAGCCGGTACTGGCGAAAGCCGGTGTTGTCGGTCGTATAGGCCAGCAAGCGACCGTCCGGGCTAATGGCGATGGCGCCGAGGCTCATGAAAGGTTGATCTTTGGCGAGCAGATTGACATCCAGCAAAGTGCTCTCGGCGGATTCGATAGCCTCACCCGCTTCATCGACGGGACGGCGACAGTAGCGTGCGTACTGCAGTCCCTTCTCGGTGCGGGTGATGTACTCCCAGCCTCCGTCGCGGTAGGGTACGGAAGCGTCGTCCTCCTGAATATGCGACAAGATCTCGTCATACAGCTGCTTCTGCAGGAACTCGGTGCCGGCCATCGCAGCCTCGGTGTAGGCATTCTCGGCGTGCAGGTAGGCCGTGACCTCGGGCGCCCCCTTCATCCGGAGCCAGCCATAGTCGTCTTGCAATTCCGTGCCGTGCAGGCGAGTGGTGTACGGCCGACGTGCGGCGACAGGCGGTGCGGCAGATGTTGGCTTCATCAAAACCCTCATGGAAGAGAATACGTCCCCGCGCTCTCGCGGATGCAACGCTCACCCACTGAGATGACCTCCAATGGCTCGTACGCAACAAACTAGGCCCTGAGGGGCCATCGGAGGATGATCAGGATGAAGATGAACACGATAGGCGCAGTGGCGTTAGGTTGTGCGAGCTTGTTGAGCGCGGCAGCGGTTAAGGCGCAGGGTGCCGACCAGGACAAGCAGTTCCTCATGACCGCTTCGCAGAGCGACTACACAGAGATCACGTTTAGCAAACTGGCGGAGCAGAAGGGTACGAACCCGCAGGTAAAGACCTACGCGCAGAAGATGATTACGGATCACAACAAGCTGGAAGCTGAGATGAAGCCCTTTGCAGACCAGATGGGTGTGACGCCGGTGACAACGCTTGACGCGACCCACCAGCAGTTGTTCGACCAGATGTCGAGTCTCTCTGGTGCCGACTTCGATAAGGCGTATATGTCTGCCATGGACACCGACCACCATGCTTCGCTGGACGCGTTCAAGACAGAGGAATCGTCAACAACGAACGCCTCTTTGAAGGCCACGGTAAAGAAGGGCGAAAAGGTTGTGGCTCAGCACACAGAAATGGCCGACAAGATGGCCAAGAAGATGGGTGGATCGTCAGCAGGGATGTAAGCTGCTTATAGGCAAGATGTCGGCTGTAGATTACTGCCTTCCAAGGAGCCCTCACTTACCCTGAGGGCTCTTCTTTTTGCGCCTCTTGGCAGAAGAGGGCGGTCAGTGCCGGGGCGAGGCCCAGGTCGGGGCTTAGGATAGCTTTGTGAACCTGCGCTCTCGATGCTTCCCTGCTATCACTCTGGCGTTCATGGCCGCTGGCTGGGCGGGTGCAGAGGATGTGAAAGACCTGCCCGCACCCACGAGCTATGTTTCTGACTTTGCCGGGGTAATCGATCCCGATTCGCGCGCGCAGATGGAGACCCTGGGGGCGGAGGTGCTGCGGGAGACGCATGCCACTCTCGAGATTGTCACTGTGCACAATCTGAATGGGCTGCCGATCGAGGATTTCGCGACAGCACTGGAAGACAAGTGGCGGGTCGGCCCCAAGGGCAGCGACCGTGGTGTGCTGCTGATCTTCGCCATGGACGATCACAAGCGGCGCATTGAGGTGGGCAGCGGCCTGGAAGGCGTGCTGAACGATGCGAAGGTAGGCGACATCGGCCGGAGCATGGACGGTGAGCTGAAACAGGGGCAGTACGGCCCGGCCATGCTCGAAGGCGAGCAGGCTGTTGCCAATGACATTGCAGCCGACGCGGGTGTGACCCTGACGCCCTTGCCTCCGCGGCCGCCGCGGGAGCAAGCTGCCAGGCGCGGCGGGGGTGGGGTCGGTATTGTGCCCATCATCGTCCTCCTTGTCGTTCTGTTCTTCCTGTTTAGGGGTGGTCGCGGAGGTCGGGGCGGTGGTGGCGGAGGCGGCCTGGGCTGGTTCCTGCTGGGTAATCTGCTTGGTGGCTTTGGTGGTGGCGGACGTGGCGGCTATGGCGGTGGCGGTGGCTTCGGCGGCGGCGGCGGCGGTGACAGCGGTGGAAGCGATGACGGCGGCTTCAGTGGAGGCTTTGGCGGTGGATCCGAGGGCGGTGGCGCCAGTGGCAGCTGGTGACCAACCACGGCCTCGCTGTGCTCACGATGCCTTTTGCTGGTGCGCAGGTGTCGGGAACAACGTAAGCTTTGCAGGGAAGAGTAACGGAAAGGTTTGGAACAGATGAAGGGTTCGCTCGTTGCGATTGGAGTACTGGTTTTGCTGCTCGTGGTGGCGTTGCTTGGGTTTGGCAGCTACGTTTCCACGAAGAACCACCTTGTGGAGTTGAACCAGGACGTCGAGCAGGCTACCTCCGTGGTGGACGTCGCGCAGCAGCGGCGCCTGGACCTCATTCCCAACCTGGTGGCCAGTGTGAAGGGCTACGTCAAGGAAGAAGAGACGGTGCTGACCAATATCGCGAACGCCCGCGCGGCGGTTATCGCGGCGACAGGCAACCAGGCAGGCACCATCGATGCCAACCGTAGGCTGGATGTCGCCTTGAGCCCGCTGATGCGGCTTCAGGAGACCTATCCCAACCTGAAGGGCAATGAACAGTTTGTGCGCCTTGAAGACGAACTTGCCGGCACGGAGAACCGCATCGCGGTCGCACGTAATCGATATAACCTTGCGCTGCGCTCTTACAACGTCTATGTAGAGCAGTTCCCGAACAGCATTTGGGCTGGCATGGCGGGGTACCACTCCAAGGAAGATCAGTATTACAAGGGCAACCCCGCCAACGCGACCGCGCCTACGGTGGACTTCACCAAGTAGACGCGTCGTCGCCCCTTTCTGGGCACCAGAGCAGCTTGCGAAGGGCAGCCGCGGGGGATCCCCGGGTGCAACGATGGGTTGAGTGATGCATACATCCGGCTCTAATGCGACGAGCGCTTCGGCTTTGATGGGAACGCCTGTGCTGGACGCGCAGGGCCGATCCTGCGGCCGCGTGCTGGAGCTCGCCGTGGATGTGGGTCAGGATGCGACGCGCATCTCTTCGCTGATTGTGAAAGGCCGTAACGGGCGCGCGTCCATACCCGTGCATGGGCTGGATCTACCGCGGCGTGTCGGCGGCCCACTGCGTACACCTGTCGCACCGCAGCCTGTGGACGCCGACCGGCTGAATGACTCGCTATTGCTGGAGCGCGATCTGCTGGATCAGCAGATTATCGACGTGGATGGCCGCAAGGTGGTGCGGGTCAATGATGTCAATCTCGCCTGGGAGCTGGCCGTGGATGGTTCCCACGCGGCGGGCCTGCGCATCGAAGAGGTCGAGGTTGGTCTGCGCGGCGCGGCGCGGCGGCTGCTGCATGGGTTGCCGGCGGGTGCCGTGCTTGGCGTCTCGGAGCGGCTCTCCCACAACACCATTCCCTGGAGCTGCGTAGACCTGATTGAACGCGACCCGGGCCGGCGCGTGCGCTTGAAGATCGGGCAGGAGCGGCTTTCCAAGCTGCATCCATCCGACATCGCCGAGATTCTCGAAGAATTGGCTCCCGCTGAGCGTGAGGCGGTCTTCATCAGCCTGCCGGAAGAGACCGCGGCAGAGACGCTGGAGGAGATCGAGCCGCGGTTGCAGAAGGAGCTGCTCGAAGGCATGGGCTCGGGGCGGGCCGCGGACATCCTTGAGGAGATGGACCCGGGGGCAGCGGCCGACGCGTTGGCGGAGCTCTCCGATGAGCACTCCGAGGCCATCCTGAAGGAGATGGATCCGGACGACCGCCACGACGTGGAGGAGTTGCTGGAGTTCTCTGAAGATTCAGCTGCCGGACGCATGACTACGGACTACTTTTACTTGCCGGCGAGAGCAACGGTAGCCGATGCCGTGCAGGAACTGCGAGGATTCACAGGCGACCCGGACAACGTCACCGAGGTGTATCTGCTCGACGCGCAGGATCACCTCGCGGGGGTGGTTTCGATGTCGCGACTGCTGCTGGCCGAGCCGTCACAGCCTGTGCTGACACTCGCGCCGGAGGGCCGGCACGTCACCTGCGGTTTGGACGCGCATGAGAACGAAGTGGCCGAGCTCTTTGACAAGTACAACCTGAAATCCCTGCCAGTGCTGGACCAGTTTGGACGGGTCGCGGGTGTGATTCATGCAGAGCAGGTGATCGCGGCGTTGCGGGAGAGCTAGCGCTTGGCAAATTCGCAGCCGTTGAAGATTCTGTATGCGTCGGGGCTCTCGGCGAACGACTCTTCGCTGTACCGGCTGTGGGCTCTGGAGCGGCTCGGACACACCGTTGTGCCCCTCAATGCTTACGAGTACGAGCCGGGGCAACGCTTGCTCCGCAAGGTGCTGCATCGCTTGCAGGCCGGGCCCTGGGTGGAGCGGCTGAACCGCGATGTGCTCGCCGCCGCAGAGCGCGAACGGCCCGATATTTTCTGGGCGGACAAGCTGCTGTCATTGCAGCCACGCACCCTTGACCGGCTGCGGGCGATGGGTGTGGCGACGGTAAGCTACATGATCGACAACGCCTTCGGGCCGCGACGCGATCCGGGATGGCGGCTCTACATGCAATGCATTCCGCACTTCGATCTCCACGCCACGCAGCGCGACCGCAACGTTCTGGACTACCGCGAACGCGGTGCCCGCGATGTCCTCAAGATCCAGACCGCGTTTGAGCCGAGCTTGCATTTCGCCCCTACAGCGGGCTGGAGTGATCGAGATAGAGATCGAGCTGTCTCATTTATCGGGACGCCCTACGACCAGCGTGCGGCGTTCCTGACGCGGTTATGGAAGGAGTTCGGTCTTCCCGTGGTGATCTCCGGTGCGGCCTTCATGTGGCAGGCGCAGCTGCCCGCGGAGGCCGCTGCAACGATATACACCGGCAGGGAGCTGCATGGCGCGGCCTACCGTGAGGGAATCTGGCGTTCCAAAATTAATCTGAGTTTCCTGACGCACTCCAATCAGGATGAGTTTGTGCACAAGAGCTTTGAGATCGCGGGCTGTGGGGGATTCCTGCTCGCGGAGCGCTCGGCGGGGCATCTGGAGCGCTTCGTCGAGGACGAAGAGGCTGTCTTCTTCGAGGGCATCGAGGAATGCGCCGCCAAGATCAGGTGCTACCTTCCCGATGAGGTAGCGCGTGCGCGCATTGCCGCAGCGGGCCATGCCCGTGCGCTGCGGAGTGGGTACTCCAATGACGCGCAGGTCAGCCGCATTCTGGAGAGACTGCGGCCGTTAATGCAAACCCGCAACCGTTAACACTTCGGATGTTCTCCGGCAGCGCCCGGCGGGTTAGTCTAGGGAGAATGGGTGCAACCGCTTAGCGTTCTGCCACGGCCATGACACGCTGTGATGCCCCTTGTCTTTTTGTTCCTATCTGCGCGTGGCGGTGGCGATGTAATGCAATGGAGGCGGTGGCGTAACAGCATCCTTCTGATCTTTGCGGTGTTGGGTCCGGGATTTATCACGGCCAACGTCGACAACGATGCCGGTGGCATCTACACCTACGCCACGGCGGGTGCGCAGTTTGGCTACGGCCTGCTGTGGACCATGATTCCGATGACGATTATGCTCACCTTTGCGCAGGAGATCTCCGCGCGCATGGGCGTCACCACAGGCAAGGGCCTCAGCGAACTTATCCGCGAGGAGTTTGGCCTGCGCACCACAACGATCCTCATGCTGGGGCTTGTGCTGTGCAACCTGGGCGATGTGACGGCGGAGTTTTCGGGCATCGCCAGCAGTACGCAGCTGTTCGGGCTGAGTAAATACATTACTGTCCCCCTTGCGGCTGCGCTGGTGTGGAGCCTTGTGGTTTTCGGCGACTACAAGAAGCTTGAAAAGATCTTCGTCGTGCTGTCGTTCCTGTATGTGGCGTACATCATCACGGCCGCGCTGGCACACCCTAACTGGAGCTTCGCCGTCAAGGAGACGCTGCACCTGCCACGGCTCAAGGACCTGAAAACGCCAAGCTACCTTGTGTTTTCCGTGGGCATGATCGGCGCCACGGTGGCGCCCTGGCAGCAGTTCTATCTGCAGGCCTCCGTGGTCGACAAGGGGGCGGGTAAGGGCGAGCTGAAGTACGCGCAGGCCGATGCAATTGTCGGTTCGGTGTTCTCTGTTTTTGTAGCGGCCTTCATCGTGATTGCCTGCGCCGCAACGCTGTTTGCCAGTGGACATCACACCATCGACAGTGCGGCCGACGCCGCGGCTTCGCTGCGCCCGCTGGGCGGTGACTATGCCTACCTGCTGTTTGCGTTTGGCCTGCTGAATGCCTCGCTGTTCGCGGCGTCGATCCTGCCCTTGTCCACGGCCTATACCGTATGCGAAGCGCTGGGGTTTGAGTCGGGGTTGAGCAAGAAATTTCGCGAGGCACCGGTATTCTACTGGCTCTATACGTTGTTAATCGTATTGGGCGCGGCCGTCATTCTGCTGCCGCGCATGCCGCTTGTGAAGCTGGCGATCCTGTCCCAAGTGCTGAATGGGGTGCTGCTGCCCTTTGTGCTGGTCTTCATGCTGATTCTTGTGAACCGCAAGAGCCTGATGGGGCCGCTGGTGAACGGTCGCACCTACAACATTGTGGCCTGGACGTTGACGGTCCTGACGATCGTGCTCACGGTGGTGATGCTCGGCGGGCAGCTGGTTGGAGTTGGTGGATAGGCGAGCTCTGACAGTAGAGCGGGGGTGCGCATCACGCTGCGCTGCGAGTTCCTAGAGGAGCTTGCCCTCGGCCAGGTCACGTATGAGTGTCAGGTCGGCGGCCAGGAAATCGAACTCCGGCAGACGGCTCAGTGTTGACCACTGCATGTTCAGGAAGATGCGGTTTTCGAGCTCACCTTCGAAGCCATTCACCACGAAGAACTGGATCTCAATGGTCGAGCCATTCCGGTAGCTGTGGCGCACGAGGGTGAGCCGGCGACCGATGCTGGCTGTAATGCCGAGCTCTTCGTTCAGCTCGCGGGCAAGGGCGGCTTCAGCGGTCTCGCCGGCCTCCACTTTCCCCCCAGGAAACTCCCATTTGGAGCCCATAGGCTGATCGGGTCGGCGCTGGCAGACCAGCACCTCACGGCCTGCACCCTCGCCGCGCAGGATGAGACCTGCGACCACGTGGCGTATCGGCCTGTTCGCTGTCCCACGCGCGGCATCGTTCAGTTTGCGAATCGGCCGTTTCACCTCACGCCCAGTGTATGACGGCCCGCGATACCGCTGCGTGAGCTCACCGATACCAAACCCTAAAGCGAGGGCAGGACGGAGGCGGGCCAGTACACCGGCCAGCCCTCGGCACCGCTGCGCGCCACCAGCGCAGGCGTGGGATTTACGGGAAAGGCGCGACGCGCGATGGCGAGCATGGCAGCGTCGTGCACGGAGTTGCCGAAAACGGCATCGGGCTGCAGCACACCCGCGCGGCGCAGAGCGTTCACTTTGCCCTCATCAGTGGGCACGTCGAGAAGCCGGTCCGTCACGATGCCGGCTTCCTCGGCGACTCGGGCCGACAGCACGCGATCGGGCGAAATGTTGAAGCCGCGCACCCCTTCCTCGATCACCCAATCATTGGTGGAACTAACTGCCCAGATCTCTGTGCCGCGCTCCGTCAACTTGGCGATGAGCTCCTGCATTTCGGGGAAGATGTGCTCGGCGATACGCTCGCGAAAGAAGGCGGCAGCCGCTTCCCGCATTCGCGCGACAGGGATCCCGGCGTAGATCTGGGTCATCTCGCCGCAGATGGTGAGTTCGGAGACCTCGCCGTTCTTGTAGCCGTCATACCGGCTCTGCAGCCAGGCAATCTTTTCCGGCGGGAGCACCTCTTGATCCATGGTCCACCACATGAAGGAGGAGCCGGCGTCTCCGGACCAGAGCGTGCCATCACAGTCAAACACGGCGACACGGGGCGCGAGCTCCTGCACGGCAGCAAACAGTTCGGGCGTGGAAAGGACCTGGGTAGGCGTGGAAAGGCCGGGATAGGTGCTGACGGGCAGAGACATAGGACAGGCTCCGGGGAAGATTGGATCAGCTTTGAGTAGAACAGTTCCAACTTTCCGGCTCAACCTGAGCGGTATGCTGAGGGGGGATTCAACGCACGATGAGTTTGCTGTTCTCCTTAGGATCGACCACGACAGCCTTGAGCTCCGAGGAGCTGAAGGCGGGGTTGTGTGAGGCGCTGGCCAAGCTGGGCAACCCGCGAAAGGTGTTGGCGCTGCCGCCTGACTTCACCCGCTTCCACTCGCGTGCGGGCGAACTGACGGAGTTTGCCTGGGAGTACTTCGGCGACCGCTTGACGGATGTGCTGCCCGCGCTTGGCACGCACACGCCAATGTCTGACCGGGAGATCGCGACCATGTTCGGCGCGATGCCGCGTGCGCTGTTTCGCGTGCACAACTGGCGTGAGGATGTGGTGACGCTGGGCGAGGTGCCGGGGGACTTCATCCAACACGTTTCTGAAGGCAAACTGAGCTACTCCTGGCCGGCGCAGGTGAACCGCCTGCTCCGTGATGGTGGGCACGATCTGATCCTGAGCATCGGGCAGGTGGTACCCCATGAAGTTGTGGGCATGGCTAACGGCGTCAAGAATGTTCTCATCGGTACCGGCGGTCCGTTGGGCATTCACCGCTCGCACTTCCTGGGCGCGGTGTATGGCATGGAGCGCATGATGGGACGCGTGAATACGCCCGTGCGCGAGGTGCTGCGCTATGCGAGCGAGCACTTTGCTGCCGCAATGCCGATCGTGTATGTGCAGACGGTCGTGGCGAAAAACGACGCTGGGCAGCTGGTGGTTCGCGGGCTGTATGTCAGCGATGACGATCAGGCCTTCGAACAGGCTGCGGCGCTGAGCGTGCAGTGCAACTTCCAACGTCTGCCGCGGGAGATCAAGAAAGCTGTGGTTTATCTCAATCCAGGCGAGTTTCGGTCTACCTGGCTTGGCAACAAGAGCGTGTACCGCACCCGCATGGCGCTGGCGGATGGGGCAGAGCTGATTGTGCTCGCGCCCGGTGTGCGGGAGTTTGGCGAAGACAGAGAAATCGACGCGCTGATCAGGCGCTACGGGTACTGCGGCACACCCGACGCGTTGGCCGCTGCAAAGAGTGATCCTGAGTTGGCCGCCAACTTGAGTGCGGCGGCGCACCTCATCCATGGTTCCAGTGAGGGTCGGTTCACCATTCGCTACTGCCCGGGGCATCTGTCACAGGCAGAAATCGAAGGGGTGCACTATGCGTATGGCGATCTCGCGCAGTACATGGCGCGGTACAACCCGGAAACGCTGCGCGACGGTTGGAACGATGTCGGTGGTGAAGAGGTCTTCTACATCTCAAACCCAGGGTTAGGATTGTGGGCATACGAGGGAAGAATCCGTGGCTGAGGCTTTAGGGAAGATGGTCCCCAACGCGATCGTGCTTATGGGGGTAAGTGGGTCAGGCAAGACCACGATTGGCATAGAGCTCGCCAAGCAGATGGGCGAAGTCTTCGCCGACGCGGACGACTTCCATTCGGCGGGGAATAAGGCCAAGATGCACGCGGGAGTACCGCTGACGGACGAAGACCGGGCACCATGGCTGGCAACGCTCAACGAGCTGATGCGCGGGTGGGTGACAAAGGGAACGCATGGCGTGCTGGCTTGCTCGGCCCTGAAGGCGAGCTACCGGGACACGTTGGCCAACGGCATCGATCCCAGCGCGATCGTGTTCTGCTGGCTGGACCTGTCTCGCGAGTTGCTGGAGCAACGCCTGGCGACGCGACAGCACACCTTCATGAACCCGGCGCTTCTGGATAGCCAGCTGAGTACGTTGGAGGAGCCAGAAGGCGCGCTGCATGTGATGAACGACCGCACACCGGCCGAAGTGGCTGCTGAGGTTCGGACTGCGGTACTGGCCAAGGGTTGAGCAGTCGCTAATGGGCTCCTGCCGGACCCTTGCCGGGGCGCACGCGCTTCAGCATCCAGACGATGATGACGCAGAAGAAGCACAGCAGGGAAAGCCACCGGAACACGTCGACAAACGACCAGAGCGATGCCTGAATCTGCAGCCGCTGGTACAAATTCGCCTGGGCGGCGGCACCCGCATTGGCAGGGCCGAAGTAGGCTCCCAGGGAGGATTGCGCCTGCCCGAGCGCGCCCTGGTACCCGAGACCCGAGCGTGGAATGTAGTTCGTGAGATCGTTCTGGTGAGCGGCGCTGCGGCGGGTCAGCAGCGTCGTGGCGATGGAAATACCGATGGAGCCGCCCACGTTGCGCATGAGGTTGAAGAGACCGCTGGCATTGCCCAGCTGCTCATTCTTCAACGTCCCGTACGCGGCCGAGTTGATCGGCACGAACACAAAGCTGAGACCGAAGCCGGTAATGAGGATCGGCAGGAACAGCGTCGTGGGTGAGATACCTAGCGTCACGTTGCCGAAGTACAGCGTGGTCAGACCGAACGTAATGAAACCGAAGGTGAGCAGGATGCGAGCGTCCACTTTGCTGGTCAGTGCACCGATGACGGGCATGCCGAGGATGGCGCCCAGCCCTCGTGGAGCCACAGCCAGACCAGCCGTAAAGGCGGTATAGCCGAGTAGTTCCTGGTAAAACAGCGGCAAGACCGTAAGGGTGGAATAGATGCCGATGCCAAAGAGGAAGATCAGCACACAGCCAAGCATGAAGTTGCGGTTCTTCAGGATGTGCAGGTTCACCAGCGGATTTTTGCAGTACCAGGACTGGTAGACGAACCAAGTGAAGGCGATGAGAAACGCAAACAGTGCCCAACGAATCCAGACTGCACCGAGCCAGTCAACCTCCTGACCCTTATCGAGAATGATCTGCAAACAGCCGGTCCAGACGCACAAGGTGCCAAAACCGACCTTGTCGAAGGGCGGGACCTTGGCGTTCTTGATGTATGGCGGATCGTTGATGTAACGCCCAATCATGTAAAGCGCCAGCAGGCCGATGGGGATGTTGATGTAGAACGCGTACCGCCAGGAGTACGTGTCGGTGAGATAGCCGCCGAGCGTGGGGCCAAGGACGGGCGCTACCACCACGCCGAAGGCGAAGACGGCCAGCGCCTGCCCTCGTTTCGCAGGCGGAAAACTTTCGAGCAGAATGGCATTGGAGAGTGGCTGCAGCGCACCACCGCCGGCACCCTGAACCACGCGGGCCAGCAACATGAGGGCCAGCGTGGGAGCGGCTCCACAAAGGAAGCTCGAAGCGGTGAAGATCGCCACGCAGGTCATCAGGAAGCGCTTGCGGCCGAACTTCAGGGAGAACCAGTTGGATGCGGGGAGAACGATCGCGTTGGCCACAAGATAGCTGGTGAGCACCCACGTCGCCTCGTCGTTGGAGGCGGAAAGTGAGCCGGCGATGTAGGGCAGCGCCACGGAGGCGATGGAGGTGTCCAGGACCTCCATAAACGTGGCCAGCATGACGGAGGCCGCGATTAGCCAGGGATTGACGCCCTTGGTGACCTCCTGGGGCGCTTCGGCAGCCGTGGCGGCGCCAATGGAGGCATGATCGGCAGTGGCGGCGGCGGCCATGTCTCTGCGGTAGACTCCGGATGTCTTTGGGTAGCCGCTGTTAGGCAGCTACCGGCCTTGGATGCAGATTAGGTCTGAGAGGGGCTCATCTACCCTAAGCAGACGGTTCCGCAGGGTGCGGGAAGTGCTGCTTTAAGCGCAGAAAAGGCTGCTCCAGAAAGCGGAAGGAGAGCCAGGCTGCCGCCAGGCTGACCGGAAACGCCACGAGCAGACGTACGAGTTGATAGAGCGAACCGGAGGTGGCGTGTGCCAACGCAGAACCGATGCGGTCGAAGAGAGGCTCCAGCAGAATGTGCAGGATGTAAAAGCCATAGCTCACCCGGCCAAGAAGCCCGAGTGCTGGCGTACTGAGCCCCGCTCGGAACCAGCCAGGGCGTAACGCAAGGGCGACCAGGGCCGTGGCAGCGGCCGCGATTCCCGGCAGGCCGAGGACGAAGCTGAGGGGTGTGCTCAGAAGCAGGGATCCGCTGCGGGCGCCTCCTATGGCGAAGGCCAGGAGTCCGCATACCAGGACCACCAGGGACGTCCCTCGGGCAAGAGTCTGGGAGATGAGGAAATCCGTGGGCAACAGAGCAAGAGCCGCTCCGAGGACGAGGGCGCCAGCCTGGGTAGGGAGGGAAGCGGACCAGGTTGCCGGCGCGAAACCGACCCGCGGTGCCAGGTACCAGAGGCAGATCCGAAAAAAGCAGGAAAGCGCGAACAGGGATAGGCAGAGCTTGAGGGCTGCCCGCCGCCCTCGCACAAAACGCAGGCAGAACGGCCATAAGAGGTAAAACTGCTCCTCGACGGCCAGCGTCCATAGGTGATGAAGTGGCAGCGGAGCGGGATACTGCAGGGCCAATGGCACCAGCGTAGGGATGTTTTGCAGAAAACCCGCGTAGAGCAGAAGCGGGCTCAGCTGAAACGGCCGCGCCCCGGCGAGGACGGCCGCAGCAGCTGCCGTCAGCAGGGCCGCAAAGTAAAGCGGGAGGATGCGCAGGGCGCGTCGCGCATAGAAATTCCTGAGCACGTGTGCGTGAGGGAGGTCCGCCCATAGCAGACGCGTGATGAGGAAGCCGGAAAGGGCGAAAAACAACTGCACGCCGACCCAGCCCGCCTGGGTAAGGCGCCCAAAGGCGCGCACCGCCAGGTGTGTCGAGCGCAGGCCACCGCCATAGTGGAAAAGGTAGACGAGCAGAATGGCTATGCCGCGCAGACCGTCCAGCGCAGGGTCCCGGGCGGGATCCGCGTTCGGAGCAAGGGTGGTTCGGGCGGGCGCAGGCACTGCCCACAAGGCTAGGCAGCGTCCTCGCTTCCGTCAACGCTTGCGCTACTGCCGGCTCATACTCCCGGTACCCGTGTCCGCGCCACAAGGTCCTGAGGAGACCCACTGAATGTTGGCCAGGGTCGATGCATCAGGGGAGAAGGTTCCAGAGGCCGTCACGCTGTTGGTGGTGAGTGGGTCAGTGTAGGTAAACGTGAAATTACCGCCCGAGACCGTCGTGTTGGAAATGGGGACGGTCGCGGAAAAACACGGATTGTTGGGGCTCGCTGCGCCTGTCAGGGTGTAGTTGCCGTCCCCGTTTGCATCGGGCGACTGGTTGAGGGTGGCGGCCACGGTGGCTACCTGGCCGTCGGCGTCCCGAAAGCTGCCGTTATAGGTGCCGGAGATCGGCGTGTAGACCTGCGCCGTAGCGAGCGCTGCTTTAGCAAAGCCGCAGCTGCCTCCAGCAACGTTGTAGCTGGCGGCATCAAGGGACTTGCCATCCGCAGCAAGGGTTCCGGTAACGGTAAGGGTACCGCCCGCGAGTGGGCCGGTGAGCGTCACCTGCCCCTTTGCATCGGCTGAGCCTGCGACCGTAAAGGACCTGTCGGCAGCCACGCAGGCCTTTGCCGCCTGCGCGTGAAACACACCGGTGAGGGCAGCAGAGGTCCCGCTGAGGGCGCCCGCAACCACCGCCAGATTCGCGGCTTCGGGTGCCGCAGAGCTGATCTGCCAATTACCAAGTACCACCTCTGGCAGCGGCGAGCTACTTGGCCCTCTGGTGATCCCGGGGGAGCAGCCAGTAAGCAGAAGCGGAACTAAGCAGAAGCTGGCGAGCGACACAGGGGTGAAGCGGGTATTTAGCGGCATTGCGAACTCCGGGCCTGATTTCTTGGTAATAGATCTTCAGGGACATCGTGGCAGTTTCACAGGTATGTGTCGCTCCCCGAAAGGTGGGAGCGATGCTCGGGCCGCACGTGAGAGATGGCCAGCAAACGACGGTGATGCGTGCTGTTTTCCCGAGGTGGATTTTCCGCTGCAACCGATAGAAGACCAGTGCATCAGATTGATTGACAGTAACTCACTCACATGCGAGAGTGGGGAAGTCAACAGATCTCGCGGCTCACACCGCCAGGATGCAGAAACAAACCAGGAGCGGAACAAATGGCAAAGATTATTGGCATCGATCTCGGCACGACGAATAGCTGCGTAGCTGTGATGGAGGGTGGCGAACCCAAGGTGATCGCCAACGAAGAAGGCGGCCGTACCACGCCGTCGATCGTGGCCTTTACAAAGGGCGGCGAGCGGTTGGTTGGGCAGGTGGCCAAGCGCCAGGCGATCACGAACCCCGAGAACACGATTTATTCGATCAAGCGCTTCATGGGTCGTCGGCAGAATGAGGTGAACGACGAGATGAAGATGGTGCCGTACAAGGTTGTGGCCAAGGGCGACAACGTCGGCATCATGGCGCAAGGCAAGGAATACACGGCGCCTGAGGTCTCGGCGATGATCCTGCAGAAGCTGAAGAAGGCGGCTGAGGACTACCTTGGCACGAGTGTTACCGAGGCCGTGATCACGGTTCCGGCGTACTTTAATGACGCGCAGCGGCAGGCGACCAAGGATGCCGGCAAGATTGCGGGTCTGGATGTGAAGCGCATCGTGAACGAGCCAACGGCGGCCGCGCTGGCCTACGGCCTGGATAAGGGCAAGGACGAGACCATCGCCGTGTATGACTTCGGCGGTGGAACGTTCGATGTGTCGATTCTCGAAGTGGGCGATGGCGTCATTGAGGTGAAGTCGACCAACGGGGATACGCATCTGGGCGGCGACAATCTCGACCAGCGCATCGTGGAGTGGCTGATCTCGGAGTTCAAGAACGAATCGGGTCTCGACCTGACTTCGAAGGGCAACGAGATGGCGCTGCAGCGCCTGAAGGACGCGGCGGAGCGTGCCAAGATCGAGCTTTCGACCGCACAGGAGACGGAGATCAACCTGCCCTTCATCACGGCAGACGCCTCCGGTCCGAAGCACCTTGTGCGCACCCTGAGCCGCGCCAAGCTTGAGAGCCTTGTGGACGATCTGCTACAGAAGTCGATCGGCCCCTGCAAGCAAGCGCTGAAGGATGCGGGGATCGACGCTTCCAAGATCGACGAGGTCGTTCTTGTTGGTGGCCAGACGCGTATGCCGAAGATTCAGCAGCTGGTAAAGGAGCTCTTCGGCAAGGAGCCGCATAAGGGTGTGAACCCGGATGAGGTAGTAGCGATCGGCGCGGCGGTACAGGCCGGTGTGCTCTCGGGCGATGTGAAGGACCTGCTGCTGCTCGATGTGACTCCCTTGACGCTGGCAATCGAAACCATGGGTTCGGTAGCGACGCCTATGATTCCGCGCAACACAACGATTCCGACAAAGAAGACGGAGACGTTCTCGACGGCGGCCGACAACCAGTCTGAGGTTGAGGTGCATGTGACGCAGGGCGAGCGGCCGATGGCGAGCCAGAACCGCACGCTGGGCAAGTTCAAGCTGGGCGGCATCATGCCGGCTCCGCGGGGCGTGCCGCAGATCGAGGTCACCTTCGACATCGACGCCAACGGCATCCTGAACGTGACGGCAAAGGACAACGCCACGGGCAAGGACGCGAAGATCACCATTACGAGCTCTTCGGGTCTGAGCAAGGAAGAAGTAGAGCGCATGGCCAAGGAGGCCGAGGCGCACGCCTCCGAAGACAAGGAAGCCAAGGAGAAGATCGAGGCACGGAATGGGCTCGACTCTATGGTTTACAACGTCGAGAAGATGCTGAAGGATAGCGGCGAGAAGGTGGAAGCTGCCGATAAGAGTGATGTGGAATCGGCTCTTTCGGACGCAAAGACCACGCTGACCGGTGATCCGAGTGCGACCGAGTTGAACGCGGCGCGCGAGCGGCTGACGACGGCGAGCCACAAGTTGGCGGAGGCGCTCTACAAGGCGCAGGCCGCTGGTGCCCCCACGGATGGTGCAAGCGCGAGCGCAGGCACGGCGGACAGCAATGGCCACCACGCTGAACAGCCCAAGGATGAGGGTGTGATCGACGCGGAGTATGTTGACGCTGAGAAGTAGGCCAGAGCGCTGGCAAACGAGGCGTGTGGCAACCAAAAGCAGGACGGGAAGGGGAGAGGTCAACAGCGACTCTCCTCTTTTTGTCTCGCAAAGCCTCTCTTCGCGAGCAGCGCATCAAGTTTCCGCGACGTGGGTCTTATTAATTGAAGCAAGTCGGAGCAACAGAACGACTGCGCGGCGAAAGCCAGGAAAGGTCAAGGATGACGGGCAGACAGCAGTACAAGCAAGGGACGGATCAGGCCTGGCCGCAGGCGATCTCCTTCAACCTGGGTGTGGGTAGTGCCGGTACGGCGGAGGTGCTCTGGCGTTGTGATGTGATGCGCGGCGGCCGCGTATATAGCTCCGGGCTGTTTACCACGGAGGGGGAAGCGCAACAGTTCGCACAGCAACTGCAGAAGCGAGAGCCGGACCAGACCTTCAGTGTAGAGAAGATCATGGCCAGGCAGGTTTGGAACTAGGCCCCCGCGCTGCGGGTGCGGATGACTTCGAAGCGATTCTTGAATCGAAGGATGGGGCTCTCGAAGAATCGCCACGAGAGCGAAGCGAGCGCGACCGTGAGAGTCAATGCGGCACTGGCTCTCATAAATGGTAAGTATGGGACAAGGGTCTGCGGGATGTTCCGCAGGCCCTTGTCGCATAGATTCAGCATCGCGAAATGAAAGACGTAAAGCCCGTAAGAGATTCTTCCTAGGTAGAGTAGCGGTTTGGCCCGCCCCAGCTCCGTTGCGCCCAGAAACGCGACGAACAGGAGGACGCATCCGGCGTTTACCAGAAGGTAGCCGGTGGCTGCCTGTGGGAAGCTGGCCGGGGTCGGCCCAAGTTTGGTATGGAAGACGGCCTGCGCTGTGTAGAGGCATGTGAGAGCGCAAGCGGCCAAAAGGATTCGCTGCCAGCTCTGCAGTGCCGGTACGCGACCGCGTAGCAGCAGCGACAGGGCTGCGCCGCTGGCGAAGAACTGAAACTGCACAAAGCTGTTGACCCAGATCTGGGTAGCGAGATCCTTCCCAGCGTGGCATGCCGTGTAAAGGGCGACATAGGCCGTAAGAACTGCAAGCGCACAGAAACCGAGTGCGAGAACACGGCTAAGGCCGCGTTGCAGGGACGGCCATACGGCGTAGAACTGTTCCTCTATCGAGAGGCTCCAGAGCGGCAAAGAGAGTGAACCGATGAAGGAATAGCGAGCCACGTACCAGTTCCCGGCAAGAAGTGAGAACGCGGCCAGGCGGGCTCCCGTGAAGGTGCCCGGGCGTGTGTAGTGAAGATGAACGAAGTCAAAGAGCAGAGCCGCGAAGTAGAGTGGCCAAATCCGCAGCACGCGGCGGGTATAGAAGGCCCCCAGATTCACCATGCCCGTGGACGCGTGCTCGCGCGTGATCAGTTCGGTGATCAAAAATGCGCTGAGAAAGAAGAAGACACAGACGCCAAAGGCACCCGCAATGCTCACGGCAAGGAGACGTCCCGGGGGGAACACGTCAGCGTGGTGCAGAAACACCAGCAAGAAGGCTAGGCATCGAAGCACGTCGAGCTCGGGCCTGTAGAAGCTTGGCTGTCTACTCAAATCTCCTCTGGGACACAAGCCGATCGCGTTGTACGAGAACGAAAGCGGCTCTCAGCGGCATCCTACCATTCAGAGATGGAAAGGTGGTCGGGCTTGCGGGTACGGGCAGCGGTATGAACTGGGAAGCGGTGCAGGCCGTTGCCAATGTGGCGCTGGTGCTTACAAGTGCGGGGGCGATCGGTTATGCCGGGCTGCAACTCCGGCACGAGCGCGAGTATCGCTCGGTTACGAACCTTGAAAAGCAATTGAGTTTCTTCCTTAGTGACTCATTTGTGGCGGCGCGGCGGCGTTTGGCGGAGGCCAGGACCGACGGCAAGGAGCTGTGCTCCTGGACGGTAGATGATCCCCCGATTTCCGCCTTCGAGGTACTGGACTTTTATGAGCATCTCGGATTGCTGGTGAAAAAAGGTCATCTGGATGTTTACGACGTGTGGCACACGTTCTATGAGTGGGCGCAGCCGGTGTATGTCGATCTGCAACCCATGATTGCGGGGGAGGAAAGCGCCTTCTCTGATCAGTACAGCGATTTGCGGAACCTGGTAAGGCGCATGGATGATATCCAGCTGAAGCGGATGCATGACCAGAACGCAAATCATTGGGCACTGTGGACGCCTGAGCGCATTTTGGACTACTACCAGTACGAGCTGGAAAGCAGCAAGCAGACGTCGCGAAGGCGCCGGGGGAAGACGAAGAAGTCGCTTCCAACCCCGCAGGAGCGGATGGACGAGATGCGCGAAGAAGATGGACGTGAGGAGGCTGACGATGCCGGAGGGAAATGAGGTACATCGCTGGGCCAACCGTCACAATGAGGCGTTTGCCGGGCGCAAACTGAACGTTTTGCCTGGGCCGAGTCATCGTTTCAGCGATGCGCACCTGGTTGATGGCAAGAAGCTGAAGAGGGTTCACGCTGTAGGGAAGCATCTCGGGTACGAGTTCGGCGACGATCTCATCCTGCACGTGCACCTGGGCCGTTTCGGCGACTGGACCGAGGGCTGCGGCAGTTTGCCGGAGCCGAAGGGAGCTTTACGCGCGATCCTGCAGCGCGCGGGTGCGGGCAAACCCGCGCGGAGCCTAAAAGGTCAACCGCACAACCTGCGCTGCCAGCATGACGACGGCACGCAACCTTTTCCTCCGGCAGAGGTGGAATGGTGCGAGCTGCGCGGGCCGACCGACTGCAGCGTGTACGACCGCGGCAGATGGGAGATGCTGCTGAAGCGGCTGGGGCCGGATCCGCTGGGAGAGGACGCAAAGGGTCATGATGATCCGCAACTCGCGTATGACAAGATTCTTGCAGCGAAGAAGCCGATCTCTGAGCTGCTGATGGACCAAACGATCCTATCCGGGGTCGGCAACATCTACCGTGCGGAGATCCTGTTTCGGCATCGTGTCAATCCGTTTACGCCGGGGTCCGCGATGGAATTGAAGACGCTGAAAGCGATGTGGAAGGACCTGATTCCACTCCTGAAGGCAGGTATGGACGATCGCCGCATCGTGTGTACGAAAGGCGCGGACCGGCCCAGCAAAGCCGACCCAGCTCCGCGGGGCGAAGAGCATTACGTATATCGCCGTCACGGCAAGCATTGTTTCGTATGTGGTGAGCGCATCCTGCATCGCGACCTGGCCGGGCGCACGCTGTACTGGTGTCCGGTGGATCAGGCGACTACAGAGGCACAGAATCTCGAGGCGTTTGACGGTGCGATGAGTTTGCGCGCCTCGCGGGCGGCGTTGAAGGCGAAACGTTCAGGCGTGCTGGCCTGATTCGGGACGAGGGCCGGCCTGCACGGGAGAATGTGCGACAACCTCAGCGATGGATCATCTAAAGTGATGAGTACCGTTGTTGAGGTTGTTAAAAACAAAAGATGGCTTCCACGCAGCAGAAAGATTATTACGGCACGCTTGGCGTAAAGAAGACGGCGACCTCGGATGAGGTGCGCAAGGCCTTCCGCAAGCTTGCGCGCAAGTTCCACCCCGATGTGAATCCTGGTGACAAGAAAGCTGAAGAAAAGTTCAAGGAGATCTCCGAGGCGAACGACGTCCTTAGTGATGAAAAGAAGCGCAAGGTGTATGACCAGCTTGGTTTCTACTCCGATTCGATCGATCCAGCTGCGGCAGAGGCGTATGCGCGGGCCGGTGGTGGGACAGGTGGATCGAGTGGCTTCCCCGGGGGCTCACCGCCGGGCGGAAGTAGCGGCAGCCGTGGGCAGGGTGTGCCTTTTGATTTCGGCGGCTTTGATTTCTCCAACTTCGCCAGCGCGCCCGGAGCGGGCCGTGGCGCGTCGCAACCGGAAGCCGGCGGCGGCTTTGGATCCAGCTTCAAAGACATCTTCTCGGGCATGTTCAGCGGCGGCGGCAACGGACGCCAGGCACGCGGACCGCAGCCGGGCACTGATCTTGAGTACCAGGTGGAGGTCGACTTCTGGACGGCGATTCGAGGCGGCGTAACGCGGCTTGAGATCCAACGTCAGGAGCAGTGCGGCACGTGCAAGGGGACCGGGGCTGTAGGCAAGTCGATGGAATGCTCCGAGTGCAGTGGAACCGGGCAGGTGACGCAGACAGGCGGGCGCATGAAATTCAATATTCAGTGCCCGCGTTGTGGTGGCTCCGGCAAGGTGCAGGCCGCGTGCACAACCTGTGCCGGCAGTGGTGTTTTGACGCGGCGTGAGCCACTGGAATTCCGCATCAAAGCCGGCACACGCGATGGGCAACGCATTCGGCTGGCGGGCAAGGGCAATGCGGGAACGGAAGGTGCCGCCGCGGGTGACCTGTACCTCATCATCAAGGTTGGGCAGAATAAGCTTTTCCGCCGTGTCGGGGACGATCTTCATATCACCGTTCCGGTAACGGCAATGGAGGCCGCTTTGGGCGCGCGCATTGATGTACCCACGATCGACGGCGAAGGTTCGCAGGCAGGCCGGGCGCAGCTGAAAATTCCGCCCGGAACGCAGACAGGGCAAAAGCTGCGCATGCGGGAAAAGGGTGCTCCGTTGGCGGCTCGTGAAGGCGGGCGTGGTGATCAGATTGTGGAGGTCAGGATCGTGGTGCCGAAGGTGCAGGATGAGCGCTCGAAGGAAATCCTGCGGGAGTTGCAGCGGCTGAACCCTGAAGACCCACGGGCGGAGATGCTGGCGGGCGCCTAGCGGTTTGGTTCAGCGATCCCGCCTCGACTCCTTCACACCTCTTGCGCGGGCGGTGCAGGCAGCAGGTACTCATTCGTGACGCCATTCAGCCACTGCAGTGTCTCCGGGAAGACACCGGCGAAGCGGGCACCAAGCCAGGCCTGCGGTGTAATGGTGATCTCGGCACGACCCTGTGCCACGGCATTGTAGATCTCGTCGGCGGCGTGTTCCGGCGTGGTCGCGATGCCGGGCGTTTTGGCGCAGGTCTGGAACCAGGCCTTCTCCTTCTCGACGTCGCCGAGAAAGATGGCGTGGTCCTCACCGCCGGTACGCATAAGGCCCGGGCAGACGGTGGTTACGCGAATGTTTTTGCCGCGCAGCTCTGCGTGAAGACCTTCAGAGAAGCCGGTAAGCGCGAACTTGGCCGCCGAGTAAGGAAGTAGATGCGGTACGGAAAACTTGCCACCGATCGAAGAGATGTTCACGATCGCGGCGCGATTGGTCCAGCCCGGTGCCGGCGACTGCGCCATGAGCCGCGGCAGGGCGGCCCAGGTACTGTGCAATGCGGCAAAGAAGTTGACCTGCATGGTCTGCTCGAAGTGCTCGGCAGTGAGGACCTCGATGGGGCCGACTTCGATGATGCCGGCGTTGTTGACGAGGACGTCGATGCGGCCAAAGTGGCCAAACGCTTCGGCTATCAGGCGCTGGCACTCGGATGGCTTCGCGAGATCGGCAGCCACGAGGTAGAAGTTTTCCGGCCGCAGGTGCGGATGCCGCGCGAGCAGGGTCGCCTGTGCATGTTGCAGCTCGTCGAGGCTGCGGGCGGTCAGCACCAGGTTGACGGGCCGCTGCGCGGCGAATCGGGAAGCGATCGCCAGGCCAAGCCCGCGCGAGCTGCCGGTGACCAGAACAACAGCTTCCTCTGGCGGAGGCGTGGCGAGCAGAGCGCGAACAGCGACGATCAAGCCGACGGTGGCTCCAACAGCTGCAGCGGTGACGGCAAACGGATTGATCGAGGAACGACGCATAGCCAGGTAAGATGCGCGTGAACCTCCGACGGGGTTATGCTCGTTTCGATGGGAGCGAAGCGAACGGCGTAGCGGGGACGACCAGAATCCAATGGCGACGAAGCGAAAATCCAAAGGCGCGTACATGATCTCCTCCGTAGCGGAGATGTACGATATCCATCCTCAAACATTGCGCTTGTACGAGCGCGAAGGTTTGCTGCGCCCCTCGCGGTCTGACGGCAACACACGCCTGTACACGGATGAAGATCTGGAGCGGCTGGAGTTCATTCTGAATCTGGCGCGGGATCTGGGTGTCAACATCGCCGGCATTGCCATCGTGCTGCAGATGCGCGAGCGCATGGAGGAGATGAATCGCCAAATGCAGGGCTTCGTTGAGTATGTGCGGACGGAGATGTTGACCCGGGTGCAACAGGCACAAGCGCAGCCTTCGGCGGGGCTGGTCCCGCTGCGCCGGCCGGTGGTGATGCCGACCCGTGACCCGAGCGCGGCACCGGGGAAGGGCAAACGGATCCGTTGAACGGGAGAGCGTTTCCCGGCCTCGTGCACTAGACTGGCAATGCAAAGTCTTGTAAGTCTCTCCTTCTTGCGTTGCCGCTAATGCCACTGTTTCGACGATCACTCCTGTCTCTTGCCCTGCTGGGTACGGTCACCTCTACCATCTATTGCGGCATGGTCGTTGTGGCGGCCGTGCGATTTGGTGTGCGGCGCCGGCGGGAGCAGGGCACCCGAGCCTCGTATCTGCCTCCTGTGAGCGTGCTGAAGCCACTGCACGGGACAGAACCGGGCATCGAGCGCAATCTCGAAACATTTTTTGAGCAGGATTACCCCGATTTCGAGCTTCTGTTCTGCGCCCGTTACGAAGATGACGAAGGTTTGCGGCTTGCTCGACGAGTAGGCGCGCGGTATCCCAACGTCAAGGCACGGTATGTCACCTGCGGCGACCCCATTCCACGATTTCACAACGCCAAGGTGTTCTCCCTGGCAAAGCTGGATTCGATCGCCGCTCACGACGAGTACATCACCAGCGATGCGGACGTCCGAGTCGCGCCGGACTACCTCCAGCGCATGGTCCAGTACCTCTGCGATCCGCAGGTAGGTCTTGCCTCCTGCGTGTACCTGGGCACGGCGCATCCAGACGCAGGGCTTAGCTCGCAGCTCGACGCTGTAGGCAAGAGCGTGGAAATGACCTCAGGCGTGCTGGTGGCGGACATGCTCGAGGGGACCCGCTTCGCGTTGGGCGCCACCATGGCCGTGCGCCGCCGCAGCTTCCAGCAGGTAGGTGGATTTGGGGAGCTTGGACAGTTTTATGCCGATGATTTCGTGCTGGGCAATCGGCTCGCTCAACAGGGCACGGGCGTACTGCTGGCAACCCATGTAATCCGGCTGATTGTGCAGGATTCGCCCTTCTCTCTGAGCTATCGCAATCAGCTGCGGTGGATGCAAAGCACGCGCCGTTCTCGCCCCTGGGGACACTTCGGCAGCGGGCTCACGTTCGCCGTGCCCTATGGCCTCATGGGGCTGCTGTGGGGCGTGCTGGGTGGGAGAGTAGGACTGGGGTTTTTGTGGCTGCTGCTGACGCTGGCCAACCGCTGGGCGCAGGGTGCCACCATTCTGGCTGTGCTGGGCGACCCGGAGTGGGAGCGTGGGGCCCTGCTGTATCCGCTACGCGACCTGCTCGGCGCTGTCCTGTGGGCCAACAGCTACGTCGGGGAGAACTTCTACTACCGCGGCAAGGTCTACCGGTTGAAAGAGGGTGGCGTAGTGGAAGGGCCGGACGAGATGCGAGAGCATCTGCTGTAAGAGCTTCTCCACACTGGACGATTGCGCGTCTGATTCTGCCCGGAACTAGCGGTTGGAGAGCACGGTTTTGCCGCCTGAGTCTGCAATGATCCTTACCTCTCCGAAGCTGTGTAGATCAAGGATCCGCGCCTGCGGATGGTAGGTCAAAAGGAACATTCGCTCGCGCCCCGACCACAAAGTGTGCAGGGATGCGTCATCCAGAAAGACGTGAGGCGCGTCCGGCCAGAAGCTGCCGAACCATGGCCCGTTGACGTGGCCGTTGACGAGCAGTACCGGTGTCTGCGTATAGAAGAGCAATGTGGAGCCGGAGGTCAGCTCGCCGTCAATCGCCAGGAGGTCGCCCGGGCGTTTCTGCGCCTGAATCGTCTCCGCAAGTCCCTTCGACCCGAGGATCGGGTAGAAACGGACCAGACCTGCATGGGCACCGAGCAGAACCGCCGTCATCGCGAAGGCGATGAGCAGGTTGGCAGAGAAAGTGTGGTCGCTGCGACGCAGAAGATGCGAGCCTGGGCCAATCAGCAGCATGCCGAGGGCAACCAGGGCCAGCGGTCCACGAAACAGTCCCATGGCTTTGCCGGTGAGATCAAAGACGTGCCCCAAAGACAGGTTGTACAGGTCAGGGTTGGAGCGCAACAGGGAATTCAGTGTCGCTCCCGGCAGGGGCCGTGGCGCGGTTGCCGCAAAGTAGCCCGCTACTGCGAAGAGCAGCAATCCCAGGGGCAGGAGGAACCAGCGCGAGGCAGCAAGGAGCTGAGTGCGGCTGCGCGCAGTTCGGGCGGCATCGGCGCCAGGCGTCAGCCCGCGATCCGCTGTCGCCAGGATGCCGCCCACCAGCAGGGCGAGTGCTGGCAACGCGGGAAGATGGTAGTACTCCTGCCGAGAAGAGAGGGTGAAGAATCCCAAAATAAGACCGGCCCACAGCAGAAGAGAGCGTGCTGCCTCCTCTCGCCGTGCGGTGGCCGCTGTGTGCTGTGGGATGGCAATGGGGCTGTGCTTGTCGGCGTCAGAGCGCAGGCTGTGGGGACGCGAGGTGCGCAGGGTGTGCACGGCGTCGAGCACCGCCGCGGGCAGAAAGGCCGTCCAGGGGAAAAGCCAGAGTAGTAGCAGAAGCCAGAAGAGCGGCACCGGCACCTGCCCGTAATCGTGAGGGATGCGTCGCTGCAAAAATCGCGCCACATGCTCGTTGTAAAGGTAAAACCAGGCCCAGCCTGCCCGTGCTGGAAGGCCTACGCCGGCGGGCATCGGCACAGCGGGATTTCGGAGCGCCGCCAGGATGTGCCAGGGAGCGGCGACCGCCAGAAATGCAAGAGTGGCGACGTGCAGCTTCAGCTGCAGTAAGGCTCGGAGGCGGCGCGTCCAGAGCAGGTACAGCAGAGCAAAGCCGAGCGGAAAGACGAGACCAATCAAACCTTTGGTAAGCACGTTCAACGCTGTTACGGCCGCGAAGACGAGGCTTGGCACCAGGGGAGACTGACCTCGGTCAAGGCGCTCCAGTGCGAGCAGCAACATGTGTACGGCGACGCACATCCAGAGAGCCACCAGGATGTCAGGGATGTAAAAGCGTGTGTACAGGTAGGTGCCAATGGAGATGCCGGTGGCCAGCGCGGCATAGAGCCCACCGCGGTCCGGAGCTTCCACGGGGGAAGTGCCCGCAAACAGGCGCACTCCCAGTGCATACACCGCAAACAGAAGCAGCAGAACACCGATGGCCAGCGGCAGGCGGGCAGCCCAGTCGTGCACGCCGAAGAGGCGCATCGAGCCGGCCGCCATCCAGTACATCAGGGGGGGCTTATCGAAGAAGCGGATGCCGTCAACGGTGGGTGTGACAAAGTCATGACGGACCAGCATTTCGCGCGCGATCTCTGTGTACACAGAATCCACGTCATCCAGCAAGCCTGGAGAGAATAGCCCGCCGAGCTGCAGGATGAGCCAGGAAACGAAGATAAGGGCCAGCGAAGACGCTCGCCATAACCGTTGCGGAGACGAGGCCTGCGACGCAGGAATTCGCGAGGTGCCGGGGAAAATCACGTGATGCTTCTATTGTTCGGGACGGCCTGTACCCCTGTCCACTGCCGGGTCGAGCGGACGATCGGTGAGCAGCTCTTTTCCCGCGCTTTCGTAGAGTTTCACGGCGCGAGCTTCAAGGGTCGGATCGACGTCGGCACGATGTTCCAAGGGCACAAACAGAAGCTTGCGGGGCCCTTTACCCCACTCGGCGAAGAGCTCCTGATGGGTGAGGAAAATGGGCGGTGCGTCAGGGAAGGTGCTGCCGAAGAGCATGGAGGTGCTGCGGCCATCCACCAACTTCACGGGATGCTCAAGGTAGAACGGAATCGAGGAGCCGAGTGCCTGATCGCCGAAAAGCATCACCTCGGCATCAGGGGCAATGGCGCCACCACGCTGCAGGTCAGCGATGCGGGCGGCAAAGCTTCGCGAGGAAAGCATGGGCGTGAAACGGATAAGTGCGAGGTGAGCCGCCACCAGAAAGAGGGTGCTGGTAAGCGCAAGGGTCACTGTAGCGGCGTGGTGCCGGCGACGCAGGCGAAGCGCAAGGCTGACCGCCGGTCCGAAGGCGAAGGCGATGCAGGCCAGGGCCGCCGGCAGCCGCAGCGCGGAGAAAGACGCACTGGTGAGATCGAACAGGTGGGACATGGAAAGGGTGTAGTTGCCTACGCCGCGTTGCACGAAAAGATCGCCGATATTGGGCGCCGCGGGCAGAGTGCGGCTGGTCCACAGCTCAAACGCGAGTGCCCCCGCGACAAGCACGCCGATGAGGGTGAGAAGTGCTTGCGAGGCGAGCAGCGTGCGACCCGCGGAACCTACCTCACCCGTTCTGGAGAGGCTGCCCTCAAGCCGAACCAGCGCCGCTGCGGTCAGTAGGAGGACGGGCAGGTAAACCGGGAGCGTGTAGTACTCCTGGTTAGTCGAGAGGCTGAAAAACACAAGAACAAAGCCGGAAAACGAAGCCAGCAGCAAGGTGGTGCGCCGGGCCTCTGAGTTCTGACCCAACAGCGGCGCGGCGAACCAGCGCTCTCGGCGTTGCCAGGCCAGCACAGCGATCGCGGGGAGGAAGAAGCTCCACGGAAACAGCCACACCAGGTGAAGTGACCAATACAGCACTGCCGGCAGCTTGTTGTAGTCCACGGGTGTGCGGCGGCCCAGAAAGCGTAGGAGGTGCTCATTGATGAAGTAGAACCAGAAGAAGCCGTGGCCGTTCGCTCCGCCGCGGTTGCGCAGGCTAGCTAAGTAATGCCACGGCGCGGCAACGGCCAGCAGCAGGGCCGTACCAGCGAGGGGATACAAACGCCGCCATAGGCGTAGCTCCTTTGCCAACGGAAGATAGATCGCCAACGCACCGATGACGAACACAAGCGCGACAAAGCCTTTGGTCAGCACGGCTGCGGCTAGCGCCAACCACGCCATGAGGGCCCAACGCAGGCCGGCAGACCCGCCCGCCTCCAACGCGCGCAGGGCGGTGTACAGCGTAAGAGCCAGAAACAGCGACAGAAGGGCATCCGGAATGAAGACGCGGGTGAAAAGGAAGAGCCCAGTTGCCGTAACCGTGAACAGAGCGGCATAGAAGCCGGTGAGTGCTCCAAAGGCGCGCCGCCCCCAGTGCCACCCCAGTGCAGCAAGTCCAAGAACCGTCAACGCGAGGGGCAGATGCACCGCAAAGCTGTTGTTGCCGAAGACCGCGAGGCTGGACGCCGTGATCCAGTAGGGCAGAGGGGCCTTCTCGAGGTAGCGAACGCCGTCGACATGCAGGGTGACCCAATCACCGGTGCGCAGCATGGCCTGTGCCGCCTGGGCGTGTGTGGCGTCGGCGTCGTCGAGCAGGGGTGGGGCGGCGAGTGAAAGCAGATAGATCGCCACCCAAACAATCGCCACCATGGCCACCGCCGGCCACTCACGCAGGCGACGATCGCAAGCCGTGGGCGTGCGGAGCGGGTTGGGTGTGGCGTGGAGCAGCATAACCGGTTTCCTTCTAGCGCTTGAATAGGGTAGCAACACCGCTTCGGCGAGGTTGTTGTTCGCTGCCCGGCCGCTATTTCGAGGGGCGGTGGTGCTGCCATGTATCGTGTTGCAAGACAGCAAAGTTGATCTGAAGGGGACCCCACACGCAATGCCCATCTTCGCAGCGATCGACATCGGTTCGAACTCCTGCCGTTTGGCGATCGCTTCCGTTGAGCAGCATGAACTGCGAACCCTACACGAGGACCGCGAAGTGACGCGCCTGGGTGAGAGCGTCTTCGACTCAGGCGTTATCTCCCCCGAGGCGATGGCCAACACCATTAAGGCCTTGAAGCGGTTTCACAAGACTGTCCAGGCGAACGTGGTGGACAAGGTGCGTGTCGTTGCGACCAGCGCCACGCGCGACGCCCTGAATGCCGATGCGTTTCGCACCTGGGTGCAGTCGGCTACGGGATGGCCGCTGGAGATCATCAGCGGCCTGGAAGAAGGTCGGCTGATCCACCTCGGCGTGATGACCCATGAGCCCGATGCGCTCCAGCGCTGCCTGCTCATCGATCTGGGCGGCGGGTCGTGCGAGATTACGCTTTCGAACAAGGGCCACATCGAGGAGATGATGAGCCTGCCGTTGGGCGCGGTGCGTCTGCAGCAGGAGTTCCTGCGCTCCGATCCGCCCTCGAAGCAGGATATTGGCCGTCTGCGGCAATTCATCGATCGTGAGATGTCACGCGTCGAGCGCAAGCTCGGCAAACCGCAAGTGGACCTTGTGCTGGCGACCTCTGGGACCGCTGCGGCGTTGGCTGAGGCGTCCAACGCGCTGCCCGCCGAAGGCGCCAACGAAAAGCACGCTGCCAAGGTGCCACGCGGCAAACTGGGCGGCGTTGTTCTCGCTCCGCTGCGGGCCGAGACCGCCTCCGTGCGGCGTCTCGCCGATCGCCTCGCCAAGATGACGAATACACAACGTGCCGCGGTTAAAGGCATCGGGCCGCGGCGTTCGGAGATCATCGTGGGCGGCGCGCAGGTGTACGCGACGTTGCTGGAGCGCACCGGGCTCGGCGGCTTTCGCTACTCGCCACTGGGTCTGCGCGACGGTGTGCTAGCGCAGATGCTGGCCGATTCCGACACGCGGGCCAGCGTGCACAAGACCATGGAGTCCGAGCGCCGGCAAGGCGTGCTGGAGGTCTGCAAACGCTACGGCGTTGACCCGGCAAGGGCTGAGCCTGTGCGCAAACAGGCCGAGGCGCTCTTCGATGCCTTGCAACGCGTGCACGACCTGCCACCCGAGTACCGGCTCTGGCTTTCCGCCGCGGCGATGATGCGCGAGGTGGGCAAGTTTATGAACCACCAGGGGCACCATCGGCACACACAGTACATCGTTGCGAATTCAGAGATCTTCGGCTTCTCGCAGAGCCAGCGTACCGTCGTGGCCGCCATCAGCCGCTACCTGGGCAAGAGCCGGCCAGAGGCGATGGACCGCACCATGCGGGCTGTGCCAGTGGAAGAGCACACATCGGTGAAGCGAGCCGTGGTGCTGCTGCGCCTGGCGCAGGCCTTGCATGGGGAGCGCTCCGGCGCGACGCTGCGGGTGAAGGCCCTGGTGTATCCGAAGCGAGTGGTGCTGCAATTGCACCCCTCGCGCGGCGGCGCCGAGCTGGAGATGTGGTCCCTGCGCAAGGAGGCTGCCTATTTCCGCGAAGTCTTGCGCCGTGAGCTTTTTGTGGATGTGGCATAGAGCGCACGCACCAGGCGGGGATCCAGCATCCACTGCAGGGTCGCCGGTCCGCGGTCGACCGTTACCCGCGCCATCGATCCCTTACGCAGGCGAACACGGGCGGGCGACGCAGAGCCAGCGTCATCTGTCCAGTCACCCGCGATAAGCTGACCGAGAAAAGACGTTAGCGTAGGGTCGTGCCCCACCATCAGCACGTTTTCGTAGGTTCTGCACTCATGCACCAGATGTCTGAACTGCGGATAGAGCGCCCCTGGTTGCAGGGCCTCCGCATGCAGGATTTTGGCTTCATAGCCCATCTCGGTGCCAACCAGCTGCGCCGTTTGGAGGCACCGTTTCAGCGGGCTGGAGACGATCAGGTCAAAGCTGATTTTGGTCGCGTTCAGCACGTGAGCTAGAAACAGGCAATGCTGCTTGCCTTCCTTGTCGAGCGGCCGCTTCACATCCAGTTTGGGGTTCGCACGGCTGGTACCGGCGCTCGCGTGGCGCAGGATGTACAGGTTCAGCCGGGCGCGATTAGGGTGTGCGAGCTTCACCGAAGCGCGATGCGGTATGGGCGTCTCGGCGACAAAGACGGCGGGATCCGGGCCGAGCAGCGACGAAGACACCGGCTGCGCGTCAGGCTGCGGGTCCTCGTTGGAGTGCGTCAGCAGGGCCGACGGGTCGCCTTGCGCAGCGTTTCGCTTCAGGCTGGAGGCAGAGCGGGACGCTTTGGAACGGCTGGGTTGCGTATTCACTCTTCTGTGGATGACAGATCGCCGAACAAGGATGCGCTCTCGGGCGCGCAGGTTCTCTCATCGCGGGAGAACCCAGAGCTCGCTGTACAGAAAGCCGCCCAGGGGCGCCCAGCGCCGACAACGCAGAAATCCAGCGTTACGCAGAGCAATTTGTGGATCCGGCAGATGCTGCACCTTGAGCTGTGTGAGCAGGCGAAAGGCCAGATAGAGCAGGCGAATGCAGGCCAACGCCAACCAGCGGCCGGGACCCGAGAGGGGCAGGCCAAAGTCGGACACGAGCCATCGAGAGCCAGGCTTCAGCTCGGCGGCAAGGCGGTGAGCGAGCGTCTCAAGCTCCCCCTGAGCCAGGCAATCAAGGAAGAAGTGCGTGACAACAAGGTCACAGGTGGCGAGATCACGGTGTGGGAGGCTGGGCGCCTCGAGGGCGGAGCCCTGGATGAGCCGGAGGCGCACGTCGTTGCCGTCGCCTGCGCAGCGCCGCTGCAGCAGGCGCAGCATCGCCCTGCTGGTATCGACGGCCGTCACGTGGGCCCTGGGTGCCCTGCGCAGCAGCTCCTGCGCGAAGCGGCCGTCGCCGTCTCCGAGCAGCATCGCCTGTCTTGTATCAGCAAGCTCGGCGAGGAAGTGGGTGCGCGTCCGTTGCAGCAACGCACCAAAGGTCAGGTACTCGGCCCAGCGGTAGAGGTGAGCGACTGGGTCAAAGTTGGGCAGAGTGCGTGCAGGGCAATGCGCCTTTGTACTTCCAGCCAAGCCTGAGAGCGTACGGCTCAACGCGAGGAATCGAGCAAAGCGAAGGCGATAGGCAGAATGGGCGTCAGCAGAATCAGGTCGGCGAGGGCGCGCAACCGCAGTGGCGGTACCTGGTGGCGAACAAAGTGCAATAGCAGGAATAGCCCCGCCGTAAGGGCGCAAGCGAAAGGCATCGCCGCAGGATGCGCCAGCGGAGATACGTGCAGAAGCCCGGTCTTGGGCAGAGTGAAGAGCGCGACGGCCGTAGCCGCGGAGGTCCCCAGAAGAAAGTAGGTCAGGCCGAGAAGCCGGTCAACGGCGTAGCGCGTGGTGGAGTGTGCCCGGCTGTGGTCGTCCGGATGCTCCCAGGCGTACAGGTACAGGCAGTTGAGCGAGCACACGCCGGAAAAGAGCATGGCTCCGGGTAGAAGCGCAAGCGACAACCCGGGTGCGCGTGCGATCAGGGGAACAAAGATTGCCGCAGGGAAGAAGAGGCCAACGGCGAGCTCCTTCGGCAGACGCCGGCCGAGGGGAATCGGCGCGGTCTGCGCGTGCACAACAAGCAGCCAGCCCGCCAGCAACGTAGCCAGCACGGCATACAGATGCAGCACCGGGACCGCGAGCAGGTGTAGAAGAAGAGCGAGCAGCAGGGTGGCGCCAACCAGTATGGGAAGAAACCATTGTCGCCAGCGATGGTGGAAGAAGTGCCGCTCCTCCAGTTCCGACGGGTACTGCCCACCGGCCAGGGGCCGCGCGTCAAGAAGCCGGTCAGTGGCGTAGAGCACCCACACGGCAACAAACATCGCCAAGGGATCCAGTAAGGAGATGCGCTGCCCCGCACACCACGCGGCGAAGGTGACCCACAGCGCTGCCACGCAAGGGGCGTCCAGCGAGAGGAGATGCCAAAGGGTGAGCAGGGAATGCCGGCCAGGGGCATCCCCGGGCTCAGCGGCGGTAACGAGGCGCAAGCGGACCGGGGTCGGCTTTACCCGCGGGTTGGCTAGAGCCACGGCTGGCCTCCTGTGCTGGGTGAAGCTGTGCTCACGAGAGAGGAGGGGTGCATGGTAGAACCTTGTCGCGTGTGACTGCCGCAGATGCTACAAGAAGTGTCCGAGGTTGGCTAGCGTTCGTGCAGGGTCGTTGGCTCGTAGTCAGAGGGCTTTTCCGCTGAGCGAACGGTAAGAGGGGCGGCAAGCTGAAACCGAATCAGACTTTCCGAGGCGATCTGCACCTGCTGGCCGCGTGTTACGCCCTGGTACGCGGTTCCTGCTCCTCCGCCAGCCAGCGCGCCGATGCCGGCACCTCGGCCACCGCCGAAGATGCCACCCAGAACCGCACCGACAGCGGCACCGCCACCGATTTTCTCAGCTGAATTCTTGCCCCGGCCCTTGCCTTCCACCGTGTAGGCGCGTGTGGTGATGGGAAGCAGCGCACCATGCCGGCGTACCGCGGTCAGTTCGACGGAAAGCAGGGAGTTGCCCTTAAAGTGACCCGCATCCTTGGCCGCGACCACGCGGCCACTGACTGCTGAACCGGCGGGGATCACAACCACCCCATCGTGGACAACCTCATGCGTGATGACGCCGTTGAACGGCTCGCCGTCCGTCGCGGTCTGGCTATCGAGGTGCTCAGTGATGCGAATTGGGATGGTCGTGCCGGCCGGTGCGGTCACGTCGCGCAAAACCGGTTGTGGCGGAGGGGGCGGTACCGGCGCCGCTGTAGCAGCCGGGGGCGGCAGGGTATGGCTCTGCGCCAGGGCCTGGCGCTCCTCAGGAGTGGTTTGCCGGGACTGCTCCGGCGTTTGCGGCGAGGTCACCGTCGGGGCCACCTGAATCCCTGCAATCTGAAGGCTGTTGACGACCTCCTTCACACCCTTCACTTTGGCCGCATCGTGCGCAGCGAGCGTGCTGGCGGTGTCATCGGAGACATTGCCAGACAACGTCACAACCCCACCCTGTACCGCCACCTGCACGGGCTGTTTCTGAATCGTCGAATCGCTCGCGAGAGTGTTGTGGACATTCGTGGTCAGATCGGCATCGCTCACCGCGTGGTTGCAGCCAGTCAGAACCAGCGTGAAGGCGGCGGTCAGGGCGAAGCCACCGAACCTGAGCGGATCTGCGAACGGGAAGGAGCGGTTGACGTGCATAGGGGAATCCTTGGAGGTTCGTACTACCCGAGCCGCAACATTCTCTGCGGAACCGCTACCGTTCAGGTAAACGCTGTGATGCGGTGTACGGCCTCAGATGATGGAAGACCGGCAAGATAAGTTCAAGGCGTATGCTCCGCGCCGCATGCGCACCGGAAGAACTTGACCCTGCTGAACAACCGAGCCAATCCTGCGCGCATCCCTGTGATTGATGGTGCGCTCAGATGAAGTGTGCCCACTCATTCTCCCAAGGGACAGGTGAACGAAAATGGCAAGTGAACAAGGATCGAGCAGCTTTGGATGGTTTCTTGCGGGCTTGGGCATCGGTGCCCTCGTGGGCGTTCTGTATGCCCCCAAGTCCGGGCGCGAGACCCGCGACGACCTGGTAGCCAATGCGCTGGACGCACGGGACAAGGCCAACCAGCTGTACACACAGGGCGTTGACCAGGCTACCCAGTACGTGCAGCAGGGCAAAGAGACGGCCGCGCAGTATGTACAGCAGGGTAAGGAAGTCGCTGACCAATATGTGCAGCAGGGCAAAGAGGTAGCAGGCCAGTACGTAGACAAGAGCAAGGAAGCCTACGACAAGGGTCGCACTCAGTGGACGGAGTACGTGGAAAAGGGCAAGGGCCTGGTTCAGACCCAGGCTGAGGCCGCACAGGCCGCGGTGGATGCCGCCAAAGACGCCTACACGGCGAAGGCGACCGAGACACCCTCCAGCGCTTCGTAATGTTGCAGCGGTGACGTTTGACGGGGGCCGGTGGTCATCACCGGCCCCTTTTACCGTGGAACGCAGGTGGTCACCTGGTTGTTCTGCATCACACCGTATAGAGCTAGTCGGAGACTCTGAGGAGCACAGATGCCATCCCTTTCCACAGTTGCCATGTTATTCCAGGACGCCACAAACCTAGCCGGCGATGTGCACGCGCTGATGATCGCCGAGTGGATCATTGCGATCTGTCTGCTGATCGTTTTGCTTGCTCTCGCGGGCGTCGCGATCGCGGCGTTTCTGGCCGTTCGAAAGGTACAGAAGAAGATAGACGACGTCACCAAGACTGTGCAGGCGAAGGCTTTTCCGTTGATCGGGAAAGCTCAGGAGATTGTTGCGGATCTGCAACCCAAGATTGCCGACATCTCGGAGAAGGTGCAGGGCATCATCGCCGACACCAAGCCCAAAATCGCTAGCGTCACCGGAGACGTGCAGCACATTAGCGGCGTAGTGCGCGAGAAGGTCGACGAGGTGAGCGTCACAGTGACCAAGGTAGTCGGTCAGGTGAGTGAAACCGTTACCAAGGTGAGTGGGCAAGTCGGTGACACGGTTACCAAGGTGAGTGGGCAAGTCGGTGACACGGTTACCAAGGTGAGTGGGCAGGTCGGTGAGACTGTGACAAGGGTGTCCGGCCAGGTCGAGCAGACGGTCTCCCAGGTGAACTCGACTGTGCAGGACGTGAACGGAAAGACCCAGGCGCAGGTAGCGCGCGTGAACGGCATGGTAAGCGACGTGCTTACGAGCACCGAGCACGTGTCCCGCTCAGTCCAACACGGGATCCGCATGCCGGTCGACAAGATCGTTGGTTGGGTGGCTTCGGCCAAGGCCGGTATTGAATCGTTGGCTGCTAAGACGCCCTTTGGTCAGAAGCCTTCACCACGCCGGGTACCCACGCCCATCCGCACCACGACCGTGGCTCCCGGTGGACCGCCGTTCGTGCCGGCCGCGGACGACGCCAAGCGGCCGATGTAGCCGTCCGTCGACAGCGATAGAAGTCTGCAAGAAGCTAAGGGATCTGCCTTCTAACCGTCATTGCGGAAATGAAGGCAGATCCCTTTTTGCCATTCTGACGCGAGGCGGAGTGCTAGAAGATCCAGCCGCCGCCCGCGACCTCGTCGCCCTGGTAGAAGACAGCGGACTGCCCTGGCGTGACTGCGCGCTGTGGATCGTCGAAGAGAACGTCTACAACATCATCGCCCGTACATTCCAGTGTGGCTGCGGCGGGCTCATGGCGGTGGCGGATCTTCACTGCTACGCGAATCGGTTGTTGCGGCGAAGCGGTCGAGACCCAGTTGAGGCGGTTGGCGCGGAGGTGGCGGGTGTAGAGCGCGGCATCGGGGCCGACCTCCACGCGCTGTGAGTCAGGGTGGATCTTCAGCACGTACAACGGCTCCGGGGCGCTGAGGCCGAGACCCTTGCGTTGCCCGACAGTAAATCCGTGGATACCTTCGTGGCGGCCCATGACCTCACCCCCGGCCGAGACGAGTTCGCCCGCGCTCTCCGGAAGTTCGCGGCCCTGTTCTTCGAGGTAGGCGCGCAGGAACTGGGAGTAGCTGCCGCCGGGGATGAAGCAGATCTCCTGCGAATCGGGCTTTGCGGCGAGCTCCAGCCCGTGTTCCGCGGCCATCGTGCGCACGGCTGGTTTGCACATCTCGCCTAACGGAAACAGCGTACGGCTGAGCTGCTCCTGCGTGAGGCCAAATAGAAAATAGGTCTGATCTTTGGAGCGATCGGCTGGCCGGGAGAGCACCCAGCGCCCCCGCTCCGGGTCGTACCGGTTGCGCGCGTAGTGGCCTGTGGCGATGCGCTCGGCGCCAATGCCACGGGCCGTGTCCAGCAACGCGTCGAACTTGAGGTGGTTGTTGCACAGCGTACAGGGGATGGGGGTACGGCCGTGGAGGTACTCGTCCACGAAGGGCCGAACGACCTCCTCCTCGAAACGCTCCTGCGCGTTAACGAGGTAGTACGGAATGTCGAGTTGCTCCGCGACGCGGCGGGCGTCGTACACGTCATCGATCGAGCAGCAACGGCCCTGAACGGTCTCCGGCATACCTTCACGACCGGCCAGACGGCGCTGATTCCACAGCTGCAGCGTGAGACCGACGATCGGGTGCCCTTCGGCGCGCAGCAGTGCCGCAACCGCCGAGGAGTCTACCCCTCCTGACATGGCGACGGCGATGATTTCGGGCGTTGGCATCACTTCGTATGATACCGGTCGTGGGGGACGGCAGTTCGCGCGGGCGTACCGTTTCAGCGCGCAATTGCAGCCGCGCCAAACACGCTTCCCGTACCGGATACGCATCGCGAGCCGCCCGTTTCTCATCCATCAGCTATGACCTTGTCCCCTACCGCCGCTGCCGACAGCGAGTCATCGCAGAACAGGGCATTTTCCCACCGCTGGGCTCTCCCATTTTTGGGCCTCGCCTGCGCGGTTGGGGTGGGCTCCATCTACTACAACCAGCCTCTGCTGCTTGTGATGGGTCACTCCCTCGGACAGGGTCCGCAAGCCATGGGCTTCGTGGCTGTAGCCACGCAGGTCGGCTATGCCGTTGGCATGCTCACCTTCGTCCCTCTGGGCGATGTCGCGGAGCGTCGCGGGCTGATGATGCGGCTGTATGCGGCGGTTGCGGTAGCCCTGGTGCTGGTAGCAACGGCGCGCAATCTCCCCTGGATGCTCGTGGCCAGTGTCTTAACCGGACTGCTGGCGTCTGTGACGCATATCGCCTTGCCCCTAGCGCCCGATCTGGTGCCTGAGGAGCGCCGCGGCCAGGCAATCGGCACCGTGATGACCGGACTTCTGCTGGGCATTCTGTTGGCGCGCAGCTTCGCTGGATGGGTGAGCAACCTTGGTGGCTGGCGGACGGTCTTCTGGGCAGCGGCGGTGATGAATCTCGCCTTTGTGCCGCTGCTCGCAAAGGTGATGCCGAAGTTGGAACCCAAGGCGAAGCTCACCTACCCGGAGGCGCTGCGCTCACTCTGGACGCTGTTCCGCAGACTTCCACTGCTGCGCGAATCCGGCCTCATCGGCGGGCTGACGTTTGCGGCCTTCTCCTGCTTCTGGACCACGCTGGCCTTCGTTCTGCACGCACATTACGGTCTAGGACCAGGGGTGGCCGGAACGTTTGGCGTGGTTGGCGCTGCTGGCGCGCTGGTGGCGCCGTTCGCGGGTCGACTTTCCGACCGGCGCGGTACCCGCTACGTCATCTCCTTCGCCGGGGCGGGGATCACGGCATCGTTTGCCTGGCTTTGGCTTACGGAACGGCTGCACACCTCCTTGCCATTGCACCTGGCAGGGCTGGTGGTGGGCGTGATCGCGCTCGACGCAGGCACACAGATGATGCAGGTGGCCAACCAGACGCGCATCTTTGGGCTGGATGGGGGGGCGCGAAGCCGCCTGAACACGCTTTATATGACGATGTATTTCGTCGGCGGGGCGCTGGGCTCCGCGCTGGCCAGCGTCGCCTGGGAGCGCTATGGCTGGAGTGGTGTCTGCGCGTTGGCTGCGGGGCTGATGGTCACGGCGGGCCTGGTGCACGCCGGTGGTCCGAGCCGGCACGTAGCCGACGTTAAGCTGGTCGGCGTCAGTGCGCATGAACTGGGCTAAGCGCCACGGCGGAGGGATGGTAGGCGAGGCAGGGCTCGAACCTGCAACCCCGGACTTAGAAGGTCCGTGCTCTATCCAGTTGAGCTACTCGCCCGTGCAGCTGAAACTACTTTCGCGCCCGTGCGAAGCCGTTTCCCGCCGCGCTAGTCGATTGTAGCGGAGCCCGGCGGCAGCGCCTGCTCGCGCTCGCGAAGAAGGTCCACCACGGCTTCCAGGGCGGCCTCCCAGCGTTTGCCGGCGGTCTCGGGGTCTCCCGCGACGGCGGTGACGTACAGGGTCGAGGCAAAGCCCTCCAGGGCGCCTCGCGGGGCAGGCCCATTGTTTTCCCCACGCTCGGCGATCACGGCGGGCCGCAACACGGCTTCAAGAGCCGCCTCCGCATGCGGGAGCCGCACCGCGCGCCGCACCAGTCGATCAAGACGTCCGCTGGCCTGGTGGGCGGAGGCGAAGATGCTGCGCTCCCGCCACAGGATGTCGATGTAGCTGCCAAAGCCGAACGACGCCTCCTCATCGAGCAGGTCGAGATCGAGGCGCATGGCTTCCAGCTTCTCGCCGCCCTCCTCGGGCGAGAGCGTCCAGGCGTCGCATTTGGAGGTGAAAAATCCTGAACCGGACGCGTTCAGTGACCGCAGGGCGCGGCGCAGCGCGGGATGGTCCTCGGCCTCGGAGATCTCGGCGATGTCAAAGGGCTCCGCGCGCAGATCGACGAAATGGGCACCCCCCGCGGGATCCGCCCAGGGCACCACGACAATCGGGTCATCCGTGCCGCAGGCGGCGCTCCATTCGGCATACATCTCCTCAGGTTACAAGCAGACAGGGGTGGCCGTGTGTTCCAGAACGAAACGAAGTGCGGTGTGCTCGGCCCAGTAGCCATCGTCTCCGTTGGCCGGCTCTGGCTGAGCAAGAAAGGCGCAATGGCCGCCGTGCAGCGTCTCCAGAAGCGTGATGTCGGGGTTGCCGGCGATGATGGCGCGGGTCTTCGCGGTGATGCGCACAAACGGATCATCGCAGGCATGAATCAGCAACGTAGAGACGCAGATACGGTCGAGGACGCGCGCCGCGGAAGAGCGGAAGTAGTAATCATCGGCATCGCGAAAACCAGCATAAAGCGCTGTGATGTGTTCATCGAAATCGCGAATGGAAGCAATGCCTTCGGTCCGCTCCGAGTCGAACGCGCGTGGAAACAGAAAGGCTTTGCGGCGGAATCGCTTGAGCAGGGCACGCACGAAGCGTCGCTCGTAGAAGCGGTTGGAAGGCTGATGCAGGGCGTCCGCCGACTCGCAGAGATCGATCGCGGGGGACACACCCACCACAGCGCGCAGCGCGGGCGGGGCCGCTTCCCCCAGCTCCCCGGCAAGCTTCAGGACGAGGTTGCCGCCCATGGAATAGCCGATCAGCGCAACCGCCTGCAGGTGTTCGGTGTGGAGGAAGTGCCGGAGCACCGCACCGACATCGCCGGACATGCCGGAGTGGTACAGCGTCGGGGAGAGCCGCTCTGTGCCGCCACAGGTGCGCATGTTCATGCGGATGACGTTGCAGCCCGCCCTGAAGAGCTTCGTGCTGTTGCCGACGACGTACTGCGAGCGGGAAGAGCCCTCAAGACCATGGACGAGGATGACAGTGGGGCGGGTGTGACGGTCAGGATCCGGCTGCCAATGGCACTCGCAGAGTACCTGACTGGCCATCTGATGCTCACGCGCCGGCGCTACCTCGACGAGCTCCTGCACGGGCTTTGGAAGATCATTTGGGCGTGGCAGTACATTGCCGGCGATAGTCTGCGCGTGGCCGTTGCGGAGCCAGCGGCGGGGATGAAAGGAGGGAAAGCCAGGGGGTAGCGTCCCCGGTGCACAGAGTGGATCCACCTAGCCCGCCTCGGGCTCGTTGCCCGAAAGGCCGGCGAGCGCAACTGCCTCCTCCAGCACAGCCGCTGCATTCAGTGCGCCGGTGGGTTCGTCCTGGTGACGAAAGAACACATAGGTCTCACGGCCGCGACTGCTGTGGGTGAACCGTTCTGCAAAGGCCCGCAACTCCTCCGGCCGATAGCCGCCATCTCGGCGTAAGCGGTAACAGCCGAATGTGGCTGTGTCGACGTCCGGTGTCGCGAGATCGTCCGTATCGGCCACGCAGAGCGCGGCGCCCGCGTTGCGAAGAAGAGCGTAGATGTCTTCGCGGAACCAGCTTGGGTGGCGGAACTCGAACGCAATGCGGGGCGCCCCGGGTTCCCGGAGCGCCGGAGCCTGCAGGAACGTCTCGAGGCGGGGGGGATCGGCGGCGAAGTTGGGTGGCAGCTGGAAGAGCAGAGGGCCAAGCTTGCCGGCAGCCTTTGCGGGCGCGATTGCGGCGACAAACTGCTCCAGGTGCGCATTGCAGTCACGCAGTCGGGAAAAGTGCGTGATGCGCTGTGGCGCCTTGAAGCTGAAGCGGAACCCCGGCGGCGTCGCAGCCAGCCAGCCCTCCAGCTGCGGGCGCGAGGGCAGGGTGCGGAAGGTGTAGTTCACCTCCACAGCGGTCAAGATAGAGGCATAGTGGTGCAGAAAGGCGCGGTTTGGCATCTCGGCGGGGTAGAAACCCGGCTTCCAGGTGGGGTATGCCCAACCGGACGTACCAAGGAATAAATTAGCGGGGGCCGGGGCACGGTGCGCGGCGGGAACGGCGATGTACTTGGGTGGGCGCGGCACGCTGGTCTGGGTCGAAATCCATACGTCGGGGCGAGGCCGTGGGGATGCCTCAAGCCGTCTCTGACGCGGGGAGTTGACTGAGGGGTGGATGGGGCGGCTAGTGGGTTTCGAACCCACGACATCCGCTGCCACAGAGCGGCGTTCTGCCACTGAACTATAGCCGCCGTACCGAATCGAATTGTAGCATCCAATGGGGTATATCCGGAAAGGCCTGCACGATGCGAACGAAGTCTGCGGAACCCGAGATCTTCCCTCCCGGCGTGGGTCCGGCAGCTCCCGCGGATGTGGGAGCGGAGGCCTTCGGTTCCACCTCCCACGTGGCTGAGGCAGACGATCTGCGGCCCCGCCTGGGCGGTGCAGGTGGAGCGTTCCGGAACGAGAACCTGGATCTGCTGTCCCGCGTCCTGGACACCTGGTTTCAGGTGCCCGGAACGAGTATTCGCTTCGGGCTCGACGGCATCATCGGCTTCCTGCCGGGCATTGGCGACTTTCTCGCCGGTGCGGCAAGCTGCGTTATCGTGCTGGCGGCGTTCTTCCGGGGCGTGCCGCTGGTCACCGTGGCACGGATGGCGGCCAACATCGGCATCGAGGTGGTCGTGGGCGCGGTGCCGGTGCTGGGGAACTTTTTCGACATTGCCTGGCGCGCCAATCGACGCAACTACGCCCTTCTGGAGCGCAGCTTAAGCGCCGGGCGGCGCGACACGTGGCGGGACTGGCTGTTTATGGGGCTCATTGCCCTAGGGTTGATGAGCTTCATCATGCTGCCGTTTGTTCTGTTGCTCTGGCTGGGCAGTTCGTTGCTCCGTGGCCTGCATGTGCCGGGCTGGCGCTGAGGGCGGGCTCTCCTGACGCCCGCTCCGGACGCGCGCTCTGCGATACGATAGGAGGCAGTCGGGGCGTAGCGCAGTCTGGTAGCGCATCTGCTTTGGGAGCAGAGGGTCGGGGGTTCGAATCCCTCCGCCCCGACCATTCATGTACGCCTGTTTGCCTGCAATTGCTGGCCGGCTGGCGGCATGGAATGACTCTCTTATAGCTGCACGGCCCAGCTTTCCCGGACAACAAACCAGCCACTGCCGCGTTTCGGTGCTCTCGTCGTCCGAGGGATCTCCTGCGCGCTCGCTCCGGCATCGGGTCCCGACGCCTCAGCATTTGCCTGCGCGACCAAGTTGTTTTGCGTGGCGGTGATAGCCGGGCCGTTGACGATGCAGAGGACGCGCAGGGTGTAGAGAGGGGACTTGCGGGGTTCCGGGGTGATGTTGGGCGCGTCGGCAGGGGTCATATTACCCACTATGAAGCGGAGCCTGCCGGCCTCCAATGCAACGGTCAGGGAGTGCGAGTCACCAGAAAGGGGAATCCCTGGTTGGCTCCCTTCCGCTATTCCGCGGGTAGAGCAAGGCCTGTGCACGCCCGGCGCGAAAGGCGGCAAGCTGGCCCTCCCAGCCCCGGACGATCGCTTGCGGATCCTGCCCACGGGTAATGGCATCCAGCGTGGCCCGGTTGGCGATGAGGCGCATGGCGCGCCCCAGCCCAAGCTGCTCAGGGTATAGCCGCTGCAAGGTGCTGAGGAGCTCGAGGCCGAGCTCGGAGGTTTGCAGGAGGGTGCGATCCGTCAGCCGGATCTGCACAACCTCGATGGTCTGACCGTGAAAGGGGTAGTGATTTTTGTCCTCGGCGATGGTGGCAGTGGTGGCCTCAAAGCGCACGCCAGGGAGGTCCCGCGCGTTCAAGGCCGCCACAACCTCTTTCGCGTGAAACCAGGGCGGCGCTGGGCCAGTCTTCGCGGCGCCTGGTTGGGAAGTGGTTGCTCCGGAGGTGTGGAGGGTTCCGGGCGTGCCCGCTCCGAAGAGGGTGAAGGGCTCGCCGTGCTCGGAGGGCTGGACGCCGCGCCCAACGGAGAGGTTGGTGAGTTCCAGAAAGGCTGTTGCGGGGTAGAGCGCGGCCGCGGTAAGGGAGCGCAGGTTGGGGCTGGGGTCAATCCAGGGGAGCCCGGTTTCGTCGTAGAACTGCCGGCGACGCCAGTTCTGCATGGGCACGACGGTGAGTTGGGCGTTGAGCTGCTTGGTTTGGTTGATGTAGCGGGCGAGTTCACCAAAGGTGAGACCGTGACGCAGCGGCAGAGGCATGTAGTCGATGTAGCTCTCCGCGCCGGGGTCGGAGACAGGGCCTTCCACGTCAAGGCCGCCGACCGGGTCAGGGCGGTCCAGGACGAGGATCTCGAGATCGTGTGCGAACGCGGTGCGCTCGTGGGCTGCGGCTTCAAGGAAGTAACCGAGCACGGTTTCGTAGGTGTAGCAGCGGACGCCGGCATCCTGCAGATCGATGACGATGGCGTCGAGGTCCTTGAGTTGCTCGTGAGAGGGGCGTCGATCGGCGTCGTGCGCGCCATATAACGAGGTGACGTGGAGGCCGGTAGCGGTGTCGGTCTCGGCGCTTAGGTGTTCGGTGTCCTGCGCACCAAAGATGCCGTGCTCGGGAGAGAAGAGTGTTGTCAGCCGCGCCCCAGGCAGGGTTTTAGGCAGCTCGGTGTAGAGGATATCGACGGTGCGTCGGCCTCCGCTGTCGCGGCCGGTCTGGTTGGTGAGCAGGCCAAGGCGCAGGGCGTTGCCGTGAGACTTTGCGGCAAGAGTCAGAGCTTCGAAATGAGTGGATTCGAGGACGTCGAGACCGGTCTGGATTTTCGGCTGGACCGCTGTTGCTGCTGGCGGTTCATAGGCGGCGCGTTGCAACGAGGAAGACGAACGCAAAGCGCGCAAAGGGCGCGAAGGTTGCGGGAGGGACGCAAGGGTGTCCGTGGTCTGCAGGGCGTCCGTTGCGCTTCTTTGCGAGCCCTCCGCGTCCTTTGCGTTCGTTCCTGCTTTGGCCGTCTCCCCCGAGCCATACAGGCCCAGTGCCATCGCGGCGGCGGTGGCCACTTCGCCCCGGAGGTTGGAGATGGGTGCGCCGGCGTGGGGGTGAATGCTGTTGGATAGCAGTAATACGAAGGTATCGGAACCCGGGTCCATCCAGAGCGAGGTGCCGGTGAAACCGGTGTGACCGAAGCTGCCGATGGGGAAGACGCGGCCACGTGGTTTGGAGTAGCCGGAATCGATGTCCCAGCCGAAGCCGCGGAGGTTCTCGCCTTTGCTTGCGGGGTAGTTGGGAGCAAGGAGAGGATCGGGTACGCCGGTGGGTGGCGGCTCGTTACGGGCTACCGACGCGAGCGCGGCGCGGTAGTGCTGGCCGATCTGAAAGGGCGTGTGGCCGGGCTGCTCGGGGGTGGTAAGGAGCTCCAGGGTGAGGCGCTTCAGAGGAAATTTGCTGGGGCGACCGGCGAGGCGGTCGAGGAAAGCCTGCGCAAAGAAGCTCATGTCGTGCGCGGTGGAGAAGACCCCCGCATGGCCGGCGACGCCCCCCATGCGGCGGGTGGTGGGGTCATGGACGGTGCCGCGAAGGAGATGGTTGAAGTTGGGGTTGGTGGCGGCGGTACCTTCGTCGTCGTGAGCGGTGGGGGCTGTTGCGTCTCTCAGCCCCTGAACACTCCATGTGTTCACCAAACAGGAGCGGGTCTCGTGGCCCTCAACGACCGCTGCGCCCAGTGTCTTCGCCCCGCAGGCTCGATCAAACGGCAGATATCGCGTGCTCTGCATCCCCAGGGGCGCGAAGATGTGGTCGTGAGCGTAATCATCCAAGCGTTCACCGGAGAGCTTCTCCACCAGTGCCCCCAGCAGGATGAAGTTGATGTCGGAGTAGACCATCTTTGCCCCGGGTGTACCCGCGAGCGGGGTGGCCAGCGCGCGGCGGAGGCCTTCGGCTTTGTCGGGGGTGGCGAGGCCCCAGGGGTCTTTGAGGTCGACATCAGGGGCTTCGCCGGAGGTGTGGGTGAGGAGCAGGCGGAGGGTGACCTGGGCGCGTTGTGGATCGTGAGCCGGGTTGAACTCGGGCAGGTAGTGCTCGAGCGGGGTGTCGAAATCGAGCTTCCCCTGCTCGTAGAGTTGGCCGATCGCGGTTGCGGTGACGATGCACTTGGTGAGCGAGGCCATGTCGAAGATCGTGTCTTCGGTCATGGGTTCGGCGGGGCTGGGCTGGCCGTCCAGACCGGGCTCGCCGGCGAGCTTGCGATTGCCGTACGCGTGCTGAAAAACGATCTCGCCGCCATGGCCGATCACGACGACAGCGCCGGGAAGTTTGTGCTGCGCGATGGCGTCATCGATGAGTTTGGTGATGAGGGAGAAGTCGGCGGTACTGTGACCCAACGTGAGCTCAGGGACGGCGGGGCGCTTCCTGGAGGCGTCGGGGGTGCGGGGGTCGTCTTGAGGCGGCGCGGTTGGTGCTGGGGTTTGTGCCCCGGCTGGCGAAACGCAGATTCCCTTCTGAGATGACAACAGAAAAAGCAGAGCCGGGATAAGCACCGTCCTTGTCTGCCTGCGTGAAATGGTTGCAGGCAGGGCAAGGCTGGCGAGAGAACCGATGGCAAACGTCGCCGCGGCGCCGATGAGTACGTACCAGGTGAAGGCGATCTTCGGAATGGTGACCGGGCCGAGGTGCACGGGAAAGTCTCCTTGCCATAGCCAGAGGTTGAGTGCAAAGCCGCACAGCATACCGACCGCCGCGCCATACTGCGTGGCAAAGCGAGTAAGCGTGCCAAGCAGGAACACGCCCAGCAGGCAGCCGTAGGCGACGGCAGCGATAGAAAGACCGATCTCGACGACGTGGCCCTTGCCTCCGACGCGCACCGAGTAGACGGCAATGGCGAAGAGTACAAAGGCCCAGAGGACTGTAGAGGACTTAGCGACGAGGGTGCGTTCGCGGGCGTCGGCCGCAGGGCGCATGCGGACGTAGAAGTCGACCACGGTGGTAGAGGAGAGCGAGTTGAGAGCAGCGGAAAGATTGCTCATGGCGGCGGCAAGAATGGCGGCGATCAGCAGACCGGCGACGCCGACGGGCATCTCGCGCACGATGAAGGTGGGGAAGATGTAGTCGTTTGTGCGGAAGCTGGCGGCGGCGTGGGGGCCGAGGCGCTGGCCGTAGAACACCCAGAGACCGACGCCGATCAGCAGGAAAAAGGCGAACTGCGCGAAGATGACGATGCCGGAGCTCAGCAAAGCCAGCTGCGACTCGCGGAGATTGCGCGCCGCGAGCAGGCGCTGCACCATGAGCTGGTCGGTGCCGTGCGAGGCCATCGTGAGGAAGGTCCCACCGAGGACGCCCGCCCAGAAGGTGTAGCTCTGGGTGAGGTTCAGCGCGAAGTTGAACAGGTGGAACTTGTCGGCTGCTGCCGCCGTACTCGCAATGGCGGGCCAGCCGCCGGCGACGTGGTGACCCAGCGTGAGCAGCGCGACAAGGGTGCCGCCGACGTAGATGACCATCTGCACGACATCGGTCCAGATCACGGCCGCGAGGCCGCCTTCAAAGGTGTAAAGCAGGGTCAGCGCGGAGATGATGCCGATGGAGAGGATGTCGCCGGTGCCGATGGCGACCCCGATGACGATCGAGACGGCGAAGACCCGTACGCCTTCCGCAGCGGCACGGGTGAGCAGAAAAAGTCCGGCGGTGACCTTGTGAAGGAACGGGCCGAAGCGTTGGTCGATGAGCTGATAGGCGGTGAGCATCTCGCCGGCGAAGTAGCGGGGCAGAAACAGTGTCGCGACGACCAGGCGGCCGAGCAGATAGCCCAGCACGACCTGCAGAAAGCCGAAGTTGCCCGCAAAGGCGACGCCCGGAATCGAGACGACGGTGAGCGTGGACGTTTCGGCGGAGACGACGGAGAGCGCGATCGCCCACCAGGGAATGGTGTTGCCGGCGAGGAAGTAGCTTTTCAGCGATCGGCCCCCTTTTTCCTCACCGCGTTTTTCTCTGAAATGCAACCCAAACAGCGTGATGGCGAGAAGGTAAGCGCCAATGATCAGGAGGTCCGGCGCGCGCAGATGTCCCTCGCCTGAAACGACGGGGCGGAGGCGAGTAAGGGAAGGCAGAGCGAATCTGAGCGGCAAGGGGTCTCTCTGGTTTTCTTGGGCGTCCGATGACGGTTGCAAGAGCGACGCTGGACGGCTACCCGGGTTATGATAGCGGCCCCGGGGCGGGTCTCAGGAAGGGAAGCGGTAGACGATGGAATTCTTTCTCGCGATCGATGCGGGGAGCTCAGCGGCCGAGTGCTGGTTAGCGGACGAGCATCAGGTACTGGCACGTGTCTCCGGAAAGGCGATGAAGCTGTCGCAGGAGGACGGCGTGGACGCGAGCGCACGTCTGCGCCAGCTGCTCGAGGATGCTTCAGGCCGCGCCGGTGTGCCGCTGGACATCATCACGCGTAGCTGTATGGGTCTGGAGAGCAACTCCGGCGGGGACTCACGTGCCTGGGTGGAAACCACGCTGCGGAAGTTGGTTTCGGGCAGCGTGGTGCTGGCCGAGGTGGAGGAGATTGCGCTACGGGCCGCGTTCGATGAGGGGCCAGGTGTACTGGTCATCGCTGATAGGGGATCGCAGGTGGTGGGGCGTTGCGCGAACGGAGCTCGCATGAGCGCCGGCGGTTGGGGACCGATGCTGGGCGACGAAGGCTCAGGTCACTGGATCGGCATAGAGGCCATCCGGAGCGCCTTGCGCGCGCGCGACCGCGGAGTGCCCAGCGCCTTGCTGAAGGAGATCAACAGCTTCTGGGGAGTGGAGTCCGTGGGAGCCCTACTGAGCAAGGCGAACACGCGGCCGCGGCCGGATTTCTCGGCGCTGGCCGAGGTCGTGGCCACGTGCGCAGGCAGGGGGGATGCTCTTGCCTCCAGTGTGTTGGAGCGTGCCGGGGAAGAGCTGGCCGCCCAAGTGGGCGTTGTGTTCTCGAAGATGGCGGCCGCCGGCTGCGCACCGGGGAATACCCATCGTGTGGCATTTACAGGGGATGTCCTGGTGAAGGCACCAATGGTCCTCCGCGAGATGCGGCGTGTGTTGCAGCGCTTGCATCCGGCAACCGAGGTGGACACGACGCCGGTGCAGCCAGTCGAGGGCGCGTTGGCGCGGGCGCGTCAGGGGTAATGCTTCTGTCGCCCTCCAGGACCCATTTGCGCCCCGGTTCCTTAGAAGCTTGGCTCGACTTTTACCCCGAGTAGATAGGTCTCAACCAGGCGCCCGATTGCGTCGAAACGGTTGAAGTTCGCGGGTGTGCCAACCTCGAGCGAAGTGAGCTCGGGGCGACCCAGCAGGGCGGCGGGCGAGTGGGTGGCGGTCGCCACAGCGTCGGCCAGAGAGGCGCCCGTGAAGCGCTGCAGGTTGCCAACGGCGACGTCCATTGTAAGCAAGGAGCCGGCCAGGGTCTGCTTGCCGTTCGCGAGATCGGCGGTGAGCAGGGCGCGATCGCCGGCGACGGTGACGGGAAGGCCGCCCAGCGTGTAGTCCCCATCACCCTGACCGGTGGCGGCCATGGCGTCGGTAACGAGAACACTGCGGGCGACGCCCTTAGCCTTCAGCCAGAGGCGAACGAGGGCCGGATCCACATGAACGCCGTCGCAGATGATCTCGGCGAACAGGCGATCGTCATCCAGCGCGACTCCCAGCACGCCGGGTTCGCGATGATTCAACGCGCGCATGGCGTTGAAGATGTGCGTCGCACCGGTAGCTCCGGCTGCCAGCACGGCCAGGGTCTCAGCGGCAGTGGCGTCCGTGTGGCCGACCGAGACACGGACCCCGCCCGCGACGGCGTAGCGGGTCAGCTCAACCGCCCCGGGTAGCTCCGGCGCGAGCGTGATGAGGCGGATGTGTCCACGTGCGGCTGTCTGAAAGCGGTCGAAGAGGGAAAGCGTCGGCGGCAGCAGATGTTCCACGGGGTGCACGCCACGCTTGCTGTGCGAAAGGAAGGGACCTTCCAGGTGGATCCCGATCGGCTGCGCCTCTCCGCGTTGCGGCCTGCGCTCGATGGCATCGGCCATGCGTTCCAGCGCGTGCAGCGTGGTATCGACACCTGCGGTCACGGTGGTGGGCAGGTAGAAGCCGACGCCCCGACTGGCTAGAAAGTGCTGCAGGGCGCTGAAGCCGGCGGCATCGGCGGACATGACGTCGTGCCCGCAGGCGCCGTGGGTATGCAGATCGAGAAAGGTTGGCGTTAGGGTGGAGGCATCCGTCGACTGATTCGCGCAAGGACGGTACGCAAGGATGCGCCCCTCTTCATCAACATCGATCTCCTGCTCGCGGAGCAGGGTTCGCGCAAGCAGTACACGGGAAGCGTGGAGAGTGGGACTCATGGCTGCTCAGCACCGACAGTCGGCGTAGCGGTGATGGGCTGCATTGGCGCCGGGATGCCGAGCTGTGCGGCTGGGGGCAATGTCTTGCTCGCGTCCCATTGGCGCTGAGCGCTGCGCAAGGCGTCGATGCGCGTCCACCACTGGCCTACGGTGTAATCGTAATGCTCCAGCACGGGGCGCAGGGCGTAGGCACGGTTGGTGCGGTACCAGAGCTGCTCGTAGAGGTCGCGCAGCAGAGAATAGCCGTCAGTGATGTCCTCCAACCGGCCATTTACGCCCCGGATGTCGGAGAGCTCGCGGCTGACCATGGCCCGGGTCTTCTTGTCGGATGATGCGGCGTCGAGCTGGGCACGAGCGTAGCTCCCGGCCATCTCGTCAGCGACCTGGAACTTCAGCCCCATGAAGTCGATGCGACGCGCACCCAGTTCAAGCGCATCGATCGCGTCAGTCTCCCGGAGGCTGGTGGGGTTCAGGACGTAGGCGTACTGCGACGGCTGCTGGGACTCAGGACCTGCTTTCCTCGCCGCGTCAGTGGCAGGGTAGGCCGCCCGAGCCTCCGCGATGAGCTGGATGGCCTTCTCGGCGTGGAGCCGGACGTCATGCAGGTACGGCCGCAGCTTGGCGGCGGTCATCTGACCATCCCTTGACCAGGGATCGATCCAGAAGAGGCCGTCGGAGGCATCACCCGCCTTCGCATCGTTCTTGAGGATCGCCTGAGCCGCCATAATCTCGGCCTGCGCTGCATCGAGCCTGCCCGTCGCGTCGCCATGGAAGAGGGCACCATAGCTGGCCTGGAAGTCACCCGGGCTGGCTGTGCCGCCGGTCCAAGCGGCGTCCGCACCGTAGAGAATGCCGAACCAGTTGCTGCTGGCGAGGGTTTCGCCATCGTCGTTCCAGACCGTGTTCAGCTGACCAATGGCGCCGGCTGCTTTGCCTTCCCGAGTGAAATTCTGAATGTTGTCGAAGGCGTAGTTCCAGTTGGGGTACATGCGCGACCAGTTGCTGATGCCGGGGGCGACCCAGAGCTCAAAACCGGCCTCCGTGAACGGCGTGATGAATTTGGCATAGCCCGCCTTGCGGGGGTCGTACCACCAGGCGACGGCCACCGTGTCCTTCTTGAAATCGGCAGGCGCGGATTTCAGCAGCGGGGGAGCATCCTCGGCGATGTCTCCCCAGAAAAGCAGCTTGCGGCCCAGCGGCTGCAAGGCGGTATCGATCTTTTCTACGAAGTCCAGGTACACGGGGGCGAGTCCCTGGGCCTCGACCGCAGACGCTGTCCGGCCGCGACCAAGGTCGACGGTTTCGTCGGCGCCAATATGCAGGAAGGGCCCTGGGTACATGGCTGCGAGTTCGGTGAACTCGGATTTAATGAGAGCCAGTGAGCGCGGTTGGCCCGGCGCGAGCACGGCGCCGTGCGGCGTCTCGGCGACATCGGCGTATTGTTCGGTCACCAAGGTGTGCCGCAGATGGCCGAAGGCCTCCTGGTCGGGAATGACCGTCACATGGAACTGCTTCGCGTAGGCGGTCAGCTCGCGAGCGTCAGCAGCGGAGACCGAGCCGCCCGGGGGCGCGGGTACCGGATTCGCGGCGTATTGCTGCGTGTGCTCGAAGTAAGGGGAGTACACGTTGGCCTTGTAAGCAGCGAGGGTACGAACCAGCTTTTCTTGAAATGCCAGGGTGTCTACAGGCCCGCGAGACAGGTCGTCACTGAAACCGCGGTACTGCAGGGATGGCCAATCGCGGATGTCTGCGGCGTGCAGCGTCGCACGTCCTGCCGCGTCCACCTCAATGAGCTGCTTGGCTGTCTGCGCGGCGTAGAAAACGCCTTCGGCAGTGGCCCCGGTGAGCGTCAGCGTGCCGGGGCTCGAGGTGATGGTGTAGCCCTCGGGTCGCATTTCAGCGGTGAAGCGCGGGTCGGGGTGCGTCCCCAAGCGTTGCAGAACGACGCGCAGGCCAGAGCCGCTTGTGTTCAGCCCGCGCGCGGCGAGAGTCTGGCGAAGGTCGTTCGCCGCAAAGGTGTCTTCGGCCTCGCGGTCGCTGCAGACGATCTCCACGCCGGTGGTAAGTGCCTGGTCGCCTTTCGCATTGATTTCGCGCGGCATTGGGATCAGGTGGAGTGGGCTCTGCGCCCCCGCAGGGGCGGCGATGGCTGCGATGAGAGCCAGACGAGCAAAAGGCAACATGGCTCTACCGTACATCGGGAGCTATGTTTCGCAGCGGGTGTTGCGCAGGGGTTCCTCATCGGGTGCGGGGGTAGCCCATGCAATGCGGACGGGCGCGCACGCATCCTAATTGGGCGAGGAGATTGCGAATGAGTGAGAAGAACGAGCAGCACGCCAAGGATTACCACGAGTTAAGTGGCGGGGAGGCGCAGGAGAAGATCGGGACGCTGATCAAGGGCATTCATATCTGCATGATGACAACAGTCGCCGAGGATGGCTCCATGGACGCCCGCCCAATGGCGGTGCAGGACAAGCCCTTTGACGGTTCTGTGTGGTTCTTGACCCGTGGCAGCTCTGGCAAAGTCGAGGAAGTGGAAAAGGACCGGCATGTCACGCTGAGCTTCGCGGAGCCCTCCGACGCGAAGTACATCACCCTCAAGGGCAAGGCCAGCGTGAGCACCGATCGCAGCAAGATTCACGAGCTTTGGAATAGCATGTACAAGGCCTGGTTCCCAAAGGGCGAGGACGATCCTGACATCGCCGTCCTGCGGGTGGACGTTACGGAGGGCGACTACTGGGAAGCTTCGAGCAGCAAGGTGCTGTTCTACGCCAAGTATGCGATTGCCGCCGCTACGGGCGGTTCAGTACCCGTCGGAGAGTCCGGACACGTCACGGTGTAGGCGCGACGAACTGCAAAACAACCGCCAGAGACTCACAATCAGCAACAACGGAGCTGGGGCAAACAATCGCTTCAGCTCCTTATTTTCCGCTTACAGCGGCGCCGCCCCATTTACTACAGCCACCCCTGGTGGCGGGGTGAAGAGGAAGTCGCTGTCCGGGGCAGGAGCATTTTCCCTCATGTCAGTGAAGGTAAATGTGGTGCGGGCGCCATCGACTTCTTCGATTTGCAGGGTGTGAATCTGCCCCGCTGCGTCGACCGTGAGCGCGACAGCCCGTATGCGCTGGTTCTGGCCATGCGGTGCCCCGACTAGTGAGTAGCCACCCTCCACAGGAGCGGCGGAGAGACCGTCGAGCTCCCTGGCGAGCTCGGTATGACCGAGCAGAAAACGCAAGGGGGAGCGAAGGTCATCCAGCTGTTTGGCAGGCAGGCGATTCGCCTGGGCATCGCCGGGCGTATAGCTGATCGCATCTTTGCCGTTGAGCAGAAACACCTTGCCGGCAGGCGTGTCGTAACTCCAGCGCATGCGGCCCGGCTTGCGCAGTAGCAGGGTACCGGACTCGGTGCGGTCCATGCCCATGCCCTGGTACCGCTCTGTGTAGCGAGCCTGTAAGGACCTCAGGTGGTTGTAGTGCGCGTCAACCGCCTGCGCTAATTTGGCGGTACTCGGCATCTGGCCGGTTGCCGTGAGTGAAGCCAACGCAGCAAAGATCGCGAAGTGGGGCGCGCGGGAAGACGGCACAAGAGGGCCTTTCGGGAGGTCAAGCGAAGTCTCCGGACGCAAGGCGACCCGGATCCGCGGACAGGATCCAGGTGTATCTGTTCTCGCGTGGGGCGAAGCATCTTTTCGGCAGCGAAGCTGCCCCAACGGCTGCTGCGGTTACTGGAGGATGTCCGTGCAGTTAGAGCCGCCCTTGGGATCGAAACGAATCGTACCGCTCTCATCCGAACAGTACCCGAGCGTGCCGCTACGTCCGACGGAGATGGGCGTAGCAGTGATCTGGTAGCTGTTGTACTGATCCTGATTATTCACCGTGTTCTTGGAGCAATTCGAGATCACGAAGTTGTAACCGGACTTAGCGCCAGAGGCGAGATCGTCAGGGATCAGCTGGGCGGCCTCGGCGGTCGGGGTGCCCGCACCGGTCTTGCCGCCCAGCGTGGCCAGGGAGCAGGCGTAGCCGTGGGCCGGATAGCTGGAGTTGTAGTCCGCTTCCATGGAGTTGAGCATGCGCACCGACGCTAGCGCCGAGGTCTGGTCGGCTCGAATGTGTACGTGCTCATAGCCAGGAATAGCGAGCGTGATGAGGATCAGGATGATCGACATCACGATCAAAAGCTCGACGAGCGAGAAACCAGCCTGAGGGGAGGCGGCCTGCGCTGGGTGCCGGGGATCTGCAGAAACGGTTTCAAGAGACATAGTGCAGTGACCTCACAGCCCGCAACCGGCAACGACCGGAGCGGCCAATCTGAAGATGTTGTGACGCGCCTGCCGAGATCATCAAGGCGTGTCGTCCGAAGTATAGACGTTTCCACTTACGCCTCGGTAGACGGGGTCTCCGTCGGGCGTCGTTCGAAGCTCGCCCAGAAGTTGTACCTGGGAACCCAAATGGGTGATTGACGCCGCCCTAAGTTTGTGTTGACGAACTGGATTCCCCTTTGTTACGCTCGCCCTTTCAGCAGACGATGGCCGCGATCCGTCGGGCTGTGTTCTCTTTCCGGGAGTCGTTATGCATACCCTGCTAGTCGTAGCCCTTGGCTACCTTGCTGTAAATTTTCTCTGTGCGCTGCTATTTCATATCCATGGGCTTCGCCAAGCGCATCTTCCACTCCGCTTTTTGGAGGTGCTGATGCACTTTGTGCTCTTTACCGCGCTGGCCGTCCCGGTGCTGCTGGTGATGTCAGCCGAAGCGTTCTTCGGCGAGGGGAAAGGACGCGGTTTTCGTCCCGCCGCACAGCATCACTAAGCTTACGGTGGGCTCGGAACCTGCGGTCCCGTTCCTCGAGCCTCGTCAGCAGACCAGGTTCCCGCGATCAATGTGCAGATCGCCCAAGTTGCCGAGTAAGGTCAATGTCAGGCCTTCGGCATGCAGGAGTTCCCGCGCCAGGAGCTGGATGGCGGGCGCGGTCACCCGATCGACCTCAGCGGTGATCTCGTCGAGGGAGAAGAAGCGGCCGTAGTACATCTGCTGTCGCGCCAGCGAGCTCATGCGAGCGCCGGAGCTCTCCAGCCCAAGCACCATGTTGGTCTTGAGCTGCTCTTTGGCGCGATGCAGTTCTTCCTCGCTGACGGGTTCGGCTTTTAGGCGGCTGAACTCTGCGAGCGTGAGATCGAGCACCTCCTGGGTGTTTTCGACCGCACAGCCGGCGTAGACGGCCAGTGAACCTGTGTCACGGAAGGGGCTGGTCTCCGAATAGATGGAGTAAGCCAGCCCGCGTTCTTCACGGACCGCCTGGAACAGCCGCGAACTCATGCCGCCGCCCAGGATCGAGTTCAGCAGGTACAGCGTGTAGCGATCCGGATGCGCGGTAGGTAGGCCAGGGAGAGCGAGACAGAACTGCACCTGCTCAAGCGACTTCTTGTTCTTGAGCGTGACGTGCGGATGGGTCGCAGGGGAGGCGCTGCGGGCGAGCTTGTCGCTGGTCGAGGCCGCGAGCGACGCAAAAGCCTGCGCTACCTCCGCGACAAACGCGTCATGCTCCAGATTGCCGGCAGCGGTAAACAGCATGTTTGCGGGCGTAAAGCGACGCGCGTACTCTGCCAGCACGGTTTCCTGGCTGAAGCTCGACACCGTTTTCGCGGTACCGAGGATGGGTCGGCCGAGCGCGTCGCCTTTCCAGAAGCCCTGGGTGAAGATCTCGTGTACCAGGTAGTCGGGGTTGTCCTCGTCCATTTTGATCTCTTCAAGGATGACGCCCTGTTCACGGACAATGTCCTCGGCGGCGAGGGTGGGGTGCAGCACAAGGTCGCTAAGCAGATCGAGGGCAAGAGGGACGTTGCCATCGAGCACCTTCACCGAAAAGCAGATGGTCTCCTTGGAGGTGTAAGCGTCGAGGTTGCCGCCGATAGCATCGACCTCACGCGCAAACTGCTGCGCGGTACGGGTCGTGGTGCCTTTGAACACCATGTGTTCAAGAAAGTGTGAGATCCCGTTGGTTTCGGGGGTCTCATCGCGCGAACCGGTGTCCAGCCACACGCCCATGGAGACCGAGCGCAGGTTAGGCATCCGCTCGGTGATCACCTGCAGACCATTAGGCAGAGTCGTGGTGCGGATGTCGCGGGAGTGAGGGGTAGCGAGGCTCGCATTTTCGGCCAGGGGAACGGAGATTGGCATCTTCGTCTATTGTTTCATCGTTTCCGCATTCGAAGCAGCTACCAGCCCCGTCAGAACGCACAAACGCCGGCACTGCTGAGAGTGGGCAGGCGTGCCGGCGCTTCGTACACAATTTAGATCTGGCCGCTGGAAGCGGGTGCGGAGAGAATCGCCGGATCATCCATGTGCGCGGACGGTTTGGAGACGCCAAGCTGCTGCATAATGCCTGCCTCGTCCGAGCTACCCCAGCGCTCAATGATCTTCGCGTCGCTGTTGAACTTGGCAATCTGAACGCCGCGCGCCTTGATCTTTTTGCCCGTAGCCGGGATGCCCTGGAAGGGACCCTGCTGGGTGCCGGTGACGGTGTAGGCAATGGCGACGTCATCCTCGTTGGCCGTCAGGTGTTCCACGGCGATCTTCAGGTCCGGAAATGCGGAGCGGAACTGGGTGAAAAACTTGATGAAACCTTCGGGGCCGGAACCCTGATCGGGGGCTGGGTCGTGATCCTTGACGTCAGCCGCGAAGAACTCGTGAAAACTCTCAAGATGGCCCGAATTTACCGCCTCGCCCATTTTTTTCGTTGTAGCGATGTTTGCTTCCTTGCTCATGTTGTTGCTCCCTCTGCTTGAGATGCGTCGAGCCGTCTGAAGTGTGTCGCGGAGAGGCACATCCTCGCCCAGCCTCTGCGTTCCTGACGGCAGTACACTGGAGAGCGTGGAAACGCGGTCACTTTTCGGCATGGGGCTAGAACCCCTGACGGAGCTCTTTGCGAGTTTCGGGCAAAAGCCCTACCGTGCCCGGCAGGTCTTTGACGCGCTCTACAAGCAACGCGTGAACGCAGTGCCGGAGATGACCACCCTCTCAGCCGATCTGCGTACGCGACTGGCTGGCGAAGGCTGGACGGTCGGTCTGCCGGAGATCGTGCAGACGGCGGTCTCGGTGGATGGCACGGAACGCTACCTGATTCGCATGGCGGATGGCCAGACGGTCGAAACTGTGTGGATGCCTGACGGCGATGGCGGGTTCGGGGCGGAATCCGAGGACGAACCCGAGCAGATCGCGGCAGGGGCCGAGGTTTTGGCTGGCCTGGAGAACAGCGGATTGCCGGGAACAACGCAGGTTCCTGCCAGGATTGACAGGCAAACAGACAAAGTGCGAGCTGGTGGCAAGGCACCAAAGCAGCGCTTCGGCGCCTTGGCCGAGCGCGGCTATCGGCGGGCCACCATCTGTGTTTCCAGTCAGGTGGGTTGTGCGGTGAACTGCCAGTTCTGCCTCACGGCCAAGCTGGGCATCAAGCGTAACCTGACGGCCGGTGAGATCGCGGGGCAGGTCGTGGCGGTGCTGAACCGGCACGCCATACAGATCGGGCAGGACCGCATCAACCTCGTTTTTATGGGCATGGGCGAGCCTTTTCTCAACTACGACGAATTCATGGACGCGGTGCGGCGACTGGTTGAGGGCATTGGGATCCCGGAGTCGCGGATGACGGTGTCGACGTCGGGTATCCTCCCGGCCATCGAGCGTTTTGCGACCGAAACGGTGCGGCCGAAGCTGGCGCTTTCGCTCAATGCAAGTAACGATCGTGTGCGCGAAGAGGTGATGCCGATCACGCGCAAATGGAAGATTGGGCAGCTGCTCGAGGCATGCCTCAAAATTCCGCTGCGAACACGGGAGTGGGTCACGTTCGAGTACGTGCTGCTAGGTGGGGTGAACGATCAGCCCGAGCATGCCCGGGAAATGCTGGCACTGCTGGCCGGCATGCGCGCCAAGGTGAACCTGATTGTCTGGAACCCCGGGCCGGGCATAGCGTACTCACAGCCTCGACCGGAGGACGTGGAGCGGTTTCAGCGCATGCTAATAGATGGCGGCATCGCCACCTACATTCGCAGGCCACGCGGCCGCGATATCTATGCCGCTTGCGGGCAGTTGAAGCGAACCGTGGCGGAGGAGAGTGCGCCGAAGCTGGTTGCCATCGCAACAGGCGCTGGTTCACCACGGGCGTAGCGTTTCCTGAGCCTAGCGGTAGGCGTTGGCTGAAGGGATAAGGCCCTCGCCTGCGCGTGCCGCCCCTATCTCCATTACCTTGTCGGCGACCGCCTCGTAATTGTGGCGCAGCACGTCGCCTTCGTGCGCGAAGTTGCCCGTGATCGGTTCGACGCCCAGGGCGCGAATTGCGTCGAGATCAGCCTCGATAGGCTTCTGGCCTTCGGCAGCGTATTGAGCGACGGTTTCGGGGCGAATCGGGCCGGTGTTCACCAGCGCGTAATCCAGAATGCGCTCGCCGTGGGCGTGGCGCAAAATCTTCTCGATGTGTTGCGAGGCGGTGAGGCCGAGGCTTTCGTTGGCCTGCGTCATCAGGTTGCAGACGTAGACGCGGGTGGCGCCGGAGGCCGCAATGGCCTCCGGCATGCTATGCACCAGCAGGTTCGAGATCACTGACGTATAGAGCGAGCCGGGACCCAGCGTGATGAGGTCGGCTTCGGCGATGGCTTCGAGCGTCTCGGGCAGGGGATCGCAGTGGGCGGGCTCAAGAATCAGCTCGACGATGCTGCTTTTGGAGGCGGAGATGCGAGTCTCGCCGCGCACCAGGGTGCCGTCCTCCATTTGGGCGGCGAGAGTGGCATTGGCGGTCGTGGCGGGGTAGATGCGGCCGCGTGTCGCAAGGATCTGCGAGCTGAGCTGCACGGCCTGCGCGAAGTCGCCACTGATCTCAGTGAGCGCGGCGAGAAAGAGGTTGCCAAAGCTGTGACCCCGCAGATCGCCTGTGGAAAAGCGATGCTGAAACAGCTGACTCAGCATCGCTTCATCTTCGGAAAGCGCGACCATGCAGTTACGCACGTCGCCAGGCGGGAGGATGTTGAGGTCTTCGCGCAGCCGGCCGGAGGAGCCTCCGTCGTCGGTGACCGTCACGATGGCGGAAAGGTCGCGAATGCGCGGGGTCTGTCCCGTTGCCCGGCTAGCGAGCTCCCGGCCCACGAAAGAGAGTGGCTGCGCCGTTTTCGGCGCCGCGACGTAGCGCTTCAGCCCGCGAAGCAGGGTAGACAACCCCGTACCGCCGCCGATGGCGACAACGCGAAGCGGTTTGCCTGTCTGGTTTGGAAGCGGCATGAAGGGGTCAGTAAGCCAGCCGAAGCAGAGCGAGGTGCGTCCTCGTACGTACCGGAACGTTCGCCGCAGCCGTCGCTATGCCTCGGGGTACAAGAGCTCAGTAAAGCGGGGATCCTCGCTCATATTCGAGAAATCGGAGTCCGAGCGGGCCTGGATCCGGTTGCGTGGGTTGAGACGGATGGCGCTCTCAAGGTGATCGAGGCACTCATGCGTGGAGTTCGTCATGCTCGCCAGCAGCGCCAAGCCGTAGAAGGCGTAGTCGCAATCCGTGCGATCCAGCAGAATGTGCTGGAAGTGCTCGCGAGCGTCCTCGTAGTGGCCATGGTTCAGCAGCGAGATGGCGTAGTCGTAACGCTCCTCGTGGGAGCGGAACTCGGTGGTGCCCTGGTGAATCTGGGCGACGCAGGCGGCGATGTACATGCGAATGCGATCGGCGAGGTCGTGCGGCGCGCCGGCCAGCAGGTCATTGAAGGCGTTGTGGGCTTCGGTGTACTTGCCCGCACCCATCAGGCGTAGGGCCTTCTCGTAGAGATCCAGAAGGCTCTTGCGGGTAGAGTCTTCGGCGGGGATCGGTGTGCCGGCCAGCGTACGGGGCATGCGGTGCAGCTTGCCGCTCTTCTCGTCGGCCTTGCCATTGCGGGCAGGGCTGCTAGAGGAGGGCTGAGAGATGGGGGTTGCCGACTTCGTGGCCATAGTTCACTCGTGTCGCGATAAAGCTCGCGCGCGCTGCGTGGGATGTTGGAGGGCTGACGGAGTTATAAGTCGCGCACCCCCTCCGGGTCAATGGCTCAAGGGAGGGGTACCCCGCTGGAGACTTGCCGGCCGGGCTGGTTCACTCGGTTTTTGGCGGGGTCAGGTTGTAGAGAATCGGGTTCAAGGTGGGGTCGTTGTACATCTTCATCTGGCGATACAGCTTGAAACGGCGTTCCCCGGCCGCAATGGCAGACCACAAATCCGCCAGGCAGAGGCACAGGTCGGCCTGCTGTTCCTGCAGGATGGCAAGACGCACCCTGTTGCGTATCCGGTGTGCGTCCCCCGCACTGGAGCGATGCGCCTCTTCATGCGTGTGGAAGGTTTTCAGAGCAAGGATGGACAGACGGTCGATGATAAGCCCCGGCGTCTCCGAGTGAAGTGGCGCAACCGGGTTCTGCTCGACAGCCTCAAGAAGCAGCCCATCGATTTGCTCCACAAGATCGTTGCGGCGTTGGTTCAGCCCATCGATGGCGCGCTTTACGCCGGCGATGGTGCGGTCGGTAGCCTGCGGGTCGCGGGCGTTATCCTCGCAGTGCCACAGATCGAAGTTGGCACGATGCTGCTGCAGGACCAGGTGCTCGAGGGCAGAGGACGTGAGAGGGTCACGGCCGCTGATGAGGTGCCACTGCTCCGTGGCCCGCCGTTGCAGGCCGAAAATGTGCTCTGTCTTCAGCATGCGAGGGCTCGGATCGATGCCCATCAGCGGATGGTAGCGGGGTTCCTCCCCCGTAGCAACCCCTCGCAACACGACGCTCCGCATGTCGCTTCGTTGCGAACGGCCACCAGGGAGGCGACACTGGAGAGCGTGACCGACCGCGGAGTCAACAAGGTGCTGATCTACAGGCTAGGCAGTCTGGGCGACATGCTCATTGCTCTGCCGGCGCTGCACCTGATCGCCCGAGCGTACCCGGAAGCGGAGAGGTACTTGCTGACCAACAGCCCGGTGCACGCGAAGGCACCCCCGGCAGCGGCCGTGCTGGATGGAACAGGGCTGGTGGGCGGCTACCTGCGCTACACGGCCGGCACCCGCAGCGTGGGCGAGCTGTTCCGATTGTGGTGGACGATACGACGTCTACGGCCGGAGGTGCTGGTGTACCTGGCAGCGGCGCGGGGCGTTGGGGCAGCGAAGCGGGATGCGCGCTTTTTTCGCCTTTGCGGTGTGAAGAAGCTTATTGGGGTACCCGTGACGGAAGCGATGCAGGCCAACTTTCGTGGGGCTGATCCGCAGTCCATTGAGGCGCAACAGCAGCTTGACTTTGGGGATGTTGAGCCGGAGGCAGCGCGTCTGGTGCGGAACCTCCACGAGCTTGGGGACGGCGCTCTGGAGCAGCCGGAGAGCTGGGATCTGCACCTTTCCGAAGGCGAGAAGGAGCGCGCCGCCCACGAGATCGGCGAAACGGCGCTGCAGACCTGGCCCGTGGCCGTGAGTGTGGGCACCAAGGTGCAGGCCAAGGACTGGGGGCGAGAGAACTGGCAGGCACTGTTGACCCGGCTGGCGACGGAGATGCCGGGCCGCGGCCTGCTGCTGCTGGGGGCTCCGGAGGAGAGCGAGGCGAGTGCCTTTGCGGCGCGGCACTGGGAGGTGATGGGCGGTGGGCCGGTCGTGAACCTGTGTGGGCGACTGACACCCCGTGAGAGCGCGGCGGCTATTGCGCGGGCCAGCCTGTTTCTCGGCCATGACAGCGGCCCGATGCACCTTGCGGCTGCTGTCGGTACACCGTTGGTGGCCATCTTTGCGGCGCGCAACATCCCGCGGCAATGGTTCCCGTGTGGAACCCAGTTTGAGGTGGTGTACCACCGGGTGGACTGCTGGGGATGCGGGCTGGAGATGTGCCTGGAGCAGGGCAAGAAGTGTCTCGTCTCGATCAGCGTGGAAGAGGTGCTGGCCAAGATTCATCTCCTGCGGCGCCGTGTCGAGATGCGATGATGGTGCGGATATGACCCGATCGCTGCCGGAGCTGCATGCCGTTCTCCCATTGCTGGCCGGGGGCTTTCGCCAGGTACGTGTGCTGGTGGTTGGCGACTTGATGCTGGATCGCTACATCGTAGGTGAGGTCGACCGCATCTCCCCGGAGGCGCCAGTGCCGGTGCTGCGTCACGCGCACCGCTACGCTCGACCCGGCGGCGCGGCGAACGTGGCAATGAACCTTGCCGGGCTGGGCTGCGAGGCGGTACTCGCCGGCTTTTGGGGAGAAGATGCAGAGCGCCGCGAGCTGGAAGCCCTGCTGACCGCTGGCGGTGTGGACGCGGTGGGCGTGGTCACGACTACGCTGCCGACGATTTCGAAAACGCGCATCGTGGGCCGCACGCAGCAGCTGCTGCGGCTGGACATCGAGAGCCTCGAGCAGTCGACCGCGGAAGACTTGCATCGTCTGACCGAGCGGGCCGAGGCGCTGGTAGAGAAGTGTCACGCTGTCGTGCTCTCCGACTACGCCAAGGGCAGCCTGAGCCCGGCGCTGTGCGAGCGCATCATTCGCAGGGCGAGGTATGCCGGGATCCCGGTGCTGGTCGATCCTAAAACGCCGGACCTCAGCAGGTATTCCGGGGCGACCGCCGTGTGTCCGAACCTTCAGGAACTGGCGCTGGCGACGGGCCTGCCGGTGCATGAGACAGAAGCTTTGCTGGCCGCGGGTGAACGGCAACGACGCGAGCATGATTTCACCTATCTGCTCGTCACGATGAGCGAAAAAGGCATTCGTGTGCTTTCGGCCGGAGAGCCCTTCCACTCGCCGGCCCGGGCACGCGAGGTGTTTGACGTCTCCGGAGCCGGGGATACGGTGATTGCGACAGTAGCGGCTGCGCTGGCCGCCGGACTGGGCATGCACTCCGCGGTGGAGTTGGCCAATTTGGCGGCAGGCATCGTAGTAGGCAAAGTCGGCACGGTGCCAATCGCGCATCACGAACTCACCGCCGCCTTGACCCCTTCCAAAGAACTCGGGAACGCCGAAAAAGTTTTGGAGCGGGATGCCTTACTGGCCCGCGTAGCGGACTGGCGGGCGGCGGGCGAGACGATCGTCTTCACCAACGGCTGCTTCGACCTGCTGCACGTGGGCCACGTCACGCTGATGGAGGACTGTCGTCGTTTCGGCTCCAAGGTGGTGCTGGGGTTGAACACGGACGCGAGCGTGCGAAGACTGAAAGGGCCAACGCGGCCGGTGGTCGAGGAGCGCGATCGTGCCCGCGTGATGGCGGCTCTGGGCGCGGTGGACGCCGTGACGCTGTTCGACGAAGACACGCCGCTGGCGCTGATCGGGGCGCTACGGCCGGATGTGCTGGTCAAGGGTGGCGATTACAGTGTGGAAACCGTAGTCGGGCACGAGATGGTGCTGGCTGCCGGCGGGCGCGTCGAGATCGTGCCCACGGTAGAGGGTTTTTCCACTACGGGCATCGTGCGCAAGCTGCAGGGCAGCCTGTCCACGGCATAGCGAACGAGCACTGAAGGCGGGAGGGTGTGCATGGCGGAGACGAGTGGCGAGCGGGCGGAGATGCTCTGCATCAGCACGTACGAGAAAGGGCAGCCATTTCTGAGCGAAGCAGCACGGCTCGGGTGCGCAGTCACGTTGCTGACGACGGACAATCTCCGCGACGCAGACTGGCCCAAGCACGATCTTGCATGCCTTGCCACCATGCCGGAAAACCTCTCGCCCGATGCCGCTCTGCCGCACATCGCCCGACTGGCGGAACACCGCCGCTTCGGCCGGGTGGTGGCGCTCGATGAGTTCGATCTGGATACGGCCGCCCTGGCGCGTGAACACCTCCGCCTGCCCGGGATGACTCGCTCGGCCACGCGCCCCTTCCGCGACAAGTTGGCGATGCGTGAAACGGCCGCCCGGGGTGGTGTGCCCGTGCCGGAATTCATTGGGGTGGCCAATCACGACGCACTTTGGGAGTTCCTTCAACGCACCTCCGGGCCATGGATGCTGAAGCCGCGTGAGAGTGCATCGGCCATCGGCATTCAGAAGTTCTCTGATCCAAATGCCGTGTGGCCCATGCTGCAGCAGTTGGGTGAAGCGGCCAGCTTCCACCTCGTCGAGCGCTTCGTGCCGGGAGAGATCTACCACGTGGAGGGGCTGAGCTGGGAAGACGAGCTGCTGTTCGCCCTCGGCCATAAGTACGGCCAGCCGCCGTTCGACACGATGCATGCAGGCGGCATCTTCTCCACCCGAACGTTGGATCGGGGAAGCGGAGAGGCCGAGGCTCTGCTTGCTGTTCATGCGCAAACATTGCGGGCCCTAGGGATGGGGACCGGGCCCACACACAGCGAGTTCATCCGCTCGCACGCTGATGGGAAGTTCTACTTCCTGGAGACCGCCGCCCGGGTAGGAGGTGCCTACATCGCAGAGGTGGCCGAGGCCGCCAGCGGCCTGAACCCCTGGGTGGAGTGGGCGCGCATGGAGGCGGCACAGCTGGGGGGCGAAGCCTACGAGCTGCCGTCCAGCCGCGACGAGTACGCCGGCAGCGTCATCTGCCTGGCGCGGCAGCCATGGCCGGACACCGGGGCCTACGACGCGCCGGAGATCGTGCACCGTCTGCGCAAGCACCACCATGCCGGACTGATCGTGCGCTCGACCTCGGCGTCGCGCGTCCGTGACCTGCTCGAGGACTACAGCCGGCGCTTTGCAACGGACTTCTATGCGCGGATGGACGCGCCCGCCAAGCCGACCTCCTGAGCCACACCAAATAGCCCAACCTAGCTGCGCCGAACTGCCTGAGCTGAACAGCTGAGGCGACTTCCGCACCGCTTGCTCCAGCCCGACTGTGCCTTGGCCCAAAAGGGGTACGGCGTGGCGGGGAAGTGTCGCGGGCTGGCGCAAAGGTGGGATTACCGGGGTAGAAGTACGGCTTCCATACTCACGGGGTGATCCTCACAGTACCAAAGTACCCGGATCATGTTACGGGTCGCCCGCACCTCTCGCCGTCGGTGTTCGCAGTTGGGACAGCCGTGGCGAGGAGCCGCGCCCGCTCCGGATCTCTCCCGCCGACACTGCACCTCGCGGCGGATCAGGTAAGGCACGCCTTCGCGGGTAATCCCGCTTATTTCCGGTTGCGCTCCTTCTGCGGGCGCACCCCTTGTTCTTCAGGAGTCCCATGCCAGCTCTGAATGCTCAGCCTCGCTTCCCACTGCAGACCCCCGCCTCCTTCGAGCGCTTCCTGGACGAATCTGAGGCGGCAATGACGCCCTTCGCCAAGGGTGGTCGCCAGGGTGGCTTGAGTCTGCAGGGTTTGCGTCTGTTGCTTGGCTTCCTGACGTTGATCTTGGTGGCGGTGGGGCTCAGCGGCTGCGGCGGCGGTTGGGGTGAGTTCAAGCCGACCATCACGGCGGCGGTAGGCGACCAGACAGTGAAGGCAGGCGAGACCGCAACCTTTACGGTCGCCGCGACGGGCACGGGACCGATCACCTACCAGTGGTACAAGAACGGCACCGCGGTCAGCGGGGCCACCGGAACGAAGCTTGCGATGGTGGCACAGGCGAGCGATACCGGCTCCAAGATGTCCGTGGGGGCCACCAACGCGGGCGGAACGGCCACCAGCGTGGGAACGCTGACTGTGCAGACACCGCCGGTGATCACGACCCAGCCCCTAAGCCAGACGATCGCGATTGGCGGAACGGCGACCTTCAACGTGGCCGCCTCCGGCACAGCGCCGCTGAGCTACCAGTGGTTCGCGAACGGGGCAGTGATCAGCGGAGCGAACACGGCCGCCTACACCACCCCCGCGGTCTCTGCGACGGGAATGGTCGCGTACACGGTTACGGTCTCCAATGGTGTGGGCAGCGCCACAAGCGTGCCCGCCACGCTGACGGTAAACTCCGCCGTCCCAGCGCTGCAGTTCGCGCCGATCGGCGCACAGACCTACGGCAGTCCCAGCTTCCCGATCAATGCGTCCTCAGCCTCTAGTGGCGCTGTGACCTACACGGTCGTCAGCGGCCCCGCGACGATCGCGGGGAACACGGTGACCCTCACAGGCGTGGGACCTGTGGTGGTTTCGGCCAGCCAGGCGGCCAGCGGCACCTACGCAGCCGGCGCAGCGACGACGACCTTTGCTGTGAACCCGGCGGTGCCGAAGCTCGCCTTTGCGCCGGTGCCCGCGATTACGGCAGGATCCGCTCCGTTCGCGGTCAGCGCGTCCTCGGCTTCAAGTGGTGCGGTGACGTACACGGTCATCAGCGGCCCTGCGACGGTTGTTGGAAATCTCGTAACCGTCACCGGGACAGCGCCCGTGGTGCTCGGCGCCAGCCAGGCCGCGAGCAGCGATTACATCGCAGCCACGGCCACGACGACGTTCACCCCAGCCGCGCAGACCGCCTCGCTGGCTTTTGCGCCGATCGCCACACAGACGTACGGGGTTGCTCCATTCCCGGTAAGCGCTACCTCGGCGTCGACCGGCACGCTGACGTACAGCGTTACCAGCGGTCCGGCTACGCTCGCCGGCAATGTCCTGACAGTCACGGGCACGGGCACGGTGGTTCTGGGCGCGAGCCAGGCCGCCGCCGGGAGCTACAACGCCGCGACCGCCTCGATCAGCTTTAGCGTGAACGCCGCGGTGCCGGTGCTGCAGTTCTCGCCAGTCGCTGTGCCCGTGGTGAATGGCCCGCCGTTTGCGGTGATCGCCACTTCGGCCTCCGCAGGTGCCGTAACGTACAGCGTCATTAGCGGTCCCGCGACCGTCATAGGCAATCTGGTGACGGTGACCGGCGGCGGTAGCGTCACGCTGGGTGCCAGCCAGGCGGCAAGCGGTAACTACGCCGCGGCTACGGTTTCAACTACCTTCACCGCAGGTATCCAGACACCGACTCTGACCTTTACCCCGGTCGGGTCACACAGCTATGGTGATGCGCCCTTCCCGTTAAGTGCCGCGTCTGCTTCTAGTGGCGCCGTGACCTACACGGTGGTGAGCGGCCCGGCGTCAATCTCCGGCAATCTCGTGACAATCACGGGTGCGGGCACCGTCGTGCTGAGCGCGACGCAGGCAGCCGCGAACGGCTACGGCGTTGCCACGGTGAATACCACCTTTACAGTGTCTGCCGAGGTGCCGACGCTGGCCTTTACACCGGTAGCGCCGCAGGTGTTCGGAAGCGCTGCCCTCAATGTTAGTGCGACCTCCGCTTCCACGGGCGCTATCACCTACGCGGTGGTGAGCGGCCCGGCTACGGTGTCGGGTTCCATCGTGACCACGACCGGTGTGGGCATGGTCATTCTTAGCGCGAGCCAGGCGGCCAGTGGCAGCTTTGCGTCCGCGGTAGCCACCACGACCTTCAATGTGGCTTCGGCTGTGCCGACGCTCACCTTTGCGCCGATCCCGGCGCACAGCTACGGTGACGCACCCTTCACAGTCACTGCAACCTCGGCTTCGAACGGCCCCGTGATCTACACCGTGGTGAGTGGCCCGGCAACGATCACGGGCAACACCGTTACATTGACCGGCAATGGCACCGTCGTACTCGGGGCCAGCCAGGCATCCGCGGGCAACTATGGCCTCGCCAGCGCGCAGACAAGCGTGACAGTAGGCACTGCCACCCCTACCTTGAGCTTCGCACCTGTACCAGGCCACACCTACGGCGACGCGCCCTTCACCGTAAGTGCTACGTCGACCTCCTCCGGCCCGGTTACCTACACGGTGGTGAGTGGCCCGGCGACGGTTGCGGGTAACACCCTGACCATCACCGGCAGCGGTCCGGTGGTCCTGAGCGCCAGCCAGGCAGCCAGCGGCAGCTACAACGCGACGACGGCACAGACCACGTTTACGGTCGCCAACGCGACGCCGACGCTGACGTTTACGCCGGTGCCAAATCACACCTTCGGCGATGCTCCGTTCACGATCAACGCGACGTCAGCCTCCGCCGGTGCGATCACGTACACGGTGGTGAGCGGTCCGGCAACGGTCGTCGGCAACACCGTTACGCTTACCGGGAACGGGCAGGTTGTCCTGAGCGCAATTCAGGCTGCCAGCGGCAGCTACAACGCGGGGACAGCGCAGACCGGCTTTGCCGTAGGCAGCGCGACCCCGACCCTCAGCTTCGCACCTATCGCCAGCCACACCTTTGGGGACGCGGCCTTTACGGTCAGCGCCACCTCGGCCTCAGCCGGAGCGGTGACGTATTCGATAACGAGTGGACCGGCAACGATCGTCGGGAACACTGTGACGGTCAACGGTACGGGGACAGTTGTGTTGGCAGCCAGCCAGGCAGCGAGCGGCAACTATGCCGCGCCCACGCCAGCCTCCGCGAGCTTCAGCGTTCTGCCTGCAAAACCCACGCTGACCTTTGCGCCCATTCCTTCGCAGATCTTTGGCGAGGCCCCCTTCAAGGTGACAGCCTCTTCTGCGAGCACCGGCACGGTAACGTACGCCGTTGTGAGCGGGCCGGCGACGGTAGTGGGCAACATGGTTACGATCACCGGTGACGGAACTGTCCTGTTAAGCGCCAGCCAAGTCGCGGACGCAAACTATACCGCAGCCACAACGACTACCTTCGTCAATGTCGGTGTTGCGACCCCGACCCTGACCTTCACGCCTGTAGCCAACCACACGTTTGGCGACGCGGCCTTCACGGTCACTGCAAGCTCTGCCTCAGCGGGCGCGATCACCTACACCGTCACGAGCGGGCCGGCCACAATCGCGGGGAACACCGTTACGGTGACCGGTGTTGGAACCGTCACCCTGGGCGCCAGCCAGGCGCCGGCTCCGGGGTACGGCGGGGGCTCAGCCTCGGCAAGCTTCACCGTTGCGGCTTCCTCGCCCACACTCACCTTCGCTCCGGTTGCGAACCATACCTTCGGTGATGCTGCGTTCACGGTCAGCGCGACTTCGGCCTCACCCGCCACAATCGTGTACAGCGTGGGGAGTGGCCCGGCGACGATCGTCGGCAATACGGTCACGCTGAATGGCACAGGCACTGTGGTCCTGACGGCGAACCAACCCGCCACGGGCAACTACGGCGCGGCGGCGCAGGCGACAACGAGCTTCACGGTGACAGCAGAGACGCCGACCCTGAAATTCGTCGCGGTGCCGAATCACACCTTCGGCGACGCAGCCTTCACGGTCAGCGCGACCTCGGCTTCCAGCGGCACGATCACCTATAGCGTCACCGGCGGCAATGCCACCATCATCGGCAGCACCGTGTCCATCACGGGCACGGGTCCGGTGACATTGGCGGCAAGCCAAACCGCAGCGGGGAACTACGCCGCTGCGACAGCCAGCACCAGCTTCACTGTGAGTGCCGCCACACCCACGATCAGCTTCAACGTCGCGAACCAGAGCTTCGGGGCCGCAGCCTTCGCGGTGAATGCAACCTCAAACTCCACCGGCGCGCTCACCTATAGCGTCACGAGTGGACCGGCGACAATTGCGGGCAACAGCGTCAGCGTCAACGGGGTGGGAACGGTGGTGCTCGGCGTAAGCCAGGCTGCTACCGGCAACTACACCGCCGCGACCGGTTCAGCCACCTTCACCGTCAGTGCGGTAACTTCCACGGTCACCTTCAGCGTGGCCAACCACACCTACGGCGATACCCCATTCCAGGTCAATGCTGCGTCCAACTCCACCGGTACCTTCACCTACACCGTGACAAGCGGTCAGGCGAGCATCTCGGGCAACACTGTGACCCTTAACGGTCCCGGCAACGTCACGCTCAGCGCAACCCAGGCTGCGGCCGGAAACTACCTTGGTGGCTCGGCTTCAGCAACCTTCACCGTGGCGGCCCAGGCTACCGCGCTCAGCCTGAGTGTGGCCAACCACACCTTTGGCGATGCGCCCTTTCAGGTAAACGCGGCAACGCCTTCCTCGGGTGCTCTTGCGTACACCGTCACCTCTGGCCCCGCAAGTGTTGTGAACAACACGGTGACGTTGACCGGCGCGGGTACCGTCACGCTGGGCGTGAGCCAGGTGGCGGCTGGCAACTACGCCGCCGCGACTACCTCGGCAACCTTTACTGTTGCGCCGGCGACCCCGGTCATCACGTTCACGGTGCCGAACCATACCTCCGGCGACCCCGCGTTTACGGTAAGCGCGAGTTCGACCGAGCCGGGCACCATCACGTACACCCTCGTCAGTGGTCCGGCCACTGTTGCGGGCAGCCAGATCACCCTGACAGGGCAAGGCACCGTGGTGCTGCAGGCCTCCCAAGCCGCGACCACCAACTACAACGCGGCCTCGACGAACGCAACCTTCACGGTCGCGGGTAAAGCGCCCACGATCGTCTTCAGTGTCGCCAACCACACCTATGGGGACGCACCCTTTACGGTGGTGGCGACTTCCACTTCCGCAGGCACGTTCACCTATGCCGTCATGAGTGGCAACGCGACGGTAAATGGCAGCACAGTGACGCTGACGGGCGCGGGTCCTGTGCAGTTAAGCGCGACGGAGGCCGCGGCGGGGAACTACGCCGGAGGCTCCGCGAGCGCCACCTTCACCGTAGCCGCGGAGACGCCCACGATCACCTTCGTGGTGCCGAATCACACCTTCGGTGATCCAGCGTTCGCGGTGAGTGCCACCTCGAACTCGGCAGGCACCCTCACGTACACGGTGGTGAGCGGGCCGGCAACGGTCGTGGGCAGCACCGTGACGTTGACGGGGGCAGGTACGGTGGTGCTGGAGGCCACCCAGGCGGCGGCGGGCAGCTACGGCAGCAACTCCGCCACCGCCAGCTTCAATGTCGCGCAACACGTCACGATCTCGCCCATCGCCCCGGCCAACAGCACCGTGGCACCCGGCCAGGTGACGTTCAACGCCACTGCGCAGGGTGGCTACACCAATACGCTGACCTGGAGTGCGGGCGCGGGCAGCTTTGCCGCAGGAACAAGCGTGTGGACCTCGCCCAACACCGCCGGAACCTACACCATCACCGCCACGAGCGTGGACGATCCGACCAAGTCGGTCTCGACAACGATCACTGTGAGCAAGCCCGTCATTACGGTGCAGCCCATCAGCCAGAGTGTCTGCAAGGACGCCTCCTTCACCCTATCGGTGACGGCCAGCTACGCAGCCACCTACCAGTGGTATCTCGGGCCGACGCTGGTCAGCGGCGCCACAAGCAGCAGTTTTTTCGTCGCGGCTGCCATTCCCGGAATCGCGGCCAGTGACTATACCGTGGTCGTGTCCAATCCTGCCGGCTCTGTCGTCTCCAACGTGGCATCGCTCACGATTGGCACCTCGATCGTCCTGCAGCCAGTGTCCGTGCTGGTAAAGCCGACGCAGACAGCGACCTTTATCGCCGGCGCAATTGGTGACGCGCCGTTCAGCTATCAGTGGTACGAGATCCCTGTGGGGGGCACGGCAGGCGTGAAGATTGCCGGGGCTACGGGCGGCACTTACACGAGTGCGGCGGTGTCGGCCTCCGATAACGGCGAGCAGTTCTACGTGATCATCAAGGATGCCTGCGGCAACCCCCTCCAGAGCCTCAGCGCTACGCTGACGGTCGCCCTTGGCAACGTGCCGCCGAACATCACGCTGCAGCCGGTGAACCAAACGGCGGCTGTGGGTGGTGTCGCTACCTTCAGCATCGTTGCTACCGGAACGCCGCTTCTCAGCTACCAGTGGTACCAGATCCCCGCCGGGAGCGCGGTGGGCACGAGCAAACTCATCACCGGCGCGACCCTGCCTATCTATACAGTTCCGGCTACCGCTACAAATGTGAGTGACGATCAGGATGAATACTTCGTCGTCGTGAGCAACGGCTACGGCCAGGCAGTCTCCAACCAAGCCACGCTGACCGTCGGTAGCGGGATCGTCATCACGGGGCAGCCGAGCACGGTTTACACCCTGCCCGGCCAGCCCGCGACGTACACGGTAGCGGCCATCTCGGCGCTGCCCCTCACCTACCAGTGGTATGAGGCTGCCGCCGGCAGCGCCACCTTCGCACCCATTGCCGGGGCCACAGGCAGCACGTACACGCAGGCGTCGACGGCGGCCACAGACACAGGCGCGGTGTTCTATGTCGCCGTAAGCAATGGCACAACAACGACGGTAAACAGCAGCACGGCTTCACTGTTCGTGGGGCCGCTGGCCAACATACCGGTTTGCAGCACGGGCTGGACTCTGGCAGGCAACGCGGTGTCCATGGACAGCACCTGTGGCCACCAGCTGACCGGGGCCCTCCAGGATCAGCATGGTGCGATCGTCTGGCCGACGCTCCTGTCGACCGGCAACATCACGCTGAGCTTTACCGTCACGACCAGCAACACCAGCACACCACCCGCCGACGGCTACGCTCTGGTCTTCGGGGACCCCTCACTGGGGGCAACGCTGACCAGCACCGGCTTGTCGGGGCAGGGTCTCGGGGCCGAGGGCATCCCCGGTCTGGTGGTGGCCTTCGATGATTACTACAACAATGGCGATCCGTCCGTGCCCTACCTGGGAGTCGGTCGTGGAGAGGCGGCGCTTTGGGAGAACCCGTACTTCTACACCAATACCAACATCACGGCGCTTGCTACCGCCGGAGCGACCGTCTCGAACGTCTACACCGTCTCGCTGGTGAACGGCTCCATGACCGTCACGATGAACGGCGCCCAGGTATTCTCCGGTCCGGTGAACGCGCCGCCTGTGGCGTACATCTACCTGACCTCCTCCACCGGCAGTCGTTGGGAGCAGACCGTGGTCACCAATCTCTCCGCAACGGTGACCGCGCCGTAGCAAATGATTTCTGAAGAAGCCATGAGGTAATCCAGTGCGACGCCTTGCACTTGCAGCAGCTTTCCTGTTCGGAATGGGTTCAGCGGTCTTCGGTCAGGCAGTGGCGACCGGCGGCTCGCGCGGCGGTGACGCCTCGCTGACCTATCAGTATGTCCACTCCAACACCCAGCCCGGGCAGTGTGGCTGCTTCAGCATCACGGGCGGGGGCTTCTCGATGTCGCATACCCTGCTCACCGATCACACCGCGGGGGTGGTCGACATCAGCGTGGTCACGGCCAAGAACGGTCCGGGCACGGGAAACTCGCTGACTCTGGTCTCGTATCTGGCGGGGGCCCGCTACTACGTCACGCAGCGGCGGCTGCCGATGCTGCAGCCGTTCGGCCAGGTGCTGGTCGGGGTGGCTCACGCCGGCGGTGGTATCGCCGGTGCGGGGGATGGCACCTACGCTACCGCCGCTCGCGTCGGCGCGGGACTGGACGTTCCTCTCAGCTACAAGTTCGCCGTGCGCCTGTTGCAGGTGGACTATTACCTGACCGACTTTGCCAACGCTGCCAACCAGCACCAAAACAACTACCTCATCGGTGCGGGTGTATCACTGCGGTTTGCGCGGAGTCAGTAGGCTCTCTGCAAGCGCAACATGGGTGGCAGCCGACGTAAACGTCTCCACCGTGACGAGCCACCACGGAATCCGTGTCGGTCTGCTAAGGTGAGAGCGCTCGCACCGCTTGCACACTGCCGGGAGGCTCGTGGCGCCGTACATCCTCGCCCTGGATCAAGGCACTACCAGCTCGCGCGCGCTGCTGTTTGACAGCACCGGAGCGGTGGTCGGGACCGCGTACCGCGAGCTCGCGCAAATCATCCCGGCCGATAAACCCGGCATCGTGGAGCACGACCCCTTTCAGATCCTTACCTCGCAACGCAGCGCGGCGATTGAGGTACTCGAGCGTAACGGGGTGCAGCCCCGTAACGTGGCCGCCCTGGGCATCGCCAACCAGCGCGAGACCTCCCTCGTCTGGGATCGCGCGACCGGCCAACCTGTGGGAAACGCCATTGTGTGGCAGGACCGGCGCACGGCAGAGGCATGCCAGCAGATGATCGCCGCCGGGGAGGAGGACGAGGTACGTCGCCGCACCGGGCTGCGCCTCGACCCCTACTTTTCCGCCACAAAGATCGCCTGGATCCTGGATAATCTGCCGGGTACGCGTGCCCGGGCGGAGCGCGGCGAACTCGCGTTCGGCACGGTGGACAGCTGGTTGATCTGGAATCTGACCGGGGGCAAACGTCACGTCACCGACCGTACCAACGCCTCGCGCACGCTGCTCTACAACCTCGTCGAGGACCGCTGGGACCCGGAGCTGCTGCGGCTCTTCCGAGTGCCCGCGCCGCTGCTGCCGGAGGTGGTCTGGTCCAGCGAGAGGCTCGGCCCGGTGACGACGCCCGCGGGGTTGGCGGGCATCGAGATCGCCGGGGTCGCCGGTGACCAGCAGGCCGCACTCTTTGGCCAGCGCTGCGTGACGCCGGGCGACGCCAAGAATACCTACGGCACAGGATGTTTCCTGCTGCGGCATCTCGGAGGGAAGTTTCTGCTGAGCGAGCACCGTATGCTGACTACCCTCGCCTGCTCGCCAGGAAGAATACCGCAATTTGCGCTGGAAGGTTCCATCTTCAGCGGCGGCGCGGTGACGCAATGGCTCCGTGACGGACTGGGCTTCTTTGCCAGCAGTGGCGAGATCGAGGCTTTGGCCGCCTCCGTGCCGAACAGCGCCGGCGTTGTGTTGGTGCCGGGCTTCACCGGCCTGGGAGCGCCGCATTGGGATCCCTACGCGAGCGGCATGCTGATTGGGATGGGGCGGGGAACCACGCGCGGCCACATCGCTCGCGCGGCGCTTGAATCCATCGCCTTCCAGGTTAGCGATGTGCTCCAGGCTATGGAAAGCGACATGTCTGCGCCGCTCGGGACCCTGCGCGTGGATGGTGGGGCCGCCGCTAACAATCTGCTGCTGCAGTTCCAGGCCGATCTGCTCGGCGTGCCCGTGGAGCGGCCGGCAGTGTTGGAGACAACGGCATTGGGTGTGGCCGGTCTGGCGGGTCTGGCCGTGGGGTTCTGGCCTGGACCGGAGGCCTTTGGGCAGCCTGACCCGGAGTTGACGGTCTTCTTGCCAACTCGGGACCGGAGTTGGGCCGAGTCACAACGCCGACGTTGGCACCGGGCCGTGGAGCGTGCCAAGGGATGGAATATCGAGGACTGATCCGTGGAGAGAGCGGTCCATGGGATGGTCCACGCACAGAAGGAGACGTCGTAGGCCGTCACGTCTCTGAGTTCCTTACTTTTGATCAGAATCTCTAGGTCGGAAGGGTGGTGAGCGGGCTGGGGCTCGAACCCAGGACCAACGCCTTAAAAGGGCGATGCTCTACCGACTGAGCTACCCGCTCGCTCCTGTAAAGGCTAGCACAGGGCTGAGGCCGCCGCGGGGTTCCAGTTTTGTCCGACGACGGTACGGTGAGTGCGAAGTGGATGTTACCGAAGGAGTTTAGGGGTGCCTCCTCCGCCTTCGCGTTGTTCCGTCCGTTGCATTGCTCCGCCTGCACCAGGGACGTAGCCTCGGGCCATGATTGGGCAGAGAGATCGGCACAACATCTCGCTAGCACCATCGGGTTGTGGCGTAAGACCAAGGGATTTATGGGGCCAGGAGAACGAATGAACGGCAGTGCACCAGAAGTGGAAAGCAAGGAACTTCTCTGGGAGATCCCAGTGGATGTCGCGGCCTCCTCTGCCTTGGCAAGTCTTCGCGATGCCCGCTACCGTGACTTCTTAGGAGCCCGCCGTAAGCTTCGCGCCGAGGGACGCCGTCGCGCCGCTCAGCTCCAGCGCGAGGCACAGGCCAGCGCCGGGGTGCATGCGGGAGCAAGCGCCCATGACGCGGGGGGAGCCGTCGTGCAAGGTCGTCTAGAAGCAAACCGGCTGGCCTGCCCCGACGAGGCCGCGGCTTCGCCTGCTTCCGCTTCTCTAGAACAGGGTCAGGGTGAGCCTGCAACGATCAAGGTTGCAACCGGCTCCACACCTTCGCTCGGCGAAGAAGACGGGATGCAGCCCCAGCGCTTCCCGCAACGGCGTCGTCCCTATGGCTTGCTTCCACAGCTGCTTCCTGCGGCGACGATGCTTGCAATTTCGGCTGCCGAGCCCGGTCGTGGACCGGGACTTGCTACAACGCCCACTGACTCTGACCTCGAGATGGCGGGATCGCCTGCTGCCCACGAGCGGCTTCCTGATTGCGAGAGCGTGAGGAGCAGCAAGCATCTCCGCTTTGCTGCAGATCTTGGTGCGGCCCCGGACGGAAGCGACGCCATAGGCGCTTCGGGAGACCTGGTGTCCCTTTCCGGTCTGCCTGCATGGATCCAAGCGACACCTCTACCCAAGCCGGTACAGGACGCGCAGGCCATGCATCCACGATCACCGTAGCGCCTACGGCCGCAGAGCTGCGTGAGGAATCGCCGAACAAAACTCCGTCCCGTGCGCGAGTCCGGTGCGCGAGTCCTCGCCATCTTTTCGCGCGTCGGCTGGGTCAGCGAAAGCAGCCTGACTCGCGAGATTCACAGATAGGAAGGTCGTCCGATACAACCTCCCTACCTGTTGACGTAGCTCGATGCGACGCCGCCCTGCATCTGGACGTTCGCGAGGTGATGCGATAGCGGCTGGGCAGTCGTCTGCTGCCGTTTGCGATTCGCGTCGCAACAGGTGCCCGAGGCCTCGCCGAGGGCATGACGGTGATTGACTATGCGCCCGATCCTGGTGGCCAACGATTAGCGCGCCGTGGCTCACTGGCTGCGGTTTACCCACAGGTCTGCGCAGGGTCAGCCAGGGAGCGCCCGGTGGACTGAGCAGTGAAATCTACCGCCGCCAGTGCGGCGCCAAGGCAGGAAGCGCACCAATCGCATGCCTTCCAGGGCATCCGGTGAGCGGCAGTCGGTATTACCGCGGCGGGACGTCCGGAGGCCAGCCCGACTTGGCTGTGCACAAGGAGTTCAGGGCAACGAGCAAACCTTCACCGTGTTGTTGCGGTAAGGGCAAGGATGATGGGTTAGCGCCGCGACACGGAGCACCATCCAGTGCACGCCGAAGGGCCGCAGAAGGTTGTCGCGCTCGTCGTCCCCGAGATCGCTCAAACGCTTTGTCGCTGCGGCTCCTCGGAGCCATTCGGAGGCCAGTGCCGGGGCGATTGCCGCTTCGCCACCATCTTTGGAGAAATCTGGAAGGGCGCTGCGCTCGGCAAGGGCACGAAAGGTCTGCGCATCCTCGCCGTTCAGATTGACGTAGCGTGCGTCGAGCGCAAACAGAGCCTCGTTGGGAGTATGTTCGCGTGCCCACAGGAAGGCTTGAACCCAAGGGTTGGGGTTCACGCGCCCGGGTGTCTCCACGTGGAGGGAAGCCGGAAAGCTCGCCCGCTGCACGCCATAAAACGTAAGGGCCATCGCAGCAATAAACACCCCGGGCAGCACGCCCATCAGGCGCAATCGCGATGAGCCTGGCACCGCGATGCGGAGCCTCTCGGCAAAGCCGGCAACTGCTCCGCCCAGCAGCACAATCATAAAGGCGTACAGGGGCAAGAAGGCGCGTAGTGGTTGCAGGCCGGCGACGCGATGCGAGTGAAAGTGCCGCTGCCCGAGGCAGAGCGCCACCAGCAGGGACAGCCAGGCAAACTTCACCCCAGCCTTGCAGCCCAGGCTGGCTGTTTCGCGTAAAGCGGCAGGACGCCAGCGCAACAGCGCCGCAAAGATCAACACGGGGCCGAGCAGCCCGAGCCACTCATACCATTGCCATTGCGACAGGAACCAGTAGTAGCGTGAATACGCGGCGAGGACCACGGGCGGAGGCTCGGGCTTTGCTGTAGCTTGTAGCAGCGTTGCGAGCACCATCACAGTGAGGCTCATCGTGGCGAACCATCGGTTGGCAGACCTCAAGCGTTGAAAACGCAGGAGAAGCACAAGACCCAGCGCATAGCCGGCCATCAGCGGATGGAACAGCGCAGCCCCGATAAGCGCCAGGGAGCACACGATGGCCGGGTTGGGTCGGGTGAGGGAGCCAAGCTTGCGCGATGACCAGGGATCAAGCGCTGCGCCGATCGCCAGCAATGAGAGCGGCGTAGACAAACTTCGCGCGGTAACGTAAGGGTCCATCAGCAGCAGTGAGGTGCCCGCGACCGGCATGGTCCACCAAGCCGCGAGTAGCGACACAGCAGTCCACTGCCCACTTCGTGTTCTCAGGCAGCGATCGGCCACGCGCAGCGCTGCATAGAGCATCAGGGCTGTACTGAGCAGGTACAGAGTGAACAACACGGCCGACAGCGACAGGTGTGACCAGCGCACAGACGCTGCAACAAGGGGCGCAAAGACCGAGTAGCGCAGGTGCTCGGTGACGAAGGCCGTTTGCTCAGGAAACAGTTTGGGGTCGAGCAGGTACTCGACGCCAGCAAGGTAGAGACCGCCGTCTTCAGCCCAGGGATGGTATCCCTGAACCAAAAGGACACCTACCGTAAGGGGAAACAGCCAGAGCAGGCGCAACAGGTTCGGCGCAGGCGAAACGGTACAATGGGGCGACGTCTCCATGCGACTCTCTGACTGTATCGCGAGCGTGGAACGGGTGTGTCACAAGGAAGCATGGAACAGGAAATAGAAGGTTCAGGGGAAAGCCGTTTAAAGCTGCTGAAGACGCTACCTGGCTTCGCCGTGAGCGCGTTCTTTTTGTGGTGGACCTTTGTGCGGGTGGGTCCGAGCGGGAAGCGCGGCTTTGACCCGGCTGCCTTCCACGACCTGCACGTCGTCGCGCCGGTATGGGTGCTGGGTGTCCTCTTCTTCAGCATCTCTGGATATGGTGTGCGTTGCTACCGCGCCTATGCCATGTTGCGTAGCGTAGGCGCCCGCTTTTCTGATTGTGCCCGCATTTTCATGACGTCGTTGGCGGCCAACAACATCCTCCCTCTACGCATCGGCGACGTCATGCGCATTTTTACCTACGCGAGCGACGTCAATGCGACGCCCTCCGCCGTGCTGAGCACGGTGATCCTGGAGAAGCTGCTGGACGTGGTCTCGCTGGGTGTGCTGTTTACGATCACCACGCAGTTCGGACAGGGGGCTTCACCCCACCTGCGCACGGTGGCGGAGGTCGGCATGGTCGTTTCCACGCTGGGTCTGCTGGTGATGGTGTTTGGCGCAAAGGCCCTGCAGGCGCCCTTGGGGCGCTTCTTCGCTCGTGCGCAGAACCCAACCGTCAAAAAAGCGGAGCACTGGCTCATGCTGGCGCTGGGCTGCATCACCGATATTGGTGTTACCGGGACGCTGCTGCTGATTTTGTACAGTGCCGTCGCCTGGGCCTGCGAGGGGCTGCTATATGTCTCCTTCGCGAAGGCTGTCGGGTTAACTACGGACGCGATCGGTCCCTGGCAGGCGGCGGCCGAGGCCAACTTGTCTTTTCTCATTCCCAGTTCACCCGGCGGCATCGGTCCCTTTGAACTGGCGTGCAAAGATGCGCTGGTGCGGCATGGTGCCAGTCCCGCAGCAAGTGGGCTCTTCGGACTGATGATGCACCTTTACCTGATTCTTGGGATCACTGGGGTAGGCGGCGCGTGGTTCTTGGCGCACCGGCTTCACCGTGCACGACGCCGGCCGCTGGCCGATGAGCTCGAGACATTACCCGTAGAGCTGCCTTAAGAGCACCTAAGATCTCGGGCTTGCGTAAACACAACGCGAGCCGACGCAAAAAGAGGATCCATGTACAAAATCCTGCAGGAGCAACTGCAACGGTGTGTCACCGCCATGCTGAAGGATCGCTATGACCTCGAGCTGGGAAACTTCGCCGTGGAGCTGCCGCCGAAGATTGAGCTCGGCGAGATGGCCTTGCCTATCGCCTTTGAACTCGCAAAAAGGCTAAAGAGGGCTCCGCGTGCGATCGCGTTGGAGTTGCAATCGGCCCTGGCCGAAACGCCCGGTGTTGCTGCCGTGGAGATCGCTGGCCCGGGCTATCTGAACATCAAGCTGGACCGAGCCGCAACCGTGCGACGCATCGCTGCCGATGAGCACGGCGCCGTTGGTGGGCCGGGCTTCAGGCTCTTGGAACACACGAGTATCAACCCCAACAAAGCCGCGCACGTCGGACATCTGCGCAACGCCGTGCTGGGTGACAGCTTGGCGCGCATGCTGCGCCGCGGCGAGGGGGACCAGGCAGGGTGGAAGGCGGGTTACGACCTCGGCGTACAGAACTACATCGACAACACCGGCGTACAGGTAGCCGATATCGTCGTTGCAATGACCGTGCTGAAAGGCATGTCGCTCGCGCAGGTTCGCGAGTGGTTGACCGAGCTGCTGGAGACCAACGAGCGGCTTGACTACCTGTGCTGGGATCTCTATGCGCAGGTCTCGCAGTGGTACGAGGCCGACCCGGCGCAGGTCGCAGCGCGCAAGGCGATTCGTCTGGACACCCTGCACAAGATCGAGGCCGGCGATAATGACTGCGCGGAGATCGGCGATCTGATCGCTACCGGCGTGCTGCGACGCCATCTGGAGACCATGGAGCGGCTCGGCATCGAGTATGACTTTCTGCCGCGTGAGAGCGAAATCCTGCACCTGCACTTCTGGGAGGCAGCGCGGGAGCTCATGGTCGACAAGGGCGTGCTCTACAAGGAAACGCTGGGCAAGAATGCGGGCTGCTGGGTGATGCGGAGGGCCGGTACCGCGCCCTTGGCACCGGGTGAGGTCGATGAGGATGCCAAGATCATCCTGCGCTCCAACGGCACGGTGACCTACGTCGGCAAGGACATCGCGTACCACCTCTGGAAGTTCGGTCTGCTGGGGCTGGATTTCGGGTACGCCCGCTTTCGGGAGTACCCCGACCACACCTGCTGGATTTCAGCCATGGAAGGCGAACGGGAGCATCCCAGCTTCGGCCATGCCACCGCCGTGTATAACGTCATCGACTCCCGTCAGGACGATCCGCAGACGCAGGTCAAAGAAGCCTTGCGGGCGCTTGGCTTCGCCGAGGAAAGCGAGCACTACACGCATCTGAACTACGCCATGGTCGCCTTGACACCACGCTGCGCGCAGGAACTCGGCTACAAGCTGAGCGAAGAGGACCAGGGCCGCGCTTACATCGAGGTGAGTGGCCGCAAGGGCTTCGGCGTGAAAGCTGACGACCTGATCGATCGCATGATCATGGCGGCGCGCAGCGAGGTCGACAATCGTCACCCCGAGCTGCCTGACGGAGAGCGCGCGGTGATCGCTGAAGCGATTGGCGTCGGTGCGCTACGCTTCTTCCTGCTGCGCTTCACACGCAACACCGTGATCGCGTTTGACTACCGCGACGCGCTCAGCTTTGAGGGCGAAACCGGTCCTTACGTTCAATACGCTGCTGTACGTGCGGCCAACATTTTCCGCAAGGCCGGTGTAACAGAGGCCGATGCGTTGGCCGCTGTTGCCAATCTCGATCTCGCTTCGCTGTTAGCCAATGAGAACGACATCTGGGAGCTCTGGCTGCTGGTCTCGCGCCTCACGCTGGTACTGGAGCAGGGCATCGCGGCCGCAGAACCGGCGACCCTGGCGCGCTATGCCTTCACGCTCGCGCAGAGCTTCAACAACTTCTACCACCGGCACAACATCCTGAAGGAGACCGATGCGACGCGGCGGGCTTTGCTGCTTGCGACGGCGGCCGTTGCACGGCGAGAGCTGGTTCGCGTCCTGGGATGGTTGGGCATCCGCGTTCCGAGCGCGATGTAAGGGTTGGGACGGATGATACGTCCCCCCTCGTGTACTTCCGCGCAAAGTCTTCGATGTGGGCGGCTTAAGTCCGGACCTCGGAATTTCGGACCTTCGGGATCTCCGGATTCGGAAGTCCGGCAGTGCCGCAGCCTATGTTCGCTGTGCCGGCGGGGCTTTGCTGTCTCTCCTCCTCTGAGAGTACCTGGATACGCGAAAAGGTAAGCAGGTGCTGACTGCAGGTGGGCGGATTCGCCGCGCGATCGTGGCGTTCACGGCCATGGTACCTCCTAGAGCGCAGCCGCCAGGACCGGGCGTGGCATAGGTGGGCAAAAAGACCGTTGACACTCGCCGGCGCATCCACTACCGTACGGTTGTGGATGTGTTAGGCACAGTGTTCGCGGCTCTTGCCGACCCAACCCGGCGAGCAATGATTGAACGGCTCTCACGGGGGCCGGCCTCTGTGCACGGCTTAACGGAACCGTTTGCCCTGTCGCAGCAGATGATCTCGAAACATATTGCCTACCTGGTGCGGGCGCGGATTGTGATCAAGACAAAGCGTGGACGAGAAAGTGTCTGCACGCTCAGGCCCGAAGCGATCAGGACAGTGGGCGACTGGGCTATGGACTATCGCCGGTGCTGGGAAGAACGCCTGGACAAGCTGGATGTGGTTGTCAATCAGATAAAGGAAGCGGAGATCAGAGATGACAAAGAACACGAGTAACGAAGCAGAGCGGATGGTTATTACAAGAGTTTTCGATGCTCCACGCGAGTTGGTTTGGAAGGCGTGGACTGACCCGAAATACGTCATGCAATGGTGGGGACCAAAGGGGTTCACCGCGCCTTTTTGCCAGATGGATTTCCGCGTGGGAGGAAAATTTCTTTGCTGCATGCGATCGCCGGACGGGCAGGACTTCTGGAATAGCGGTGAATACCACGAGATTGTGCTGCACAAGAAGATCGTCTCCTCCATGTACTTTTCCGACCGGGAGGGAAACAAGGTTGACCCGGCGCATTACGGCATAGAACACGAAGCCATAGACAACGCCTACGACGTGGCGATCTTTGAGGATTTCGGAAACGGCCAGACGAAGCTGACCTTCATTGGAAACGAAACCATGGAGAACGCAAGAGAGAGCGGACAGGTAGAGGGCTGGAACCAAATCCTCGACAAAGTTGCAGCGGTTATTGCCGGGGCGGCGCTGGCGAATTGAGGATGCAAGATGCCCGCTACCATCGCGAATGAGTAAACGATGAGGCAGGTACAGATCCATGCCGGCAGCACCGAGGCTCACGGCGGTAACAGAGGCTTGATTCAGCGCGTATCTACCCTTACCCGGATGGATAGTCGTCTATCCGGGTAATCGATCCTGGCTCAGCGATTGCCCTTCGGGCCGATCGCCCATTTGGGCTCGAGGCGACATCGGTACAGGGAAGCGCGCTTCTCGCCAGTTGAGGCCATTACTGGCGGGAATGCGATAGGGCAGTATTGCTAACGGTGGCTTGACGCCGATATGCAGGAGGTCCCCTGCACTCGCGTCCACCGTGCGTGATGTGGTGTCTGGTTTGGCCCTGCTGGCCATTCGCCTGCGAGGGAACGGCCGTCGCGAGAGAGGGTGCCAACGAATGGGTGCGGACAACACATGGCAGTGTAGGCGCTAAGTTCTACCTGAACGCGATCCGCTTCAGTGGATTTGACGTTCGCGATATCGCCAAATCTTTCAAAGGCGCGTTCAGGAAGTTGAGAACTATCCGCGTACCGGAGCCGTCCAGGAATCTGGATACTGTCGCTCCATCCTATGTAGCTTCCATCCTGCGCCTCTGCGATGTGAAGACATTCGATGGCAGGGCCGTTGTCCAGAATCCAGGTTCCAGGAAGGCGACTCTTGTCAGGTCCAAATGGACGCTTCAGGGTTATTGCGTTGTCTTTGAATGACCCACGCTGGAAAGTTCCAGTCCAGCTCCGAGTCACGTTGCTCCAGGTAAGAGCGACGTGGACCTCCGGCAGCTCAGCTTTGCTTCGAAGATCGATCTGCAAGCGCCGTCCGTCCCAGGTCGCTCCTCCGTTCGGGGACGTGGTGAAGAAGTTGAAACCGAGCAGTTCCACATCAGAATGCGAGCGATGATAAAGACCTACCTCGAAGTCTTCTAGGCGCTGCGGAACGCCAAGCCTATGTGTGGCGGAGGTGGGCACTGTCGTTGATACGAGAATATTCATGCCAACCTCTCCGCCTCGACCGTCCGGAGACTCCCATCGCCCAGCGACGTCCTCCGGCTGGGGTGTTAGTTGCGCTTTTACAGCGTGGACGGAGCTAACCGCCAGCAACACGAGATAAATTGTGGTGCATACACGCATGACGCCTCAGGAACCACGGGTGGAGCTGAAAGGATAGACCCCAGCTATCGATGGATTGTTCCCGAAACTCGTTCAATGCATGGTTTGTCTGAGTGTGCGCCGTTGAGTGAAGAGGGATGGTCGCTCCATGCGGCAAGCGTTGCCGAGAAAGACGAATTAGACCCACCTCCGAACAGGACTGCGAGTACCTGACCCGAAGCTAGAACTAAGCAGGTTGGAATCACTGCAGAGGGATGCGCATCACCGCTTCCGTCGCACACAACCAGTGATCGTGAGGCGGACGACTGCTCACAAACGCGGTTGAGGCCACGTGTGCCCCATACTGGCTCCTACAGGACCAAGCATCCGGAGTTGTCCGCAGAATGCAATCGTCAGAGACCAGCTGAGTTTGCCAGAACCCTAGCGAGCGGCCGCGGGCTGCCAGAGCTCAACGGGGTTTCCTTCCGGATCGTGAAAGCGCGCGAAGCGACCGTACGGGTAGGTCGTGGGATCGATCTTTACCACCGTTCCCGCAGCCTCCAGCTGGGCCGCCATTCTGTCGAGATCATTCACTCGAAAGTTGATCAGCCATTGCTTCGCTGCGTCTCCAAAGTAGTTGGTCTTCTCGGGAAAGGGTGTGAAGCTCGTGGGTCCGGCCTGTTGATTCCACACCGGATCACTCGAGCTCTCTGGAGTTACAAAGACACCCAGGTGATCCTGATACCACTGAGCCAACCCTTTGGGATCATGCGCCCGGAAGAACACACCGCCGATGCCTGTCACCCTTTCCCGCGGCAAACTCTTGGGAGCGGGCGTTCCCTGTGCAGTCGCAAGAGACTCCGGTAGCAGTGCAGCGCCAGCAGCGATGGTGAGCGCTTCTATGACTTCGCGACGTTTCATCTGGGACGTCCTCCACGGATCAGGGTATTCGGTGCGGTCCGAAGTTCATCGCAGTGGGTATCTTGCACCGCGATCGGCGTGCCGTTTCAGGCGAAGGTTCCTAGCTAGCGGGCGTAGCTCCTCACCCACTCCGTAATGCTGCGTACGGCCACGCCGCTCGGGCCTTTGCTCTGCCATGCCTTGTCGGTATCGATCCAGGCGGTGCCGGCGATATCGAGGTGGATCCAGGGTGTGTCGCCGACAAACTCTTTGAGAAACATGGCCGCGGTGATGGCGCCGCCGTAGCGCGAATTGCCGGTGTTGGTGATGTCGGCGATGGCGCTTTTGATCTGGTCGCGGTAGTCGTCGGTGCACGGCAGGCGCCAGAACTTCTCTCCGCTGACGGCCGCCGTATCCAGAAACTGCTGCGTGGTTGCGTCGTCATTGGAGAAGAGGCCCGCATTGAGCAGGCCCAGCGCGACGCCGACGGCGCCGGTGAGCGTCGCGGCGTTGATGAGGCGCGTGGCCCCAAGCTGCTGCGCGTAGTGCAGGCCGTCGGCGAGAACAAGGCGACCTTCGGCGTCCGTGTTGAGCACCTCAATGGTTTTGCCGGACATCGCGGTGAGCACGTCACCGGGCTTGTAGGCGCGGGCATCGGGCATGTTCTCCGCCGAGCAGACGACGCAGATCACGCGCACGGCGGGTTTCAGCAGGGCTATCGCGCGCATGGCCCCGAGCATGGCGGCCGCGCCGGCCATGTCGTACTTCATCTTGTCCATGTTGTCAGCGGGCTTGATGGAGATGCCACCGGTGTCGAAGGTGATGCCTTTGCCCACGAGACCGATAACGGGCTGTTCAGCTGGGGGCGCGGTGGCGGGCTCATAACGCAGAACAATCAGTGCGGGCGGCTCTGATGAGCCCTGCGCGACGGCGGCAAAGGCCCCCATGCCGAGCTCGTGCAGCTTGTCGGTGGAGTGTACCTCGCAACTAAGTCCTACCTCTGCAGCCATGGCGGCAGCGCGCTTGCCGAGTTCCGTGGGCGTGAGGACGTTGCCGGGCTCATTGACCAGCGTACGAGCGAAGTTCTGAGCGCCACCAACAATTACGCCTTCGTCGAAGCCGTGTTGCATCTCGGCCTGGCTTTTGCGTTCGGTCTCGGTGCACAACACGGTAAGCGTCGTGAGCGACTGATCCTTGCGATCGGAGCGGTAGGTGTCGATGTCGAAATCGGCAAGGGACGCCCCTTCCACCAGGGCGCGGGCGGTCAGCTCGCAGGGCAGAGTATCGAGGTGCTCGTCGTCGAGCGCATGATCCTCCGGGAAGGCAATGGTGAGATCTCGTAGACCGCGGGCCTTGGCAAAGCGCACCGCCGTTCCGGCACCCTTGCGCACCTCATGGGGGGTCAACGACTTTACCTTGCCCAAGCCGATCACGACGAGCCGTTCCGCGCTGGTGTGGGCCGGGCCATGCAGCAGCAGAGTCTCGCCGGAGGTGGCCTTGAACTCACCCGTGGTCAGCCAGCGGGCGGCTGCATCGGCCAGCGCATCGGAGGTGGTCAGCAGCGCCGGCGAGGGCTCCGCGCCGGGACCCGTGGCGATGTCCACGGCAAAGACAGCGAGCAGGGGTGCGGCAAAACCGGCGGGATCCTGGAAGAGAAGCTTGGTGGTCACAGGGCCAAGTTTAGCCGAGTCAGGCGGATCCCTGGGGCGTCTCTCTTGCTGAAATCATCTCGACCTAGCGGCGTTGCGAGCGCGCGACCGCGGCCCTGGTCTCGCGATCGGTCTCTTTCTTGCGTTCCGTGGCGCGCTTGTCCCAGTCCTGCTTGCCTTTGGCGAGCGCCACCTCGCATTTCACGCGGCCGTTCTTGAAGTAGAGCCGGACCGGGATCAGCGTGTAGCCCTTCTGCTTGGTGGCCGCGAACAGCTTTTCGATCTCGCGCTTGTGCAGCAGCAGCTTGCGGGTGCGCAGCTCCTCGTGATTCATGGCGTTGCCGTGCGAGAACGAGCCGATGTGTGCGTTCAGCAGAAAGCACTCACCGTCCTTGAGCAGGCCGTAGGCGTCCTTGAGGTTGGCCTTGCCTTCGCGGATGGATTTCACCTCGGTCCCGCGAAGGGCAACGCCGGCCTCGAAGCGATCCTCCAGAAAGTAATTAAAGCTGGCTGAGCGATTGAATGCAGCATCGCGCGAGCCCATCGCAATAGGGTCGCGATCCTTGGCCTTCACCGCTGCGGGGCGCGTCTGGGTTGGCACGGTCGGATTGGAAAGGGATCGGGGCATTCCGTTGTGGGCGAAGGGTCTTCCCGGCGGCTCTTGTCCTTGCGAGGCGCAGGGAACGACACTCCGGTATCGGATGCTAGCAGACCGCCAAGCGCTTCAGCCGGGAGATCATGGCAGCATGTCACACGTCAAGCACCACGAAAGTGCTAGTCGCAACCGAAAACGATGCGCGTCCGGCTTCGTCCAAGCGTCATGGTTCCGGGCAACCTCGTAGCCGCCGTGCGATGGGACGGGTAGCCAGCGGATTGCCCGCAACCGTCACGCCGGAGGTCTCTCGAAAGGCACCGGAGGACGATCCGCAGAGCCAGGGAGCAGGGGAGCACGATGGTAGTATCTGGAGAGCCCGATCCACTGCTCGAAATCGCGAAACAGGCCAAGCCGGCGCCGACCTCCGGGCACGCGTCGCTTTTTCTGTGGCCCGCGGGCGAGCCGGAAGTACGGGGCGGGGGAGAACGGGTCGCGAGCATGGTGCACCGCCAGACGGGAATCAGGGGTTTGAAGCTGCGGTGGATACAAAAGATGCGGCTAGGCGGCGTTACCCTTCTGCTCTTTGGACTCTTTGCCGCCGGAGCACACGCGCAATCGGCCGGAACATGGAACAAACGTGGCCTCGCCGCGGAGAACCGCGAGGACTACGACGCGGCGTTTGAAGCCTACCGTCAGGCCCACCTGAAGACTCCTGCGGACATTCGCTACCGCGAGCGCTTTGAGCGGCTGCGTTACACCGCTGCTAACCTGCACGTTGACCGCGGCCGGGTGCTGCGTCAGTCCGGCGACGTTCCAGGAGCCATCAACGAATTTGCCCGGGCGCTGCAGATCGATCCGGGAAATGAGTCCGCGGCCCAGGAGTTGCAGATCACGGAGCGGCCGCCCACTGCGGCGTCCTCGCCAGGAAAGACGAGCAGCATCGAGAACGGCACCGCCCCTGGTCAGCTGTTGATTCCCGGCGTGGATGAGCAGACTCCGCGCCAGACCGCCATGCAGCAGGAGCTGGCGTCGCTGGCCGCACCTGTGCAGCTCGAGCCGGTATCGAACGACCCCATCACCCTGCACATGGTTGAGGATTCCAAAAACATTTATCAGGCGATTGGCAAGCTGGCCGGCCTGAACGTCATTTTCGACCCTGAGTACACGTCCAAGCGCATCCCTGTCGACCTCACCAGCGTGCCGCTCTATGATGCTCTGCGCGTTGTCGAAACGCTGAGTGGCACCTTTTGGAAGCCGGTCACGACCAACACCATTTTCGTCGCACAGAATACCCGCAACAAGCGCACCGATCTGGATGACCTGGCCGTCCAGACCTTTTATCTGACCAACGTCTCACAGCAGAACGATGCCAACGAGATTATGGTGGCCCTGCGCAACCTGCTCGACCCGACCGTGAAGATCTATTTGGTGAACAGCCAGAACGCGATTGTTGTACGCGCCACGCCGGACCAGCTGGTGCTGGCTGAAAAGCTGATCAACGACCTGGATCGCACGCGTTCTGAGGTGGTCGTGGATGTGGCCGTGCTCGAGGTGAGCCGTGACAAGGTGCGGAACCTCGGCATCACGCTCCCCACCAGCTTCGGCCTTACACCGACGGCAACGAACTCGACCAGCACCAACTCGACCTCCAGCACCACCAGCAGCAGCACTACGGGCACGTCGACGGGTACCTCCACCAGCACCAATTTGACATTGAATTCGCTCGGCAACCTCAACGCGACAAACTTCGCCGTCAGCGTGACTGGCGGCACCGTAAATGCGCTGTTGACCGATGTGGATACACGCATTCTGCAAAATCCGCGTATCCGGGCGACCGACGGGCAGCGTGCCCAGTTGAAGATCGGCTCCAAGATTCCGGTGGCTACGGGATCGTACAGCTCTACGCTTTCCGCGACTGCCTCCCTGGGTGTTCAGACACAGTTCACGTACCTGGATGTCGGCGTCAATATCGACATTACCCCGACGGTGCACTTCGACCGGGAGGTGTCCCTGAAGCTGAAGGTCGAGATTTCCAGCCAGAACGGCTCCGTGCCCCTGCAAGGAGTCACCGAACCCATCATTGCGCAGCGGGTGGCGGAGCAGACCATCCAGCTGAAGGATGGCGAACCCTCGATCCTGGCCGGCCTGCTGCAGAAACAGGACACTCGCAACATCAATGGGACGCCCGGTCTGGGCGAGATCCCGTTCTTCAAATACTTCTTCTCCAGCCAGAGCAAGGAAACGCAGTCCGACGAGATCGTTTTCCTGCTCATCCCGCATATTGTGCGTGAGTCGCTGATCACCGATGAAAATACCCGGCCGATCTACACCGGTACCGGGAATTCGGTGGAACTGATTCGGCGTACTCCACCAGCCCGGTCGACCGCTGCCGGTGTTGTTCCGGTGGCAAACCAGCCAAATACCACGGCGGCTCAGGCGGCCAACGCGATGATCGGCGAAATTGCCGCCGCCGGGCAGCCGCGCGTTCCTGGCACCAGTACCGCGGGCACAGCTGCAGCAGGCGCGCCTGTGACGAACACGGCAGCGCCCGTCAACTCGACTGCGACCCCTATCAACTTAGGCATCGCGCCCTCCTCCATCGCGCCGGCCGTCGGTTCTAACTTCCAGGTGTCGGTCACGGCCAGCAACGCCCATGATCTCGCCGAAGTTCCCCTGCAAATTCGTTTCGACCCGCGGGTACTTTCGCTGGTCAACGTCGATTCGGGTGAGCTGTTGGCCCAGGGTAGCCAGCCTGTGGCGATGGTGCATCGTGACGAAGGCAATGGAACGGTGACAATCTCTGCTTCGCGGCCTCCGCAAACTGCCGGGGCTAATGGCACCGGCGTGATCTGCACGTTGACCTTCAAAGCTCTCGTGGCGGGGGACTCCCCTCTATCGCTGGTGAAGATTGGCGCCAAGGACAGCAAGGGAAGCAACCTCCCGGCCTTGGGCACACAGGGCGTCGTACACGTAAAGTAGCCGGAACAAGGATGTCCGATCCGAAATGGCAAGGTGGAGCACATGGCGGCGCGAAGAACACATCGGTTCGGCAGCATGTCCTGCAGCCCGTTCGGAGGAATGTCAGTGTGAGCCTGCCGATTTACGAGACCCACGGGAAAGATCGCATCCGTGGGTGAAGGAAGCCGGCCTCACCCTTGTCGAGCTCATCATTGTGGTCACAATTCTAGGGCTTCTCTCCTCAGTGGCTGTGCCGCTGGTCAAGTTTCAGGTGAAGCGTGCCAAAGAGCGGGAGTTGCGCTCTGATCTTTGGGCGATGCGTCGCGCCATCGATGCATACAAGGATGCGGCCGACCTGGGCGGCATGAGCGCCACAAATAACAAGCCCGATTCGATGAACTACCCACCGGATTTGGACACGCTCGTCAACGGAGTGGATATTCAGGACAAACACGTACGTTTTCTGCGGGCAGTTCCGATTGATCCCATGACGAAGTCCAAGGATTGGGGCCTGCGATCCAATCAGGATGAAGCGGACTCGGACAGTTTCGGCGGACAGAACGTCTTCGACGTGCACTCCAAGAGCACAGGCACGGCACTGGACGGCTCGAAGTACAGCACTTGGTAAAGCGAAGGCGGAAGATGGCAGCGGTGGAAGCGACCAGCGACAAGCGGCAACGAAGGAAGGCAATGGATGCTCCCCTGCGTCGCTCGCGCTCAGCCGAGGGCGGGTTCACGCTGATCGAGCTCATCATCGTGATGACCATCATCGGTCTGCTCACCGCAATCGCGATCCCGAGCTACCTAAATTCGGTGCGCAAAGCACGTGAGGCGGTACTGCGCGAGGACCTGCACACGATGCGAGGAGCCATCGACAGCTTCACCGTGGACAAGGAGCAGGCGCCGCAAAGCCTGGACGATCTGGTGCAGGCAGGCTATCTGAAGTCCTTGCCCATCGACCCGATGACCAACAAGTCTGATACCTGGAATACCACGCAAAGTGATGATATGACCAGCATTACGGAGACGCAGGGCGGCATCGGTGATGTGCACTCGGGTGCGCAGGGCCTGGCCTCCGACGGCAGCACCTACAACAATTGGTAGGCTCTCCGGACGGAGCTTGCTCCGAGGCGGTTCCCGGATAGGGAAGAGACGGCGAAGAGAAGCGTCCAAACCGATCTTGTTACGTCTAACATGGAGGGGAGAGCCGTGCCTGGCCGCAGACGCCCGACTCGCCCGAGGTCCCATCTCATGCGCAAACTCTTTCTTGCTGCTTCGCTGCTTGTACCGGCGGGATGTCTCGTCGCGCAGCAACCGTCTTCCCCCACCCCGACGCAGCCGAGCGCCGGTGACCAAGCGCCCAGTAGCGGGAGTGCGCAGACCTCCGGCTCGCCGAGCTCTGGTACCCCGTCCTCCGGCACCCCGACCGCGCAAGGTACCCCGACGGCGCAGGGCGATCCGGTGCCGACCGCCACCCCCCCTTCGCCCTCTGAGCGGAAGCCGTTACCTGCGGGTGATGCAACTGCCGCTACCAAGGCGGATGCAATTCCGTCACCCGGCGAGGCACTTGACCCGCACATCAAGAAGGGCAGCGAAGATGATGTCGATGCCGTGGGCACGCGCAACATCGGTGGCCGCGGGATGGGGAACTGGTACTCGACGAACTGGGAGATCGGGACCGGCAAGCAGTACTCGATGGAGATCGAGAAGAGCTCGCATCTTGTTCTGGACCCGGTCGTGGTCGAATACGTGAACCGTGTCGGGCAAAATATCGTACGGAACTCGGACTCAAAGGTCCCGTTCACGATTAAGGTGCTGGATACGGACGAGATTAATGCCATGGCTCTGCCGGGCGGATTCTTCTACGTGAACTCCGGCTTGATTCTGGCGTGCGACTCGGAAGATGAACTTGCGGGCGTGATGGCGCATGAGATCTCGCACGTAGCCGCCCACCACGCGGCGCGCGAGATGACGCGCATGAACTACATGCAGATTGGCTCGGTGCCGCTGATGATCTTCACGCAGGGCACATGGACCGGTTACGGCATCTACGAGGCCGCGCAACTGGCCGTACCGCTGACCTTTCTGCAGTTCTCGCGCCAATTTGAGGCCGAAGCTGACTTCCTGGGTGTGCAGTACATGTACAAGGCCGGCTACGACCCGCAGGGCATGGTGAGCATCTTTGAAAAGCTCGATGCTTTGCAGAAGCACAAGCCGGGAGCAATCTCGCGGGCGTTCAGCGACCATCCGGCGACCCCGGACCGCATCGATAACGTAGAGAACGAAATCGCGACCATTCTGCCCTCGCGCCCGGAGTATATGGTGACGACTTCGGAGTTCGACGTCGTCAAGGCGCGGCTTGCGCGCATCCAGAACAAGCGCGGACTGAACGACAAGAAGGGTGGCAACAAGCCCACTTTGCGGCGCACGGCTGACTCGAACAACCCAAATAGCACCAACAACCCTTCAACCTCTCCGGATGACCGGCCGACGCTTGGGCGGCGTAATTAAGACGGGTAGCTTCCCGGCAACATAGTCCTAGAGCCCTGTTAACGTGGCATTTGGGACTAGACTTCGCGAACGGTAAGGTTTAGCGCAAGACCAAGGCCCGGCAGCTTGCCGGGCCTTCTGTTCTGACCAAAGCGTAGCCCACGTGTCAATAGGGAAAGATTCTGTAAGGAAGAGAAACGAGATGATCGAAGAAAAGCTCTACACCACCGGCTACACAGACGACCACGCGCAATCGGGGCTCGACTTTACCTTTCCCCCAATCGAGACGTTTCGCAACCAGTTTGCGATGTACGAGATCCTGATCGACGATCCGGAGTTTACCAGCGTGTGCCCGAAAACCGGGCTGCCTGATTTCGGTGTGCTCACCATCCGCTACATGCCGCGCGGGCAGTGTTTGGAGCTGAAGTCGCTGAAGGAGTATCTCTTTTGCTATCGGAATCTGGGTATTTTCCAGGAGAACATCGCCAACCAGGTACTCAACGACATTGTGAAGGCGACAGACCCTGTTTGGGCCGAGGTGAAAGGTGATTTCCGGCCCCGCGGCGGCATTTCGACAGTGGTCACCGCGCGTTACCCCCGGACGGAGGAGATGCGGTAGGTTCACGCAGCGTGCTAAGCGCCCTTTGATGGCCTCGGATGCAGGGAGTGAGTTCTGCTCCAACGGCGGATGCGGCGCGGTAGAATCGAGAGCTATGTTGAGGTTTTCTACTGCCGGGGAGAGTCACGGCGAGGCGCTGGTAGCGCTGGTTTCAGGGCTTCCCGCGGGTATTCCGTTCGATGCGGAGTTTCTGGACCGTGAACTCTGGCGACGGCAGCAGGGCTATGGCCGCGGTGGCCGCATGCGAATCGAGCAAGATCGGGCGCACGTACTTTCCGGCGTCCGGCACGGCGCCACCATAGGTGCTCCTGTGGCTATGACGCTTGCTAACCGGGACTGGGCGAACTGGGAGGAGCTGCTGCCGGTGGGCGCGGGCGACCCGGAGAAGCATAAAGCCGTGGCGAGCCCACGGCCGGGCCACGCCGATCTGGCAGGAGCCCTCAAGTATGACTTTAAGGATGCGCGTTATGTGCTAGAGCGGGCGAGTGCGCGCGAATCAGCCGCACGCGTGGCCTGTGGGGCTTTTGCGAAGATGTTGTTGCGGCAGCTTGGCGTGGAGGTCGCAAGCCATGTCACTCGCGTGGGGACGGCGGAGCTGGGGCGCGAGGTGTCGTGGGGCGAGATTGTCGCGGTAGGGCAGCGGACTGAAGTTTTGCTCGCGTGTGCCGATAAAGAGACTGAGGCGCGAATGAAGGCTGAGGTTGATGCGGCGCTGCGCTCCGGCGACACAGTGGGTGGAGTCTTCGAGGTGGTTGTGCATGGGCTGCCCCCAGGGGTTGGTACGCATGCGAACTGGGATGAACGGTTGGATGGTTTGCTGGCTCAGGCCCTGATGAGCCTGCAGGCGGTGAAGGCAGTGGAGTTGGGCCGTGGAATCACGGCGGCGAGTGCGGCAGGTTCGGCGGTCCATGATGCCATCCGCTATGCGGACGAAGTGGGAGCGGACGCGGAAGACGGAAGTGCGCCGGCGAAGAACGGAAGCTTTACCCGCTTCAAGCGGGAGCGGAACAACGCTGGCGGCGTAGAGGGCGGCATGTCGAACGGGGAAGACGTGATTGTGCGTGGGTACCTCAAGCCCATTTCGACACTGCGCAAGCCGCTGGGATCGGTTTCTTTCGCTACCCGCGAGGAGACCAAGGCATCGTATGAACGGTCGGACGTTTGTGTTGTTCCTGCCGCGGGGGTTGCGGGGGAGGCCATGGTGGCTCTGACAGTGGCGCGGCTGGTGCTGGAAAAGTTCGGCGGGGATTCGCTTCGGGAGCTGCAAAGGAATTTTTCCGGGTATTGTGAGCAGATCCGGGCATTTTAGCAAGGCGCAATCGCGCGCATGCGGTCGCGGACCGGGCGCAGGTAAAGGCTAGAGAGACCCATGGCAACGCTTTTGGAGACACCGCGGCGAATCTACGAGGTGCTGAAGTATCCGGACCCGGTACTGACGCGTAAGGGTGCCAGGGTGCAGGAGTTTGGCCCGCAACTGGTGGAGTTCGTCGAGGACATGTTTGAAAGCATGTATGTCGCGCAGGGAATCGGCCTGGCAGCGCCGCAGATCGGGGTATCTCAGCAAATCACGGTGGTCGACCTGAGCTTTAGAAAGAACCCCGAGGAGAAGCTGGTGTTCGTGAACCCCAGCATAATCGACCGCAGAGGGGAGCAGTACGAGGAGGAGGGCTGCCTGAGCTTCCCAGAGATCCGGGAGAAGGTGAAGCGGTCTGCATGGGTGAAGGTTCGCGCCCAGAACGCGACGGGTGAGTTCTTTGAGATCGAAGGAGAAGAGTTGCTAGCGCGGGCGCTGCAACACGAGATCGACCATCTCCATGGCGTGCTGTTTGTGGATCATCTGAGCCGCCTCAAGCGCGATCTTGTGGGGCGCCGGATACGTAAGCTGCAGCGCAACGGGGATTGGTAGAGTTGCGAGGCATGGGACGTTGAAGCTGGTTTTTTGCGGTACGCCGGAGTTTGCGGTACCCACCCTGCGCGCTGCATTAGCAGCTGGTCATGCGGTGGGTTTGGTACTGACGCAGCCGGATCGGCCGGCGGGACGGCGGATGGCGCTTCAGGCTCCGCCTGTCAAGAGGCTCTCGCTGGAGCGTGGGCTGACTGTCCTGCAGCCTGAGAAGATCAAGCGCAATGAGGAGCTTAGAGCCCAGCTGGAGGCGCTGCAACCGGACGCGATTGTGGTGGTGGCCTACGGGCGGATCATCCCGGAGTGGATGCTGACATTGCCTCGGTACGGCAACATTAATCTGCATGGCTCGCTCCTGCCGAAGTATCGGGGCGCGGCCCCGATACAGTGGGCGGTGGCGAACGGCGAACGGGAGACTGGTGTGACGACGATGCGCCTGGATGCCGGCCTGGACACCGGGGACGTGTTGTTGGAGGAGCGTGTGCCAATCGGGCCGGGGACGATGGCCTCCGAAGTTTTCTCTACCCTGGCGGAGGTCGGGGCCTCTTTGGTGCTGCGTACCCTGGACGGTTTGGAGCAGGGCACCGTGACTCCGGTCGCGCAGAACCATGGCACTGCGACGCTGGCCCCGATTCTTACGCGGGACGATGGGCGACTCGCGCTGACGGAGCGCTCGGCGAGGGAGGCGTATGACCGTTGGCGGGGGTTCTACCCGTGGCCTGGTGCGTGGGGTACGTTTCGGGGTAAGCGCTTTCTGGTGCATGCCATGCTGCCGGCTGAGACAACGCAGACGATTGCGCCCGGGGAGTTGCGTCTCTCGGGAGACAGCTTCGTGGCTGGGGCGTCCGAGGGAACGGCGTTGAGGTTACTGGAGGTGCAGTTGGAGGGCAAGCCTCGCGTGGAGGGGGCGGTGTTCGCGCGGGACTATCAGCTAAAGGCCGGTGAACGGCTTGACTGAGCGTCGTGGCGCCCGGCCGGTGCCGGCCAAGGAAGCTGCCGTGCGGCCGACGGCAACGATCAGCCCGGCGCGGGCAGCGGCGTTTGAGCTTCTGCAGCGCATCGGGGCGACCTCGGTGCACAGTGATGACGCACTGCATGGGCCGCGGCTGGCCGGGTTGTCGCAGCCGGATAAGGACCTGACGACGGCGCTGGTATTGGGCGTGCTGCGATGGCAGATTGCGCTAGACGCGCGGCTACGGCCGTTGCTCAGCCGCCCGGACCTTGTGCTGGCGGAACCAGTGGCGATCGCGCTGCGGCTGGCAGCGTTTCAGCTGCTACACCTGGAACGGATTCCAGCGCACGCAGCCCTGAACGAGAGTGTGGAATTGGTGCGCGCGGCGGGCCACAACCACGCGGCGGGCATGGTGAATGCAGTCTTGAGAAATCTTCAGCGAACGCCAGCGCCCCGCAAGCCACTGGTCGAGTCGCTGGAGGCGATGGCGGAGCGCCTGGGGCACCCGCTCTGGCTGGCCCAGCGCTGGGTGAAACATTACGGTCGGGGCGCGGTTGAGGCGATCTGCGGCTTTGACCAGCAGCAGTCTCCGGAGGGGGATCTTTTCGCCGATGAGGGCAAGGGAGCCGCCCCACTGATGGATGCGGGATCGCGACTAGTGGCGGAGCTTGCCGCGGCCAGCAAGGCAGATGCGCAACGCGTGTGGGATTGTTGTGCCGCACCGGGAGGAAAGACGCTGGTGATGGCGGGGCGACTGCCCGACGCGCAGGTGCTGGCCACCGACACGAGTTCGCCGAGGCTGCGTCGTTTGGAGCAACGGCTCCAACGCGCTTTGCCGGAAAGGCCGATTCGCGTTCTGATGGCGGATGCGGAAGCGCTGCCGGAGGAGGAGGGGGAGTTCGACCTGATTCTATGCGATGTGCCTTGCAGTGGTACGGGAACTTTGGCTCGCAACCCGGAGATACGACACCGCTTACAGCCTGCGGAGCTACGCCACCAGGCGGAGCGCCAAGTAAAGATTCTGCGCGGAGCGATGGATCGATTGGCGCTCGGGGGAAGGCTGGTTTACTCGACTTGCTCACTCGAACCGGAGGAGAACGAGGCGGTTCTGACCGGGGCGCTCGAGAAGGCGCCACGAGGGATGAGCATGGCCGTACTCCCGGTTGGAGGCTTTCTCGAGCGGCTGCGCGGGGACGGCGTTTTGCGGTCAGGGGTCGATCTCGACCGGGCGGTGCGAGGAGACTTTCTGCGGACGTTACCGGGGTTCGGTTTTACGGGCGACGGCTTCTTTGCGGCGGTTCTGGAGCGTGTCTGAGCGAGGTTATTGCGGGAGCGCGGGTTGGGCCGTGGCGGGCGCGGTGACGATGGCACCGGGCGTGGCGATGTTCGTTACGGCGTTGGGACGATAGAAGTAAAGCCGAATGATGCCGCCTTTGCCGGAGCGATGGCCGGCTTCGGGCGATTGAGTGAGTACGGGCCCCTGTGGCGTCACCGGGGCAGCAGGTGTGATGACGGGCTGGCCGGCGGTACCGGGCTGCTCGGTGGTCGGGGCTGCTGCCGAAGGCGTGGCGGAGACGGGCGCTGGCGTAGCGGGGATGCCGCCGATGGCGGCGACGCGCAGACCCAGGGCGATCGCCGCACGATTGGCGTTGGTGAAGCTCATCCCCGTGAAGGAGGGCATGGCAAAGGAGGAAGTGACATCCCCGGCGGCCGAGCTGAGCAGAAGATTGACGCGCGGCTGGTCTACGCCGGCATCGGGTGGCGGCGTTTGGGCGAGCACCAGGTCCGTGTCGCCGGGCGCGTCGAGATGGGCGAGGGTGCCGAGGTCGAGGGTGTCACGGCGGAGATCCATAGAGGCCTCACGGATGGGTTCGCCGACGACGTTGGGGATGGTGACCTGCTGTGGACCGAGGCTTTCGGTGACGCGTACCTGCCAGCCCTTGCGGACCTCTGAGCCAGCCGCAGGGGCCTGGGAGAGAACACGGCCAGCCGGGACGGTGGTGGAGTAGTACTTGTTCTCGATGTTGAGGTCGAGACCGCTGTGGAGGGCGGCGTCGGAGGCTTCGGAGACGGTGAGGCCGGAGAGTTCGGGGATGCGGACCTCGCCGACGTGCAGCGCGAGGCGCAGGGTTGTGCCGGCGAACAGGACCGTGATGCAGATCATCGCGAGCAGTTGGAACGCGATCTTGAGGTAACGCTTCATCCGAGGTTCAGCATACATGCGCGCCTGAGGGCCAGGGCACTTCTAACGACGGTTGTCGGTGGCGGGCTCGGGGTGGATGAGGACACGGCTGACGTTGGGGTGTTGCAGGCGGAACTCGCTTTCGAGGTCGGTGATGACCTCGTGGACGCGGGCCATCGAGAGCTCGTCGGGCAGGGTGCAATGGCAGTTGACCTGCACGGTGAGGCCGGCGCCGGAGTGGCCGCGGGTGACGGTGATCTCGTGGACGTCGAGGATGTCGGGGAAGGTGCGGGCGGTCTCGCGCAGCTGCGTTTCGAGGTTGATCGCGGTGCCAACGGGGCTGCCGGCGGCGATGGTGACGGGCTCGCTTTCGATGTGGGTAAGCAGGGAGGCGATGCCAGGCACCTCGCGGCGGATGGCGCCCTCAAGGCCGGTGACGAGGTCGTGTGCCTCGCGCAGCGGCATGATCTCGGGCACTTCCAGGTGCTGCTCGACGGCTAAACGGCCGTTGCGGTCCTGCACGCTGACGTCGTGAACGGAGAGGTTGGCCTGGGCGGCGACGGCGCGAATGCGTTCGAAGACGCTTTCGCTCAGGCTGGCCGTGGGCACGGTGTGGATGACGACGTCGGCGTCGGGAAGCTGCTGCTGCACGGCATGGGTGGCGGCGGAGGTGACCTGCTCGGCGCGCTGGAAGGTGAGATTGCGGGGCAGGCCGAGGGTGAGGTCGACGAAGTAATTGGAACCAGAACGGCGCACCCGGACCCGCTCGGCACGCAGCACGTCGGGGATGGTTTCAATGCTGCGGATGAGGTCGTCGCGCAATTGGGCGCGCACCTCGGGCGGCGTGGCATCGAGTAGCGAGTCGAGGGTGCGGCGCGCAAGCTGCACGGTGACGTAGAGGATGACGGCGGTAACCAGCAGCGCGGCGATGGGATCGGCCAGCTCGAGGGCGGGGATTGCGAGGCGCTCGCCGGCGTAGCTGGCCAGAAGGCCGCAGAAGACCGCAGCCGCCGACCAGATGTCGGTGCCGAAGTGAACGGCGTCGGCTTCCAGGGCCTCGGAACGCTGCTCGCGAGCAACCCGCTTGAGGGTTCGGGACCGGGTGACATCCACCACAATGGAGAGTAAGAGCACGACGAAGGGCCAGATGGAAAAGTGCAGACCCAGGTGGCGGCGATGCAGGATGCGGGTTACGGCCTCGTACGCGACCCAGACGGCCGAGCCGATCATGAGCAGGATCTCCACGCCGGCGGAGATGCTTTCGAGCTTGCCATGCCCGTAATTGTGTTCGGCATCGGCGGGCAGGTCGGAGACCCCGACGGTGAACAGGGTGAGTACGGCGGCGATGAGGTCGATGCCGGAGTGAGCGGCCTCGCCGAGCATACCCAGGGAACCGGTGAGAATGCCCGTGATCAGCTTCAGGAGCGTGACGCCGAAGGCCGCAAACACTGAGCTCAGCGCGGCGGAGCGTTTGGCGGCGCTGCGGCGCAGGTGGGTGGCAAAGCCCGACTCAGCCTGCGGCTTAGGCGTGGTAGCAGGGACGTTCATGCGGATTCGAGGATACACGGCCGCGCGGTGCGCCTTGGCTTGCCTTGTCGCCGCGAGAGGCTGTGGCGACTGGCTTTATGGTCCAGTGAAGACTTGCTTGAGGATTCGTTTCAGCAGGGGTAGCCCTCGAAGACCATCTCGACCCCGTGTCTGATAAAGGGAAGCTTCGAGGTGGTCTGCACAGAGATCAAGTCTTTACCCCGCGATAGAGACCCGCGGCGCGCATCAGGTAGCCATCCCACTGTGCCCCGGGGAAGCCGGCCTCGGCTAGCATGCGAAGCATCGCGGGCGGGCGAGGAAAGCGCTGGACCGAGGCGGGCAGGTAGCGGTACGCCGCGCGGTCGCCTGAGAGCAGGCCGCCGATCACGGGCAGGATGCGATGGAAGTACAGGTTGTACAGGAGACCGTTCAGGCCGTCCGGCTGGTTGCATTCGAGGATGCCGATCTCGCCGCCCGGCTTGAGCACGCGGGCGATTTCACGCAGGCCGGCGGCGTAGTTAGACAGGTTCCGGAAGCCAAAGGCAGCGGTGACGAGATCGAGGCTCGCATCGGCGAAGGGCAGGCGCATGGCATCGCCCTCCGTCCACCGCGCGTTGGCCGTCGCGTATTTGCGGCGTGCGTGGCCCAGCATGCCCGCGGAGAAGTCGAGACCCGTCACCGGCTCCGCGCCGGGAGGACGCAGGGCGAGCAGAGCGTGGGTCATGTCGCCGGTGCCGCAGCAGATGTCGACGACGCGGGCTTCGGGGCGGGCGAGGGTGTTGCGGAAGCGCCGGGCAGCTTTCCGCCACCACCAGCGGTCCAGGCCAAAGGAGAGCAGATGGTTTAGACGATCGTAGGAGGGCGCGATGGAGTTGAAAAGCGAGCGAACGTGCTCGGCGGCTGCGTCCTCGGAGGCCTCGCCTGCGGGGCGTGCGCCGGGGTTGACCGTGGGTTCGGCGTTCATAGGGCGGAGATCCCCCCGGCCTCGGTCACGATGGCCTGCGCGGCGCGGAGCAGTTCAGCGGCGGTGACCTCGTGCACCACGGTGGCGGAACCGATGCCGGTGGGTAACACGAAGGAACGCACACCACCCCGGTTTTTCTTGTCCTTCCCTGTAAGAGCGACGAGTTCTTCGGCGCTAGCCTGAAAGGGCCGCAGCGGGCCATAGGCACGCACGAGCGCCTCGATGCGCGAAGCCGGGGCTGCGCTGAGGGTGTCACGATGGCGGGCGATGGCCACAGCGGCGAGGATGCCCCAAGCGACGGCCTCGCCGTGCAACAGCTGCGTGTAACCGGTGGCTGCCTCGATGGCGTGGCCGAGAGTATGGCCGAGGTTGAGAATCATGCGCAGGCCGCCTTCGCGCTCATCCGCACCGACGACTTCGGCCTTCATGCGAACGCTGGCGGCGACGATTTCAAGCAAGGCGTCGCGATCGCCGCCCAGGATCTCGGCACGGTGCGCCTCCATGAAGTCGAACAGCTGCGGATCCCGGATGATGCCGGCCTTGACGGATTCCTGCAGCCCGGCGCGGAGTTCGGCGGCGGGCAGGGTGCGCAGGGTGTCGACATCGGCGTAAACGGCGAGCGGATGGTGGAATGCCCCGATCAGGTTTTTGCCGGCCTGGAGGTTGGCGCCAGTCTTGCCGCCGACGGAGCTGTCCACTTGCGCCAGCAGTGTGGTGGGTACGCCGACGTAGCGGATACCGCGCATGTAGATCGCCGCGAGAAAGCCGGTAAGGTCGCCGAGGACCCCGCCACCGAGGGCAACCAAGAGGGAGTCGCGGTCAGCGCCAAGGCTGGCCAGCTCTTCGGCGAGTCGTTCCACGGTTGCGAATCGCTTGTGCTGTTCGCCGGCGGGTACGAAGAGGACCTCTGGACGACGCGAGAAGCCGCCGAGGAGGCGTTCGCCCCAGAGAGCGAGGAGCTCAGGTGAGGTAATGACGAAAGGGCGTACCGTGCCGTTACGCAGGCGGCCTTCGAGCAGGGTGTCGAGCCGAGCGCCGATTTCCGGGAGGAGATTGGTTCCGATTTCCACCTTGTAAGCGGCTGACGGGGTGCTCACGTCGACGATGGTGGCGTTGGGTGTGCTCGTCGCGGGCATGGGTTCTAGGATACTCCGGGGTTCTCTGGTGTGGTTCGTGGGGCCGAGCTGGTGTTGGGGGCGCTCCGAGCGAAATACAGGGGTCTCTCCGCTGCGCTGATCGAAGATCAGCTTCGGTCGAGATGACATTTTTGCGGTGGGGCCAGACGCAGGTCTTTCCACTGCGGCGCTTCCCGCCTTCGGTCGAGATGACAGTTTTGCGGTGGGGCCAGACGCAGGTCTCTCCACTACGGCGCTTCGCGCCTTCGGTCGAGATGACAGGGTTTGGGGTGGGGCCAAATGCGGGTCTCTCCATTGCGGCGCTTTGCGCCTTCGGTCGAGATGACAGGGTATGGTGCGCCCAATGCCCGGGGTTATTAGGTTGGGTAGGCGGCGGCTAAGCTTCGGTGACGTGATTCGAGGTTCCAGGCAGGAACAGGGATGCCGCCACGGTGGCGCTGAGCAGAACCACAATGACGGCCAGCGAGGTGAGGGGGCCAACCTTGATCCAGCGTTCGAGCAGGATTTTTAGCCCGGCAAAGGCGAGGGTGGCGGCCAAGCCGTAGTGCAGAAAGCGCAGGCGACTGAGCGTGGCAGCCAGCAGGACGTAGAGCGAACGCAGACCCATGACGGCCATGATGTTGGACGTATACGCGAGGAAGGGGGTTCGGGTGATGCTGAGGACGGCGGGAATGGAGTCGAGGGCGAAGATCACGTCGGTGAGCTCCACGGCGACCAGGGCAAGGAGGAGAACAGTGGGCAGGGTGTGACCGTTCTCGCGGGCTAAAAAGCTGTCCTGACTGGGGCTGACGGGCGAGACGCGCGTGAGCCAGCGTACCCAGCGCGGAGTCTGGTTGGCCTCTGCGGGGTCTTCCGGTTTCAGCAGCCGGATGGCAGCAACCAGGATGATGGCGCCGAAGACGTAGTCGACCCAGGCGAAGCGGGCGAGCAGACGAAGACCTCCCGCGATGAATAGACCACGCAGGATGATCGCTCCGGTGACACCCCAGAAGAGGACCTTCTGCTGTTTGCCTTCCGGGATTTGAAAGATGCGGAAGAGCAGAAGAAAGACGAACAGGTTATCGACCGAGAGCGCCTCTTCTAGCGCATAGCCCGCAAGGTAGGCGGTGGCGTCCGGCGCGGAGAAGCGACGGGCAACGAAGGCCGCAAGGGCCAGCGCCGCCAGGACCCAGAGCGCCGTGGACCACAGCGCGCGACGGTAGGGGATGCGCACGCGCCGCGCCATCAGCCACTCAAGGCCGAGCAGGAACACAAGAGCGACGTGGAAGGCGATCCAGTCGTGCAGGGGAGTCCGCAATAGGGTCAGTGCGCTCTCAGTGGGTCTGGTTGATGAGGCGAATCACCGCGAGAAAGAGGTCAGCGGAGATCCCGAGGCTCCCGGCACTCAGCTTGTCGAGCGTGTCGCCTTCGTGGTGGTGATACGCCTCGGGATCCTGAGCGGTGCCGTACTCGTAATCGACGATATCGAGTACGGGGACTCCACGCTCTTTGAATGGAATGTGATCGTCGATGAGAGTCTGGCCAGGTCCGGGCGCAAGAGAGCCGGTGTGCCCCGTTTGCCTGGCTGCGGTGGCGAGCGTATCGAGCAGCCAGGGCGTCGAGGCGCCTTCGCGATCGATCTTCATCTGCTTCCAGCCGATCATGTCGGCGAGCAAGAAAGCTTTGACATGGGCGAGGGTGCCATCACCGGACCACTTGGCGGCGAGATGGCGGGTGCCATAGAGCTGGTCGGAAGGGTTGTCCCACTTGCCGGAGACGGACTCCTCCCCGTCGTCGAAGAGAAGCCACACGGAGTAGCCGGCGGGAGGATGGGTGCGCAGGTACTCGCCGAGCGCTATGAGCAGAGCGGAGGTGCAGGCGCCGTCGTTGGCGCCAACGAAGTTGATGTCGCGCAGATCGTAGTTGGTCTCGTAATGCGAGGCGAGGACGATGATGCCATCACGCTTGCCGGGGAACTTGACGAGTAGATTGTGCATCGTCTGCGGGCCGACCGGGGTGTTGGTGATGAAGGTGTCGTCGACGAAGTTGCCGGTTTTGGTCTCGGGAACGAAGTGGTCTTTGATGAAGCGCTCAGCGGCGGCATGGCCAGGGGAGCCGTTGAAACGCTTGGGAGCGACGGTGAGGAGCTCCTGCGTGAGCTGCAGGATGTGAGCGCCGGAAACGGCGGCGTGGGTATCTACTGTTGCGCTCGCGTGAGCGGTGAAGCCGAGCAGATAGAGAGCGGCCAGGGTATGGGTCAGAAGACGACGCAGGCGATCCCGGCCGGGGGAAGAAGACAGGGGTCTCTCCGCTACACGGACGGTGGAGCTGTCCGTTCCGGTCGAGATGACAGGCTTTCGGCTAAGGAAGGAGCGGGGGTTGTCTGGACTCATACGGAGGGTTTGAGCTTTCGGTTGCGGCGGTCGGGGTGAACGAGGAAGGCGACACCCACGCCGAGGAAGTAGAGCGCCAGCATGGGGGTGGCGAAGAGGCACATCCCGATCGGGTCCGGCGTGGGGCAGATGACCGCAGCGACGATGAAGATGGCCAGCACGGCATAGCGCGCGTTGCGCAGCAGGAATTTGGCATCCACAATCCCGAAGAGGGCGAGGAAGAAGATGAGGATAGGAAGCTCAAACGACGCGCCCAGCCCCAAGATTACGGCTAGAAAAAAGCCGGTGTAGTCCTCAATGGTGAGGATGGGGTGAAAGGCCTTCCCGAACTGCAGGACGAGTACCTCGATGGCCTTGGGCAGCACCCAGCGATAGCCGAACCACGCGCCGGAGAGGAAGAGCGCGATGGTGGCGGCCATGAAGGGCCAGACGTACTTCTTTTCATTCGAGTACATGCCCGGCGAGATGAACAGCCAGACCTGGTACAGAACAAAGGGAGAGGCGAGGATCGCACCACCGACGAAGGAGGTCTTCAGGTAGAGGTTCAGGCCGTCGGTGGGATGAGTGAAGTTGAGTTGAAGGCCGAGGTCCGTGACGGGCTTCTGCACGTAGTTGAAGAGGCGTACGTGGAAGACGTAGGCGATGGCGAAGCCGGCGACGAGGAAACCAACGCACCAGAACAGCCGGGTGCGCAGCTCCTCTAGGTGCTCCATCAAGCTCATGCCGGGGAGTTCGGCACGGTCGTGCACGGCGGAGCGGGCGCGGTCGACGAGATCAGTCGCCATGGGCGGCACCCTCCGAGGCAGCTTGTGGGGTTTCCGGGAGCGAATCGATCAGGCCGCCGAGCGGGTTGTCGGAAAGGGGGCTGTTTGTGGCTTCGTAGAGATGTCCGTTGCCGCCGGCGTGACGCGGCTGCGGCAGACCGGTCGCGGGCGGCATCATGTGAATTTCGCCAGAGACGGCGATCGGGATCGGGCGTACGCCGTCCGCAGTCTCGGCGAGGGCCGCTGTTGACGCTGGTGCGATGGCTGGTTCTGGAGCAGCGGCGGGCTCTGCCGAGGAGATTGCGGGGGGCATGATGGCGGGCTCGGCTGCCAGTGCGGGCGCTGCGTCCGAGGCGGTCGCCGCGTGATGGCGCATGTGCGGATGCTCGGGCTCGGGGTCCTCGAGCCGGGGCGGAACCGGGGCGGCGGCCTCCATGGCGGCAATCTGCTTCTGGCGATCGGCCTGTTCGGAGGCGCGCAGCTCGTCTTCCATCTGCATTTTGAACTCGTTGGAGGCACGGCGAAATTCGCCGACCCACTTGCCGAGCTCGCGCGCGAGCACGGGCAGCCTCTTCGGCCCGAAGAGAAGCAGGGCCAGCACAAAGAGGAAGATACTGTCGGCGAAGCTTGGCATACTCGGACTTGATGATACGTCCTCGGGCGTGACGAACCCAAGGGTTGCCGACCCGGGGCGGTTCGCGAAAACACACAAGGGTCGAAACAGATCGGCTCCCGCGCCGTCCTACCGAAGACAGATTCGGCAGGAACGACACGGCTCGCGGTGGGCTGAGGGTCGAAGGAGACGGAATGGAGCAGCAGGTAGCACGGTGCGAGCGAGCAGGGCAGGCGGAGCAGGGCGCAGGTAGACCCACGCGACCTCTGGGGTGGGCCCTCACCGGAGAACATCGCTTCAGGATCACCGCGGCGGCGCTTGCCCTGCTTGCGTCCTTGTTGCCGCTCACCGGCTGCGGCTCCTTTTTCACATGCGACAAGGCGAGCTGCCCGGCCACGGGGAGCACGGGGTCGACCGGCTCGACGGGATCCCAGGGCTCTCAAGGCTCTACGGCTACGGACTACGCCTATGTTGCGAACAGCAGTGTGGGCATCACCTCGCTTTCCGAGTACAGCATCGGCGGGGGCATGCTGGATTCGCTGGGCTCGATTGATCTGGGGTACATCCCAGTGGCGCTGGCGGTGTCGCCCAACGACAAATTTCTGTACGTGGCGTCGGTGCCGGGGGCGAGCAGCCCGGGGATCTACCGCTACGTGATCGGGGCTTCGGGTGCGCTGAGTGCGGACAACGGAGGTACTGTTGTGGCGTTGGATACCGTGGCGGCGATGGCCATCTCGCCCGACGGCAACTGGCTGTACACGGTAAATGTGGATGGGGCGACGCTGCTGGAGTACAGCGTGAACCCCACAACGGGTGCGCTGGGCCAGCCCGCGGCGTTGTCCCTGCTGAGCTCGTCCTGCACGCTGACGGTCGCGGTACCGGTAAGCCAGTCCTGCAGCGTCACGGTGGCGCAGAGCGGGAACTATGTCGTGGTTTCTCTCGGGATCAATGGTTCGTTCGTCTATAACTACGCCAGCAGTAGCGGGATCACGACCGACAGCGGCGCGGCCGGCAACGGCGTGTACGCTCTGCCGTCCAACTACTCAACCAGCAACCCGGTCGGGAACTTTTCGGCAGCCGTCAACAGCAACAACGCCGCCTTTGTCGCACAAACCAACAGCGTGAGTACCTACGAGCTGCAAGCGAGCGGCTACGAGAATTCGCAGGGGCTGACCTATCCCGTCGGCTCGGCGCCGCGTTCAGTCACGCTTAACCCGGCCGGCACCTATGTGTACACGGCGAACGAGGCCGCGGGGACGATCTCCGGGTTTGCTGTCGAGAACACTAACGGCCTCACGGCCGTCGCGGGTTCACCGTTTGCAGGGCCGGCGAATGTTTCGGTGATCGCGGTCGACAAATCGGGCGGCTACCTGGTGGGGGTGGGCTATGACGCGCAGGTCGGGGTGCGGCTGTACTCGGTCTCTTCGTCGGGGGTGCTCACGCAAGTGGATCAGGTGGGTTCCGGCGCGAACGAGGCGTATCCCGCACTGATCGCCGTGACACACTAGACCCTGGCGCGGCAGCAGCCATCGCTGAAAGGCAACCCTCTTCCCATGTACCTTTGCTTCACTTCTCTTCGGCGCCCAGGAGGGCAGACGACCGGCGCTCCCGCGTGGCGCCTCTCCGGTCTTTCCGTTCTGCTGTGCGGTTTCAGCGTGGCCCTGGCCGGCTGCGGCCGGCTGAACAAGGTGGTGACGAACCCGGACGTGTACGTCACCGCGAAGCAGGCGTTTCTGCGCGATCGTGTGGCGGCGGTTTCGAACCGAACAGGTGAGGTAAGCAACGGCGATAAGCTGACCGTGCTCGGGCGTCAGCGACGATTCCTGCATGTAAAGGCGGCCAATGGCGCAGAGGGCTGGATCGAAGAGAAACTGACGGCGGATCAGACGGTCGCCGACCAGTTCGACAAACTGCGCGCCCAGCACCTGCATGACGGCGTGGTGGCCAGCGCCGTGACTCGCGATGAGGTGTACCTGCACCTCTCGCCGGGCCGCGATACGGTTCACTTCTTTCGCCTCTCGGAGAACGATCCGCTGCGGTTGCTGGAACGAGCCTCTGTCCCCAAGCCGGTCGCGCCGGGTGCGGCGGCCTCCGCCGAGAGACCTACGGCAGCCAAGCTTCCGGTGCGCGAGAGCGGCTCGGCACACCAGCATGAGGCCACTGAGGCCGCCGCGGAGCAGGCCGCCGCCGGACCGCCGCAGCCGGTGATGGAAGACTGGTGGCTGGCGCAGGATGCGAAGGGCAACACCGGTTGGGTGTACGCCAAGATGATTGATGTCTCCGAACCGGACGCGCTGGCGCGGTACGCAGAGGGACAGCGCATCGTTGGCGCGTATGTGCTGAATTATGTCGATGACCCAGGATCGAACTTCGTCAGCAACGGCCAGCCAGTCACCCACATCCCGGAGTACGTGACGGTGCTGTCACCCTTCAAAGCCGGATTACCGTACGATTTCGACCAGGTGCGGGTGTTTATCTGGAATGTGAAAAAGCACCGGTATGAGACTGCCTACCGCGAACGCAACATAGCCGGCTACCTGCCGGTGTGGGTGGGAGCCAAGACGGACCCGTACAACAGGGACGCACATTTCGCGGGTGCCTTGCCGACGTTTATCACCAAGGTGGTGCCGGCGGATGCGCCGATCCCGGTGCCGGACCCCGCGACGGGGTTGTTCAAGCCAGCTCGGACCACCGATGATGCCATTCGGCTGGAGGGCAACGTGTGCCGCCGGATCGCGCCACCGAACAGCCCGCCGCTGGCCTTGGCGCACCCGAATCCGGAGCCGGAAAAGGGTGAAAAGGGCAAGGGACGCCGGCGCTAGGCGGGTGACGGTTGAGGGATGGCTGTTGGACTAGTTTTTAAGTCGGGGCTCTTCTGCTGTCGGTTTAGTCGAGAAAGTTGCGTCGGACGCGAAAATACAGGGGTCTCTCCACTACACAAGACGGAGAGGCCGTCTTGCTCCGGTCGAGATGACGCTCTGTTTTGGGTCCGGGGTACCGCGATTACTTGGGTGATTCGGCACCAAAGGATCTGGCGGGTTGCGAGTTTGTGAGGGTTTAGGCGTAGAAAGAGGCGATCGCGTCGACGACCGTCTGCACCTCGTCGTCGCGAAGCTCCGGGTAGATGGGCAGGGCCAAGACCTCCTGTGCGGCGCGTTCCGCTACGGGGAAGTCGCCCGGCTGGTAGCCGAGGTACTCCAGGCTGCTCTGCTGATGCAGCGGCAAGGGGTAGTAGACCTCTGAGCCGATGCCGCGTTCGGTAAGAAAGGCTCGCAAGGCATCGCGGCGCGGGGCGCGAATGACGTATTGGTGGAAGACCGGTTCGGCTCGGGGGTCAACGAAAGGCAGCACCACACCGTGCGTCGCGGAGTCCGCCACCAGCCCGGCGGCCTGCAAGCGAGTGTTGTAGAGCGCGGCCAGGGTGCGGCGGCGGGCGTTGCCGGCGGGCAAGCGGCGGAGCTTCACCTCCAGTACTGCCGCCTGGATGCCATCCAGACGCGAGTTCCAGCCGATCTCGTCATGGAAGTAACGCTTGCGCATACCGTGATTGCGCAGCGCACGGGCATGTTCGGCCGCGGCCGGGTCTCTGAAGGTAGTCATCCCGGCATCGCCAAAGGCACTGAGGTTCTTGGTGGGGTAAAAGCTGAAGGCAGCGGCGTCTCCGAGAGAGCCGGCCGGTTGGCCGTTCCAGCACGCACCGAAGGCCTGGGCGGCATCTTCGATCACCGCAAGATTAGCTGTTGCAGCGAGGTCTCGCAGAGCGTCCATGTCCGCGCATTGGCCATAAAGGTGGACCGGCAGCAGGGCACGAAGGGGCTGACCGCGCTGGCTGTGCTCCTGCGCCGCGGCGGCAACGGCGGTTGGGGAAAGGTTGAAGGTGCGCTCGTCGATATCTGCGAGCACAGGTACCGCGCCGACGCGCAGAATGGCGCTGACCGTCGCAAAGAAGCTGAAGGGTGTCGTGAGCACATGGTCGCCGGGACCGATCCCAAGTGTGGCCATGGCCAGCCACAGAGCATCGGTGCCGCTCGCGCAGCCGATGGCGTCGGTGGCTCCGCAGACCTCAGCCGCTGCCTTTTCAAAGCGCTCCGCGGCAGGCCCTAGAACAAATTGCTGGCGGCTGCACACGGTCTCAATAGCGGCCATCACCTCGTCGCGGATGACCGCGAATTCACGGCTGAGATCCAGCAGAGGAACGGAAGTGTTTTCCCCGGAAACGGCACTGCCCATGTGCTTATGGTACCCCGCAGCGATGGGCGCTCGGCTTGTGTGCGGTCAGCAAACCCTGTAGGGTGGTCACGGCGCGACGGTGCGAAAACATCCGGGTTCCACGACCGCGTAGAGGCTTCCCAAGTACACGCCGCGCAAAGAAAAACTCAGGAGATCGGCCCCATGGACATCAAGCCGGCGCAGAACATACAGGACACGTTTTTGAACACTGTCCGTAAAGACAAGAGTCCGATCACCATCTATCTGGTGAGCGGGGTGAAGCTGACGGGCAAGATCCGTTCTTTCGATAAGTACTCCGTACTGCTTGAGAACAACGCCCAGGAACAATTGATTTTCAAGCACGCTATTTCCACGGTGGTAAGCGGTCGCGCGTCCCACGCTGAGACACGACCAGCAGGTGCAGTGACAACCGAGAACGGTGTTGCCGCTCCCGCTGCCCCCACAAGTGCCACTCCGGCTCGCTAGAAGACGGTTTGAGACAACCAGGTCACGCGGACGACCATTCCACCCAGCGGCGCACCCTCGAGGAGCAGACGCTGCTGCAGACACGGCGCCGCGCCTCGGGCGAACGCGCTGTTCTGGTGGCTGCCGAGTTCACGGGGTTGCGCCCGCAGCTTTCACCCATTGCCCGACAGGCCCGTGTGGCAGCATCGCTGCTCGAGGCAACCGAGGCGGGTGAGGATGCGCCGGCAGTCCCGCGAGCTGTTCATGGCCTGGGGGATGTCGACTTCGACGCCTCCCTTGCTGAATTTCAGGAGCTGGCCCGTTCCGCGGGCGCTGATATCGCAGCTTTGCTGATCCAGCGTCGCGCCAAGCCCGACCCGGCCACGCTGGTGGGCGGCGGCAAGCTCGAAGAAATAGAGGCAACTGCGCGCTCCACCTCGGCGGATCTCGTGCTCTTTGACCACGACCTGTCGCCCTCGCAGCTACGAAACCTTGAAGATCGCCTGCCCTGTCGGGTGATCGACAGGACACAGCTTATTCTGGACATCTTTGCCCGCCACGCGCGCACCCGGGAGGGGCAGCTGCAGGTGGAGCTGGCGCAGTTGCACTACCAGCTGCCGCGACTGGGCGGCCGTGGTCGTGCGATGTCGCAGCTGGGTGGCGGCATCGGCACCCGCGGGCCGGGTGAGACGCAGCTCGAGACAGACAAGCGCAAGATTCGCCTGCGGATCGATCGCATCCAGCAGCAGCTGGAAGGCGTGCGGCGTATCCGCCGTCAGCAGCGGGGCCGCCGCGAGGCCGTGCCCGTGCCCACGGTGGCCTTGGTGGGGTACACGAACGCCGGGAAATCGACGCTCTTCAACGCGCTGACCGGTGCGGATGTGCTGGAGTCCAAACGCATGTTCGCCACGCTCGACCCCAAGCTACGGCAGTTGACCCTGCCCTCGCGGCGGCGGGTGCTGCTGGCCGATACCGTGGGCTTTGTGCGCAATCTTCCACACGCGCTGGTGACGAGCTTTCGCGCGACGCTGGAAGAGGTCGAGCGGGCGGAGTTGCTGGTGCACGTACGCGACGCAGCAAGCCCCACGCTGGAGGCGCAGAAGGGCCAGGTGGAGGCCGTGCTGGCAGAGTTGGAGGTTGGGGCTACCCCGACGTTGCAGGTTTTGAACAAGGCCGATCTGCTTGCGCCCAATGCCCCCGTCGCGCCCGGCGAACTACTGGTCTCTGCGCATTCCGGCGCTGGATTGGACGCCCTGCTCGCAGCCATGGACGCGGCCCTTACAGCCGATCCGCTGCTGGAGGCCAACTTCCGTATTCCGCAGTCCGAAGGCAGGGTCCTGGCCGCACTGGAACGAGGGGCTACCCTCTCCGGTCAGCGATTCGCGGGTAATTTGCTGTATCTGCACGCAGTCGGCCCGGCTTCTTTGCTGGGGCGTTATCGCCGCTTTCACGTGCGTGACGCTGAGAGCGAGCCGGAGATTGCGCCAAGAGACACGCCGGAAGGGGAGCTCCGGACGTAAAACAGGCCGCCTGAGAAGGGAGTGGAGGTGGGTCCCTGTTCACGCAGCCTGCATGACCCGGACGGGTCTTGGGTGGTTGCAATAGTTTACTGCTATCCGGCCGCGGCGCGGCGCGGCGGAACGGAAATGCTCCGTCGTTCCCGGTTAGCGAACACATTTCCCGGTAATCGAACCAGCCTTTTGACTTCACGTACTTTGCTTGTTACAACCTTACGTGGGACAGTTGTGCGTTCTTCATCCTTGCGCGCGAGAACCGCTTGGGTTTGGCCCTGAGCCTTGTGCCGGCAGTAAGCATTTAAAAAGTATTACTTCATGACGATTCTTGATCAATTAGGTAGTTTGATCCTCGGTGCCGTACCGACGATGATCCTTTTCGTGCTGCTGGTCGTGGCCTACAGCCTGCTCGTGCGCCGTCCCCTCGAGGCGACGCTGGCGGAGCGGCGCGTCCGCACGTCCGGTGCGATCGAGCAGGCACGTGGCGCTATCGCCGCGGCTGAAGCCGAGACCGCCGTGTATGAGGACAAGCTGCGGGCCGCCCGAACACAGCTTCTTGCTGAGCGGGAACGGCGCTTGAAGGAGCGACAGGCGGAGCGTGAGCGCGCCTTGGGCGTAGCTCGTGAGCACGCCGGGGAGCGCATTAAGGCCGCCCGGGTTGAGATCGAGACCTCGGCAGCATCGGCGCGTCGGCAGATCGAGGGCGCCGTCGCGGAACTGGGCGACCGTATTGTTCAGACCCTGATGCCGAAGACGTCCGGCACGGGCGAGGTGCGGCAGTGATGGCGCGGTTGCGGCAAGCAATCCTCTGCAACTTTGCCGTTCTATTGCTTTGCGTTTCGGCAGTGGGTGTTCCAGCTCTCCGGGCGCAGTCTGCCAGACCAAACCAGGCTGGTGCCGGTGTGGGTGAGCACTCCACGCCCGCCAATGCGGTGCCGGAGAAGGCGGAAGAAGAGCGCGACGCGAACGACGAATACCGTCACTCCCCGATGGTGCAAAAGCTCGGCGCGATGGTCGGGATGAACGCGGAGCAGGCTGCTACTGCCTTTGAGGTGTTCAACTTTATCGTGCTCGCCGTCGGGCTTGGGTTTCTGGCTGTGAAGACGCTGCCGAAGGCATTCCGTTCGCGGAGCACGTCCATTCAAAAGCACCTTGTTGACGCCCGCACCGCCACAGAGGAAGCCAGTGCGCGGCTGAACTCGGTAGAGGCCCGGCTGGGCAAGCTGGATGCGGAGATCGCCGGGATGCGGGCACATGTAGAAGCAGAGACCGCCCGCGACGAGCAGCGTATGCGTGCCTCCGTGGAGGAAGAAACGGCCAAGATTCTGGCAACGGCCGATAGTGAGATCCAAGCAGCCACGGCGATGGCTCGCCGGGAGCTGCAGCGCCACGCTGCGGAATTGGCCATTGAGCATGCGGCCAAGCGGCTGGTTGTGACCGCGGAGACAGATCGCCTGTTGATCCAGGGTTTCGCGCAACAGTTGACCGGAGAAAAGGGAGGGCAGAACTGATGGCGGTCGTTGATCTTCGCTATGCCCACGCCCTAGATGAGGTTGTTCTTCAGCAGAATCTCTCGCGCGACGCGACAGCGGCGCAGCTAAGGGACTTTCAGGGAACGTTTTCCGAGAGCCCCGCCTTGCGCGAGATCTTCGAGAACCCGTCAATCCCTGAGGACCAGAAGCTGCGGGTGCTGGATGCCATTGCCAGCCGCTTGAACATGAGCCGCGCGGTGCGCAACCTGATCGCCGTGATTGTGCACCATCAGCGGCTGCAGGACCTGGGAGGCATCGTCGAGGCGTATCTCGAGCGGGCCGACAAGGACAGTGGGGTTGCCGAGGCCGAGGTAACCAGCGCCCGGCCACTAGACGATGCTGGCCGCCGAATTCTTGAAGCCAGCATCGCCACGTTGACGGGTGGCAGCTCAGTGCGAGCTACCTACCGGGAAGACCCCGCGCTGCTGGGTGGAGCCGTGATCCGGGTAGGTTCAACCGTGTACGATGGCTCCGTTCGCGGGCAGCTGGAGCAGATGAAGCGGCGAATGTTCGCCGCAACGCTGTGAGGACGAGGCCGTAAGCCGGTACGTGAGCAAGCAAGCTAGCGGGATTTGGATTTAGCGACAGATCTCGAACCCAAGAAGAGATCAAACGCTTTCGCAGGAAATTGCAGGAAAGAAGAGACGCATGCCAACCATCGGGGCAAACGAGATTACGGAGCTGCTGCGGCAGCAGATCGACAACTACGAAGACCGCGTTCATGTGGATGAGGTCGGCACCATTGTGAGCCTGGGCGACGGCATTGCGCGCATCCATGGACTGGACAAGGTGATGGCGGGCGAGTTGATTGACTTCCCGCACGGCGTGGCCGGGCTGGCCATGAACTTGGATGAAGACCAGGTCGGCGCGGTGCTGCTGGGCGACTATACGGAGCTGCGCGAGGGCGATCAGGTAAAGCGCTCGGGCAAGATTATGTCCGTGCCAGTGGGCGAGGCGCTGATTGGCCGCGTGGTGAACGCGATCGGCCAGCCGATCGACGACAAGGGCCCGATTAACACGACCGAGACGCTGCCCGTAGAGCGGATCGCGCCGGGCGTGATCGCGCGCCAGTCCGTCACCGAACCCATGTATACGGGTGTCAAGGCGATCGACGCGATGATTCCCATCGGCCGCGGCCAGCGCGAGCTGCTGATCGGCGATCGGCAGACGGGCAAGACTGCGGTCGCGCTCGATACCATCATCAACTCGGCAAAAAACGATCTCATCTGCATCTACTGCGCGATCGGGCAGAAGCGCTCGTCGGTGGCCGGCGTGGTGCAGACGCTGGAGCGCTACGGCGCCATGGCGTACACCATCGTGGTGGCCGCGACAGCCTCCGAGCCTGCGCCGATGCAGTACCTGGCTCCGTTTGCCGCAACGGCGATGGGCGAGTACTTCCGCGATAACGGCAAGCATGCGCTGATCATTTACGATGATTTGTCCAAGCACGCGGCCAGCTATCGCGAGATCTCGCTGCTGCTGCGCCGTCCGCCAGGTCGCGAGGCCTACCCGGGTGATGTGTTCTATCTACATTCCCGGCTGCTGGAGCGCTCGGCAAAGATGTCCAAGGAGAACGGTGGCGGTTCGCTGACAGCCCTGCCGATTATTGAGACCCAGGCCGGCGACGTTTCCGCCTACATCCCAACCAATGTGATTTCGATTACCGATGGGCAGATCTTCTTTGAGACTGACCTGTTCAACTCCGGCGTGCGTCCGGCGGTGAACGTGGGGCTCTCCGTTTCGCGTGTGGGGTTTGCGGCGGCGATCAAGGCGACCAAGCAGGTTGGCTCGACGTTGAAGCTGGATCTGGCGCAATACCGTGAATTGGCCGCCTTTGCGCAGTTCGGCTCCGATCTCGACAAGGTGACGCAAAATCAGCTAAACCGGGGTCAGCGCCTGACGGAGCTGCTGAAGCAGCCGCAGTTCCAACCGCTGACGGCCGCGCAGCAGGTGGCCATGTTGTTCGCCGGCACGCAGGGTCTGCTGGACGATGTGGCGGTGGGGGATGTGCAGGCGTTTGAGGCGGGGTACTACCCGTTCCTCGACTCCGCGCACCCGGACATTCTCGCGGACATCAGCACCAAGAAGGCGCTGGACGATGATCTGCGCAAACGGCTCAAGGACGCGATTGAAGAGTACAAGCGGGACTTCCTGCAAGAGCACAAGAAGGCTGCCGAGGCGGTGACGGCGTAACCGATGGCTAACGTACTCGATCTACGGCGGCGCATTCGCAGTGTGAAGAACACGCGCCAGATTACCAAGGCCATGAAGATGGTCTCGGCAGCAAAGCTGCGTCGCGCGCAGGAGCGTGCGATGCAGGCACGGCCCTATGCGCAGATGATCTCAAACGTGCTGGAGTCGCTGATGCGGCGCGCGGACCTGCTGGACGAGGTGACCGGCGAGGTCAAGAACCCGTTGCTGATGGAGCGTGAAGAGAAGAACGTTCTGCTGCTGGTGGTGGCCGGCGACAAAGGCTTTGCTGGAGGCTTTAACTCCAACATCGGCAAGGCCGCGCAGCGTTTCATCGACGAACGGCGTGGACGTGGGCAAAACCTCGACCTGGAGCCAGTCGGCAAAAAAGCGATCGGGCTGTTCAAGCGCCGCTACCCGGCAGCTGTGTACGAGCACACCGAAGAGCTCTACGACAATGATCTGGCCAAGCACATCGAGGATATTCGTCACCGCGCCGCACCGATTGAGGTCGCGGCCGAGCACGGCGATCTGTTGCTCCGGGCGAGCGTGCAGGACATCTCCGCGATGGCGAACTCGATTATTGATCGCTATGAAGCGGCGGAGATCGATGCGGTGTACATCGTCTACAACGAGTTCAAATCGGTCATTCAGCAGCGCGTCGTAACGGAGAAGCTGCTGCCGGTCCGCAAGCTGGGCGAGCACGAGATTACCGCAGCCGAGGAGATGACCGAAGAGCAGAGGGAGTCGGCGGCGCGGGCGGCGGAGACAGCCGGCATTTCAGTGCGCGCCCCCGAGGAGACCGAGGTGGATGCGGAGGCCAAGAAGTTTGGCACCGCCGACGTGGACTACCTCTACGATCAGAAGCCAGAGGTGCTGTTCCGTCACCTTATGCCGCGCTATGTAACGACGCAGATTCTTCACGCCATTCTGGAGTCCATTGCGGCGGAGCACGCAGCGCGCATGACGGCGACCGATGCAGCGACGAAGAACGCTGGCGATTTGATTGACAAGCTGTCTTTGACGATGAATCGTGTGCGGCAGGCAGCGATTACGAAAGAGATTATTGAGATTGTGAGTGGCGCGGCTTCGGTCTAGCGCTGCTTTTACCTGAAAGAGAGTTATGGCAGACGAAGGCAATGTAGGAGTAGTGGTCGCGATCAGCGGTCCGGCTGTGGACGTGCAGTTTGACGAGAGCCGGATGCCGCCGATCTTTGAGGCGCTGCATATCACGAGCGAGGGCTTCAACACGCCTAACCCGATTGATGTGACGGTGGAGGTGCAGCAGCATCTGGGCGAAGGCCGCGTGCGTTGCATCGCCATGGAGGCCACCGAGGGCATGGTGCGCGGCATGAAGGCGACGGATACGGGCTCCGGCATCATGGTGCCGGTGGGCCGGGCGACGCTGGGCCGCGTGTTGAATGTGCTCGGTAAACCCGTGGATGAGTTGGGCCCCGTCAATGCGACTGAACATCGGCCCATTCACCGGCAGGCACCCGCCTTCGACGAGCAATCAACGTCGGAAGAGATGTTTGAGACCGGCGTGAAGGTTATCGACCTGATTCAGCCGTTCTTAAAGGGTGGCAAGATCGGTCTGTTTGGCGGCGCTGGTGTGGGCAAGACGGTCGTCATTCAGGAGCTGATCAACAACGTGGCGACCAAGCACGGCGGCTATTCCGTGTTTGCCGGCGTGGGCGAGCGTACGCGTGAGGGCAACGATCTGTGGCATGAGTTTCAGGACTCCGGCGTGATCGATCTCAAGAATCTGGAGAAGTCGAAGGCCGCGCTCATCTATGGCCAGATGACCGAGCCCCCAGGGGCGCGTCTGCGCGTGGCGCTTACAGGGCTGACGGTGGCGGAGTACTTCCGCGACGAGGAGCACGCGGACACGCTGCTGTTTATCGACAACATTTTCCGCTTCACGCAGGCGGGCTCTGAGGTTTCTACGTTGCTGGGCCGTATGCCTTCTGCGGTGGGCTACCAGCCGAACCTGGCGACTGAGATGGGCGAGCTGCAGGAACGCATTACGTCGACAAAGTCGGGCTCGGTGACCTCGGTGCAGGCCGTGTATGTGCCCGCCGACGATCTCACCGATCCGGCGCCAGCGACGACGTTCGCTCACCTGGATGCGACGACCGTGCTGTCGCGGCCACTGTCCGAGCTGGGTATCTATCCGGCCGTCGATCCGCTCGCGTCCACCTCGCGCATTCTGTCGCCGCGTGTTGTGGGGCAGGAGCACTACGACGTGGCGCAGGGCGTGAAGAAGATCCTGCAGCGTTATAAGGATCTGCAGGACATCATCGCCATCCTCGGTATTGATGAGCTCTCCGAGGAGGACAAACTCACCGTTTCGCGGGCGCGCAAGGTGCAGCGTTTCCTATCGCAGCCGTTCCATGTGGCCGAGATCTTCACCGGCATTCCGGGTGCGTATGTGAAGGTTGAAGACACCGTGCGGTCGTTCAAGGAAATTATTGAAGGCAAGCATGACGCGATTCCGGAGCAGGCCTTCTACATGAAGGGCGGCATCGAGGAAGTACTAGCGGCGGCGGAGAAGATGAAGGCAGCGGCGTAGGCGATGGCAGAGACGAACCAGGCGGGAATTCAATCCGGAGTGCTGCAGGTACGGCTGGTGACGCCGGAGCGTGTGGTACTGGATGCCACGGCCGCGGCGGTGGAGCTGCCCTCGATGTCGGGCTACCTTGAGGCGCTGTATGGCGCTGCGCCGCTGCTCGCGGAGCTGGGTGCGGGCGAGGTACGCCTGCATGGGGGATCAGCGGGGGAGCAGACGTTCTTTGTCGCCTGGGGCTTTGCCGAAGTGTTGCCGGAGCAGGTGACGATTCTCGCCGAACAGGCGCTTCGGCCGGGTGAGATCGATGCGGCCGCGGCCCATGCCGAAGAGCAGCATGCACAGGAGTTGTGGAACCAGGCTGGCGACGACGGCAACAAGTATGACGAGGCGAATGCCGTGTCGCGGGTGGCGGAGGCCAAGCTGGCGACGGCACAGGCAAAGACGGCGTAGGAGTTTGACGGAGTCGCGCGACTGACACGAGCTGTGCCGTCTGACCCCTAACGCCTGCCTTATACTGGGGCTATGTCGATACTGGGCAACGCCGCGGCGATCGCGAAGGGCATGGGCATCACGCTTCGTGAGTCCTTCAAGCCAACCGAAGTCGAAAACTACCCTGATGGCAAAGGCCCTCTGCGCGGGGCTGTGTTTCAGGAGCGGTTTCGCGGTAAGCACCAACTGCAACGTGACGAGAATGGGCTAGAAAAATGTGTAGCGTGCTACCTGTGCGCGGCAGCCTGCCCCGCCAATTGCATCTACATCGAAGCCGCGGAGAATACCGAAGAGGTGCGTATCAGCTCTGCGGAGCGGTATGCGAAGGTCTACAACATTGACTATAACCGCTGTATTTTCTGCGGCTATTGTGTAGAGGCCTGCCCGACGGATGCCATCACGCATGGGCACGGCTTCGAGATGGCCAGCCTGAACGCGACCAATATGGTGATGCGCAAAGAAGACATGCTGGTGCCGGTTCCGGGGGCACTGCCGCATTCGGCTAACGAAGAGGTCGAGGTTCTGCGCTAGTAGCCCTTGCCCGCCGACGCTTCCGGACGGAGTCCGCGAAGCGTCGGTGTCGTGAAAAGAGAGACAATCATGCAGGGAGCTCTCGCTTGAGTGCTCCCTGTATGCCGTTGTGCGGTCTTATCTGTGGAGGGAGCTTAGGATCCGATCCGCGACTGGCGCTACAACCGGGGCATAGAAGGGTGGTACGTGGTGAATGAGCAACATCCTCTCAGCAGAATTTTGCAGGAGCGCATTGCGATCATCGATGGCGCGATGGGGACGACGATTCGTACCTATGGCATGACCGAGGCGGATATGCGTCGCGGGCGTTTCGAAGACGCGGGCAAGGACCTGCTCAACAATGGTGACCTGTTCTCGCTGACGCAGCCGGCGATGATCTGCGATATCCATCGGCGGTTCCTGGAAGCCGGGGCGGACATTCTCGAAACCAACACCTTCAGTGCGACCAGCATCGCGCAGAGTGAGTTTTTTGTGGACGACCCGCGGGAACACGGCGGGCGCAAGGATCCGGAGTTTTACCAGAGGATCATCGACGACAAAAGCCTGAACGACTTGGCGTGGGAGATCAACGAAACCTCGGCCCGGCAGTGCCGCGAGTGGGCGGACCGGGTGGGGAATGCGACGGGGCGGCAACGGTTTGTGGCGGGGGCGATCGGTCCCTTGACGGTGTCGCTTTCGAACTCACCGGATGCGGACGATCCGGGGTTTCGGGTGGTGACCTTCGACCAGGTGCGGGAGGCGTATGTGCACCAGGTACGGGCGTTGATGGCGGGTGGATCGGACCTGCTGCTGGTGGAGACGATCTTCGATTCATTGAACGCGAAAGCGGCGCTGGTGGCTATTCGTGAGGTGTTCGATGCCGAAGGCAGGGAGCTGCCGGTGATGATCTCGGCCGCGGTTGGGCGGGGTGGGGAGACGATGATCTCCGCGCAGACGATTGAGGCGTTCTGGAATGCGGTGGCTCACGTGAAGCCGTTTTCAGTGGGGCTAAATTGCTCGCTGGGGCCGGACCTGATGTACCCGTTCCTGGCGGAGCTGTCACAGAAGGCGGGGACAGCGATCTCGTGTTATCCGAATGCGGGTCTGCCAAATCCGTTGTCGCCGACGGGTTTCGATCTCGTGCCTGAGGACATGGCGCGGTACCTGGGGGAATTTGCCGAGGGTGGGTTGATCAACATTGCCGGTGGCTGCTGTGGCAATACGCCGGATCACATCGCGGCCATTGCGAAGGCGCTGGAGGGGCAGGCGCCGCGGGTGCTTGGGGAGAGGGCGGTGGCGGCTTGAGCAGTGCGGGGACGCGGATCCCCTTCGGGGATGACAACCAGAACGGCAACGGTAACGGCAATGGCAGCAGCCATGGCAGCAGCAACGGCATGAGCGGCGACAGGGCCAGCGTGGTTACGCCGGTGAAGCCGTTGCGGCTCTCGGGGTCGCAGCCGTTTACGCAGCAGCCGGGCGTGTTCATCATGCTGGGCGAGCGCACGAACGTGGCGGGATCACCCAAGTTTGCAAAGCTGATCCGCGAGGGCAAGTTCGAAGACGCGGTCAGCGTCGCGCGGCAGCAGGTGGAGAACGGCGCCAACGTCATCGACATCTGCATGGACGAGGGCATGATCGATGGCGTGGTCGCGATGACGCGCTTTCTGCAGCTGCTCGGCAGCGAGCCTGAGGTGGCCAAGGTGCCCTTCATGGTGGACTCCTCGAAGTGGGAGGTCATCGAGGCCGGGCTGAAGTGCCTGCAGGGCAAAGGCATCGTCAACTCCATCTCGCTGAAGGAGGGCGAAGAGGCTTTTCGACGTAACGCGGCCAAGGTGCGGAAGTATGGCGCGGCTGTGGTGGTGATGGCGTTCGATGAGCAGGGGCAGGCGGCGACGTACGAGGACAAGATCCGCATCTGCGAGCGGGCGTACCGCATTCTTGTGGATGAGGTCGGGCTGCCGCCGGAAGACATCATCTTCGATCCGAACATCCTGACCGTGGCGACGGGCATGGAGGAGCACAACAATTACGCTCTGGACTTCATCAACGCCACGCGCTGGATCAAGGCCAACTTGCCGCATGCCAAGGTGAGCGGCGGCGTGTCGAACATCAGCTTCAGCTTCCGGGGAAACAACAAAGTCCGCGAGGCGATGCACTCGGCCTTTTTGTACCACGCGATCGGCGCGGGCATGGACATGGGCATCGTGAATGCCGGGATGCTGGAGTTGTATGAGGAGATTGAGCCGGAGCTGAAGGTGCTGGTCGAGGATGTGCTGCTGAACCGCCGCCCGGACGCGACCGAGCTGCTGGTGGACTACGGCGAACGTCTGAAGAGTGCGGAGACGCAAATCCCTTCCGGAGATGACAGCCAGAGAGCCAAAAAGGCGGAGGAGTGGCGCAGCGGCACGGTCGAGGAGCGGCTTTCGCACTCCCTGGTGAAGGGCATTGACGCGTACATCGACATCGACACGGAGGAGGCTCGGCAGAAGCTGGGACGGCCGCTGCTGGTGATTGAAGGCCCGCTGATGGCGGGCATGAGCGTGGTGGGTGATCTGTTCGGGGCGGGCAAGATGTTTTTGCCGCAGGTGGTGAAGTCGGCGCGAGTAATGAAGAAGGCTGTCGCTCATTTGACGCCCTACATGGAAGCCGAGAAGGCCGAGGACGTTGCCGCCGGGCGAGAAGTAAAGGCGCAGGGCAAGATCGTGCTGGCGACGGTGAAGGGCGATGTGCACGACATCGGCAAGAACATCGTGGGTGTGGTGCTGGCGTGCAACAACTACGAGGTGATCGATATGGGCGTGATGGTGCCGGCGGAGAAGATCCTGCAGCGCGCCAAGGACGAGAAGGCGGACATGATCGGCCTAAGTGGCCTGATCACGCCCTCGCTCGACGAGATGGTGCATGTGGCGCGCGAGATGCAGCGTCAGGGATTTACGCTGCCGCTGCTGGTAGGGGGCGCGACCACGAGCCGGGCGCACACGGCCATCAAGATCGCGCCGCACTACAAGCATCCGGTGGTGCATGTCACGGACGCCAGCCGGGCCGTGCCGGTGACGACGAGCTTGCTAAGCGAAGAGAGCCGGGCGCAGTTTATCGAGCTGCACGAGGCGGAGTATGAGGCGTTGCGCAGGGCGCACCAGGCGCCCAAGCAGACGTTGGTGCCGATCGAGAAGGCGCGAGTGCGGCGTACGCCGATCGAGTGGCGAGCGGAGGATATTTCCGCGCCGGAGTTCACGGGTGTGCGCGTGCTTGAAAATTTTTCTTTGGCTACATTACGGGAGTTTATCGATTGGTCGCCGTTCTTTCACACCTGGGGGCTGAAGGGGCTATACCCGCGCATTCTCGACGATGAGCGGCAGGGCGTGGAAGCTCGTGAGCTCTTTGAGAATGGCAACCAGCTGCTGGACCGCATCATCGCGGAAAACCTGCTGACAGCGCGTGGCGTGTATGGGTTGTTTCCTGCGAATGCGGTCGGGGAAGACGTAGAGCTTTATGCGGACGATGCGCGCGCCGTTGTGGCCGAACGGTTCCACTTTCTGCGGCAGCAGGCCAATCGCGAAGGCAACGAGCCTTGCCGGTCACTGGTGGACTTCATTGCGCCGAAAGAGTCGGGTCTGCCCGACCATATCGGAGCGTTCGCCGTGACGACGGGCATCGGCTTGAAGGAGCTGAGCAACGGCTTCAAGGCGAAGCATGACGACTACAGCGCGATCATGGCGGAGGCGCTGGCCGATCGACTCGCCGAGGCTTTCGCGGAATGTCTGCATAAGCTGGTGCGCGAAGAGTGGGGCTATGGCCGGCAGGAGACTCTGACCAATGCGCAGATGATTGCGGAGAAGTATCGCGGCATAAGGCCAGCGCCGGGGTATCCGGCGTGCCCGGATCACACGGAGAAGGGCACGATCTGGCGACTGCTGGAAGTGCAGGCCAATACCGGGATGGAGATCACGGAGAGCTTTGCGATTTGGCCGGGGTCGAGCGTCAGCGGCATCTATTTCGCGCATCCGGAGTCGCGCTTTTTCAGCCTGGGCAAGATCGGGCGAGACCAGGTAACCGACTACCAGGCGCGCAAGGGATGGGAGTTGGAGGAGGTAGAACGGTGGCTCGGGCCGAACCTCAACTACGACCCTGAACAGCGTACGGAGCGTATTGCAGATGCGGAACTTCGACCAAGCGAAATCGGTTTGCTGGTGTAGGTACGCGCTCGACTGTTGCATCGCCATCTGAAGGTCAGCGAGGGCACCGTATGGCTACGAAGAAGTCTGCTGCGAAGAAGGTTTCGGCAACCAAGGCAGCTGAGAAAAGTACGGCAGGCAAGGGTGCCGCGAAGAAGTCCGCTACCAAAAAATCAAGCGCAAAGAAGACTTCGGCGAAGCAGGTTGCCAGCAACGTGCCGGCGAAGAAGCAGGCTGCTACCAAGACCGCGGCGAAGGATGACAACTACACCAAGCCCGAGCTGCGCGAGAAGATCAAGGACGAAGTGATGGCCGGCGACAAGGGTGGCCGTCCCGGGCAGTGGAGCGCACGCAAGGCGCAGCTGGTGGCGCATGAGTATGTTGCCGAGGGTGGAGGCTATAAGCATCCCCGCAACGAGGCGCAGGAGCACCTGAAGCAATGGGGTGATGAGAAGTGGCATACGGCAGATGGCAAATCCGCTATTCAGGGCGAAACCACGCATCGGTACCTGCCGGATGATGCGTGGAAGGAGCTTTCCCCGGAGGAGAGGAAGGCTACCGATGAGAAGAAGGTGAAGGGCTCGCGCAAGGGTAAGCAGTTTGTCGCGAACACGCCAAAGGCGAAGGATGCACGCAAGCACGTCGAAGAGAAGTGAAGCAAACGATTTGCCCGGGCTACGAAGTGCAAAGTGGCAAGTGCAACAGGAACCGGCTTGCTTCGCATCTACCCTCGTGTTACAAGTTATTTCAATCCTCCCGTGATGAGCGGGTCGAGTTTCATGCAGAGTGGTTGAGGGACGAGCCCTACGACGCCACGACAACCGGACAGAACACAGTACCGGTGTCAACTCTCGCCTGGCGACAGGACACATGAGATTCGGTGGAGCAGACCTGTTTTTTCCGCAGCGCTGCATGCCGTTTTTCTCCGTACCCTGAACTCCGTGCAAGAGCGGCTAGCGTAGACCAGCAGGACCCCTCCGCCATCGGAGCGTTCCATGGAGTATTCCTGTACGGGTTACGAGCTGCGCTGCAACGAATGCGGCAAGAGCTTTGGCAATCGTCCCCAATCAGCGTGCGACGACTGCCTGGCACCCTTGGAAGTGCAATACGATCTCGAAGCGATGCGTGGCCGTGTGACGCGCGCGAGTATTGCGGCTGGCCCGTTCAGTATCTGGCGATACCGCGACCTTCTCCCTATTCCGAAGGGTTTTGAGCCGGATTTGCCAGTGGGGTTCACGCCCCTGGTGCGGGCGAAGGCGCTCGGGAAGCGCCTTGGGGCGACCAACCTGTATGTGAAGAATGACGCCGTTTGCTTTCCCACGTTGAGCTTTAAAGACCGTGTGGTTTCGGTGGCGCTGGCCAACGCCCAGGCGTTTGGCTTTGAGGTCGTGGGCTGTTCGTCGACCGGCAATCTCGCCAATGCCGTGGCCGCGCAAGCGGCGCGGTTAGGGCTGAGGGCCTGCATCCTGATCCCCGCGGATCTGGAAGAGGCTAAGGTGTTGAACACGCAGGTGTATGGCGCGCGACTGGTACGCATCGAGGGCAACTACGACCATGTGAACCGGCTGAGCACGCTGATTGCGGATGAGTACCGTTGGGGTTTCGTGAACGTCAATTTGCGGCCTTACTATGCCGAGGGCTCGAAGACGGTGGGCTATGAGATTGCCGAGCAGCTCGGCTGGAAGCTGCCGGACAATGTGGTGGTGCCGATGGCGGGCGGATCGCTGATTCGCAAGATTCGTAAGGCGTTCAAGGAGCTCGTAACGCTGGGCCTGGTCGAAGACAAGCCGGTGCGTTTCTTTGGCGCGCAGGCTACGGGATGCTCACCGATTGCGCATGCGGTTAAGCAGGGGTGGGACTACATCCAGCCGCAGCGACCGAACACCATTGCACGCTCGCTGGCGATTGGCAACCCGGCGGACGGGCCGGCAGCGGCGAAGATGATCGCTGAATGTGGCGGCTTCGCCGAGGATGTTTCCGATGTTGAAGTGGTCGCCGGCATTCAGGAACTCGCCGAGACGGAAGGCATCTTCACCGAGACCGCCGGCGGCGTGACCACGGCCGTAACCGCGCGACTGTACGCTGACGGCCGCATTGGACCTGATCAGACAACAGTGGTCTGCATCACCGGGAATGGCTTAAAAACGATGGATGCCCTGCGGGGACGCTTCGAGACCGCCCATCCGGTAAAGCCACGCCTGGCGGAGTTCGATGCGTACATTCGCGCGGTCGACAAGACACTTGTAAATGTACAAGCCGAGGAGCTGGAGCTGGCGGGAGGCGTGCAGTGAGCGTGAAGGTGGTGTTGCCGACGGCACTGGCAAGGCATACAGAAGGGCAGAAAAGCTTCGCCTCGGAAGCGAAGAACTTGAATGGTCTGCTTGAAGAGATCAACACGCGGTACCCGGCACTGGCGCAAAACGTGAAGGACGACTCCGGCAAGCTGCGACGCTTCATCAATGTCTACATCAACGACGAGGACATCCGTTTTCTGGGTGGCGAGACGCATCCGTTTGCGGACGGCGATGAGGTGATGCTGATTCCCTCGATTGCGGGTGGATGTTGAGTGGGGAAGAAGCGAGCAGCAGCAAGGGCCGGAAATAGCACGTGGTAAGGGCGGCCTTTGTGGCCGCCCTTCGATATTGGTATTTGGGAATTCTCTGGGCATAATTGCGTGCTGGCGACAGCGGTCAGCCAGGCTGGTACACCTCTAGCCGGCGGCAGGCGTCAGAGAGTTCGGCTTCCTTTTTCGCGAAGCAGAAGCGCAGCAGGTGATCGCCAGCATTGCGTCCCGCCGCGTTAGACGCGAAGAAGGCTGAGCCAGCAACGGCAGCGACGCCGGTTTCCGCGAGAAGAGTGCGGGCTTTGGCTCTGCTATCTGAGCCGGGGATGCAGGTCGCGTCGGCAAGGACGTAGTAAGCGCCTTGGGGGATGGAGGGCGTGAGACCGGCCTGTGTGAGAGCAGCGCAGATACGGTCACGTTTGTCTTCATACTCGACTGCCATCTCGGTGTAGAAAGTTGTGGGAAGTTCCAGCAGACCGGCGGCGGCGCCGTGCTGCAGGGGGGCGGGCGCGCACACGTACGTGAGGTCGTGAAAGTAGCCGATCGCTGGGATCCAGCGCGGGTCAGCGGCGAGGTATCCGAGACGCCAGCCGGTGACGGAGAAGGTCTTCGAGAAACCCGACATGGTGACCGTGCGCTCGGCCATGCCCGGGACCGTCGCGATGGAGCGATGACGGGCGCCGTCATAGACAAAGTACTCATACATCTCGTCGGTGAAGACGAAGAGGTCGTGTTTGATCGCGAAGTCAGCAAGGGCCTCGAGTTCGACCTGCGTGAATACCTTGCCGGAGGGATTGGAGGGCGTATTGAGGATGATGCCGCGGGTTTGCGGCGAGACGGCCGCGCGCAGGCTACCCATGTCGAGCGTCCAGTCCGGCGCGTGGAGGGAGACGACCTTGGGGATGATGCGGAGGGAACGCAGCGTCGCGACGTGGTAGCCGTAAAACGGCTCGAGAACGATGCACTCATCGCCTGGGTTGAGCAGCGCCATGAGAGCGGCGTGCAGAGCACCCGTGGCTCCGGAGGTGACCAGAACCTGCGTATCCGGGTCTACGGCGAGGCCATTGAAGCGGGCGAACTTCCCCGCAATTGCCTCCCGCAGAGACGGGATCCCATCTAGCCGCGTGTAGGTGTTGTGGCCGGAACGAATCGCCTGAATCGCGGCTTCGGCCACCGGATGCGGCACGTCGGTGTCGCAGACGCCCTGGGCCATGTTGATGCCTTTTGCCTCGGCACAGGCAACGGACATAGCGCGGATTTCAGACTGAATGTTGCCGGGGGCAAGCTCGCTGAGGCGAAGGCGTTCGGAAACGGCGGGAGCGATGGAGAGGGTCATAGGGAAGGGCGCACTCGATGAGTACGCCCCCATTCTATCCGGCACAAACGGCCGTGATGAGGCCCCGACTAGATGACCTTAAGCAGAAAAAGGATGACCACGATGAGCAGAATAGTGCCGAGCGTGCCGCTGGGCGCATAGCCCCAACCGCGTGAGTACGGGAAGGACGGCAGGGCCCCGAGGAGCAGCAAAACCAGCACGATGATAACAATCGTTTCAATCACAAAGGCCTCCGAGACAAGCTTTTGCCATAGATGCACGGGCCGGAGCAACTGTTATCCCGCCAACGTTGTGAGAGGTCTGTTTCAGTGCGGCCACAGTTACGGCCAAGCTTCCCAACGACGACACCACCATCACCAGATCTGATTTGCGGGCTAAGTGATCCTGTGTGGTGTGGTGGGTGCGAAAGAACAGCCCGGCGGATGCCGGGCTGTTTTGGTCTCGTCACAAGCGCCCTGTTATTGGCGCGGTACGTTGTGTGCCGGTGCCTCGCCCGCCGTGGGAGGCGGCATGTTTTCAAGCGCTTCCGGAGTCTCCTCTTCAAGCTTCGGCAGCTTGGATGCCAAGGCAATCTCGAGGACCTGGTCCATGTTTTCGACGAAGTTCAGCTTCATCGTGTTCTTGATCAGATCGGGCAGTTCAGCCAGGTCCTTGCGGTTGTCCGCGGGCAGAATGGCTTCGAAGATCCCCGCACGGTGTGCCGCGAGGAGCTTCTCCTTCAGACCGCCGATCGGCAGAACCTTACCGCGCAGTGTGATTTCACCGGTCATAGCGATGTCACGCCGCACCTCCACCTTGGTAAGCGCGGAGGCGAGAGCGGTGGCAAGCGTGATGCCAGCCGAAGGACCATCTTTGGGAATAGCGCCTTCGGGCACGTGGATGTGGATATCGATGTTGCGGTAGAAGTCGCGCTGCAGGCCGAGATGGTGTGAACGCGAACGGATGTAGGTGAGTGCCGCCTGTGCGGACTCCTGCATGACGTCGCCGAGCTGACCAGTAGCAGTCATTTTGCCTTTGCCGTCAAGCACCTGCACTTCAGTCTGGAGGATAGAACCGCCCATTTCCGTCCAGGCAAGGCCGGTTACAAGGCCGACCTCGTTGTGCTCGTGAACCTGGGAATCGCGGAACTTGGCCACCCCGAGCAGATCGGAGAGATTGGCACCCGTGATCGCTTCCTTGTGATCAGCGGTTGTAACTACCTTGCGCGCGACCTTGCGGCAGACATTGCCGATCTCGCGTTCGAGGTTACGCACGCCCGACTCGCGCGTGTAGTTGCGAATGATGCCGCGCAGGGCATCATCATCCAGCGAGACCTGCTCGGCGGTGAGGCCGGTACCTTCGATCTGCTTCTTGACCAGGTACTGCTTGGCAATTTCCAGCTTTTCCAGCTCGGTATAGCCCGAGAGGCGAAGAATCTCCATGCGGTCTTGTAACGGGCCAGGAATGGTGTGAAGCACGTTTGCGGTGGCGACGAAGAGGACCTGCGAGAGATCGTACTCGACGTCCAGGTAGTGATCCTGGAAGGTGTTGTTCTGCTCGGGGTCCAGCACCTCCAGCAGAGCCGAAGCGGGGTCGCCACGGAAGTCCGACGCCATCTTGTCGATCTCATCGAGCATGATGACCGGGTTCTTCGTACCGGCCTTCTTCATCGACTGGATGATCTGGCCGGGCAGCGCGCCGATATAGGTGCGACGATGACCGCGAATCTCGGCCTCATCGCGCACGCCACCGAGCGACATACGCACGAACTTGCGGCCGGTCGCCTTGGCGATCGACATGCCGAGTGACGTCTTGCCAACGCCTGGAGGTCCGACAAAGCAAAGAATGGAACCTTTAGGATTTTTGACCAGCTGACGAACCGCGAGAAACTCCAAAATGCGCTCTTTGATCTTCTCGAGGCCGTAATGGTCCTCGTTCAGGACCTGCTCGGCGTTCTCGATGGAGCGGATCTCCTTGGAGCGCTTGCGCCATGGCACCGCAAGCAGCCAATCAAGATAGTTGCGGCTGACGGTGGACTCGGCAGACATGGGCGGCATGGCTTCGAGCTTCTTGAGCTCCTGCATGGCCTTGTCCTGTACATCCTTGGGCATCCCGGCGTCTTCGATCTTCTTCTTCAGCTCATCGTGCTCGCTTTTCTCACCGCGGCCGAGCTCCTTTTGAATGGCCTTGATCTTTTCGTTGAGGTAATACTCCTTCTGGGCCCGCTCCATCTGACGCTTCACGCGCGACTGGATGGTGCGATCCATGTTCAGCTTCTCGATGGCGATGTCGAGCGTGTCCGCGACGCGCGCCAAGCGCATCTCGGGGTCGAAGACCTCGAGGAGCTGCTGCTTCTCTTCAATGGAAAGAGGAAGATTTGCGCCAATGAGATCGGCCAGCTTCGCGGGCTCGTCGGTGCGCAGCGCGGCGGCCGCTTCCTGATTCAACGACTGTTGCAGCTTCGAGTACTGCTCATACAGCTGATGCACACGGGCTACCAGCTGGTCGGTCTGAGGTGTGGGCTGCAGCTCCGACTTTGAGGTGCGGACGGTGGCGACGAAGAAGCCATCTTCATCATTGATCTCCGTGGCGCGGGCGCGTTCCACACCCTCGACGAGTACACGGATATTTCCATCCGAGAGGCGTACCGACTGGACGATGTTGCCGATGGTACCGACGTCATAGATGTCTTTTGCGGTGGGTTCATCGACGGACGCATCGTGCTGGGTGGCGAGAAAGATCTTGCGGTCACCGTTGAGCGCCTCTTCGAGGGCACGTACGGAAGACTCGCGACCCACAACAAAAGGGGCCATCATCTGCGGAAAGATCACCATCTCGCGGATGGGCATCATCGGGAGTTTGCGCTGGGGTCCGTTGTTCAAATCGCGATCTTCGTTTTTCATAAGCCTCCCGATTAGACGTGCTCTTCTGGGGTTCGATGCAGCGTCCGGCTTCGAGCAAATTGTACGCGTAATCGTTTGGCGACGGTGTGTTGAGCACGTCGAGGGGCCGTGTTCTGTGTCGCCCAAAGTCTGTGGGCTTCCAACCATCTAATGCAGAAAGAACCTGGTTCCAGGCTCAGAGCCCGGCGGCTCATAGCGTGGAAACAGGTTCTTTAGATTCGTCGAACTCCCGGGCCGTACTCTCAACCGCTAGCCGGCTTTTTCCAACATGACAGGAAGTGTGATGTCGCGTGTCTTTACCATCTCTTCGGTAATGACCAGCTCCTTAATCTTCTTGCTGTTGCCGGGTACGTGATACATCAAATCCAGCATCAGTTCCTCGAGGATCATGCGCAATCCGCGCGCGCCGACCTTGCGCTGCAGAGCCTCACGGGCGATCTCCTTGATGGCGTCGTCGGTCCAGGTGACCTTTACACCTTCGTAGTCGAACAGCCGAGCGTACTGCTTCAGCAGCGCATTGCGCGGACGAGTAAGGATGTCGATCAGCGCGGCTTCATCGAGTTCATCGAGGAGACCCAGCACGGGGAGACGGCCGACGAACTCGGGGATCAAACCGTACTTGAGCAGATCCTGCGGCTCGGCCTGACGCAGCATCTCCGTGTCACGCTGGGCACGGATGGGCGTGACCGCAGGTGCCTTGGCATCGGCATCGGTGGTCGCCTTAAAGCCGAGTGCCTTCTTGCCGATGCGGCGGGCGATGATCTTTTCAAGTCCAACAAACGCGCCACCGCAGATAAACAGGATGTTCGTCGTGTCAACGATGGTGAACTCCTGATGTGGGTGCTTGCGGCCACCCTGCGGCGGCACATTGGCGACGGTGCCTTCGAGCAGCTTCAGCAGCGCCTGCTGCACGCCTTCACCGGAGACGTCGCGGGTGATGGAGGGGTTCTCATCCTTGCGACCGATCTTGTCGATCTCGTCGATGTAGATGATGCCAGCCTGGGCCCGGGCGACGTCATTATCGGCGGCTTGCAGCAGCTTCAAAATGATGTTCTCGACGTCTTCGCCGACGTATCCGGCTTCGGTAAGCGTCGTTGCGTCCACGATGGCAAACGGCACGTCGAGCATTTTGGCCAGGGTCTGCGCCATCAGGGTCTTGCCGGAGCCGGTGGGGCCCACGAGCAGGATGTTCGACTTCGCGAGCTCCACATCATTGCCGCGCATACGATTCATCTGGATGCGTTTGTAGTGGTTGTAGACCGCGACCGCGAGCTTCTTCTTGGTGACATCCTGGCCGATGATGTACTCGTCTAGAAACGCCTTGACCTCGGCCGGCTTGGGCAGATGTTGCGGGGCGGTGCCGGCCGGCGTCTCCGTACCCTTATCGTCCTCAAGGATCGAGTTGCAGACCGCCACGCACTCATCGCAGATGTAGGCGCGCGGGTAATCCGAGGGCGAAGAGATCAGCTTGGCCACAGCATCCTGCGACTTGTGACAGAACGAGCAGCGAAGTGATTCTTCCAGGCCCCGAGTGGTCTTCATAATCGGTCGAACTCCTTGGGTGCGGGGCGGATTGCGATGCCCGGGCGGGTTCCGAGAACGCCCTAAGTCTACACCTTAGCTGAAAATGGGCTTAGCGCGCAGACACGACGGTCATGACGGACTGGGTACGTGTGGGGGAAGACAAACGGCACCCCGCAGGATGCCGCTCTGTCTGATGATCCGCACGCCCGATTAGGTGCGGGGACGAGTGATGATGTCGTCGATGAGCCCGAACTCCTTAGCCTGCTGCGAGCCCATCGAGAAGTCACGGTCTGTGTCGCGCTCGATCTGCTCAAAGCTTTGCCCGGTGTGCTCGGCCATGATGCGGTTCATTCGCTCGCGAAGGCGTAGGATTTCGCGGGCATGGATATCGATTTCAGTCGCCTGCCCCTGGATGCCACCACCCATGATGAGCGGCTGATGAATGAGGATACGTGCGTTCGGAAGGGCAAAACGCTTGCCCTTCTTGCCCGCCATCAGCAGAAAAGCGCCCATGGAGGCTGCCTGGCCGATGCAGAGCGTCTGCACGTCATTTTTGATGTACTGCATGGTGTCGTAGATCGCGAGACCCGCGGAGACGGAGCCGCCCGGCGAGTTGATGTACAGCTGGATGTCCTTTTCCGGGTCCTCGCCAGAGAGGAACAGCAGCTGCGCGATGATCAGATTGGCGACGTTGTCGTCGATGGGTGTGCCGAGGAAGATGATGTTGTCGCGGAGCAGACGGCTGTAAATGTCATAGGAGCGTTCGCCCCGGCTCGTCTGCTCGAGCACCATCGGTATGAGTCCCATAGGTCTCTCTTTCTTCTGTTGCGGTTCGGTGCGGCTGCGGTTTGGTTGGCTTCCACCAAAGCCTAGCAGGGAGGAGCCAGTCCTGGCGTGTCAAGCCTGGCACAGGCTCCGTGCCCTCAAGGGACTAACGCCCAAGTTGTAGTCAGGCGGCGAGCTTTTCATAGAGCGCCGTGCCGGTCTTCTCGCGGCGCATCTGTTCGCGGATGCGGACCAGAGAGCCATCTTCGGTGAGCCGCTTGCGCAACGTCTCGAGTGGCTCGCGCGCCTGCAGGGAGATCATCAGCAACTCGCGCTCAAACTCATCGTCGGTCACCTCCACGTGCTCAGCCTCGGCGACCTTGTCGAGAATCAGCGATGCCTTGACCTCGGCGATAGCCTGGGGGCGCTGCGCCTCGCGAAGCTGCACGAAATTGAGCTGCCGCATGGCCTCCTCGGTCATGCCCTGCTGTTGTAGAGCACGCAGGCCGCGCTCAAGCCGAGCATCGATCTGCTGCTGCACAAAGGTCTCCGGAACGGGGAACTCGTAGCGCTTGATGAGCTCATCGAGCATGCCATCGCGAGCCTGGGTTTCGAGCGTGTCTTTCTTGCGGTCGACGACGCGCTCGCGGAGCTGTGTTTCGAACTCTTCCCAGCTCTCATAGGGGCCCAGCTGCTTGGCGAACTCGGCGTCACGCTCCGGGTAGCTCTTGTGCTTGATGGCCTTCAGTTCGACGTCGTAGCTGACCGTACGACCGGCGAGACGAGTGTCCCCGAACTCGGCGGGGTACTCCACCTCAAAGGTGAGCTGCTTACCGACCTCGGCGCCACGAAGAGCGTCGGAGAAGGCGGGCAGGGTGTTCTTTCCGCCAATTTCGAGCAGAACATCGTCGGCCTTGATCTCTGGGGTTTCAGCCTCGGGCTGATCCCCCGTGTTCGCGACGTCTCCCTCGACTTGTGCAGGCTTGTGCATTTGCCCGGTAAAGCTGATCTCTGCCCAGTCACCATCAGCTAGGGCGCGCTGCTCTTCGATGGGTTCCACGGTGGCATGGTGGTCGAGTACGGCGCTTAACTCAGCCTGATACTCATCGTCGGAGACGTTGATGTCGGGGCGCCCCACGGCAATGGTGTCGTAGCCGTCGATGTTGATTTCGGGCAAGACCTCAAAGGTCGCCTTGAACTTCAGCGGCTGGCCTTCAAAGAGCTGCAACTCGGAGACCTGGGGCTGTGAGACGGGGTTCATAGAGCCTTGCGCGAGGGCGGCACGAAACCTCTCGGCAACGAGCGAGTCGAGAACCTCCTGGCGAAGATCGCGCGCGAAACGAGAGCGGATCAGCGACTCAGGCACCTTGCCGGCACGGAAACCCGGGATACGCGCCATACGCGCATACTTGCGCACAATCTGGCTGTAGGCCTTGTTGACGTCAGCCGCAGGAGCTTCGACCTCGATGCTACGGGTGAGCTCCGGGTTCAACGAGGGCGCGGGGTGGTGATGATGGTGCTCGTGGGTACCGCCCGCGGTAGCGACGTCCGTGCCGGGGGTATCGTTGTCTGCCGGCGAAGAGGGGGTGGGGTCGGCCAAGGTGGCGTCCTGCGGAGCTTCCTGTGTATCAGTCGGGGTCAATGTGGGTCTCTTCCAGGGTGGGAGCGCGACGGCGCTTCGGGTTTGAGGCAGCCTGGTGTGACGCAGGGTATTGTGCGTCTTCGGCCGGGCAGGGTGATGCCTCGCACCTTCAAGAATACGAGGGCAGCGAAGCAGGGTCAAACGCCGGCCAGGGCGTCTGTTGAAGGCGCAAGGACAGGTGAATCTAGAGCGGCCCGGTACTGCCGCCAGCGGTGAAGGTAAACAGCTCCAACCGCACCTTCCAGGTTAGCGTGTCGCCCGGTTGCAGGGTAGTGATGCCGGAACCTTCGGAGGTGTCCCACTCCGGCCCCAGTGCATCATCGTAGTTCGTGACCGGACCCACCGAAACCCAAGGTTTGTCGGCGGGAGCGACGACGTGCATGCCACGAATGTTGGCACTCTGCGGAAGAATCCGCAGACCATAGCCGAAAGAGGTGTCACGCAATTCGGCCACCGGCGCGTTGCTCAGCGCGCCGCTCGTTAGATGCACATAGGTGTCGTCGACCGCGGTGGTACCCAAGGCGGCACCGTGGGGTCCGGCGAAGTCCAGCGCGGTGCCGGCTACAGAGATCAGCCGACCCGTGGGGACCCCGGTGTTCCGGTCAGCCTCAAGCCGCGTGCTGGACGGAACAGTCAGGGTTGCGGTCGCTCGATCATGGCTGGGGATGTTGAAGTAGGGCATCCAACCGATACCGACCGGCATAGGGGTGTCGCCTGTGTTTTGTACCGCTACGGTCAGATCGAGCGCGCGGCCGCTCAGCTCCCCAGTGATGCGGACCGACCCGGTGGACGGCCAGTTGCCGGAAAAGGTGCCCGGATGGTAGATGGCCTCGACAGACTGGCCGTCCAGTGTGACTTCGGTGTGTGTGGAATCGGCGCTGCGATCCAGAAGCAGCCCCCGGGTAGAGAGAAAGGTGCCCGACGCGGAGACGGGGAAGGTGAGCCGCTGGCCGAGCCACAGGGTCTGCAGCACTCCGGAGGTTGGAGACGGTTTGCCAGCAAGCCGCCCGGCCCAAGGCACCAGAAAGGCGCCGCCCATGGTGGCGCCGAGGCTGCCGTTGGCGTCCGGCCCCCCACCGGTGAGCATGTTGCCAGCCTCGTCGAGCGGCGGCGCCATGATGAGCGGGACCTCCCCATGGCCGGGCACAAGCGCGGTGAGCTGCAGCAGGTTCATACCGCGTCCGGGGAGGAAGGTGGCGGAGAGAAACTCGGGGTCGCCACTGACGGCGGTCGGTTTACGCACCAGGCGGATGGCATCCTCGCCGCCCGGTCCCGTGCGGCGTGCAGAAGGGTTGTCGGAGGGAAGAACTGCCGTGGTCAAGCGATGAAAATTACCTCGGCCACGCTGCCAGGAGAAGATGACCAGCCCCAGGCAGAGCAGGGCGATCAACCAGGGAGTGAAGCGGCCGGAGGAAACAAAGGCGGGCGGCGTGGGCCGTGGCAGAGGCCCGGGGCGACGAGGTGCTGCGTTCATGCTGAAACGATTCTCCGCAAAGCTGGTCGTGGATACGATACCACTGGCCCTACAGACAGGAACGCAAAGGCCCCTGGGTCGCCTCTGCTTCGGAACAGGCTTGGGCGGGTGCGACGGAGATGAGTGCAGAAATATCGAGGGACTCCTAGCGGAGTCCCTCGATAGCTAACGGAGCTTTTGTGGCTTAGGCGACGCTGAGAGCCAGGCCGACCGCAGGTTCTTCGCTCGTACCATCTGGTGAGACGGGACGGTAGAAGAGCTGATCCCCATCAAGATAGACCTCCAAAAAGGCAGGCCGCTCGTTGATTTGCCCAGCAATGAGCGCTTCGGAGAGCGGGTCCTCGATGTAGCGCTGCAACGCGCGACGTAAAGGACGGGCACCGTAAGAGCGATCGACAAGGGTTTTGGCCATGATCCAACGCTTGGCTTCGTCCTGCACGGAGATGGTAATCGCCTTATGAACGAGGTTGGCGTTAAGAGACTGGACAAGCAATTCGATGATCTGCAGCAGTTCGGGGTCAGTCAGCGCGGTAAAGACGATGACCTCGTCAAGGCGGTTGATGAACTCGGGGTTGAAGGTTCTCTTCACCTCGCCCATCACCATCTCCTGCATCTTCGAGAAGACAACCTCGTCCTTGGAGGATTGGAAGCCAAGGCTCTCGCGCTTCATGAGGTGCTTGGCCCCGATATTCGAGGTCATGACGATGATCGTGTTCTTGAAGTCGACCGTATTGCCGAGGCCGTCGGTGAGCTGACCGTCTTCAAAGACCTGCAACAGCAGGTTGAAGACGTCCGGATGGGCCTTCTCGACCTCATCCAGCAGCACGACGGAGTACGGGCTGCGCTTGACGCGTTCGGTGAGCTGACCACCTTCCTCGTAGCCGACGTAGCCTGGAGGCGACCCGATGAGCTTGGAGACGGAGTGCTTCTCCATGAACTCCGACATATCGAAGCGGATGAGCGCCTTTTCGGAGCCGAAGAGGAACTGCGCCAAGGTGCGCGCAACCTCGGTCTTGCCCACGCCGGTCGGCCCCAGGAACAGGAACGAGCCGATGGGGCGAGCGGGGTTCTTCAAGCCGGCACGGGAGCGGCGAATCGCACGGGCCAGGGCACTGATGGCCTTGTCCTGCGAGATGACCCGCTTGTGCAGCTCTTCTTCCACGCGGAGTAGCTTCTGGGTCTCTTCTTCCTTGATGGAGGTGATGGGAACACCAGTCCAGCGAGAGACTACGTCCTCGATGTCCTCGCGGCCGACGATGCCGGAACTGGACTCGTCGAGGTGGTACTTATCGCGAAGGGCGCGCAGGTTTTCGCGCTCTTTCCTCTCCTCGTCGGAGTAGAAACGCGCCTTCTCGAACTCATGGTTCGCGATGGCATTCTCCATGCGGTGCACGATGAACTTGATCCGCTTTTGAACCTCGGTCAGCTCTTCGGGCAGGGTGGTCTGGCGCAGCTTAACGCGGGCACCGGCCTCGTCGATGAGATCGATGGCCTTGTCCGGCAAGAAGCGATCGGGAATGTAGCGGCTGGAGTGCGTGACAGAGAAGCTGATCGCCTCATCGGTATAGGAAACAGCATGAAACTTCTCATACTTGTCCTTGATACCCATGATGATCTTGATCGCGTCTTCTTCGTTCGGGGGCGGTACCTTTACGGCCTGGAAGCGGCGTTCAAGGGAGCGATCCTTCTCGATGGACTTGCGGAATTCGGCCGGGGTGGTAGCGCCGATGCACTGGATTTCGCCGCGGCTGAGGGCTGGTTTGAGGATGTTGGCGGCGTCGAGGGATCCCTCGGCGGAGCCCGCACCCACGAGCGTGTGCAGCTCGTCGATAAAGACGATGGAGTTCTGATTTTCCATCAGCTCCTTCATGATCGTCTTGAGGCGCTCTTCGAACTGGCCGCGGTACTTGGTGCCTGCGACGATGAGGCTCAGATCGAGCGACAGAACGCGTTTTTCGGCCAGGAAAGAAGGTACCTCACCGTCGGCAATTTTCTGGGCGAGGCCTTCGACAATGGCGGTCTTGCCGACGCCGGGTTCACCGATCAGAACAGGATTGTTCTTGGTGCGGCGGCAGAGGATCTGGATGACGCGCTCGACCTCGAAGTCACGGCCGACGAGCGGATCGAGGGTCTGATCCTGGGCGGCCTGGGTGAGATCGCGGGAGAACTCGGCCAGCATGGACTGTTCCTGCTGTTGACCGCGCCCTTTACCGGACCCAGAGGCCGACGAAGAGCCGCCCTGGGGCTTCTCCTGCGTGGAACGCTGCAGTTCCTCGCGGATGGCAGGCAGTCGCAGGCCGCGCTCGGTGAGGATCTCGGCAGCAAAGCACTTCTCTTCGCGCAACAGACCGAGCAGCAGATGCTCGGTGCCGATGTGCTTGTGGCTTAGCCGTTCGGCTTCTTCGGCGGCGTAGGCGAGCACTCGCTTGCACTCATTGGAAAGCGGCAGGTCGACGGAGGTCGAGACCTTTTCACGCACGGTGGTGTGTTGCTCAATCTGCTTGCGGATGGACTCCACGGATGCGTGCGAGCGAAGAAAGCGATTGGTAAGCGCCTTGTCTTCGCGCAGCAGGCCCAGCAGGAGGTGTTCGGTTTCGATGTAAGGCGACCCGAACTGACTCGCCTCGTAGCGCGCGAAGAAGATCACGCGCCGGGCCTTCTCTGTATAGCGTTCGAACATGCTCCCCCTTCGACCCATCGCCCTCGCCCATTCGTCGAAGGAGGGCGTGGTCTGCGATGGAAAACCGTGGCCGCCGCGGTGGGCTGCGGCGGGAAGGACTGAAAGCCGGGTTAGGCAGTCAGAGAGTTGCGACCAGTGTATCCGGGCCTTCACACATTTGCGAGGCGGGAACCGGGTCTGGTTACTAGAGATTGGACACAGTTGTGACAATTCGGTCGCAAACGGGAATAGCGCCGCACTGTGCGGGATCAAAGCTGTTCCAGAAAGGCATTCCGGGTTTCGGCAATCCCCTGAAGGTTGCAGCAGGGTGGGCAAGAGCCTACCGGGGCAGCGGTTCCAAGCGCCCCCCGTGCAGGCGCAAAACGCGATCGCAACGGTGCGCCAGGTCCAAATTGTGCGTGACGATCACAGCCGCCAAGCCACTCTCGCGGCAGAGACGATGCAGGAGCTCGAACAGGTGGGCAGCCGTCGTATCGTCGAGATCGCCGGTGGGCTCATCGGCGAGCAGCACCCGTGGCTCCGTGACAAGAGCACGGGCGATGGCGACACGTTGCTGCTCGCCACCGGAGAGCTCCCCGGCGCGGTGGTGGGCGCGGCCCGCAAGCTCGACCCTATCCAGCCAGCGGGCGGCTGCGGCGAGCGCCTCCTTGCGGGCTGTGCCGCGGGCCAGGAGGGGCAGAGCGATGTTTTCGAGCGTCGTGAACTCTGGCAGCAGGTAGTGAAACTGCCAGACGAAGCCAAACTGGCGGTTGCGCAGCCTGGCGGCGGCCTCTGGAGGCAGGTTCCCAATCTGCTCTGTGCCAAGCCAGACCTCGCCGGCGGTGGCCCGGTCCAGACCCGCCAGCAGGTGTAGCAGCGAGCTTTTGCCCGCACCACTCTGTCCGACGATCGCGACCGATTCGCCCGCGGCAATCTCGAAATTCAGGTTCTGGAAGAGTTGGAGGCGGCCACTCCCCGGCGCAGCGTCTGAGGAACTCCGCGCCGTTGGGCCGTAGACCCGGCTGAGCTGCCGAGCCTGCAACACGGTGCCCGCCTTGGCAAAGTTCGGCGCTTCCCCACGGGAGTGAGCCAAAGGAGCAGTGTGGTCTTCGGCTTTCACTCCTGCGCCACCTTGCCGCCATCGCTGTCGACAACATCCTGGGTGGGGGCGTCTTCGTGTGCAGGCGTGGTCTGGGCAGGTGAAGCGGCTGCCGTGGTTGAAGAGGGCCCTTCCACGGCATTGCCTGCGGTGCTGTTGGAGCCATTTGGACTTGCGGAAGTTGGCGGTAGTTTGGCACGGTGCGGGTCCCACTGCGCACCAAAGGCGATGGAGAGGCGATTCCAGGCGTTGATGCTGGCGACGGCAAGGGTTAAATCGACCAGATCCTTCTCGTGAAACCAAGTCGAGACTGCGGCGTAGGCTGGGTCGCTGGCGTGCCGGGTGCTGATCTCGGTGACCGAATCCGCCCAGGCCAGGGCGGCGCGCTCTCGCGGGGTGAAGGCGTCGCTGTCCTGCCAGCGGCCCAAGGCGGCGATGCGCGTCTCCGGCTCATTGTGCTTGCGCAGCTCCTCCGTGTGGTGACCGGTGCAGAAGCTGCAGCCGTTCACGAGCGACACGCGCAGGCGAATCAACTCGAGCAGAACTGCCGGCAATGCCGTGGCGGCGTTCAGGTAGTGCTCGGTGGCACGCAGGGCGGCGATGCCTTCGGGGGCAAACTCGGGGTAACGGAGACGGGGGGGCATACCGCTGCCCAGTGTAGCCGAGGGCCTACTCATACCGCAGCGCCTCGGCCGGTAGTACATTCGCGGCGGCATGCGAGGGGTACAGGGTGGCCAGCAGAGCGATGCCCAGCGAGACGGCCGTGACCAGCAGAGCGTCCGCAGCGCGGGGCGCGAAGGGCAGGTGGTCGATCGAATACACCCCAGGATCCAGCTGAATGAATCGGTAGTGCGCCCCGAGCAGGCTGCCAGCGTAGCCCAGGACAAGGCCGAACGCGGTGCCTACGGCAGAGATCAAGAGGCCCTGTAGGAGAAAGATCCGGCGAATCTGGCCGGGCGTGACCCCGAAGCTCATCATGACGGCGATGTCGCGGGTCTTCTCCATGACCATCATCGTGAGCGCGCTGAGAATGTTGAGGGCGGCGACGACCACGATGAGGGCAAGAACGACGAAGGTGACCGCCTGTTCGAGCTTCAGGGCGCGGAAGAGTTCGCGATTTTGCTCCTGCCAGGTGGTGGCCTGAAAGCCTGCACCCGCGGCCGCAGTGAGCGCGCGGGCGACGGCTGGAGCGCGGTTCAGGTCGTCGAGCCGAAAGCTCAGGACGCTGACCAGGTCCGGCTCCGAGAAGAGCCGCTGCGCATCGGTCAGCCGCACAAAGGCGTAGGCGGAGTCGTACTGGAAGAAGCCCGAGGAGAAGATCCCCACCAGGAGGAAGCGCTGATAGCGGGGTATCAGGCCGAGGGGGGTGAGTTCGCCCTGCGGGCTGGTGATCAGCAGGGTGTCGCCGACCGTCGCGCCAAGGGTGAGAGCCAGTTCATGGCCGATGACCATCGGGGGCGTCGCCAAGTCGCTGGCTTCCAGGCTCGGCGCGGGGGCGTCCGGGGTGCGCGGGGAGAGTGGCCCGTATGAGCCTTCGTTTACGGACTGCAGGAGGTTGCCGATACCGAGCTCGTCGGCGGGCACGATGCCCTTGATGAGGGCCCCGCCGGAGCGCGGTCCGCGGGAGACCAGCACCTGCCCGTAGAGCCCCGGGGCGACCGCTGTGACATGCGGCAGCTGGGCCAAACGGGCCATCAGGGGACGCCAGTCGCGCATTCCATCCCCGGCGGTGCGCAGCAGGTCTACCTGCGCGGTGGCGCCGACGAGGCGATCCTGCAGGTCGCGGCGCATGCCGTTGGTGACCGCCAGCGCGATGATGAGCGCGGCGACCCCGGCGGCGACCCCCAATACCGCAAGCGTCGTGATGAGGCCGACGACGGCCTGCCGACGACGGGCCCGCAGGTAGCGAACGGCGATGAAGAATTCAAAGCGCACAGCGTTTCAGACCCATGGTAGCCCGGACGGCGAGGATGGCCTGAGATGTCGGGAGACCGACGGCTGCTGTGGACCCGAAGCGTCCGTCGTCTCGTCTGTATCGTCTATAAGGATGTGACTTAAGTGCCTGTGCCCTCGCACGCAGCGGGCGCGGTGGAGTGGATGGAGATGAAGAAGGGCCCAATTGGTACCCCGATGGCTGTTGCGCTGATCCTTGGCCTGGGAGTGATGCAGGGAATACGCATGGCAGCGCAGGCGCAGGGGACGACGACCCCGCCGGCTCACCAGGTTCCCGCACCGGCGCCGGCGCAGACCGACGACAGCGGACCGGCCACGAACAACGATGGCGTCGTGCTGCCCAAGAAGAAAGAGGACGCGACCCCGCCCCCGGCGCCGGCCGAGGAGAAGGTACGCAACCCGACGGGGGCGATCTACTCGCTGCGCGTGGATGTGCCGATCGTAAACCTCGACGTAGGCGTGCTCCTGGACAAGACGCATCAGTTTGTCCCGGGGCTGAAGGCAGACAATTTTGTGGTGGTGGAGGATGGCGTCGAGCAGCAGGTGCAGACCGTGCAGCTGACCAAGACGCCGATCACGGCCGTCATGCTGCTGGAGTTTGCCGCCAATTCCTACGCCTTCATCAACGACATGCAGAACGCGTCCGTAGCGTTCTTCCGCACGTTGCAACCGGATGATTATGTTGCTGTGGAGACCTATGACATTCGCACTCACATTCTGTGCGACTTTACAAACAATCGCGATGTAGTGCGGCAGGCGCTCAGCAGCCTGATGATGCCGAGCTGGCATGAAACCAACGAATTCGACGCGCTGTACGAGACGCTCGATCGGCTTAGCCGTGTGGAAGGGCAGAAGTACATCATTCTGGTTTCAAGTGGGCGGGATACGCTCTCGCGCCTGACGCTGGACCAGATGCTGGCCAAGGTAAAGTCGGTCCAGAACATTACCATCTTCAGCATCAGCACCGGGGGAATGATGCGCGAGATGGGCCGCGGCGACAACATCGGCGCGCTGCAGGATCAGAACGAGATGCGGACCTTCGCCACCATGACCGGCGGTCTCTATTTCAGCCCGATCTTTCAGGGCGAGATGCCGGATATCTTCTCCCGGATCAATGATTCGATTCGCAACAAATACGTGCTCACCTATCGGCCGACCAACCCGAAGAATGACGGGACCTATCGCAAGGTGAAGGTGTACCTGGTCGACAACGAGGGTAAGCCGTTGAAGATGGCTGACGAGAAGGGCAAGTCGCTGAAGTACTCCATTGTGGCCCGGGATGGGTACAAAGCGAAGCTGCCGGTGGAGTGACGCTCCACCGCTCAGGCGAAGCGATCGCTCACGTCACGGCCGTGGATGGGCGCGAGGCAGAGCAGCGCCAGTCCTTCCAGGAGGATTGTGCCCTCAAGCCTCTCCGAAGTGCGGTGAAGGGCCTCGAAGTGCAGCCGCGCGGGAGTACTCGGGGGCGAGGCGTCGACATCACCGCCCAGTGTGAGGCGATCGGTCTCCATGTGCGGTAGCACCGATTGCTGCAGGTAGAGCGTAAGCGCCAGCATGGACACGACCAGCACGATCTCGACCGCCCGGGCCGGATGCGAGTCCTGCTGCGTCGCCAACAGAGCCAGCGTGAAGAAGAGATACAGGCAGCCGGTCAGCAGGCCGATCCGGTGCAGTACCAGTAACGTGCCGCGTACGATCGTGCCGGCCTGATGTGCATCCGGCATGACTTTGAAGGCGACCGGCGCAACGGCGAAGGCGAAAAAGGCGATGCCTCCCACCCAGAACGCCAAGGAAATGAGCCGCAGGATCCGAAACGCAATCGTCATTGCCGGTCACGTCCGGTGAGCGCGGGTTCCGTGGCGGCGATCTCCCCCTCGGCAGCCTGGGCCATCGCGTGCTCCACTTCCCGGATCTCGGCGACGGCGGAGCGCTGCCCGGGACCGGCGCTGCGGTGCAGAACACGGCTCAGAATCAGCTCCACGGCACCGCGAACCTCGCGATACTCGGGCTCGGCGATGCGGTGCTGCAGGCGTTCGGTTTCCAGAAGGAAGAGTTCTTCTTTGAGCGCCGTGAAGACATGATCCTGCGCGTAGGCCGGTGCCGCTGGGATGGCGGCCGCCGCCGGAGGGGGCCAGGTGCTGCTTGCCGGCTTGGCCGCGAGTGTTTCCCCGGCGCTGCCGGTGGGTTTGCGCAGCAGGATGCCGGCGGCCCCGGCGAGCAGAAGCGCGAGGCCGGCTAGGATCCAGTACTTGTATTTCGCCCAGGGGTCACGGTCGCCCGCCTCATCCAGCGGCGCGTTCAACCCACGGCCACCCGCGAGGGCGGAGTTGCTGACCGCCGGTGCATTGGCGTCAGTGTTGCCACCGCCGTTGCTGCCCGCGTTGGCAGTGGCCGCGTTCGGTCCTGCGCCGCCGCTGCCCGCTCCGGCGTCCGCACCCGCTGGCGGCTCAGGCAGGTTCCCCGAGCCGGCGACCGTGAACTCGGGTACCTGACCCGAACCGGCATCCTGGGCGATAAAGGTCTGGGTGCCGGGCTTGGTCGCCTGCACAGTCAGCCGCGAGTTCGTGCCCGGGGTCAGCGTCATGCTCGTCGGGGTCAGTACGGCGAAGGTCCGGACGGTTCCCGTCAACTTCGGTGTAAAGGTGTACTTGCCGGTGTAGGGCAGGGTGTACGCGATACCGAACTGCGTCTCACCGGGGCGGATCGGGAAGAGGAATGTAAAGTGACCGGGGTCGCCCACCGGGACCGCGGGCGTCTGCACGGGCATACCGCCCTGGGTGATGGCGCCGGTGCGGCCGAGCAGGGCACCAGGAGGAAGGTAGAACTCATAACCCTTGGGGCCAAACTGGGTGCGTTGCGGCGCGGAGTCATTCAGCACCTGTAGCACCTCTACGACATGCAGCTCGGTGGCACTGGCCTCGACGTGCAGCTCTTCGACGCCTGTGCGCACGCCGTCCACGACCGGGGCAGCGTCGTAAACCGTCACGGCAATTTGCGTTGTGCCCGGCTGCACCGGCTGGAAGTAGGCCGCCTTGTCGTGGGTGACGCGCACGAGGTGGATGCCCTCATCAGGTACCTGGAGCGTGAAATGGCCGCGAGCGTCCGTGGTGGTCTTGGTGGATTCCTGCATGCCCTGTTGCAGCTGAATCAGCGTGACCTGGTCACCGGCGGAGGCTTTACCGTTCGTCTTATTGATAACGGTACCCGTGATCGGTTCGGCGGCCTGCGCGGTGAGGGCCGCGACGAAGAGCAGGGAGACGACACTGCGGAGGCTTACTGAAAATAATTGCACCCCCTCAGAATACGTGAGGGCTTTCGGTTCGGCGGACGTTTCCGCGCCGGCGCTTTCAGCCGCCTAGCGTGTCCATCTCCGCCAGCACCTGAGCGGCTTCGGTTTCAAGCGAGTCGCGTTGCCGGGCGTAGTCTTCCTCAGGGAACTTGCCCGCGCGGTATTCGAAGTTCAGGTCGCGAAGATTGTCATAGATCACGTCTTTGCGCTCACGCAGGTAGTCCAGGCGGGTTTTTTCAATGACAGGACCCGAAGCTGATGCTGATTGCGGCCTAAAGATATACGCCGTGCAGCCGATAAGAAGAAGCAGACAGGGAAGAATGGTTTGCAGGTTCAACGGAGGCTCCCGGACGGTGCGGCGGCTGCATGTGGGAACGCAGGACGAGGCCGTTCCACGTCCAAGATATAGTTTAGTCGCGCCATGGGGACCAAGCGTCGGCGTGTGGGAGTGGGTGTGGGCCGAAGTTTACGAGCGGTGGGGTGGGTGCAGGCGAGCTTCGCGCTCTGGGTGTTCGCCAGCCTGTTGCTTGGCACTTGCGGCGCTTCGGGGCAAGGCAGCTTAGGGTCGGGGGCTGTTCTACACACCGACGCGCTGAACCTGGACCCGGCGGTCCGGCAGGGGTACGAGCACTTCTACAACCTCGACTATGACGGCGCCCTGAAGATCTTCAACCTCGTTGCCGCAGCCCACGCTCAGGATCCGATGGCCTGGGACTACGTTCTAGTGGGGACCGTACTGCGCGAGCTCTATCACCAGGACCTCCTGGACACCACTTACTATGCGCACGACAGCTTTCTCTCGAGCAAGCGGGAGGTCGATGTACCCCAAGAGACCCGCGACCATATTGAAGACCTCACCAACCGCGTGATCACGCTGAGCGATGCGCGGTTGAAAAGCAACGCCGACGACAAGGATGCTCTGTTTGCGCGAGGCTACGCGCGCGGCATGCATGCGGCCTTCATCACCCTGGCCGATCACGCCTTTGCGGCAGCGGCACGGCAGGGCTACCAGGCGCGGAACGACTCTGAAGCGGCGTTGAAGATCGATCCGCAGTACGCGGACGCGGAGATGGCCATTGGGATCCAGCAGTTCGCCGTGGCCAGCCTGCCCCGCTTTGTACGGGTGATGGTGGGTTTTATGGGCGTTGGTGGGTCCAAGGAGAAAGGCTTGTCCATGCTGCGGGATGCCGCCACGCATGGTGTAGTGACGGGCGTGGAGTCGCGGACCATTCTGTCGCTCTTTCTTCGGCACGATGGCCGCTATCCGGCAGCGCTCGAGGTGGAGCGGGGACTGGCTGCGCAGTTTCCACACGACTACTTATTTCGGCTGGAGGTCGCGAACCTTCTGAAGGATGAAGGCCATGGTACCGAGGCCATCGAGGCGTACAAGCAGGTGATTGCGGATGCTGCCAAGCCGGGGTACTTCATCGACCCGCGCCTGCAGATGGCCTGGTTCGGGCTGGCCGACACCCAGCGCGGCTACAACGACATTGCCGGGGCGGCGTCCGCCTACACGCAGGCTGCGCAACAGCCGAATTGCAGTGACTGGCTGCGTCGTCGGGCTGAGCTCGATGCCGGAGAGATGGACGACCTGCTGCACCGGCGACCGGAGGCGGAGGCGATGTATCGCGCGGCGGCGGCTCCGGGCGGGGACCAGTCGCAGGCCGAGACGGCGCGCCGATACCTGAAGACGCCGTACCCGGCCAGATAGTCGGGTAAGAGTGGTGGAACTTACTGCCGGGCTGCGGCGTATCTTGTTGCGCATGGGCGTGGGCATGTTTCTGACGAACGCCCCCAGGAGATCACGGCAGATGACCTGTACAGGTTGCGGAACGATGGTAAACACAGAGGCGCGTTTCTGCAGTAGCTGTGGGCGGGCGTTGCTCATCAGCCAGCCCCCGCCGCCCAGGCGCGTGATCCAGCTGGTTCGGCCGCGTGAAGGACGCATGATCGCCGGCGTTTGTGCCGGGTTTGCGCAACGATACGGCTGGGATCTGGTGATTGTGCGTCTGGTTGTCTTGCTTTCGGTGCTGTTCGCGGGTGTTCCGCTCATCGCGTACCTGATTGCCTGGGTGGTGATGCCGAACGAGCAGTACGCCCTGCCGGCACAGGCCGGAGCGACGGTGCGGACGGAAGCTTAGGAGCTTTTTCAAGCAGAAGGCCGCTTCCATCCGTGCTCCGATTCCCGCGGCGATTCACGACGGGGTTCGGGCGGGTAGCATCGAGCTGTGAGCCTGTTTCCCGCCCCACGTCCCCTGCGCTACCAGAATCAACGTCTGCAGCTCTCCGCCGTGGATCTCGGCGAGCTCGCCGAGCAGTTTGGCACCCCTCTCTACGTCTACTCGGCAGACGACCTGCGCGACCGCGTCAGGATGATTACGGAGGGGTTTGCGGCCGTTGCGCATACGGTCTGCTATGCCGTGAAGGCGAACTCCTCGCTCGCGCTGCTGCGGCTGCTGAGCGAGACGGGTTGCGGGTTCGACATCGTTTCCGGTGGTGAGCTGGAACGGGTGCGGCGAGCGGCGCCGGAGGCACTCGGCCGCGTGGTTTTCTCCGGGGTCGGCAAGCAGCCCTGGGAGCTCGATGCGGCACTCGCCGCGGGCATCCTGCTGTTCAATGTGGAAAGCGAGGCGGAGCTGCAGCTGCTTTCGCAGCGGGCCGCGTGCCTCGGCAGGCAGGCACGGTTCGCATTGCGTGTGAACCCGGATGTTGCGGTTGCGACCCACCCGTACATCTCCACTGGCCTGCGAGAGCACAAATTCGGCATCGCCATCGAGCGGGCGCAGGCGATCTACGCCGCCGCGCGCGCCCTCCCGGGCTTGCAGGCTGCGGGCGTGAGCGTCCACATTGGCTCGCAGATCCGCGATGTTTCTCCATTCGCCGAAGCTCTCGCGCGTGTGGCCGCTCTGGTGACGGCTCTGCGAGGCGACGGACACAACATCGGGTATGTCGACGCGGGGGGAGGCTTCGGTATTGAGTATGGGCAGGCGCCGTTTGACCCCGCAGCCGAGGTACATCGTTATGCGGACGCGGTGACGGCAGTACTGGCGCCGCTGGGTACGCATCTTTTGCTCGAGCCGGGGCGGTTTCTCGTCGCGCAGGCGGGGGTACTGCTCACGCGGGTGCTTTCCACCAAGGCCAACGGCGCGCGGCGGTTCGTCATCGCCGATGCCGCTATGAACGACCTGATCCGGCCGGCTCTGTACGGGGCGCATCATGAGGTGCTCCCTTTACGGGAAGGCGATGGGGAGACCACCGTTGCGGAACTGGTCGGGCCGGTGTGTGAGAGCGGTGACTTTTTCGCGCACGATCGCAGCCTGCCGCGGGTGCAAGGCGGCGACCTGCTGGCGGTGCTCGATGCAGGGGCGTACGGCATGAGCCTGAGCTCGAACTACAACACGCGGGTGCGACCGGCGGAGGTGCTGGTGGAGAACGGCTTGGCACGGCTGATTCGCCGGCGAGAGACGCTGGACGACCTCCTGGCCCTGGAGCAGCTTTAGAGCTGCTTACGGTGCAGTTCTTGAGGAGCTCCAGAGCAATCTTGCGAGGGGTTGAGCTGCAGCCCGACGGGACCCCGGGGCGTGGTGAAGCGCGGCGGCCACATGCTAGAATCACCGTCGAACGAAGCCGCGCCGGAGCCCCCTGTACGCTCCTGAGCCGCGCGCGACGGCACTCCGCAAGCACCGAGGTTTCCGCATGTCCGGCCACTCAAAATGGGCGACAATCAAGCACAAAAAGGGCGCACTCGACGCCAAACGTGGCAAGATTTTTACCCGCCTGATCAAAGAAATCATGGTGGCGGCCAAGGCCGGCGGCGGCGATCCTGACGGCAATCCGCGGCTGCGTACCGCCGTACTTGCGGCCAAGGCCGAGAACATGCCGCAGGACAACATCAAGCGGGCCATTCAGCGCGGCACGGGTGAGATCGAGGGCGTGAGCTACGAGGAAATCGTGTACGAGGGCTACGGCCCCGGCGGCGTTGCCGTGATCGTGGATGTGCTGACGGACAACCGGAATCGGGCAGTGAGCGAAATTCGGCATGCGTTTTCCAAGAACGGCGGGAATCTGGGCGAGTCCGGCTCGGTCGGCTATATGTTCACGAAGAAGGGCCTGATTATCGTGGCGAAGGACGCCGCGACCGAGGACAAGCTCACAGAAGTGGTGCTCGATGCAGGGGCCGAAGACCTGAGCGAGGATGGTGACTATTGGGAGATTACGACCGCTCCTGAGGACCATGAGGCGGTAGCTGCGGCGATCAAAAGGGCGGGGATCGCCACGGAGAATTCCGAGGTGACCATGCTGCCGAGCACTTACCAAAAGCTCGAGGGCTCGCCGGCGAACGCCATGATGCGTCTGCTGGAGACGCTGGAAGATCTGGACGACACACAGAACGTGTACTCAAACTTCGACATGGACGAAGCGGCTGTTTCGGCGTAGAAACGCGCAAAGAACCGATGTGACAGGCCGCCAGCAGCCCTGGCGGCCTTTGTTGTGAGGGTGGATGAGATCTGTTTTCTGGCTTCTCGGTGCGGCGCTCTGCACCTCTCTAGCAGGGTCGGCACAAACAGCTCCCGTGAGCCTGCAGGGCAAGGTCATCGACCAGACCGGGGCGGCGGTACCCGGTGCTGTCGTTGTCATCGTAGACACTGCAGGGAAACGCTTCAGCATGACGACAGGCGGAGACGGACGTTTCGGCCTACAGGACGCCCCTGGCGTCTACGAGACGACCGTGAACTGCGGCGGCTTCGTTCCCGTGGACAGTCAGATGACCTATAGCGGTAACGCCACGGCTATCATCACGCTTCGAGTCGGCCAGGGCGGCGGTGTACAAACCTCCGGGCCCGAGACGGTTTTGCCCACCTCCCCGGCCGCAGTGCAGGGCAGGATTGAGGATCATCCCACCAGCCGTAGCTGGGAGTACGGTGCACTGTTCCAAGGCGGTGTTGGCCTTACCGACAACCGCGACGGCTTCCGCTTCTTGCTGGCGGGCGTTCATGCGGGCAAGGTGCTAACGCCGGAGCTTGGCACTGGCCTCCTGCGCGGCAACTTTGAGTATGCGGTCGAGCTGTTCCCGTACTTTGAGTCGCTGACACCCACCTTTCCCCGCATTCAGTGCGGGACTGTAAGCCCGCTCAACAACGTGGTCGCCTGTAGTGCGCCCTACACCGTGGGCGGCACCGCGCACGGGGTGAGCGTCACCCCAATCATTCTGCGCTGGAACCTTACCCATGGCACGCGTCTGATGCCTTATCTACAGGGCGCGGGTGGCGTGGTCTGGACGAACCACAAGTTCCCGGCGTACGGGAACACCAATCCGCAGGATGTGAACGAGACTGGGCCGAACTCCGACACCAGTGTGTGGAACTTCACGCCGCAGTTCGGGGTCGGCGCGCACTACTTCCTGAAGCCCCGGCGTTCGGTGGACTTGGGCGCCAACGCTGTTCATATCTCCAGTGCCAGCCTGGGAGATCGAAACCCCGGCATCAATGCCAGTGTGCAATTTTCCGTTGGCTACACATGGTGGAAATAAGCTCCCTGATCTCCCCAAGCGAACGCCCGACCTACCAGAGACGATGCACGGTACGATCCGCAGAGAAGTGACCAACTCCCACCCCATTGTCGAATGTGTACCGAACTTCTCAGAGGGAGTGGACCGGGACAAGGTCATCGCGATCATCCGCGCGATGGCGGTGCCCGGGGTGTCTCTGTTGGACTGGTCGACGGACCGGGATCATAACCGCAGTGTGGTGACCATCGCGGGCGCGCCGGATGCGATCGTCGAGGCGGCCGTGCTGGGCGCAGGCAAGGCGGCCCAGCTGATCGACCTTACGCAGCAACGGGGCGAGCATCCGCGTATTGGCGCGGCGGACGTGATTCCGTTTGTGCCGGTTCGCGACATCACCCTGGCGCAGTGCGCAATGCTGGCGCGGCAGGCGGGGTTGTTGCTGGCGCAGCGCTTCGGCGTGCCGGTGTACCTGTACGAGGCGGCGGCTTCGAGGCCGGACCGAGTCAATCTGGAGGATGTGCGCCGCGGTCAGTTCGAAGGTTTGCAGCGGGATGCGGTGCGCGATGCCAAGCGGCGTCCCGACATCGGTGGGCCGGAGCTGCACCCGAGCGCCGGAGCCAGCGCGGTGGGTGCCCGGCCCTTTCTGATTGCGTATAACCTGTACCTTGAGGGAGACGGTGGTGCCGCGGAGGTCAGTCGAGCGCGGGCTATCGCGAAAGAACTGCGGGCCTCCAATGGCGGTCTGCAGGGCGTGAAGGCGATGGGGGTTTCGGCGAATGGACGGGCGCAGGTGAGCATGAACATCACCGATTTTGAACGCACCCCCGTCTCGCGGGTATATGCCGCGGCTCTTGAGATTGCTCGGAAGCATGGGGCCACGCTGGCCGGCGGGGAGCTCATCGGTCTTATCCCCGAAAAGGCGTATGAGCCAAACGCGGAGTGGACACGTCAAACCGTTGGATTCGATCCGGAGCAGAAGGTGCTGGAGCGCCGTCTGCAGGATCCGTTGCCTTGGCCGTAGCACGGTAACGTGACCCAAAAGGTGAGTTGCGGCAGGGCGGAAATCAGAAAAGAATTGACCCTGGCGCGGGTGATCGCCTGGTGTCTTGGGAGCGCGGTGAGTATGGGTTTGAGATTGGGTGCGGTTAAGGCCGGGATTGTGTTGGCAGGGACGTTGGGCACGGCCGCATACGCGGCACAGCTGAGCGGGGATGCACGCTCCTCGATCCCTAAGGATGTGCAGCAGGTCATCGTGGTGGACTACAAGGCGATGCAGAACTCGCCGGCGGCCATGCAACTGAAAGACCGGGTGTTACCGCCGGAGCTGAAGCACCTGGAGACCGCCCTGAAGAGCTCCGGCCTAAAGGTCGATCAGGACGCTGACATTCTGGCGTTTGCGGCCTTCCGGGCAAAGGAGGGAGGCACCCGGGTGGTAGGTGTCGCCCAGGGTCAATTCCAATTTCAGTCGATCATGGCGTACTTCGCGAAGAACAAAATTAAGCCTGTTCTCGTGCGCAACAACAGCATTTATCCGATGGGCGCGGCGGGCATGAGCGTGGCGTTTCTCAACCAGACCACGATGGTCTTCGGTGATCGCGAGTCCCTGAAAGCTGCACTCGAAGCACGTGACGGCCTGGCGCCAAATTTTCTGCAAAACGGCGACATGATGAATGAAATGACAGCCGTGGATAGCCGGCCGGTGTGGAGCCTTCTGGACCAGAAAGGCACGCAGACAATGATGAAGGGCGTGCTTGGGCAGGCCTCGCAGCTCGCTGATTACGACACCGTCAAGAACCGGATGAAGTCAGCACGCTACACCATGGATTTTGGCAACGGTGTGCATTTTGACATGGCGGTAGTGATGTCGGATTCAGTGACGGCCGCAACGGCCGCAACGCTGATGAAGGGTGTGATGATTCTTCAGAAGGGCGGTGGCTCACCGATTGAGAAGTCGGCGCTGGACGAGACGCGGATCGATTCGAATGCGGGCACCTTGACCGTGGATTACAGCTCTTCAGACGGTCAGTTTGCCAGCCTTTTGAGTTCGCCTCTATTCCAGCAGGTGGTCAAGTAAGACCATTCCTGTGCGCCGCGAATGCCTCGAAGGAGGGTTCGCGGCTTGCGGTTATAGCCCCTATTCAGAAGTGCATAGACACAAGCAGAGCCCGTGACTCAGGCGCGCAGATCTGTGCTGGGGCTTGAGGATTCCGCGTCTTTGGCGGGGTAGCAGCGCTTCATGACCGCCGACCGTAGCCGGCTTGCGAGGTCCTCGGGAAAGTCGTACGTTTCGTGAGCGCGGTAGATCGAGATTGTCTGTTGCGTGGTACTGACGACCACCTCGCAATGGTGACAGGCACCGAGGTGTTCCTTGACCTCGGCGAGGAGTTCGGGATCGATCTGCCCATCGAAGTAATCGGTGAGCTTGGCAAGAAACTCCGTGCAGTTCACTACGAGCCCTCTTTCTTCTGCCGAAAGTACCGGCTTAGCCGTTCCCGCAGCTGCAGCCGGGCACGAAGAAGCCGGGACTTCACAGCCGGCACGCTCAGGCCGAGCGCTTCAGCTGTCTCCTCGGTCGACAGGTTTTCGATGTCGCGCAGGGTGAAAACGGTGCGGAAACCCGGAGGCAACCCGGCGATTGTTTTGCGAAGGATGTCGCCCAGCTCCGATTGCGAGAAGAGCTGTTCCGGATTGGGACGCCACTCGGCAAAATCGCGTGGGATGGCTCCCTCTTCGGTCTCGACATCCTGATCCATCGACACGGTGCGGGAGGTCTTGCGACGACGCAGCCGCATCAGGCTCTCGTTCACCGCGATGCGGACGAGCCAGGTAGAGAACTTGGAATTGCCCTGGAATTGTTCGAGCTTCTGAAAGGCCTTGAAGAAGACATCCTGGGTGATGTCCTCGGCGTCTTCGCGATTCTGCGTGATGTGCAGCGCAGTGCGGTAGATCTGCCGGTCATACTGCCGAACCAGCTTTTCAAAAGCAGCTGTATCGCCCGCCTTGGCGCGTGCGACCAGTTCCAGATCGGGATGGGGTTCCACGACAGGAATCACGGGCGCGCCAGGCTGCGCTGTGAGCTCCGCGGGATCAGCGAGGGATGTTGGATGAGCCGCCATAGTCTCCTTCAGTGTACTCGGACGAGGAAACCCAAAGGGAAGACGCTTTCGTAACCTTTCCCTCTGGGCAATAAGGGTGGAGGATGTGTGTATCTGTTGTGGTTCGGTGGCCGGAGCCCGCCCGCGGCAAACGACGCGGTTGGCCATAGAGTCAAAGAGAGGGGTGGATGCGATGCGTATAGGCCGATTCGCTGCCGCAATGTGGCTGGTAACAACTCTTTCGATGCAGTCCTGGGCGACAGCGCCGATTCACCGGCATGTCGTGTCGCGTGCGCGGGGCACCGCAAGCCTGCACCGTGTCGCCGCTCACGGCGCGTCGCTCCACGGTCATGTACGCGGTCGTGAGGCGGTGAGTTCCCGCAGGCGGGGGCGCGGTGTGCCCGCAGGTCATGCTGTTGTCGAGCACGCGACCGCGGAGAGCCGACGCCTGAGCAGTGCGTTCGTAGCCTCGGCCCTGCTACGCCCCATGGCGCAACAGCTCTCGGCAACGCGCAGCGCAGCCTCTTACAACGGCGTTCTTGCCTATGCCGCGAGCCACCCGGGCGAGGCTGCCGCCGCGGCCAATCTGGCCGTGGGTCATGCCTATTCACTGGATCGTCGCTACGGGGAGGCCGAGGGTGCGTTCCGTGCGGCCGCGGGCGCCGGTGATGCCTTGGCGGACTACGCCGACTATCTGGGCGCGCAGGCGGCCATTGCTGCCGGTAGGCCGGGCGATGCGATCGCCGTTCTGGAGCACTTTGGGGAAAAGCATCCCGACTCCTTGTTCGTCCCGCAGGCGCCCGTGCTGCTTGCGACGGCCTACCTGGCGGGTAATGACCCGAACAATGCAATCCGTGTGCTGCAGCCGCTAGCGGCGGCGCCCGAAGGTGTGCATCTAGACGTTCGGGCGACCCTGGCGAGGGCCTACCAGGCGAGTGGCAATGTGACGGCGGCAGCCCCTCTGTACAGAGCGATTTACCTTTCCGATCCGACCAGCAACGAAGCCGCTACTGCCAAAACGCAGCTAGCAGCGATGAACATCCCTCTCTCGGCCGGTGAGCGCAAGCAGCATGCCGATCTGCTGTTCAATGCCAAGCAGTACAGCCAGGCGGCCTCGGAATACCGCGCCCTGGAGCAGAACGACAGCACGTTGACGCAGGCCGACAAGGATGCGCTCGAGATCTATGGGGCCGTGTGTGACCTGCGTCTGAAGCACATCACGCGAGGCGATGTGGACCACCTGCCCGTGACGAATGACGATACGGCAGCTTTGAAGATGTACCTGCAGGCGGAGTTGGCTCGCAGCGCAGGCGAGATCGCTGAGCAGGACGCGCTGGTCACCGGGCTGTCGCAGCAGCATCCGAGCAGCCGCTGGCTGGAGGAGGCCCTCTATTCTGGCGGGAACATGTACCTGATCAAGCGGGACGCCCCGCATGCCATCGCGGACTACAGCGAGCTGGTCAGCCGCTTTCCGCGCAGCGTGTATGCCCCCAGCGCCCACTGGCGTGCGGCGTGGCTACAGTACCGTTTGCGGCACAACGCCGACGCGGCCCGCCTGTTCGACGAGCAGATTACGTCTTATCCGGGCGGTCAGGAGATCCCTGGCGCGCTCTACTGGCGGGGACGTCTCTATGAAGATGTTGAAGGGAACTTCGGGCAGGCTCTGAACTACTATAAGGCCCTGAACACGGCGTATGTGAACACGTACTATGCGATGCTCGGCCGCCAGCGGCTCGCGGTGCTGGGTAACCGCGACGCTGCCGCGCCCTCGCCTGTTCTAGCTTCCGTGCGGGCGATCGACGATCCGCACCTGATCGACACGTTGCCGGAGGACGATCCGCACCTAATCAGGGCCCGGTTGCTGGCGAACGCCGCCCTGAACGAATACATACGGCCGGAGATCCAGTTAAGTCCCACCTCAGGCCAGTGGGGTGCGCTCGCCGAGGCGCAGATCTACCAGAGTTTCGGGGAGAACGCGCGGGCGCTGCAGGCTATGAAGCGCAGCAAGGTTCCCTTCTTCTCCCTGCCTGTCGCCGAGGTGCCTACGGCTTACTGGCAGCTTGTCTTCCCACGGCCGTACTGGCAGCAGCTCTCGTCTGACGCACAGACCCAGGGTCTGGACCCATATCTTGTGACGTCACTCATTCGTCAGGAGTCAGAATTTAACCCCGGCGCCGTGAGTCGTGCGAATGCTTTTGGCCTGATGCAGTTGTTGCCTTCCACCGCAAAAGGCCTGGCTCGCAAAGAGGGAGAGCGCCATTTCAGCGCGAACGAACTCTTCGATCCCAACGAGAACCTGCGGCTGGGCATCACTTACCTGCGGGAAAACATTGACCACTATGGCGGACAGGTGGAGTACGCGCTGGCCGCCTACAACGCGGGGGATGCCCCGGTGCGGCAGTGGATTGCCAGCGGCGACTACAAGGATGTGCCGGAGTGGGTGGAATCGATTCCGTATACCGAGACGCGCGATTACGTGCAAAGCATCTTGCGGAACCGCGAGGTCTACCGGGCCGTGTACGGCGGCCGGTAGCGTTAAACGCCTTGGGAAGACAAGTGGTGCCCGGAGGGGGACTTGAACCCCCACGACCGTTTCGGGTCTGCGGATTTTAAGTCCGCTGTGTCTGCCGATTTCACCATCCGGGCGCGGCTCGCTGCTGAAGCCTCTGTGATTTTACCAACGTGCCCGACTCGGGCTGCGGAGCGAAGCGGACGCGCTTTGCACTGGACCAGCGGAAGGAAGGGAAGAGGCCATTTGTCGCGCGTGAAGCTGCCTGGGATCAAAGCAGAGGTTTCTCGACTCGGCTTTGGCACGTCGGCGTTGATGTCACGTGTCAACCGGCGTGACTCCCTGCGGCTGCTAGGGACGGCTTTCGCTGAGGGGATCACGCACTTCGATACCGCTCGCTCGTATGGGTTCGGCGAGGCGGAATCGGTGCTGGGCGAGTTTGTAGCGGGCCGGCGAGAGCGCATTACGCTCACGACCAAGGTGGGGATTGTGCCACCGCCACGAGGGGTGGGATTGTCAGTCGCCAAGGCTGCGGCGCGGGTCGTGCTCTCGGTGCTCCCTGGAGTGCGTCCGCTCCTGCGCCGGGGAGCTGGCGAGTTTGTCAAGGCCGGGCGCTTTGACGCGCAGTCCATGCAGAAAAGCCTGGAAATCAGCCTTCGACAGCTGCGCACAGATTACATCGATATTCTCTTGCTCCATGAGCCTGCGGAGGAGGTGCTCCTCTCGACCGAGCCGTTGCACTTTCTTCAGCGCCTGCAGCGTGAAGGAAAGGTGAGGACTTTTGGAATTGCGGGGGACCCGGAGATCGTTACGCAAGCACTGCGCCGCGCACCCGCGTACACGCCCGTATTGCAGTTTCCCCATGGGGCATTTGAGCCTTGCCCGAGCTGGCTCCGTGAGCGCGCGCCTGGCGCCGTGTTCACGCATTCGAGCATTGGTAGAGTAGCGGCCATGATGCGTGAAGCTTTCGGACGAGACGTAGCTCTCGAGCGGAGATGGAGCGATGAGCTCGGCCTCGCTGTGGGTACGCCAGGTGTGCTGGAGACCATGCTCCTGCAGTACGCACTGAATACGTTTCCTGAGGCCGTTGTGCTGTTTACCTCGGTGCGCGCCGAGCATATACGCAACAACGCGGCTGCCCTAAGGACAGCCGCGTCGGCGGAACAGGTACAACGGCTCGAGCACCTGGTGGGGAGCTGGAAGCGCGCCACCAGGCGTTAGTCCCAGGCCAGCGAGCCGCCATTCTGGTACTCGATGACGCGGGTCTCGAAGAAGTTCTTCTCCTTCTTGAGATCCATGGCCTCGCTCATCCAGGGGAAGGGGTTTTCGGTCTCGGCGAAGACGGGCTCGAGGCCCAACTGCCCGCAACGGCGATTGGCGATAAAGTGCATATACTCTTCGCAGGCCTGTGCGCTCAGGCCAAGGAAGCCCTTGGGCATGGTGTCGCGGCCGTAGGCGGCCTCGAGCTCGGCGGCGGTACGCAGCATGCCACGGACCTCGTCCTGGAACTCCGCCGTCCAGATGTGTGGGTTCTCGGCTTTGATCTGGTTGATGACGTCGATGCCGAAGTTCAAGTGGATGGACTCATCGCGCAGGATGTACTGATACTGCTCGGCGATGCCGACCATCTTGTTGCGGCGGCCCAGTGAGAGGATCTGCGCGAAGCCGGTGTAGAACCACATGCCCTCGAAGACGACGTAGAAGGCGATGAGATCGCGTACCAGTGCGCGGTCGTTTTCGGGGGTGCCGGTGGCGAAGTTCGGGTCGGAGAGGTGCTGGGTGTACTTGATCGCCCAGGCGGCCTTTTCGGTGATGGAGGGCACCTCGCGGTACATGTTGAAGAGCTCGCCTTCATCCAGGCCCAGCGATTCGACAATGTACTGGAAGGTGTGGGTGTGCACCGCTTCTTCGAAGGCCTGGCGGAGCAGGTACTGGCGGCACTCGGGGTTGGTGAGGTGCTTGTAGGTCGCGAGCACGATGTTGTTCGCGACGAGTGACTCGGAGGCGGCGAAGAAGCCGAGGTTGCGCTTGATGGCGCGGCGCTCGTCTTCGCTCAGGCCGTTGGGGCTCTTCCACAGAGCGATGTCGGCCTGCATGGAGATCTCGGTCGGCATCCAGTGGTTGTTGCAGCCGGCGAGGTACTTCTCCCAGGCCCACTTGTACTTTAGCGGCAGCAACTGGTTGACGTCGGCGCGGCAGTTGATCATGGCCTTGTCATCGACGCGCACGCGGGCGCCGCCGCGCTCGATGACGTCAGTAGCCGCAGCGGCGGCTACAGTCGGGTCGGGTGAGACGCTTGGCTGTGCGGAGACGGGCACGTTCTGTTCTGGTGCCTCCACACGGACGGAGGTGACGACCGGGACCTTGACGGCGACGGCAGAGGGGACAGCGGCGATGGTTTCAGGCGTATTCCAGTCGTCAAACAGGCTCATCAAAGGACTCCGAGTGCTACAGATATGATGCAAAGTGTACCGCGAGGGACCCTACAGGTTGTGGTCGGCTGCGGTGGAAAGCGGATTCTTGGTGGTTCAGCGGAAACGAAGGATTTAGCCTGCCGAACAGCACAGGCCAGTGTTGTCATCCCGCAGCGCAGCGGAGGGACCTGCCTTTCCTTCTGGGACTCCGAGGCACTCCAGACGAAAAGCAGATCCCTGCGGGATGACAATTGAAGAGTGGGTTACTGGCAGGCTTCGCAGGTGGGGTCGTCGATGGCGCAAACCTTGGGGCCGTCCAACATCGCTGCCGAAGCCAGGGAGACGGCGTTCAACTTGCCATCCGTCCGCTTTAGCGTGGATTTCTCGACGTGAGTTGCCGAGCGCGAGCGTAGGTAGTACGTCGTCTTCAGGCCGGCGTGCCAGGCCTCCCGGTAGAGCGTGTCGAGACGCTTGCCGCTGGGCTGGGCGATGTAGAGGTTGAGCGACTGGGCCTGATCAATCCACTTCTGGCGGCGGGCGGCTGCCTGGATGAGCCAGGTCGGCTCGACCTCGAAGGAGGTGGCGTAGAGCGCCTTCAGGTCGGCGGGGACGCGGTCGATGGCGCCGAGGGAGCCATCAAAATATTTCAGGTCGGAGATCATGACCTCATCCCAGAGACCGCGTGCCTTCAGGTCGTGCACGAGCGAGGCGTTGGCGACGGTGAAGTCGCCGCTCATGTTGGATTTGACGAAGAGGTTCTGGTACGTCGGCTCGATGGATTGCGTCACGCCGCAGATGTTGGAGATGGTGGCGGTGGGTGCGATGGCCATCGTGTTGGAGTGGCGCATGCCGATCGTTTTGACGCGCTCGCGCAGGCCTTCCCAGTCGAGCGTGGAGGAGAGATCAAGCTGCAGTGGGTAGTTGCGATTTGACTGCAGGATCGCGACGGAGTCATAGGGCAGGATGCCCTTGGACCACAGCGAGCCTTCGAAGCTGGCATAGCGTCCACGCTCAGCAGCGAGATCAACCGAGGCCGAGATGGCGTAGTAGCTCACCTGCTCCATGCTGGTGTCGGCGAAGGCAGTGGCTTCGGGCGAGCTGAACGGGATGCGCAGCGTGTACAGCGCGTCCTGGTAGCCCATAATGCCGAGACCGACGGGACGATGACGAAGGTTGGAGGCGCGCGCTTCGGGCACGGTGTAGAAGTTGATGTCGATAACGTTGTCGAGCATGCGCATTGCCGTGTTGATCGTCTTCTGCAGGCGAAGCGTGTCGAGGCCCTGCGCCGTAACGTGGTTGGCGAGGTTAATTGAGCCCAGGTTGCAGACGGCGATCTCACGCACGGAGGTGTTCAGGGTGATCTCGGTGCAGAGGTTGGAGCTGTGCACGACGCCGGTGTGCTGTTGGGGCGAGCGCAGGTTGCAGGGGTCCTTGAAGGTGATCCACGGATGGCCGGTTTCGAAGACCATGGTGAGCATCCGGCGCCAGAGATCGAGTGCCTTCAGTGTGCGCGCGACCTTGATCTCACCGCGGGCGGCCTTGGCTTCGTACTCCTCGTACTTCTGCTGGAAGGCACGGCCGTAAAGGTCGTGCAGTTCCGGCACCTCGTCGGGCGAGAATAGCGTCCAGGGACCATCGGACTCGACCCGCTCCATGAAGAGATCGGGGATCCAGTTGGCCGTATTCATGTCATGGGTGCGACGGCGATCGTCACCGGTGTTTTTGCGCAGATCGAGGAACTCTTCCACGTCGATGTGCCAGGTCTCGAGATAGCCGCAGACCGCACCTTTGCGCTTGCCGCCCTGATTGACGGCAATGGCGGTATCGTTGGCGACCTTGAGGAAGGGCACCACACCCTGTGATTGGCCGTTGGTGCCGCGGATGTGCGAGCCGAGCCCACGCACGCCCGACCAATCGTTGCCGAGACCGCCGGCGTACTTCGAGAGCAGAGCGTTGTCCTTGATGGCCTTGAAGATGCCGTCAAGATCATCAGCGATGGTGGTCAGGAAGCAGGAACTGAGCTGCGGACGCAGGGTGCCGGCATTGAACAGGGTCGGCGTCGAGCACATGAAGTCGAAGGAGGACAGCAGCTCGTAGAACTCGATGGCGCGGTTGTCGCGGTCAATCTCGCGCATGGCCAGACCCATCGCGACGCGCATGAAGAAGGCCTGCGGCAGCTCAAAACGGACCCCGCCCTTATGCAGGAAGTAGCGGTCATACAGCGTCTGCAACCCGAGGAACTGGAAGAGGCGATCTCGCTCCGGCTTGAGGGCTGCGGCGAGACGCGGGAGGTCGAAGGCGGCCAAGTCCCTGTCCAAGATCTCCAGCTTCACGGCCTGTTTGATGAACTCGGGGAAGTACTCCTCGTAGCGCAGATCGTGAGCCTGCTGCGAAGCGATCACGGAACCCGGCATGATGAAGCCAAACGCCTCATCGCGCAGGTTGTTCAGCAGCAGACGCGCACTAACGTAGGCGTAGTTGGGCTCCTGCTCGACTAACGAGCGGGCGGCCATGGTCTGCGCCAGTCCAAGCTCGTGAATCTGGATACCGTCGTACAGGTTGCGCCGCACCTCGGCCATGACCGCATCCACGGAGACGTCGGCCAGGCCCTCGCAGGCAGTCGCAATGGTCTGTGTAAGCCCAACCTCGTCCAAGGCTTCTACGCGGCCGTCTTTGAACTGCACGTGAAGACTGGGCTGACGAACCAGCGCGGGGCTGGTTTCCTCACGGCGGCGGCGCTCCTGCGCGCGCTCTTCGCGATAGAGCACGTAGGCACGGGCGACCTTATGCTCGCCAGATCGCATCAGCGCGAGCTCCACCTGATCCTGGACGTCCTCAATGTGCAGGGCGCGGGCACCGTCGGCGCGGCGGGTGAGAGTTTCGACGATTTGCTGCACGAGTGCCTCGACCGACTCGTGAATGCGGCGCGAGGCTGTAGCTCCGGTACCCTCCACCGCGACAAAGGCCTTGGTGATGGCGTTGCCGATCTTGGCTGGATCGAAGGGCGAGAAGCTCCCGTTGCGACGAATGACCTGCAGAGCCGTGGAGCGCGATTGAAACGCCGCCGGTGGATTCTGGCTGGACTGACCAGCCTCGGCTTCGAACGGGTGGACGGCGGATGCGGCCATGGTAGATCTCCTCAGGCCCAAGCTTCGAAGCTTTGGGGGCGCCTAGAGAGATACTACTCCTTGTGGCCGTGTGCGTGTGGAGCGCCACACCTTGTGGATATGAGGGCTGAAACCTATCTACGGGCCTGAGCCGGGCCATCCAGGGCAAGGCCCGCTCCTAGCAGAATCACCACCGTAGCACAGGGCGCGAGCAAGCCGGCTCGCAGGGACCCCGAAGCTGTGGAAAGCACGCCTGTAAGCCAGGGAAGCACCGCCGTACCCACCCCCGTGGCGATGAAGATCGAGCCGGAACGGTAGTGCGGCAGCGCCAAAGAGAGGGCCAGTGGATACAGCGGACCCAGGCCAGCGCCAGCGAGAAAGGCGGCAAGCGGCAGAACCGTGAACCCAGGGAGAAACGTCAGCAAAGCCGCGGCGATCGCGACGGCCGCGAGATGCGCCCTGATCGCGGCAGGGGAGCCGAGCCACCGCGCCGACCCCACGGAGTGCGCTGCCCGGCTAGCCAGGAGACCGATCCAGAAGGACGAGTTGGCCCAGACCGCGGTGCCGCTTTCATGGCCCAGTCGCGCCCCATAGGTCGCCAGCCAGCTCCCCAGTGCCGCTTCCACCGCCACGGCCGTCCCTGCGAAGAGCCAAAGCCGTGGGGGAGCGTAGGGCAGCTCCTTTGTCGCAAGTAGCGGCACGGGTTGAAGTGTCCCTTTGCGACGGATTCCCATGAGCAGGACGAGGGCGGCTGTTCCACCGAAGACCCAGGCAGTTCCCTCAAACAAACGCTTGATGGAGATGGTATGGAGGGAGTGCGCGGCCAAGAGCGGAGCAAGACAGGCGCCGATGGCCCACAGCAGGTTAAGCCGATTCATCTCCGGCAGGCTGTCGCGTACAAGGACCGCCCGTGCCCGGAGAAGGCTGATCGCGGTCATCGTCAGGCCAAGGCCAACGCCATAGACGAAAAAGGCTAATGCAGACGGTGCCGTCTGAGTGTGGGACAGGTAAAGGGTCGCCTCAGCGGTAAGTGCCAGACCGATGCCGGCAAGCAGGCGAAACGAACGCCAAACAAGGAGCGCGCCGACGGTCGTGCCGGCGAAGGCGCTGAAGAGGAGTGTTCCACCGGTGCGGTCCGTGAGTTGCCACTCAGAGAGCATCGCTGGAAGGGCCGCCCCGAGTAGAGCCATGCCCACGCCGGTGAGAAGGAAGGCCAGGCTTAATTCGGACTCCGCGAGCTGTCCCCTCACACCCGGGTCCGCTTGCGAGGCTGGCTGGCGGGAGCGGTGCAGGTGGACTCTCGCACGATCAGCTCTGGGTCTACCTTGATCGTCTTGTGAGAACCAGACGCAGCGGCCGGTGGGGACGGGCTCTCAAGCTGACGAACGAGCGTTTCCGCCGCCAGCATGCCCATCGTGTGCAGGGGCTGCCGGACGGTGGTGAGTGCGGGATTCTGAAAAGCGGCTGAAGGGATGTCATCGAAGCCGATAACCGAGACATCCTCCGGCACGCGGCGACCGGCCTCCCGCAGAGCGCGTACCGCGCCAATGGCCGAGATGTCGTTGAAGGCGAAGAGCGCGGTGAAGGGCAGGCCGGAGGCGAGCAGACGTTGAGCCGCCAGGTAACCCGGTTCATGGGTCGGCTGCTCGCCCTCCAGTTGTACGGTGAGCTCAGGATTGACCGGAATGCGGAGACGCTGCGAGGCGTGCAGGATGGCGGCCCAGCGAATTTCCGTATCGGAGCTGAAGCTCTGGCCTTTGATGTACGCAATCTGGCGATGGCCGAGGCCGGCAAGGTAGCTCAGGGCAAGATCGGCTGCTCGGGCGTGGTTCAGGACGATGTTGAGCGCCCCATCATGGTCGCTGGGGCAGGAAACGGTCACAGTCGTCAGCGGTGGGTGCCTGGGCAGGGGCGTGTCAATGGCGATCAGGCCATCCACGGCACGCTCCGTCAGCATGTTGAAGGCTCGCTCGACGAGGTCAGTGCGGTGATGGTGGCTTACCAGGAAGTAAAAATAGCCGCGCTGTACCAGAACCTGTTCGAGGCCGCCGAGCACGAGCGCTTCATAGCCGTCGGAGAGCTCAGGCACAAGCACGCCCAGGGTCATCGAGCGACCGCGACGCAGAGAGCGCGCCAGAATGTTTGGCTGGTAATTCAACTCGCGAGCAGCCGCGAAGATGCGGTCCTGTGTGGTTTTGGGAATGGACCGGGCTGCCGGTGCTCCGTTGAGCACTCGCGAGATTGCCGCCGCAGACAGGCCGAGATGGTCCGAGAGGACCTTAAGACTGGCGCGTGCGGGCGCGCCCGAAGGTCCTTGTTTTCCGCTCACCCCACCGAGTCTGCCACACCGGGACGTCGTTCTGGAGAGCATTCGCCCGAGGTAATCACCACTTGGGGCTTGTGGCCTAGCCGGCGCCGGGCGCGCGGCGAGGTTTTTATAGACGGCAAACGGTTGCCTTCGCCTTGAAGCGCCAGTGGTCTTGAGAGTGGGATCTTGGCACTTCAGCCAAATTACTTACTGTGGTTCAGTTCCCCTTTGGGCTCAGAGCAGCGACAGCGCTTACCGCCTCGGCGACCTTAGCGATCACCTCGTCGATCTGCTGCGGTGTTGTGTCGCCGGTCATTGTGAAGCGCACGGCGGTCTGGGCGACCTCGCGGCTGTAGCCCATAGCAACCAATACATGCGAGGGCTCATCGCTGCCGGCCGCACAGGCCGAGCCGCTGGAGCAGAGAATGCCGCGTTCTTCCAGTTGCAGCAACACCGCCTCCCCACTCGTGCCGGGGAAGCAGAAGGAGGCGTTGTTGGGCAGCCGCTCTGTCGGATGGCCGGTGAGGAGAGCCCCGGGTGCTCCCGCGAGAACGCCGGCGATAAGGATGTCCCGAAGTTTGGCAGTGGCCACGGCGTGTGTTTCAAGCTCGTTTTGCGAGAGTTCCAGCGCCGTAGCAAAGGCGATGGCGCCCGCGACGTTCTCGGTGCCGGAGCGCCGGCCGCGCTCCTGCCCGCCGCCGTGCAGAACAGGCTCTACGTTGAAGCGTCCACGCAAAAAGAGCGCGCCAAAGCCCTTGGGCGCACCGAACTTGTGCCCGGAGAGGCTCATGGCATCGACGCCCAGCTGCGCGGTGTGCAGAGGCAGGGAGCCACAGGCCTGCACGGCGTCCGTGTGAAAGGGGATGCCGTGCTGATGGGCGAGGGCGGCGAGTTCGGCTACCGGCTGCAGCGTACCCACCTCGTTGTTGGCGAGCATGACGGTGCAAAGGGTCGTATCCGGGCGAAGGGCGGCGGCGAGATCGGCCGGTCGGACGCAGGCCTGATGGTCGACAGGCAGATAGGTGATTTCAAAGCCGTGCTGCCGTTTGAGATAGTCGCAGCTGCCCAGTACGGCCTCGTGCTCGATGGCCGTGGTCACGAGGTGCCGTCCGCGGGGGTTGGCGAGGGCCAGGCCTTTGATGGCCAGGTTATCGGCCTCCGTGCCCCCGGAGGTGAAGATGATCTCGCCTGCACGGCAGCCCAGCACGGCGGCTACACGGGCACGTGCCGAGGCAAGGGCACGGGCGGCCTGCTCACCAAGGCTGTGGTGGCTGGAGGCGTTGCCGTAGGCGCCGGTGAGGTAGGGCCACATGGCTTCGAGGGCTTCGCGGCGCACGGGCGTGGTCGCGGCTGCGTCGAGATAGATCAATGAATCACCGCTCAGCCCTCTGTCAGAACATCGAGACCGAGATCGAGGGAGCGAACGCTATGGGTCAGCGCGCCCGCGGAGATGATGTCGACTCCTGTCCGGGCGATCTCGCCGATCGTGTCGAGGCGCACCGAGCCACTCGCCTCCGCCAGCGCGCGGCCGGCGATCTGCGCGACGGCGGAACGCAGGTCCGGCAGGGAGAAGTTGTCGAGCAGAACGGTATCGGCACCGGCCGCGAGCACGGGCTCAAGCTGGTCGAGGCGATCCACCTCCACCTCCACGTGGGTAGTGTGTGGCAGGCGCGCGCGGGCGGCGAGCAAGGCCTCTGTGAGATTGCCATTGAAGGACTTCGCCAAGACAGCGAGGTGGTTATCTTTCGCCATGACAGCGTCGGAGAGGGAGAAGCGATGGTTGAACCCGCCGCCGCAACGGACCGCGTATCGCTCAAAGTAGCGGAGACCCGGTGTGGTCTTGCGGGTGTCGACGACTCTAGCCTTTGTGCCGGCCACCGCGGCGACAAATTGGGCCGTAAGCGTGGCGATGCCGGAGAGCCGCTGCACGAAGTTCAGGGCCACACGCTCCGCTTGCAGAACGGCCTGCGCCGGACCTTCTGCAACAGCAAGGAGGTCGCCTGCAAGGAATCGCTCGCCGTCTTCACAGTGCCAGGTAACCACGATGTTCGGGTTTGTTAGCTGCATTGCTGCGCTGAACAGGGCGGTCCCGCTGAGCACGCCAGGTTCGCGAGCGACAAGGCTTGCGACGACACGGGCGTCGACGGGGAGAAAGGTCTGGGAGGTCAGGTCACCCCAGGGTGCGTCTTCTTCGAGCGCGAGGCGAACGATGCGTTCCACCGCTGCGGGGCTAAGAGGGGTAACGGGGTTCAGCACGGAACCTGGACGCGCCCCCCGACGGCGATGTGGTGCCGCTGCGCCTCGTCGGGCTCCGGGAAGTCAAGGCGAGAGTGTGCGCCGCGTGACTCCCGGCGCTCCGTGGCAGCGGCAATCACCGCACGAGCGAGCAGGAGCAGGTTGGCCGTCTCGCGCTCGTGTATCGACTCAGGCGAAAGGGTCCAGCTATCGAGCAGAGAGGTGGCAGTAGCCAGGGCGTCAGCGCTGCGCACGATGCCGGCGCTTTCCCACATGAGCTGCTGGAGTGCACTGCGGGAGGGCAGCGGTTCGGAGGCGCGGTTGATGCGGGTTTCGAGGTCCAGGTGCACTCCGCCTGCATCTTCTAGCGAAGGCCAGCGGCGTACGGCGTCGGGGCCTTCCTCCACGAGCAGGTTGGCGGCGCGCCAGGCGAAGACAAGGCTTTCCAGCAGCGAGTTTGAAGCCAGACGGTTGGCGCCGTGCACCCCGGTACAGGCGACCTCACCCACTGCGAACAGGCCCGGGAGCGAGCTCCGTCCCCAAATGTCGGTACGTACACCGCCCATCCAGTAATGCGCTGCGGGGGCGACGGGAATGGGTGTTCGGCCCCAATCGAGACCGGCGCGCAGGCAGGCGGCGTTGATGGTGGGGAAGCGTCGCGCGAGGAACTCGGAACCCAGGGCCGTGGCATCGAGCAGCACCGGCTGCCCGCCCTGACGTGCCATTTGCTCGGCGATGCCGCGGGCCACGACGTCGCGCGGAGCGAGTTCGGCATCCGGGTGCACGGCCTGCATGAAGCGGCTGCCGTCCGAAGCGCGCAACACGGCGCCGTCACCGCGGACGGCTTCGGAGATAAGGAAGCCACCCGAGGCGGAGAGCGCCGTGGGGTGGAATTGGTAGAACTCGACATCGGCAAGTTGTGCCCCGGCGCGCAGCGCCAGCGCCACGCCATCGCCGGTGGCCACCGTGGGGTTGGTGGTGTATGGGTAGAGGTGGCCGGCGCCACCGCTCGCGAGTACGACGGCCTCGGCGTTCAGTGTGAGCATGCGGCCAGCGGCGTCGAGCACCTCCAAGCCGCGTACACGATCGCCGTTTAGCAGTAGGTCAACGGCGAAGGTGTGCTCTAGAACGGCGATTTCGGCATCGCGAACGGCCGTGACCAGCGCGGTCTCAATGGCGAGCCCTGTAGCGTCACCGCCGGCATGCAGCACACGGGCGCGCGAGTGGGCGGCCTCGCGACCCTGGTCGAGTACGCCGTGCTTGCGATCAAAACCGACACCCAGGGCGATGAGGTCGCGTACCCTAGCGGGCCCCTCGGCGCACAGAATCTCTACGGCTTCCGGGCGGCACAACCCGGCACCGGCGCGGAGGGTGTCGCTGATGTGCTCGGAGACGCTATCTTCGGCCGTCATTACGGCGGCGATGCCGCCCTGCGCGTAGCGGGTGTTGCTCTCCGAGAGCTTCGATTTTGTTACGAGTGTGACGGTGTGGGCGCGTGCCAGTTCCAATGCGGCAACCAGGCCAGCTACGCCGCTGCCGACGACGATGACCTTCATGCCTGACCTTCAGCGTTGGCGGGGCGCGCAGCCGCAGGCCGTGTGGCCAGCATGCGCTCCAGCGCAATACGCGCCGGCACAGCGACAGACTCGGGAACCACGATGCGGTTGGGTCGTTCGCCGCGCTCGAGGGACTCCAGCACCCATGCCAGGTAGCCAGGGTGGATGCGGTACATCGTGGAGCAGGGGCAGACGACCGGATCAAGGCAGAAGATCGTCTTGTCAGGATGGTCGGCAGCGAGACGCTGCACCAAATTGATCTCCGTGCCGATCGCGATGACCGTGCCGGGCGCTGCGGCCTCGACGGCCTTGCGGATGTAGTCGGTCGAGCCAGCCTCATCGGCCGCGTCGACGACCTCCATGGGACACTCCGGATGCACGATGACGCGGACACCCGGATAGGTGGCGCGCGCGTGTTCGATCTGCTCGACGGAGAAACGTTTGTGCACGGAACAGAAGCCGTGCCAGAGGATGACTTTGGCGTCCTGCAGGGACGAAGCCGAATTGGCGCCGAGCGCTTTGCGCGGATTCCAGAGCGGCATCTGCGCCAGAGGGATCCCCATAGCCTTGGCGGTGTTGCGGCCAAGATGCTGATCGGGAAAGAACAGTACGCGCTGGCCGCGGGCGTAGGCCCATTCCAGTACGGTGCTGGCATTGGAGGAGGTGCAGACGATGCCGCCATGCTCGCCACAGAAGGCTTTGAGCGCTGCTGAGGAGTTCATGTAGGTGACCGGGATCACGGGAACACGGCCTTCGGCGTCTGCGTCGGTGCCGAAGATCTCCTCCAACTGCTCCCAGCAGGCGACCACAGAGTCCAGGTCAGCCATGTCGGCCATTGAGCAGCCGGCAGCGAGATTAGGGAGAATAACGGCCTGATCCGGACCGGAGAGCATATCGGCGGTTTCGGCCATGAAGTGCACGCCGCAGAACACAATGGCTTCAGCGTTGCCTCGGGTTTTCGTCGCCTGCGCGAGCTGGAAGGAATCGCCGACGAAATCGGCATACCGCACCACCTCGTCACGCTGATAGAAGTGACCAAGGATCACTACCCGATCCCCGAGATTGTGTTTGGCGGCACGAATGCGGAGATCGAGCTCAGCTGGCGAGGCTTCGCGATACTCACGGGGCAGAATACCCTGGCGCGGTGCATCCAGGCCGATGGTGTCAGCCGCGGAGGCGCCCGGACCGTAGCTGGGCGGAAAGCTATCAAACACCCAGGGATTTTGTAGCAGCCCGGGATCGCAGGTACTGCGAACAGCAGCCAGCGACGCGGACTTCCCCTCCGGCTTGGGGGTGATGCCAATCAGCGGTTCCGATGTGAGGAGTCCCAATGTGCTTCATCCTTTACGCGGCGCGGCCTTGTGACGGCCAGCACGGTTGGTCACGCCTAAGAATACGCTGTAAGGGGCCGCATCCCGCCGCGTTTGGTGTTACCTCTACTGACCCGAACGTCACATTTTCGATGCTCTCAAGGGCTGTTTCGTCGCAGTCTTGGGCACATCGCCCGCGAGAGGATGATGCTGTACCAAAGCCTGCCGACTTCTTGCTACGGCATCGCTCCCAGCGATATGTAGCCGCGACTCGCAGACATGACTTCGTGAAGTGCAGATAAGGGTCACGCTCGGATTCCGCTTGGGGCCGCTCTCTGGGGTCGCAGGTAACCTCTGTTGTCCTTAGGGGGTGGCGGCCGCTTGCCGAGCAGCGGCAGCACCTGTGATCGTGCGGGCGGGGGGCAGTTGATTGACGTTCCAGCCACCGCCCAATGCCTGGATGAGCTGCACAGCAGCCGTCATCTCGCTCACGCGAAGGGTGACCTGCGTCTGCTGATTCGTCAACAGGGTCGTCTGGGCGGTTATGACGTTCAGATAAGGGTCGAGGCCGGTGCGGTAGCGAGTTTGGGCGATGTCGAGGTAACGCTGCGCGGCTCCGACGGCGGCCTGCTCGCGGATGTCCTGATCATTCGCGACCCGGATGGTGGAGATGTAATCCTCCACCTGTTGGAAGGCCGTAAGAACGGTCTGTCGGTAGGACGCTACATCCGCGTTGTACTGGGCGGTGTACTGCGCCACCGTGGCTTTGCGCAGACCGGCATCGAAGAGGAACTGTGAGGCGGACGCGCCGGTGGACCAGAAGAAGCCCGGCACCGAGAACAGGGTAGTGATGGAGGAGGACTCCAGACCACCGCTGCCGCTGAGGGTGAGTTCCGGGTAGTACGCCGCTTTTTCGACGCCAATGGCGGCATTGGCCTCAGCGAGCGTACGCTCCGCCGCGGCAACATCGGGGCGGCGCTGCAGCAGCTCCGAGGGCAGACCGACTGGAATCGCCGGTAGGGGTGTTGTCAGGCTACGGACCGGCATGGCGAAGCTCGATGCCGGCTTACCGATCAGCGTGGCGATGGCGTGCTCATAGAGGGCGCGGTTGGAGGCGATGCCCGCACCGGATTCCTGGGCATCCCGTAGCGTAACCTCGGCCTGGGCTGTCGATTCGGGGCTGTCGATGCCGGTTTCGACCAGCACCTGGGTCAGGTCGAGGGCCTGCTGGTCGGCCTGGACGGTCCTGTTGTAGAGATCCTGCAGGGCATCCTGCCCGCGAAGCTGGAAGTAGTACTCGGCCAGCGTGGCTTGCTCGACGAGACGCTCATTCTCGAGGTCGGCCGCACTAACCTGCGCCGCAAAGCGGTACTCGTCAATCTGGCTGCGCACGCGGCCCCAGAGGTCGGGCGCCCAGGAGGCGTCGAATGGCAGGCCGATGCTGGTGAAGGTGTTGCCGGACTGCGTGGAGGAAGTGGTTGTCCCTGTCCCTCCGGTGCCCGTGCCCCCGGTGCCCGTGCCAGTACCGCCGGTGCCTGTACCGCCGGTGCCAGTACCGGTTGTTCCTGTGCCGGTTGTCCCAGTGCCACCGGTCGTACCTGCGCCGGCAGTGCCGGTGGAGGAGCCCAGTCCGACGCCGCGCAGGGTGCTGGGGCTCTTGGCGCGTTGGTAGCTTGGGCCGACACTCAAGGTGGGGTAGAGCTGCGAGTTCGTCTCGCGGACGATGGTGCGGGAGGCCAGGAAATTCTGGAAGTACTGAGCGATGTTCTGGTTATTGATGTCCAGCTGCTCTTCCAGTGCGTTCAGCTCCGGCTCGTTAAAGATCTCCCACCACTTGCCTTTCAGGACGGCATCCTGCGGCTGCGCCGGCCGCCAGGTTCCAGGTGACACGCCTTTGTAGGACTCCGGTGTCTGCTCCTTATAAGCAGCAACGGGCGGTACCGGGGCAGTGGGCATTACGTACTTGGGCCCCACCTTGCAGCCGGCGGCGAGCAAGAGCGCGCTGAGGAGAGCGAAGACAGGGGCGCGCCGCATCGAGGACGCCGAGGTGGACTGAGCGTTGCCCGCAAGGAAAGTGGACGAGAGGTGGCGATCGGTGCGATGGGTCATGGTGTGGAAGTGCAAGCTACGCATTTACCTCGGCAAGCAGCGAACCCTGCTTTTCGCCCTGAAACTTCAGGCGCAGGTTGTCCATAAAGAGATAGATGACGGGCGTTGTGTAAAGCGTCAGCGCCTGGCTGACAATCAGGCCGCCGATGATGGAGATACCCAGCGGACGGCGCAGCTCTGAACCCATGCCGGTGCCCATGGCCAGGGGTACGGCACCGAACAACGCCGCCACGGTGGTCATCAGGATGGGGCGAAAGCGCAGGATGGACGCCTCAAAGATGGAGTCGCGGGTGTTCTTACCCTCAACGCGCTCGGCGTTCAGGGCAAAGTCGATGACCATAATGCCATTTTTCTTCACGATGCCGATGAGCAGGATGATGCCGATGATGGACATGACATCGAGCTCAGAGTGGGTGATGAGTAGCGCGATCGCCGCACCCAGGCTGGCCGGCGGCAGCGTGGAAAGAATGGTCAGGGGGTGAATCAGGCTCTCATACAGGATGCCGAGGACGATATACACAGCGATGAGCGCGGCCAGCACCAGGTACGGCTCGGTATTGAGCGATTGCTTGAACGCCTGCAAGGTGCCGGAAAAAGTACCATGCACCGACTGCGGGAAGCCGAGCTTCTGCTGCAAGTCGGTGATCTCCTGCGTGGCCTGGCCCAGCGAGACGTTCGGGGCGAGATTGAACGACACCGTGACAGAAGGGAAGAGCCCGGTATGGTTGACGGCCAGCGGTGAGGTAGACGGCGTATAGCTGACCACAGAGGCAAGCGGGACTGGCCCTGCCCCCTGGGTGGGGACGACGTAGGTATGCTTCAGGCCCTCGGGTGTCTGCCAGTATTTGGGCGCGACTTCCAGCACAACGTAGTACTGATTCAGCTCGCTATAGATCGTGGATACCTCGGCCTGGCCGAAGGCGTCGTACAGCGTGTTGTCCAGTACCTGGGGCGTGATGCCCAGCCGTGCGGCGGTGGGCCGGTCATAGGTTAAGAGGGCCTGCAGCCCCTTGTTCTGCTGATCGGTATTGACGTCGGAGAACCCCGGGGCATGGCGCATCGCGTTGAGCAGCATGGGGCCGTACTTGGCGAGATCGGCCTGGGTCTCCGCTTCAAGGGTGTACTGGTAGAGCGCATTGCCTTGCCGGCCGCCGATACGGATATCCTGGCCGGGCTGCAGGAAGGTTGCGGCCCCTGGGATGCGGGCAAGCTTGGGCCGCAGGCGGTTGATGATCTGCATGGCACTGTCCTGGCGATTTGCGGCCCCACGACCGAGCGGCTTGAGCGCGATGTAGACGAAGCCGCCGTTCGAAGCGCCCTGACCCCCGGTGAAGCCCATCACGTTAGCCACGCCAGGGTCCGCCTTGATGACGCTAACCGACTGCTGTACTGCCCGGCGCATGGCATAGAACGAGGTGTCCTGCGGGCCCTGCATGCCACCCTGGGCGGTGCCGATGTCCTGCGAGGGGAAGAAACCCTTGGGCACCTTGATAAGAAAGAACACATTCAGCCCAAGGGTGATGAAGAAGATCAACAGCACCAGCGAGGGATGGTCGAGCGTCCAGATCAGGCTGCGGCGATAGCCGTTGACCAGGCCTTCGAAGACACGCTCACTCCAGCGATACATTCGGCCATGCTCGATTTCATGCTCGGGCTTGAGCACGCGCGAGCACATCATCGGCGTTGTGGTTAGCGAGATCACCATCGAGACGAAGATGGCCGTGGAAAGCGTAATGGCGAACTCCCGGAAGAGCCGGCCGATGATGCCGCCCATCAGCAGCAGCGGGATGAACACAGCGATCAGAGAGATGCTGATCGAGAACACGGTAAATCCGATTTCGCTGGCGCCCCTGAGCGCCGCGGCCACCGGGGTCATGCCGTCTTCAAGGTGCCGGGAGATGTTCTCCATCACGACAATGGCATCGTCCACGACAAAACCGCTGGCGATGGCCAGCGCCATGAGCGAAAGATTGTCCAGCGAAAAGCCGCAGAGGTACATTACGGCGCAGGTGCCGATGAGGGAGACAGGCACTGCCACGGCAGGGATGAGGGTTGCCCGCACGTTGCGCAGAAAGACGAAGACCACCAGAATGACCAGCACGACCGAGATGACCAGGGTGCGCTCGATGTCTGAGACCGAGGCGCGGATGGTCAGCGTTCGATCGATGATCGTGACGATGTGTTCGCCCTTGGGGATGGTCGCCTGCAGCGCGGGGATGGCGGCTTTTACGGCGTCTACGGTGGTGATGATGTTCGCGCCAGGCTGACGAAAGATCAGCATGTTCACCGAAGGCTTGCCGTTGAGGAAGCCGGCCTGCCGAATTGTCTGCTGCGAGTTGGTGACCTGCGCGATCTGGTCGAGGCTGACCGCGCCGCCGTTGTGATAGCCGACGATGAGCGGCTTGTAGGCGTCCGCTTTGGAGATCTGGTCGTTGGCCGTAATGTCGGCGGTGATGTTCCCGTTATGGATTTGGCCTTTGGCGAGATTCGAGTTCTGCCCGGAGATCACCTGCTGTACCTGCGGGAGGCCGATGCCGTAGCTGGCCAGCTGGTCCGGGTTGACGTCCACGCGCACGGCGGGCAGGGAGGCGCCGACGACCAGAACCTCACCCACGCCGTTGATCTGCGACACACGTTGTTCAATGACGGTGGAAGCTTCGTCATAGAGGGCAGGCACATCGTAGATGTCGGACTGCAAACCCAGCACCATGATGGGCGAATCGGCGGGATTGACCTTGCGATAGGTAGGGTTGGCGGGCAGGTTGGTGGGCAGGTAGCTGCGCGCGGCGTTGATGCCGGCCTCGACGTCGCGTGCAGCGCCGTCGATGTTGCGGTTGAGATCGAACTGCAGCGTCACGCTGGTGGTGCTCAGCGAGCTCGACGAGGTCATCTCCGTCACGCCGGCGATGTGGCCGAACTCACGCTCCAAGGGCGTCGCCACGGAGGAGGCCATGATGTCGGGGCTGGCGCCGGGCAGACTGGCGGCCACCGAGATGGTGGGAAAATCCACCTGGGGCAACGGTGAGACGGGCAGCACCGCAAAGGCGATTGCCCCGGCGATGGCGACCGCAATGGTGAGCAGCGTTGTGGCGACCGGCCGTTCGATGAAGACGCGGGATGGGTTCATGCGTGCGCCGCCGCGTGCTGATCAGCGTGCTCGATGGTGCTTTTGTTGGTCTTGCGCCCGGCAAAACGCTCGCCCAGGTTGTCAAAGAAGATGTAGATGACCGGCGTGGTGTACAGCGTCAGCACCTGCGAGAACAGCAGGCCGCCCACAATGGTGACGCCCAGGGGTTTGCGCAGCTCCGAACCGATGCCCGTGCCGAAGGCCAGAGGTATGCCTGAAAACAGCGCCGCCAGCGTGGTCATCATGATGGGCCGGAAGCGCAGCAGAGACGCCTGGTAGATCGATTCGGTCGCGTTGAGGCCCTGGTGGCGTTCGGCTTCCAGCGCGAAGTCAACGATCATGATGCCGTTCTTCTTCACGATGCCAATAAGCAGGATGATGCCGATAATGGCGACGATGTCGAGATCGAGGTGGAAGAGCTCCAACGCCAGCAGCGCGCCCACACCCGCCGAGGGCAACGTGGAAAGGATCGTGATGGGGTGAATGTAGCTTTCGTACAACACGCCGAGGACAATGTAGACGGTGACCAGAGCGGCGAGGATCAGCAGGCCCTCGTTGGATTGCGAGCCCTGAAAGGCCGCGGCCGTGCCCTGGTAGTTCGCGACCACGCTGGCCGGCATATCCGCCTGCTTGATGCTTTTGTCGATGGCCGTAAGGGCCTGACCCAGCGAGTAGCCGTGCGCAAGATTGAACGAGACCGTCACCGCCGGAAACTGACCCTGGTGGTTGACTGATAGGGGCTCACTTTCCGTGACGAGGTGGGTGAAGGCGCTCAGAGGCACAGGGCTCGCGCCGCCGGTGCCGCCACCGCTCGAGCTGCCCGCGCCGGAGTTGCCGCCGCTGGCCGCCCCTGGCGTGGATGTCGTTGAGGTGGCCGCCCGCGTGGTTCCGCTGGCAGAGGTATTGGCGCTGGAGCCCACGCTGCCCCCGGTACTGTTGACTGAAAGGATGCTGGAGTTCCCGCCGGCGTTAGAGCTGGTCGAGAGCGCGGACGTGGAGCTGACCGACGACGCGCCGCTGGTGGCACTGACGTTACGCGACCCGAGGGCGGAGGTCGCCGAGGCCGGCGAGGACACGCCGGCGGTCGCCGAAGCCGTAAGCAGAGCACCACCAGTGCTGGCGCCTCCGCCGGCGCCGGCGCCCGAGGAAGAGCCCGCTGTGCTCGACCCGCCCGAAGCGGCCGAGGTGCCGCTGGCCGCGGTGGATTGCACATACAGGCTGTTCAGGCGACTGGGGTCGGTCTGGAACTGTGGCTCTGTCTCAAGGATAAGGTGGTACTGGTTGACGTCGGTGTAGAGGGTGTTTACCTGGCGCTGGCCAAAGGCGTCGTACAGCGTGTTGTCGATGGTAGCGGGCGTGATGCCGAAACGGGAGGCGGTCGGACGATCGATCACAAGGTGCTCGGCGATGCCGCCCAACTGTTGATCCGTGACCACATCGGCCAGCTCGGGGAGCCTCTGGAGCCGTTTCACGAAGTCGTGCGTGACCTTTACGAGCTCGTCTTTATTGGGGTCCTCGATGGTGTACTGGTACTCCGTGCGGCTGACGCGATCGTCAACGGTAAGGTCCTGCACGGGCTGCATGTAGAGCTTGATGCCGGCGACTTTGGCCAGCTTGGGTCCGAGCCGGTCGATGACCTGGGTGGCGGAAAGCTTGCGGTCGTCGAGACCTTTGAGATCAATCTGGATACGCCCGCTGTTCAGCGTCGTGTTTACGCCGTCCGGACCGATGAAGGAGGCGATGTTGGAGACCGCTGGATCGTCCAGCAGCACCTTGGCGAGTTGCTGCTGCTTGGCCGACATGGACTCAAAGGAAGTGTCGGCTGAGGCCTGCGTGATGCCCTGAATCTCTCCCGTGTCCTGGGTGGGGAAGAAGCCCTTGGGCACGGTCATGTACATGAACGCCGTGAGGCCCAGGGTGGCGAGCGCGATCAACAGCGTCAGCGTCTGGTACCGAAGAACAAAACGCAGGGTGCGGCCATAGGCGCGGATGGTGCGCTCGAAGAAGCGCTCGGAGACCTTGTAGAACCAGCCCTGTTCCTCCGGGGACGTGTAGTGCAGCAGGCGCGCGGCCATCATCGGAGTCAGCGTCAAGGAGACGAAAGCCGAGATCACAATGGTGACGGCGAGGGTAACGGCGAACTGTCGGAAGAGCCGTCCGGCGACGTCGCCCATGAAAAGCAGGGGGATCAGCACGGCGATGAGGGAGACTGTCAGCGAGAGAATGGTGAAACCAATCTGCTCTGCGCCCTTCAGCGCCGCTTCCATCGGAGCCTCCCCCTCCTCAATGTAGCGGGAGATGTTCTCGATCATCACGATGGCATCGTCGACCACAAAGCCGGTCGAGATGGTGAGCGCCATCATCGTGAGGTTGTTCAGACTGAAGCCGGCGAGGTACATCACCCCCAGCGTGCCCACCAGCGAAAGCGGCACGGCAACCGAAGGGATGATCGTGGCTGAAAGACTGCGCAGGAAGAGAAAGATGACCAGAACGACGAGGCCGATTGAAAGCAGCAGCTCGAACTCAACGTCGCTGACCGAAGCGCGGATCGCCGTGGTGCGGTCGCTGACGATTTGTACGTGCACGGCGCGCGGCAGGCCGGCCTCGAGCTGCGGCAGCAGCTGTGTGATCGAGTTCACGACCTGAATAGTGTTGGCGCCGGGCTGGCGCTGGATGTTGAGAATGACCGAGGGCGTTGCGTTGACCCAGGCGGCGAGATCGGTATTTTCCACGCTATCGATGACGTGGGCCACATCGCGAAGCATCACGGGTGCGCCGTTGCGGTAAGCGACGACGATGTTTTTGTAGTCGCTCGAGGTCAGCAGCTGATCGTTTGCGTTGATGGTGAAATCCTGCGAAGGACCATCAAAGTTGCCTTTGGCGGAGTTCAGGCTGGCGCCGGTCAGGGCGTTGCGCAGATCCTCCATGTTGATGCCGTAGGAGGCCAGCGTGGACGGGTTGGCCTGGACGCGGACCGCCGGCTTTTGGCCGCCCGAGATGGAGACCAGGCCGACGCCGGAGATCTGCGAGATTTTGGGTGCCAGCCGGGTGTCGGCGAGATCCTCCACCTTGGAGAGCGGCACCTCGTTGGAGGTCAGGGCCAGGGTCAGCACCGGCGCGTCGGCGGGGTTGGACTTGGAGTAGACCGGCGGTGTAGGCAGGTTCGCGGGGAGGTAGCTCTGCGCGGCATTAATGGCCGCCTGCACCTCCTGCTCGGCCACATCGATGTTCAGGCTCAGCTGAAACTGCATGACGATGACCGACACACCGCCCGCGCTGGTGGAGGTCATCTGACTGAGGCCGGCGACCTCGCCAAACTGCCGTTCGAGTGGCGCCGTCACGCCGGACGCGACCACGTCCGGGCTGGCGCCGGGGTAGAACGTCAGCACCTGGATCGTTGGGTAATCCACCTCCGGCAGTGCCGAGACAGGCAGCTGAAAGTAGGCGATTCCCCCGGCGAGAAAGATAGCCACCATCAGCAGCGCGGTCGCGACAGGGCGAAGGATGAATGGGCGTGAAGGGTTCATGGAGCTGTGCTTCCGCCGGCGGAGTTGCCACCACCGTTGCTTCCGTGGCCCTGGCTGCTAGTGCCCTGGCTATCGGCCTGACGATAGAGCACCTCCGCGCCGCTCTCCAGGCGATCAAAGCCGCTGGTGGCGAGACGCGTGTTCGCGGCAAGGCCTTGCACAGCGGTCTCGCGCTCGTTGCTCGTGAGGGTTGTGATCGGCTGCACGGCGACGGTCTTGTTGGGCTTTACCACATAGACGAAGGCGGCGGTACCGTTGTGCTGCACGGCGGCGGAGGGTACCAGCACGACGTTGCTCAGCGTCTTTACCAGCAGGCGCGCGTTGACGAACTGATTGGGAAACAGCACCCCGCCCTTGTTGTCGTAGTTGGCACGGAACTTTACCGTGCCGGTGGTTGTATCGATTTCGTTGTCAAGCGAGGTAAGCCGGCCCTTGTCCAGCTGCTTGTCATTGGAGCGGTCATAGGCATCAACCTCTAGGCTGTGATGACTCTTCAGCTGCGTCTGGATCTCAGGTAGCGCATCCTCGGACACATTGAACACCACCGTGATGGGCTGCAGCTGCGTGATGACTACCAGGGTGGACCCGCTGCCGGAGAACACCGTATTCCCTGGATCCACCAGACGCAGACCTACGCGGCCGGTGATGGGCGAGACGATGTGGCAATAGGCGAGCTGCACCTTGTCATAGTCGACCGTACCCTGGTCGGAGATGACCGTACCCTGGTCCTGCTCCACGAGCTGCTGCTGGTCTTCAAGCTGCTGCCGCGCGATGGCATTCTTGGAAAAGGCTTCCTGGTAGCGAGCCAGGTCGATCTTGGCCTCCGCGAGCACGCCCTGGTCGCGCTTCAGCGTGCCCTGCGCCTGCTGCAGCGTTGCCTCATAGGGGCGCGGGTCGATCTCTACCAGCGGCTGGCCCTTATGCACGGCTTGGCCCTCGTGGTAGTACACATTCATCACGCGACCGGTCACCTGGCTGTAGACGGTGACGGTATAAACGGGCGTAACGGTGCCCAGGGCGTCGTTGTAGACATTGATGTTGCCGGTATGCGAGTCGCCAACGGTGATGGCGGCCGGTCCCTGCGCCCCGCGTCCGCCGGCGCCTCCGGCCCCCGATCCACCTGCAGCCGAGCCGCCCTTGCCGGCTCCACCAGCTGTGGAGGCCTTGGTGTTGTCGCTGTTTGCGGTGAACCGATGTACCAGGAAGAAGGTCAACGCCACTAGCACCGCCGCCGCCAGCCAGTACCACTTATGGCGTCGCTGGGCTTGCTGGGCGGCCCGATCTACCCGATGGTGAACGGTGTCATAGTGATCGGGGTCAATGGAGTTCTTTGCTTCAAACTGTGCACCCAGATCGCCGCCATACGACGGGGAATTATGCGCCATGAAAGCCGCGCCAAGCTCGTGGCCGTCAGCGGCCCGGGCTCCCCTTTGCTCTTCAGTCATCTCACGCCCTTAATAACATCCAACACAGCGTCGCGGCAGACGTACGCCTCAAAGTTTCCGGCTATGCCCAGGCCCATTACGTCAGAGACGAGCGTGTATCTGCGAAAGTTTGATGCAACGTAAGATCCCCGCGGGCTCTATGTTTTACAACCGTTAGGGTATAACGCCGCTCGCCCCGTTGCTTGCACAGTGCCGTAAGTCCCGCGTTTCCATCGGCAAACACGTTGCTTTTCAGCGCATCCTAGCTAAGATGGCCGTCGCGCTCGTCTTTAACCCGGGTAGCAACTCGCTGAAGTTTGAGCTGCTGGAACTTCGGGCCGGGCAGCGCATCGCCTCCGAGGCTCGGATGCTCGCCAGCGCCGTGCTTGACGGGATCGGGAAGGAAACCGAGCTGCTCGTGTACCGGGGGCGGGAGGTCGTCTCGAAACAGCCCTGTGAGGCTGCGGATATGGCGGCGGCGGTCGTTCAGGCGCTCGCGTGGCTACGGCAAACAGAGGGGTTTAACGCCGCGCTCGGGGAACTTTCCTTTGCCGCCGTCCGCGTGGTGCACGGCGGAGCGAAGTACAGCACCGCCACGCTGGCGAGTGAGGCTGTTCGCCATCATATCGAGGCTCTTGAGGAGCTCGCGCCCCTGCACAACAAGAGCTCACTCGAGGTGCTCGGCGTTCTCGACCGGGAGCTGCCAAAGATGCGCTTGATGGTGGCCTTCGATACCTCATTCCACCGTACGCTGCCCGAGTTCGCCTGGCGGTACCCGATCGATCGCGAGGTCGCCGACCGCCACGAGGTTCGCAAGTTCGGCTTTCACGGGCTCTCGCACCGCTACATGCTGGAGCAGTATGCGCGGGCGGTGGGCAGGGATTCGGGCGCGGTTAACGTCGTCAGCCTGCACTTGGAGAGTGGAAGCTCGGCCTGTGCCATCCGGGGTGGGCAATCTGTCGACACGACCATGGGCCTGACCCCACTGGAGGGCCTGATGATGGGCTCGCGCAGCGGCTCGATCGATCCGGCAATCATTCCGTACCTGATGGAGAGGGAAGGCCAGGGTGTCGACGAGATCATGACGCTGCTGAATAAACACTCCGGGCTGCTGGGTATCGCCGGCGGTTCCCTCGACACCCGTGTGCTGGCCAAGCGCGACGATGCTCTCGCGAAGTTGGCGCTGGAGATGTTCAGCTATCGCGTCACGCTGGCCGTGGGTGCCTACCTGGCTGCCCTGGGGGACGCGGAGGCGGTGCTGTTCGGAGGTGGTATCGGAGAGGATTCGCCCTGGCTTCGAGCGACCGTCTGCGACGGACTCCGGGGTTGGGGGCTCGAACTCGACAATGCGGTGAACGAGCGGGCCACCGCCGAGCAGGTGCGCATCACCACGGCCGCATCCCGGCTTCAAGCCTGGGCCATGCCCGTCGAGGAAGGCCTGCAGATCGCCCATGAGTGTGCGCTGGCTCTCGGGGCGACCGGGGACAGTTTATGAGCGCCGGCGTTTCAGCAGGTAAGAGCCCGTCGCCAAGAGGCCAGCGGTTACTCCAAGAAGCGTCAGCGCTGTAAGGGCCGGGTAGCGGGTCGTGGGTTGCACATGGCCGGTCTCCGCATAGGTACTCGCAGCAAGATCAATGTTCACGTCCGGCAGCGCCATGGCCAGCACCTCGGCCAGATGCATCCCGCGCCGCGCGGTGCCATGCGCGATCTGCTGCCGACAACTAAAGCCGTCGCTAACAATAATGGTGTCAGGCTCCGCTTCGCGCACCTTCGGGAAGAGGACCTGTTCGCCGATTTTCATCGAGATCTCGTGGTGCTCCGCCTCATAGCCGAAGGAGCCCGCCAGGCCACAGCAGCCGGAGTCGAGAACCTTCGTCTGCAGCCCCGCCGCTTCGAGCAGCCGCTGCTCGGGCGACAGACTCCAGAGCGCCTTGTGATGGCAATGGCCGTGCACGATTGCCTTGCCGCGCAAGGTACCCGGTTGGTAGCCCACCTGGTCGAGGAGATCCGCCAGCAGGATGACCTGTTTGCTGAATTTCTGCGCGGCTTCGTCTTTTGGGAACAGGTTGGTGAGCTCATCCTTGAATACCGACGCACAGCTTGGCTCCAGGAAGACGACGGGCGTACCCGCGGCAATTGCGGGCGCCATCGCGGTGAGCACCCTGCGGAGGTAAGCCTTCGCCTGGTCCAGCATGCCGAAGTCATAGAGAGGCCGCCCGCAGCAGAGGTGCTCCATGGGTACACGCACACGGAAGCCTGCATCTCGGAGCACGGCGAGCGCCGCCTTCGCGGTATGCGGCGTCAGGTAGTTATTGAAGGTGTCGGCCCAGAGAATGATGTCGCCCCGCGTTGGCGGCGTGGGCTCAGGGCCCTGCTCCTTCAACCAATGCTTGAAGCTTTGCTCTGGAAATGAGGGCATCGCCCGATGCTGGGTTACCCCGGCGAGCTTCTTGGCGACGGCGCGCAGACCGGGTGTCTGCGTCACGAAGTTCGCGAGGCCGGGCAGGCGCGACGCAAGCACCGACCAACGGTCGATCCATCCCATGCTGTAGGCGTAGCTGGGCCGTAGCCGGCCCTCGTAGTAATGTGCGAGAAACTCCGCTTTATACGTGGCCACATCGACTGAGACGGGGCAGTCGCCCTTGCAGCCTTTGCAGGCCAGGCAAAGGTCAAGCGCCTCTTTGATCCCCTCGTCCTTCCAACCGTCCGGAATCGTCTCGCCGCGGAGCATCTCGAACAGCAGGCGGGCACGGCCGCGCGTAGTGTGCCGTTCCTCGCGGGTGACGTGGAAGCTGGGGCACATGGTGCCACCTTCCAGCTTGCGGCACTTGCCAACGCCGAAGCACCGCTCTGTGGCGGTGGCCATGCTGCCGCCATCGTCCGGGAATTGAAAGATCGTGGGCAGCGCTTTGGGCTTGTAATCAGGGCCGGTACGCAGGTTGGAGTCCAACGGGTAGGGGTCAACCACCTTCCCGGGATTCATCTTGCCCGCCGGATCCCAGATGCGCTTGAACTTGCGGAAGGCGTCGACGAGCTCCTCGCCGAACATGATGGGCAACAGCTCCGCGCGGGCCTGCCCGTCGCCGTGCTCGCCGGAGAGGGAACCGCCATAGCTCACGACCAGATGCGCGGCTTCGGTGACGAAACAGCGGTACTTGGCCACGCCCTCGACGGTTTTGAAATCGAAGTTCATCTGCGTATGCACGCAGCCTTGGCCGAAGTGGCCGTACAGCACGATGTAGTACCCGTAGCGATCGCACAATGTGTACAGATCGCGGAGGTAGTTGCCCAGTTGCGCGGGCTCGACCGCGGCATCCTCCCAGCCACCCCAGGTGTCATCGGTCAGCCCGGGCACGCGCGAGACCCCAAGGCCAAGCTCGCGCACTTCCATGGCCTGTTTCTGCTCTGCATGGCTTTCAAGCAGACGCGCGCCCACATGGCTGCCGAGCTTCGCCCCAGCCCAGGCGAGCGCCCGTTGTCCGGCGGCGAGGGCCTCCTCACGGCTGTTCGCGCCCAGTTCGACGAGCAGCCAGGCGTCCCCTTCGGGGTACAGGCCGAGCCCCGGCATGTGCTTGCCCGCGAGCCGGGCATTGTCGATTACCCGGCGCTGGAATCCCTCGATGGCGATGGGGTGCAGCTCGGCCTGGATCCGCGGCGATGCGTCGCCGGCGGCGAAGATGTCAGGATAGGCGAGCAGCAGAAGGACGCGATGCTGCGGGCTCTCGACAAGACGGGTCTTCGCGCGCAGCACCAGGGCACACGTGCCCTCCGTGCCGACAAGCGCGCGCGCGACGTGAAAACCGTTCTCGGGCAGCAGGTAGTCGAGGTTATATCCCGAGACCCGGCGTGGAATGTTCGGGAATTTGGCCCGTACCTGCTCCGCATAGGCATCGCGCAGGTCGCGAAGCTGCCCGTACAGTTCCCCTTTGCGGCCGCCAGCGGCGATGATCGTGGCGAGCTCATCCTCCGTGGTCGCCCCCACGGTCATACGGGTGCCGTCGTAGAGCAGGATGTCCAGCTCCTCGATGTTTTCGCTCGTCTTGCCACCCAGGACGGAATGCGCGCCACAGGAGTTATTTCCGATCATGCCGCCGAGCGTGCAGTACTCATGCGTGGCAGGGTCTGGTGCAAAGGTTAGGCCGTGCTCCTCGGCGGCAGCCCGCAACTGATCGTTGATGATCCCGGGTTCCACCCACGCGGTTCTCTCGTCCGAATCGAGCAAGAGTAAGCGATTTAGATATTTGGAGAAGTCGAGGATTACGGCTACGTTACAGGTCTGCCCGGCGAGACTGGTACCGGCGCCGCGGCCCAGAATCGGCACGCCGAACTCGCGGCAGATCGCCACTGTTGCGATGACGTCCTCCACGGTACGGGGGATCACGACCCCGATGGGCACTTGCCGGTAATGGGAGAGATCGGAGGCGTACAAGGCACGCGAGGCATTGTCGAAGTGCACCTCGGCACCCGTTTCCTCCGTAAGGCGCTCAGCGAGCTCATGGGACAGGTACCGGGCCGGGTGGCCAGCGGCAGGTTGTGCGGGGGACGCGGCAGGTGCCAAGAAGAAAACTCCGAGAGTGTCAGGAGCGAGCCAGCCGAGGAGCCGGCCAGGGGCGCTTGCCTGGGCTTCAGAATGCAATGGAGCGAAGCCCCTTGTCGAATATGGCTTCAGCGACCGGCACGCGAAGACATCCCGACATCCCGGCGGTGAAGCCGCATAGCGCAGCGGATATATTTAAGAATCGAATGCCGACAACTGAAAGCAAGCTGGTCGAAACGCTGCGGGCTAATTGGTATGCAGAGATGCGCGGTTTTTACACGTACAGCCATCTGGCGGAAACCGAGTCGGACCCGCAGCGGCGACGCTCCCTGCGTGGGCTGGCGACGGCTGAGAAGCACCACGCCGACCTGTGGGCTGACCGGCTTCATGCGCTCGGTTCGGAGGTACCCCGGTTCCAGCCTTCGGATGGAGATGAGGTGCCGGAGGTCAGCGCTGCTTCGCTGCGTGATCTGGAGCTTGAAGAAAGCCGCGATATCGCAAAGTATGGGCTGCAGTTACAGCAGCTTGGTGACGAGGGGAGCTTGGCTGTGCTCAGCGAGGTGATCCGGGACGAGCAGGACCATTACCGGACGTTGCAGAAGCTGGCGCTAACGGAAGATGGGGCTTCGAGTAGCCGGGGGATCGAGGAAGCCCAGCGGGCGCTGGCCTCTCTCCTCGAGCGACGCGAGCAGGGCAGGGTGCAGGCCGGCAGCTGGATCGGCGACGCGATCTACGGCGTGAATGATGGCCTGGGCTCCATCTTCGGCATCGTCTCCGGCGTGTCGGGAGCGACAGCGGGTGAAAGCCATTACGTCCTGATCGCCGGCCTGGCCGGAATGGTAGCCAGCGCGCTTTCTATGGGCTCAGGCGCCTACCTGGCGGCAACGAGCGAGCGTGAAATCTACCAGGCGGCATTTCAGCGCGAAGAGAACGCGGTTCGCCTCAACCCCGTGGAGGCCCGCGAACTGCTCTCCCTGACATACCAGGTGCGCGGCCTGCCAGTGGAGGACGCCGACCGGGTTGTGGAGCACCTCGCCACTGATGATCGCAAGCTCGCTGAGGCTCTGGCTAAGGAGAGGCTGCATACCTCGGAGGAGGGTCTCAGCAATCCGGTGACCTCGGCCCTGTCAGGAGCGATCTCCACGGCGGTCGGTGCGTTCATCCCGATCGTCCCGTTCTTCTTTGCTTCAGGTCTGCGGGCCGTGGTCATCGCGGCGATTGTCTCGCTGATCGCGCACTTCGCCGTCGGCGCTTTAAAATCCCTGATCACCATCCGTTCCTGGTGGTCAAGTGGCCTGGAGATGACGTGGGTCGGCGCGTTGGAAGGCGCGGTCACCTATGCCGTCGGCCTCGGCCTCGGGCACCTCGGGGGCAGCTTCCAGACGGGTGGCGCCTAAGCAGGTCGAGCGCACTTCTGCCTCGAGAGGTGGGTCAGCCTACAGCGATGGCGGTCACAGGGAACTTCATAGCTTTGCGGCGAGCAATGGCTTCGCGTACCACAACGTCAGCGCTGCGGTCCCGGCCCTTGCGTTCCAGCCCATTCTCTCCCAGCTCTACGGCACGGGTTCCGTCCTGGTCTCAGCCATCTCACCCTCGGCGGGCATCATCACCTACTCCGTGGTGAGTGGGCCCGCGCGTGTGGGATCAGCGACGGGCACAGGCGCAGCAGTCGCCCTGCTAGGTGCAGGCACCGTGGTCTTGCAGGCGAGTCAACAACCTGCAGGGAACTACCTCGCGGCGGTTACACAAGTAGCCTTCACGATTGCGCCCGCAACACCGTCCATGAGCTTTGGGTACATCTTCCCGCAGACCTTTGGGCAGCCGTCGGTGAAGGTGAATGCCTATTCCAATTCGCCCGCTGCAATCACGTATGCGGTCGTGAGTGGGCCGGCGATCCTCTCCGGCAATGTAGTGACGACGACGGGCTCGGGCACAGTCGTCCTGCTCGCAAACCAGCCCGCGTCTGCCAACTACCTAGCCGGCCAGATCCAAACCAGCTTCGCCGTTACCGGAGCCTCTACCTCCCTGAAGTTCACTTCAATCCCAGCACATACCTTCGGTGATTCTGCCTTGACCGTGAGTGCCAGCTCCATCTCGACCGGAGCCATCACGTACAGCGTTGTAAGCGGACCGGCGACCGTGTCCGGCAACAAAGTTGCGATCACAGGAGCGGGTACGGTGACGCTCAAGGCAAGCCAGGCTGCTGACAGCAAGTACCTTGCCACGACGGCGCAGATCAGCTTCGTGGTGCAGCCCGCGATGCCGACCCTGAATTTTCCGGGGGTCGCAACGCAAACCTACGGTCAGGCTCCAGTCGTTCTGAGTGCGACGTCGAACTCTCCCGGCGCGATCACGTTCACCATCGTGAATGGACCGGCAACCCTCGCAGGGGATCGGCTCACACCCACGGGTGTCGGCAATGTCGTTGTCCTGGCGAATCAGGCCTCGACAAGCAACTACACGTCCAACCACGTCCAGATCAGCTTCACCGTGAAGTCGGAAGCGCCCAAGATCACCTTCAACCCGGTGGCAACCCAGACATATGGTGTCGGCAACATCACCGTGAGCGCACCGTCCAACTCTCCTGGAGTGATGACGTACTCGGTGGTGAGCGGACCGGCGCGTGTCTCGGCCGCTACCAACTCCGGCGCGACAATCAGCATTTTGGGGGCTGGGCCGGTAATCTTAGGAGTCACCCAACAGCCCTCGGGTGTGTACAGCGCCGGAAGTGCGCAGACGACCTTCACCGTCAACCCCGGAACCCCGACCCTGGCGTTCTGGAGTGTTTCAACCAAAACCTATGGACAGCAGCCGTTCCCGGTGCTCGCCCATTCAAACTCGGCAGCCACCGTGTCCTATAAGGTCGTCAGCGGTCCTGGCAAGATCTCAGGGAACACGGTTACGATGACGGGTCGTGGGACTGTCGTGCTGAGCGCCAGCCAACCGGCCGGCTCAAACTTCACGGCGGCCGCGGTCCAAACCACCTTCACCATCCAATAAGGTTGCAGGAGCCGGGACGTGGTCAGTATAGACACGTCCCGGCAGTCCTTTGCCCCACGTTTACGCTTCAACCGGCAGGGTGTTCAGACCCAGAAACCCCGATTGCTTCTTATCGGATGCCACTTGGCCGTGTCACCGATCAGTCGAATGACCCTCATCACGACTGCCTCAATCGACGACGCGCTACTTGACTGAAGCTGATGAGACCCGTGCCAAAGAGAAGCAGGGAGCTCGGTTCCGGGGTCACGCTTGGATTCACGCCCGGCGCGCTGACGTTCGCAAACACAAAGGTGTCATCGTTGTAGTTGAAGTCCGAATGGTAGGACGCCTGATCTTCCAGGCCGACAAACAGTCCGGCCGGAATTGAGACTCCATTCAAGGTACCCCCGTTAAAGGCGGTGATGTAGGCATGATTGGTGTCATCGGCGCTATAGCTGGCGAGGGAGGCGAACTGACCTTCGGGCGATTCGATATAGAAGACGAGTTGGTCACCCGCATCGATCTGACCGGGCTGCGTGCCAATCGTCAGCTCTGAGCCCAACGACGTCCCGTGATTGTTGAGGATGTACCCGCTGGTATACCCAGTGTGCGTGTCCAGGACGTTCACATAGTCATAGTAGTTCGCCGTACTGCCGTAAAAATAGATCTGTACGCCTGCGGAGCTGGAGGCGTAGGTGGTCACCTCAGGGGCGACGGTCCCGGGGTTGGGATAAGGGATTGCGCCTCCAAAGGCAGAAGTGGCGGCGGCGGCAAAAAGCGAGGCAACGAAGAGGCCTGAACGTTTCAATGATTTTCCTTTCCAGATCTTCAACTTGGAGCTAAGCGTTACGAACTGCTCTTTCTGTACCTGCCCCCACATCGAGGATTCGTGAGCAGCCCTTCGCACAATGATCTATTGCGAGGTGGGGCGGTTCAGCAGGGTCGAATCCCGGCTGTTTTGCAATCGGCGCTTGAGGCGCGTGCACCCAATGCGGGAGCACTCCAGCACGAGGACCAGAGCGGCCATAAGGGGCAGGATGATAATGGCGGCAGTCACATCAGACATAAGAACCTTCTTCCGGATCGGTGAAGCCGATCCAAAGGCCAGGTCTGGACGACCTGGCCCTTCCTAGGAAGGAGCGTACGGACCGGCCGCTCTCAGGTCTTTCGGTCGAGTCTCAAATCAGCCTCAAAGAAAGCTCAAGCGAGCGGATGCGCGAGCAAATTTCTCAACTGGAAGTGGAGACCGGTTCTATGCTGGGCTGGTGACCACTGCGGAGGAGGAGCTGCGCTTGGGGAACTTACGAGCTCAACAGGGTCGTCGAGCTCAGCATCGCTGAGATTGTTTTTCGCCCAGAAAACGGGCGTTGTTATACTTGGGCGGCTTGGAATTGAAAACCGCCGGTTGGTAAGTTTGCCCACTTCTTCCAGAGAGAGCGCTCTCAAGGACCGCTCAATCACCAATGAAGTACAACCCAAATCCATGCGTCGATGACCGACAACGAGACCGGCTCCGTGAGATTCGAAGAGTATGAGATTGATCTTGCAAAATGGCAGCTCCGGTATCGCGACGAGGTTCTGTCGCTGAGTCGGAAGACCTTTGATTTGCTGCTGTACCTGGTGGAACATCGCGATCGCGTAGTGAGCAAGAATGAGTTGCTAGGAGCGCTGTGGCCGGATTCGTTTGTCGAAGAAAGCAACCTTACCCAGCACATCTTTCTTCTTCGGAAGACGCTGTCTAGGCACCAGTCAGGAACCAAGATCATCGAGACCATGCCCGGCCGAGGCTACCGGTTCGCGGCTCCAGTTACAGTAGACCTTCGCCCTGAACCGCAGGATGGAGGGAGCGCGGGCTCTCTTCCCGGTACCCGGGACGCTGCAGGCGGGAGCGTCCCCGAGCTGAACGGGATGGCGAGCAACCCCGGATCGGTTCACGGGCACGAGGCCAGTCCGCCGCCGGATATGTTGAGCTCTCTCGGGAGCAGAGGGCCGTTACACCGCGATGCGACCTCGCCGAGGTTGCGGTGGGCGCTCGTGTCCATGGCTGCCGTCGCTTTGCTGGCAGCCCTCTACGCGGCTCGATGGTTGGCTCCAGATCGGGCGCGCGTGTCGTCCTACACGCAGATCACGCATGACGGACACGCCAAATCAATCGGTGGAACCGACGGGAGCCGGATCTACTTCACACAGCTGGACAAGAGTGGCATAGCGCAAGTCTCGATCTCGGGCGGCACGGCAGCACCGATTCCACTTGCGATCAAGGATCCATGGAGCGGCAAAGTTTCTCCTGACGGATCGGCTCTGCTGATCGTCTCGCAGGCGGGCGGCCAAGGGCCAGCCGAGTCGCTTTGGACCTTGAACCTGATCAGCGGTTCGCTTCGCAAGCTCGGCTATGGGATGTCCGCAGCCTGGTCCCCGGATGGAGAGAGGATTGTGTACGCGTCCGCGGGCGGAGATCTTTCCATCATGCGAAACGACGGCTCCGAGACGCGGCGGATCGCCTCTCCCGGAGGCTTTATCGAGTCCATTGCCTGGTCGCCTGACGGGAACACCATTCGCTTCAGCAAGGATGGGCTCCTGTGGCAGGTCTCAGCGGAGGGAAGCCAGCTTCATCGGCTGCTACCCGGGTGGGGCGGAGCGCCCACGCAGTGGAGCGGCGAGTGGTCAACAAAGGGTAGATTCTTTTTCGTCTCTGATGGGCAGCTCTGGCAGCTTGACGATCGGCGCGGTTTCGCCCTGAAAAGAACTCCCGGCCCCATTCAACTCACCTTCGGGCCTACCGTCTGGGACCGGCCTCTCCCCAGCCGTGACGGCAAACGGCTGTTTGCCTCCGGAAGCGTCAGGCACGGCGAATTGGTTCGACTGAACCCGAAAACTACGCTCTTTGAATCCTTTCTTGCGGGGATCTCAGCAGAGTTTGTCTCCTATTCCAGCACCAGCAGGTCGATTGCCTATGTCACGTATCCGGAGGGCATCCTGTGGCGAGCCGACCTGGACGGCAGCAATCTGATCCAGCTCACGCACTCTCCCACTTACCCGAAAGCGGTGTGCTGGTCTCCCGATGGATCTCAGATTGCGTTTGTCGACCGCACAGAGACTGGCCTGGATGCCGTCTTCCTGATTGCTTCCGATGGCACTGGACTACCCCATCGACTGATGCCTGAGGATCGCAATGCGGAGATCGATCCGAGTTGGTCACCGGATGGCCGAGAGGTGGCTTTCGCTACGTCGCCCAACGTCGGAGCGAGCGCACGATCCGACTTGCGCACCTTTGATCGCGGAACAGGCAAGCTCGCGGTCCTTCCTGCTTCGGACGGTCTTCTTGTCCCCCGGTGGTCGCCCGACGGTCGTTTTCTAGCGGCCATGAATCTCGACGCCGAGAAGATGAAGCTCCTCGACCTGACAACCGGGAAATGGAGCTTGCTCGACACAGGCCCGGTAGCCTTCCCTGAGTGGTCCCACGATGGCCATTGGATCTACTACGTTCGCTGGACTACCGATCCCGCAGTGTTGCGCATCCGCGTCGCTGACGGAAGGCGAGAGGTCGTTACCAAGCTCAGCGGAGCGCGGTACACGGGCGCCTACACGTTGTGGATGGGACTTGATCCCGACGACAACCCAATGATGCTTCGTGATGAAGGAACAGACGAGATCTACGCCCTCACCCTGGGTTAATGACGTGCAAGCGACCGGAATGCGTCCGTCGCTCCACCCGCGCTGAGAACGCTTCTTCAACGATGTCAAAGACGCAGGTGGCCGCGACTCGGGTCCACTGAATAAACTACCACCTCGCCGCTCCATCAGCGCTGCATCAGCCGCTCTGCGGGAGTCCTGCTATAACCGCTGCCGCTACTAACAAGCTTGCTTTCGTCATCTACGACACGTTACGGTGTTTGAGGTTCTAGGGCGTTTGAGCCGCATCGCACGGCAAGAGCCCTCACCACACGGAGTTTCGATGAACGAAATGACTCGCCGTCGGTTTACGGGCGGGGTAGCCGCGGCTGCTCTTCTAGGAGCAGTGCGCGGTGTCGAAGGCGCGAGCCCTCAGTCCTCCGCCAGCACGCCTACCGAGCCACTGCCCCGGTGGCGCGGCTTCAACCTGCAGTGGGGCCGTCGTCCCGGCGATACTACTTCGCCTGCGTTCCAGGAAAGCGATCTCAAGGCGATGCAGGAGTGGGGCTTCAACTTCGCGCGAATCCCGCTCTCTTACTGGATCTGGAGCAAGCCAACAGACTGGATGACGATTGATGACGCGCCGTTGAAGGAGATCGATCGTTTGCTGGAGATGGGTCGCCAGTACGGCGTGCATATCAACCTGAACTTCCACCGCATCCCAGGATATTGCATCAATGGACGTGAACTGGAGCCTGCCGATTTGTTCACCGGGCATCCGGAGGAAGGACCACGCGCGTTGAAGGCCGCGACGTATCACTGGGCCTACTTTGCAAAGCGCTACAAGAACGTCTCTTCGGAGCATCTGAGCTTCGATCTGATCAACGAGCCCCCCAAGATGCGCTCCTATGAGGGCTACTTCGAAGACCGTTATGCTGAGGTGGCGAAGGCGCTGGTCGACGCCATACGCGCAGAGGATTCGCACCGGCTCATCTTCGCGGATGGCATCAACATCGGGCAGGACCCCGTGCTGGCCCTGGCGCCGCTGAAGGTCGTACAGAGCACACGCGGGTACCAGCCCAAGGCCATCAGCCACTACGGTGCGACCTGGGTGCCACTGGATGAGTATGAGACGACGAAACCGCCTACCTGGCCGCTGACCGATGCGAAGGGAACCGTTTGGGACCGAGACAAGCTGTATGCGGAATACGTCGAGAAGTGGAAGCCGCTCACGGCGCTTGGCGGTCGGGTACACGTAGGGGAGTGGGGCTGCTACAACCAGACGCCGCATGAGGTGGCTCTGGCCTGGATGACCGACTGCCTGGCGGTGTGGCGGCGGGCAGGGTGGGGCAATGCCCTGTGGAACCTGCGTGGCAACTTCGGGGTGATGGATTCCGGCCGCAAGGATGTGAACTACGTCGACCACAACGGCCACAAGCTCGATAGACAGATGCTGGAGATGCTGCAGAGTGCGTAGCCTTCTTACCTCAGGTTTCTATCGCTCGCGTGTGCGGGTTTCATTGCAGGCGGCTCTGATCTTGCTCGCTGCGTCGCTCGGGAATACGCCTCTGCTCGCTCAACAAGCCAAGGCACACAACTCCGCGACAGCTCCGTTGAGGCTCAACGCGAAAGAGTATTTCGAAGCGCCGGGCGTGAACGTGATGGCCTTCCAGGATATCTACCCGGATGGCCATCAGGGTGGCGTCAGCGTCATCGAAAACGGCGATCGCATCGCCACCAACGGCGATCTGCGCCTGGACCCGACACCCGGACAATGGAACGCCATGCCGGCGCAGAAGAGCCGCGTCGTCGATCGGGCTACGGGCACCATCAGCACGAGGCTCGCCTACCCGGATCCCACCAAGAACCGCACCGGATTCAATCCGATTGAGTATCCGGATCTCAACTTCAGCTACGTTGTGCACGTCCGTGCGGAGGGCAACGCCGTCCACGTCAGCGTCGACCTGGACCAGCCGATTCCTGAGCAGTTTGTCGATCGCGTGGGCTTCAACCTGGAGCTTTACCCGAACGACTATTTCGGCAAAACCTGGTACCTGGGCGGCGCTTCGGGCATCTTTCCGCGGCAGGGAAATGGACCGGAGTTCCGCGACGCAGCGGGTGAGCTACAGGCCAAGCCCCTGGCCGCCGGCGCGAAGCTCTCGGTAGCTCCCGAGACGGACGATCGACGACTCACGATCGAATCCAGGACGGGTGATCTACAGCTGATCGACGGACGCAATAAGTTCAACAACGGCTGGTTCACCGTGCGCTCACACATTGCGCATGGTCGCACGAAGAACGTTGTGGAGTGGATCATCACACCGCACGGCGAGCCCGGCTGGAGCTATGGGCCGGTGGTGCACGTTTCGCAGGTGGGGTACCACCCTGGGCAGACCAAGGTCGCGATCCTGGAGCTCGACAAAGCCACTGCCGCAAAGGCGTCAGCGACGCTACTGCGTATCGATGAGAGCGGCGGCACGAAAGAGGTGCTGCGAGCGATCCCGAAGCCCTGGGGAGACTTTCTGCGCTACAAGTACGCACGCTTTGACTTCAGCTCGGTGCACGATGCCGGCATGTATGAGGTGCGCTATGCAGGCGTAACCTCACAGCCGTTTCGCATCGCTCCGGACGTCTACGGGCGTGGTGTCTGGCAGCCGGTACTGGAGTATTTCTTGCCCGTGCAGATGTGTCACATGCGCGTGGAGCAGCAGTACCGTGTGTGGCATGGCGCTTGCCACCTCGATGATGCACGGATGGCGCCGACCTCCTACAACCACTTTGATGGGTACTCGCAAGGCGCTTCTACGCTCACGAAATGGAAGAGCGGAGAGACGGTTCCGGAGCTGAACCAGGGTGGCTGGCATGATGCCGGTGACTTCGATCTTCGCATCGAATCGCAGGCTGACGAGGTGAGCATTCTCGCCGCTGCGTACGAGGCCTTTCATCTCGACTACGACGACACCAGCGTCGATGAGAAAACTCACCTGACCGAGATTCACGTGCCGGATGGAAAAGCCGACGCGCTGCAGCAGGTAGAGCACGGCGTGCTGTCCATCCTCGGCGGGTATCGCTCCATGGGACGACTGTATCGCGGCATCCAGGAAGCCACGCTGCCGCAGTACACCATGCTTGGCGATCAAAGCAATGCGACCGACGGCTTGTTCTACAACGCAGATCTCAAATCGGGGGAGCGCACCGCGACCGAGTCGAGCAAGCCGGACGATCGTCTTGTCTTTACGGAAGAAAATCCCGATCACGAGTACCGCGGCATAGCGGCTCTCGCGGCTGCGGGGCGCGTGCTGAAAACGGTGAACCCAACGCTGGCGAACGAATGCACGGAGGCAGCCCTGAAGCTGTGGGATGGGGAGAAGGATCCCAGGACCGCCTTCGACACGCGTGTACGGGCGGAGGTGGAGCTGTGGCGCACAACGCATAACGAGCGCTTTCGCAAAGACCTGCTGGGGCGAAGCGCGGAGATTCTCAAAGACGTGGCCAAGACGGGTTGGGTGGTCGCGCCCATCGCACACGACTTGAACGACGCGGCTTTCACCCAGGCGTTGCACGATGCCGTCGCTGCGGATTTCAAGAAAATGGCAGCGCAGCAAAATACGGATTCGCCCTTCGGCATACCCTACAAGCCGTACATCTGGGGTGCGGGATGGGAGGTGGAGCGCTTCGGCGTGGAGCAGTACTACCTGCATCGCGCCTTCCCGGATGTAGTCTCTGCGGAGTACATGCTGAATGCATTGAACTTCATGCTGGGCGTGCACCCGGGAAGCAATACGGCCTCCTTTGCGTCTGGTGTCGGTGCCCGGTCCACAACGATCGCGTATGGATTCAATCGCGCCGACAGCTCCTACATCCCCGGTGGCGTGGTCTCTGGAACAGCTTTGATTCGTCCTGATTTTCCCGAGCTGAAAGACTTCGGCTATCTATGGCAACAGATGGAGTATGTGCTGGGCGGAGGTTCCTCCAACTACATGTTCCTGGTGCTTGCTGCGGATCAGGTGTTGAACGAGTCCTCGCCGGGAGCGCAAAAATGAAAGTAAGGATGAGGTCACTGGCTGGCTGTGCTTGCATTGCTCTCACGTTAAGTAGCGGCCCGTTCATCTTGGCGCAGAGCATCTCGCCATCAGCCTCTTCTGATGCTGCCGAACAACTTCCGCCGACTCCTGCGAGCTATCGTCACTATGCGCAGGAGACCGAAGCGATGCTGCACCACGATGTGCTCGATGTCTGGTACCCGCGTACGGTCGACACGGAGCATGGTGGTTTCTACGCCGACTTCGACCGGCAATGGAACCGCCTTCCCAGTCGCGGCAAGTTTTCTGTCTTTCAGGGTCGGATGACTTGGACTGCCGCGACGGTGGCGGTGCGGCGCCCCGCGCTGCAGGCGAAGTATCTTCCTTACGTGCGGCATGGCGTGGCATACCTGCAAGACACCATGTGGGATCACCAGTACGGTGGCTTCTACTGGGGGCTCGGCGATGACGGTAAGGTGTCGCCGCAGTTTGGCGACGGCAAGCACATGTACGGCATCAGCTTCTGCATCTATGCTCTCGCTGCAGCTTACAAAGCGGACCCGAATCCGGGGACGCTCGCGCTTGCAAAGGAGGCCTTCGAGTGGACCGAGACGCATGCTCACGATGAGAAGCACGGGGGCTACTACGAATGGTTGACCCGCGAGGGCAAGCCCATGCTCGTGGCCCCGTACAAGCCTACAGTCCAGTTCCTCTATGGCGCGGATTCTCCGGTTGGCTACAAGTCGATGAACACGCACATTCATCTGCTCGAGGCCTACACGGAGCTCTACGGCGTGTGGAAGGATGAACGGCTGCGCAAGCGTGTAGATGAACTCCTTGGGATCGTGCGGGACAAGATTACCGTCGAACCTGGAGCGATGAATCTCTACTTCACCCCCGACTGGAAACCGGTGCCCGATCACGACAGCTATGGACATGATGTGGAGACGACCTACCTGATGCAGGAAGCTGCGGACGCTTTGGGCAAAGGGGAGGATGAGCACACGCGCCACACCGGTCGCATGCTTGTGGATCATGCTCTCGCGTACGGTTGGGATCCTGTGAATGGAGGGCTCTTCCACTCCGGAGCGTTTTTTGGGAAACCGGATGACCTGCTTAAGGAATGGTGGGTGGAGGTGGAAAGTCTGAACGCGCTTTTGTTGATGCACCAGCTTTATGGTGCAACGACCGATGTGTACTGGAATGCATTTCAGAAGCAGTGGAGTTATATTCGGCGCTTTCAGGTGGACTCGGAGTTCGGTGGCGAATACAACTTGGTAAAGCCGGATGGAAAGCCATTGTCCCCGAACAAAGGAAGCATGTGGAAGGGCGCGTACCATGACGGACGCGCGCTGCTGAACGTGACCGATCGGTTGCAGAGATTGGCAGTAGGAAGTGCTCCGTAGACGTTGGTAACGACACGCGGGCCTCGTCGAGCCCTCAGGCCGACACAGGCAAAGGCAGGACGCCTATGTCCGATAACAGATATTCTGTGTCGTTGCTTCCTCTCCCGTGGGATGCGATCATCGCCATTCTGCAGTGTGCTGCTGTGAGTTCCTTATGCAGACTCACAAGCGCAACCTGGTCTGCGTGATCGCCAAAGCCCTACCTTGTTCCTTTGTGCGGATAAGGACATGCGGTCTCATCGGAGACATCGTTCCCAGGCGGGTCGACTTCGTTGGATGGGTCAGCTGAGATGAGGGATGACCGGGCGTTGCATCTGATCTGACGCAACGAAACCTGAATTTGAGGTCACGGGCGGACGAAGGCAGCAGGTAAGGTGGTCGCGCTGAGGGCTAAGGTGACAGAGGTTTCATCGCCTCGATCTTTGAGATAGCAATTTTCGGCTGCGCTTGCTGAGAAGCTGCGATCAGTACGTCAACGAGCGCACGGCACTCGTTAACGCCAGTGGCGAGGAGTTCACGAAATGAGGAGATACGCGACACGGACCACAACACACCTCCCGCCACCCACACCGGAGCGGTCTGAAGCCGGGCTTTTCCGGATGGGTAGAGCCGGTATCCAAGCCGCTGGATAAGGGTGAACCCCTCTTGCAGACCTCGTGCGATGGTGAGTGCTTCGCCCCATGAGGCACCCTTTCCGCGCCGCTTGCCTGCAACCGACACACTCTCAAAAGCGATGCACATTGGCACATGGCAGCGGAGCCAGAGAAGCATGTGAGGTTCAAAGACTGCAGGCAGACCGGCAGCATTGAAGAGGTCTACCCATCTCTGGTCATTCATTTTGGTCTTTTGACCACCCGCACCGATCTTGGCAGTTAGCCTGCCGTCGAGGTCGAGACTTCCCTGCACGAATGGCATCCCGAATGAGCAACGGTCCGCTCCGATTGCCTCTCGCAGTAGCTCAGGTTCAAAGGTGTTGAACATGAACTGGATCCACTTGGCTCGGCTACGTTGGAGGGCCGGCAACACCGCCTCGATTTGGTGAGCGGGCAGGGTCACCAACACCAAATCGTAGGGGATCTCCTCGTCCAGGCCGTCCGCAATGGCGAGCTCCGCACGTTCGTTCTTTACGTCGATGACGCCGCCGTCCCGCTTCAATTGCTCAAATCGGGGAGAACCAGGGCGCGCTATCGCCGTCACGTCGTGGTGACCTTGCCGCACCAGCTGAAAGGCGAAGGTGCTGCCGATACCACCAAGACCGACGACAGCGACGCGCAAAGCGTCGGGAGAAAAGGTTTGGGGAGATTGCTTGACCATAGGTCTATGATCGAGCGGTCGTGGGCGGTTCGCTAGAGGCGAGCGTCCGTTTTTCGTGCTGGGGAGTTCACTTTCCCGTACAGCAGCGATCGAACCTTTCTGCAATGCGCTCACCACGTCGTCAGAAGCACCAATGGGCGCGGTGAACAAGTGACGGGATGACGGAAGCATTGCCGTCATTGTTCTTTAGCCATGGTGGGACCCGGCACCAACTGCGGTGGGAGAGTTGACGGTGACAGAACCGACGATACTCGTGGCAACATGGGGCGACGGGCTGTTCGCCATCACAAGCAATGGGTGCAGGCAGGAAATCGCAAAGCAATCCGTCCGGGGGCTTGGGATGAGCGGATCCGCTCGAGCTCTTGCCATTGTTGACGGCCATTCGTTGTGCGGCCGGGCGTCTGGCGGCGAATGGGCAACGCTGGCTACAAGCGAGCTTGAGCTTTCGTGCTGTATGTCTCTCGGAGGCACTATCTATGTCGGAACAGACGCCGCCCATCTGTTGCAGCTGAGCGGCGGGGACGCGGTGCTCGAAGCAATTGACGGGTTCGAAAATGTGCCGGGCAGGCATGCCTGGTTTGCGGGTTCGGCGATCGTAAATGGGCAGCGTCTCGGGCCACCCTTGAGTGTGCGTTCGGTCGCCGCCAACTCGACTGGGACCGTACTGTTCGCCAATGCTCATGTGGGAGGCATCCCCCGTTCCGTGGATGGAGGAAGGACTTGGGAGCCCACCATCGCGATCAACAGCGATGTTCATGAGGTGTGTGCGCATCCGACCCATCCCGAGATCGTCGTCGCGGCGTCTGCTCTGGGCCTGTGCATCAGCCGCGACGCCGGAGCAACCTGGACCATCGAACGTGACGGTCTGCACGCGCCCTACTGCTCTGCAGTAGCGTTCTCGGGCGATCACGTCCTTGTCTCCGCTTCGACAGATCACTTCGCGGCCGAGGGAAGACTCTATCGCCGGTCACTCACACCGGACGCCCACATCGTGGCCGTGGAGGGCGGGTTACCGACGTGGACCGAGGGTATCGTCGATACCGGTTGCCTTGCCACAAAGGGCTCCTTCATCGTGTTTGCTGACAGGGGTGGCCACGTTTACGGCTCCGAGGACTCAGGGCGGACCTGGTCATGCAGACACACCGGTCTAGCGAGCCCAAGCGGCGTTCTGATCTGCTAGGGAGCCAGCGAGGCGAGGACAGCCGAGTCCGGGGAGTTGCATCAAGGCACCCAGGCGGTCACGAGCTACTCGAGCAGGCCCACCTCTCGGCCCTTTGCCGCCTTGAGCCGAATTCATTGTCATTTCGCCTTCAGGAAAGGCTAACGGAAGCGTGTCGGAAGTCCGCCATGCTGCCGCACTTGCAAATTCTGCGCAGGATTGCGATCTGTTCTGGACGAAATGTGCAGAGTGATTGCATACTATGCATTATCTGTTCAGGTTGAGTGTTGAACGGGCCACGTTACCACGGCTTCGCGGTTGCAAAGGGAATCTTTCGCGTTGAGCGAGCACACCTCTGCTGCAAGTGATGTTTCGTGCCCGGCCCGAGGAGATCGCCATGAAGAAGTATGCGTCCAGATTGTCTTCCAGCGCCGTTGCAGCGGTTCTGCTGGGTGCTTCGCTCAGCCACGCGCAAACGGTCACGGGCGCGGTCACCGGTACGATCACCGACCCGAGTGGATCAGTAATTCCTGGCGCGAAGGTCGTTGCGCGCAACCTGGACACCGGGGTCAACTCCGTTGCTGTCTCGGATGCGGCGGGTCTTTACCGGATTGCGTTCCTCCCTATCGGGCGTTACAAAGTGACGGTGGACGCGAACGGGTTCGGGGAGGAGACCGTGCCGCCGTTTCAGCTCGAAGCGTTGCAGACCGATACCTTCAATGTGAAGCTGAAGGTGGGTACCGAAGCGACAACGGTTGAGGTCTCCGCGGGCTCCCCCATTCTGGACACCAACGATGCGACCCTAAGTGGAACCTTCACGGCCAATACCATCCAGAACTTCCCTTTGAACGGTCTGGATTTCTCGGCTTTGACGCTGTACGTTCCCGGATCCGTCAGTACCGCAGGCACCTCTGGCACCACGGTTATCGAGCGCAGCACGCAGTACACCGACACCGTCAATCTGAACGGCAATCGCGCGCAAGCCAACAACTTCACGCTGGACGGCATCGACCTGAACGAAACCTTCAACAACTTGATCGCGTATAGCCCGGCGCCGGAAGCGCTGCAGGAGGTCAAGGTGCTGACGGCGAACTCACCCGCCGATTACGGCAATGTCAATGGCGGCGGCGTGGTCAGCGTGCTCAAAAGTGGCACAAACCGCTTTCATGGTTCTGCCTACGGTTACCTTCAGGATTACAAGCTGAATGCGGACTCCTGGAGCAACAAGCACGCCAACCCGATCATCCCTACGAATTCGTTCTCGCAGAATCAGTTTGGCGGAACCTTTGGCGGCCCCATCAAGCGCGACAAGCTCTTTTTCTTCGTTGACTACCTCGGCTCCCGTTTTCACCAGGGCGGCACCAGCCAGGCAAGTGTCTTTTCGCAGGATATGCGCATGGGAAATTTCGCTGCCCTGCTCACGGGCACAAATCCCATCCAGCTCTATGATCCCTTGAATGGCAATGCCATGTACGTCGGGGACAAGGGACTTCCGATCCTGAACCCGGTTGCGAAGTATCTTTTCGCGCACCCCGAACTCTATCCATTGCCGAATGCCACGCCCTCAGATGGTATCGTCGCCAACAATCTGCAGGGACCTTCGCGCACCTTTCGCTCCAACAATCAAGGGGATGTGAAGCTGGAATACGATCCCAGCGCAAAGGATAAGTTCACCGGTTTCTACTCCATGTCGACGGCCTATGATGGCGCGACTTCGGTGCTGGCGCTGACCTTTCCAAACGGCAGCACCTATCCCACCAAGTTATTCGGGGTTACCTGGGTCCACATCTTCTCCCCCGCCATTGTGAACCAGGCGCGTGTGGGCTTCACCCGTGTGAACTGGACGCAAGGTTTGCCGGTGGATGGTACGGGTGTCTTTGGAACCAACGGCGATGCGATCGTAGGCATCAACTTCCCAAACCAGGCATATCAGGGCTTCACGTCGCAGGGCATCAGCGGCAGCAACGGTCCCAGCGATATCGGCAACCAGGCATCGAACAACGGCAGCCTTATCGATAATACCTACAGCTACATCGATAACATCACGATCCAGCGCGGGAACCACACGCTGACCGCCGGCGTCGAAGCTCTTCGCTACCAGAATAACTATCCGACGAGTAACAACAACGGCTATCTTGGTTCTCTGAACTACGGTGGTGGTTTCACAAGCAATCAGTCGGTCGCCGGGGCTCCCGGCTATGCAGCGGCGGACTTTGTGTTGGATCGTGTGAGTGGTGCGGTGGCGACCCTGACCAGCGTGAATGTAGGCCAGCGACAGTGGCGCGCGGCGGGGTTCTTCGCCGACGATTACAAGGCCACGCAGCACCTTACGCTCAATGCCGGTATCCGCTATGAATATGACCAGCCGTGGGTTGAATCGAACAACAAGACGGGAAACATCGACATTGCTACAGGTCAGGTGATCTACGCCGATCACATCCCTGTCGGCGCGCCCGCAGGTTCTGGCGTGTGCAGCAATCGCGCCTGTTACCAGCCGAACTATCGGCAGATCATGCCGCGTCTCGGCTTCGCCTACCAGGGTACCGATCGCTTTGTGATCCGTGGTGGCTATGGAGCGACCAGCTTCTTCGAAGGCAACTCCTCGAATCAGCGCCTCACGTCCATCACTCCGTTCATTCAATCAGTGAACGTCAATGTGGCCGTGCCTACAGCGGGCAATCCTGGTGTACCACGTACCGCGGAGCAGGGATTTACCAACGGATCAGTCGCCTCCACGTTTGGAGGCGGCACCTTCACCGCTTATCCGCAGAACATCCAGCCTGCCTTTGTGCAGGAGTGGAGCCTCACGACCGAGTACGCGATCACGCGTTCTCTCTCGCTTCAGGCGGGCTACCTCGGCGAGCAAGGCCAGCACATTGAGGACTACGGAAACGCGAACCAGTGGAAGGTAAACGGTGATCCCACCTCGGCACCCTTCTACAACAACCAGTACATCGGCATCAACGCGATTGATCCCACGGTCAGCATCGGTTCAGGCAATCTGCTCATTACCGAATCACGCGCCACGATGAGTTACAACGCGTTTCAGGCTGTGCTGCGGCAGCGTGCCAGCCACGGGCTTGAGTTCACATTGAACTACACCTACTCGAAGGCTCTGACCAACAGCCTAGGTAACTATGGCCTTCAAGTAAGCGGCTTTTCCGGAGCGTTTCAGGACTATTACAACAGCTCCGCTGATTGGGGTCCTGCAGGGTACGATGTGCGTCACAATATCAGCGGCAATGGCGTTTACGCACTTCCCGTGGGCCGCGGGAAAGAGTTTCTCTCAAACACAAATCGCTTTGTAGAAGAAGCCATCGGCGGTTGGCGGATCGCGGTCGCGGGTGTGAAGTATACCGGCTTCCCTGAGACAACTACCGGTCCGGGCAATAACTCCAGCAGCGACGGCAACTCGCGGCCGAATCAATACCGAGCCTTGAAGATCGTCGACCGTAGCATTGACAACTGGTTCGGCACCGATCCTTCTGCAACTCCCTGCACCACGCCGGGGGTGGACAACGGGGTTTGTGCCTTCGGTACGCCGGCCAACAATACCTTCGGCACGGCTCGCAACGGGAACGTTCGCGGCCCCGGCTACCTTAACGTGGACATGTCGGCGTTCAAGGATTTCACCACCTTCCGTGAGCAATCGCTAGGCTTCCGTTTCGACGCGTTTAACGTGTTCAACATCGCCAGCTATGGCAACCCGGACGCGAATATTACAGACACGAACTTCGGCAACATCTCAAGTCAGGGCACACCCGTGCGGTCGACGGAACGCCGCTTGCAGTTTTCGGTAAATTACCGGTTCTAGATCACCAGACCGAGCATTCACCCTATGACGTCAAAGACCGAGAAGCGTGCCAAAGAGATCCTGCATCTGCTGCTGAGTCAGGGAAAGACCTCTGTAGAAGAGTTGTCAGAGATCTTTGCTACCTCGGCAGCCAGCGTGCGTCGCGACCTGGTACGTCTGGAAAAGCGTGGGTTGGTGCACCGCACTCATGGCGGCGCGATGCTGGCCGGCCAGACCTATGAGCCGTTTCGCTTTGACGCTTCGTTTCAGGTTCGTGAAGATCGCTTCGCCGCAGAGAAGCGACGCATCGCGACCCGAGCCGCCGCGCTGGTTGGCAGTGGGGAGACAATCGGGCTGACTGCCGGCACCACAACGACTGAGCTGGCGCGCGCGCTGCGTGCCCACGGTGGCCTGCACGTAGTCACCAATGCCGTGAACATCGCGATTGAGCTTAGCTCCAATGCAACGATCGACACCACGCTCACGGGTGGCTGCATGCGCTGGCCGGGAGCCTTCTCGCTGGTGGGGCCGGCTGCCCTCGAAACTCTCAATCTCGTCTATCTGGACAAGCTCTTCCTGGGCGTCTGCGGCGTTGCGCCGCAGCAGGGCGCGACCACGATTGAGGCCGAAGAGGCAGCCGTCTTTCGTACGATGTGCCGCCGTGCCAAGCAGGTGATCGTGGTCACAGACTCGAGCAAGATTGGCATGACCAGCCCGGCTGCGATTTGTCCTGCGCAGGGCATCGATGTTCTGGTGACCGATGACGGCATCGAGGATGAGGCCATCCACGCCTTCCGCGCACTGCAGGTGGAGGTCTTGATTGTCTGAGACGTCAAGACAAAGGACCGCTGACACCCCGTGCGGAGATCGCAAGCGTGGGGCGGCGCGGGGCCTGGTTGTTGCCGTACTGGCAGGGATGCTAGCGCCTTCTTCTCGACCGGCCCAGGGTGCTGCCTGCCTGTCTGCGCCCTTGCACTACGATTGTCACTACACTCGCCACCCACCGAAGATTGATGGCAGACTCGACGACGCCGCATGGAAGCAGGCGCCCTGGACGAGCGACTTTGTAGACATCGAAGGTGCAGCGAAGCCAACACCCCGTTTTCGCACCCGCGTCAAGATGCTCTGGGACGATAAGTATCTGTATATTGCCGCGGAGTTGGAGGAGCCTGAGGTGAAGGCGGTGCTGACGGAGCACGATTCGGTGATCTTCAAGGACAACGATTTTGAGGTGTTCCTGAAGCCTTTGCCCAACAGCGTCAGTTACTACGAGTTTGAGATGAATGCCTTGAACACCGGTTGGGATCTGTTTCTCGCCAAGCCTTATCGTCTGGGTGGCACGGCCGATAACAGCTGGAACATCGATGGCCTGCGTACCGCGGTTCGGGTACAGGGCACGTTGAATGATCCGACTGATCGGGACAAAGGATGGACCCTGGAGATTGCTTACCCAATAAGCGCATTCCACTCTCGTCAGGAGGTACCCGTGCCAAGCAATGGAACTGCGTGGCGCATCAACTTCAGTCGCGTGGAGTGGAAGCTCGGTCAGCCCAAGGAAGACAACTGGGTGTGGTCACCGCAGGGCGAGGTCGATATGCATATTCCGGAGCGCTGGGGGTTTCTACAGTTCGTGCGCTAGCTGCCGCGACCTCCGGGTCAGCCTCGCCGTCTACGGCTAGGTGTGTGAGGGCAGCACGTCCCAGATCGCGGGATCCTCTTCGCCCAGCACCCAGGAGCAGAATCCCTGAAGCCCGTTGTCTTGCACCAGACCGTAGCGATCCTGAAAGGTGCGCTTGTCGGTGTAGAAGATCCACTCGCGCATTTCGTCATGATAGAACCAGAAGAAACTGGAGTGATCGATCGGATCCCACTGGGTCTGTCCACCGTAGGTGTCGCGTAGAAAGAGCGCATTGGGAGCAGAGATATACTCCGCCGTGGGGTTGGGCTTCTTTTCCGCTTTGCCCTCACCGGGATCACCGGTGAACCAGTGATACCCATACAGCGCAATGCCCAGCGAAAGCTTGTCTTTCGGCACAAACTGCAGAGCATACGTAAGATTGTCCTTCGTCCAGCCCCAGCCGCCCACCGGACCAGGTACCGTCCAGCGCGTGTGCTGGTCATAGGTCATCAGGCAGATGAGATCGACCGAGGCCGCCAGCGCTTTCAGATCGTAGACACCTCTCCACTCTTCAAAGATCCACTTGCCAAACTCGGTCTTGCCGGCATGCCCAGGCGCGTTGGGTACCGTGGCAATCTGTACCTGCAGACGCTCCCTGTGCAGCATCTCGGCTGTATTTTTCACCAGCGCGCTGAGCGCATCGCGGTCGGTCCAGAGGATGTCTTCGAAGTCGAACTGGATGCCGGCGTAGCCATTCTCCCGGCACTCGCGCAGAAAGGCAGCGTTCATCACGGCTTGCGCTTCCCTGTCGTTAAGCAGCTTGTGCGCGGCGTCCTTGTCAAACAGCGCCACGATGGGAATAACCGGAATATGCGCGGCTTTCGCCTCGCGCAGCACAACGGGATTGGGCTCACCGGTGACCAGTCCCACTGCGTCGACGCTGTACCAGGTGGGCACCAGAATATCGATCTTGTCGCGATGCATCTCAAAGCTGTGCACAGAGCCTGCACCGTCGGAGAGATAAAACAGCGACTTGGGCTGCGCGCAGGCCGGCAATGCGAAGCCAAGGCAACCGACTAACAGGATCAACTTAGATAGCGTCAAGGTCTTCCCGCTCCCTTCGATGTGAGTTTCCCAGCAGCTTCTCGAGAGAGGACACGGCAAATCACGCTCCCAGCACACAGTTTTCTCAGCCTATCGGAGTTGGCTGGCAAACGCGCGCCGATCTCTGTTCGGGTTGAGAGTGAGCATACCAGACCCTTTTGAACAAAAAAGTGCTTACTTGCAACCAACTGTTTACAAACGGCAGGCGCACGCCTATACCTAAAGCCAGTTCCAGCAATCTTCCCTCAGGTCGCTTCAGACTCTTTCCCGGCAGGCCTTGCGCGTACGGCCAACGCACACGGGCGAGCTGGCACATACGGTTTTGGAGGTGTGGTGATGAAGTCCATCCGTTTTCGGAGTTACATTCTGCTGTCGTTGATGGGTTCCGTTCTGGCTGCGGCACAGGACGTCAGCTCGAAGATCACAGGCACGGTTCACGACCCGTCAGGGGCTGCCATCGCGGGAGCTACGGTCACCGCCCATGACACGGCCAAGGGTTTGGATTATCCGGCTAAGACCAATGCTGACGGGGTGTATCTGCTCTCACCGCTACCCATCGGCAATTACACGTTGAAGGTGGAGGCTCCGGGCTTTTCCACCACCGAGCGAAGGGCCTTCAACCTGACTGTGGACCAGACAGCGCGGGTCGATGTCAGCGTGACAGTCGGCCAAGCCTCGGCGGTGGTGGAGGTCAACGACGCTCCCCCGCTGCTGGAGACCGATCAGACCTTTCTGGGTACTTCGCTTGATGAGCATGCGACTTCGGAGATCCCGCTCGAGTCACGCAACTACAACGAGCTCACTCTACTTTCGCCGGGCGCTGTCAGCCTGAATCCAGGGGCGTTCACTGGCGCTCAATCGAGCTTCCAGGTAGGACGTCCCTACATCAATGGCAACCGGGAGCAGACGAATAATTACATTCTCGACGGGATGGATAACAACCAGATCGACAATAACGATGTGGCCTTTTCACCCAACGTGGATGCGATTCAGGAGTTCACCCTCATCTCACAGAACGCCCCGGCCTCCTACGGCAACTACATCGGTGGCGTGATCAGTGTGACGACCAAGTCGGGAACCAACCAGGTGCACGGCGACGTCTTCGAGTTCCTGCGCAACGATTATTTCAACGCCAACACATGGGCCAATGGGCTGAATAAGGCCAGCACAGGCGTCGTTAATCCAAAGCCGGCACTGCGCTACAACCAGTTCGGGGCTACGCTGGGTGGACCCATCAAGCGGGACAAGCTCTTTCTGTTTGGGGACTATCAGGGAACGCGTTACGATCAGCCCTCCAGCGTCAGCCGTTTTACCGTAATTACCGCGGCGGAACGGCTGGGCAATTTCGCGAGCGTCTGTACGGCCGGCTTCAATGCCGGGGGCCTGTGTGCAGATCCTACGCAGCAGATCTACAACCCGTATTCCTCAAACACACCGGGCGGGCGCCAGCCCTTTCTCTTTAACCAGATCAATGTTCCGTTCAGTCCCGCGGCGACCAAGATCCTAACTTCCTCGCTCTATCCCACGCCCATCAACGGCGAGCTCACGGGCAACCAGAACAACACGATCCACACCTCCACCAACAGCGATCAGGGTGACGTGAAGCTTGATTGGGCGGTCAGCCAGAAGGACCACATCTACACGCGGTACTCGCAGCAGCACATCTCCAATCCCGCGACGGACAGCCAGCTGCTGGTTGGCAACCAGGACAACGAGTTCCCCCTTTACAACGGCGTCGTCGACTACGCACGCACCATCAGCTCAAACTTCCTGAACGACTTCCGTGTGGGCGGCAGCTACTTTCCGGTGACGCAGGCCACAACCAACCCCACAGGGCAGAATCTTCCGGCGGTATTCGGCATTGCGGGGACCGCGCCCGACCAGACCTTCCTGCCCGCCATCTCCTTTGGTGCGAACAGCTACGACTCGGGGACGGCGTTCGGCAACAACAATCTCGTATCGCAGTTCCATGACACCGTCGTCCAGGGCCAGGACATCGTCACCCTGGTTCGGGGACAGCACAACATCAATCTCGGCTTTGAGTACTACTACTACAAGACCAACATCCTCTACGTTGGCAACGCCGGGCTGGCGGGGCAGTTGGGCTTTGATGGCAGCTTCACTAGCAATCCAAATGCAACCAACGGCCAGACCTCGGCCCAGGGTTGGTCCGAGGCGGACTTCCTGCTCGGACTGCCGGCCACGGTGGCCGTCGGACAAGGCAGTGGCCGCTCGCTCCGCAACAGTCAATACGCCGGGTTCATCCAGGACAACTGGCATGCCGCGACCAACGTCACCCTGAACCTTGGTTTCCGCTATGAAGTGATGACGCCGCGCAGCGAAGCCCACAACAACCAGACCAACTACAACCTGCAAAGCGGCGCCGTGGAGATAGCCGGCGTGGATGGCAACTCCGGCGCACTCTATAACCAGTACAACGGTCCGACCAATTACCAGCCGCGCATCGGGATCGCCTGGCAGCCGGGCGGCAGCCGCTACACGGTGGTACGCGCGGCGTACGGCATCTCCAACTTCTCGGAATCGAGCGGAACCGGCAACCTGCTGTTTCAGAACCCACCTTTCTCGTCATCCCGCTCGCTGACTTACACAGGGCGCACGCAGGCACTGCCAGGTTCGACGCTGGACCAGGGCTTTTCGGGTTTTCCGCAGGCGGCTTGCACGGTGGCGCTGGCCCTGGCGCAATCGCCAACCTGCTTTGCGGGTGCGACGGTCCACGCTTTTGACCCGAACGACATCCGCCCGGCGGTCTCGCAACAATACAACCTCTCCATCCAACACCAGTTTGGCGGAAGCTCCACGCTACAGGTCAGCTATGTGGGGCAGAAGACCGATCATCTGCGCACCATCGCACTTATTAGTCAGAAGGTGCTGAACGCCGACGGGACCGTCAGCCCCAGTCCTTACCTTACCGGGCTGCAGGCAGCGTTGGGAGCGGGCAGCCAGGCGCGTCTGACCACCTCCACCGGCTACTCCAATTACAACTCGCTGCAGGTAAGCTTCCAGCAGCGGCTTAACCACGGTCTTGAATTTCAGGCGAACTACACCTATGCCAAGTGCATGGGCAACTCGTCTGGTTTCTTCGCCCAATACGGCGATGCGAACGCCGGTCTCACGCAGGCTGGAAACAACCACTTCTTCTTCCAGAACACCTACAACCCGGGAGCGGACTATGGCCGCTGCGACCAGAACGTAACCGACTCCTTCAACGGCTTTGTCACCTATGCCCTGCCAGTCGGGCGTGGCCGCCTGGTGGGCGCGCACATGAACCGTGCGGCGGACTTGGCAGTTGGCGGCTGGCAGACAAATTTCGTTCTCCAAGCGCATACCGGCTTCCCGATTACGGCTGAGGCTCAGGACGCGTCCGGTACCGGCTCCGGCTTCTCGCGCGCTGACTGCACAGGGTCGCCCGTGCAGACGCCCAAGGCTGCGGGTCCTGCGGGATTTCCGGGGTACACGTGGTTCACCGCGAGCTCGGTCTCACAACCGGCTGTCGGCACCTTCGGCAACTGCGAAGTGGGTAGCTTCACCGGTCCCGGTCTGCAGGCCGTGGATGCAAGCGTCTTCAAAGACTTTCACATCGTGGAGCACCAGAGCCTCGAGTTCCGCGCCGAAGCGATCAACGTCCTGAACCACCCGATTCTTGCAGCACCGCAATCGGGCATCGGTCCACTGTTCGGCTATGTCAGTGCGGCGCAGGGCGAACGCAACCTGCAGTTTGCGCTGAAGTACCTCTTCTAAACACAGACCGAGTACAAGAGAACAGCCATAGCGAATCGCCAGGCAGCGTTCCGCTATGGCTCTTCTCTTGTGCGTATGTCTAGCTTTTGCGTCAGAGCTGCAACGATGGCGGCAGGTGCTCGACAGCTGCCCCGAACCCTAGATTCGGCTCCGGTCCCATCTCTAAATCGATGCTGCCACCCGAGGCGATCTCTGCGTGGGTAAACCAGGCACGCTCCTGCGGCTGACCGTTCAAGGTGAAGCTTTGGATATACGCATGCTTCGGGTCGCGGCGCTTTACCGTGATCTGCAGCTGCTTGCCCTTCCCAACGTGCACGGTGGCGCGCTCCACCAGCGGCGAGCCCAGCACATAGTTGCCGCTGACGGGATCGACCGGGTAGAAGCCAAGCGCCGAAAGCACGAACCACGCCGACATCTGGCCGACGTCCTCGTTGCCTGCCATGCCGTCAGGGGCCGCGTGATACATCGTGTCCACCAGCGAGCGCACGCGGGCCTGCGTCTTGTGTGGCGCACCGGCGTACACGTACAGGTAGGCAATATGGTGGGAGGGCTCGTTGCCGTGCGCATACTGGCCCACCATGCCGGCGATGTCCGGCGGTGCATCGGGCGGCAGTGTCGACGGCACGGTGAAGAGCATGTCCAGCCGTTTGGTAAACGACTCGCGGCCACCGTACAGCGCGATCAGTCCGGCAGGATCGTGCTGGATGCCGAAGCTAGTCTGCCAGGCGTTCGATTCGGTGTAGTCGCGCCAGCGTTTAGAGTGTCCCATCGCGATCGGGTCGAAGGGCGTCGCCCAGTCCCCATTCAGCATCTTCGGCTCCATGAACTGCGAGGCCGGATTGAAGAAATGGCGGTAGTTGGTGGATCGCCCTTGCAGCGCCGCGGCCACACCGGGCTTGCCCAGCTTGCTCGCGACGTGCGCGATCGCCCAGTCGTCATAGCAGTACTCGAAGCTCTTGGAAACCGACTCCCCTACCCGATCCGCGGGGATGTAGCCGAGCTCCCGGTAATACCCCAATCCCTCGAAATTTTCTTGCAGCGCACGCTGCATCATCACGGCAAAGGCAGCGTCGCTGTCGATGCCCGGGAGGCCCTTGTGAATGGCCTCCGCGATGACGCTGGCGGAGTGATAGCCGGTCATGGTGCCAGTTTCGGTGCCCTGCAGCGGCCACACGGCCATCCCGGCCTCGCTCTGCTGCGCCATACGGATAAGCGAATTGGCGAAATCGGGCACACGTTCCGGCTGGAAGATCGTGTAGGCCGGATGCGCCGCCCGAAAGGTGTCCCAGAGCGAGAAGGTGGTGTAGTTGTGCCCGCCCGCCGGCACCTGGTGGACCGCCGCATCCATGCCGCGGTAGCGCCCATCGACGTCGTCAAACAGCTGCGGACCGAGCGACATGTGGTACAGCGCGGTGTAGAAGATGCGCTTCTGCTCGGGGTCAGGGATCTCGGCCTGCACACGGCTTAACTGCGCGCGCCACTTGTCTTCGGCGGCAGCGCGGGTCCGCTCGAAGTCCCAGTCCGGCTGTTCGGCGTGCAGGTTCTTGGCGGCTCCGTCGGCGCTCACACCGGAGATGCCTGTGCGCACCAGGATGGCCTCGCCCGCCTGCGTGCTGAAGTGCAGTACGGCCTTTAAATTGTCGCCCCGCAAAGCTGTCTCTGCGGTCACTTCTTTGTCGTCGGCGTAGAGCACGATCTTCGTTGGCTCCTTGGAGACCTGCAGGGTGAAGTAGCAGTGGCGATCGTGTCCCCAGGCACGCGTGACGTGGCCGCCCGCAAGCGTATCAGGGGCGGGCTGGCTGAGCTCCGCGGTGTAGACGGAGGAGCCGCCGTTGGTGAGGTAGCTGTGCGCGAGATCCACGATCAGCCACGCATCCTGGCTCTTCGGAAACGTGTAGCGGTGCAGCCCGGTGCGTTCGGTCGCGGTGAGCTCGACGTGCACCTTCGGATCCTGAAGAAAGACCTTATAGAAACCCGGTGAAGAGATTTCGTCCGCATGCGAGAAACGCGATCGGTAGCCGGCGTCGGGGTCCGTGCGAGGTCCAGGCACCAGCTTCACCGGCCCCGTACCGGGCATCACCAGGAAATCGAGCAGATCGCCACAGCCCGTGCCACTCAGGTGCGTGTGGCTGAAGCCCATGATGGAAGAATCGGAGATGTGGTACCCGGAGCACCAGTCCCACTGATCATTAAACGTATCGGGGCTGAGCTGTACGGCAGCAAAAGGCACGCTGGCGCCGGGGAAGCAGTGACCGTGCCCCCCGGTGCCGATACGCGGATCAACCCAACGCAGCAAATCGGCTGCGGCGGCGCCCTCCGGCGCTGCAAAGCTCGGAAGTGGCAGCGCGGCCGTGGCGCAGACGGCACCAGCGGACTGGAGAAAGCTACGGCGAGAGATCATGGGTCAGTACGCTCCAGAGCGACGCAGCGGCACAAGATGCAAACAACGTCCGCTTCTACGCTCAGTAGTGTGACTGAATAAGCCTAAGATGAGCAACATGCCACAGGACTCCCCGAACCGAGCCCCTGAGACTCACCTCCCTGCCCCGACCCGCCGAACCGTTCTGCAAGGGACCACTGCCACGGCCGCGCTGGCGTTTTTACCCAGCTTCGCTAGGGCTGCGGTGACCGCTTCGCCGGTGGCGAACGGTCACCGGCCGGCCCAGGCCGATCGGCGTTTTCGTTCGGAGGGCGTGGAAGCCTTTCTCGAGAGCACGGAGGCTCGCATGGGTGACCGGACCCTGGCCGCACTCTTCGTCAACTGCTTTCCGAATACGCTCGACACCACGGTACTGCCGGGCAGCTTCGAGGGCAAACCGGACACGGCCGTCATCACCGGCGATATTCCCGCGATGTGGCTGCGCGACTCTTCGGCGCAGGTCTGGCCGTACCTTCCGCTGGCCGCTAAGGATGTACGTCTACGCGCGTTGTTGGAGGGCGTCATCCGGCGTCAAACGCGCTGCCTTCTTATCGACCCTTACGCCAACAGCTTCATGGCCGACCTGAATGCGCCCCCGTTGGGGTGGAGTCTCCAGGACGCTACCGAGATGAAGCCCGGCGTGGGCGAACGTAAATATGAACTCGACTCATTGTGCTATCCGGTACGGCTCGCGTACGGCTATTGGAAGCAAACCGGCGGCACCGAGCCGTTCGACGCGCGCTGGGGTGAGGCCATGCGACTGGTTGTAAAGACGATGCGCGTGCAGCAGCGTCGAAGCGGGCGCGGGCCGTACCACTTTCAACGAGCGTCCGCAGCGCCCACCGACACGCTGCCGGATGGTGGCTACGGCAACCCGGTACGGTCGGTCGGGCTGATTGCGTCGGGGTTTCGGCCGTCAGACGATGCCTGCCTTCTCCCTTTCCTTATTCCCGCCAATCTCTTCGCAGTAACCTCGCTGCGACAACTGGCGGAGATGGCCAGCGCGCTGCTGCACGACCCAGGGCTGGCCAACGAAGCGAGTGCGCTGGCTGCGGAGGTCGAGACCGCGCTGCGGCAGTACGCCGTGACGGACACGCCTTACGGAACAATCTGGGCCTATGAGGTGGATGGCTACGGCGGCCGTGTGCTGATGGATGATGCCAACGTGCCCAGCCTGTTGGCGCTGCCGTACCTGCGCAGCTCACCTGACGCCGCGCTGTACGCCCGGACGCGTGCCTTCGTTTGGAGTGAACGTAATCCGTGGTTCTTTCGCGGCACGGCTGGCGAGGGTGTAGGCGGACCGCACATCGGCAGCGACATGGTTTGGCCCATGTCCCAGATCATCTACGCCATCACGAGCAACAAGGACGCGGAGATCCGGCAAGCGCTTACGATGCTAAAGACCTCGAGCGCCGGCACCGGTTTTCTTCACGAAAGCTACAACAAGAACGACCCAAAGAACTTCACAAGAGCCTGGTTCGCATGGGCAAATACGCTCTTCGGCGAGCTGATCGTGCATCTGGCCGAGACACGTCCGGAGCTGCTGCGTAGTTGAGAAGCTCTACCCGCCTGCATAGGCTGAGCGAGCCCGCCACAACGCGCCCACGACGGGATCTACGACGCCCGGCACGCCTTCGACCGTCGGGAACTCTCGTTGTACAGAACGAAGCAGGGCCTCACGCACGGCCGGAATGCGCTCCAGGATGCTGCCGGTAAAGGCGAGCTGTGGAGTGAAACCGGCGTCCGCCGACGCCGAGCGGAGACGCCGCGCCAAGGCACACACCAGGTACGCCAGCTCCTCGCCAGCACCCGCCAGAACCTCTTGCGCGAGCCAGTCGCCGGCCTCCGCACAGCGAACAACGAGGTGCGTCAGCTGCGAAAAGTCGGGCGCAGGCGAGCGGTTGGCAAAGTCCACGAGATCTTCGAACGAGGACAGCTGCCAATGAGTCAGCATTTCCGCAAACAAGGCTGTTGACCGCTCCTCGTCATGGGCCAGGCATACGCCCCGGAGCGCCAGGTGACCGATGCGGTAGCCGGAACCCTGATCCGCCAGGGCTGGGCCCCAGCCGCCCGCCGTCCTCACGACCCCGTCGGTGCCACGGCCGGCGACGTTGGACCCCGTGCCGGCGAGCACCAGGATGCCCGGCAGGCCAGGAAAAGCCGCGTCGAGTGCAATCTCCACATCGCCCAGAACAAGTAGACCGCCACTCACCCGCGCGCCAAGCTCCGCCCGCAGAAAACCCGTGACCAGAGGGATCGTGTTGCCTGCCGTGCCAACGCAAGTGTGGGCGATCTCCCCCATGCTGACACCACTGCGGGCTGTCAGCTGCTCCAGAGCGGAGGCGAGGTGCGCCGTCGCGGTGGGAGCATCGACGCGCATGCGCTTGATCGTGCCGGTACGCACACGGGCCAGCACGCGGGTTTGGTCCGCGAGCAGGTAGTCGGTCTTCGTTCCGCCCGCATCCAGCGCCAGAAAATACGGCATGAGTCCCCTTGTTCGGCCTCTGTGATTACTCGGACAACACCGCTTTACTCAGGTTGCGCGGGTGATCTACATCGATCCCGTGATTCACGGCCATGCAGTACGACAGCAGCTGCAAAGGGATGACCTCTGTGATCGTGAGCAGGGCCTCCCCGGTCTCTTCTACCTCGACAGTGTGCGTGGCCAGCTCGCGGACGGTGCCGTCGTCCCGGTTGGCGATCGCGAGGATGGAGGCACCCTGGGCACGCATGTCCTCCATCAGCTGGACGACCTTCTCGTAGCGCTCCAGCGATTCCGGGTCGCCGCGATCCACCGTCGCGAGCATGACCAGCGGCGTTGCCGCACTCACCAAGGCGTTGGGACCGTGCTTAAGCTCACCGCTCGGGTAGCCCTCGGCATGAAGGTAAGAGGATTCTTTGAGCTTCAGCGCGCCCTCGCGAGCAATCGGGTAGTGAACGCCCCGGCCGAGAAATAGAAAGCTCTGGGCCTCGCGGTACGTTGTCGCCACCTCACGCATCGTCTCCTCCCAACCGGCCAGCTGTCGCCTGACCAGCTCCGGCAGACCGGCCAGTGCCGCCAGGGAGGCCTCGGTTTCTTCCCTGCTCGCGATGCCCTGCGTCTCGGCAGCCAGGAGAGCCAGAAGATACAGGTTGAGCAGCTGCGCGGTAAAGCTTTTGGTGGCGGGCACGGCACGCTCCCGTCCTGCCGCGGTTGGAAACGAAACAGTCGCCTCCCGCGCCATCGTGGAGTCAGGCACATTCGTGATGGCCATCGTCCTGCGATTGCTGCCGTGAGCTTTGCGTAAGGCCGCGAGGGTGTCCGCGGTCTCGCCCGATTGGGAGATAACCAGCACGGCAGCCCGCTTGCGTGCGCGCTCGGACCGATAGATGTACTCGCTGGCGTACTCCACATCGACGGCGATGCCGCTGCGATCCTCAATCAGTAACTCGGCCACCTGGCCGGCATGGCGGCTGGAGCCGCTCGCGGCAATGACGATTCCCTCGGGTGCATCGCGCAACCAAGCCCGTAACGGCGCAACCGCCGCTTCGCGAAAGTGACGCCCCTCCACCCACTGGCTGAGCGTCGCTGCCAAAGCTTCCGGCTGTTCGTAGATCTCGCGCAGCATCCAGTGCGGGTAGGGGTACGGCGTTTGTGGGTCAGGCAAGGGATCACCTCGGGTGAGTGCGCGTTTGCGTACAAAACGATCATAAATATGTTCCAGTTGCCTTGTACATAGAACCATATGGTCTACTTGCGCTGTACACGACGACTTTAGGCGAACTATGTCTGCAAAGATCGATGATCGCGGCGACCGCATCATGAAGGCGCTGCTGCGTGCCGGGGATATCTCGGTGGGGGAGCTTGTCGATCAGATTGGCACCTCCGCTCCCAGTATTCGCCGCGATCTCGCGAGGTTGGAGAAGCGCGGTCTGGTGCTGCGTACGCACGGCGGCGTCACGTTGGTGGAACCTTTGCTCTATGAGCCGTTTCGCCATGACACCTCGTTCCAGTCGCGCGAGCGGCGCTTCGCCGAGCAGAAACGCAGCATCGGCCTGGCCGCCGCGGAGATGGTGCGCGAGAAGGAAATGATCGGCCTCACCGCCGGCACCACGACGACCCAGATCGGCCGCGCACTGCGCCATCGCCGCGGCATCTCCGTGGTCACCAACGCCGTGAACATCGGCATGGAGCTGTGCAATCAGCCAGCCATCAAAACGATGCTTACGGGCGGCACGCTGGCCTGGGCCTGGACATTCGCGTTGGCCGGACAGGCGGCGCTGAACTTTCTGAACGGGATCTACCTGGATCGCTCCTTCATCAGCGTTACTGGCTTCGATCTCGAGCGCGGTATGACTACGCTGGAGCCTGAAGAGGCAACGGTCGCGCAGGTAATGATGCGGCAGTCGCGGCAGGTGGTTGTCGTGGCCGATTCCTCCAAGCTCGGTCACATCAGCCCGGCGCTGATTGGGCCAGTCTCCTCTGTGCACACCCTGATCACGGACGCGGGGATCCCGCCCAAGGTGCTGGAGGCGTTGCAGGCCAGGGGCATCGCCGTTATCCAGGCATAGCGCTGCTCCTGCTAGCTCGGCGGTGGCGGGACGCCAGCTTCGGCCGCCGTCGGCAAACTATGCGTGGTCTGCCAACGTTCGAGCACGGTGTTGAGCTCCTCCCCGCGCCGTTGCCACAGCTGGATGCGCAGGTCATAGCGCACCAGTACGTTATCCAGCCAATACGGCCGGTTCTCGCGTAACCAGCTGTCGCGATACATGTTCTTGAGCTCGGAGTAGCCGTCGCGCAGGTCCTGGCAGCGGCCGTTCATGCTTGTGATGGAGTACAGCAGATCTCGCGCCTCCGTCGCACGCTTCGGATCGGCGCGCAAGGCATAAGCTTTGTCGTAGGCCTCGGCCATCTCGTCGGATAGCTGGAACTTCATCCCGATGAAATCGATCCGCCGTGCCCCGAGCTCCATGGCCTCGAGCGTATCTGTCTCCTCGAGTGCGGGTTGGGTCCCGCGTACCGTCTCCAGCAGCTCGATCGCGTGCTCGGCGTGCAAACGAGCCGCCGGGATCTTAGTTCGCCACTTCCCTGCCATCGTCTGCCCCTCCGGGCTCCAGGGATCAAGCCAGAAAGCGTCATTGGTGACATCGACCAGGTCCTCGGCGGCGGTCAGTTCACGCTGCGCCTCATCGATGCGGCCGCTAGGGTCGCCGAAAAACGTCCGGCCGAAGCTGGCGGAGTAGGCGCTTCCGTCACTTCGGCCTGGCTGCCAGCCCGCCGCCGCGCCGAAGAGCATGCCGAACCAATCCTGATTGAAGAGCCCCTCGCCATCGTCGTTCCACGCCACCGTGAGTTCGCCGGTGCTACCGAGCCGCTGCCCTGCTTCGACGAAGCCGGCGATGTTATCCAAGGCAGTGGTCGCACGCGGGTAAACGACCCGCCAGTTTGCATCGCCGGGCGCCACCCAGGTCTCGATACCGGCGTTCTTGAAGGGCAGGATGTCGCCGTCGTAGCTGTCCTTGTGCCAGTAGATCCAGGGGATCGCGATCATGTCTTTGGGCAGACCCGGGATGGCTGCCGGGTCCGAGGTCGCGACGTCGCCCCAGAACAGGAGCCGGCGGTGCAACGGCGCGAGCGTGGTGTGGATGGTCGAGAGAAAATCTGCGTAAACCGGACCGAGCCCCCGCTTGTCGACCTCGGCCTTCGTGCGTCCAGTGCCCAGTTCAAAGGTTTCATCCGCGCCCACATGTAGGAACGGACCGGGGAAGTCTTCCGCGATCTGCGTGAACCAGCTGAGGATCAGCGGTTGCGCGCCGGCCTGACCGGGGGCGATGACGTGCCCGTGTGGTGTCTCGGCGAGATCGGAGTACTTCTCGAACTTCAACACATGGTGAAGGTGGCCAAACGCCTCCTGCTCGGGAACCACATCGATGTGCAGCTGACGACCGTAGGCGGCCAATTCTTGGGCCTCAGCGCGCGTTAGTGCACTGCCCGGAGGCGCCGCTAGCGGGTCGCCGGCGTACGCCAGCGTGTGCTCAAAGTAAGGGGAGTACAGATTGACCTTGTGGGCGGCGAAGACCTCAAGCTGATGTTTCTGGTAGGCCAGCGTGGGAAAGGGGCCACGGGAGAGATCGTCATGAACGCCGCGGTAGCGCATCGCCGGCCAGTCACGCACAGTGCCCGTCCAGAGGGCGAGCGTTCCATCTGCTCTGCGCTCGATCAGCTGCTTCAATGTCTGCGCGCCGTAGAAGATTCCAGCCGAGGTGTCGCCAATAACAGCGACAGAACCAGGCCGCGACAGAAGCACGTAGCCTTCCTCATGCATCGGGGCTGCGAAGACGAGCTTTGCCCTTTGCAGGAGCTGGCGAGCAGCCGGTGTTTCCACCCGCAGCAGCTGGATCGTAAGATCTACCGGTCCCACGGACGGAGTGAGCAGAACGCCGCGCCGCGTCAGGGTCTCCCTCAGGTTCGCTGCAGTAAAAAGGTCTTCAGGGTCGCCACCCGACACCTGCACGTTGACGCTGCCGAGGCGTTCTAACGTGCCTGGAAGCACCTCGCGCGGTTGGGGAGTCAGGGCAGGTCTTTGGGTCGCGTCAGGAGCCTCGGCTGCCGCGGCCCAGGAGCTCCCGGCGTTGAAGAGGCAGGCAATGGCCAGCATGACCGCAAGCTTGTTCAAGGCGAACTCACGAACGGCTTCGCAGATGGGCTGAAGGCAATCGTCATAACTCCTCATCGTTGCTCCCGAAATGACCGGATCATCTAAACTCGATCACTTTTATGCTTATATTCCATAAGGCGATGCGGGACGGGAGTTTTCTGGTCAGCCTCGCATCAGGGTGCGGCAGAAGAGGTTGAACATACGCGGTTGAGTCACCCCATCACCTTCGAACTATGTGCAGAGTCGCTGGAGGCCTGCCTTGCCGCGAAAGCCGGGGGAGCAGACCGCATCGAGCTGTGCAGGGATCTCTCCGTCGGTGGCCTGACTCCCGATACCGCCACCTTGCGCCGCGCCGTCGCGGGCACGGACCTGCCGATTCATGTGCTGCTCCGGCCGACGGCCGACACCTTTGAAGGCACACCGACGATCGTAACGGCCATTCGGCATTCCCTACGCGACGCGTCTCGCTGTGGTGCCGCTGGCGTCGTGCTTGGCCTGCTGCGAGCGGATGGGCGTGTGGATGTGGAGCAAACCCGCGCCCTGGTGGCGATGGCAGCGCCTCTGCCGGTTACCTTCCATCGCGCCTTCGATGCGGCGGCCAACCTCGAAGAGGCGCTCGAAGCGGTGATCGCCAGCGGGTGCGTACGCGTATTAACGTCTGGCGGTGCGCCTGATGTGCTGAGGGGCGCCGCTCGCATCGCCCGTCTCCGCGAGCAGGCTGGAAACCGGATCGAGGTCATGGCCGGCGGCGGGTTAACGCTGAACAATGCCCTGGAGGTCGCGCGTACGACCGGCTTGAAGCAGTTCCATGCCTCTTTGCGTCCCAAGGATCGCCGCACAACGCCGTCCAGTAGCCCGGGAGATGAGCAGGAAGGATTTCGCCGACGCATCGCCAGTATGGTCCGCGTGCTCAGCCAGGCGGACGAGATGGGCGCCGATGCACGCCCGTTCGCCCCGGCTTCCTAGCCCAGCGTTTGCGCGTCCGCCACCACATCCTCAGTAAGTGACTACAGCACGGCAGGCATGGGCGAGTTGTCCTGCAGACGATGTGCCGGTCGATGACCGTACATCGCGAAGAACAAAATATAGGCATAGCAGGCCAGCACCACGAAAAAGCTCTTCTGGTACCCGAAGCGGTCGGCAAGCAGCCCTTGGATCTCTGGAATGATGGCGCCGCCTACCACCATGGTGACGAGAATGCCGGAGGCCTGGCTAGTTAGCCGGCCCAGACCCTCCACCGACATCGGAAAAATGCACGGCCACATCACCGAGTTGAACAGCCCGCAGGAAACAATGGCCCAGAGAGCGATTGTTCCATGGCCAAGGATGGCCACAGAAACGAAAACGACCGCACAAATTGAAACGAAAGTAAGCGCCTTTGCCTGGCGGATACGCCGCAAGGCAAAGAACCCCATAAGGCGCGCCACCATCGCGCCACCCCAGTAGAGCGAAACATAGCGTGCCGCCTCGGTGTGCGACATGCCGCCCATGGAAGGCTGTCCGAGATAGTTGATCAGCAGACTGCCAATGGCAACCTCCGCGCCAACGTAGGCGAAAATGCCGACCGCACCGAAGCGCAGTTGCCGAAACTTCCAGACGCTGTCACGCGAACCGCCCGGCCCGGAGGTCTCCGCGATTACCGTCGGCAGTGGCACCAGCCGTGTGACGATTGCCATGAGAAAAGCGAGGCCGGCCAGGATGAGATACGGGGTGCGTACCGAGCGTGCCAGCGTCGCCGCGCTTGCACCGGCAGCCACGAAGATGAAGATCGCGCCCACCCGCGGTGCCAGGGTTCCAGCCAGCGAGTTGAAGAAGCCGGCAAGGTTCAGCCGTGAGGCCGCAGTCTCGGGGGAGCCCAACGCGCCCAGGTAGGGATTGATGGCCACTTGCAAGAGGGCCAGCCCACACCCGACGACAAACAGCGCCAGCAGGAAAAGAGGGTAGGTAATGGAGCGCGACGCTGGCTGAAAGATCAACAGCCCGGCGCCCATGGTGGTGAGCGCCGCGATGATACCCGCCTTGTACCCGATCCGGCTGACGATCCAGCCAGAGGGAACCGAGAGCAGAAAATAGGCGCCGAAAAAGGCAAATTGCACCAGCAGTGCGCGAAAGTTCGAGAGGTGAAAGAGGTCCTTGAAGTGAGGCACGAGGACATCGTTCATTGCCGTGATAAAGCCTATGCCGAAGTAGAGCGACACGATCAGGATGAGCGGCACCGTGTACCTTTCCCGCGCCGCGCCGCTCGTACTCGGTGCCGTTTGTTGTACGCCTACGGCCATTCAGACTCCTCTTCCCCGGGAGCCGCACGCGCTGCTTCCAGCCGCGCCGAGCCACGTAGACAGCAGAGTAACGTACAGGTGATCGCAAAGAGCCGAAATGATCAGACTGAAGACTTACAGGGCATCCTGGAATCCTATTGCCCAAGAATGGCGGAGAGTGGTATTGCGCTACTCTGCACGCCGTACCCGACGCCATTCGGGTGAAAGTTGTCGCCGGAGTTGAGTGTCGGTTGCATGAAGTCAGGGTGTTGTGGGTCCGCGAGGGCAGCATCAAAGTCGGCCACCGCCACCACCCCCGGAAGCGCCGCCCCAGCGGTTTTGATCCAGTCGTTCAACGCGCGCCGTTGTGTGGAGCCGGGGTTCTCCGGTCCGGGATTCACATCGCCGGCGAAGGGAGCAGCGGCGCTTGGCAACGGCTGTGCCGACTGGCAGTACTCGGACGGCGGCAGGGTCGCGAGAATGACGCGTACGCCGGCCGCATAGGCCTGACTGACCATGCTGGTCAGAGAGGCTTCCACACTCGTCGCCGGCATACAGTCAGCACGAAGGTCGATGCCGCCGAAGTAGATGATCACAGCCTTGATGCCGGCCTGCTGCAACACGTCGTGCTGCATGCGATCGACGCCTGCGATCACGCTGCCGGACGCCGACCGTCCATCCTCCCCGGCTGGGTCACCGATCGTCCCGGCGTTCAGGACACCGATGTTGTACCCCGCCGCGGCAAGCTCGCGGGCCAGCCAATCGGATGGTCGATCGTTGTCCTGCCCTGGGACAGGGACGTTGGATACGGGGTACGTGAACGTGTTGCCGTAGTTGGAGGCATGACCATCGATCGACGAACTGCCAAAGACGGCCACGGCTCCTTGATATGGGCCGTAGGTGTCCATGCCGCTCAGCAGAAACCACTCGGTATTGCTTTGCGTAAAGCTCGCGCCGGTGGCGTCGGCGGTCTGGTTCCCCGCCCCGGCCGGCGTTGCATAGTTCACGTTGACCTGCGACTCATGCTGCGTCAGCGCAGGGAAGGTTCCCACCACATACAGCGTTACGGCGAGCTTCTGCCCGAGGCTGTAGGAGATCGCCACCGGATCGGAAACCACCTCCTGCCCGGGCTGTAGCGTGATCGTTGGGCTGCCGTTGAAGGTCAGCGCAAAATCTCGGGTCGGGTCGATGGCGTTGCCGTTCACGCCATTGGTGCTGGCGGCGGCAGCGAGCCGTCCAGCGCCGACCATGATCGGCGTTGAGCCGAAGTAGTTGGAGAGATGGATCCGCTCACTGGTGCCGGAAACGGTGGGGTAGAAGAACGACCGGAAGCTCTGCTCGTTTCCACCCACATTTTCACTCCCGGGCTGCGCGTTTTCAGGGGGAGCGCCCCAGGCAGTTACCCAGATGGCACTTCCATTTGCGGTGGCCTGCAATGTGGCTGGTTGTGAGGTAACGGTGCCGAACTCATTGCTCACCGTGACGTAGTACTCATCCCCCGTATTGCTGGCGGTGGCGGACGCTGAATGCACGGTATAGGCGGGAGCGGTCGCGCCACCGATCGCGATTCCCTTTGTTAGGCCCGCTGGTACCCAGTACCACTGGTACTGCAGCGCCGGCGTGCCCAGCACACTCACGCTGAGATTGATGGGGCTTCCTGGGGTCAGGGTCTGGTTTCCGGGCTGCTCGGCGATCACCGGGGCGCTGTTCACGGTGAGTGTGGCCGAGTTACTTGTGATCGCGGTACCGCAATTGTCCGTGATCAACGCATAGAGCGCGGTTCCGTTGGCCGAGAGACTGACCGCCGGTGTGACATAGGTGCTGGCAGTGGCTCCAGGCACAGGCGCCGCTGCCGGGGTGCCCGGGAGCGTGCTGTACCACTGATAGGTAAATGGGGGTTGGCCCTGGGCAGCGACCGAAAAGGCAGCCATCGCCGGAGCCAGTACTGTCGCGCCCGTCGGCTGCGTCGAGATCGTTGACCCCACTGAGAGCGTTGCGACCGACGAGTTCGCAATCCCAGCCGGGTTGCTGGCCACAACGCTGTAGGCGCCGGCGCTGCTCGTTGAGTTTGCGGACGAGATGGTGTACGTCGCGGCAGTGGCGCCGCTAATGGCCGCCCCATTCAGGTACCACTGGAAGCTCGCCGCGTACTGGCCAGCCGTCGATAGGGTGACTCCCGCGCCAGGACAGACGCTCTGGCTGGCGGGCTGCATTGTGATGGACGGGGCGGCGACCGTTGCCGTCGTGAAAACCGACTTGGAAGGGTCGTCGACGCTGGTCGCCGTGATGGTGAAGGTGCCGGCTGCGTTGGGAGAGGTCCAGGTGTTCGCCGTGAAGGAGCCACCGGTGGCGCTCCAGGTGACGCCGTTCGTCGGACCGCCTGAAGCCGTAACGGCAAAGGTCTGCTGTCCAGGGGCAATAGTCGTCACGGCTGGCGTGATCGCGGAGAGTGCTACGTTCACGCCTGCCTGAAAGCTGGTGCTTGCAGACGCCGCAGCGAAGTTGGCCGTTGCGGCCTGGGTGGCCGACAGGTTCACCGTGCCGGCACCGGTCAGCGTCACGGTCGAGCCCGAGATCGTGGCCGGACCGCTCACCACACTGTATGAAATCGACCCGTTAGAGGGCGAATTCGCGCTGACCGGGAACGCCGGATCACCAAAGGTTCTGGCCGTGACCGGCGCAAAGGCCAAAGTGGGCGTCTCTGGTGCAACAACCAGGCTTGCCGTCGCCGTTGCCGGCCCGTAGTTGCCGCTCCCAGTCTGGTTGGCGGAGACGACTACCGTCCCCGCGCCTGTGATCGTCACCGTCGTGCCGGAGAGGGTGGCCGGCCCCGAGACGATTGTGTATGTGATGGCTCCAGCCGAAGCGGAGGTGGCAACCACGGGAAACCCGGGGTCGCCGTAGGTCTTTGTCCCGAGGGGAGCAAAGCTGAGTGCCGGCGTGGCGAGCGCCACGTTGAAGCTCACCGTCGCGGTCGCAGCGGCATAGTTGCCAGCAGCCGCCTGGCTGGCCGAAAGAACGACGGGTCCGGCACCGGTAAGGGACACGGTCGATCCCGTCACCGTTGCCGGACCACTCGCCACCGCATAGGTGATGTTGCCGCTAGAGGCAGAGCTCGCGCTGAGTGGGAACGACGGATCGCCGAAGGTCTTTCCGCTCACCGGGACAATCACAAACCCTGACGGCAGCGGGGTGACGGTCAACGTGGCAGAGGAACTGGTAATCGTCGATCCCCCGTCGGAGATCGCGACACTGAACGTGGACCCACTCTGGGATACGTTCACCGACGAAAGTGTGTAGGAATTGCCGTTTGCGCCACTGATGGGCGCACCCGCCGTGAACCATTGGTATTGCAGATTGCCGCTGCCCGCGGCCGCTACGCTGAAGGTTGCGCTGCCCCCGGCCAGAGCGTCTGTGCTCGCCGGTTGCAACTCCAAGACAAGCGATGGCGTAGAAGCCCCACAACCTGACAAAAGCATCACCAACCATGCGAGGGCCGCAAAGGGAATGACACGCGGCAGAGCCGAACGCACGAAGCTCAAAGACGCTCCCTGAAAAGTGTGATTTTCACACGATTTTAGTGGGTTTGGTACGGCTTCGCAAATGCAGGATCCATGGCGATGGTGCCCGCTTCGGTCTGTGTGGCGGTCGTGCTGGAGTGTCTTTCCGCCTGCAGCACTTGAGCAACCTCAGGTACCGGGGACGATGACCGCATCCGCATGCCGGGCGTAGTCCGCCCAGGAGCCGTCGTACAGGCTGACCTCGGCAGCTCCGCAGACCGCAAGCCCCAACGCGAGGACCGCGGCGGTAACGCCTGATCCGCAGGTGGCCGTGACGGGCTGCTGCAGATCAACCGACGTCTCCGCGAACACTGCCCGAAGTTCCGCCTCGTCGAGCAGGCGACTTCCCGAGGTCAGTTCGGTATACGGCAGGTTGGTGGCCCCGGGCATATGGCCGGACGCTAAACCGGGCCGCGGCTCAGGTGCTGTGCCGCCGAAGCGGCCTGCGGAGCGCGCGTCCAGGATCTGCGCGCCGCTCCGGATCAGATCCTGCATGGCGGGGTAGGCCACCACGGCTTTCGGGTCCAGGTGCGCATGGAAGTGCGCAGCCGGGCGCTTGACCGGCCCCGAGCCGGTCGGCAACCCCGCCGCATTCCAGGCAGGTAGCCCGCCGTCCAGCACGAACACTCGCGTCGCCCCGAGAGTCCGCAGCATCCACCATGCGCGCGGCGCCGAGAAGACATCTCCCTGTTCGTAGACCACAAGCGTCGCATCGTCGTTCACGCCCAGAGCGGACATACTGCGGGAAAACTGCTCCGCCGACGGCAGGGTGTGAGGCAGCCCACTGCTTCGGTCTGAAAGCTCTTCGATGTCGAAAAAGACTGCGCCGGGCAGATGTTCGGCGAGGTAGCTGGCGTGGGTATCTGGTGCCGGAACGACGCCCACCGCGGGCAGGGTGGCGTCCAGAAGGACGAGAGCAGGGTCGCTCAGGCGGCTGGCCACCCAGGCCGGGGAAACAAGAGGGTTCATGGCACGACGATACCTGCCCGACTCGCTCGACCTCCCCAAAATCGGCATTTGGTATGCTCAACCGGACGTCCCCGGGCGCCGGCCATGCGTGTACTTCAGACCGTCTTCGGGGTTTTCCACCACTTTGAGCTCGCTCGCGAGCTCGACCGCCGCGGCCACCTGCAGGCAATCTGCTCAACCTGGCCCTGGAAACGATTACAGCGTGAGGGAGTGCCGCGCAGCAAGGTGCGGACGTTCCCCTGGCTCGGGCTACCGGACTATCTTCTTGGTCGCACAGGCCTGGACCTTCCTCGTGTACACGACGAGCTTGGCTACTGGAACGCGCTCGCCTTTGACCGCTGGACCGAACGCCAGACCGCCGCCTGGATCCGCAAGGGCGACCGTCCGGAGGCGCTGATCGGGATCTCCGGCTCCAGTCTGCGTGCGGGGCAACTCGTGCAGCGGCATGGCGGCGTCTTCCTTTGCGACCGCGGCTCCACGCATCAGCGCCTGCAGGAGCAGACCGTCTCTGAGGAGTACCGCCGATGGGGCATCGACCGGCCCGTCTCCGATGACCGTGATACCCGGCGAGAGGAGGCTATTTACGCCGCCGCGGACGCCATCACCGTGCCATCGACTGTGGCGCGTGCCTCGTTTCTCAGCATGGGCGTCGCCCCGGAGAAGGTGCATGTGATTCCGTATGGTGTGCGCCTGGAGCACTTTGGCCCGGCCAGCTCGCCACCGGACGATGAGTTCGCCGTGCTGTTCGCGGGGTCAGTCGGATTGCGCAAAGGCGTCCCGTACCTGCTGGAAGCCTTCGCGGCCCTGCGGGCGACGCGCAAACGGCTGCGGATCGTCGGCCACGTGCAGCAGGAGATGCGAGCCCTGCTCTCTACGCTGCCGCAGAACGGTGTCGAGTACCTCGGCGTGGTATCGCAGACAGAGCTGGCTGGCTGGATGAGTCGCAGCCATGCGCTGGTGCTGCCGAGCATCGAGGAGGGGCTGGCACTGGTGCAGGCGCAGGCAATGGCCTGTGGATGCCCGGTGGTCTGTTCCACCCAGACGGGCGGTGAGGATCTGTTTACCGATGGTGTGGAGGGCTACATCGTCCCGGTCCGCGACGCCCCGGCACTAACCAGCCGCCTACAACGCCTGGCCGACGATCGAGAGTTGCAAAAGGAGATGCGCTTGGCGGCTCTGAAACGGGTAAAGTCGCTTGGCGGTTGGAGTACCTACGGGGATCGGTGGGAGAGTCTGCTCGGAACCTTACTATCGGCCAAGGATTGACGGGCGAAGGCTACGGGCTTTCGTGAAAGGCTGCCCCCACCGACGAAGTGCACGATCTCCAGCTTGTCGCCGGAGCGAACGGTCTGCCCGGCCCAGCTTGTTCGAGGCGCCAGGGTGCCGTTCAGTTCGACTGCAATGCGGTCGCCGCGCAGGGAAAGAGCTGCCAGCACGGCTTCCAGGGTTACGGGAGCGGCTAATGACTCCAGCGTGCGTTGTGTACCGTTCAGCGTGAGGTGCAGCGGCTCCATAGCTCTAGGGTATCAACCGCCACGTGCTCGTGACCATCTCAGGTGTCGTGGTGCAGGGGCCAAAGAAGTCCGGTGGGGCCCTTCCCTTTCCCGACGCCCGGAGCGGCTCGCAGAGCACCCCGGACATACGCCTTGGCCGCTGCCATGGCCTGCTCTACCGACGCTCCCTGGACCAAGTTTGCCAGCAGAGCGGAGGAGAACGCGCAACCGGTGCCGTGGCTGGAGGTTGTCTCAATACGTTCCGCCGTTAAGCGCAGGCTCGCTCTGCCGGGTGTAAGCAGTAGGTCCAGAGAATCGGCGCGGTCGCCTCCGGTAAGGGCGATGCTCAAGTTGGGGTAGGTCTGCAGGAGGGTCGCAGCAGCCTGTTCGGCTTGCGTGAGGTCGTTGATTTCCCTGCCGGTCAGAACGGCGAGTTCCCCCCAGTTTGGGGTTAGCACGTCCACCAGCGGCAGCATCTGCCGGCAGAGTTCCGGGACCGCTGCCGCCGGGTAGAGTTCGCGCCCTGAGCTCGAGCGCAACACCGGATCCAACACCACCGCAACCGCCCTCGCGTCGCCCCGTAAAGTGTCCTGAGGGCGTAGGCTACGCAAAAATTCTGCCACGACGGCCATGCTTTCCGGTCCGGCGAGCATACCGACCTTTACCCCTTCCGGGGGCAAATCCGCCTGCAGGTACGACAGGGTTTGCGCGAGCAGCTCCGGACGGACAACCGCCGTCTCGGCTACGCCCTGCGTGGACTGCACCGTAAGCGCAGTGATCGCCGAGCAGCCATACAGGCCATGCGCTGCGAAGATCATCAGGTCCGCCGTGACGCCCGCTCCTCCGGAAGGGTCGAAGCCGGCGATCGTCCAAACCACCCCAGGTTGCATCGCTCTCTCCAGCTGTGACGTGTTCTGGTTTTCCCGGATGGCCGGGGCGGGACGTAGGCCCAGGGACAAAGGTGGGATAGAACCACGATAGCTACTCCCCTAACATAATCGAAGCTTGATCGCAAGTTTCCTTCTACTTGCAAGTCTTTGTAGATCATCAACTTAGCCTTGTTTTGGCGTTGACTGCCACACTGGATTACGGGACAATTACAGAGTGATTTCTTTTCTTCCTTTTCGTCTGCGCACGTTGAGCCGACTCCTCGTTGCAAACCGCAGGACCGCTGCTCTGGTTCTCTCTCTGGCAGTTTCGGCAACCGTGATTGCCAGTCCCATAGCAAAGCGCGATTCCTTCCCGAAACCGGCTGCGAAGCCAGCGCATCGCTGGTTCGAGATCGGGAAAGCCTCCTGGTATGGTGAGGCCTTTCAGGGCCGGCGAACTGCCACCGGCGAGCGGTTCAACATGAATTCGCTGACCTGTGCGCACCGCACCCTCCCGCTGGGCAGCTGGCTGCGCATCACCAACGTTCGCAACCAGAAGTCAACCTTTGTTCGCGTAAACGATCGCGGACCCTACACGCCGCACGCCATCGTCGATCTCTCCTTTGCAGCCGCGCAGAAGCTTGGCCTGCTGGGTAACGGGCAGGTGCGTGTGGAACAGGTGCGCGCCGATGACCCCGAACTCGCCCATGCTCTTGTCGCCGAACTGACCTCCACAGAGCAGACCCTCGAAACAGAGCGCTAGCACCTTGTTTCGTGCACGACGAAAAAGCCTGTCCGGAAGGACAGGCTTTTTCGCTTATAAACAATTCGTCTCTCTAGAGCTTTTCGAAGAAATCGCAGGCCGAGCAGGAGATGTACACGCCACCTGGCGTTCCGCGCTCGCGATCCTTCACGCGCTTTACGATGCGGGTGGGCTTGGAGCACTTCGGGCAATCCGTGCTCTTCTGTGTGTCCATGACCTTTTGGCGGTCAGCGGTCTTGGCGATCTTTGCCATTTGGTATCTCCCAGGGGTCGAAGGTGGTGCCTGTCCGGGGCGCTCACTGGAAGTGAAAGCTCACTGCTGCATTGAGCATGGAGCCGCAGGCAATGCAGAACCGGACAAAAGCAACCCCAATCATACACCGCCACTACAGCGACTCATTGCGAATGCGCTGTCGCGAGATTCCCATAGGTTCCGCGAAACTGGTCCTTGGGAACGACGACTTTGCCCATACCTGGCGAGGCGATCGTGTCTTGCGTGTCGCCCGGGCGGCGCAGGGTGGGGGCCGGTGCAGTCGCACCGCCAACTTCGCTCCCGTGCTGGTCGCCGTTGATGATTGTGCGCGCTTCGAGCGTAGGCGCCTGGGCTGCGCCGATCTCGTTCTTCTCCCGGATCTCCAGCGGCTTGCCGAGCGCCGCGATCTCCAGCCGCACTACCCGTTCGTGCTGGAAACGCACAAACTGGATTGGCTTGGGCACCTCGCCGTAGATCCACTCTTCGTAGCCGGTACTCTCATCCGAGCCGCTGTGCTCGCGGTGTTTGGTGCGCGGCTCGCCGAGAGCAGCGAGCACCATGCGCCGGTTCATCCCCACCAGGATTTCATGTGCTTCGATGGCCTCCCGCACCTTGGGTGCCAGGGTGTCGGCGTAGGCCTCCACGCTGCTTTTGGCTTTGAAGTCCACCACGGGGTCAAGCAGCGCCTTGACCTCCGCCGCGGTAAGATCCGGGACACCGCCCTCAAACACCAGCGTCACTCGGCAGCCCGTTGCCAGCGGTCCTTGTTGCGCCACCTGCATGCCGTTTAGCGAAAGGTGGCTGAGAAAACGGTGCTTGGCGTACGGTCCACCATTGAAGTCGATGACGAGACGATCCGGCCGGAACTCCAGCTTGCTCACCTCCACGCGATCGCCTGGGCTAGCAGAGAGGCCCTTCTCGTAGAGCATGCGCTTGTACGCTTCGCCATGCGGGGTCATGTTGCCGTTGGCAAGCAAGGTGAGGCCTGCACCCAGCGGCAGCTCACGATGCGCAAAGCCCTGTTCCGCCTCAAGATTGCGCAGCAGATCCAGCCGGCCCCTCTCGCCAAGGGGCGTCTCAGGAAGGGTGACGCGAGTGGGATGGAATTCGGTCGTTACATCGGCAGTCGCTGTCTTCTCACCCACAACGAAGACCTGCGCCCGCAGGGCTGGCCCGCAAGGAAGCAGGGTGCCCAGAATGACTATCGCCAGGGGAAAGCGGGAGCCCATATAAGACCTCTGATGGCGTGATTGTGCACTCTTCGCGTCAGAAAACGCAAATCCGACTGAAGGATGCAATCGAGGAAGTGTTGTAGGCGTTCCGCCCGGTTAGAGCTCGTCCGGAGGCAACCTGGGGGTGCGACCAGGCAAGGTGGCCGTTGACTCAGTCTCACCATGGACGGTCGCGATGCTTCTCGCGATGGCCGGCTCCGTCGAGGAATGGGTGGAGGTCGTTCCCAGGATCTGCACCAGCGGTGGGGGTGGGGCAGCCGCCTCCATGGCGGTGTGCGCCGCGGGCGGCGGAATATCCATGGGGTAGCCCGCCGCGACGATCGGCGGATGCGTATATTCCCAGGCATAATGGCGCGTCAGGCGATACAGCAAAAGCATGCCGGCCAGCAAAACGAGCAACGTCAGAAAGGCGCCCTCCGGCCCATACGCCCCGCCGGAAAGCCAAACAGGTCCAGAACTTTCCGTTACCACGACGCTTGCGAGATCCGCGGACCCGGCCAGAGGCAGACCGAACAGCACACTCATCGATGCCAGCCAGCCGAAGCGCAACCCCCACCCCAGCCAGAGCCCATGAGTGCGCAGATAGGCCACGGAGAACAGGACACCCAGCAGCAGGGTCGCCGAGAAGCTGAACGGTGTGGTCTCGGAGGAAGAGGACGTTGCCAGAGCGTAGATCACCGAAAGCAGCAGCGAGGCTGTTACGGGTCCGGTCGCTTTGATCAGGTTCTGAAACAGAAATCCGCGAAAAGCGACCTCCGTTGCCAGGCTACCGAGCAGCAACGTCAGCAGCGAAAGTGAAACCAGGCCCCAGGCCCGCGGAGCTCCCCAGAACTGCGGGTGAAGGCATCCAGCCAGAACCATGGGCGCGATTGCGAGCAGAAGTAACGCCCATCCGAGGGCGGCGCCCCTTTGCCACTCGCCGAGTGCCGACGGCCGGCTCGGAAGCGCGTTCGTTGAACGCAGACTTCCATTCCGGACGGCTACCCAGTTCAATGCGGTGAAGCCCGTGAGCAGCAAGATGAGGGAGAAAAGGCTCTTGAACAGATTGCGCAGAACCTCCGCATGAAGTGCCCGGGAGATGCCGTCCGCCGCGCTCTCGGCGCCCGTCCGAGCGGCCAAAACCCACAACAGCCCTATCGCAAAGAGAGCGATGTGCATGGATCGCGGTGTCTTTGACTCGGTTCGATGCGCAAACAAAATAGACGGGCTCCAAAGCAGGCGGGCGCTGCAGCTACGCGATCAGGCCGTTGTGTAGAACTGGGCCATGTGGCGGAACTTCTGGTAACGAGCTTCCAGCAACGCCGTAACAGGTTGCGCTGTGAGCTCAGCGAAGTGCCGCTCTAGACGATCGTTCACCAATTGCACGGCGTGGGCCGGGTCGTCATGCGCACCGCCCGGTGGCTCGGGGATGATATCGTCCGCACAGCCAAGCCGCTGGGCATCGGTCGCCGTGTACCGCAGCGCGGCGGCGGCCTGCTGTTTCTTGTTGGCGTCCTTCCACATGATGCTCGCGCAACCCTCCGGTGAAATCACGGAGTAAATCGCGTTCTCCAACATCAGTACGCGGTCCGCCACGGCCAGCGCCAGGGCACCGCCCGATCCACCCTCGCCGGTGATGGTGGCGATTGTCGGCACGCGCAGGCGGCTCATCTCCAGCAGATTGCGAGCAATCGCCTCACCTTGACCACGCTCCTCAGCCCCCAGCCCCGGATTTGCCCCGGCCAGATCGATAAAGGTGAAGACGGGGTGACCGAATTTCTCTGCGATCTTCATGGCGCGCAGCGCTTTGCGGTACCCCTCCGGGTCAGGGGAGCCGAACTTGCGCGCAACACGCTCCTTCAATGTCCGACCTTTCAGATTGCCGATAACGAGAACAGGCGTCCCGTGAAAACGCGCCATGCCAGTGGCCATCGCTGGGTCATCGCCGAACTGCCGGTCGCCGTGGATTTCGTTGAAGTCGGTAAAGAGCGCGGTGATGTAGTCCATTGGATACGGGCGCTGCGGGTGGCGGGCTACCTCGGTCTTCAACCACGCTTCGGGAGTCGGGCGTACGACGGCGACGGCGGGTGTTTGCTGCAAAGCTTCAGGCATAGCGAGTCCAGAGTCGATTGTACCGAGAACAGAAGGGGAACGGTGGTCACGAAGCCGGCCTTCCGGTGACGGCCAGCGTGCTTCCGACCCAAGGGTTAATTGATCACCTGCACCGCTCCCCTGCCGACCAGGCCCTCCACGCTCTCAATAAACTGTATATCGGCAGAAACGGCATAACCTTTAGGCTCCAGCACCGCACAAAACTCGCCCGGCTCCTCCAAATTCAGCAGCACCTTGCCCTTGCCCGGCCTACCCTTAAAGATTGCCTCCAGCTTTTGCATCAGCGCGGCATCGGGACTGTGTAGCGGCACACGGATGCGCAGCGCCTCGGGCAACTTCACTTGAACATCCTCCAGCGCCTGGATGGAGGAGATCGCAATCTTCGGCGCCGAATCCTCTTCCCCGCGCAGAGCCCCGCGAATCAACACGGGCACGTCCATCTTCAGCTTTTCGGCGAGCTTTTCGTAGCTTTGCGGGAACGCGATCAGCTCAATCTTGCCCACGGCATCCTCCAGGCAGGCCTGCGCATACATCTCCCCGGAGCGCTTCGACTTGGCCACCTTCAGGCCTGTAATCACGCCCGCGACGGCAATCTCGCTGCCCTGCTCCTGCTGGCCCCGGCGGAAGACCACCGGCTCCGGCTTCATCTCGCAGGCCGTCTGCGTGTCGATGACGCCCTTCAGGTTGCGTAGCTTGTCTTTGTACTTATCCAGCGGGTGCCCCGAGACAAAGAAACCCAGGACTTCTTTCTCGTTGGCAAGCCGCGTGTACTCATCCCAATCCGGCACGGAAGGCAGAGCGTCATCGCCCGCACTGGGTGCCGCCGGTCCCTCGTCAAACATGCCAAACAGTCCGTGCTGGCCTGATGCCGCGTCGCGCTGCGACTTCTGCGCCCGTTCCATGGCCTTGTCCAGCGCGGCCATCACCTCGGAGCGCTTGCCGAACGCATCGAGCGCCCCAGCCTTGCACAGCGATTCGAGCACTCGCTTGTTCATCAGGCGTAGATCGACCCTCTTGCAGAACTCCCAAAGCGAACTGAACCCGGGCTTGCCCGCGGCCTGGAGTTCAATCCTTGCTTTCTGAATCGACTCGATCGCGTTGTGCCCGACGTTCTTGATGGCTGCCAGGCCAAAGCGGATCGCATCGCCAGCCGGGGTGAAGTTCGCGTCCGAGATCTGCACATCCGGCGGCACGACGGCAATTTCCATTTCGCGGCACTCGCTGATGTACTTCACCACGTTCTCCGGCTTGGAGGTCTCCGACGTCAGCAGCGCGGCCATAAACTCGACCGGGTAGTGCGTTTTCAGCCAGGCCGTGTGATACGCCAGCAGAGCGTAGGCCGCTGAATGCGACTTGTTGAAGCCGTAGCCGGCAAACTGCTCCATTAGGTCAAACAGCTTCCCGGCGGTGTCCTTCGGGTGCTTGCGTTGGAGTGCACCAGCCATGAAGATGTCGCGCTGCTTGGCCATTTCCAACGGGTCTTTCTTACCCATCGCGCGACGCAGCAGGTCGGCACCCCCGAGCGAGTAGCCCGCAATCGCCGAGCTGATCTGCATCACCTGTTCCTGGTAGACGATGACGCCGAGCGTCTCCTTCAGGATCGTCTCCAGCTCCACAAACATGTATTCCACCGGCCGCCGGCCCCACTTGCGCTCGATGAAGTCGTCGATCATGCCACCCTGGATCGGCCCCGGACGGTACAGCGCATTCAGCGCGGTCAGGTCCTCGACCGAAGTCGGCTTGTAGCGCCGCAGCACATCACGCATGCCGCCCGACTCGAACTGAAACACTCCACTGGTAAGAGCTCGGTGGTAGACCTGCTCGTACGTCTTCTGGTCATCGAGCGCGATTGTGGCCATGTCCACCGTCTCGCCGCGATTCAGCTTGATCAACTTCAGGCAGTCATCGATCACCGTCAGCGTGGTCAGCCCAAGAAAGTCCATCTTGAGCAGGCCCATCTTCTCGACGGCTTTCATGTCATAGCTGGTGACGATTGCCTCGTCCTTGGTCCGCGTCACCGGCACGAGCTCCGTGAGCGGTTGCGGCGCAATCACCACACCGGCGGCATGCACACCCGCACCCCGCACCAGGCCCTCCAGCCGCTGCGCTGTCTCAATCAGTTCGCGGATCTTCGGGTCCGCTTCACACGCCGCGGCCAGCGGGGGTGAGTCCTTCAGGGCCTGTTCGAGGGTGATGCCGATGGTCGCCGGCACCAGCTTGGCGATGCGATCGACCTCGCCGTAGGGCATGTCCATCGCCCGACCCACGTCCTTGATCGCCGCCTTCGCCGCCATGGTGTTGAACGTGATGATCTGGGCGACCTGGTCCACGCCATACTTGCGACGAACGTACTCGATCACCTCGCCACGTCGGTTCATGCAGAAATCGATATCGACGTCCGGCATGGAGACGCGTTCCGGGTTCAGAAAGCGCTCAAACAGCAGATTGTTCTGCAACGGATCGATGTCGGTGATCTCCATCACGTAAGCGACCAGCGATCCGGCCGCCGAGCCACGGCCCGGTCCCACAGGAATGTTCTGCTCCCGGGCGTAGCGGATAAAGTCCCACACGATCATGAAGTAGCCGGGAAACTTCATGCTCTTGATGCACTCGATCTCGCGCGTCAGCCGCTCTTCGTACTCGGCGAGGGTGCTGCGCAGGATGCCGCGGTCTTCGAGGTGCTTTACGGCCGTGTCGCGTCGCTTACGCCAGCCTTCCCGGCACACCTGCTCAAAGTAGGTGTCGATCGTCTCCCCTTCCGGCAGCGGAAAACTCGGGAACGGATCTTTAACCTTGGTGAGTTCCAGCTTGCAGCGCTCCGGAAACTGCATCGTGCGCGTACAGACCTCCGGGTTTTGCGAAAATAGCCGGTGCATCTCGTCGGCCGACTTGATGTAGAACTCCTGCGTGTCGAACCGGAAACGCTTCGGGTTGTTGATTGAATCGGCTGTTTGCACACACAACAGCACCTCGTGCGAGCGCGCGTCGTCGCTGGCCACATAGTGCGAGTCGTTGGTGGCCACCAGCGGAATGCCGAGCTCCTTTTCGAGCTTGAACATGGCCTCCGTTACCGCTTTGTCTGGCTCCAGCCCATGGTCCTGGATCTCCAGAAAGAAGTTCCCCTTTCCGAAGATCTCCTCGTACTGCCCACCGACGCGTTTGGCCGCGGCGTAGTCCCCGGCCATCAGATTTTGGGAAAGCTCCCCCGCTAGGCAGCCCGAGAAACCAATCAGCCCCTCGGAGTGCTCGGCCAAAAACTTCTTTGAAATGCGCGGCTTGCGATAGAACCCATGAAGTGCGGCTTCACTGGTCAGCTGCACCAGGTTCCGATACCCGGCCTCATTCTCCGCAAGCACGAGGAAGTGGTTGTACTTCGATTCCGGATCGGGCTTGCCGCGATGATCGTCCTCTTTGCAGACATACAGCTCGCAGCCGAGGATAGGGTGCAAGTTCTTCTTCTTCATCGCGTCGAAGAAGTGCACCGCCCCATAGATGTTGCCGTGATCGGTGATGGCGGCCGACTTCTGCCCGATCTTGTCCAGGTGCTTGGCCAGCTTGTCCACGTCGCACGCGCCATCAAGGAGGGAGTAGTCGGTGTGCAGATGTAGATGGGTAAACTCAGCGGCCATGACCCCAGTTTACTGCTTCGTTACTGGTGCAGCTTCTGAGGAAAAAGCGTTCGACACTCGGAGATCCTGCGCCGGAGGCACGCCCCTGCGCATCTAGCTCACGTCACAGGAGAATGCGCTATGAACCCCACAGGTAACACGATTCTCATCACCGGCGGAGGTTCGGGCATCGGCCGCGGGCTCGCCGAGGCTTTGCACAAAGCCGGCAATCAGGTCGTCATCGCCGGCCGCCGCAAGTCTGTCCTCGACGAAACCACCGCTGCTAATGCCGGCATGCGCTCTCTCACGCTCGATATCGAGAACCCTGACGACTTCCAACGCTTTGTTGCCGAGGTGAAGTCCGAGTTCCCCGCCCTCAACGTTCTGATCAACAATGCGGGTGTAATGAAGATCGAGAAGCTGCAGGACGGCGTAGATGGGCTCGCCGTAGCAGAGTCCATCATCACCACGAACCTGCTGGGACCACTGCGGCTGACCGCGGCGCTGCTTCCCCTGCTGCAGGCCCAGGCTCACAGCACTGTTATGACCGTGACTTCCGGGCTGGCCTTCGTGCCGATGGCGATGACCCCCACCTACTGCGCCACCAAGGCCGCCCTGCACTCCTGGACGCAGTCGCTGCGCTACCAACTGCGTGGAAGCACCGTCGAGGTTCTGGAGATTGCGCCGCCCTATGTTCAAACGGAGCTGATGGGCGCGCATCAGGCCTCCGACCCGCATGCCATGCCGCTCGACGAGTACATCGCCGAAACCGTCAGCCTGCTGGCCAACCCGCCGGCGAGCGGCGAGATCCTCGTTGAACGCGTGCTGCCGCTTCGTCACGCGGAAAAGAATGGCAGCTACGAGCAGGTCTTTGAAGGCTTGAATAAGATGGCAGCAGCGATGCAGTAGACCGAGCGTCCGCCGTCGTTACCCGCGATGCAGCACACCTTCTGTCTTGTAGAAAACCCAGCGAACTCCATATGAGACGGTGTGCTGCACGGTGGCGACGGCGTGCAGCACCGGTTCCACGCCTGGTCCGAATAGTCGCATGATGGTCGTGCCAACTGCCTCCTCTGCATAGGCCCCGGCTACCTGCAGGTGGCTGCGACCGGGTGTCGGCGCAGCGTGGGTGCGCCACTCCAGGTGCGAGTGCTCCAGCAACAGTGCAGTGCGGGGCAGGTGCTCCGGCGAACTGATCACCTCTACTCGATCCCAGCCATGCGCGTCCAAAATCACCTGACTGTTGCGAATATTCTCCAGCGTGGTCATCGCTCGCGGCTCCTTCAGGATCGCGGCCGGCGGCACCCCCTGGGCAACGGCATAGGCCGCCATCGTCTCCGCCTCGGTGTAGTTGCGGGCGGTCATACCCCCCGTAATCAACATGCGCGGCGCCCGGCCGGCGTTGTACTCGCGAACGGCCTCATCCACGCGCCAGCGTTGCGACTCCGTCAGCGTGCCGTCGATCTCCGTCGGCGAACCCAGCACCAGCAGACAGTCCACACGGTCATTCGTGTTGTTGCGCTTCGGCACAGAGAGGTACGTCGGAATCACAACCGCGGCCGCGGTGACTGCGGCGACGCCGATAGCGACTGCCAGGTGCAGCCGGCGCGCTTGCTTCGGACTGTGGAAAGTATCAGCCACGGCCGTTCAGCTCCCGCACGAGCCGAGCGTACAGGTCCACGGCCCCGAGCAGCTCCGCCTTCGCGATCCGTTCGTCTGGCGTATGGGCGACGTGGATGCTGCCCGGACCAAGCAGAAAGGGCTCACCCCACGCGGTGAGGCTGGGGATGTCCGTGGTGAATTTGGCGATCATGGTCTCGAAGCCATCCACCGCGCGCATCTGGACAAAAGGCAGCTCGAGCGAAAAGTCCACCTCGCAACGTCCCGCCACGGCGCTTTGGATTGCGGCACGGATCTCTTCCGACGGCCCCACCAGGCGCACCAGCAGATGCGCGTCGGCAGCGTCGGCGATGACGTTGGGGGCACGCCCGCCCGAAATCAAACCCACATTCAACGTGGTGTCCCCAATGCCCTCGATCACCGGCAGATCGAGTGCCTGCACAGCGGCGAGTGCGGCCAGCAGCTTGTCGATGGCCGATTCCCCGAGCTCCGGGTATGCCGAGTGCGCCATGCGGCCGCGGGCGTGGAGCTCTACGCGCAAGCAGCCCTTGGAAGCCAGCGCGAGCCGGTTATCCGTGGGCTCGCCGTTGATGAGGTAACGCGAGCCTCGTGGCTGCGCATTGGCCTCCTTCGCCCCTGCGGAGTCTCGTTCCTCCCCGACCAGAAAAAGCAGCCCGACGCGAATCCCTTCACCGCGCAGCCGTTCGGCGGTGGCAATCTGGGCTGCCAGAATCCCCTTGGCATCACAGACACCACGGCCGTAGAGGTAGGTTTCATCCTCGCGGCATGACCCCAGAAACGGCGGCACGGTGTCCATGTGGGTGGAAAGCACCACGCCGGACTGGGTGCCGGGCAGCGTGGCGTATACGTTAAACCTCGGTTCATCTCCACCCCCGGGTGTTCTGGCGGGATCGGGCTGCGCGACCGCCATGCGCTCGACCGTCCACCCACGCTCAGCTAGGAGATGCGCCAGGAACTCACCACAGAGGCCTTCATGGTAGGTCGTCGAGTCAATGGCCACGAGTTGTTTCGTCAGCTCGATCGGGTCAAGGGGAGGCATGCGTGCCCAGAATACCGGAGCCCTTCGCGCGAGCCCGGATGCGGCCCTCGTGCGGGGGGCGGCACCTTACACTGCAGGCATGTCCGAACTTCCTTCCCCACGTTCGCAGGTGCAGACTGTCGAGGACCTGCGGGGACCCGCGGGCAGACTGGAAGCCCTGCTGAACACCGGCGCGCCGAACGCTCCCTTCGCGGCTCTGGTCGCCCACCCACATCCGCTGGGCGGCGGGACGATGCACAACAAGGTCGTTTACCACACCACCAAGGCACTGTCGCACTTCGGACTGCCAGTTCTACGCTTCAACTTTCGCGGCACCGGCCTGAGTGAAGGCGCCCATGATGAGGGCCGCGGCGAGGTGGACGACGTGCGAGCGGCCCTGGATTGGCTGGCCGAGCGTTACCCCGATCTCCCGATGCTGTTTGCGGGTTTCAGCTTCGGCTCTAACGTTGGCTTGCGGGCATGCTGCGGCGATTCGCGCGTGGCGGGGCTTATCGGCATCGGTCTGCCCGTGCGAGCGGCTGGCCGTGATTACCGCTACGATTTCCTGCCCGGCTGCGGCCCCGTGCCCAAACTCTTCATCTCCGGCGACACGGACGAGTTCAGCCCCCGAGGCGTGCTGGAGAGCTACCTGGTGGCCGCCGCGGAGCCCAAGAGCGTGGTCTGGATCGCCGGGGCAGACCACTTCTTCGCCGGAACTGCCGACTCCCCCGGCTCAAAGCTGGAACCCTTCGCTGCCGAACTGCGTGACTGGCTCGCCTCGACCTTCAACCTGCCGCGTTGATCGGGACCGTCTGAGCGGTGTGGCAGCGCTTCCACCACTCTTCGATCAGCCGCGCGCACTCGGCTGGCCGCTCCTCGGCGGGGCGGTGTCCCACACCGGCGAGCAGCTGTAGCTCGCTCGCCCCCAGATGTCGTTGGAGGTCAGGTGCAGTGCTGGCCGGCACTGCACGGTCATGATCACCCCAAAGCAGCAGCGTAGGCACCTCGAAGGGCGCCTCCAGCAGGTGGCGCAGCTCCCGCATGTCACTGTGCCAGGTACGCAGCAGCCGCAGAAGAAACGGCACTGTGCCCTGCATTCGCAGGTTCTCGCGGTAGGGTGCCAGCCGCTCTGCTGTGTCCAGGCTCTGTGGGCCCGCCATGCTTCGCAGTCCTATCATCTGCAGCCACTTCGGATACCACGGCAGGGTGTGCGCAAAGACGCGCCCCAGCGGCGACAGGTAGAAGGCGATCAGCTGGTCAGCGTGATCGAAGTAAGGGTGTGCGGGCGCCAGCAGGGCCAATGCACTGACGCGTCCGGGTTGGGAGGCCGCCAAGTGCAGCGCCACCGCACCCCCATGCGAGTGCCCCACCAGCACCGGCGTCTTCAACTCCAGCGCATGGAGAATGCCGCTCACGCTCTGCGAGATCGACCGCAGGTGGGAACTCACGTCTGGACCGCGGTCCGAATCGCCCGCTCCTGGCAGGTCAATGGCAATCACATGGCGCTCCGGCGGCAGCGCGTTCATCAAGGGAATGAAGGTCGCCGCCGTTCCCATCAGCCCGTGGATCAGCACGAAGCTCGGCTGGCCAGGTTCGGGTGTTCCCTGCTCCAGGTAGGACAGGCGGGTTTGCTGCAACTGCAAACTCTGGCGTCTGGGCATGCCCAGCTACCCGATCGTGGCAAGATGTGGCTCTGCAGACTCCGTCTCGCGCGCTGGGGAGACTGGCAGCAGGCTGTGCAGAACCTCGATGGCCTGATCGATGTGATCGCGGCCGATTAGGAACGGCGGCAAGAATCGCAGTACGTTGCCTTGGATCACATTCAGCATGATCCCACGGCGCAACGCCGCCTCGGCAATCGGGCGTGCGGGACAGGAAAGCTCCACGCCGAGGATGAGCCCGCAGCCTCGGACTGTCTTGCCCGGGACATCTACCTCGGCGAAGTCCTGCAAGCGACTCTTCAGGTAGAGGCCTGTATCTCGAACGTGGGCGAGAAGTTGATCCTCCTCAACAATGCGCAGAAACTCCAGCCCCAGCCGTGCCGTGAGGGGACTTCCGCCTAAGGTGCTTCCGTGTTTGGCAAGCCCGAAGGAGTGAAAAAGGTCGTCGTTGACCAGCAAAGCACTCAGGGGAAGTCCACCGCCGAGCGGCTTGCCCAATAACAGCATGTCCGGTTGCACCCCCGACGGCGCGTACGCGAACCACTCGCCGGTGCGGCCAAGCCCACATTGAATTTCGTCGAAGATCAGCAACGCGCCGTGCTCATCGGCCACCCGCCGTGCCTCGGCGAGGAATTCGTTTGTAAGCTCGTGAACGCCGCCCTCTCCCAGGATTGGCTCCAGCAGAATGGCGGCGGTGTGTGAGCCCACGGCCGCCCGCAACTGCGCGATCTGGTTGCGGTCGACGAAACGCACGTCCGGTATACCCGGCCCAAAATCCATCCGGTACTTGTCCTGCCCGGTTACCGAGAGCGAACCATAGGTGCGTCCATGGTAGGACTGCCGTAGAGCGACGATCTCGCGCTTGTTCTCGCCAAAGTTCTGGCGGGCGTGAGTACGCGCCAGCTTCAACGCTCCCTCGACGGCCTCGGAGCCGCCTGTGGAGAAGAAAACGCCTTTCATGCCGGAAAGCGCGCACAGCCGCTCCCCAAGCTCGACAGGATAGCGGTTGGCATACTGCGGCGAGAGGTGGATCAGTCGCCCGGCCTGCTCCGCCATGACAGCCACCATGCGAGGGTGGGCATGCCCCAGCGCATTCACGCCCAGGCCGGCCATCATATCCAGGTAGCGCTTGCCCGCCGTATCAAACAGATACACGCCCTCGCCCCGCTCCATCACGACGGGAAAGCGGGAATACACTGGCAGCATGACCTCGGCATCGCGGTGCAGAAGGGCCATCGCCTCGGGATTCTGCTCAAAAGAGGTGTCCACCTCGTCAGTTCACAGCAGCGCGGGCCTGAGGTCAAGACACGGATGGGGGATGGACCCACTTTGGACACCTTACCCATTGCCTTACGCAAAATGGGATAGGGTTATGGTTTCGTGCAGTTACCGGTAACTCATCTATTAGGATCGGCTTAAGGCGATCAAGTCGGTTTGGCCCCTCACTTGCTAGGTGAGATGGCGTAGATCAGGCCGCTGCCTGCATTCCTGCATGAAGACCTCCGCCCAAATTCGTCTCGTCGCCGTGCTTCTGGCTATTCTCACCCTGGCGGCGGTGGGACTGGCGATCGGCAATCTGGTGCAGGAGAGCGGCTACGCTGTGCCGACCGACGGCGTGGTCTGGACGGAGACCAGCGGCGGGCTCCGAGCGAATATCGTGCCCAACGACAGCCCTGCCGCGCGTGCCGGGATCCGGCCCGATGATGTGCTCAACGCCGTCAACGAGCGCGCCACACCCCGGCTGGCCGACCAGGAGCGCGCCATCAACGAGAGCGGCGTCTGGTCCCACGCGGAGTATGCACTGACGCGCGCCACGCTGGGGAGCGACCATCCCGCGCAACTGGAAATTGGCGTCATCTTGGAGCCGGCTGACCGAACGGACTTCCAGGTGGGCCGGCTGATCGCCCTGATCTACCTTTTCATCGGCTTGTATGTGCTCTTTCGACGCTGGACGGCCCCGCAGTCGACGCACTTTTTCGTCTTTTGTCTGACCTCCTTCATCCTTTACGCCTTTCGCTACACGGGCCTGCTGGACGGTCTGGACAAGACCATCCTGATCGGCAATGTCATTGCGCGGGCGCTGCAACCGGCGTTGTTTCTCCACTTCGCGCTCAGCTTTTCGGGTCAGGCGACGGCCTCGCGTCTGCGCCGCACCCTGTATAGCCTGCTCTACGTGCCGGGCGCGCTGTTGGCCTACCTTCGCTACCTCTCCCTGTCGCAATGGTCCGTAACCGGTCTGCTGCAGCATCGGCTCGATCAGATCGATCTTGCCTACCTGGCCGGCTTCTACATCCTGGCTGCGGGAGTGTTCTGGGCTCGCTACCGTAGCGAGTCGGAGACCCTGGAACGTCAGCAGCTGAAATGGCTCTCCCGCGGCACACTGCTGACCGTTCTGCCCTTTACCGCGCTTTACGTCATCCCGTTCCTGGCGGATCTGAATACCCCCGCGGTGCTCAGCAAGATCGCGCTGCTCTCCCTGCTGATGTTGCCGCTCACCTTCAGCTGGGCAATCGTCCGTTACCGCCTGATGGACGTTGACCTCATCTTCAAGCGTGGTGTGGCCTATACCCTCGCGACGGCGGCGTTGGTAGGGGTGTACTTCGGCGTGATTGCCGTCTCCGCCGAGCTCGTGCACAAGCGTTTCGCCAATCTCCGCATCTGGGGTCTGATGATTGCCGTGGTGGTCACCGGCATCATCTTTGAGCCGTTGAAGAAAGCGATTCAAACCCGGGTTGATCGACTCTTCGATCAGAAACGCGTCGACTACCGGGAGACGCTGATCGAGTTTGGGCGTCGGCTGAACGCGCAAACCGACCTGAATGCTCTCGTTGGCTCGGTCGTGGACCGCCTGCAAGAGACTCTACTGGTGACGCGCGTTGCGGTTTTCCTCGCCGACGAGGGCTACTCCGTGCGGCGGCCCCGCTACACGTTGGTCGCTTCGCATGGCCTCGCGACCGGTCTCGACGGCTCCGCGCTCGATCTCGGCTTCCTGAACTTCACACCGGGCAATGAGTCCTCACACCTCTTCTTCGAGACACCACAGGCTGTGCTTCGCCTGCCCGACTCACAGCGAGCTACCGCTGCCGCGCTCGACCTGAACTACTTCGTCCCTTGCCGCGCCGCGCGGCATGAAAGCGGTGGCCAAAGCACGGTCGCCGTTATCGGGCTCGGCCGCACCGACGCCGGGGACTTCCTTTCCAGTGAGGACATGGAGCTGCTGGAGTCGCTCGCCGGGTACATCGGCATCGCTATTCAGAGTGCGCAGCTGTACCGCCGCCTTGAACAGAAGATTCTCGACTTCGAACGGCTCCGTGACTTCAACGAAAACATCGTTGAATCCATAAACGTCGGCGTCTTTGCTCTCGATCCTGAGGATCGTATCGAAAGCTGGAACGCCCAGATGGAAGCTATGCACGGTACCCCGCGCAGCGAAGCGCTGCGGCGTCCGGCCCGGGAGGTCTTCACCGCGGAGTTCGCCGACGAACTTGACCGTCTGCGTGAAGAGCACGGCGTGCACACGCTCTACAAGTTCCGCTTGCCGCTTCCTGACGGGGAACAACGGACCGCCAACATCACTGTGGCGCCGCTGCTCAATCGGGAACTCGAGGCCGTGGGACGCATCGTCATCGTCGACGACATCTCCGACCGGGTCAGTATGGAGGCGCAACTCACCCAGGCTGAGAAGCTCTCCTCCATCGGCCTGCTGGCGGCCGGCGTGGCGCACGAGGTCAACACTCCGCTCGCCGTTATCTCCAGCTATACCCAGATGCTCGGCAAACAGCTTCGCCTAGATGATCACGCGCAGGCGAAACTGGGCCCCGTTCTCGACAAGATCACGCAGCAGACCTTTCGCGCCTCTGAGATCGTCAACGGCCTGCTCAACTTTTCACGGATGAGCACGGTCGACCTCATCCACCTCGATTTGAATGGCGTGATTCGTGAGACCGTCCAGCTACTGGAGCACCAGATGCGCTCCTCCGGCGTAGCCGTGTATACAGAGCTCGCCGACGACCTTCCGGAGATCTCGGGCAACCGGGGCAAGCTGCAGCAGGTTCTGGTAAACCTGATCCTCAACGCACGCGATGCACTGGGTGGCTGTCCCATGCCGAAGGTGACCCTGCGGACGCGTCGAGACGGTAAGCATGTGGAGCTACAGGTCAGCGACAACGGCGCCGGGATGCCCCCCGAGGTGCTGCGCAAGATCTACGATCCTTTTTTCACGACCAAGGCCCAGCCGCGCGAAGGTCAGCGTAAAGGCACTGGCTTGGGCCTTGCAGTCACGTACGGCATCATGCAGGAGCACAACGGCACGATCAACGCCCAGAGTGAGGCCGGTGTGGGGACGACGTTTCGGCTGAGCTTTCCAGCGCTGGACGGACACAAGTACCCCGGCTCAGATTTGTCGAATACTCGTCCCTTGACGAACAATGTCGAGCCCTCAAACCCAGCTACTGCCCCAGAGACAAGTCGAGGAACTGTTGTCCATGCCTGAAGTACTTTCCGCCGAGCGCGCGGTCTCCGATGAAGCCAAGCTCACGTCGTCCGTTGCCGGCGCACGCATACTCATCATCGACGACGAAGCGGGTATTCGTGACTCGCTGGAGACCCTGCTGACTCTGGAGGCCTTCCATGTGGACCTGGCCGTCGATGGGTCGACCGGTCTCGATGCGTTGACACGAGCCAACTATGATCTGCTGCTCCTGGATCTGGCCCTGCCGGGCGAGAGCGGAATCGATCTTCTGCCCCGCATCAAGAACGCCCACCCCGCCCTGCCGGTAATCATGATCACCGCCTACGGCACCGTGGGCAACGTGGTGGATGCCATGCAGGCCGGTGCCACCAACTTCGTACAGAAGCCCTGGGACAACGAAAAGCTGCTCGCGGACATACGTTCAGCGATCGGCCGCCATCGTGCCGAGCAGGAAGTCCTGCAGCTCAAGCGCACCCTGAAACAGCGGTATTCGTTTGAGAACATCATCGGCAAAAGTGAACCCATGCTGCAGCTCTTTGAGCTTGTGGAGCAGGTCGCTCCCAGCCGTTCAACAGTGCTGATTCAGGGCGAAAGTGGCACCGGCAAGGAGCTGATTGCCAAAGCGCTGCACGCCGCTTCTCCACGGCGCGACAAGCCCTTTATTCCGGTAAACACCGGTGCCGTGCCTTCCGAGCTGCTGGAGTCGACACTCTTTGGCCATGAGCGCGGCGCCTTTACCTCCGCGGTGTCTGCCAAGAAGGGACTCTTTGAAGTTGCCGACGGCGGCACGCTTTTTCTAGACGAGATCGGCACCATGGGCATCGACATGCAAGCCAAGATCCTGCGCGTTCTGCAGGATCGACGCTTCATGCACATCGGCGGTACTCAGGAGATCCAGGTCGACGTGCGCATCATCACCGCGACCAACGTCAACCTGCAGCAGGCGGTGAAGGAAGGGCGTTTCCGCGAGGATCTGTTCTACCGGTTGAACGTCATTGCACTCGAGCTGCCGCCGCTTCGGCAGCGCAAGGGGGACGTGCCTCTCTTGGCTGCCCACTACCTGCGCCACTTTTGTCTTGAGAATGGCCTGCCGCCGCGCGAACTCTCCTCCGAGGCCCTGCGCATCATGATGGATTACGGCTGGCCCGGCAATGTGCGGGAGCTCGAAAACGCGATGGAGCGGGCGGTCGTGCTGTCGCGTGGAAGCCAGATCACGCCGGAGCTGCTGCCGACGCAGCTGCGCGGTCAGAGCTACTCCACCGCGCTGCTCGAAGACAACGCCAACGCCTCGCTCTTCGACGTGATGGAGGAGATCGAACGGCGGATCATCGCGGATCGACTGGAGCGCTGCAACTGGAACCAGACAGAAGCGGCCGAGTACTTTCGGATCCCACTCTCGACGCTGAACCAGAAGATCAAGCGCCTGAGCGTTGAGGTCAAACGTCGCCACAAGGACTAGCGCGCTTCAGCGACCTTGCGTCACGCATCAGCGGCAGTTGAATCTTTAGCGGCGCTTCTTGGCTGCTGTTTTCACAGTCTTTGCGGTGGCTTTTTTCGAGCCAGCGAAGGTCTTAGGCGCTGCCGGGGACGCTTTGGTCTTGTTGGCCGGCTTCTTGGCAGGGAGCTTGGAGGCCGCTGCCTTGACGCCCCCTTTGCTCATGGGCTTTGCCGTAGCCTTCTTTGCAGAGGGTTCCTGAACTACGACCTGTTTGGCCGCAGGCTTGCGGGTCAGGGACGACGCTGCGGCCTTCTTTGCCGCCTTGGCCGGCGCGGCCTTTTTGGCCACGGCGGTCCCCTTGGCGGGGGACGGCGAAGCTGCCGTTTTTACAGCAACTTGTTTGCCAGCGACCTTCTTGGAAGCTACCTTTGCCGCAACGGTAGGCACAGCGCGGGCCACGCTCTTGGCTGGCGAGTCGCTGCCAGGCGAGACCTTCTTGATTGCCGCATCCTTAGCGGGAACTTTGGGGGCAGCCGGTGTCGGCCGCTCAACCTCAGGCTTCTTTTCCGCAGCGTTCGCGGGCACACTCGCCTTTGTCTTCGAAGCCACGGGTAGCTCGGCGGAGGTCAACGAGGTCTCATCAGCTGTCGAGGCGGTAGAGACAAGCGCAATTTTCTTGCCGGTGCTGACTTTCGGCGAGGCCGCTTTCCGGGCGCCCGCCTTCACCTCGGACGAAGCGGAGGGAACCTCGTCTTCGTGAGCGGCCGTGCCGGCACCTTCCGGCAACGTTGTCTCAACCGCATCCTCCGCGCCGTCGGCTTCCGAAGCCGCGACTTCTACGGCCGCTTTGCGGGAACGACTGCGCGCAGCCTTCGCGGGACGCCGGCGTGGGCTGACCGCTACAACGGGCGCGGGTGGCGAGTACGGCTCCAGAAAAGCGCGCGTTGCCTCCGTTGTATCCAGCTTGCCGTCGAGCAGCGCGAAGAACAGATCTTCCAGCAGCTTTTCGTACTCTGGCAGGTCAGGGGTGATGCGCATCTCCTGCATCAGCGCATACGGAACGCGCTGACGCATTTGCGGCCATTCATTGAGGAACGCCTTAAATTTTGCCTGAATCGCGCCGCTCCGGGAGCTGTACGCCAGCCAAAGTACCGTCTCCGGCTCGGCAGCAAACAGAAGCTTCCAGGTCTCTGACGGTGCCGCAGCGTGCTTGGCTGTGATCTGCGAGCCAAGCTCTTTACTGCGCGCGTCCAAACTTTCAATCTGGGCCGTGAAGCCGCCCCGTACGAACGTTCGCTTCAACTCGTCCAGCTCTTCGGCGTTCAGCTTGGCCGTCAGCAGCGGGAAGTACACAGGAGCCGGGTCAATCGAGATACCCATTTGCTCCAACTGCCCCATCAGGTCGCGAACACGATCCAGGGCTTCCCGGTCCGCCTTGGCGGGCACCCAGGTGGGCGAGAGAACGCGAGCCCAACCCTCTGCGGTGAGGTGCTCCAAAGTGGCCAGCGGATCCTCTTCATAGAAGATCTCTTCGAGCTCATAGCCGCGATCCCGCTCCGGTAGCGCCGCGATGTAATTCTCTTCTTTTGCGGTACTATAGCGCGCCGCAGTGCGCTCTTCCATCGTCCAGCCCAGGCGTTCGGACAGGCGGGCGATGCGCAGCGCTAACGCAGGCTGCTCGATGAAACCGTAGTTCGAAACCAGGCGCAGTTCACGATTTTCAATATCGGCCACGCCGTTCAGCGGATCGAGCAGAAGACCGTACGATCCCTCGTTCAGCGAGATGGCCATGGCGTTCGCGGTGAAATCACGCCGGCGCAGGTCGTCAAGAATGGTGGCAGGCTGCGTCACGGCTTCGCCCGGCTTCGGATAGGACACGGTGACGGTCGGGGCCAACTCAGCGCGGACGCCCCCCGGAAAGCGCAAATACTTCGACCCGAATACCGGATTTTCACCCGTCACCAGAGCTCCGCCGGCCTCCAACTCCGAAGCAAGCATCCCCGCATCGCCCTGCAGGGCGAAGTCAAGATCGCGCACAGGTGTGCCGCTGGTCAGATCACGCGCGGCGCCCCCAACCAGGAACACTGGCATTGTGTGCGCACGCGCCGCGTCACGAATCGCCTCGAGGGCGCGCCGCTGGGCCTGTGTCAACCGGTTCTGAAGGAGGTAGATGTAGTCAGCCATGAGGAGTACGTCGTCGGCCCGGCGAGCGACAGCCAGCTAAACGTCGGCCCCTCTAACGTTTACGTCGGCTGGGCAGGTCGACCCAAGGCCCGATTTTACACGAAACGGCCCCGTTCGCCTCAGATCATGTGCACTATTTGTGCGGCGAGCCCCCTCGTGCGACCCAGGTAAGGCCTCCCACGCCAGCGGCCCCGCCCGCACCTCTCCCCCAGGTTCGCTACAATCCCGGCATGACCCTGGGTGAGCTGGCCGCACGGCTGAAGGGCGAACTGGTCGCCGGCACCGCGGGCCCGGACGCCGCACGCGATGTGCTCATTCGTGGCGTCGCTGGCATTGAGACTGCCGGTCCCGACCAGGTCTCGTTCGTCGCAAATCCGAAGTACACCGCACTGGCGCGCAAAACCGGCGCCGCGGCGTTGCTGGTGGAGCCAGGCTTTGGTTCTCTGCCCACCCCTACCATTCGTCTCACCAATCCCAAGCTTGCGTTTGCGCACGCCGTCGACTTTTTCTCTATCGCTCCCTACTTCGCGCCAGGCGTCCACCCCACCGCCGTGATCGCCGCCTCCGCCCGTTTTGGCACGCGTGCTCACGTCGGTCCATACGCCGTGATCGGCGAGGGCTGTACCGTGGGAAACGATGCGGTCATTCTGGCGCACGTGGTTTTGTACCCGGAGGTGACGGTGGGACATCGTTTTCTCGCCCATGCGCACGCGATCGTTCGCGAGGGCTGCCGGCTCGGCGACGATGTGGTGCTCGGCAACGGCGCAATCATCGGCGGTGATGGTTTTGGGTTCGCTCGCGAGAACTCCGGCCGCTGGGTCAAAACGCTTCACCCCTGCCCGGCGGTGCTCGAAGACGAGGTTGAGGTGCAGTCCAACGCCTGCATCGACCGCTCGATTGTCGGGGAGACTCGCATCGGCAGAGGCAGTAAGATTGACAACCTGGTGCAGGTCGGACACGCGTCCACCGTTGGGGAACGCACCTTGCTCTGCGCGCAGGTCGGCCTGGCTGGCTCCACCCACGTCGGCAACGACGTTATCCTGGCCGGCCAGGTAGGGGTCGCCGGGCATCTCACCATCGGCGATGGTGCGGTAGCCACGGCGCAGACCGGAATCCCCTCCGACGTGCCCGCTGGGCAGGTCGTCAGCGGCTATCCCGCAATGGAAAACCGGGCCTGGTTGCGCCTGGTCGCAACCTTGCAAAGGCTTCCGGAGACACTCCGCCGTATCCGCACTGAGGAGTTCCGACCATGACGCGCGACACTTGCCGATACAGCCGAGCCTGGCCGCTGCTTTTTCTTTTAGCGGCCTCGGGTTGCCGCTCCGCCTTCGTAAACGCTGCAATTACTAATCAGTCCGGGCATCCGGTTCGCCTCGTTGAGGTAGATTACCCAAGCGCCAGCTTTGGCACGAGTGACCTCGCCGATGGTGCAACCTTCAAGTACCGCTTTAAGGTTCTCGGCAGCGGTCCGGCTACCCTGCTCTGGACAGACTTGCAGTCCAAGGAACACACCTCAGCCGGTCCCGATCTGGAGGAGGGGCAGCAGGGTTCGCTTACCGCCAACATCGGGCCAACCGCTGCAACCTGGCAGAGAAACCTGAGTCACTAGCGTTCGCTTCCCTGAAAAGGCGATCTAGCTGCTCCAGTAGACTCGGTTGGTGAGCAAAGGCGTGTTCATCACCTTTGAAGGTCTGGATGGGTCCGGTAAGTCGACCCAGCTGCGCCTGTTGACCGGGGCGTTGCAGGCGCAAGGACGTTCCTTGGTCACGCTGCGGCAGCCGGGCGGAACCGTGCTGGGCGAACGGATCCGCGGCTTGCTCCTGGACTCGCGTAGCGATGAGGCGCTTGGCGGCATCGTTCCCGAGGCTGAACTCGCCCTGATGTTCGCCGACCGGGCACAGTCGCTGGCGCAGGTAATCCGGCCGGCCCTGGCGGAGGGTGCCGTGGTGCTTTGCGACCGTTACACAGACTCCTCGGAGGCATATCAGGGCGCTGGCCGCGAGCTTGGGGCGGCTCGCGTGCGTGCCGTGCACCAGGCCATTTGTGGGGAAACGCAGCCTGATTTAACCATTCTGCTCCTGCCGCCGCTGGCCGCGTCGCTGGTTCGGGCGCGCTGGCGCAACCACCGCCACGTCTCCACGGACGGCGCCGATGAGAACCGCTTTGAGCGCGAAGACGACGCTTTTTACACCCGGGTGTACGCCCAGTACGGGGAGATCGCCGCCCGCGAACCCGGGCGTGTGCTCGCGATTCGGGACGACGCTTCCATCGAATCCATCGCCGCGCGGGTTCTTGCTGCCGTGCTGGAGCGACTTGCGTCCGCTGGCAGCAACCCCGCGGTTTAGGGCGACCATAGAAGCTGATGGACAGCCTCGAGACCTTTTCCGCTAGCAGCGACTATATCGGCGCAACGACAAAGGGGGAGTGGCGCCTTCCCCCGGGGCTGCGGCGGCCGCTCTACTGGTACCTCAAGCGACCCTGGCTGAACTTTGGCGACCCGATCCCGCTCTTCACCCATCTCGAAGGGACCTTTGGCCCCATCTCGCATTACCGTTTCTTCGGCATGCTGATCATCGCGGTGAACGACCCGGACTGGATCGGCGAAATCCTGATCAATCAGGCCTCGAGCTTCATCAAGGAGCGCACCGTGCAGCGCATGAAGGTGCTGTTGGGCGAGGGCCTGATCACCTCCGACGACCCCATCCACATGCGTCAGCGCAAGCTCGCCGCCCCGGCCTTTCACCGGGTCCGCATCGCCGGCTACGCGGACGAGATCGTGCGCAGCGCCGACGAGCAAATCGGCACTTGGCAAGACGGCGCCGTGGTCGACATCAGCGACGAGATGATGCGGCTCAGTCTGCGCATTGTCGCCCGCACGCTATTCGATACGGAGGTCACCCCGGATGCGCTCTCGGTAGTCGATGAGGTCAATCTCGTCATGGGCATGTACAACTTTCTGGTTGTCTTCCCGATGCTGGAGAAGTTCCTGAACTGGCCGCTGCCGTACATCTCCCGCTTTCGCAAGTCGCGCGCCAAGCTGGACGCGGTCATCAACCGCATGATCGCGTCGCGTCGCGCGCTCTCCCTTGAGGAACTGCAAGGGCGCCATGATCTTCTCTCGACCCTCGTTGCCGCGCGCTACGAGGCCGAGGACAGTGCGGACGGTAGCGGTGAGATCGGCATGACCGACACCCAGGTCCGCGACGAACTGCTGACCATCTTTCTGGCCGGCTATGAGACCGTCGCCAATGCCCTGACCTGGACCTGGTATCTGCTGAGCCAGAACCCGGAGCCAGCCGCGCGCATGTTCGCCGAGGTGGATGCGGTGCTCGGCGACCGCACGGCGACCCTGGCCGACCTGCCAAATCTCAAGTACGTGGAGATGGTCTTCGCCGAGTCGATGCGGCTCTACCCTCCGGCCTGGGCCATGGGAAGAAAATCCACAGCGCCGGTACAGCTGGGGCCGTATCGCATTCCTCCTGGGGCCAGCTTCTTCTTTAGCCAGTACATCCTCGGGCACATGAAGCAGTATTGGGATCAACCGGAGGTCTTTCGGCCGGAGCGCCATACCCCCGAAAACAAAGCCCAGCGACACCGCTTTGTGTACTTCCCCTTTGGCGCCGGCCGCAGGCAGTGCATTGGGGAAAGCTTCGCCTGGATGGAGGGAGTACTGTCGATAGCGACAGTTGCCCAACGCTGGCGTTTGGAGCTTCTCCCCGGACAAAAGATCGAGACGCAAGCCAAGATCACACTGCGGCCGAAGTATCCCATGCGCATGCGCCTGATCGCGCGCAACGCTGGAGAGCCCGTCCTGGCGGCAATCGCAGGTTCCCAGGAGTCTTCGCCTCGTACCGTTGCGAGCCCCGTCGTCAGCCCACCAGTCCTCCCGTAGGCTGTCGTAGGCTAAAGGGGTGCCCTTCCCGACCAGTTTCGCCGGCTACCTTGGCAGTCACACGGCGGTTACCGACCTACGTGCGTCCCTGGCGGCCGGTCGGCTGCCGCGTTCGCTCGTGCTTTCAGGGGTTACGAGCAGTGGAAAGTACACCCTGGCCCTGATGCTGACGCTTGCGCTCACCTGCGAGATCCAGCCACGGGGTACCGCTACTGATGGCAGGGCGCTGGCGAGCTTCTGCGGGCATTGCCGCAACTGCACCCGGGTGCTGCAGTCAGCCGATCTCCGGGCGCGCACGGACGAGGCGATCGCCGCCCGCGAAGACCTGCGCGAGACCGATAAAAAAGAGACCCGCGTTTTGGTGCAGACGCATCCCGATGTGTTGATCGTGCCTCCCGATCCTCCGCAGCTGCTCATCAAACTGGGCCAGATTCGTACGGTGATCGCGCGTTCGCAGCGCATGCCGACGGAGTCGCCCGTGCGCGTCTTCATCATCACCTCGGCGGCGTTTATGAAAGAGGCCGCCAACTCCCTGCTGAAGCTGCTGGAGGAGCCGCCCGACCGCGTGTACCTGATGCTGCTGGCAGAGAATGCTGGTGAATTGCTGCCGACGATTCGATCGCGCTGCGCCCTGGTGCGCCTGGGGGCGCTGCCGCCTGCGGAGATCGCCGCGCTGCTTGAGGAACGTCGTCCCGAGCTCAAGACTCCTGAGCGCGCCCTGGTAGCCAGGCTTTCAGAGGGCGCCGCGGGCCGGGCCCTGGGCTTCGACCTGCCGGCCTACCTTGCTGCGCGGGCGGACGCGCTTACCGTACTGGCCACCCTGGAGCACACGGCCGATCACGCGGCACTGTTTCGCATGACGGAAGCCTACCGTGCAGGCGCGGAGGGCCAGGAGAAGATGGTCGCGCTGCTCGGGACGATGGGCATCCTCTTAGAGGATCTGCTGTTGCTGCGGGGCGGTGCCCCTGACCAGGTACGCAACATCGATCGTCGTCCGGAGCTCGAGCGCCTTGCCGATAACCTGGACCTACCTGCCATCGAGGCAGCCGTGCGTGGTCTCGATGCCGTGCGCACGGGCATGCGGCGCAATCTGCTGCGCTCCCTTAGCCTCGATAGCTTTGCGCTCGGTTTGGGCCAGAGCGCAGGCGCTTCCCTGTAGAGGGCTTATGACGCGCGGAAGCGTGCATCACAAGCTTAGAAACCTTCCCGCATCGCTGCGCGTCCCTGCATGGAAGGCCTGAGCGGTGAAGGCAGAACAACGTGATGGCCGGGCGCTCGCATAGCCCGGCCATGGCGCTACCCGTGTTGCTGTGCCCTTTTGCTCACCTACAAGGAGTTTTTCTTGGCAGAAACTACCCAACGCCGCATCGATGCCGATTCCTTCATCGGAACGCGCAAGCTGGTGCGTCCGAAGCTTTCGGCCATTGAACGCCGACGCGATCCCTCGCACACCGAAGATCCGCTGACGCACGCGTTGGTCGGAGATGCGCATCCGCAGGCAAGTTCGCACGCCGAGGCCTTCTACTTTCAGAAGCAGATTCAGCAGCAAACCGAGATGACCGTTGTGCTCGAGGATGGCGAGGAGATCCAGGGCGTGGTCGAGTGGTATGACAGCTGCGCCATCAAGGTGCGCGCCGGACGCAAGCGCCTGCTCGTCTACAAAACCGGCATCAAGTACCTCTTCAAGACCAGCGACGCGCATGCGCCCGGCAGCGTGATGAAGTAGGCGGCCGGTTCCCGCTGAAAGCCATCAGCGCGGGCGTGAGGCCTTCAAGAGGCGGTCGCGCAACGCTTCGCCGAGTCCCCCGGCCCCTGGCAGCGGGCACACTATCATGGTCACGCCGTGCGTCTCCAGCGTGCGCAAGGCGCTGAAGAGCTCGGCGGCAAGGGCTCCCTCGTCGCCCCAGGCTCCCCAGGGCTCAATCTGCAGCTCCTCCTGAGGGGTGAGCTGCCAATTCCGGGGCAGCAGAACGCCGACGCTTCCGATGCTCGCTGACGTTCCGACGCTCGCCTCTGCAAGCGCCGCTTCCACCGTGGTCTTCAGTGCGGCGAGCGTTGGCCCGCTCAGCACTAGGCGAGCCTCCGGCGCGTAATGGCGGATTCCGACCCCGGGGGAGGGCAGCGCCTCCGGGGCGGCACCGCTCTCCGCTCCGTGCACGTAGTAGGTCACCTCGGCACCGGTCACTTCCCTCAGGGCATCCGCAGTGACCGCGCCCGCCCGATAGATCACCATGGGATCGGCCAGCGGGTCGAGCACTGTGGACTCCAGACCAACCATCGTGGGGCCGCCATCCAGAACGGCGTCGATGCGTCCATCCAGGTCATCGAGTACATGTTGCGCCGTGGTGGGGCTGATGTGGCCGAAATGGTTGGCGCTGGGCGCGGCCAGCGGCAGGCCAACCGCGTGCAACAGCTGCTGTGCAATGGGGTGCTGGGGTAGCCGAACGCCCACGCGTGGCCGGCCCGCGGTGACCACATCCGGAATCACGGGGGAGCGTGGCAGCAAAAGCGTAAGAGGGCCAGGCCAGAACGCTCGGGCCAACAGGTCTACACGCGTGTCGCTGCCGGCGGCGCGCTCGGTAACGCGGCTCAGCTCAGCGACATCGGCCAGGTGGACAATTAAGGGATCCCACCCGGGACGGCCTTTTGCCACAAAGATCCCGCGCACTGCGGCTGGGGAAAGCGCGTTGGCACCCAGGCCATAAACGGTCTCGGTGGGAAAGGCGACCAGGCCTCCCGCGCGCAGAATGGCGGCGGCGCGTCCGAGGTCGCCGGGTCGCTCCGCGCGGAGGCGCAAGGTCACGGGCATGAGCCTCATCGTAGTCCAAACTCGGCCTATACTGACTCGCATGCAGGCGCCTGAGATTGAGCTGAAGTTCCCCGTCGACGACATCGCTTCCCTGCGCGCCACAGCTGGCCGATTAGGCTTCCTGCTGCGAACGGAACGCAGCTTCGAAAGCAACACGCTGTACGACACACCCGGCCGGGATCTGCGCGCGAAACGTCAGCTGCTACGACTTCGGCAGTACAACGGCAATTGTGTGCTGACGCACAAGCGCGTGGCAGAAAACCAGGGAGCCGATCTGCGCTACAAGACCCGGATTGAAACCGAGACTCAGGTGCAGGAGTGCAGTGCCCTTGCTGAAATTTTTACCCAGCTTGGGTTCGCCCCGGTCTTCCGCTATGAAAAATTCCGCACAGAATGGGACGCCCCCGAGGCTGGCCACCTTGTGCTGGATGAGACGCCGATTGGCACCTGGGCCGAACTAGAAGGGGATCCAGGCTGGATTGATCGCACCCTGGAAAGGCTCGGCGTTGATCAGGCACGGTGCACCACCGAGAGCTATGGTGCCTTATTTCTGCGCTGGAAGAAGGCGCACGACAGCCGGATCGACAATCTCACCTTCGATGAAATCATGGACCCGGCAAGAAAAGCCGAGACAGCTATGGCTGCGGGTTAGTTACCGGAGGGCATATCGGCCCGAGAAGCCGATATGCGCTCCCTACACGCTGTCCCAAAAGCGCCTAGAAGATCTGGAAGTTGACTTCGACGTTCATCTCGACCGGAACGGCCTTGCCATTCTCTGTAGCTGGCTTGAACTTGTACTGCCGGACGGCCTCGACCGCCTTTTCCCCCAAGCCCATGCCGACATCGCTGATCGCGTGCACGTGGCTGGGATTACCATGCTCATCGACGATTAAGGCGACGACGACGTTGCCGGCGAACTTGGCCTTGCGCGCCTCTTCGGAGAACTCAGCATCCACCTGGTAAGTCAGGACGGGTGGGCGAACCGAGCCGCCGATGTGACGCACACCGCCGCCCATGTTGCCGCCGGAACCCGGTCCGACGCCGTTGCCATTACCGCTACCGATTCCCGTACCATTTCCATTACCCATGGAAAAACCGCTCAGATTGCTGTTCGGCATACCCAGGTCAGGTGCATGGTTGTCAGCGATCTTCAGGTTGGTCTGGACGTTGACCGTGGGCTCAACGGCCAACTTGGGCGGGATCGTCGGTGGCGCCTTAGGCGGAACGATCTGCGGCTCCTGCGAGAACTTGGGCAAATGCCCATGGGTCACGGGAGCAAGGTCGTGTTGTCCGCCACCACCGCCCATCTGCTCGGCCTTGGGAAGCACAGGCGCGGGCGGCGGCGGCAAGGGCGGGGCCATGATGGTGGCAACCTGCGGTATCGCCGGAGCAGCGATCTTCACCTGATTGGCGATGAGGTACGCGATCAGGGCAATCACGATGGCGTGGGCCACCACTGCCGTCCAGACAGAAGCCTGGGAGCGCGGCGCTTTAATGCCACCGGCGGTCGCAAACATGGCGGCCGGGGTGGCTGCGATGAACGCGGGGCGGAGGTCGGGATGAATGTTATTGCCTGCAGCCATAAGAGGAAGGTGCCACTTCTGCGTTCATCCCCTGCCCCGAAAGGCAGACGACAATATGCAAACTCCATGTTAGACGCACGAAGCGACGCCTTGGTCACAAGCGTTGCGGGCAGGCGCGAATTGCGATCCCGTTTTGGCACTGGATCGACGTGAGCCCCGGGTTGGTGCCGCCGGTGCGGTAGCCGATACAATCAGAGATTGGCAGCGGCCCCGGAATCCTTCTTACCCGGACCCGTGTGCCAGGAGAACGCATGCAGGACCCCGGCAAGCCAAAATCGCTGAAAGACACCCTGAATCTGCCCAGGACCGACTTCCCCATGAAGGCCAACCTCCCCGCGAACGAGCCCGGACGGCTTGCCGCATGGGAAGCTGCGGATCTGTACGGCAAGATTCGTGCCGCCCGCGCGGGAGCGGCCAAATATGTGCTCCACGACGGTCCACCCTACGCCAACGGGGCCATTCACTTGGGCCATGCGCTCAACAAGTGCATCAAGGACTTCGTCGTGAAGACCAAGACCATGGCCGGCTTCGACGCGCCCTATGTGCCCGGCTGGGACTGCCACGGGCTGCCCATCGAAATCAAGGTCGACGAGCAGCTTGGGGGCAAAAAGCTCGAGATGGATCCGGTCGCCGTGCGGGGGGCCTGCCGGGAGTACGCGGCGAAGTTCATCGATCTGCAGCGCTCGCAGTTCAAGCGTCTGGGCGTCTTTGGACGCTGGGCTAGGCCCTACGCCACCATGGACTTCCCCTACGAGGCCCGCATCCTGGAGACGTTTTACGGCTTCTACGAGCGTGGCTTCGTCTACAAGGGCCTGAAGCCGGTGTACTGGTGCTCGCATGACCGCACGGCGCTGGCCGAGGCCGAGGTGGAATACGAGACGCACACCTCGCCCAGCGTCTACGTGCGCTACAAGCTGACCAGCGACCCGGCGAAGCTGGATCCGCGGCTGGCCGGGCGTGAGGTCTACACGATCATCTGGACGACCACGCCGTGGACGCTGCCGGCCTCGCAGGCCATCGCGTTCAACCCCGAAGTGGAGTACGTCGCGCTCGACGACAACGACTGTGTGTACCTGGTCGCCGTGCAGTTGGCGCCGCAAGTGATGGAGGCCTGCAACGAGTACGGCAACCTCGCCATGTCGCAGCCGGTGGCGACCGTCCATGGCGCCAGGCTGGACCGCACCACCTTCGCTCACCCCTTCCTGGATCGCGAGGTGCTCGGGGTCATGGCCGACTACGTCACCACCGACCAGGGCACCGGCGCGGTGCACACGGCCCCGGCGCACGGTCCCGATGACTTCGCGACCGGCCAAAAATACGACTTTCCGCTGACCTGCGATGTGGACGCACAAGGCAAGTTGCGCAACGGGCTCCCGGAGTACGACGGACTGTTCGTTCACAAAGCCAACGGGCCCATCAAGGAGCTGCTGCGAGCGCGCCACGCCTTGATGGGGGCGCACGATCTCGTGCACTCCTACCCGCACTGCTGGCGCTGCCATAAGCCACTGATCTTTCGGGCCACGGAGCAGTGGTTTATCCGGATGGAAACGCCCGTGCTTTCGCCCAAGGAGACATCACCAAACACCACCTTCCGCGAGCGCGCCCTTGCGGAGATCAAGAACGTCACCTGGGACCCTGGCTGGGGTGAGGAGCGGATCAGCAACATGATCGCCACGCGCCCGGACTGGTGCATTAGCCGCCAGCGCATCTGGGGCGTGCCCATCGCGGTCTTCCTCTGCGAGAAATGCCACGAGCCGCTGAACGATGAGGGCGTCAACAAAAGCGTGGTTGGGCTGTTTACGCGGGAAGGCGCGGACGCCTGGTACCGGCACGACCCCGCGGCGCTGCTGCCGGGGGGCACAGCCTGCAAGACCTGCGGCGCGACGACTTTTCGTAAGGAAATGGACATTCTGGACGTCTGGTTTGAATCCGGGGCAAGCTGGAACGCGGTGCTCGAGGCCGAGCCGGAACTGCACTTCCCTGCCGATCTCTACACCGAGGGCGGCGATCAGCACCGAGGCTGGTTCCACTCCTCGCTGCTGAGTGCAGTGGCCCTCAAGGATGCCGCACCGTACCTGATGGTGGCGACGTCTGGCTGGACACTGGACGAGCAGGGGCGGGCCTTCTCAAAGTCCCTCGGCAACGGCGTCGATCCGGTGGAGGTTGCCAACCAGCTGGGCGCCGAGATCGTGCGGCTGTGGGTGGCTTCGGTTGACTTCCGCGAGGATGTCGCGGCCTCCAAACGCCTGATGGACCGGGTCAGTGACAACTATCGCAAGCTGCGCAACACGCTGCGCTTTCTGCTCAGCGTGCTGTACGACTTCGTGCCGGCCGAGCACGCGGTGCCGTGGAGCGAGATGCAGCCCTTTGACCGCTACATCCTGGCGCGAACCGCCGAGCTGGATGCGGCGATGCGCAAGAGCTACGACGCCTTTGAGTTCCATCGCGCCTACCAGGCGCTCAACGAGTTCACCAACACGGATCTCAGTGCGCTGTACCTCGACGTCACCAAGGACCGGCTGTACACGCTGGCGCCGGGCAGCCTGCCGCGGCGCTCTGCGCAGACCGCCATCTGGCGCATCGCGGAGGCCCTGACGCGGCTGATCGCGCCCATTCTGAGCTTCACCGCCGACGAGGTCTGGGGCTATCTGCCGCAGGTGGAAGGTCGACCGGAGAGCGTACATCTGGCACTGTTTCCGGACATCACGGAGATCGTGCCAGGAGCCGTGGCGGCTCTCGAAGGGGACTGGGGACGCCTGCTGGCCACGCGAGAACTCGTAAATGTGGAGCTTGAAGCATTGCGGCTCAACAAGTCGATCGGCAAGGGTTTAGACGCGGCTGTCAGCATTGTGGCCGCCGAGGGTTCCGAGCAGGCCACCACTTTGCGTGAGTACGAGGACGCTTTGGCGGAGTTTCTTAATGTGTCGCAGGCCACCGTTCAACTTATCGGTGCAACATCGGACAGCACGGGACTCCTGATCAAGGCGCAGCCAGCCGCAGGCACCAAATGCGCACGCTGCTGGCGTGTGGTGCCCGATGTGGGCGCCGACGGCCGCTGGACCACGGTGTGCGCACGCTGCGCCGACGCTCTGGACGCGATCGGGTTCTCACCCGATGCACAGGAGGCCGCCTAGATGGCTGAGCGCCCCCAAGCCACTCGCGATGCGCGGCCCATCGCGCTGCTGATCGCGTTGCTCGTGATGGCCGCCGACCGTCTTTCCAAGCTCTGGATCGCGGCGCACATCCCCATGGGTCACGCCATCGTGGTCATCCCACGCGTCTTTCGGATCACAGACGTGCTGAATACCGGGGCGGCCTTCAGCCTTTTTGAGGGCGCCCGCTCCCCTGGCACGGTGCGCTATGTGCTGATCGGCTTTTCGGTCCTGGCCGCGGCCGTCGTGCTGGGTCTGATCTTGACGACCGGCAAACGTTGGAGCACCCAGCTGCTGGCCTTTGCCCTGATCCTCGGCGGCGCGGTGGGCAATCTGTACGATCGCATTCGCCTGCAGCACGTCATCGACTTCCTGGAGGTGCACATCGTGCACTACCACTGGCCCGACTTCAACGTGGCAGATTCCTGCATCGTCGTAGGCGCCTGCCTGCTGTTGTTGGAGACATTGCGGCCGCAGCCACACACCGAACGGGACCACCGGAGCGCAGAGCAGCCCGCATGATCGCCCAAGCCCCCGAGTATGAAAAAAGCGAAAGCGCAATATCCTCCACCGGCGCAAACCCTGTAAAGGCCGCCACGCAGATCACCATCCGCGGCGCGCGCACCCACAACCTCAAGGGCGTGGACGTCGATATCCCGCATAACGCGCTGACAGTGGTCTCGGGGGTATCGGGTTCGGGAAAAAGTTCGCTCGCATTCGACACCGTGTACGCCGAGGGCCAGCGGCGCTACGTGGAGTCGCTCTCGGCCTACGCGCGACAGTTCTTGGAGCGCATCGAGAAGCCCGACGTAGACCATATGGACGGCCTCGCGCCGGCCATCGCAATCCGGCAAAAGAACCAGACGCGCAACCCACGCTCCACGGTAGCGACGGCTACCGAGATCTTCGACTACCTGCGGTTGCTCTACGCACGCTGCGGCACGGTGACGTGCCTGCATTGCGGCGGCATCGTGCGGCGTGACTCCGTGGATGAGATCGCCACGCGGCTGCTGGCGCTGCCGGAGGGCACACGGGTTTACGCGCTCTTCCCCATCCAGCCTCGCGAGGTGAAGCTGGAAGCCATGACCGGGCCGGCCACCACGCCGGAGATGGCCGTGCCTCCCCCACCCCCTCCCAAGCCCGCGAAAAAGGCCGCCCGCAAGGTGAGCAAAGCCGAAGAGGCACCGGCGATCAACGCCTTTGAAGCCCTCACTGAAGTGTTGCGGGAGCGGCTGGGCGAACTGCGCCGGCGCGGCTTCAACCGCCTTTGGCAGGCGGAGGCGAACGACTCCCACGGAGCGGGCCGCATCGTGGAGTTCTCCACACCGGAGTCGCTACTGGAGCTGGATTTTACGGCGGCGGCGAGCGATGATGAGGCCGTTCGGCGACCCATCTTTGCCCTGATCGATCGACTCGCGCTCTCGGCGGAGATCCGCGCGCGGCTGGTCGATGCCATCGAAACCAGCTACCGCGAGTCAGGTGAAATTGTATTCCGTACGGCGCCCCGCACTGCCGAGGACGGCACGGCGCCCGCCGCAGAGACCCTGCGCTACTCGGCCGCTTTTGAGTGCTCCACCTGCCACCGCTGCTATCGCGACCCGGAGCCTCGGCTTTTCTCCTTCAACAACCCCTATGGCGCATGCCCGCGTTGCCAGGGATTCGGCAACACCATTGACTTCGACCCCAACCTCATCGTGCCGGACCGTTCCAAATCGCTCGATGACGGGGCCATCGACCCCTGGACCAAGCCGAAATACCGCTCACCGTGGCACGCGGAAATGAAGCGCGCGGCCAAGACACAGGGCATCCGCACCGACATACCCTGGTTCGATCTCACCGAGGCGCAGCAAAAGTTCCTGTGGGATGGCCGCAGCGGCTGGCCCGGCATCCGCGGCTTCTTCGACGATCTTGACCGCAAGAAGTACAAGCTGCACGTGCGCGTCTTCCTCTCCAAGTACCGCGGTTACGCGCCCTGCCCCGAGTGTCGCGGCCAACGCCTCCGTGCCGAGGCCCGCGCGGTGCTGCTGAAGGGCAAAAACATCTGCGAAGCCAGCGCGTTGACCATCACCGCGGCCCAGGCCTTCTTCGGCAATCTGCAGCTTTCGCCCGCGCAGGAAGAGATCGCCGGCAAGATCCTCGAAGAAACGCGCGAACGCATCAGCTTCCTCGAGCAGGTCGGCCTGGAGTACCTCACGCTGGATCGCCTGAGCTCCACACTCTCGGGCGGCGAGTCGCAGCGGATTCAGCTGGCGACCTCGCTCGGGTCGCGGCTCGTCGGCGCGCTCTATGTGCTGGACGAACCGTCGATCGGACTGCATCCGCGCGATACCGCCAAGCTGATTCGCATCCTCGGAGACCTGCGCGACCTCGGCAACACCATCCTCGTCGTCGAGCACGATCCGGATGTCATCCGCGCCGCCGACCGCCTGCTCGACATGGGTCCGGGAGCCGGTGAGCTCGGCGGTCGCCTCATGGCCGCCGGCACCGTTGCGGAGCTGGAGGTCAATCCAGCCTCCCTGACGGGCAAGTATCTCTCTGGACGCGCGGAGATCGCCGTACCCCGCCACCGGCGCGAGCCGGCACGGGAGAAACTCGTCCTGCGCGGCGCGCGCGAGCACAACCTGCGCGGCGTGGACATCGAGATCCCGCTCGGCATGCTCTGCTGCATTACCGGCGTCTCGGGCTCAGGCAAATCCACGCTGGTGCATCAGGTGCTTTACCGCGCCCTGCTCAGCGCATTGGGTCAGGGTGAGGGTGGTGACCCCGCGCACCTCTACCGTGAGCTCTCCGGGTCGCAGTACCTGAACGATGTCGTGCTGGTCGATCAGTCCCCGATCGGCCGAACGCCGCGCTCCAACCCTGTGACCTACACGAAGGCCTTTGACCCGATACGCGAGCTCTTCGCAGCCCAGCCCGATGCCAAGCGCAAAAACCTCACCGCCGGCTCGTTCAGCTTCAACGTGCCCGGGGGCCGTTGCGATGTGTGTGAGGGCGATGGCACCGTCACCGTCGAGATGCAGTTTCTGGCCGACATCGAGCTGCCCTGCGAGGAGTGCAACGGAACGCGCTATAAAACCTCCATCCTGGAGGTCAAATACAAGGGCAAGAACATCCATGAGGTGCTGGGCATGACAGTGCGCGAGGCTGCCACCTTCTTCGCCGGTCACCCCAAGATCGTGGACAAGCTTGCGGTGCTCGATGAGGTCGGCCTGGGCTACCTGCGCCTCGGGCAGAGTGCGACCACGCTCTCCGGTGGTGAGGCGCAGCGCGTAAAGCTCGCGCAACATCTTGCGGCGGCACGCGCAACCACTGCCAATGCGGCCCGCAATGAGGCCGCCAAGCGCGCGGCCAGCCGCACGCTGTACATCCTCGACGAGCCCACAACTGGCCTGCATTTCGAGGATGTAGCCCGGCTGCTCGGCGCCTTCCGCAAGCTGATCGACGGCGGCGGCTCACTCCTGGTGATCGAGCACAACCTCGACGTCATCAAGTGTGCGGACTGGGTCATCGATATGGGACCAGAAGGCGGCTCCGGGGGCGGCGAGGTCGTGGCCGTAGGCACTCCCGAACAGATCGCCGCCGCCCCGGGTTCGCACACCGGCGAGTGGTTGGCCAAGGTGCTCGTGCCGCGCCGTCGATTCGCGGCGGAGAAGCCGTTGGCCGAGGCCGCGGGATGAGGAGCTCTGCCCTCACCCTGTCGTTTCTAGCTATCCTGTGCGCAACCCCTGGACATGCGCAAAGGGAGGCGCCGACCGCCAGCCCCGCCGAAGGCGAGCGTATGCATCATGCCGAAGACCTGCTGGAGCATGGCGACTACAAGGGCGCTGAGGCGGAGCTGAAGGCACTCGCCGTCAGTTTGCCCGGCGACGCTCGTGTGCAGTACGACCTCGGCTTCACAGAAGAGCACAACGGCGAGGATGAGGCGGCGGCAACGGCGTACACTGCCGCAATCGCCGCTGACCCCGCCCTGCCGGAGCCGGAGGTCGCGCTGGGTCTGCTCGAGGCACGGAACGGGAAGGTCGCGGCCGCACGAGCGCAGCTGACCGCGGCGGTGAAGATCCCGGCCGCGCCTCCGGCACTGCGCGCTCGGGCCTTGCGGGCGTTGGCGCGGCTGGATGAGACTGCGCGCCCTGCGGACGCCCGGGCGGAGCTTCTGCAGGCTGCCCAGCTAACCGGGGAACAGGAAGGCGACGCCGCGCTGAGCGCGAGCCTCGCAGCGCGCGCCGGCGATCCGGCCGACGCGGAGGCCGTCTACCGCCGCGAGCTGGTCGCGACGCCCGGTGACCCGGTGGCGGCGGTCGGGCTCGCCGCGCTTCTGCTGCATGCGGGCCGGGCGGCCGAGGCCGATGCCCTGCTCGTGCCGGCGAACGCCGCGCACCCGGACGACCCTCAACTCGTCGCCGAAACGGCCGCCGTGTATGCGGCGGAGGGGAAAGGTGCAGAGGCTATCGCGCTGTTGGAGCATCTGCGCAGTGCGGATCCGCAGGCCGCGGCCAACCCCGCCGTCACCCGCATGCTGGCTCAGCTGAAACTTGTCTCCGGGGATGCGGCAGGTGCGGAGGCACTCTTCCGCGGGTTGGCTGCCGCCGCGCCACAGGACTCGGTGCTTCTGGACGACTTCGGCAGCACACTCGTTCGGCAGAACAAATTTGCCGAAGCCGAAGCGGTTCTAACCCGCGCAGTCGCCTCGCGTGCCGCTTTCGGGGACGATGCAGCCTGGGGTGAGGCTGAAGGACACCTGGCGTTTGCAGCCTCACGCAACCATCACCCAGAGGTGGCATTACAGGCACTAGGGGCGCGTGCTACAGTCCTTCCAAACTCCCCTGCGAGCTTGTTCGTCGAGGCAACGTCGTATGATGCGTTGCACAGGTACAAGCAGGCAGGGTCAAGTTATCGCGCATTTTTAGCGGTGGCGGGTGGCAAGCTCCCCGATGAGGAGTTTGAGGCTCGGCACCGGCTGGTAGCACTGGAGCACGAACACTAAGGCAAGGCTGCACTCACGAGGTGCGCTGATGGGTCCCACCGCTCGACTTCGTCTCACCGTCTCCGTCTGTCTTTTCACCTTGAGCAGCACCTGTGTCATCCGTCCATGCCGAGCCTCGGCCGTGGCGGAGGCGCCGGTCGATGCCCCGGCCCTCGCCGATCTGGAGAGCCGAGCGGCAGCGGCAGAACCACGGGAGCGTTGCTATCTCTACACCGAACTTCTCCACAACTGGACGGAGCTGGCTGGCCGCGAGATCGCCGCTGGGAATGATGACGCCGCGCGCCTGGCCATGCAACACGCTGACCTGGATGCCGGCAAGCTGAAAGAGGCGCTTGCCCGCGATAGCAAACGGCTGAAAAATGCAGAACAGATCCTGGAGCATTCCGTCCATCGCATCTCCGACATGATGCGCGTCACTACGATGGAGCAGCGCGAGGCAATGGGAACGGTGCTGCGCCACATCTCCACCGTGCATGATGACCTGCTGGCGGCGGTATTTGCGCACTAGCCCAAGGGTTGTCGCCGTGTTTGGAGCGCTCGCGGTAGCGTTGGGAAGTTTCTCGTCTGCACCTGCTTCAGCGCAGGCCAGGGAGAATGTCTTGAGCCAACGTGAAGTGGAGGCACTCCGCGAGTCAGCCTTCGTGCCGACTGACCGCCTCCTGACCTTTGAGCGCATTTTGGATGACCGGGAGCACGAGCTTGAAACACTGCTCACCAAACGCCGCGGGCACACCGATTTCGCCGGCGAAACGCACGATTTGCTGGAGCAGTTTGGGCAGATCGCCGACGAGTTAAATGACAACCTCGACGAGTATGCCAAGGCGCATCGCGACGTACGCAAAGCTCTGCCCAAACTGCTGAACGCTACCGAGCGCTGGTCAACAGCCCTGCGCTCCCCCGCAGATGACGAGGCCTACGCCGTGGTGCGGCGGATCGCGCTGGACAACGTAGCCGATACCCGCGATCTCACGGAGAAGCTGCGGACGGAGCTGGACGTGTATTTCAAAGCGCATCCAGACGCCGAGAAAGCCGAGAAGGCGCGCAGCGCCGACCCACACGCCGTCCAGGGTTCACCGGAGTAGCCACAGCTGTCGAGCTTCCTCGCAGAGATCGTGGCCACATGGTAGCCTGACGGCAGCGTGCCTGTGTCCGCCCTTCCTGTCGCCAACCCAGCCTTGATCGCGATCTTCCATGAGGAGTATCGCGAGCTTCGGCCCCGTGCGCCCATGCCGGCGCTGGAGGTGAGGTTTCGCCGCTTCACCAGCCTGAACACAACAATCCGGTTGCGTGATGGCCAGCTGATCGTCCGCTTGTCTGACCTTCTTGAGCACTCACCTGAGAGCGTCCACCGGGCGATCGCTCACATTCTGCTGGCCAAGCTTTACCGCAAACCGATCGCTCCCACACAGGCTGACTGCTACCGCCGCTATACCCAGTCGGAGCCGGTGGCACGCCAGGCCGAGCGCATTCGGCAGACCCGGGGGCGCAAGCGCATCAGCACACCCCAGGGGCACCACTACGATCTCGACGAGGTCTTTGAGGCCGTCAACCGGCGCTTCTTCCACGGTCTACTGGGTAGACCGACGCTGACCTGGAGCGAGCACGTAGCCAGGCGCATGCTGGGCCACTACGACGCGGCGCACAACACCATTGTGGTCAGCCGCGTGTTCGATCGGCCGGGAACGCCGCGCTGCGCGATCGAATACCTGCTCTACCACGAGATGCTGCACCTGAAACATCCCGTCAAAGTGCGCGCCGGGCGCCGCTGCGTGCACTCGCGGGAGTTCCAGGCCGAGGAGCGGCTCTTCCCCGAGCTGGAGCAGGCCCGCGACTATCTCAAGCGGTTGTAGTAGCGACAGCTGTAGCAATCACAGTAGCTTTGGTGACTGAGCTGCGGCCACATCGTGCGTCGGCGAGCTCGACATCACAGGTTCTGCGATGACAGCCTCATTGTTGCGCGTCAGCAGCATCAACACGGCGCCAACAACCGCACTACCCAAGGCCGCGACCTGCGCGTTGGACATACCAAAGTAAAGCCGTGGATTGATGCGGACGAACTCCACGAGGAAGCGGCCGACGCCACTCAGCACGAGGTATTCGCCAGTAAGGAAGCCCAGAGGCAAGGGCTTCCCGCCCCGTTTCCAAAGCCACCAGCCGATCAGCAGAGCAAACAGAAGCTCGTAGATGGGCGTGGGCTGCACGAGCGCACTCGCCGGGTCGGGCAGGATCAGCGCGCGGTGGTATTCATCCTTGCCGGCCATCATGTGCACACCCCAGGGCAGGGTGGTGTTCTTCCCGTAGTCGCCGTCGCCGGAGGTGAGGCAGCCGATGCGGCCGACGCCATAGCCGATCGCGGCAGCGGGTGCGGCCAGGTCGAGCATGCGCATCGCGGCCTTGCGCCCGGTAAGTCCGTTCAGTCGCAGCGAGGCACCCTGCGCCATCAGCGTCGCCACACCGGCCAGCAAGCCGCCGAACCAGGCGAAGCCTACGTGAAACCATGAGAAGAAACCCGACGCGACCTCCATCGGATGCTTGGCGCCGGGCAGCAAAATCTGGTGCCAGGCAAGCCGCAGATCGCCAACATCCTGCAGCTCATGCCATAGCTTCGCGCCGATAACGCCCGCGATCACGGTGAACACGACGACGTTCAGGGCGTCGGCATCAACGCCGCCACGGAGGAAGTTGCGATGCAGCACCCAGGTGCCACTGACCGCTGCCAACCACAGCATCAGGCCAAAGGTACCGAGGTGGAGCGAACCAAAATTCAGGAACGGAAACATCGTCTCCCAGTATGCCATCCGCGCTCTCGCGAACCGTTCCGTTCCCTTTCCGGAATCGCGCGCCCGTTTTCCTCATATCGTTCTGCCCGGCAGCGGAGCTTCGCGCTACCCTTTCTTCATGGCCGCTGCAACACCGATCGAGTTCGTCGCTCCGGGAGCGATGGAGGTTTTGTTTTCCACTCAGGAGATCTCGGCGCGCGTACAAGCCGTGGGCGCGCAGATTAGTGCCGAGTACGCCGGCGAAGCGATCGTGCTCATTGGCGTCCTCAAAGGCGCGGCTATCTTCCTCTCCGATCTGGCCCGCTCCATCGACCTCGATAACACCTTCGACTTCGTCGCGGTGTCGAGCTATGGCCGAGCACGTGTCTCCTCGGGAGCCGTGAAGCTGATCAAAGACATCGACAATCCGATTGAGGGCAAGCACGTCATCCTCGTCGAAGACATCCTCGACACCGGCCTCACGCTCAGTTATCTGCGGCAGCTGATGCTGCAGCACAAGCCGGCTTCGCTGAAGATCGCGACCTGCCTGGATAAGCCGGAACGTCGCCTGGTCCCCATTGAGGCCGACTACGTGTGCTTCAAGATCCCAAACCGCTTCGTTGTCGGGTACGGAATGGATTTTGCCGAGCGGTACCGTGGCCTCGAGGACATTCGGATTTACCCGGACACCCCCGTAGGTCACTGAGTCAAATGTTTCCGCCTTTGAGGCGGCAGCATTCGGCTTGTACCTATGTTTTCCACTGGTCTGGCACCTCGCAAACTTCTACCTCTTTTCGACTTGTCTTCGCCCCCGCTTCTAGCGTCCAATGTGGGTGAGGTGAGTCGGCTTTGGCCATGAACGTTCAGCAGAAGCTTGAGATCCTAGCCGACGCGGCCAAGTACGACGCCTCCTGTGCGTCGTCCGGGGCCAAGCGCGCCGGCAACGGCAAAGGCATCGGCCACTCGGACGGCTCCGGCATCTGCCACAGCTACACGCCCGACGGGCGTTGCGTCTCGCTGCTGAAGATCCTGCTGACGAACTTCTGCACCTACGATTGCGTCTTCTGCGTCAACCGCGTCTCATCGGACATTCAGCGGGCGCGCTTCACCCCCGATGAGGTCGTTAACCTCACGCTGGATTTCTACAAGCGCAATTACATCGAGGGACTCTTCCTCTCCTCCGGCATCATCCAGTCGCCCGACTACACGATGGAGCAGCTGATCGCCGTCGCCCGAACGCTGCGCTCCGTGCACTTCTTCGGTGGCTACATTCACCTCAAAACCATCCCGGGTTGCGACGAGCGCCTGATCGCCGAGGCCGGCAAGTGGGCTGATCGGCTCTCGGCAAATATCGAGTTGCCCACCCAGAATGACCTCGTGCAGCTGGCACCCGAAAAGAAGGCCGTCATCATCGAGGCCACCATGGGCCAGATCCAGGCAAAAAAGGACGAAGTCGACGACGAACGCAAGCGCACGCGGCTGAGCCTGGACAAGGCTCCAAAGTTCGCGCCCGCCGGCCAGTCGACGCAGCTGGTGGTGGGCGCTACCCCCACCAGCGATCGCGAGATCATCGCCCGGGCAGACCACCTGTACGGCGCTTACAAGCTGCGGCGGGTGTACTACACCGGTTTCAGCCCCTACCCTGAGGCGGACGCGCGGCTGCCCCTGAAAGCAGCTCCGATGATTCGCGAGCACCGCCTCTATCAGGCCGACTGGCTCATGCGCTTCTATGGCTTCGAGGCCGGGGAGCTCACCTCCGACGCCGAACCGGAGCTTTCGCTGGCCGAAGACCCCAAGACTTCCTGGGCCAAGCGGCACCCGGAGTTCTTTCCTGTGGACGTCAACACAGCGCCGCGTGAGGCGCTGCTGCGGGTGCCGGGTATCGGCTACAAGAACGTCGAACGCATCGTCCGCATTCGCCGCTATCAGAAGCTTGCACTCGAACATCTGCGCAAGCTGCACGTGCAGTTAAAGAACGCCGCTGGGTACATCACCGCATCGGATCATCTGCCCAGCGCTCCGCTTCTAAACGTGGCGGCCGCCACCATGCCGACACTGCAAGCCGCTCCCGCGCAGATGGAGCTGTTTGCCGCCAGCAGCGCCTTCACAGGGGCGTTGTAGCCGTGCATAGAGTCACTATCCCGCCTGACTTCGAGGCCTGGCGAGCTGCGGCACGTGACGCCCTGCGTAGCGGCTACAGCCCGGAGCAGCTTAATTTCGAAGACGCCTCCGCGCCCTCCTCGCTGGATCTGCTCACGATGGATGAGGCGCCCGCAGGTCACGCGGTGACTCAGCCGCATGTGCCCAAGGCGTTTCTGGAAGCAGCCAAGCTGGTCGCCGTGCACCGTGATCCCGCACGATGGAACCTGTTGTACCGCTTGCTGTACAGGCTGCAAACCGAGCGTGATTTATTGAAGGTCGAGGTCGATGACGACGTCGCAACCCTGAAGCGCATGGAAGCGCAAATCCGGCGCGACCTGCACAAGATGCACGCCTTTGTGCGCTTTCGCAAGGTCGACGAACCCGGCCCGGACGGCACGGCTCAGGAGCACTTCATCGCCTGGTATCGGCCCGACCATCGACTGGTACCGCTGGCCGCGCCGTTCTTCGCGGAACGCTTTGCGCCCATGCAATGGACGATTCTCACGCCCGATGAGTCGGTGAGTTGGGACCCACAGACAAAGCAGCTTCGCTTCTTCGCCGGCACCGGCAAAGAGTCCGCCCCGCAGGAGGATGAGCTCGAGACGCTGTGGCGGTCCTACTACGGTTCCATCTTCAACCCGGCGCGGCTGAACCCGGACGTGATGCGGTCAGAGATGCCGGTGCGCTACTGGCAACATCTCCCCGAAGTAGCCCTGCTGCCCGAACTGATGCAGCGGGCAGAGGCACGAGTCACAGCCATGGTCACACGTCAAAGCAAACAGCCCACCGCCGCTCCCTTCGTGCCTGCAGAGCACACGATCCCCGTTCTTCAGGCCGCCATGCCCGGCTGCAAGGGGTGTGAACTCTATGAGCACGCCACCCAGGTCGTGCCCGGCGTGGGCAATCTCTCCGCGGCGTTGATGCTGGTGGGCGAACAGCCCGGCGACCAGGAGGATCGGCAGGGCGCGCCTTTCGTGGGCCCCGCCGGCGGCGTCCTCCGCAAGGCGCTCGATGAAATCGGCATCGGCCACGACGAGGTCTTCATGACCAACGCCGTGAAGCACTTCAAGTTCGTCCAGCGTGGCCGCCTGCGTCTGCACCAGAACCCAAAGATGAGCGAAATTACCGCCTGCAAACCCTGGCTGGCCGCCGAAATCGATGCCGTGCGCCCCAAGGTGATCCTCTGCCTCGGCGCTTCTGCGGCGAAGTCCCTCCTTGGCGGCACCTTCGCCCTGATGAAAGAGCGCGGCACGATCAAGCAGACCGCCTTTGCCGAGCGCGTGATGGCCACCGTACACCCATCCGCGGTGCTGCGGGCGGCGGATGAGCAGGGTCGCGCGCAGCTCTATCAGTTTCTGCTCGCCGACCTCGCCATGGCCTACCAAACCGCTCGGCAAGCCGCATAAGATCAGGGGATGTCCGTCACGGCCGATGCCCCTTCGCAAACTCGTGTGATCCAGCCCGCCCGCAGCCTGCGCGGCTCGCTCATGCTGCCCGGGGATAAGTCCATCTCCCATCGCTATGCCATGCTGGCGGGCTTCGCCGAGGGCACCTCACGTATCACCAACTTCTCCACGGGCGCTGACCCGTACTCCTCCTTGGCGTGCATGCAGGCCATGGGTTCGACGGTCACCTCGGAGGGTCGCGTGGTCAACGTCACGGGCACGGGCGGCCGTTTGCAGCCTCCTTCCGGCGATCTCGACTGCGGCAACTCCGGCTCCACCATGCGCATGCTCGCCGGTCTGGTCGCGGCTGGGGAAGGCACGTTTCGCTTCACGGGCGATGCCTCGCTAACGACGCGTCCCATGGAGCGCATTCGCACGCCGCTCGAGGCAATGGGCGCGCGGATCGAGCTTACCGAGGGACATGCGCCCCTCACGGTACACGGCGGCCCGTTGCAGGCCATCGACTTCGACGCCCCTATTGCCAGCGCGCAGGTAAAAACGGCGGTCCTCTTCGCCGGTCTGCAGGCGCAGGGAACGACCTCTCTCTCAGAGCGCGTGCGCACCCGAGATCACTCAGAAAAGGCGCTCCGAGCCTTTGGCGCAGAGTTGGAACGCCGGGGCGACCGGCTCTACATTCCCGGGGACCAACGGCTCACCGGGTTGGATTTAACGGTGCCCGGCGACATCTCCTCGGCTGCTTTTTTTCTATGCGCCACGCTACTCTTCCCCGACGCCAACCTGGTGCTGGACGGGTTGGGCATGAACCCCACCCGGGCGTCATTGCTGGACGTAATCGCACTCATGGGCGGGCAGATCAAAATGCTTGAGGTGGCCGAGACCCACGGCGAGATGGCAGGTACGATTCAGGTGCAAACCAAACCCTCTGGACTCGTCGGTATCGACATCTCGGGGGCGCTCGCCGCGCAGCTGATCGATGAGCTTCCTGTCCTCGCAGCCATCGCGCCCTACACCGCCAACGGGATGCGCATCCGCGACGCGCGTGAGCTGCGCGTCAAAGAATCCGACCGCATTGCGCTGGTCGTGAAGAATCTGCGCGCGATGGGCGCCGAGGTTACCGAGCACGAGGATGGCATGGACATTCCTGGTGGCCAGCGGCTGCACGGCGCGGCTATCGACTCCGGCATGGACCACCGCATCGCCATGGCCTTCTCCGTGGCCGCACTGCGTGCCGAAGGCGACACGGAGATCCACGGCGCCGAGGCGGCGAGCATCTCCTTCCCGGAGTTCTTCGCCTGGCTGGATGAGGTCGCCGTCCGCTAACCGCCAAATTCGCTAAGTCGCTGACCCGCTAATTTGCTGACTAGCTAGGCTGTACCGACATATAGATCTGCCCACGAACGATGTCATCTCGACCGAGCGCAGCGAGTGGAGAGACCCCTGTATTTGGGGCCGCCGAGCCTTTTGATGGGATTCGTGGCGTCAAAAATACAGGGGTCTCTCCACTACGCAAGACGATGAAGCCGTCTTGCTCCGGTCGAGATGACACGGCGCGAGGGCACTTCGAAGCTAGGCGAGGGCACTTTTCAGCTAGGCGAGGGCACTTCGCAGCTATATATGAACGCACCCTAACGGGCTGACCCGCGATCTCGCGAACCCGCTAATCGTGCCCGCACACGGGCCTCACGCGCCGCGGCTGCGGGTGGGTAGAGACTGAACAACTCTGCGCTGGCCGCCAGCACCTCCGCAACGCTGATCTCGTCGAGATGGTAGTCCGGTGGAGCCTGCTCCTGATCGGGCCCGCGCAGGATGCGGACCTGTTCCAGACCCAATGGCAACCACTCCAGGGGCCGCTGCCAGCTTGGCCCCAGGACCACCATGGGAACGCCGACGGCGCGGCCAAGGTGCATCGTGCCCGTGTCGACGGAGATAAGCAGGTCGCACAGGCAAAGCACCGCAGCCGCTTCCGGGATGCTCGTCTCCCCGGCAAGCGACAGCCCTGACGAAGCCGCTTGCCGGCGAACCCGTTCGACACCATCCGCATCGGCGACGGTGCCCAGGAACACGCTCGCGTAGCCTGCCGCCTCCAGCTCCCGGATGACCGCAGCGAAGCGCTCGTCGAGCCACCGTGTGGCTTGGCCTCCACTACCCTGCTGCACAAACGCAATCAGCCCTTTGCGGCTTGCTGAGCAGCGGGAGAGCAGCAATCGGGCCTTCTCCAGGTCGCACCCATTGAAGAACACAGCTGGCTCACGATGTGCGTTGCTGCCTCCCAGCGCGCCGATGACCCGCAGGTTGTTATCGATGAGGCTCAGGCCTGGGGCGTACGGCAGGTGAACGTCGTAGAGCTGCGGCGCAGCCGCGAATCCCACGGTTGGCGCCAGCCGCAGCAGCGCCGAAAAGAGCGCCCACGTGCCGCGGCGGCTGGAGGCGTCCTGCACCACCGCGTCGGGCACGATGTTGCTCTTTCGTAGCCGGGCCCTCAGCTCCTGCGCCGCGCGCCACAAGCCCAGCGACGATCCAAGCGGATCAGTATCGAGCTCGATCAGGTGATCGACGCCGGGGTGATGGCGCAGGGTCGCCGCCCCCGGGCCGCACGTGGCCACAACGACCTGCACGCCGGGTCCGATCGCCTTCAGAGCTTCAATCAGCGGGGTTCCGTGAATACAACAGCCCAAAGGTCTTTCGAACTGCGCATACAGCACCGTTGCGCCAGCCACGACAGGGCGCAGACGGCCCTTCCTTGCCGGTCTCAGCAGACGGAACAGAGCGTGGGTAAGAGAGAAGACGTTGCGGAGCATGGCAGCCGAAGGCACGGGGGGACCGGCCTACATCTTGTAGCGGCCCATCTCATCATCGCCCAGATTTTCGAGCCAGCGGCGCATGTCCTCCGCCGTAACAGAGCTGCCGCCCGCGGAGGCGCGTCGAGCATGCTCGAACACCTCACGGCTCACAAAGATCGGGCAATCAGCGCGCAGAGCCAGAGCGATGGCGTCGGAAGGCCGGGCATCGAGCGCCACAGGCTCGCCTCCCTGATCCATCCAGACCGTGGCATGGAAGGTGTCGCCCCGCAACGCGCCGACTACAACGCGAGTGACACGGGCGTTCAATCCGGCGATGGCGTTGCGTAGTAAATCATGCGTCATGGGCCGGGGCGTGGTGGTCTTCTCAATCTCCAGCGCGATGGCATTGGCTTCGAACAGGCCCACCCAGATGGGCAGCACCACCTCCCCGCTGAGATCGTTCAATACAACGATAGGCGAGCGGTTCGAGGGGTCGAGCATCAACCCGCGAATCCGCACCTCCACCTCGGGTTCGGCAGTTTGTTCAACGTCGGATTGGAAGCCCGGGAGATGCATCGCGTTTCAGTCTAGCGCGAATGATGCGCGGATGGAGCCAAGCGGGTGTACCCGTTGGTGACGCACGCATAGCAGCGCATCCGCGCTGCGGGCGGACTACAGCGCATGGGGAAAGCGGGCATTCAAAGCCTGGTGGGCCAACAACGCCGGCGATGGCGACAGCGCGACCCCGACAGCTTCGCCGACCAGCGAATTAGGAAAGATCTGCGTGACGCGCACATCCAGGTAGCTGCCAACGGTCGGCACGCTGTCGCAAGTGAAGTTCACCGTCTTGTTCTGCGCGGAGCGGCCGGTAACCTGTCCGCGCGAGGTGTTGTGGCCCTCAACCATCACCGGCATCACTTCGCCAAGATGGCGGCTGTAATGTTCGCGCTGAATCTCCCGCTGCCGCGCGTTCAGAATTGCCAGGCGCTCGATCTTGACCTCCTCCGGAATGGAGTCTGGCATGTGTATCGCCGGCGTATTTGGTCGCGGAGAATACTTGAAGCCGAAGATCGCGTCATAGCGCACCTCCGCCAGCAGCGTCATCGTGTCCTCGAAATCGCGGTCAGTCTCACCCGGGAAGCCCACGATAATGTCGGAGGTGATCGAAATATCCCTCTCTGCCGCGTGCATCCAGGCAATGCGCTCGAGGTACCACTCCCGCGTGTACTCCCGCTGCATCGCGCGCAACGTGGCCGAAGATCCCGATTGCACCGGTAGATGCACGTGGTTGCAGAGCTGCGGGTACGCCACGATGGCGTCGACGATGTCCTTGGTGAACTGGCGCGGGTGGGAAGTGGTAAACCGCACTCGCTGGATGCCGGCCACTTCGCCGACGGCGATCAGCAGCTCCGCAAACGTCCGCTTGCCACTGGGATCCAGGTAGCTGTTCACGTTCTGCCCGAGCAGTTGAATCTCCGTGTAGCCCAGGGCGGCGATGCGCTGCGCCTCGGCAAGTACGGAGGCCGAGGTGCGCGAGCGTTCCTTGCCGCGCGTGTACGGCACCACGCAGTAGGCGCAGAACTTGTCGCAACCCTCGATGATGGTGATGTACCCGCGATGCGGGTTGGAGCGCGAGGTGAACTCCGTATCAAAGGTCTGGTCGGTCTGCCGATCGTCCAGCCCGGTGATGCGCGTCTCCCCGGCCTCCAGACGCGCCAGCATCTCGGGAAGGTTCCGGTACGAAGCCGAACCCGCGACCATCGACACATAGGGGGCGCGTTCGAAGATCTTCTCGCCCTCCTGCTGGGCCACGCAGCCGAGCACCGCAAAATTTTTGCCTTCACCCTGCATGCGCTTGTACTCATTCAGGCGATGGAAGACCTTCTGCTCCGCCTTGTCGCGGATGGAGCAGGTGTTGTACAGGATCAGGCCCGCATCAGCCTCGTCGCTGACCTGGGCGTACCCTTCGCTCTGCAGCGTCCCGACCACCTTTTCGGAGTCGTGCGCGTTCATCTGGCAGCCAAAGGTCTCGAGATAAAAAGTCTTGCTCACCCCTTCAGTATAGGAGACGCTTCGCTGCTGCGAGCACAGGGAACGAACGCTGGCCCTCGCCGGACGGATTCGTCCGTTGTACTAAATGGCCATTAACGGCACCGGCTGGAACGCTGCTGCGCCACATACTCCAGGCTATCGGTCCAGTTCAGGCCGGCAGCCCGTGCTTCACCCATGAGGCGAGTGAAGAGGGCGCGGTCCCCGGGGTCAGGGAGCGCCTGGCGAAAACGCCGCAGTACCTGCTGCGTGAAAGCCTGTATCTCGGCCTGGGACTGTGCGGCGAGGTCTTGCGTGTCAGGGCCCATGCACAAACGGTATGACTCGTATCGTGCTCCGAAAACTCCACTTTCGGGGAATAGCTGCTACCCGGTTAGCGAAAGCGAGACCCACCATCGTCGTAGAAGGGAAAGCCGTGACCCCTCAAGCGGCACTCGCACTTACGCAGTACTGGAGGTGGTTACCATTGTGTACTGATTTTCTGACGGTAATAGCACAATCGTTGTAGTAGCTTAGCCTCACGTCTTACCTGGAGCTTCTCTTCATATGCGACTGCGCGCTTTAGCCGTCAGTACCCTTCTGCTTTCGTCCAGCCTCGCGGCTCGGGCTATCACGATTAAGTTCAACAACAACGGCCGCAACGACAAGACGTTGAAGACCTACACGCAAGGCGCGTTTTCGGTGCAGAACGCGTCGGGGCAGTTCTTCTTCAATAACTTCTTCGGCAATCCAGCGCCCAGCATCTTTGCGACTGGGCCAGCCTCCATCGACGTCACAGTGACCAATGGCGGCAACTTCGATTTCACCTCCGCTGACTTGGTAAACGACGTCGACCCTTCCACTTTTAGCTTCCTCGGCTACGAGGGTGGCAATCTCGTCTATGACGTCACGGGCACCATTCCCACCGACCCCACGGGCCAGGGTGTATTTCGCACGTTTGATTCGGACGAGAGCAAGAACCCCATCAATCTACTCGTCATTGAGACGACAGGAAGCGATGTGAACATTGACGACGTGGTTGTCGCGCGCAACACCGCCGCGGTCACCCCCGAGCCGTCGAGCTTCGTTCTACTGGGTTCCGGTCTCCTCGGGGTAGCCGGCGTGATGCGTCGCCGCCTCGCGTGATCACAGTAGGCATAGTCCCCAGATGCCCTGACCTAGGTCAGGGCATCGTCGCCTTTATGCTCGTCCTGCGGGCGTGAGAGTTTCGGCGACCATCGCGAGGACAAGATTCCCCGACGTGTAGAACGCGGAGAGCGCTTCAAACAAGCGAAGCAGACCTAGACACTTCGCCTGAGTCTGCTTCGCTGGTTTCGATTCTTTGAAGATTTGGTAGCGATATCGGGGCTCGAACCCGAACTCTTCGCCTTGAGAGGGCGACGTGTTAACCAGTTACACCATATCGCCACAGAACGGATAGAACACCCGTTGCGACTCCGTAAGTATAGCAAAAGATAGCGGTGGCATGGGAGTCATCCGAGCTGCCAAATCGGGAGAACCGAGCCCTGAATTCAGGTGCGCCCACACGAATCCCACCTCAGGCTAGAAGCTCTCCACGGCACTAGATCCCCAGCTTCTTTACCTCATCGTTGTAGTATTTGCGGTAGAGAATGTCCCACTCCTGCGAGCCTTCCAGGATAATCTTGCGCTGCGAGCTAATCTTCAGTCGCGCAGCCCCATCGATCTTAAGTTCGTCCATCAGCAGCTTCTCGAGGGCCTTGCGCGCCTCCTGCCGAATCGTGTTGCGATCTTCCAAAAAGTCGACCTCGGGAATCTCGGCGAGGGTGTCGGCGACGGTGTGGGCGATCTTATTGAGCTTGTCGCGGCTGATTCTCATAGCACCGCCTTATATTTGCGGGCGAGCTCCGTTTTCACCTTCTTGAACATCTCAGGGTAGCTCGCACCGGTCTTGAGCATGTCGTTCTGGAACGCCTCCAGAATGACGCGTACCTCTTCGTTGATGCGGTCTTCGAGCGAAAGTTCCTCGACGAGACCCGCGGTGACGCGCTCGTTTACCAAAGCAGGTTTGTCGGTGTGGATCATCTTGGCGGCGATGAGATGTTTGGTCGTCTGGCGCGCCAGATAGCCGATATAGTCCTTCGAGAAGATCATGGGCACCTTCAGGTTAGCAGACTCACGCGGGAGCAAGCTCGCCCCCGGCCAGGGACGATGGTGCGAAGATGGATCCGATGACCTTTGACGATTTGACCACTCTGAAGGACGACATGGTTGCGTTCATCGCCGGGCACGGCCTGAGGCGGATGAGTGCCTTTGTGCCGGAAGATGTGCCCACCGTGGCGTTTGAAGACGACGATGTGGATGGCTGGAAAGATTTTGTAGAGCATGCGAAGGCGGCCAATGTCCCCTTCATCACCATGAACGATGTCTTGCTGGAACCGGAGGACGTCGCGGCCCTGATTAAGCAGCTACGCGATGCCAGCTACCCCGATCCGGAGGCCTCCGACCTCGAAGAGGCGCAGGCACTGATGCGGCACGTGGGCAAGACCGGGTATCTGCAGCTGGGATTCGCGCACGGCGGCGTGGTGTTTCTGTATGAGACAGCGACGGAGTGGTACGACCGCTTTCAGGCGCTGCTCGATACGGCCCAGGAGCTGGGCGGCATCATCGTCGACGACCACGACGACGAGTAGGGCCGCGCTGAATGGAGTCCCCGATAGAGGTCCCGGCCGCATCGTCCGTCCTGCCTTGGCAGGTTGCGGCGGCGAGCATCGACGAAACAGCGGCTGAGGCCTTCGCGCAGCGCCTCGCTGTGCCGCAGGCCATCGCTACCCTGCTGCTGTGCCGCGGGATCGCGACAGAAGCCGAAGCCGCCCGCTTTCTTTGTCCCAGTGTTGACGATCTGCATGACCCGCACACCATGCTCGGGCTGGGAAAAGCCGTCGAGCGTTTGCGAACGGCGTTGCGGAACCGCGAGCCGATTCTGGTCTACGGCGATTACGACGTCGATGGCACCGTGGCCACGGTTCTGTTAAAGACGGCGCTGGAGCGAGCGGCTGCGGCCATGCAGGTCACCGCGGATGTGCGTTACCACATTCCCCATCGCATACGCGAAGGGTATGGGATGCGTGAAACCCGGCTCACCGAGGCGGCGGCTGAGGGTGTACGGCTGGTGGTCTCCGTTGACACCGGTATTCGGGCCTTTGCGGCGGCCGAGGAAGCGGCGCGCCTGGGTCTGGACCTGATTGTGACCGACCACCACCTCCCCGACAGCGCGGGTATCCCCCAGGCCGTGGCCGTCTTGAACCCCAACCAGCCGGGCTGCACGTATCTGTGCAAGGAGCTATGCGGGGCGGGCGTAGCCTTCAAGCTGGCGCAGGCACTGCTCGCGGAGGCGGCAGCCACGGAGGGGGACCGTCAGCGCCTGCGGGAAAAGACGCTACCCTCGTTCCTGAAGCTTTTGGCGCTGGCTACCATCGCGGACTCGGTGCCGTTGACGGGTGAAAATCGAGTCATCGCGTCCCTTGGTCTGCGGGCGTTGCGGCAGCCGGTCCAGCCGGGATTGCGTTCGTTGATGGAGCTGGCGGGTGTGGACCTGAGCCGCCCGGTCTCGGCGACCGATGTGGGCTTCCGGATCGGGCCACGCATCAATGCGGCCGGGCGCATGGACATCGCCTCCGACGTGGTTGACCTGTTTCTGGAACGCGACCCTGCCCTGGCCCGGACACTTGCTGAAAAACTGCATCGGCTAAACGATGACCGGCGGGCGACCGAGGCACGCGCCCTGGAGGACATCGAAGTGCGGCTGGCGGCGATCGTCGCCACTGAGGCGGGGCTGCCCGGCTGCGTGGTGCTGGACGACACCGAGGCGAACCGCTGGCATCGGGGGGTGGTGGGCATCCTGGCATCGCGTGTGGTGGACCGCACCGGGCGTCCGGCGCTGGTGCTGACCCACGAGGACGGCGTGGCGCATGGTTCCGGTCGTTCGGTCTCCGGGTTTCATCTCCTCGACGCCCTCACTGCGGTTCACGGCGAAACCGACCCGCCCTTGTTCTCCCGCTTCGGCGGGCACGCCCACGCGGCGGGGTTCGCGCTGCCCTCGGCCCGCGTCCCGGAGCTGCAGCGGAGCCTGGAGCGCTTCGCCTCGTCCTACCGGCCCGAACCGGTGAACAAGTTGCCCGCCTGTGATCTGCTCCTCGGGTTGGGAGAGCTCACACCGGCGTTCTTCGCCGCCTACGAGAGTTTTGAGCCGTTCGGTCATGGAAACCCGGAGTGCGTCTTCCTGGCCCCCGGCCTGCGCCTGGCGGGCGCACCACGCGTGCTGGGGGAGAGACACCTTGCACTGCAGGTGGAAGATGAAGCAGGAAGTCGGCGCTTCCGAGCGATGGCCTGGAGCCGGCGCGTCGATTGGTCGCAGCGCGCAAGGGTCGAGAACTGGGTGCAGGGCATGCACTTCGACCTCGCCTATCGGTTGCGACGCAACTGGCATCCCGAGTTCGGCGGCTGGGAGCTGGAAGTCGTTGCGCTTGAGAACAGATCTTTATGAAGAGGGTGTGCCCTCGCGATAATGTTCTGAGACCGTGAAAGCCGGAGTGTGTCTTATATACTGTGTCTTTGCGTATGGCTTCTAACTCAAGCAATCAAAGCCGCCTTTGGATCGGTGTTGTCGTCTTCCTGATCCTCGCGGCAGGCACACTGTACTTCGTCGTTCCGAGAACTCGGGAACGGATCACGGTGCGCACAGCCCGCGCCGAGCGGGGCGACCTGGTAAAGACCGTGGCCACCAACGGCCGGGTGGAGCCGCTGGTGGACTTTCAGGCCCACGCGCCCAGCCCTACCACGGTGCAGCAGTTGTATGTGCGGCTCGGCGAGCTCGTGCATCCGAGCCAGGCGCTCTTAAAGCTCGACGGCAGTGAGGCGCAGTTACGCGTGGCGAACGCGCGAAACCAGCTGGAAGTCAACGGCCAGGACCAGCGCAATTTACGCAGCGGCGGCACCCACGACGAGTTGCTCGGGGAGCGTTCTGATCTGGGCAACGCCCAGCGCGAACTGCAAGTGGCCATCACCAATCTGAAAGCCCTGAGTGAACTGCAGACTCGCGGCGCCTCCTCGGCCAACGAGGTCGCGGCCGCACAGCAGCGCGTCACTGACGATCAGGCGAGGGTCACTCAACTTCAGACCCGCTTGACTGGCCGCTACGGGGACGGCGACTTTGCCAACAACCAATCACAACTACAACGCGATCGGCAGGAGCTCGCCACCGCACAAAGCACCCTGGCCAACATCGATCTGCACAGCCCCATTGAGGGCACCGTGTATTCCTTGCCCATCGCGCGCTACGACTACGTCAACCCTGGACAAACGTTGATCAGCGTAGCGGATCTGCGCAAGCTGCAAGTGCGTGCCTTTTTCGATGAGCCCGTCATCGGTAGCCTGGCCAGAGGGCAGGCCGTCTCGATCGTGTGGGATGCCAAGCCCGACCGCATCTGGCACGGCCACGTGACGCAGGCCCCCACCACCGTGACGAACGTGGGGAGCCGCAACGTCGGCGAGTGTCTGATCAGCGTCGATGACGCCAATGGCGATCTGCTGCCCAACACAAACGTCACCGTCACCGTAATCACCCTGCAGCGCTTCGGCGTGCTGAGCCTGCCGCGAGAAGCGCTCCACACGCTTGGCGCAAGCAACTTCGTGTACCGCATCATCAACGGCAAACTCGTGAAGACCACGGTCTCCGTAGGCGTCGTGAACCTCACACGCATCGAGGTGACGGGTGGTTTGGCTCCTGGCGATCTGGTTGCTCTGGGTGCCACCACGGACGTGGATCTCCAGGACGGCCTCCCGGTACGGATGCAGCCGTGAAGCCAAGGCCCATCTCTCCCGCAGAGGCGCTCCAATCTTTCCCGCTTGCGCCTGACAACCGGCTCCCCAAGGCTGTGCACCGTCGAGGAAGCTGGCTTCTCGGCCTCGCCCTGGCAGTCTGTGCGATGCCAGTCGCGGCGACAATGGGACAACGGCTTCCAGAGGCACAGAAAGCGCTGCTGGACGGGCACGCCGATGACGCTGCCGGAACGCTGAAAGGCGTACTCGCGGTCGACCCAACCAGCGGCGCGGCACACCTCCTCTTGTGTCGCGTCTGGCTCTCAGAGGGACTCGCAGCCGACGCCGCAGCCGAGTGTGAGGCAGCTCTGGCCAACGGCCTCGCTAAAAGCAGCGAAGCGCAGGACTGGACCGGCCGGGCTCTGGGGCACCAGGCCGAGCATGCCGGCATGGTGCGGGGCTTAAAGCTGGCGCTGCAGGTGCGCGACGCGCTCGAAACCGCCGTGACCCTGGACCCGAACAGCGAAGCGGCCTGTGTCGACCTGGGCGAGTACTACACCAGCGCGCCAGTGATTGTGGGGGGCGGCCGCGACAAAGCGCTGGCGCTGGCCGCACGCATCGAGGGCTCCCTGCCCGCCGTAAGCCACCGCATTCGTGCCATGGCTGCCGAAAAAGACAAGGACGACGCCACGGCGGAACGCGAGTTTGAGGCGGAAGCCGCCGCCGGGCATACGCCCGGCTCCATGGTGGACCTGGCGGCCTTCTACGACCGCCATCACCTCAGCGAAAAGGCGGCAGTGATCGCCCGCCAAACCATCGCGGCGGACCCCGCCATGGATGCCACAGTGGTGGAAGCCGCCGGCATTCTGGACGATGAGCACCAGACCGATCTGGCTCTGCAAACGATTCGCAACTACCTGACGCATGGCGACCGCAGCGACATCGCGCCGGCATGCCGCGTTCACGTCATCCTCGGCAATATGCTGGCCCGTCTTGGCGAGAAGGACCAGGCCAGGGCAGAGTACGATGAGGCACTTCACCTCGCCTCCCGCTACACCCCGGCACAGAAGGGATTGGGTGCCCTTTGAGCAGCTCTCGCCTCCCCGTCCGCGTCAGTCCCGCCAGATTGTTCCGCAGGCTTGTCTTCGCCGGCGTGCTTCTGGCGCCGGGGCTGTTGTCATGCACAGCCGGCGCACAAATCTCGCTGTCCACCGCTGTAAACCTTGCGCTACAGAACAGCCCACGGGTGAAGATCGCCCAGGCAGACCTTGACCGTGCCAAAGCGGTACTGAGCGAGACCAGGGATGCCTTTGTTCCTGCCGTATCTGCAAATGCGGGGGTTGGCCGTGAGGTGGGAGCTCCCTTGTCCCCACCGGTGGTCTTCCGCGCGGACGCGCAGAGTCTCGTGTTCAGCCTGTCGCAACCCGACTACGTGCGGGCGGCTCGCTCGGGCGTGCGTGCGGCGCAGCTGGCGTTAGACACGGTGCGTGCGGATGTCTCCGAAGACACCATTAACACCTATCTCGCGCTGGACAACATCTCGCGCCGCCGCGCCATCGAGGTCGACGAGGCGACCATCACCAGCAAGCTCGTTGCGATCGTCGACGATCGCTTCAGCGCTGGCATTGATCCGCACATCGAACTGAGTCGTGTAAAGCGTACCGCGGCACAGATCACGCTTGCCTTGGTTGAATTGGATGATGGCGTCGCTTTCTACCAGGAGCATCTCGCCCTACTGACAGCCCTGCCGGCCGCGGGCTGGGAAACCGTTTCGGACTCCGTTCCTCTGCTGAAGGTGCCGACAAAGGAGCCGGCCGATGTGCACATCGACCCTCAGGCGTACGAAGCGAGCTCACCGGCTTTTGCGAACGCACGTGCCCGGCAGTACACCGCCCGCGGGGATAAACGCGCCCTGCAAACGCCGCAGTTCTCTTTCTCGGCAAACTACAGCAGGATCTCCGACGCTTTCACCTCTTACGACACTTATTACCCCGGCTTTCGTCAGGATCTCGTCACCGGAGCCTTGCACAGCTTCAATTCCCTCAGCGCCGGTGTGCAACTCACCTTACCCATACTCGACATGGTGCGTCGCGCCAAGGCAAGGGAGTCGGCCGCCGATGCAGCCCACGCCCTGCTGGACGCAAAGATAGGCGAGGCAAACTACTTTGAGAATGGGCTGCGCGGCCGTCATGCGGTCAAAGAACTCGCTGCCCGCGTAGCGCTTACGTCGCTTGATCACGATCTTGCACAGGATGAGCTGGACGCCTTGCGTCTTCGACTGCAGGCCGCCAACGGCGTGGCGGGCGGGCCGCAACTAAGCCCGAAAGATGAGCTCAACGCGCGCCTGACGGAGCGGCAGCGCATCTTCGACACACTCAATCTTGAACTGCAGCTGCACCAGGCGGAGGTAACCCTTATGCGTCAGGAGGGATCGCTGGCCACTTACCTGGCCGCGAGCATACCAGGCTTAACGGCAGCGCCTGCCGCCGTACCGTCAGCTATCGCCCCTCCAGGCACCGCACCGGGCGTGGAGCTCGCGCCCGGGAACGCGGCCGGCGGGGTGACGACCACTGAGTCTACCCCCGCCACCGCACCCACAACCGGGACAGCGCCCTCGTCCCTGCCCTCCGCGCCGGTGCCTTCCGCTCCCTCCTCGGCACCGGGCAGTGCGCCCCCGCCGACCTCTCCAGCGAGCCCGCACTCATAGCCTCTGCGTGCTGCCTCACAGGGCCTATATGCCCTACCGCTGGTGCAGGCACCTTAACCGAGTGGTAAACTAGGACCAGTTATGGCGCCTCTAAAGACCCTGCTGCTGAACCCTCCTTCGTTCGAAAACTTTGACGGCGGCGCAAGCTCCCGCTGGCCAGCTACACGTGAGATTGAGTCGTACTGGTATCCCGTGTGGCTTGCGTACCCGGCGGGTATGCTGGAAGGCTCGAAGCTGCTCGACGCTCCACCACACCACGTCTCCGCAGACGAAGTGATTGAGACCGCGAAGAGCTTCGACTTTCTCGTGCTCTTCACCTCAACGGTAGGCTGGACGGGTGACCACGGTCTGGCGCGCGCCATCAAGGCCGCCAACCCGGCTATCAAGATCGCCTTCGTTGGCCCCCCGGTAACCACCGACCCCGACCGCGCGCTGAATGAGTGCGAGGCCATCGACTTTATCTGCCGCCGCGAGTTCGACTTCACGGTGGTGGAGTTCGCCAATCGCAAGCCGATGAACGAGATCCTCGGCATCAGCTACAAGGACGAGAACGGCGTCATCCAGCACAACCCCGATCGTCCCCAGGTTGAAGATCTTGACGCAATGCCGTGGGCGACCAAGATCTACAAGCGTGACATGGACGTCACGCGTTACAACGTGCCCTTTCTGTTGCACCCCTACGTCTCGCTTTACTCCACGCGCGGCTGCCCTGCCCAGTGCACCTTCTGCCTGTGGCCGCAGACGCTCTCCGGTCATGCCTGGCGCAAGCGCTCCACCGATGACGTGGCGGCCGAGATGAAGTGGGCGAAGGAAAATTTCCCCAATGTGAAGGAGTTTTTCTTCGACGACGACACCTTCAACATCCAGAAGGCCCGCACCGTCGAACTTTGCGCCAAGCTGAAGCCGCTCGGCCTGACCTGGTCTTGCACCTCGCGCGTCACCACCGACCGCGACACGCTCAAAGCGATGAAGGATGCAGGCTGCCGGCTTCTGATCGTCGGTTTTGAATCCGGCGATCCGCAAATTCTCAAGAACATCAAAAAGGGTGCCACCGTCGAACGGGCGCGTGACTTCGTGAAGGATTGTCACGACCTTGGCCTCGTCATCCATGCCGACTTCATTCTCGGCCTGCCGGGCGAAACCAAGGAGTCGATCCGCAACACCATCAACTTCGCCAAGACACTCGACTGCGAGACCGTACAGGTCTCCATCGCGCATGCGTACCCCGGCACCGAGTTCTACGATTTCGCTGAGAAAAACGGCTACATCACGAACAAGGGCATGAACGACCACGGCGGCCACCAGATGGCGCACATCGAATACCCCGGTCTGCCCACCGAGTACGTGATGGAGATGGTGCACAAGTTTTACGACGAGTACTACTTCCGCCCCAAGGCCGCTGCCCGCGTGGTCTGGAAGGCCATCGTGAACCGCGACGTGCCCCGTCTTTACGTCGAGGCCAGAAGCTTCATGAAGCTGCGCAAGGAGCGCAACGCCATGGTGCGCAAGGCCAAGGAAGAGAGCGATCTACGTCAGCAAGAGTCCGTCAGCATGAACGCCTGAAATCACATCGTTGTCGAACAAAAAGACCCGCGTCCGGTTTCGGATTCGGGTCTTTGCTTATAGCATCACACAACACGAAATCCGCCCATGAAGTATCGGCTCAAAGCTTCGCAATACGCCATCCTCGCGGCCGTCACCTTGACGGCCTCCGTCGGGGACACCATGCTCTCGCGTGGGATGGCGCAGGTGGGCCGTGTGGACGTGCATCATCTCGGGTTGTTATGGCACGCTCTGTTCAACGGCTATGTGGTCGCGGGTATCGTGCTGCTCATCGGCTTCTTCTCCAGCTACATGACAGCGTTAAGCTGGGCAGATCTGACCTTTGTCATGCCCGCGACGGCGTTCGGCTATGTGGTGGTGGCCCTGCTGAGCCGGGTGTGGCTGCACGAGCAGCTCTCCCCCTACCGCTGGGCCGGCATCGCCCTTATCGTCTGCGCCGTGGGCTTTGTAGCGGGTGGACCGCCCAAGACTGAAACCGCCATCGCCACCGAGGAACCGGCGGAACTCGCAGTGATGGACTCCGGGGCGGTGCGGTGATGGCCTTTCCTCATGCCCACAATCTTTTGACTGCCTGGAGCTGCATCGTCGTGGTGACCGCGCTCGCGATTGTTGGCGAGTGTGCCATTGCCTCAGCTATGCGCCGGCTTGGCGATCTCGATCTCATCCGCGAGCGCAGCGGCATGCGCGGCACGGTCAAAGCCGTACTCTCCAGCCCCGTATTTCTGGTCGGCGCCCTTTGTATGGCGCTCAATTTCTTTGCAATGCTGTACACGCTCAGCCTCGTAGACCTGTCACTGGCAGGTCCCGCAGTAGGCGCGCTGACGTACATCGGCAATGCCATCGCGGCGAAGCTCTTCCTCGGCGAGAACGTCGACCGGAGACGCTGGCTGGCCGTCAGTTTTGTCGCTGTAGGTGTGGTCCTAATCTCGCACTGAGCCGAGCGACACAATCCGCTCAGACAAGCAGGCGCGCAAGTCCGGCCGGGGCTAGATCCGGCGTCAGCAGGGTCTTCTCGCCACCCCGTCCGCCCAGCATCGCCTCCGCAGCAAGCCGGCCGCTGCGCACCGCACCCTCCATCGTGGAAGGCCAGTCGGTGCGGGTCCAATCGCCCGCAAGGTAAAGACCTTCGCCAGGCGCACCGTTCAGCGGTCGAAACTGGTCAAGTTTTGGCAGCACGGAGAAGGTCGCGCGAGCTTCCTTGAGCACGCCCGATTTCAGCAGCTTCGCCTCCCGTACCTTGGGGAAAAAGCGAACCAGCTCATCCAGCGCCGAGCCCAAAATCGCCTCGCGCGACTCTTGCAGTTCAGTAAACGACCCACTGATGGTGAGCTCCAGATACTGACCACCGACGGAGGTCTGCTCCCCGCTGCGTGCACGGATCAGCGTCTTGTTGAACATCCACTGAATGCGTGTATCCAGCAACGCCGCAGTGTGGAGATTCGTCACCGCGCGATCGAACCACAGGTGAATCGTCGTGATGGGCGCGTGCACAAACTGTTTGAGATCCTCGCAGACCTTCTGCAGTGGCGGCGTGCGCGGTAGAGTTCCCAGCAATGCCGTCGTCGCCTCAAAAGGCAACGCGAGCAGCACCTGCCCGGCCTCTACGGCACCACCATCGCGCAGGTAGGCACGCCAACGACCCTCCGGCGTGTGCTCCAGCCGTTCGACACCCGTACGCAGTCGTAACTCCGTCCCCTGCTCCTCCGCCAGACGCACGAACGCGGCATAGAAGGTTGAAAGCGGCTGTGTTGGGATGCCCAGCCGGCCGCCGGCGCCGTTGCGCAACAGCGTCTCGTGAACCACCTTGCCCACATAGCGTGTTGAGCTGCGCTCAAAGCTGTCGTTCAGCGTCGCCAGCACGATCGGCTCCCAGAAATGCTGGATGGCAAGCGGTGTCTGCCGGGTGCGCTCGAGCCAGGTGGTAAAAGCCTCGGCATCACTGGCAGGCTGCCCGCGGAGAAACTCGGTAAGACCGCGCACGATGCCGAGCTTATCGCGCAAGCCGAGCATGGGCGCACGTAGAAAGTTCAGGGTCGCGCTGGGCGGCGCAGGCAGGCCGCCCGGGCCAATCTCGCTGCGTCGAACGGCGTGCTCGGCCGTGGCAGGTTCCAGAAAGGTGATGCGGTCGTACCAGCGGATGTACTCATCCGCGCCGGAGCGCTGGCACAGATCCACAAGGTTGGTGCAGCAGCCCAGCAGCACATGCTGCGAATCGATCTCCTCGCCGAGCGCGGGATGTTGATACGAGTAGGCGCGGCCACCGATATGCGGCTTGCGTTCCAACAGCTGAACACGAGCGCCCGCACCCGAGAGCGCGACCGCCGCCGCCAGGCCAGCCAGCCCGGCACCAATGATCAACACATCGGGCGGCGCTGCCGTGGTCAAGCCGACCTCGCCAGCAGTGAGTCGATCACGCCACGACCTAGAATGGTGAGCTTTTCCGTCGTCGGCACCGAGATCCGCTGATGAAACACAATGCCCTCCCGTCGCTCCGCGTGCTGCAAGAGGCGATGGTAGATGGTCACCAACACACGCATGGCAGGCTGCGCGTCCCGATCAAGTAAGGGCAGCAGCTCTTCGGCGCTGGCAAACAGCGTCTCCGCACGTGCACTGAAGCGCCCAAGCATTGCAAGCTCGCGTGCCGAAGGCGAGGCGCCCGCCGTAAGGGCGAGCAGGCGCTCGGGCGTGACGCCGTACTCCGCAAGCAGAGTTTCAGGCAGGTAAATGCGGCCACGCTCGGCGTCTTCCTTCACATCGCGCAGAATGTTGGTGAGTTGGAAGGCCTTGCCGGTATCAATGGCCAGCGCCTCCGCATGCGGGTCGCGGTAGCCAAAAATCCGAATGCACACCAAACCGACGACCGATGCGACCAGGTAGCAGTACGCCTCGAGCGCGTCCTGCGACGTGTAGATGTGCAGAGTACGGACCTCAGCGTCCTCTCCGGCAAGCGAGACGACGCGGGTCCCCTGCGGCTGCGCGTCAAGGTCCATGGTGGTGCCCGCGACGAGTTCTTCCAACAGCCCATCCGAGATGCCGAACTTCTGTTGCGTGTCGTTGAGCGCCAGGAAGAGAGGTTCCGTGGTCTCTCCGTTGCGGGAGGCGCGCCAGGCACCTGTCCACGCCGCCATCGCCGCGCGCCGCGCCTCCACCGACACCGATTCATCGTCGGCTAGGTCATCCGCCTTCCGCATAAAGGCGTAGACCGCGCACATCGCGTCTGACTTGTGCCGCGGCAATACCCGAAAAGACCAATAGAAGTTCTTGGCCTCGCGTTTCGCAATGGCGCGGCAGTGCGCATAGGCCTCGATCAGCTGCGGTGTGCGGGTGCCCATCATGCGGTGAAGGTTCCATCCTGACGGGCGCGGCGGGCGGCGAACGCCAAGCGGAGCTTGCCGACCAGCGCACCGCCCAGCAGCTTCAGCTTCGCGGCTTTCGTCACCACGGGGCGCGCTCGCAACGTGTCGTAGCCCTGCGCGGCGATGGCATCGAGGATCGCGTGTCCGCCTTTGACGAACAGCGATAGCGTCGCCGCCAGGTCCGGCCGCACCAGGGACGTCAGCCGTCCCCCGCGCACCAGACGAGCCCGCGCATCGCCGACCAGGTACTCCATCAACGCCCGAAAGTTGTTGTCAAAACGGCGCTCGGCAATCTGCTCGTCGCTCACGCCGAAGCGCCTCATCGCATCTTCGGGCAGGTAGCGACGGCCGCGCTCGACCCAATCGGACACGATGTCCTGGTAAAAGTTTGCGAGCTGCAGGCCGGTACAAATCTCATCAGAGAGCGCCATCAGTGCCGAATCGCTGTAGCCGCTCACCAGCAGCACAAGCCGCCCAACCGGATTCGCAGAGTACCGCGAGTATTGCTCCAGCGTCTCCAGTGAAACGTGATGGGTATAGACCTGATCCTGCGCAAAAGCGGTGATCAGATCACCGAAGGGTTCGATCGGCAGAGCCTTGACCGCAATCGTGGGCTGCAGGGCAACGAACACCGGGTGCCGTGAGCGTTCGGGCGCGGCAAAGCACTCCTCCAGCATCGTGCGCCACTCCGCAAGCAGGCGCGTTGCGATAGCCGCGTCGCCGACCTCGTCGCCGAGATCATCCGAGGTGCGGCAAAAAGCATAGAGGCTATGGAAATGCGGCTTCAACGCAGCTGGCAGAAAGAACGTGGCGACGTGGAAGTTCTCGTAATGCGTCTCGGCGAGGTGGCGGCACCAGGCCTGCGCTGCGGGGAGCGTCGGCCGCTCCGCCGGCGTACGGTACAGCGCGGGTGCGCCGTCAAGCGCGTCCCGTGACTGCAAAACCGGTACTTGGGTAACAGGCTGCGCGGTCTCCGGTGTGGTCTGCGTCCCGGCGCTCATGCCAACACCTCCGCGGTCTCTCGGCTGATCATGGACGCTCTACCAGCACCGGCCGCGTGTGGGTAGATCACCGTCTTGATCTGCGGCGCCGTGCCTTCCGCGGGACGCGTCAGCATGCTGCGAAAGACCTCCGGAACCTCTCGCAGCGGGGCTGTGCCGGTGAAGAAAGCGTCGCAATCGAATCGGCCGGAACGCAGCAGCGCAAAGGCCTGTCGCGCGGTGCCGGGGGTGTGGTGAAAGCTTGCCTTGATGGTCAAATCAGAGTAGTGCAGCAGGTTCGTGTCGAAGGCCACAGCTGTCCCCGCAGGCGGCCCCCCGAAAAGGTTCACGGTGCCGCCTTTCCGCGCCATGCTCACCGCCCATTGCCACGCCTCCGGGGTCGCGACTGCTTCCAAGACGAGATCGGCGCCGCGGCCTTCTGGCGTGAGAGCCCGAGCGGCCTGGACGGGATCGCTGACCTCCGCAAGCCGCACCACGGCCACCGCGCCCAGCCGCCGGGCAGTCTCAACCTGATCGACACGCTTGACCACGGCGATAATCTTCACACCCAGCAGGGTCGCGGCGTGGATGAACAGCAGCCCGATTGGACCGGCGCCGAGGACAATCGCGGTCTGCCCCGCACGGGCCTTTGACTCTTCCAGGCCACGCATCACGCAGGCCAGTGGTTCGACCAGCGCGGCATGCTCGATAGGCATCTCTTCCGGCACAGCCAGTGTATTTTTCGACACAATGCGCGTGGGAACGCGTATGTACTCGGCATACGCACCGTTGTTAAACAGCAGATCGTCGCAAAGATTCTCCTGCCCATTCGTGCAGAAGAAACAGCAGTTACAAGGCGCGGAGTTTAGCGGCACCACGCGATCGCCAACCGAGAATTTTGAGACCCCTTCACCACAGGCCACCACGGTGCCGGCGACTTCGTGGCCAAACAGACGATCCGGCGTGAGCATGCGCGCGTGGTAGCCGCGTCGAAATACCTTCAGATCCGTGCCGCAGGTGAGCGCAGCGTCCACGCGCAGCACCAACTCCCCCGACCCGGCCGTGGGCAGCGGGACCCGCTCCAGGCGAAGGTCTTCAGCACCGTGCAATACCGCTGCCAGCATCGTTGGCTTCATCCCCCTTATTTTCTCATCCGCCCTCGACTTTGCGTAGATGTTCTCTGCGGCAGCAGCCAGCGACGACGACGCCATCTGATAGCCTGACCGCAGCGACGTATGCCCTTTGTTTCCCCAGTAGCCTATGTCAAGAGCGTGGTCGCTTCGGTGCAGGCCTACTCGATCCAGACCGGCCGCGCAATCGGCGCGCTCTTCTCCGCTCCCCACTACTTCGACGACACGATCATCCAGCTGGATTCCATCGGCGTCGGGTCGGTGCCAATCGTTATCCTGGCGGGCTTCTTCACCGGCGCGGTTCTGACTCTGCAATCGACCACAACCCTGAAAGAGTTCGGGGCGGTCAACCTCACCGGCCGCCTGGTGTCGCTCTCGATGGTCAAGGAGCTGGGGCCCGTGCTCACGGGGCTCATGGTCTCCGGCCGCAATGCCTCGGGAATGGCCTCCGAGCTGGGCTCCATGAAGGTCTCCGAGCAGATCGACGCCATGCGCGCGCTCGGTACCGATCCCATCCGCAAGCTTGTCACCCCACGCCTGGTCGCGACGGTGAGCATGCTCTTCTTCCTTACCATCATCTCGGATACCTTTGGCATCTGCGGCGGCGCTCTGGTGGCCGTAACGCTGCTACGACAAAGCGGGGGCGCCTTCTTCCACAGCGCCATCAGCGCGCTCATCATGGGCGATGTCGTGGAGGGCCTCACGAAACCGCTGTTCTCGGGCTTCATCATCGCCAGCGTGGGCTGCTATTACGGCCTGGCTACCTCAGGCGGCACCCGCGGCGTGGGCAAAGCGACCACCCAGGCCGTGGTCACCTCATCCGTCCTCCTGATCATCATGGACACCTTCGTCACCAAGCTCATGATCGGCATCTTCGGCAGGTGAGCCATGGTTGAAGGTTCGGCACCGTCCCCAAAACCTCTGCTGGCCGACACAGCTGTCCCCGTAGTGGAATTTCGCAACGTCTCTATCACCTTCGACCGCAACCCCGTGCTCAAGGACGTCAGTTTTCGTGTGGAACGCGGCGAGACACGCATCCTGCTAGGGCCCGCAGGCGGCGGCAAAAGCGTCCTGTTAAAGCTCGCGAATGGTCTCTTGAAGCCCGATACGGGCCAGGTGCTTGTCTTCGGGCAGGACCTCTGCACGCTCAGCCAGCGCGAGATGTTCGCCCTACGCGGCCGCATCGGCATGGTCTTCCAGGAGAGTGCCCTTTTCGATTCGATGAGCGTTGAAGAGAACGTCGGGTACCAGCTGCACGAGGGAGGCCTCGACGAGTACAAGGTCCACACCCGCGTGCTGGAGGTGCTGCAGTTCGTTGAGCTCGAGAAGGCCATCGACCGCTTCCCTTCCGAGCTTTCCGGCGGCATGCGGCGTCGTGTCTCCATCGCCCGCGCCATCATCAATCGGCCCGAACTGCTCCTGTATGACTCACCCACAGGCGGCCTGGATCCGATCACCTCGAACACCATCATCGAGCTGGTAGTCAAGCAACGCGATGTGTCTGGCGCGACCGCCTTGCTCATCACGCATCGGCTCCAGGATGCCTTCACGCTGGCCACCCACTGCTTCAACACGCGCACCGGACACATGCAGCCGATCGCCGGTAAGGGCCTGAACGAAGGTACGCGCTTCCTCGTGATGAACGAGGGCCGCATTGTTTTCGACGGCGCGACCGAAGCGCTGACGCACTCGGATGACCCCTGGCTACAGCGCTATCTCGCCTGACAGACACCTGCTTGGGGCGCCCTTAGTCGATCTTCTTGGGAGTCATCACGCGCTACTATCCAGAAGTACTGGAGGGATCAATGGCAGAGGAGAAAACCTACACGGCGGAACAGGTAGCCCAGGCGGCACGTGAGCTGCGTCAGGCCGCCGGCAGCGAAGAGGAACACTTCACCGCGATGCAGGTGCTAGGCATGCTCTCCGAGGAGATCCGCCTGCTGCGGGAGCGTGGCTTCGATGATGCCCGCATCGCCGACCTGCTCACCGGCTTCGACATCTGCGTCTCGGCTGATGCCGTAGCGCGGCATACCGCTCGGCCCCGCTTCGTCGAGTAGTACGGCTCGGTTCGTCGGCTCTCTCGCCGGTAGACACGCAGCCCACCTCATCCGGGCACGATGCCGAACTTTTCCTCCAGAAAGACCTGCAGCGGAGACGGCAGGGTCCCCGCAAGCTCCTGCCAGGTGCGCAGCTGCAAGCGGTGACGCACCTCCGACGGCCTGACCGCGCTCAGCACCCCGAAACACATTTCCGCCAGATCGGCCCGGCGGGCATCCAGCAGCACAAGGTAGTGGCCGTCTGTTTGCAAAGCAGCAAGGATGCCGCGCAGGAGCTGGTACCCGAGAAACTCGTTGCGCGCCTTCGGCAGGCAGGGGAGGTCGAAAAGGTCTTCTACTCCGTCGTAACGCAGTAAGCGGTCGCGCGAGGCCCGGCCGAAGCCGCCTTCCGTCAGCTTGGCCTCTGCCACCGCCGTCCCGAGACACATGTCCAGCTCCGTACGATCGATCTCGCCGTTACGCATCGGCAGAGCCGCCCGCACGCCGAACCGAGGCTGCAGCCCGGGAGGGACGCCCAGCAGCGCACAGGTAGCCGGCCGGCGCAGCACACCCGGGTAACAGAAGATGTTCAGCAGCAGGGCGTCGGAGCTGGCTGCACACTCCAGTTCCCCCCGGCGGCGATCCCCGGCGCGCGGCAGGTGCGCGTCACCCGTGTAGGTTTTGCTGAGCCGCCTGGCCCAGTCCGGCCTGGCCAGAATGCGGCGGTAGGAGGCTGGAAGAAAATTGCCATGCCCCCCGGCATCGTCCGGCTGATACAGAACGCTGGGGATTGAGCCATAGCTCAGCTCATGAGCAAGCGTCTCCCCCCGCCGCAGATTCCGCGCGCTGACCTCTGCCCGCAAGGCGCGGGGCGAGAGGACGGTCTGAGGTTTGGCGGGCATGATGGCGGCGCTCTCGGTACTGTAAGCGAAGAAGAGGCGAAATTGCCAGCCCCGTTTCGCCTCAGCCGACACCGCTTGCAAACAAAGCGACTCTAGCTCGGACCCAAGGCCGCCACGGCATGTTGCAGCGCTTTCGTGATGTCCTCCGGGGACGTGCCTTCAGCGAAGCGCATCGGTGTGCCGACCCAGACGGCGAGATGAGGAGGGCGGAACCACTTGCCCCCTTGCCGCGCAGTGGACCCGGCGCCCCGCAGCGCCACCGGCAGCACCGGCACCCCCGCGGCCGCGGTCAGCAGACCGATCCCAGGGCGAAACGGTTGAAGCTCCCCCGTATACCCGCGCCGTCCCTCCGGGAAGACCAACACCGAGTAACCTCGGTCCAGCGCCTCCCCGGCATGGGCGAAACTCCGCCAGAAGCCGAGCAGGCGCGGCAAGGGAAACAAGTTAAACAGCGCAACCAGAAGGAACGCCGCAGGGCGGGCAAACAGGTTTTGTACGACGTTCCTTTGCCGCCGTCCTTGCCGCAGCTCCGTGAGTACCTCCGCGGACATCGCAACCGCGAGATGACGTCGCAACCTGCCGGGAAGCGCGTAGAGGATCAACGGGAGATCGAAGATATTCACGTGATTGGCCACCAGCAGCAACGGCCCTCGGAGCGTGCCCGGCTCCCCGATCTTCGTCCGCGGCCGCGCCAGGAACCACACCAGCGGCCGCACAACACCCTCCAGAAATGCTACGCGCAGCCACTGAACGGGCCAGCTCCACGGCCAGCGCGGGTACCGCAGCGGCCTTGCCGGCGCCAGTCTCCGTTTGTCTTGGACCACTTCTGGCCCGCTATCCAAGCCTTCGAACCCTATTCGTGCCGGGCCGAGAGCACCGGGCGCACTCAGCCGCGCTCGGAGCTCCCCCAGCGTCGCGATCAAGGCGAATTCGTCGTCGCCAATCTCCGCCCCAAGCTGGGATGCCATGGCAGACTGCAGCTGGACACGGCCCAGGCTGTCGAGATGCAGATCCTCCGTCAGCCTGGCGCTGTCCGCGAGTTCAGGTACCGTCTCGTGCGTGATGGCGCCGATGAGCGCCAGCAGCGGCTCGCCTGCCCCAACTGACCCAGCCCTCACCGATCCGGCCGATTCGGCGTTCCCGAGATCTGCCGCGGAAAGCTCTGCCTCGGCCCAGCGCGCGATCGTCCGTCGCAGCAGCTTGCCCGACGCCGTGTAGGGCAGGTGCGCACCCGGCCACCGCAGCACATAGCGAAGCCGCTGAAAAACTGCGAGCCCGCCGTTGGCGCGCGCCGTGATCTCGCGTAAGTCCGCAGCATTTTCATCGGAAACCACAACCCCCACCGGCTCCGTTCCGCTCCGCAGCTGGCAGGCCACCACCGCACACGCCCGGACGCCCGGCTGCGCGAGTAGCGCCGCCTCCAGGTCCTGCGGATGCAAGTTCAGCCCCGCCGCGGTAACAATGACGTCGCTTTTACGGCCCGTGAAGCGCACGTCGCCGGCGGCATCGCGCGTACCCAGATCACCAGTGGAAAGCCACTCCCCCTCCCGCGGCTGAAAGTGGCCGTCCTGCCACGAGCCCGCCGCCAGCACGTCGCCACGCACCTGGATCTCGCCTTCGGACGAAATCCTCAACTCACGCCCGGGCAGGGTTTTGCCAAGTGTCCCCTTTCCCGTTCGGAACGGATGATTCAGCGTCACGAGCGCCGCGGTCTCCGTCATCCCATACCCCTGTATGACAGGGAGGCCGAGCCGATGCCAAAATTCCTCCAGCTCGGCGGACAGTGTCGCACCCCCACAGATCAGCGCCCAGAACTTCCAGCCCAGTTCCCGGTGCACTGCGCGAAACCGCCACCACCTCTTCCAGGCAGGCCAGCCCCCACTGGCGGCCAGCTCTGCCTTGAGGTTCGGAAACCGTTGCTGCAGAGACACGCGCAACAGCTCGAGCATGCGGGGAACCGCCACCAGCACCGAGACACGCTCGCGCCGGATGATCGCCAGCAGGCGATTCGGCTCCAAGGCTTCGGGAAAGTGAACCTCCGCAGAGAGCAGAGGCGGCAGCCACAGACCCATAAACTGCCCGAACACGTGGCTGAGCGGCAAGGTGTGCAGGAAGCGCAGCGGATGGACAATTCGCTCGTAGCGCCTGTATTGCGCGATCTCCCGCTCGATCGGCTCCACGCTGGCGAGCACGTTGCGATGGGTGTGCACGACGCCCTTCGGCTCGGAGGTGGTGCCGGAGGTGAAGACGATCTGCAGGATGGAATCGACGTGCAGGGCTCGCTCCACGCGGAGGTCAGGCTCTGCGGGTAGCGTTTCCATCGCCGAAGCCAAAGCCAGCGTGGGCAGGGAGGTGTGTAGCTGCCGCAGGAGGCCAGCGTCTCCGAGGATCAGGCGAGGCGTTACCTCCTTCACGACGCGATCGGCGAAGCCGACCGAGCCAGTTGCGTCCAAAGGCACGACGACGATACCGCAAAGCACGCAACCAAAAAAGGCAGCCACCCAGGCCGCAGAGTTCTCTCCCCACAGAACGATTCGCTCGCCTGGCTGGATGCCAAGCGCCCGGAATGCGGCGGCGAATCGCCCCGCGAGCCCAGCCTGCGCCGCATAGGTCGAGGGGATGGAACGCACGCCACGGTGACTGACGATCGCGCGGTCCAACCCATTCTTCTGCCAATCGGAGATCAGGCTCGCTAGATGCGGTCGCAACGCTTCCTTTCCGGAGTCTACGTGCCTGTGGGGTGGAGCGCCCCCACACAGAAAGCAGCAGAAGGTACAAGCTTTTCTGACACAAAGGCCTCCCCGGCAGCGTTCGGAGGCATCTTTGTTTGTAGAGCCTACGGGCACTCGAGAAAAGCTTACGGAAGCAAGTCACTTCCGGTGAAGAGGTTACCCGTTTTCCACCGGAAAGTTGAAAACAGGGGTCGTTATGCTGAAGGTACCTTCTACTTACCTACAGAAATGTGTATGATCCATCCCAACAACGTTTGTACCCGCCATCCCTTTCGTTCGCGCAAGCCTCCACACGCGCTTTGAACGATCTCGGGGCAATGCGGAGGAAAAGGATTTCGTCGAATGGTTGAAGCCGTCGTGTTGTGGAACGAGCCAAACAACCTTTCCCACTGGAACTTCAAGCTTGACCCGAACTGGGAACGCTTCAGCGACATGGTGAAGCGGGCCTCGGCTGCGATCCGCGCCGTCAACCCGGAGCTGCCCATCGTGCTGGGTGGTGTCTCCTCCTGCGACATCGATTTCCTCCGCAACATGGCGTCCCAGGGGGTTATGGACGCCGTCGACGCCGTCGGGGTGCACGGCTTTCCTCTTGATTGGAATCACTGGCAACTCACCGAGTGGCCGGATCGCGTCCGCGAAGCACGCGAGGTAACCGGCAAGCCGGTCTGGGTCACCGAGGTGGGTGTCTCGTCCTTCGGCGCCGAAGAGGTACAGTCCTTCGGCCTGGAGCGCACCTTGGAACTCCTCAAAGGGCGTGCGGAACGTGTCCACTGGTACAGTCTCTTCGACCTGCCGCCCAGCTGGCCCGCCGAGACTCGGCACAAAGAAGCCGAAGGCTCTGCCTACTACCGGCACTACTACCTCGGGCTGGTGAAGGCGAACGGCGAACCCAAACTCGCTGAAAAGCTCTTCCCCATCGACGGCAGTGCCGGTCTCTGCCAGTGGTTTCACTTCGAAGATCATCGTCTCGACGAGGCCGTGCGCTGGATGCATGAGCATCGCGTCGAGTACCTCCGCACCGGTCTAAGCTGGGCGGACAGCTACCGCCCGAACGCCGAGGCATGGTTTGATCGGCAGATGCGGGCCCTGGAGCCGTTCCGTGTCGCGCTCACGCTGTGTTTCACGCCGGGGCACATGGGCCTTGAAGACCATCACACCAGTCCTCCCAAAGATAACCAGGACTTCGCGGATTTCGCTTCGTGGGCCGTCGAGCGCTACGCGCCGCGAGCCGTCGTAAAGGCTGAACCGGCCCAGCAAGAGACCGTCGGAACCCGCTGAATCAGGAGCCTATGAGCAAACAGATACTTATCACCGGGGGTGCCGGCTTCGTGGGTTCCCACCTGGCCGACGGTCTGCTGCGTGCCGGTCACCACGTCCGCATCCTCGACGACCTCACCCCCCAGGTGCACAGCCATGGCCGTCCTGACTACCTTTCGCCTGACGTAGAACTGATCGTTGGTGACGTGCGCGACCCAAACCGGCTGCGTGAGGTCCTCGCGGGCGTGGATGTCATCTATCACTTCGCCGCGACCGTGGGCGTCGGCCAGTCCATGTACGAGATCGCTCGCTATATGAGCGTTAACACCCAGGGCACCGCCGAACTGCTGCAGGCCATGCTCGACGCGAAGCTCGCCCCGGAAAAGCTGATTGTGGCCTCGTCGATGTCCATCTACGGCGAAGGCCGCTACGTCTGCGCTGACTGCGGTGCGGAGGCCGCTCCGCCGGTTCGCTCGGTCGCGCAGCTGCGTTCCGGCGCCTGGGATCTCCCCTGCACGCTCTGCGGCGGCACCCTTAAGCCTGTGCCCACGAACGAGACCAAACCGTCCGAGACCAACTCCGTCTACGCTCTCTCCAAGCGCGATCAGGAGCAGCTCTGCCTGATTTATGGCCGCAACTACGATCTGCCAGTGACGGCGCTGCGGTTTTTCAACATCTACGGCACGCGTCAGGCGCTCTCCAATCCCTATACCGGCGTCGCTGCCGTCTTCGCCTCCCGCATGTTGAACGGCAATGCCCCGCTGGTCTTCGAGGACGGCGAGCAGATGCGGGACTTCGTCAGCGTCCATGACATCGTGCGCGCCAACATGCTCGCCATGGAGCGCCCCGAATCGAACGGCGAAGTCATTAACATCGGCTGTGGCCAGCCCATCACCATACGCCGCGTGGCCGAGATTCTCGCGGCGTCGCTGGGCAAGGATATGGCCCCGGTCATCACCCAGAAGTACCGCGCCGGCGATATCCGGCACTGCTATGCCGACATCACCAAGGCCCGCGAACTTCTCGGCTATCAGCCGCAGGTGACGCACGAAGAGGGCTTCCGCGAGCTCGCCGACTGGTTGCGTGAGCAGGAGCCGGAAGACAAGGCTGAAACCATGCTCAAAGAACTCACCGCCTACGGTCTGACAGCCTAAGCCGGTGAAAGAAGCAGCAGGCTGGAAAGTAGACAAAACGTGACAAGGGGTGAGGAGGATGAGTCGATGAAGGCCAGCGGGACAGGAACAGTCCTCATCACAGGTGGCGCCGGCTTCATCGGCTGCAACCTCGCGGAGCACCTTCTGCGAGAGACGGACGCCCGTGTCCGGGTGTTCGACAACCTGTCTCGCCGTGGCGTGGATCACAATCTCGCCTGGCTCCGGTCCTTACGCAGCGCCTCGCGGCTGGACATCGTCAAAGGCGACGTGCGGGACGCGCGCGCCGTGACCGACGCCATGCGCGGTGTCACAGACGTCTTCCACCTGGCCGCTCAGGTCGCCGTAACCACCTCCATCGAAGATCCGGAAACGGACTTTGAGGTCAACGCACTCGGTACCTTGCGAGTTCTGGAAGCGGCACGGCGAGCGGGACGTAAGCCTTTCCTTCTCTTCACCTCCACGAATAAAGTGTATGGTTCGCTCGAAGCTGTGCCGGTGCAGACCGCAGATACGCGCTACGAGGCAGTCGCGCCGGGGTTCGGCGGTGTCACCGAAGAGGAGCCTCTGGACTTCCACTCGCCGTACGGCTGTTCAAAGGGCACTGCCGATCAGTACGTTCGGGACTATGCCCGCATCTACGGCCTGTCGACCGTGGTTTTTCGTATGTCATGCATCGCTGGCCCGCGCCAGTTCGGCAACGAAGATCAGGGTTGGGTAGCGCATTTCCTGTACTCGGCTCTGGCAGGACGCCCCATCACTATCTACGGCGATGGCAAGCAGGTACGTGACGTGCTTCATGTTCATGACCTCGTAGCGGCGATGATGGCGGCCCGGGAACACCGGCGCACCACCCGTGGGCAGATATACAACCTGGGCGGAGGCATTAGCCGTTCCACCTCGGTAATTGAGCTTCTCCGCTTCATCGAAGAGAGCCTGGGCCGGCCATTAAACCTTAACTTTGCCGCGGTACGGCCGGGTGATCAGCCGCTCTACATTTCTGATACTGGAAAGATCGAACGCGAGACGGGCTGGAATGCGCAGCGCACCCTGGGGGAGATCCTCACAGGTATCCGCACCTTCTGGACCGCAAACGAAAGTGCGATCCGTCTGCAGCAAGCGACCGCCCCCACTCTCGAGATGCTCACCGAGGAGGTCGCGTGAAGTTCGCGCTCGTCAATCCGCGCTGGAGCTTTGAGGGCTCCACCTACTTCGGCTGTCCGGACGCCCATTTTCCGCTGGAACTGCTCTCGGCTCGTGAAATGCTGCGAGCGGCCGGGCAGGAAGTCCTTCTCGTCGACGCCCTGATGGAAGAGCTCTCCCCCGAGCAGGTTCGCGTCCGCCTCGAGGCGTTCGGCGAAGATTTTCTCGTCATCCCTTCTGCGCCCTCCTACCTGTTTTGGCGCTGTCCGCAGCCTGAGCTACGCGTCCCTCGGCAGTGGTTTTCCGTACTTGACCGCACCTCCACGAAGGTCGTCATCGGACCGCACGGCTCTGCAACGCCTCTCGCGACGCTTGAGAAAACCGGAGCCGATGTCGTGCTTCGCGGCGAGCCCGACGGGACTCTGCCGCAGCTCGCGACGCTGCCCTGGGAGATGGTCGCTGGCTGTTGCTGGCGTGACGGAAACGGGACCATCCGCCAGAGCCAGGGCCTCGGTGCCACCGACATGCGCCTCCTCGGGCCGCTCGACTACTCCGACTACCCCGTCGAACGCCACAGTCATAAGCACCACATCTTTCCTGGCAACGGTGCCGACCACCTCACCCTCGGGGCCGAGGTCGAGTTCGCCCGGGGCTGCCCGTGGTCCTGCTCCTTCTGCAACAAAACCCTCTTCCGCAATAAGTACCGTGAGCGTGAACTCAGCTCCGTCCTGGCCGAAATCGATCAACTGATCGCCCGCGGCGTGGACTACATCTACTTCATCGACGAAATCTTCGGCGTTGGCAAGACCGTTCGTGTTCTGCTGGAGGAGATCGCTAAGCGTCCTGTTTCTATCGGTTTCCAGTCAAGAATCGATCTCTGGGATGAAGAGAGCATGGATCTGCTCGGTCGCGCGCACTGCGTCTCCTTTGAGTGTGGCGTCGAAAGCATCACAGAGGCCGGTCGAGACGAGATGAACAAAAACTGTCGCCTGACCACCGACCGCATCGGCGAGCTGTTAATCTATGCCCGCGCGCGAATTCCCTGGGTGCAGGCCAATCTGATCAAGACGCCCCAGGACGATCCTGCCCTGGTCGCCGCCTGGCAGACCCGCATGAAAGCTGCCGGCGTCTGGGTCTCTGAGCCCGTGCCGATGTTTCCCTTCCCGGGCAGCCCGCAGTACGTCACAACCTTCGGCGCGCAGCCCGACGAGACCGCCTGGGAGCGCGCTCACTCGTTCTACCTGAACATCTTTGCCGATAAAGGTTTCAGCGACATCCAGGCCGAGCATCCGCTCTCGCTCGCCGAACTGGAGGCCCAGGAACTCGCATGCGTGTCCTGATGACCACCGACACCGTCGGCGGCGTTTGGACCTTCACAAGTGAGCTTTCCGGTGAACTTTTGCAGCGCGGCCATGCGGTCGCTCTTCTCAGCTTCGGGCGATTACCTTCGGACGAGCAAAGCGATTGGGCCACGGCCGAAAGCGCAAAATATCCAGGCCGTTTTCAGTACGCCGCCTCCACCGCCCCGCTTGAGTGGACGCAGGAAAACGAGCGTACGGTTGCCGAAGGCGGCCCCGCGCTCGCCACTCTCGCCGAACGCTTCACGCCTGACCTTCTCGTCGCGAACCAGTTCTGCTTCGGCGCCGCCCACCTCGGCGTCCCGCGTGTCATTGTGGCGCACAGCGACGTGCTCAGCTGGGCGCGAGCCTGTAAACTCGCCGCCCTAACCCCGACGCCGTGGCTGCAAATATACAAGCAGCTCGTACAGGACGGCCTCGGACAGGCCGACGCCGTCGTGGCGCCCACCGCGGCCGTGTTGCAGGATCTGTCACTCAACTTCAGCCTCCCTCAACCCGGTACCGTGATCTGCAACGGCCGCAAGATCGCCGTTCCCGCCACCCCACGGAGAAAGCTGCAGGCCATCTCCGCAGGCCGTCTCTGGGACGAGGCCAAGGGCCTGGATCTGCTGGCAAGTTGCGATCTTCCCCTGCCCGTCCTGGTCGCTGGCGAGACGCAGTTTGGGGAAGATCCCGAGCGGCCGCAACCCGCGAATGTCACCCTGCTGGGGCCGCTATCTGCCCACGAACTGCACCGCCGCTTTCGCGAGAGCGCCCTTTACCTGTGTACTTCGCGCTATGAACCCTTTGGCTTGGCCGCCTTGGAAGCCGCGCTCTGTGGCTGCGCGATCGTGGCCCGCGATCTGCCCTCCTTACGCGAGGTGTGGGGTGACGACGCTCTTTACTTTCGCGACGCCGCCGGACTCATCGCCCAGGTGCGCCGCCTGACGGAAAACGAGGTCGCCAGAACCGCCTTGCAAGAGCGAGCACAGCGCCGCGCCGCCACATTCACCACCGAACGCATGACGGACGCCTACCTGGCCCTCTTTGAAAAGCTGCTGCAACCGGCGGAGGCGCGCCATCCCGCCTAGCTTCCGCATCGCCTACCTTTCGCACACGCTGCGCTCGGACTGGAATAACGGCAACGCCCATTTCCTGCGCGGCCTGCTCGATCAACTGCGCCTGCGCGGCCACGAGGTCACGGCCTGGGAGCCGACCGAGGAGTGGTCCCTCACCAACTTACTCGGGGAAGCCGACGGGCCGGCCTCCCTGCGCCAGTTTGCCGCGCTGTACCCCGATCTAAACGTAGCGACCTACGACCCCATCCTCACGGCTGACCTTCCCTTCTGGCGCGAGCACCTCCGCCGCACCGACGTCGTGATCCTGCACGAGTGGAACTCGCCCGCCCTCGCACACGCTCTTCTGACACTACGCGACGAGCTCGGCTTTAAGCTGCTCTTCCACGACACCCACCATCGCGCCTCCTCCTCACCCGAAAGCATCCGGCTCTTTGGCATCGACTGTTTCGACGGCGTACTGGCCTTCGGCGAGGCCCTGCGCACGGTCTATCGCGAACGCTTCGGCATCACGAACGTCTGGACGCTCCACGAGGCCGCGGACACGCGCCTCTTCCATCCCCAGCCCGCCTCCGAGGTCCGGCAGGACGTTGTCTGGATCGGCAACTGGGGCGACGATGAGCGCTCTGCCGAGCTTCGCGAGTACCTCCTCACCCCGGCCGCGCATCTCCCGCGGTACCGCTTCACGATCCACGGCGTCCGCTACCCCGAGGACGGTCTGCGAGCCCTGACAGAGGCCGGCGTCACCTACGGCGGCTATCTACCCAACCTCGAGGCGCCACGCGTCTATGCGCAGTCGCGGCTGACCGTGCACGTGCCCCGCCAGCAGTATGCCGGAGCCATGAAGGGCATTCCCACCATCCGCGTCTTTGAAGCCCTGGCCTGCGGTATTCCCTTGCTTTCCGCGCCCTGGGAGGACACCGAGTCCCTGTTCCGCGAAGGCGACCTCCGCTTCGTGCACTCCGGTGAGGAGATGCAGGCCGCGATGCACGACCTGCTCGAAAACCCGGAGCTGGCCGCCCGACAGGCCGCGCGTGGCCTGGAAACCGTGCTCGCCCACCACACCTGCCGCCACCGCGCGGAGCAGCTAACCTCAATCCTGCAGGAGCTACTTTCATGAGTCCCGAGGAGTTATTCCGTTGAGAATTTTCGCCTTTGGCTCCAGCATCGTTTCGTCCTACTGGAATGGTGCGGCCACCTACTATCGAGGCTGCTACAAGTACCTCGCCCGCCTCGGCTACGACATCACCTTCGCCGAACCGGATGCCTACGGCCGCCAGGCGCATCGCGACTCTGACGACTTCAGCTACGTCACTTCGCTGGTCTACCAGCCTGCTGCGGACGACGGCGGTCACGACCTCAATCGCATGCTCGAGCTGGCGAAAGGCTACGATATCGTGGTCAAGCACTCCGGCATCGGGTGCGACGACGCCGAGCTCGAGCGGCGCGTACCCGCCGAGTGCTCCGGCCTTGCGAACGGGGGTACGGGCCCCATGACCTTCATCTGGGACGTGGACGCTCCCGCGACTATCCACCGCATGCGCGCCGACCACGCCGACGCCCTGCGCCACGCCACCCCGGGCTACGACGCCATCCTCACCTACGGGGGTGGACCGCTGGCCTACGAGGGCTTCGCGGAGTTCGGCGCCCGCGCCTACTACAGCATGTACAACGGGCTCGATCCGGAGACACACTTCCCCGTTCCTGCCGACCCATCCCTGGCCTGCGATGTCGTCTTCCTCGGCAATCGCCTCCCCGATCGCGAGGCCCGCGTCGAAGAACTCTTCCTCCGTGCCGCCGAGCTTGCCCCGCACGCCAGCTTCATCCTCGGCGGCGAGGGCTGGGGCGACAAGCACCTGCCGCCCAACGTGCGCTGGCTCGGCCATGTGCCCACCGCTGACCATAACCGCGTCAACTGCTCCGCCAGCATGGTGCTGAACATCAATCGCGCCTCCATGGCCGAGTTTGGCTTTTCTCCTCCCACCCGCGTCTTCGAGGTCGCCGGCGCAGGCACCTGCCTGCTTTGCGACGACTGGCCGGGCATCGCCGACTGCTTCGAGCCCGATACAGAGATCCTCGTCGTGCGTTCAGCCGAGGACGTCGTCGCTGCCCTTACCCGCTACGATCTCCCCGCCCGCCAACGCCTCGGCGCCGCTTTCCACGCGCGTGGTCTCGCCGATCACACCTATGCCCAACGCGCCGCCCAGGCCGACTTCGCCTTCCGCGAGTGCCTTGCCCGCCGGAGGGGCGAACTCGGGCCCCAGACGCACGCTCCCGCCACCATGGCCGACTGGCAGACCGTCGCCAACTGGCGGCGCAGCGCAGACGGCAATCTGCTGACCCTGGCCGCAGGGGACGACCACGCATGAAGATCGTCATCTATGGCCTGACCATTACCTCCTCGTGGGGTAACGGCCATGCCACCACCTACCGCTCCCTGTGCAAGGCGCTCGCCGCACGTGGGCACACGATCGTCTTCGTCGAGAAGGACGTCGAGTGGTACCGCAGCAACCGCGATTTGCCCAAACCGGCCTACTGCAAGGTTCGGCTGTATGCCGACTGGCGGACGGAGGCCAGGGCGCTCGTCGAACTCAGCCGCGAAGCCGATGCGATCGTCGTCGGCTCCTACTTCCCCGATGCGATTGCCGCCACCGAGGAGCTGCTCGGTGCGGGTTTCGATCCGTTGCTGTTCTACGACATCGATACCCCCATCACGCTCGCCGCTCTGCGCACGAGCGGCAGCACAGCCTACCTGCAGGCGCGGCTGATCCCGCACTATGCGGCGTACCTCAGCTTTACCGGAGGCCCCGCGCTGCACGAACTGGAGACCCGCTTCGACTCACCGCGGGCCGTCGCTTTTTACTGCTCCGTTGACCCGGAACTGCACAAACCTACCCCGCCAAAAGCGGAATACACCTGCGCGCTAAGTTACCTCGGAACGTACGCCCAGGATCGCCAGCCAAAGCTTATGCAATTGTTGAACTTCCCCGCGGAGACTTTTCCATCCAAACGTTTTATCGTCGCCGGGCCGCAATATCCGGAGGACGTGGCCTGGGCGCGTAATGTGGAGCGAATCGTCCACCTCTCGCCCCCGGAGCACCCGACCTTCTACTCCTCCTCGCGCTTCACCCTGAACCTCACCCGGGACGACATGGTCGCTGCCGGTTACTCCCCTTCAGTCCGCCTCTTCGAGGCCTCCGCCTGCGGCGCGGCCATTCTCTCCGACTCCTGGCCCGGTCTGGAAGACTTCCTCACGCCTGGCTCCGAGGTGCTGCTGCCCCGGGACGCCGCGGAGGTCGTCGAGATCCTCAACGGCTTACCCGAAGCCGAACGCATCGCCATGGGTCAGCGGGCCCGCGAGCGCGTGCTGAGCGAGCACACCGCAGCCCACCGCGCCGCGCAGTTCGAAGTCATCGTCGCCGCCTGCCACTGACGCACACCTCTGCGCCGAACGCTGTCCGCCTCCCCAACACACTGTCATCGCGACCGAAGCTGAACTCGTTCAGCGCAGTGGAAAGACCCCTGTATTTCCGCTCGCGAACCGACACTCCTCAGAGCAGCGGCAAAGGACACGCAGTTGGCTTCACTGCCGGAACGAGATGCCAGGCGATGAGCTGAAGTCCCCGTTAAACGGCTTGCAGCGACACATTCCTAACCAGCTCCATCAACGAATCCAGACAAAGCTCCGGCCCTTCAGCCTCAAGCTGCTGCCGGCTGAAGATCCCGGTCGCAACGGCCACAACCTCCAGACCATTCGCATGGGCGGCTTGCACGTCCGCGGGCGTGTCGCCGAAGACACACACTGCCCCGGACTCGCCAATACGCGACCGCAACTGCTGCAGCGCCACACGGAAGACGTCCGCACGCGTCTCCAGCCCATCGCTGTACCCGCCTAGTTCAAAGAACTCGAGTAGGCCGCAGTGCCTCAACTTGGCTTCGCCGATTCGCGCCAGGTTCCCCGTCGCGGTCGAAAGCAACGCACCGCGCCCTCGCAGGTGCGCCAGCAGGTCACGCGTCCCGGGCAGCACGTCGATGCGGAACTCGCTCTGCTGCGCCTCCACCTCGTCACCCATCCGCACGCGCAACTCATCGAGACGAGGCCGCCAGATCTCCTCGCTCACGTCGGCCTCCGAGAACGCATCGCGCAGAATGCCTTCATCCGTATTCCCATGGGTCACCACGCCATCGAGGTTTATCGCCCGCCCGCCAACGGCGCTCAGGGCCTTGCAGAAGGCGAAGTAGTGCACCGCATCGGTGCAGTTCAGCAGGGTGCCGTCGATGTCGAAGAGGTAGCCATCGAACGTATCCCAGGGCCGTGAGAGTCGTGTGTGGAGTGCCATCCCCCTCAGGCTAGCAGTTCGTCCCACACCGTTCAGCGTCGCGCGGCAGCCCATGCCACCAAGGCCGCTCGGACCTGATGCAGAAGCTCATCCCAATCACCCGTCGGCCTCTGCCGAAACAGCCGAACGCTCGGGTACCACGGCGAGTCTCTCCGTCCGCTCATCCACCGCCAGTCGGCCCGGTGCTGCAGCAACGTCCAGCAAGGCACGCCCAGAGCCCCCGCCAGATGCGCCGCCAGCGTATCTACGGTGATGACCAGGTCCAGGTTCGCCACCACCGCGGCCAGCGGCAACAGACCATCCCCACACTCGTATACATCGCGCATGGGCGCACCCGTCGCCGTGCGGAGCTCACGATCCCCCTGCAGACTCCAGAACTCTATCCCCTCGACCCCCAGAAGGCATCGCATCTGCTCCGCCGCGAGCGACCGTGAAGGGTTCCAGTGCCCCGCCCTCCACACCAGCCCGATGCGCGGCCGTCTTCTTGGGCCCATCACGGACGCCGTGTTCCCCAGCAACGACTGGGGGAGGCGCAGGTACCCCTGCGTGGGCACGAGATCCGCCACGCTGACGCGCAGCAGGTAGGGTAGCTCCATCACCTCCAGCTGCACATCCCAGGCGGGCGGGGACGCCGGAGCCGCGTCGCCCCAGGTGATCACCTCACCCATGCCGTCGAAGTACGGGGCCAGCGCCACCAATCGCGGCGGCACCTCAACGACCAGCTCGGACGCCATCGCCCGCAGCCGCGGCAGAAAACGAAACATCTGCACAGCGTCGCCGAAGCCATGCAGACTGCGGAGGATCACGCGCTTGCCCCGGAGGTCCTCACCATTCCAGAAGCGGTGCGGATCGGGACCGCCGCGCCGCCGGATGGCGTCGCTTTCCTGCCATGCAGACGGGAAGTCTCCCTGCATCATGCGCAGCAGCCAACGATTGCCGGCACACCGGTCGGGCTCTGCCCCCAGCGCTTCGGCTTGGTCCAGCAGCGGCAGCGCGGTGGCGAAGTCCTCCTCGGCCATCGCCGCTTCGGCGCGCTCGATGCAAGCCTCGGCCGTCAGGGAGACACCCGCCTCAAGCTCCGGGACGGCACTCACTGGCTCGGGGCGGCCCCACTGGCCGGGTACACCGCATGCGGTCCGTCTGGCGGCACGTCCATGGATCGCCAATGGCACACGTAGACCTCTTCTTCCGGCTGCGACTCGATCGCGAACCCAGCCGAGCGCAGCATCGCCTCCGTGCACGCGCGGTTCGGCACCCACCAGTTCGTCTCATCGTGGGAGTAGCGATGCTCGATAAAGTGCATTTTCGGGTAGCCCGGATCGTCGAAGGGCGCCGGCGCGGTGAACTCGTAATCCTCGGCGACCTCGGCTACCTCCCGGCTGCCGCGCTGCATGCTCTGGAACAACAACAGGTCTTTCGCCGCATGCTCGTGGATCAGGTCCAGCGCGAGCAGCGGATGGCGCAGATGATAGAGCACCCCCATAAAGATCACCAGGTCGAACTTCTCGCCCAGCTGCGCGATATCCCAGACCGGCAGCTGGCGAAATTCCACGTCCAGACCGGAAACTTCCGCCGCAAAGCGCGCCTGCGCCAGGTACCCCGTATCCGTGTCGATGCCGAGCACGCGTGCCGCCCCGCGACGTTTCATCTCGAGGGAATAGAAGCCTCCATTGCAGCCGATATCCAGCACGCTCTTGCCGGTCATATCGGCAGGCAGGGCGCTGCGAAAGCGGTCGAACTTCACCTCCGGGTAGTTCCCAAGAAAATGCTCCGGCGCCGTCTCAATGCCACGCAGACGCATGTTATGAAACCACGGCCCCAGCTGCTGAATGCGTTCCCGCAAGGCTTCGTCTGTAAGGGCGGCGGCGCCTCCCCCGGCTGCCGCTTCAGCTTGTGACGATTGTGCTTCGATCATGCTCCCCTGTCTTCCCTTTTGCATTGCCTTCGGCCGGCGACTCCGGCCCGCTGGGCAGCCGCGGCTCCTCTGTCAGCAGCCGTATCGCAGCACGATACCCGTGCAGTGTACCTACATCCACGTAGCCCTGCCCTTCGCGAACCCCGCGTGCGAAACCGCCCTCGGCCAGCCACGCATTCACCAGCGTCCCAATGTACTCGTCACGGCGCTCCGGCCGGCACCACAGTGCGTAGAGCGCGTGCAGCACCGAGCCCGGCATCTTGATAGCGCCCCAGATCCACTGGCTCGTTGCGCCTCGCCGTTTCACCTGGATCTCCTGCACCACACCCGCCTCATCGGTAACCACGGCGTCGAACAGCTCCGGACGCTCTACAGGAAACAGCAGAAATGACAGGCAGTCGTCCGGCAACGCACAGAGGCCATCCTCAGGCGACCACACGGTGTCGGGCAGTCCGATCACCACGCTCTCCTCGGGATGAATCAGCGGCAGCGCCCGGAAGATCGCATCGCACAGCCCTCCTGGCTGCGGCTGGACAACATAGGCGATGTCCGCGCCCCACAGTCGCGAGCCGTAATACTCGAGGATGTCCGTCTTGCCCGGCGAGATCACGAAACAGAGCTTGTCGGCCCCACCCCGGATCATGCGCTCGACGAGGTATTCGCTGACGGCACGGGGCCGTTCATCGCCGTTTTCGACGCGGCTGCCTACCGGCAACAACTCTTTAGAGAAGGCCAGCGGTTGGATACGACTGCCCGCGCCGGCAGCTGGAATGATGCCCCACATGCGTTCGAATCTCCTTCGCTCAGTGGTCGGTGGCAAGCACTGGGATGCGCATTTTTGCGGTGCTGAGAGCCTGCTCAAGATCACGGACGCGGCAATCCGCGGTGTGCTCACGCAGCACCCGTGCCATCGCCGCCTCGGCCACGCGACCTAACTCGGAGTCTGACAAGGACAGCGTCTCAAGGACATCCTCAGGCGTTTCAACCCGCAGGATCTCGGTTCCGGGCGTGAAGAAGGCCTCCAGGCCCTCCCAGGTATCGGTCAGCAGCGGCACGCCGCAAGCCGCTGCTTCGAAAAGCCGGCCTGACGGGCAGAAGCCGTACTCCGCCATGGCCCGTCGCGTCACGTTTAACGTAGCCCGGCCGGAGCAGAAGAAAGCTGGATGCCCCGCCGGCTCCAGGTGGCCGCTAAAGAAGATGTTTTCGGTCCACGGAAAGCCCGCCGGATACTGCGCTCCCCCGATGAGGAAGCGCTTCGTAGGGGACCTTCGTGCCGGCTCAATGAACAGTCGCTCCAACGCCGCCTGACGATCCTCCGCGTAGGTGCCAAGGTACGACAGTTCGGCGCGAAATGCCTCCACAGGCGGCACTGGATGGTGGACCTCGGGGTTCACCGAACCGTACAGCGGCGCCACCGCGCGCGCCCCGAGCCGCGTCTGCAACTCCTCCAGCGCACGCCCGCCGGTATAGCTCAGCACCAGATCGAAATCACCCAGACCCTCCGCCGGCAGATAACCCACCTTGGCGCCCGTACGCAGGCTGTCCAGCGTCACTGGAGTGTCCATGTCGTAGAACGCCCGCACCCCGCTGCCTGCCGCGTCCAGCACCAGCGCCGAAGCTACAGGACCGTCAGGACAGTAACTCGTCACCAGGGCGAGGTCCGCCTCACGCAACAGGTCCCGCGCCTCCCTGGCGATCTCGGCAAACTCGCGATAGAGCCGAAGCGTCCCGCCTTCCGGCAGGTCCCAAAGATCACGGGTATCGGCATAGTAGGAGACATCCCGCTCAAAAAAGGTGACGCGGTACCCTCGCCGCAACATGGCGCTGATCAGGGAACGCCACAGGGTCGCATGGCCGTTGCCCCAGGAAGAGGAGACCGTCAGACCGAAGATCACAACCTGCATGTCTGCCCCAGCCTTTGCTCTCCGCGGTCGAACCAAGCCATAGAAGGAGCATACCCAGCATCTATTTAGCTCGCTGGAGAACACACAGCAGTGAACGCGACTTTGCCAGGACAGCGATGCTTTAGCGCACAGGTTTGCGAGGTTCAGGGAGGGAAGTGTTCTGATTCTGGGAGCAAGAAATGGCTCCTGAGGTAGGACTCGAACCTACAACCCTTCGGTTAACAGCCGAATGCTCTGCCATTGAGCTACTCAGGATCACGCCGGAAAACGCGCAGCCGGGCGGCCGCCCTCAGACTGTTATAGCAAACGGGAGCGGTACGGTCAAAGCCGGTTCCCTACACGCCGCAGGCTACCGCTGCTGCGAAATGGGCCGTAGAAGCTACGGAAACAGCAGCACCGCAAGGTTGTAACTGGTAAATGGCTCAGCGCTATGCGTCATGCATGCTCCGACCGACGCCTGGCGGTAGCGACCTGTAGCCAGCCTGGCCTTCAACGCGTCCGGCAAGGCGTTCAGTTCGCCGGCACTGAAGCGCATGATGAACCAGGGTCGGCGGTTGCCAGCAAAGCCCGAACTCATCGCACACGTCTGCCGGGCAGCTGCATCAGCGACGTCGATGGACAGGTTGCCGGTTCCACTGAGCAGGTTCGCCACTGCAACCTCCTGGTCCTCGAACGACAACGGCGCCACGCCGCGATCGAAGTCCTGCACCGCATACAACTGGCCATGGCGCAGCAGCACGGCTATGCCGATGCTGTCGACCCGTTCGTCCAGCAGGTTGCGGCGGTGGTCCGGCGAATGCATCCAGGCGTCATGGACAACCACCGCCGTGGGTGCCGTCGCGACGTTCTCGGCCACCACGCTGAAGTGTGCGCCGGCCATCTGCGCTCGGGAGGCGAGATCGGCCTCCCCGGCATACTGGTGCGAGATGGACTCCCGCGCCGCCATCTCCCGGGCATGCTGGACCGCGGCGCTGTGGAGCGCCTCATCCCATCGCAGCGGCAAGAGTCCGCGCTGCACCCGCTCTGCATTCGCCGCGTTGAACAGGTATTGCTCTGCCACCGACGCGGGGCCCTGCGCCTCGGCCACCCCGCTACCGATGCAAAACAGGAGCGCCGCAGCCACTGACAATCTCATTCCACAGCGAACCCGCATCTCGCGAAAAAGCTGCGCGACGGGCACGCGGCAATGCAGCGATTGTCGTGAAAAAAGGTATCTAAGGCTGAGGACCCTGCACAAACTCAGGAAGGCGATCACGGTAGCGCACCATCAACCGCATCAGTTTACGGGCGTCCCAATAGCGCGGGATATACCGCTTCGGTTCGGAGGCGGAACGAAAAAACCATCCCAGGTAGTAGCGATCCGCCCACACGGGAATGTACACCTGGTCGCCGCTGAGAAACGCAATCGCGGCCCCCACGCAATGGATCGCCGGCAGGTAACTGAGATGGCGCTTCAGAAAAAGTCCTAACCGCTCCTGGGTACCGCCCCCCAGGGTGACCACAACGTGCTGGGGGCGGAGCTCTTCCAGCTTCGCCAACAGCACGGCATCCTCGATCTCTCCCCCATACATCGGTGCCAGGTACGTGCACGTTGCAGGCACGTCGATTCCCTCCCCGGCGAGCCAGGCCAGGTTGCGCTCGGCACTCAAAGGGCCGGCCATGATCCACAGCGTGTTGCCGGGTTGACGTACTTCGGGATGCAACAGCAGTTCGCGCAGGTACGCCAGACCCGAAAGACGCGGAATCTGGTCCCGCTCCAACCGATTCCACAGCAAGACCATGAAGGCCGAATCGGGCAGCGCCATGTCAGCGCCAAGAAGGGCCTCCCGGTACCCCGGGTTAGTCTCCATGTCCTTGAGCGCCGGAGCCGCCGGCACCACCAGCAGCCCCCCGGCGCACATCCTGTTCACCGCCTCCCTCACGGTGCCGTGAAAGAAGCGGATACCCAAAATCGTGGTGTGCATGCGGTCAGTGCTCGGCATCGCCGGCTTATTTGCCTCGTGCGCCGGAGAGGATCTCTCCCTCGATCCAGCGGTAGGTTCGTTCCAGACCGTCACGTAACTTGATCGAAGGCTCCCAACCCAGGCTGTCGAGAATCAGCGTGTTATCGCTATTGCGGCCGTTCACTCCCTTGGGGGCGGAAAGGTCATAGCTTCGCTTCAGCTTAACCCCTCCGATCTCCTCGGCAACCTCCACCAGTTGATTGATCGTGACCAGTTCGCTTGACCCTATGTTCACCGGCTCATTTAACGAGCTCTCCATCAGCGCATGGGTGCCTTGCACACAATCGTCGATGTACATGAAGGACCGCGTCTGCTCCCCGTCTCCCCAGATATTAATCTCGTGTTTGCCGCTCAGCTTGGCTTCGATGACCTTGCGACAGATGGCAGCGGGTGCCTTCTCCCGGCCACCGGTCCACGTGCCGTGCGGGCCATACACGTTGTGGTACCGCGCCACGCGGCAGACCAGACCAAAGTCCTCCTCAAAATGGCGGCACATACGTTCACTGAAGAGCTTCTCCCACCCGTAGCCATCTTCAGGCAGAGCCGGGTATGCGTCTGACTCTTTTAACGGAATCACCTGCGCATTCGTCTGCTTTTCCCCGTTGTACACACAGGCCGAAGACGAGAAAAAGAACCGATTTACCCCAGCATCCTTGGCAGCCAGCAGCATGTGCGTATTGGTCAGCACACTCAGCATGCAAAGCGCTTTGTTGGCCTCGATGAAGCCCATCCCGCCCATGTCGGCGGCCAGCTGGTACACGCGCGTTGTGCCCTCCGCCGCGCGGCGACAGGCCGAGAGGTCCTTAAGATCCAGCGTAAGGTTTTCAACCCCCTCCGTGACCAGGTACCAATCCTCCAGGGGCTTTACGTCCACAGCTCGCACCACTGTTACGCCGCGTGCCTGGAGACCCCTGATCAGGTGACCACCGATGAAACCACCGGCACCGCAAACCACAGCCCGTTCGCCTTGCAAATTCATCAAAACTCCCTACGCAGGGCTAAAAAGAAAGACACGCAAGATGGAGACGTGCTCAGGCAAACCCGCTCGTAATGCCCGATGCCTACCAAAGTTTCCTCGGTTGGCGGAAGCCATGTCAAGGCGACCACGATTTCCACCATGTCCGACTCCTGGGCTTCTATTACGGGAAGGCGCTTGGCCCGTCCTTTCCCGAAGTCTAAAGAGATATTTGATTAGGATAGACCGGTGAGCTCCCCTGCGGACACGACGCATCACCTTCACCAGCCCTGGTTTACTGTCGTCCGCGCCCAGCCCTTGATCGTAGCGGGTGGTGTTATGGTGCTGCTGTTCACGATCGTCGCGGTAGGCGCCCCGCTTCTCGCACCACAGGACCCGGCCTATATCGACCTGGGCGCGCGACTGCATCCGCCCTCGGCGAGGCACCTCTTCGGTACGGATGCCTTGGGCCGCGATGTGCTCTCCCGCGTCCTGTTCGGGGCTCGCATCTCTCTCGGCGTAGCTGCGGCCGTGGTGGTGAGCTCGCTGGCTGCCGGTCTGCTGCTTGGGGCCTTGGCAGGCTTCTATGGCGGTTGGATCGATACGATCGTCAATGTCTATCTCAGCAACGCCTTCCTGGCCCTTCCCGGCATCCTGCTCGCGGTGGCCGTCGTCGCCTTCCTCGGCCCCACCCTGCCGGATCTGATCGTCGCCCTTGCCCTGCCGGCCTGGGTGGGCTATGCACGCCTCGTCCGGGCGCAGGTGGCCGCCGTTCGCGAGCGGGAGTTCGTGCAGGTAGCCCGCTCCCTCGGGGCAACCGATCTCCGCCTGCTCACCCGTTCCATCCTGCCCCACGCCCTGCAACCGCTGCTGGTGCAGGCCGCTGTGGGCATGTCGGCAGCGGTGCTGGCAGAGGCCACACTGAGTTTCCTGGGCTTAGGTGTGCAGGCACCGGCAGCCACCTGGGGCGCGATGTTGAACGACGCCCGCTCCCACCTCTTCGAGTCGCCCTACCTCGTCTTTTTCCCGGCACTGGCCGTCGCGCTGTGCGTGTTGGCCTTCAACCTTTTGGGCGACGGTCTTCGCGATCTACTGGACCCACGCCGGTCCACAGGGGAGCGCTGATGCGCATCGGCGTCCTCTCCGATACCCACGGTCTGCTGCGCCCAGAGGTCCTCACCGCCCTCCAGGGCGTCGACCACCTGCTGCACGCAGGCGACGTCGGCGACCCCCAAATCCTCGATCGCCTTCGCGCCTTTGCACCACTTACTGCGATTCGCGGCAACGTCGACCACTCTGGCGCTTGTGCGGAACTGCCGGCCACTGAAGCGGTCGAGTTGGGCGGCTCCCTGCTCTACCTTGTGCACTCTCTGGCGGATCTTGACCTGAAGCCGGAAGCTGCCGGAATCGCGGCCGTCATCTACGGACACAGCCACAAGCCCCTCATCGAATGGAAGTCCGGTGTCCTCTACCTCAACCCTGGCAGCGCCGGGCCCCGAAGGTTCTCTCTTCCGATCACCGTCGCCGTGTTGGATGTGCACCCGGCGGGATTGGCATCGCGCATCCTTCCCCTCGATATCCCTAGTCGTGTCGGAGCCTCGCGTTAGCCACGAAGTACCGAAAACCGAGCTATCTTGGCCTCCCTCACTGTCCTCCGGCATGAATGGCCGGTAAAGCCGTCCGGCCGTTTGGTACTGGCGCTTCCGGCGCTGGAATCCGCGGAACCGGCACCGGATGTGGTCCGCTCTTGGACCAATCCAGCTTCACCGTGGACAGGATGTCCGTCATCCTCTGGTCAATCTGCAACAGTTGGGTGTCGGTCAGGTCCTGCGCTCCACTCGAAACCGAGCAGAAGGTGTTCATCGCCAGGTCGAAGCGATAGCAGGAGCCTTTCCGATAGGCCGTGTACACCTCATCGCGCGCTTCCACACAAATCTGGCCGTGCTCGTCATGGCCATGCAGGAAGTTCATGCCGTCGATGTCCTGGGTGTCCAGCATGTCCTGGCTCAGGCCTGCGCTCAGGCCCGGATCCAGACCCAATTCGGAGCTGTCAGCCTCGCCTGTCGCGGCAGTATGGCTGACCATCGGTCCGGTTGCCTGCGCGGCGCACTCGGCATCATTGGAGTGCCGCTCCACGCTGTAGTAAAAGCGAGCGCCGCTGAAAGTCGAATACGGGTACGGGTTGAATTGGATCGCAACGACGCTGCGCATCTCGCTATGCGGCGAGGCAGTGCGTGCATCGAGGTGAAACGTACTCACCTCGCCGTCCTTGCGGTTCACCGTCCACCCCAGGGGGATGCTGAACCGCACACCATAGTGGCTGTCGCGGAAGTCGAGCGTACGTGCATCCTTCGGCGGCGCTTCAGGAACAGCGACCTGCGCCGCGGTGCGTCCTGCGGTCAGGAGGGAGAATGAAAGGAAAAGCAGTCCGGGAAGATGGTCGCGGTGAGCCATTACTGCTCCTTATCGGCGCGTTCTGGGATCGGCTACAGCGTACATCGAATCGGTCACGAAATTAACCATCACATAGGTAATCCCGATGGCAAGGATGCAGCCCTGCACCAGAGGGTAATCACGATTGGACACAGCCGATAACGTGAGCCGTCCCAGACCGGGCCATCCAAAGATGGTCTCGGTCACAATGGCACCCGCCAGCAGAGATCCGAACTGTAGTCCCATTACCGTCAAAATGGGCGTAAGTGCATTAGGCAGCGCATGGCGGTAGACCACCCAACGCTCCGGCAGCCCCTTCGCACGCGCGGTACGAACGTACTCTTGGCCAAGCTCTTCCAGCATGGCACTGCGGACCATTCGGGTCAGAATGGCGGCAACGCCTAACCCTAAAGTAACCGCGGGTAGGAAGAGATGTGTGCAAAAGTCAATAATTCCGTTCCCCGCTCCCGAAACGGGAAACCAGCCTAGCTCGATTGAAAAAAGCAAAATCAATACCGGGCCGAGCGCAAAATTCGGCAGGGACAGGCCGATCAGGCTTCCGAAGCTCAGCGCGCGATCCGGCCAGCGACCGCGCTTCCCCGCCGCCACCACCCCGGCTGGAACGGCAACGCACGCCCCAAGCAGCATCGCGGCGACGGTAAGGGCCAGGGTGTACGGGTAGCGTTGCGCGATCAGGTGCCATACCGAATCGTGCAACCGCACCGAGCGCCCGAGATCGCCGTGGCTGAGCCCCCGCCAGTAACCGAGGTACTGATCGCTCAGCGGGCGATCCATGCCGTAACTGTGCCGCAGCTCCGCGATATCGCCGGCCGACGCACCTTCGCCGAGCATTAGGGTGATTGGGTCCCCGGGCACAAGATGAATCAGCAAAAAGACGACTGTCACCACCAGCCAGAGCGCAGGCAGCGTGATGAGGAGCCGCTGCCCTGCCCGTCGCAGAGACCCGATGAGGGCGTGGGCCATCAGCTCGTGGCTCCAGCCATCACCGGCGCATCCGTGCCCGCCTCGCCCGCCATGCTGTCCACCCGCACCCGCGCTATGCGATGGCGATCCATAGCGACCACCCGCAAGCGACGCGTTCCGATGGCCAGCTCCTCGCCAACATCCGGGATGTGGCCAAGACGTGCGAGCAGCAGACCAGCCAGTGTCTCCACCCCCGGCGTGCGCGGCAGGTCCCACCGCAGCTGCGTGGCCAGGTCGCGGAGTGTGACACTGCCGTCGAGCTCGACGCTGGTGCCGCTGGCGGCCGCGCTGATCGGGCGGCTCACATCAAACTCATCCTCCAGCTCACCAACGATCTGCTCCAGCGCATCCTCCGCGGTGACCAGCCCCAGCGTCGACCCAAACTCATCGACCACAATGGCCATCTGCCGGCGGCGCTCCTGGAACTCCTGTAGCAGCTCGAGCGCCGGCTTGGTCTCCGGCACGACGAGCACATCGCGCATCACCTCCCGCAGGGTGAGGCCGGAAGCGCCGCGGTGTCCCATGCTGAGGGCCACACTGCGGAAATGCATCAGCCGGAAGATGTCCTTCGCGTACACCACGCCGATAAAGGCATCGCTGCCCTGAACCGGGTCATAAATGGGGACGCGCGAGTGCTCTTCTTCCACAATGCGCGCGCTGGCGATCTCCAGGGGTAGATTCGCGGGTAAGGAGAAGATGCGGCTGCGCGGCGTCATGATCTCGCTCGCGGAGACCTCCCGCAGCTCCAGCGCGCGGTGCACAATTTCTTCCTGGTACACCGGCAGGAGCCCTAGCCGCCGGGTTGCGGAGGTCATCAGCTTCAGCTCCTCCGGGGAGTGCGCCGCGGCCTCGCCCCGCAGAGGCGCCCGGAAGAGCCGCAGGACCAGCGAGGCAGAGCCGTTCAGCAGGTGCACCACGGGCAGGCTGATGCGAATGAACAAATCCACGGGACCCGCCACCGCCAACGCAATGCGTTCGGCACGCTGCAGCGCAAGCGATTTGGGGACGATCTCGCCAAGCACCACCTCCAGGTAGGTGATGCAGCAGAAGGCCAGCAGCACGGCCCCGGTATGCGCGATCACCAGCGGATGTGCCATCTCCCAGGCCGTTTGGGGCAGCCGCCGCAGAACATGCTGCAAGCCGCTCGCCAGCGCCGGCTCTCCCAGGCCGCCCAACACCAGATTCGCCAGCGTCACGCCCAGCTGCACGGCCGGGAGCACCTGGTCGATATTGTGCTTCAGCCGCAGCGCGGTCCGCGCTGCGGGGCGGTTCCGCCCCAGAAGGTGCTGAATACGCGTCTCGCGTACGCTGACCAGCGCGAACTCGGCAGCCACAAAAAAACTGTTCGCCAGAATGCAAAGGGCGATCAAGCTTCCGCGCAGCAGCAGCCAGTCCAGCATCCGTATCAGTGTAGCGAAGGCAAAGCCTCCGCGAAGGTCGCTGCTTTGGCGGAAACAGAAAGACCCGATCCTCACAAGAGGGTCGGGTCCTTGAAAAGCAGCTAAGGCCTGAGGTTTAGACGAGAACGCGCTTCAGGGTCTCATCAATGGTGTCCTTGGGCACGAAGCCGACGATCTGCTCCGCCACCTTGCCGCCTTTGAACACCAGCAGCGCGGGGATGCCGCGAATGCCGTAACGGCCCGGCGTCATGTTGTTCTTGTCCACGTCCATCTTCATGACCTTGAGCTTGCCGTTGTACTGCGTAGCCACCTGGTCTACCACTGGGGCGAGCGCGCGGCAGGGGCCGCACCACGCCGCCCAGAAATCCACAAGTACGGGTGTGTCGGACTGCAGAACCTTCGCTTCAAACTCCGAGTCAGTGACCTCGGTTACAAACTCATTCGCCATTTCGCCTCCGCCTTCCGTAGAACAACACTTCACTAGATGCCGGGATTGCCTCGAAGATGCAGCAGGCCAACCGCCGAATCACAGGACTTCTGTGGTAGCCGGTCCCCCGATGCGAACGGGCAGCAGCTCGACCGCATCGCCCAGAACGGCGCGAAATCGGTGCTCCGCGGCTTCCAGCGTGGCTGTCGCGGCAAGCACCCCTAACAGAGCGGGACCGGCACCGCTCAGGGCCACTCCGGCGAACTCCTTTGCCCCGTGCAGAGGCTCCAAATGCTCCAGCAGCGCACACGCTGTGCGGCGATGCGGCTGGTGGAGTCGGTCCTCCATGGCCACGTGCAGCAGGTCGAGCCTCTCCTGAGCAAAGGCCGCTGTTAGCAGCGCCACCCGCTGCATATTGAACACCGCGTCGGCCAGCGCTAGCCGACTCGGCAGCATGGCCCGGGCCGTCTCGGTCGCCAGACCCGTCCCTGGTAACGCCAGCAGCAGCTGCCAGGTGCCGTCGCACGGGAAGCTTGCGGCAACCACGCTGTTCCGCACCGGCACAGACACAGTGAAGCCCCCGTACCAGCAGGCGGCGACATTGTCGGGGTGCCCTTCGCGTTGCGTTGCCTCGGCGACGATCTCCGCATCCGCGAGCCCAAGCTGGCCGAAATGATTCGCGAGCACCACGCCTGCAAGCCGGGCCGCCGCGCTTGAGCCGCAACCCATGCCGAGCGGAATCTCATTCTCCACACGGACGGCCAGGGGCATCACGGGTCGCCCAGCCGCTTCCAGAACGCTCCGGCAGGTGTCGAGAATGAGGTTGTCTTCGAGCGATCCGCAGCGCTCCGGGCTACGCCCGCTGGCCGTAATCGTGTCTTCGTGAGCCGCCTGCGCCTCGACCACGAGCCGCAACGACAGTGCCAGCCCGACCGCATCGAAGCCGGGCCCCAGGTTGGCGGAGGTGGCCGGCAGGCTCAGCCGCACCGGCCCCGGCACACCGTGGCCGCTCATGCGGGCTGGCTCGCAAAGCCCGCGACCCGGTCCAACGTGGACAGCACCTTTTCAACATCCGGCTCCAGCACCCAGGGCTCTCGCTGCAGCAGCGAAGTTCCCTGCCGCTCGGCCGCCGTAGCGTCGGCCTCCTCCGCCGCGGTAAACAGCTCGCCGCGGTGGAACTGGATGGTGTACTCAGGGTCCTTCAGCGTATGCCCGGTCAGCAGAAGCACAGCTGTTTCCTGGCGATCCACGCGCCCGTCTGCCACCAGCTTGCGTAGCCCCGCGAGGGTCACGGCCGAGGCCGGCTCGCAGCCGATGCCTTCCGCGCCGATCTCCGCCTTGGCCATCGCGATCTCGCGCTCAGAGACCTGCTCACACCACCCGCCCGTCGATTCCATCGCACGTACCGCCTTGCGCCACGACGCCGGGTTGCCGATCCGAATCGCGGACGCCCGGGTGTCGGCCGTCACAGGGTCCATGTGAGTTCCGCCATTGGCCTGCATGCTGCGAAACAGCGGATTGGCGCCCTCCGCCTGAACGATGCTGATACGCGGCAGCCGGTTGATGAACCCAAGCTGTTTCAACTCCGCAAATCCCTTGCTCAGCGCTGAAGAGTTGGCCAAATTGCCACCCGGCACGATCACGTGATGCGGCACCTGCCAATCGGTCTGCTCCAAGATCTCAAAGGCTGGCGTCTTCTGCCCTTCCAGCCGGTAAGGATTGACGGAATTTAACAGGTACACCGGCGCACGACGGATCAGCTCGGTCAAAACACGAACGCAGCCGTCAAAATCCGTCCGCAGCTGAATGGTCACCGCGCCATAGTCCATTGACTGCGACAGCTTGCCCCACGCAATCTTGCCCTCCGGGATCAGCACCAGGCTGCGCAGGCCCGCGCGCGCTGCATACGCCGCCATCGCCGCCGAGGTGTTGCCCGTGGAAGCACAGGCCACCCATTCATACCCAGCCGCTACGGCCACCGAAAGCGCCGTTGTCATGCCTGTGTCTTTGAACGATCCCGTAGGATTCATCCCCTGATGTTTCGCCAGCAGCCAGTTCAATCCCAGGCTTTCCGCGCAGCGCGGCATCTCATACAGCGGGGTATTGCCCTCGCGCAGCGTAATAATCCGCTCCTCGTCGACAATGGGCAGCAGATCCCTGAAGCGCCAAACGCCACTCCCATCCGCCGCCAGTGTCGAGGTCCGCCGTTCATTCCAAAGGTGACGCAGCGCCTGCGGATTCGGCAAAAGCACCCGGTCAGCACCCGGCGCGCTCCCGCTCCAGGGGTACTCCACCTCGAACAGCTCCCCGCAGCGCGCACAACGAAAGTTACTCTGGGCCTCAGCGGCAGCGATGCGGCTGTCGCAGCCAATGCATCTCAAAACGTGTGAAATCGATTTTGCCGACGTGGGAGCCATACGCCCCACCAGACTACCGTAGCCGGCGAGGGCCGCGCACCCCCCTCGCTATACCACTTCTGGCCCTCTTGGCCCTCGGTTCTGTGTCAACCCTGGCACAAAGATCGGCATCCGGAGAGCTCCACCTCGCCGCCGCCGCCGACCTTCGCCCTGTCCTGCCCACGCTCCTCGCCCAATACCAGGCGAAAACAGGGGTACGCCTCGTCCCATCCTTCGGCTCCTCCGCAACGCTTACTGAACAGATTCGAAATGGAGCGCCGGACGATCTCTTCCTGTCGGCCGATTGTGCCCACCCGCAGCAGCTCGTCGACGCCGGCTTGAGCGCGGATCCCAGGCCGATCCTTTACGCCCAGGGAATTCTTGTGCTCTGGGCGCGCCGCGACTCGCCCGCACAGCCGCTCTCCCTGGCCTCACTCACGATGCCGCAAGTCACCCGCATCGCCGTCGCCAACGATCTGCATGCGCCCTACGGGCAGGCCGCCACGGCGGCGCTTCACGCGCTGAAGCTGGAAGACAAGCTCGCCGGCAAGCTGGTAAAAGGCGAAGACATCGCCCAAACGGCCGAGTTCGCTCTGACCGGCAACGCGCAGGCGGCCTTTATCTCCCTCACCCTCGCCAGCAGTGCGCCGTATGCCGCGGCCGGCAGCTACATCCCGCTGCCCGCCGTGTACCCACCCATTCGGCAGTGCGGCGTCGTGCTTCGTCGCGGTGCCAACGTCCCCGCCGGCGAGGCGTTTCTGCGCTGGCTCACCAGCCCCGAAATGCAGATGCAATTGCCCGGCTTCGGGCTTGAACCGGCACCTTAGGTCCCCAACGGTGGTTAAGGAGGATCCCCTCAGCGCCAGCTACACTGGCGGGCATGGATCTCCAGGCTTTGGGCGTCACGTTACGGCTCGCTGCGTTGACGACGTTGCTGCTCCTGTTACTGGCTACGCCCCTGGCTGCCTGGATTGCCCGGGCCGGGATCGCCCGCGGCCCCTCCTGGCCTCGCCGCGTCGTGCAGGCCGCCGCCACCCTGCCCCTGGTCATGCCGCCCACTGTGCTTGGCCTCTATCTGCTGGAAGGCATGGGACCCGCCACGGCCACTGGCCGCGCCCTCATCCGGCTGCTGGGCCACTCCCTCGCCTTTAGCTTTGGCGGCCTGCTCGTGGGCTCGGTCATTTACAGCCTGCCGTTCGCGCTGACGCCGCTCGTGGCCGCCTTTGAAGCGGTCGATCCACTCCTGCGCAGTACCGCCCGCGTCCTCGGCGCAACCCCCTTGGGGGTCTTCCGGCGCGTGGTGCTGCCACTCTCCCGACGCGCGTTCTTCACCGCGGGGGTGCTCACCTTCTGCCACACTGTCGGTGAGTTTGGCGTCGTCCTCATGCTCGGCGGCGACATCCCCGGCAGCACGCGCACGCTCTCCATCTCGCTGTTCGACCAGGTGCAGGAGGCCAGCTACGCCGCCGCCAACCGCACCGCGCTGTGGCTGGTCGCGCTCTCCTTCCTTACCCTGCTCGCCATGCATGGACGCCCGCGCCGAGGACCCACCCTGCTTGCCTGAATCCAACCCCACCCACGCTGCCCATCATCGTCTTCGCGTGCAGGGCCGCGTCGGGGCTCTCCCTCTTCATGTCCACACCACGTTCCGCGCTCCCTGGACCGTACTCTTCGGTCCCTCCGGTTGCGGGAAGAGCACGCTTCTGCACGCCATGTGCGGCCTTACTGAGGGGCTGAAGGTGGAGTTCTCGCGGCATGCTGGCCCGGGGTTGTGGACCACCCTGCAGGACGCCGCCCGGAATGACCCGCCGGAACGCCGCGCCCTCGCCTACGCCCCGCAGCAGGCGGCTCTGTTCCCCCACCTTTCCGTACTGGAGAACGTCAGCTTTGCGTTGTCCGTGGGCAAAAAAAGCAATCGGAGCTCCCGGTGTGTTGACGAAGCGATGGTCTTGTTCGAACTCGAAGTTCTCGCCACGCGCATGCCTCGGGACCTTTCCGGGGGCGAGCGCCAACGGGTGAGCCTCGCGCGAGCCCTGGCCGTACCCCAGCCGAAGCTCGTACTGCTCGACGAACCCTTCTCCGGGGTCGACCGCACCCTCCGCAACCGGCTTCTCCCCCGCCTGCGCGATTGGCTCGCCAGCCGCAACATCCCGGTCATCTCCGTAACCCACGACGTGGACGAAGTCTTTCTGCTCGGAGCCGATGTCGTGCACCTAGGCGAAGGCCGCGTCCTGGCCCAGGGAGCGCCGCGAGACGTGCTCGCCGAGGAGGTGGAACGCGTCCTTGAGGCCATCCTTGGGCAAGCGCCAGCCGAGAAAATCTAAGTACGAAGGTACGCCGGCTCTCGTCGAAGGCGCCTGACTTGCCATCCCGACCGAAGCCGAGAGACCTGCGCTTCGCCCCGCCTGCCAGAACTGTCATCTCGACCGAAGTGGAGAGACCCCTGTCTTCCGTCCCTTGACGCCACTCAGCCATCCCGATACCCGCAAGAAAGCAGCTGCCGCACGCTCCAGAACTCCTCCTAGGCCCCCAGCAGCACAGGTTCCCGCTCCAACCTCACACCAAATCGATCGAACACACCCCGCCGAATATGCTCCTCGAGCCGCAGCACATCCGCACACGTAGCGCCTCCGCGATTGCTCAGCGCCAGCGTGTGCTTCGTCGAGAGCCCCGCCGCGCCCAGCCGAAAACCTTTCGGAAAGCCGGCTCGCTCCACCAGCCAGGCGGCTGAGAGCTTGCGCCTTCCCTCACCCGCCGGGTAAGCCGGGGTAGTTTCCAGCGGGACACCGGCGGCCCCCGCTACCCGCGCCACCTCCGGCTCCGCAACGATCGGATTCTTGAAGTAGGAGCCCGCACTCTGGGTGTCCGGATCCCCATCCACCAGCACCATGCCCTTACTTCGCCGGATCTCTCGGACCACCGCCGCCACCTCGGCCAGCGAGGGTGTCGCCGCGCCGTCTCCGCGAGCCGGAAAGTAGCTGTGCAAATCCGGGTAACGCAATGTCGGCACCGCGCCTGCCTGCAGCGAGAAACGCACCCGCGTGATGATGTAACGGTCACGCTCCTCGGTGTTGAACAGGCTGGCCCGGTAACGAAAACGGCACTCCGCCCTCGAAAGCTCCACAAACCGCGCTGTCTGCCGGTCAAAGGCCCGCACCGACGCGGTAATTGGGCCGACCTCCTGGCCGTATGCCCCCACGTTTTGCACGGGCGTGGCGCCCACACTGCCGGGTATGCCTGCCAGGCACTCCATGCCACCGCAGCCCGCGGCTACTGTCTGGTCTACCAGTTCGTCCCAGGACTCCCCGGCGCCGGCCGTTAGCTCGCAGCCCTGACGCTCCACGCCGCGAATCCCGATCCGCAGCACCAGCCCCGGGAAGCCCTCGTCCGCCACCAGCAGGTTGCTCCCGCCGCCGAGCACAAACAGCGGCAATGCCCGTTCCCGAGCCCAAAGAAACGCCTCCGGCACCTCTTCTTCCGCCTGGACCTCGACAAAATACCTGGCAGCTCCGCCCAGGCGAAAGGTGGTGTACTCGGCCAGCGCGACCTGTTCTTGAATCCGCACGGGTCGAGCCTACAGCAAGCACCCGCCCGGCATCTCTTGACAGCCGCGGTAGGATGAATCCGAGCAGTCACCCCCGTCTCCACCTCTCTCTGAGCCGAAAGCAACATCTCGTTCCAGGTCCAGACCTAAGCCTCCGTTTTGAAAGACTTTGGCGAAAAAAGTCACCGGGGTACCACTCGGGTTCTGCATCCTGGTCCTCGGACTTACAATCTACTCAGGGAAGAACGTCCCAAGGAACAGAGGAGACAACATGTACCCAGAGTTGATGGTGATCCCGATGCGCGAAGAACTGAGCCGCGCCGGACTGAGCGAAGCCCGCACCGCTGCTGACGTCGACAACGCCATGACCCAGCCCGGCACCACCATGGTGGTCGTCAATTCCATCTGCGGTTGCGCGGCCGGCAAGATGCGCCCGGGCGTACGGCTCGCCATGCAGGGCAACACAAAGCCTGACCACGCGGTAACGGTGTTCGCAGGCCAGGATCGCGAAGCAACTGAGCGTGCTCGCAGCTATTTCGGGGGTCATCCGCCCACCTCGCCCGCGATCGCTATCCTGCGCGACGGTCAGCTGGTTTACCTAATGCAGCGGTCGGCCATCGAGACCTCAACGGCCCCTGCCATCGCCCAGGAACTGGCACGGGCTTTCGACAGCTACTGCGCGAAATCTATCGCCTAAACGCGACGGAGCGCCAATAACGGAGGGAGCCGGCACTCGCTGCCGGCTTTCCTTTTTTGGGAAGGGCGGCTGAGCCAAGTGACAGGTTTTCGCTAAAGTTTCGCTCGCGAATTGCCGATGAAGCGGGTGTATGCAAAACCTGCTCACGCTCCCCGTTTCCGCCGCGCCGGTCCTTGCTTCGCCGGTCGCACCTTCGCCCACCTCGTCCCACAACGGCTCGGAAAACGGGCTCATGCTGCTGGGTCCCAGTACCGCCATGGCCACGTTGTGGTCGCAGGTGCGGCGGCTCGCGCCACACGTGCGCACCGTTCTACTCACCGGCAGTCCGGACAGCGGGCAGGAGGCAGTCGCGCGCTTGCTCCTGGATCTCTCCTTTACCCCACAACGTCCTTTCATCGTGCTCACCGAATCGGACGCGGAAGGCCGGCTCGCCCAAGCCTGCCAGGCCCATGCCGGCCCCCACGACCTTTTCTTGTTCCTGCCGGCGGTGGAACGCTTGTCGCCCAGCGGCCAGCAGCACCTGTTGCGCCTGCTGAAGACGCGCCGCACCCGAGCGCTGTCTGTAGTCGCATCGACGGTTGAGGATCTTCGCTCTCTGGCCAGCATGGGGCGCTTCTCAGGGGAGCTCGCGGAGCTTCTCGGAACTGTACGGATCGGCGTTCCCGCACTGAAGGACCGGGTAGAGGATGTCCCCATGCTGCTGAGCCAGATGTTGGCGCAGCGCAGCCGGGCGCTGCAAGGGACAGCTCCTCCGTTGTCTGAAGAGCTGCTTCGCGCCGCTATGCAGCACGCGTGGCCTGGCAACTTCCATGAGTTGTCCGCGGTCGCCCAGGTGCTGCTTGACGAGTACGTGTCGGGCAGCGAACTACGCGCCGCGGATCTCGTCCGGGCTCTAGGAAACGTCCAAACACCAACTCCCCCAACAACGAGTGCGGTGCGCATGATCAAGTTGGATACCGTCGTGCAAGAGCACGTCTATGCCGTGCTGCGGGGGTGCCGGGGCAACAAGTTGAAAGCGGCCGAGGTGCTCGGCATTAGCCGGTCCACCCTGTACCGGATGCTCGATGCAGCAACCCAGAACAACTCCATGTCGCTTGCAAGTTAGCGGACGTTGCGATGGTAGGCTGGCCGCATGCACTTTGCTTCACAACTCACGGCTCCCGGATCAGCACGCCTTTCCGGCAAGGTGGCCATGCTTGGTGCCGGCAAGATGGGCGGCATCCTGCTCAGCGCCTTCATCAGCTCCGGTTTATTGGAGCGCGACCAGATTGTAGCCACCACGGCGCATGCGGAGCGGGCCGCGTGGCTGGAGGCGAAGCTTGGTGTTCGCTGCCTCACGAGTAATTGTGAGGCGATCCGGGACGCTAACCTGATCGTGCTTGGGGTGAAACCGACGCAGGTTACCGATGTCGTTCGGGAGATCGCTCCAGACCTGAACCCCGCCACGCTGCTGATTTCCTTCGCAGCTTCGGTCAAAACGTCCGCGATAGAGTCTGTAGCTGGAGAGGGCGTCGCGGTCATACGAGCGATGCCAAATACCCCGGCAACGCTGGGCGCAGGCATGACCGCCTTGACGCGCGGACGGTACGCAACGGCAGAGCAGATGGCGCTCGCCGAGCAGATGTTCCGTACCGTGGGCCGGGTCGTTGAAGTCGACGAGAAGCACATGGACGCGGTTACCGGCCTGTCCGGCTCGGGTCCGGCATTCATGTACATCGTTTTGGAGGCGCTCGCGGAGGCCGGCGTCAATGTCGGACTGCCGCGGGACATCGCTACTCAACTCGCAGCTCAGACAGCCTACGGGGCTGCTCGCATGGTATTAGAAACGGGAGCTCACCCGGCGCTCCTGAAAGATGAGGTCACAACCCCTGCGGGCTGCACAGTGGACGGGATTCTCGAGCTGGAGGCGGGCGGTCTTCGCGTAACGCTCATCAAAGCCGTGAAGCGGGCGACAGAACGCGCACGCGAACTCGCGGGTGGCTGAGCGGAATCGCTACGGATTCAATAATCGGCGGGGAAGGTCCTCGACGTGATCAACGGGCCAGTTCTTTACCGGCAGGAGGCCTGCAACGACTGCGACAGAGGACTAACATGGTCGTTATGCAACGCGTTCGCCAGTTCCTTCGCTCAGGGCGCGGTCTCCCTACCTTCGCTGCCGTCGCGCTTGCCTGGATGATTTTGGTTATTCTGGAGGGCGCCGTGGTGCGCGCCACGGGCTCCGGCGCCGGCTGCGGAAATCACTGGCCGTTGTGCAATGGCGAAGTTCTGCCGCACCATCCTCGGATAGCCACGATCATCGAGTTCACCCACCGGTCCATGACAGGCATCTGCACAGCCCTGGTCGCGGGAGTGGTGTTCTGGACGTTTCAGGCGCACCCCCGTGGCGATCGGGTGCGCAAGGCCGCCATCTTGTCCGGCGTGTTGCTGCTCACCGAGGCGTTCCTCGGCGCTGTCCTCGTGAAAGGCGGGTATGTCGAGCACAACGCCTCGAACATGCGTGTGGTGGTGCAGTGTGTGCACTTCACTAACACCCTGCTGTTGGTTGGCGCCCTGGCAACCACATGGTGGTGGCAGAGATCGAGACCCCCCCTCAGCGTGAAAGGGCCGATGCCCGTACAGCTTACGTGGCTGGCTCTTTGTCTGACTGTGCTTACGGGCGCGACTGGCTCGGTAGCTGCCCTTGCGGATACATTATTCCCGGCAACGGACCTCCGTAGCGCGTTTTTGGCGGATCTATCCTCTTCCTCCCCTCTGCTCATCCGGATGCGATGGATGCACCCGGCAGCGTCAGCGCTTTCCTTCGTTGTGATCGGTGTTCTGGCCGCCAGACTGGGCGGCGGTCGCGCACGTGTCCTGTTAAGTCTTCTCACGGCACAACTCGTTCTAGGAGTCGGCGATGTTCTGGCGTTGGCACCCGTTTGGCTCCAGGTCATGCATCTTCTTGGGGCCGATCTGCTTTGGATCGCCCTTGTAACGACGGCAGCGGACGTACTGGTTGCTACACAAACGGCCTCGAATCCAGCAGCCGAACCTCGCCTCCAGTCCACTCCAGCGCTCGTCGCCCGTAGTACCTAATTGCCTTCGTCCGCGGCAGGTCAAGCCCGCCCGTCAGCCCAAACATATACAATTGCCGCCAGAAAGGGTACAGACCCGTGAAGCTCACCAACACCCATGATCGACGCTCGTTTCTGAAGACCGGAGGCGCTCTCGCGGCCGGTCTGCTGGTGCCTACCGCGGCCTCTGCCACGGACATGACACCCGTTAAGACACTCCCGCCGCTTCCCTTCAACCCCAGGACGCACGATGCGATGCCGACCCGCAATCTCGGCAAGACGGGTTACAAAGTCGGTATCTTTTCGCTCGGCGGCCAGGCCGCGATCGAGAAGGGCAACAACTTCGATGTGGCAGTGCCGTTGATCAGCCGAGCGCTTGATCTGGGCGTCAATTACCTAGACACCTCATCCATATACGGTGGCCCTGATCGCTGGAGTGAGCAGTATGTCGGTCGCGTGATGAAGACGCGCCGGAACGAAGCCTTCCTCGCAACGAAGACCAAGGAGCGTACCCGCGATGGCTCGATGCGCATGATCGAGAAATCGCTGCAGTTGCTCAATACCGATCACGTGGATCTTTGGCAGCTGCACGACATCGGCCTGAAGGAAGATGTCGACGCTGTGTTCGCCAAGGGCGGCGCGATGGAAGCGCTGATCGAGATGCACGAGCAGAAAGTGGTTCGTAACCTCGGCCTCACTGGGCACTACCGTCCCGATGCGTTGATGGACGCGATCAACCGTCATCCTTTCGACTGCATTCTCATGTCCCTGAATCCCGCCGACACACACATGTGGAGCTTCCAGGAGAAGCTGCTGCCCCTGGTGACAGAGAAGCAGATGGGCATCATTGGCATGAAGGTGCCCTCGCGTGGCCGCCTGCTTTCCAGCTGGACCCCACCGCCGATCGAGGCGCAGCAGCATAGCTGGGAGGGATCCGCGATCGCCTATCGCCCTGGGGTGATGACCATGGCCGATGCAATGAACTACGCACTCACCAAGCCGGTCAGCACGATCATCATCGGCTGCGACAACATCGGCCAGCTCGAGGAGAATGTAAAGATCGCGCGCAACTTCACGCCGCTCTCGCACACCCAGATGGCCGGTCTCGATGCGGCTGCAGAACCGGTCGCGAAGCAGTCACTGTTTTACCGCTTTACGGACCGAACCAAGGGCTAAACCCTGCCTTGCAGCGAAGGCCTGCTCCTCCCATGTATCGTCTTGACGATGTGGGTTGGAGTAGGCCTTCTTGCGTTTTGGTTGAGAGACAAACGGGAGCTTTGCTGCGGCAATTGAGAATTAGCCCGCTTGCCCTGTCAGATCCTTCCCCAGCCAGTGCGGGTTCTGCGCCGTGCCGTCGAAGTGCGTGGACGTCTTGAAGAGTTCGTATTTGCCCTCCGCGGCGGCCGTCTCCGTCCTGCTCAACAGCGTCCGCTGGGCCTCCTCAGTCATCGGCTGGAAGCTCTTCGCGGCACTCAGAGCCTGCTCCAGAATGGGCATACTGTCGATACCAGTAATCACCACTGACACCTGCTGCGATAGCCCGTAGTGCAGAGCTTCGACCGGCTGCACGGTGCCACTGTCCAGGATGAAGTGATCGCCGAAGGTTTTCATCGCCAGAACCCCTGTGCCCTGCTTTGCCGCCACAGGGATCACCTGTTTCGTGAAAGAACGGAAGTGAGCGTCCATGACATTCACGGGCATCTGCACGGTGTCGAAGTGGAAGCCGTTCTTCGCGGCAACCTCAAACATCCGCAGGTGCACGGCCGGATCCTTGTGGCCCGTGAAGCCGATATAGCGGATCTTGCCGGCATCACGCGCCTTAACTGCTGCTTCCAGCGCTCCACCTTTGGCGAAGATGCGATCAGGGTCTTCCAGGCGGATCACCTCGTGAAACTGCACGAGGTCGATCATCTCGGTTTGCAGGCGACCCATCGACTGCTCAAGCTGCTTGTTGTATTCCTCCGCTGTACGACCGTCGATCTTGGTCATCAGGAAGACCTTGTCGCGGTACCCGCCGCGTAGGGCCCACCCCACGCGCACCTCGGAGATGCCGTCGTTGTAGTCCCAGCAGTTGTCGAGGAACGTGATGCCGCGATCCACGCCGGCGTGCACAAGCCGGATGCTCTCTTCCTGCTGCAGCTGCGGTTTGCCCAGATGGTACCCGCCCATACCAATCGCGGAAACGCGCTCCCCTGTGGTGCCCAGCTCGCGGTAAATCATATCCGGCGATTCAGGGCGCTTGTGAAGCGATGCTTTACTCATGGGTGCTCCTCCCTGGCCAGTGGCCTGCGCCGGTACCGACGCGGCTGCGACCACGCCAGCGGCGGTTGCGACCTTGATGAAGTCTCGTCTTTCCACGGGAACTCTCCTAAACAACTCCTGCGCATCGCTTAAAAACCGAACTGCGCGGACACCAAACTACCTGGACTAAGCGCCTGGGACGCTCAGATGCTATCCGCGACAAGGGAGGCGGCCGGCACGCCTAGAGTGCACGAGCCGACGCACGGGCAATCAACACCGCCGAATACGCTGCGCCGAAACCATTATCGATGTTCACAACGCAGACATTGGGGCTACAGGAGTTCAGCATGCCCAGCAGAGCCGACGCGCCGCCGAAGGAGGCACCATAGCCCACCGAGGTGGGCACAGCGATGACCGGCACCGAGACCAGGCCGCCCACAACGGAAGGCAGCGCGCCCTCCATCCCCGCGCAGACGATCACGGCGTGGGCAGGCGTCAGCTGGTCGCGAACCGCGAGCAGCCTGTGCACACCGGCTACTCCCACGTCATACAGCCGCGTCACCCTGGCTCCGAAGGTTTCCGCGGTCACGGCCGCCTCTTCGGCTACGGGCAGGTCGCTGGTGCCGGCACAAAGGACGGCGATGTGCCCGGCTGGTTCGGCTTCATGGCCCTGGCGCAGGGCCAGCGTGCGGGCCGTCGCGTTGTATACGGCAGCGGGGTGGCGCGCCAGCACCGCATCTGCCGTGGCCTGGTTGGCGCGTGTGGCGAGTACATCGACGCGGTCGGCAACCAGCGCGTCAAAGATGGCGGCAGTCTGCTCCGGTGTTTTCCCTGCGGCGTAGATGACCTCCGGCAGGCCGGTACGGAGACTGCGGTGGTGATCCACACGGGTGTGGCCGAGATCCTCGAAGGGCAGGGTGGCCAGACGGGATGCGGCGGCCTCGGCGGTGGTCGCGCCCTGTTCGACAGAGGCCAGCAATTGCAGCAGATCGGATCGGGTCATTCGCTACACCGTCCGCCGATACGCCGCGAGGACCGCCTGTTGCACGAGCTTCAGCGGAGCATTGTGCTCAGTCGCTGCGGCACGGCAGTCTTCATACTCGGGCGCAACATTGCGTTCTTCCCCGCCCTGGTCGCCGATTTTCACGCGTATGGCGCCATACGTAGTCTGTACGGTGGCGTGGCGGCGTTCCAGCACGATGCGGCGATCCTGCCGGATACGGACGCCAAGGGTGCCTGTCTCGCGCAACAAGAGATCCTCGAACGTTGCGCTTTTCGCCAGGTCGCACAGCACGGTAAGCAGCGTACCTGGGCGGCCCTTTTTCATGACGACTGGGGTCAGCATGACGTCGAGCGCGCCTGCGGCCAGTGCCTGCTCGGCTACGTACGCCAGCACCTGCGGGGAAGCGTCGTCGAGAGCGGTCTCTAGCACGGTGATCGTCGCCGCGCTGCGCTGCGAATCGGCGCTGCGCTGCGAATCGGCGCTGCGCGGGGCTTCAGACATTTCGCCAACGGTCAGCCGCAACACATTTGGAAAATCTTTGGGGTTGCGCGTGCCGGCGCCGTAGCCGATGGCGTCGGCGGCCATGGCAGGCTGCTGCCCGAAGGTGGGTTCGAGCGCACGCAGTAGTGCCGCCCCGGTGGGTGTGACGAGCTCCTTCTGCACATGCGCCGAGTAGGTAGGCACGCCGCGCAGCAGGTCCGCGGTCGCGGGCGCGGGCACTGGAAACGTGCCGTGCGCGCACTGGACCATACCACCGCCCACGTTCACCGCGGAGGCGTACCACTTGCCGATTGCCAGGTGGTGGATCCCCGCGCAAGAGGCCACGATGTCGACGATGGCATCCACCGCGCCCACCTCGTGGAAGTGGATCTCGTCGACCGGTACGTTGTGGATCTTCGCCTCGGAGTGACCCAGCAGCTCGAACGCCCGGATCGACAACGCTTTCACTGGCTCCTGCAATCGGGATTGCGTAATCAGCGCGCGAATCTCAGTCAGCGAACGGCCGTGGACGTGAGCATGGCCGTGCGACTCCTCCGGATCGTGGCTGTGCTCCTCGGGGTGCGTGTGCGCGTGGCCGGTCTTGTGCTGATGCTGGGTTTGCGGCTGATGGGAGTGCGGTTCGGGCGCATGCTGGTGGCTCGCCCCGTCATGCTCGTGGGTGTGGTCGTGCTGCTGCGGTTCACCCTCGGCGAGCTTTCCGCCTTCGAGCACATGCACCTTGATCGAAGAGATGCCGCTGCGGTCCACGGTCTCAATATTCAGGCCGGCGCCGAGATCGAGCGCCGCAGTGGCTTCGTGCAGCACCTCAGGGGGTACGCCTGCTCCCAGCAGGGCACCGAGAAACATGTCGCCGGCGATCCCGGCGAAGCAGTCTAGATAGGCGATACGCATGGCTTGTTTTGTCTTTCTCGGCATCCGCACTGATTTGCGGGCTGCCTTGGGTTGAGCGGGATGAGGCTGATCGTTTTGCCTCTAAGGTGTGGTGGCGAACGCTACGCCTTGGCGGCAGCTATCGCCGAGGCGGGAAGGATGTCATTCATTGACCCTGTGCGGTACCCCTGCGTATCAAGGGTGACATAGACAAAGCCGACGTTACGCACGGCGAGCGTGATGCGGTCGAGCACGGGCAAGGAGAGGGCGCGAGGCAATTCGCTGCGCGCAATCTCCACGCGGGCCAGGTCGCCGTGGTGACGCACGCGCACCTGCGCGAAGCCAAGCTGGTGCAGTGCCTCTTCCGCACCTTCGACCTGCGACAACGCTTCGGCGGTAACCGGGCGGCCGTACTCGATCCGGGAGGACAGGCAGGCGCTGGCGGGCTTGTCGGCGATCACCAGACCAGCCTCCGTGGCCAGGAGGCGAATCTCTGCCTTGGTCAACTCGGCTTCAACCAGCGGGGCCAGAGCCCCGTGCAGGGAGGCCGCGCGCTGCCCAGGCCGGATCTCTCCACGGTCATCCAGGTTCATGCCATAGGCCATGTGGGTAAAGCCCAGCCGCTCGCGCTCCCGTTCCATCTGCTGAAAAAGCTCATCTTTGCAGTGAAAGCAGCGTTGCGCGTCGTTGCGCTGGTAGTCGGGGTTGGCAAGCTCTGCTGTCGTGATGACCTGGATCGGGATGCCCTGCGAGGACGCGAAGGCTAACGCTGCCGCGAGTTCTTTGCGTGGCAGGGAGGCTGAGTCCGCGATGACCGCGAGCATGCGATCCCCGAGCGCCTGGTGCGCCGCGTAGGCCAGATACGCGGAGTCCGTTCCGCCGGAGTAGGCCACCATGAGCGAGCCCAATGCGCGCAACCTCGCCTGCAGTGCCGCTGATTTTTGCTCGAGTTGCATACGCTTGTTCCGTCTTTCCATCGCTACGAGAGGTCGACGCTGTCAAGCAGCGCTGGGGCAGTTAACGAACCAGGGGAGGCAGCTTGTCGCTCAACCCAAAGAGGAAAATCGCTCCCACCACAAAACTATAAGCCGCGGTGAGGGACGTCACGGTGAGCTGCAGCTTCGGACGGTGCGTGCTGCCTGCAAAGATGCCCGAGGCACTGGCCGTCATCACGGTATTCATCACCAGCAGCCCTGCCAAGAAGCATCCCAGGCCGATCAGGCCGCGGTTCGCGCCACCAAGACTCTTGGCGAGCAAGAAAAGCAATAGCTGCGAAGGCGTCTCCGCGCCCAGACCATGGATGATGCCCACCACGAATACGGAGCCGCGGTCGTAGCGAAAGGCGAACGGGTCCGGTTGCGGCTGGGAGGATCCAAACGCCCGGCGGATGCGCCAAGAGCCGTAGCGCGCTCCGGAGATGAGCAGCGCGATGCGGCTGCGCGCCACGTGGGCATGCCCATGCCCGGCACTGGCCGCAAGCTCGTGACGCGAACGCCACAGTGTGAACAAGACGTACACAGCCAGCACGACTAGGGTCGCCCCGACCAGCCGCTCGCCCAGGGCATCCAGCCCCGCCGGTAGCGACAGATGCAGGGAGATCACTGCGATCCCCAGGACGGCTACGGTAAGCGCATGGCCCAACGCATACAGCAGGCCCAGGCCCATGCCTTCGCGCCAGCCGCGCTGAACGCTGGTGATATCCGTGATGGCCGCCAGATGGTCATAGTCGAAGCCATGACGTAGCCCCAGCAAGAGGCAGGAAAGAAGCGCGAGTTCTAGAGGAGTCGACATCTTCGGCTTTCAGTCAGCTTACGAGCTTACGGAGGTTGCGCGCAGATCGCAATCCGGCGCTGGGTTACACCGTTGCGGACGAGTGGACCTGCCTGTTGGACGCATGGACGCGTAAGCCGCTCCGTGCATCCAAACATCCATTATGGCAAACGGTTCCATCCCCATGAAGCGCTTTGGCAAGACCGATGTCCAGATCTCCGCGCTTGGCCTGGGCGGGCATCATCTGGGCGCGGCAGAGAACGAGCAAACCGCGGTGGAGATCGTGCACCGGGCTGTTGATGGCGGGATCACCTTTTTTGATTGCTGCTGGGAGTACAACCGCGGCAAGTCCGAAGATTGGCTAGGCAAGGGCCTGAAAGGCCGTCGCGAGAAGGCCTTCCTCATGACAAAGGTTTGCACCCACGGCCGTGATGCGGCGCTGGCCATGCAGATGCTGGAACAGAGCCTTCGGCGGCTGCAGACCGATCACCTTGATCTTTGGCAGATTCATGGCGTCAGCTTCGACAACGATGCCGAGCTCTTTATTCGCCCAGGTGGCGCGGCCGAGGCGATGCTGCGGGCCAAAAAAGAGGGCAAGGTACGCTTCGTTGGGTTCACCGGTCATAAAGATCCGGACATCCACAACATGATGCTCGACACCAAGTTCCCTTTCGATGCCGTTCAGATGCCCTTGAACCCGTTTGACGCCAATTTCCGCAGCTTCGAGCAGAAGGTGCTGCCACGGTTGAATCAGCACGGCATCGCGCCGTTGGCGATGAAGCCGATCGGCGGTCACGGCGAGCCAGTTCAGAAGGGCGTCTTCACTGCGGAGGAGTTATTGCGCTACTCCATGTCTCTGCCCGTGGCCACGACCATTAGTGGTGTTTCCGATCTTGACATTCTGGAGCAGAACCTCAGAGTCGCGCAGAACTTCACACCCATGTCCGAGGCCGAGATGCAGGCGCTGCGCGCGCGTGCCAAGCAATACGCCGGGGATGGGCATTTCGAGCTCTACAAGACCTCTATCAAGTTCGATAATCCGGAGGCTCGTATCGCCCATGACTTCCCATTCGATCTACAGCAGATCGAGGTGCGGCAGATGGTGAAATCGACCGATAACACCGGCAATCCTTATCCCAAAGTCAATGACCCGGCCAAGTCTCCTTTTCCGCAGACTACGGAGTTTTAGGCCAACGCAACCCGGGTCTCTGCGCGAGCAGAGGGAACCCCCGAGCAGGACCTTGCAGGTCCAACACTGCCGAGAGCAGGAGATGGAAACGATGTCGTTTGATGCGCAAGATGACACCCAGCCCGAGATCGCAGCGCAATCTGAGCTTTCGCGTCGCCGGTTTCTGCAGACAGCCGCACTAACGGGCGCCGCCGCGGTGGTCCCCGCAGCCGGTTTGACAGCACAGGCTGACGCTCAGGCCACTTACCCTAAAGGCTCCGGGAACGGCACCGAGGCCAAGCTACCGAACCCGATTGTCCCGAACTTCCAAGGCAGTTACGGCGAGTCTTCGAGTCCGAGCTTCCAGGCCCCGAAGAGGCCCATGGGCAGCACGGGCCTTCAGGTATCCATCCTGGGAATGGGCGGTTACCACCTGGGCACGGCCAAGAGTCAGGAGGAGGTGAATGACATGGTCGCGAAAGCACTCGACCACGGCATCAACTTCTTCGACAACGCCTGGGAGTACCACAAGGGCCTCAGCGAAGAGCGAGTCGGGACCGCTCTGAAGGGGAAGCGCGATCAAGCAATCGTGATGACCAAGGTTTGCACACACGGGCGTAAGAAGGAGCTCGCGATGCAAATGCTGGAGGAGTCGCTGAAGCGCCTACAGACCGATCACCTAGATGTTTGGCAGGTCCATGAGGTCGTGTACTACAACGACCCGGAACTCATCTACGAGACAGACGGTGTGCTCGAGGCGCTCACCATGGCAAAGCAGCAGGGCAAGGTACGGTTTGTCGGCTTTACTGGTCATAAGAACCCCTCAATTCATCTCGATATGCTCAACCGAGGCTTTCATTTCGACACAGTGCAGATGCCCATCAACCCCTTCGACTACAGCTATCGCTCCTTCGAGAAAAACGTCGTCCCGGTCGCAACGCAGAAGGGCATGGCCGTCTTTTCGATGAAGAGTATGGGCGGGTCCGGGGAGCCGATTGTGAACGGCGCGTTGACCCCCACCGAGGCGTTAACCTATGCCATGAGTGTGCCGGGTGTTTCCACCACAATCTCCGGCATGGAGTCGATGGGTGTTTTGAATCAGAATCTGGAGATTCTGCGGAACTTCCAACCACTGAGCCCGAAACAGATGGCCGATCTTCGCGAGCATGGCCGCCAGTTCAACGACGGACGCTATGAGTTATTCAAAAGCACGGTGAAGTATGACGGGGATTTGGGCCGCGAACAGCACCACTATCCAAGTACTGACGAGCTGCCCGCCTAACCACCGCTGCCAGGCGCCCAAACGCGCGATTTGAGCGGTTCGCTATGGTAGAGTCGATGCTGGCAACCGGGTCGGAGAGATGGCCGAGTGGCTGAAGGCGCACGCTTGGAAAGCGTGTATACCGCAAGGTATCCAGGGTTCGAATCCCTGTCTCTCCGCCACACTTCCCTCAGTTGCTGCTCGACATAGTGTGCGGCGGAGTGCCAGTTTGCATCGTCGGCTTGCTATACTGCCCCACACCGCGCAGTGCCAAACCTCGCAGACGCACAAGATCACGCCATAGCCTCACGGACGTCGCCCACTGGTGCGGGGTCTTTTGCCGTGCGTGGTGAGCACGCGCTGGTTAAACACGCGGGGTTAGCATTCTGCTGCCTGCTGCTGGTGTATCTCGCGGCCGAGCTGGGCTACTCGTTGAGCGCACCGTTGTGGCACGACGAGCTGTTTACCTTCTACATCGCGCAGGCTTTGTCAGTCCGCTCGATGCTGAGCGAGATCCGCACTGTAGATCTGAACCCTCCCCTCTCCTACCTGCTTACGCGACTGTCGTTTCGTCTCTTTGGCGTAGGAACATTGCAATGTCGACTGCCAGAGATCGCTGGTTTCGCCCTAGCCTTGCTGTCGATATTCTGTTTTGTAGGTCGGCGTGCGGGTAGCGCCTTTGGTCTGCTGGCAGCCGCCTTGCTGTTCGGCAGTCGGGCGGGGGAGCTTGTGTTTCAAGCTCGTCCGTACGGGCTGTTGCTGGGCACTGGCGCTGCCGCACTCGCTTGCTGGCAGGCAGCCTCGTTGCATGGGCAACGCCGAAGCCGCCTGGCCGAAGCTGGCTTGTTCCTCTCCCTCACTGCCCTGCTCTCCACGCACATATTCGGCATCTTTGTCTGGGCTTCGCTGGCCGCCGGCGAAGCCGTGGCAATCGGAAAACGACGGCGTTGGGCACCGCTTCGACTCCTGGCGCTGGTTCTGCCCTTGGGAGTGACGCTGCTCTACCTTCCCCTCCTGCACAACCACGCGCAGGCCGCTTTCCCGTCTGCGTTTCAGCCAGGCGGAACCGAAATCTTCCTGTTTTATGTGGGGCATGTCGACCGTGAGCTGATCGCCCTGACGCTCGCGGCCGCCGTCATCGCCCTCACCCGAGGTCGCGCTTTTCTGCGGGGCAGCGCCGGTTTTGTGCTCACCGGGCCGGAGTGGGTCGCCGTCTCCAGCCTGACGGCGGCACCCCTGTTTCTCATCGGTACCTTGATCGTCTCGCACGGTGCATTTTTCGACCGCTACGGCGTCGTCGCGTGTCTGGGTACAGCAGTTCTGTTCTCCGTTCTGTTCTGCTGGTGGACGGGTGGGAGGGCGAGTGCGGCTGCCGTCGCGCTCGTCATGTGCTTGCTGGTCACCCAACGCCTGCCCAACGCAATCACGGCCGTCGCGCGGGGTCAGATCCTTCAACGCACTGAGCCGCGCGTTTCCCCTTTGGCCGCTGCGCTTTTTCCGGATCCCACGCTGCCCGTTGTCGCGGCCTCCGGCCTGACGTTTCTGGAGATGCAGCGTCGCGAGCCACGGTCTCTACTGCAGCGGATCTTCTACTTGACTGATCCCGGCGCGGCGCTACGCGAGGCGCACGCGACCATTTTCGAGGGAATGCCGGAGGAGGCGCGACTCTTTCATCTGGCTGGAGAGGTCATGACGTACCCCGCTTTTCTGCGCGCACATCCAGTGTTCTACGTATTGGGAACCTACGACTACCCAGAGGATTGGCTCCTGCGTACGCTTCAGGAAGACGGGGCGCAACTCACTGTGCTCGGCAGGGCCGACGGCGCCTATAAGGACCACGAGATCTATCGCGTAAGCATGCCGGTTTCCGCGGGACTCCCTGTGAAAAGATGACGACCATGCCCGATGCCAAGCTGGCCGCACAAACGCTGCTCTTCGACGCCGATGACACGTTGTGGGAGAACAATGTCTACTTTGAGCGCGCGATCGCTGCCTTCATCTCGTACCTCGACCATCGTGTCCACACACCGGACGAGGTGCGCGCGCAACTGAATCTCTGCGAACGCGCCACCATTGCCGCGCACGGCTATGGTGTGAGCAGCTTCAGCCGGTCTCTTCTCGTCTGCTTCGAGCAGCTTACGGCGGCGCCGCCTAACCCGGATCAGCGCAGGCGCATCGTGGACTTCGCCGAGTCCATCTGCGCGCAGGATATCGAACTTCTGCCGGGAATAGAGACCACGCTGCGTCAACTGGCCCCGCATCATCGCCTGCTGCTGGTCACCAAAGGCAATCGCGCAGAACAGACCGCCAAGCTCGAGCGCTCCGGCCTTGAAAATCTATTTATTGCGGTTGAGGTGCCCGTCGAGAAAGACGAGGCGATGTACCGCGGACTGGCTGCCAAGTACGGCTTTGACCTAGGGTCTACCTGGATGGTCGGCAACTCCCCACGTTCCGATATCAACCCAGCTCTGGCGGCCGGGCTGAATGCAATCTTCATTCCGCATGGTATGACCTGGGTGCTGGAACATGAAGTGCTAAGCGAGCCGCCGCCTGGGCAGACGGTTAAACACCTGACGAGTTTGGCGGAGCTAACCGAGCACTTCCTTCACGGCGACTGGTCGGACGGCGTTCAGGCCCCTGCACCTTATCGTCGCTGAGCCTTACGGCTCATCCTTGTATATCCCCATCTCAGCCGTGCCACCCTCAACGAGATGCGCGCGAAACATGCCTGGCGTGTTGAAGCCCCAGGCGATCTGCCCGTCCGGCGTCAGGGCAATTACGCCGCCATCTCCATGCATCGCAGTCAACTGGTGTCCAATTACCTCGTCAACCGCGGCCTGCAACGGCATCGCTTTGTACTGCACGAGCGCGCAGATGGTTCGCGCCACCGTGAGGCGGATGAAGTACTCGCCCGTGCCTGTCGCCGACACGCCACAGGACGCGTCCGAGGCGTAGGTGCCTGCGCCAATGATGGGCGAATCGCCAACTCTCCCGAAGCGTTTGCCCTGTGTGCCGCCCGTGGTGGTGCCCGCCGCGATGTGGCCCGCGCGGTCGCGCACCACGAGGCCCGTGGTACCCCACTTGTGCGCATCCGGCGTCTCCTGCATCGCCATCGGCTTCGCTGGCGCGGGCGGCGCGCCGGCTGGCCTCGGGGGAATCGGGCGCCCCTCTTTCTCCAGCTGCCGCACTAACCCCTGCCAGCGCGGCTCAGTGAAGAAGTAAGACGGGTCGACCTGCTCCAGACCCACACTCGCTGCGAACTGGTCTGCGCCCGCCCCAATCAACATCACATGCGGGCTCTTCTGCATGACAGCCTTGGCCAGGGAGATCGGGTTCTTCGTCCGCGTGACCCCCGCCACCGCTCCTGCATTCATCGTTGCGCCATCCATAATCGCGGCGTCGAGCTCATTTCTGCCCTCTGCTGTAAAGACCGCGCCCTTGCCGGCATTGAAGAGCGGATCGTCTTCAAGCTGGCGCAGACCTGCCTCAACGGCATCCACGGCAGAGCCGTTGGCGTCCAGCACGTGCCCGGCCGCGTGGATCGCGCGGTCCAACCCGGCGCGGTACGCCTTGTCGCGCTCCGGAGTCATGGACGAGCGCTCGATCACACCCGCGCCACCGTGCATGACGATGGCCCATCTGCCCGCGGGCACCTGCAGGCCGTTGACCTTGCCGCCCGGCTCTGGAGAGGGTGTCACGATCGGCCGCTGCGCCTGCAAGGACAAGACCAAGACAAGCGAGGCGGCAGCAGCGACCAGGATGTGCCGTGGGATTCGTCGGGGAAACATCTGCCCATTCTGCCATGCAAACCAAGCACCATCTCTCGACTCGAAGCCGCGAGCCTTCGAGAGCCAACGATGCTGCCACGGGTGGTATAGTTACAACGGATTGCTCGTCTTCGTGCACACCCAGCGATGGGCGCGTGCCCGGGCCTCTTGCGGAGGTGGCGAAATTGGCAGACGCACTAGCTTGAGGTGCTAGCGCCGCAAGGCATAGGGGTTCAAGTCCCCTCCTCCGCACCAAGTTCAAAGTGATCGAAGAGACAAAGGGCCAACCTCACTTGTTGGCCCTTTGTCTCGTGTTGTTCAGCCACGCAATATTCAGACCTTCGCCGTTGTGCGACACTCCGGCCTTCCGGAAAGCAGGTACCCATGAGGTCTTCACTAGTTCACAAAGCCGTATTGCTTTTCGGACTGGCAGTCCTGCGATCCGCGGGTATCTCCCTCGAGGCACAAAAGCCGATGGTGGAAGCGGAGATTAACGTCGACTCCGATCGCGACGGTTTGAGCGATGCCTTGGAGCAGCAGTTATTGGAGCAGTTCGCGCCTAGATTCATGGTCGGGGAGAGGGATTGCTCAACACTTCCTGCACAGTTCGAGCCCGACATCCAGACGCCGGAGATTCAGGCGGAGGTCGGAACCATCTACGGGCAGGTATTTCCGTCCAAAGAGCCAGCCGAGGCCTCCCCCTTTGTGGAGGTGCATTACTACCATTTGTGGCGGAAGGACTGCGGAGGTCATGGGCATCCGCTCGATACGGAGCATGTAGCCGTTCTCCTTCGCGCTTCGGAGCCGCACCTCGCGGGAGCAAAGTGGAAGGCGGTGTACTGGTACGCCGCAGCCCACGAAAACACAGTTTGTGACGTAAGCCAGATCGCACGCGCCGCCACGCTGCATGCAGAGGATCGCGGAGCAACGGTGTGGATCTCCCCCGGCAAGCATGCGTCCTACCTCAATGAGTCGTTGTGTGGGCGAGGCTGCGGCGCCGACCGATGCGAGAAGATGGTCCCACTTAAATCCCCGACTCTAATCAATCTAGGTGAACCGAACCACCCGATGAACGGCTCCCTGTTCATCTCCTCCCGGCAATGGCCACTAATGGCAAAGATGTCGGCGACGAACTTTCCCAGTGCCCCCTTGGAACGTTTGAGTCAGCTTCCAGAGTCCGACATCGCATGGTTCAATCCTGGGCGTCATCCTGCGCAGGGCGTCATTGCCAAGAGCAGCATCACGCAACAAGCAATCGCCGGTGGCGGACGGAATACCGCAACAGCCCTGTCGGTCGCCGATACCTCGACTGAAAGCAAACTGTCGACGGCCAAGAACTCCACAGGGGAGGCGATCTCCGTCGCCAATGGATCGACGGGCAACGCTCTGATGAAGAGCTACCGTGGTACCCGGCACGCCCTTTCCACCTCGGTCGCGCATGTGGGCGACGCCCTGCACGTCGCTTCTAAGGATTCCAAGGAAAAGTCGCACTGAGCTACTCCTTGCCCGCTGCGGCTTACAGAGCGGGCTCGACCAAAGGGCTGGGTTGATGGGCCTCGGGGCTAAAAGCTGTGGTAGTTAGCGCAGTGTTATACACTCATGCTAATCAGCCAGGGTTCCACACACCGCAATTTCCTGCGTGTAGCCCCGTGGCAAGCAATCCCTTAAGGTTGAAGGCAAATCCCGTACTATGGTCATTCTGCTGGTCGTTATTCACGTCATTGTGTGTCTGTTCCTGATCGGTGTCGTTCTGTTGCAGCAGGGAAAATCAGCTGACCTGGCCGGAGCTTTCGGTGGCGCTGGCTCGCAGACCGCTTTTGGTCCTCGGGGTGCGACAAATCTGCTGACCAAGCTAACAACGTGGTGCGCCATCCTGTTTATGCTCACCTCTATCGGCCTGACCATCGCTATGGCGCGCACGAGCGCCCACCGTTCTGTGCTTTCGGGCACGCCTTCCGGCCCTTCCAGTTCCTCCAATCCCTCCAAGAAGTAGGCGCCTTTTCACCTCGAACGACGCAGGCTCTGGCCTGCGTTTCGCTTTGTGGCGAAAGCCGGTTTGTTAGAGGTAAGTCATGCTTCGTGAGACATTCACGGTCGGTCCCCTGCAGTGCAACTGCACTGTACTCGGCGACCCCGCTACCGGAGCGGCCATGGTGGTCGATCCGGGTGCTGAGATCGTGCGCATCCTCGCCGTGCTGGCCCGCCACAACCTATTCCTTAGCACCATTGTGGTGACTCACGCGCACATCGATCACATCGCCGGCGCTCTCGCCTTGAAAGAGGTCACCGGCGCTCCGATTCTCTACAGTCAGGCCGACCTTCCTTTGGTCGCCATGATGGATGTGCAGGCTGGCTGGTTCGGGCTCGCCACGCCTGAGGTGATGCCGCCGGATCACTCCCCGGCTGATGCGGAGACTCTGCGATTCGGCTCCGCGGCGGCGACTGTTGTGCACACGCCCGGTCACACGCAGGGCAGTCTCTGCCTTTACCTGCCGGAGGAGAGTCTGCTGCTGGCCGGCGATACGCTCTTTGCCGGCTCGATAGGACGTACCGACCTGCCCGGGGGTGACCATACGCAACTGATCAGCAGCATCCGCGAACGCCTGCTGCCGCTGCCGGATGCGACGCTTGTGGTTCCGGGCCATGGCGCCGAGACAACCATCGGCGACGAACGCCGCACCAATCCGTTCCTGATCTAGCCCTCGTGCAGATCTGCCCAAGCCCCATTTTCGCCGAGCCTCAGTCCTCGAGCGGCAAGCGGCTTAGCCCTTCCGCCCACTCCGCGGGCGGGGTGAGCAGACTGAAAACGCAGCGGCCGGGTGGCAGCCCATAGAACCCGCCAGGCTGCACCAGCACGCCGCGACGCATCGCCGCGAGGGCGAACTCCTCGCCACCGACTGCCGACGGTACGCGCAGCACGACGGTCCAGCCGCCTTCGGCACTAAACCGGGAGCCCATGCTGCCCCGCAGACGTGTGTCCAGTGCGGCCAGGTTCTCAGCAAGCCGGTGCCGAATCCGCGCCTGCGTCGCACCCCGCAAAGCCAGCCAGTGCGGCAGCGCAAATTGCACAGGCGCGTTGAGCGAGAGAAACGTGTCGGCGATGATCTCGAGCCGATGCATCGCTGCTTGAAGCAGAGCCTCCGGGCCGCAGGCCGCGATCCAGGACAGCTTCATCTGGGGCAGCGCGCATACCTTGCTGAGCCCGCTAAGCACAAAGCAAAGACATGGCGACGATTCCGCCGCCGCGAAGCTTTGCGTGTGCCCTGAGCTCTCCAAGGAATCGTCAGCGATGGGGTAGTCGAGAAACACCTCATCCACAATCAGCGCGAGATCGTGCTCTGCGCAGACAGCCCGCAGCTGGTTGCGCTCCAGCACGCCGACGTAGTTGCCGGTGGGGTTGTTGGGATGGACGATCACCAGCGCCCGCGTGCGGGGCGTGATCGCTGCTTGCAGCGCCTGGAAATCAATGTTCCAGCCACCGTACGCCGAGACCGGGACACCCGGGTCAAAATGCAGCGGGAATTCGCGAACAACCACGTCATCAAGTTGCGCCAGCAGGTCGAAAAGTGGGTAGCTTGGACGCGCAATGAGGACCTCATCCCCGGGGTCGCAGAGCAGGCGGAACAGGAAGCTGTACGCTTCGCTGGTGCTGGTGGTCAGACAGAGGCGATCGACGGGAATTTCGGCGTCGTGATCGCGGTAGTAACCGGCGACAGCGGCCCGCGCACCCGGCATGCCGAGCGGGTCTGGCGTATAAAGCAGCGCGCCGGGATCTGCGAGCGGGGCCAGCAGGTCGGCGCCTTCCGGGCCTAGTCCTACCGCCGTAGGGTTGGCCGGCGTGAGGTCGATGAGAGGCCTCCTTTGCTCTCGTCGCGCGGCAGCCCACTCGTTTTCGCCGGTTGCCCAGGCCGTGCGGCGTGAGAAAAGCATCGTCTGTCGAGCATACCGCTGGACCTGGCACGGGAGCTCTCGACCCTTTCTCGACCTTTATGTTCTCGTATGATGAGCGGGCATGACTACTCCTTCGCCCATGCCGACGGTACAGGCTGTTCTCTTTGATTACGGTCTCGTGCTCACCGGGCCGCCGCATCCCCTGGCCTGGCAGCGAATGCAGTCCCTGTTGGGGGCCGAAGAAAGGGTCTTCTACCCGGCATACTGGGGTCCACGGCATGATTACGACCGTGGCATGCTGACAGGGACGCAGTACTGGCAGGCCGTCGCTGCAGTTCTGGGCCACAGCCTGCCGCAGGCAACGCTCGCCGAGCTCATCGAGGCAGACAACGAGCTTTGGACGCAGCCGAACCAGCCCATGATCGAATGGGCCGCTTCGTTGCAGGCTGCCGGCGTGCGCACGGGCATTCTTTCCAACCTCGGCGATGCGATGGAGGACGGCGTGCGAGAGCGCTGCCCTTGGCTGCGCGGCTTCCATCACCTCACTTTTTCGCACCGTTTGCGTATAGCCAAACCGGACCTGGGGATCTACCGTCACGCAGCCGAAGGGCTCGGGGTCTTACCGCCTCACGTGCTCTTCATCGACGATCGCGAGGACAACATCGAAGCCGCTCACGCTGCCGGTATGCAGACGATTCGCTATACCGGACACGAAGCGTTCGTGGACGCGCTCCGCGCCGCCAAACTCGACTACCTGCCCCAGCCTGCGACGGAAGTGTAAGAGCCAGCCCCCGCGCGCGAACGCTACCCTCTGGATGGTGACGGTTGCGGCTTCGCAACCTCGCCTTGCAAGACCCATCTTTCCTGGTTGTGAGGTCGGGCTGCACCCGGAGTTGTGCCGCAGCCGCGCCATGATGAAGCCCCTTCGCTCGTTCCGATGGCTACTGGCCCTAGCCCTGCTGCCCGCCTGTTTCGCCGCAGCGCAGGAGATCACCACTCTGGGTTTGCGGCTCTCTGCGCACCGTGGCGGCTTCCGATCGGCGCTCTACGCCGCCGACGGCTCACTTCTCCTGCTCTACGACGAAGGCGATGGTGTTCGGCTTCTGAGAACTGATGCGGCGGCCAAGACTGTGCTCGCGCAGGTGGTTCTCGGCGCGGCGGGTGATGCCGGCGTGGCGATGGCTCAGGATCCCGCCGGCGACCTTTACGTCGCGGGTACCACGACCAGCGGAGCGCTGGCCGGAAGCGCGGGCGCCGCCTTTCCGCAACGGGCGGATGCCTCCACGAACTCCTTCCTTGCTCGGTTCGACAGCGGCCTTCACCTTCTTTCGCTGACTCTAGCGGGTGCAGGTCAGACGGAGGTGACCGGTGTCGCGGCCACGGCGGATGCCGTTTTCATCACAGGTACCACCTACAGCGCCAGCCTTCCGACGACAGGCAGTGCCATTCAGCCCCATCCCGCGAACGGATCGACCGCGAACGGCTTCGTCGAGCGCTTCAGCCCCGACCTGGGCACGCTGGTCTTTGCGACCTACCTCACCGGCGCGAACGGCGACACCCATCCGGCAGCGGTAGCGGCCGACAGCTTGGATCACGCCTATGTCACCGGCGAGACCTCGGCGAGCGGCTTCCCTACCGTGGCCGCCTTGCAACCAACGCTGCGCGACGCCACAGCGGGTTTCCTGACGGAGCTCAGTCCCCCCGGGGACGCCTTTGCCTTCTCAACCTTTATCGCCGGAAACGGGATCACAGGGCTCGCGCTGGATCCTGCGACGAACACCCTTCTGCTTACTGGGCAGGTTGCGCCGGGCGAGTTCCCTGTCCAAACCGTCGCGGATCCACTCGCGAACCTGCCGTACACGACGCTGCTGCGGATCGATGCCGCGGGAGGGAGCGTGGAGGAATCCATTCTGCTGGTTCCTGGCACGGGGGCAACCGTCACAGCCGGTCCGGGTGGCACGGCGTGGGTCTCCGGAGCTCTCGCAACCCCGCTCGGGACGGCGGGCGGTACCGGAGACATGTTTCTGCTGCACGTGAGCCAAAGCGGAGCCGTGGACAGCTTGCAGCGCTTCGGTGGTGCTCCCACGACGAACTGGGAATATGCCAACCTCACGGGTCTCCCGGCGGGCGCGCCGGCTGTCACCGCCGACGGCAACACAGCCACGCTCGCGGCGACCCTGACCGCTTCCGTAGACGCCTCGCTAGCAGCTTCCGAACACTTCGATCTCTCTTTGCTGACGCCCGGAGGGGACGTACTCCCGGGCTTGGCCGGGGAGATACTGCCTCCCAGCTGCAGCGGTCAGAGCCAATGCAGTGGCAGCGCCGGTCTGCTCGCCACGGTGCACCTGGGCAGCGATTCTGGAAGTTTCAGCCTGTCCACGGGCGACTCTCCCAATCTGATCGTCCGCAACCTCGGCGGAGGTGTCGCAGCGGACCTCACCATCGCGGCGACTGGTTACACAGATGCGACGAGCTGCGGCACCGTCCTGGCGCCTTGGGCACAATGCGTGGTCGCGCTCTCTGGTCCCGGCCCGGGGAGCCTCGCCGTGTCAGCTGCAAACGCGACGACAGTCACGGCCTCTCTGCCGGCAAGCAGCGTGGTGCCAAGCCCATTTGCGTTGAGCACAACCGAGCTCGATTTTGGTGTCGTAACAGCCGACAGCTCCCCCTCTTCGAGGACCGTGACGGTGACCAATCTGATTTCGTCGGCCCAAAGTTTCGTCTCAGCGGCGGACGGCGTTCCCGGGGCGGCACCGTACACGCTGGCTGAGCTGGCGAGCACCTGCGCGGGCACGCCCGGCGCGCACATCGTCGCTGCCAATAGCTCCTGCACGGTCACGGTCGGGCTCTCCGCGCGACCGGATCCCGCCAACGACGGCCCCGTCCGCGCCGCCTGGCTGCTGGGCGGGCATGATGTCGCGATTACCGGCGTAACCCAAGCCGCCGCGGTCACAGTTTCCTCCCCGGCGATTGACTTCGGTGTGCGAATGCGTGGGCAAACGCGCTCCCTTCCGCGCTTCCTGTACCTGTCCAACAACTCGGACACGGCGACTGAGCACACCCCTGTGTCGCTGCCGAGCGACTCCCCGTTTGCCGTCGCGGACGCCTGCCCATCAACCCTCGAGGCGCACAGCGTTTGCCAACTTGTACTGACGTATTCACAACCTATTGCACCGGCCGCGGACAGCGCTACGCTGGTGCTCGACGCCGGGCTTACCGTGCTGCTCACCGGTGAGGTTCTACCGCCTCCGCCGAGCGGCGCGGGTACGGCCGATCCCGGCCTCGTGGTGCAGCCATCGTCCCTCGTTTTTCCAGAGCCCGTGGTCATCACGGGGCTTTCTGGAACCGGGACGGCTCTCACGCTGACCAACACAGGCCGGAGCCCGGTTCCGCTGAGCGTGTCCGTCACGGGCGACTTCCGTTTTGCATCCGGGTGCCCCGCCGCCCTGCCCGCGGGTGCCAGTTGTGAAGTGTCCGTCGCCTTCGCACCGTCCGCGGCAGGCGTTCGTGATGGCTTGCTGCTCGTGAACACCGGAAGCGTCTACGCTCCAACGCTCGTCGACCTCAGCGGCACAGCGGCTCCCCTTCTGCCGGCGAACAACGGCACGTTGTCGTCTGGTCAGAGCCTGGTCGGCGAGCCGGCCTTCACCTGGTACAGGTTGCAGGCCCCATTCTCCTCCTTCACCGCCAGCGTAGCGGGATCGGCCTTTGGAGTCGCGATCGTCGAAGACGACGGTTCGGGACATGGCACGCTGCCAGCTTCCGCCTTCGCTCCGTCAGTCACCGCGGCGTGTGGCGACTGCTGGCTCGGTGTAGCCTTCATCCCGCAGGCAGCCGGGCCAGCCAGCGGCACGTTAACGCTTTCGAGTACCGCCGGCGGCGCGCCGTACAGCCTGGCTCTCACCGGTACGGGCATTGCGACGATGGGCCTGGTGCTCACGCCAACAAATCCAGACTTTGGAACGGTGCCTGTGGGCAGTGCCTCCGCCCCGCTGCTTTTCACGCTGCAAAATTCGCTCTCCCCAGGTGCAGCGGTCACGGTAGCGAATATCGCGGCGAGCGGCGACTTCCAGGTGGTCTCCAAGGCTGTTGGCGAATTTCCCTGCAATGGAACGCTTGCGGCTACTGCCTCTTGCAGCGTCTCAGTCGTTTTCACGCCAACGAAGACAGGCCCGCTAACCGGGGCACTCACCATTGCCACCTCAGCGGGTATAACGGCCACGTCGCTGTCGGGCAGTGGAGACGGTAACCCAGGCCTTGCGCTTCAGCCTACGTCCTTGAACTTCAGTGGAGACCAGTCCGGCGGAGCGCCGCAGGCCTTAACGGTCGCCCTGACCAACACCTCTGCCACCTCCCTGACCATCGGACTTCCCAGGAGTAGTTCGGCCAGCTTTGAGGTGAACAGCAGCTGTGCGACGCTGCTCCCAGGTGCCAGCTGCCCGGTAAGCGTGAGCTTTACTCCGGGGAACAGTGAGGTCAGCGGTGCACTCACCGTGCCGGTCTCGACCATAGTGGGTGCGCAGACTGAAACCGTTGTGTACACGGTGCCATTGCTCGGGAGCTACACGGTGGCGCAGTCCGGCCTGTTGCTCTTTCCCTCGCAGATCGACTTTGGAGCACAAGCGATTGGGACACCCGGCCAGACCCGTCTGCTGAGCCTTCAGAACACCTCCGGCAGTCCGCAGCAGGTCGAGCTCTACGTGCCTGAGAACTTCCCCCTCGCCGCGCCCTTTGGTTGCTCGGCGATGGCCGCCGGAGCGACCTGTACCTTCGCCGTCACCTTCTTGCCGGAGACCGGGGGACCTTTGACGGGTTCGCTCGAACTCATCGCCACGGCCCCGAACGGGGTAGTCAGCAAGAGCATCGGCTATCTACTTGGATATGGCGAGGGCGCCGGGCAGCTCACGGTCTCCGGCCAACCCATCCCCGACTCCCCGGTCGACTTCGGCGCGGTCGCCTCCGGGCAGACCGCCCAACAAAGGCTCGTGCTGACCAACGCCGGCACCGGCCTGCTGACGATTCGCCGCCTCGTCAGCTCCCCTCCGTTCCTCACCAGCACCGACTGCGGACAGACCTTACTTCCGGCCGCTGCATGTACGGCAACGCTCACCTACGCTCCGGTCGACGAACTCGCCAGCGCGGTAGCCTCGGCCCTGCCTCGCCCGGACACCGGCACCCTTTCGATCGAGAGCGATGCGGTCTCCTCCCCCGATATCGTCCAGTTGACGGGTACCGCCCTGCCCATCAGCGCTTCCGGCGGAGGCTTCCAGACTGCCGTCGCTTACACCCTGTCCGAGGGTGCCCTGACCTTTCCGAACACGCAGGTGGGTGACCTCTCCTCCACGCAGACGATCACGGTCCAGAACACGGGCACAGCAGCGTTGCGCCTCGCGGGCGTGTCAGCTCCCATGGACTACGCGGCTGCCACGACCTGCAGTACGGTACTGCCCGGCGGCTCCTGCGAGATCACTGTCACTTTCGCACCCGGGCCAGGCTCAGCGAGCGCTCCGCGGGCGGGCACACTCGCCCTGCAGTCGAATTCCCCCAACGCACTGGAGTTCGTCAGCCTGCTCGGCCTATCGACACCCTCACCCCTTACGTTGTCGCCGCTCAGCCTCGGCTTCGGCGTCGCGGAACTCGGATCACCGACGCAGCTGCTGGTCACGGCCAGTAACACTGCTTCCCTGCCCATCACCTTTGGCGTGCTGACCACGGCAGGCGACTTCACGCGTAGCGGCGGCAGCTGCCCCGGGTCGGGTGAGCCACTGGCCGCCGGCACAAGCTGCACCCTGGCGCTGACCTTTACACCTACCCAGACCGGAGCGCGTGCTGGCACACTCACCGTCCCCTCCAGCGCCGCTACAAACCCGGCGATCGTCAGCCTCACGGGAAGGGGCATCGCGCCCAAACTTGTGATCAGTCCAGGTTCTCTGAACTTCGGCGAGATCAGCCTCGGCGCCTCAGTACCGCTGACCCTGAACCTGGTCAACAGCGGATCGGCCACGGTGACAGGCCTGAGCTTCGCTTTCTCCGGCCCGGACGCCGCCAATTTCGCGATCTCGAAACCTTGCCCCGCAACAACCTACTCAGCCTTTGCGGGCTGCACGATGCAGATCTCCTTCGTGCCTTTGGGGACTGGCCCAAGAACCGCGACGTTACTGATCACCAGCTCAGACCCAGCAGGCCCCATTCCCATTGCGCTGTCCGGAACGGGGTTGCCGGGGGGCGGGTTCACCCTCACCGTGAATGGGCTGACCGCCGCTACCGCCACCGTCCCTAGCGGGACACCCGTTCGCTTCCCGCTTACCGTCACGCCCACCGGCGGCTTCGCCGGCTCCGTCGCGCTCACCTGCACACCGCTGTCACCTGCGCCGGACGCGACCTGTTCGCTGCTGAACCCACAACTCACGTTAGGAGTCGGCAATAGTTCCGCGGTGGCGACCATCACGACGGTTTCCGCCGTCCGCTCCGGCGCCTTAATTTTGTGGGGGACTCTGCTGCTTCTGCCGTTGTCCTGGTATCTACGCAAGGCACGCCGGAACGGGCCCTGGTCGCTCACGGCTGTCGCGATAAGCGTGACGGCTGCTCTACTTGCCGCAAGCGGATGCGGCGGCGGGCCGACTACCGGCTCTTCGCTGACCCCTCCGGGCACTTACGGATACAGGGTGACCGCAAGCGCGCTCAACGGGTTGCCGACCACATCGTCGGTAACGTTGACGATGATCGTTCAGTAACTGCGGGAGCAGATTAGCGCGTTGGGACGTTCGGACTAACTGCGACGCGTTCCACAATCTCGATGCCAAAGCCCTGCAGCGCCGGCACATGGGTAGTGTGATTGGTCATGAGGCGAATGCGGCAGATGCCCAGATCGGAAAGAATCTGACCGCCCAGGCCCACCTCACGAAGAATGCGGTGCTCCGGCTCGGTTCCCCGCTCACGGCCCCCGGTGCGGTGAAAGACCATGCGCTTCGGTTCACTGGAGCGGTCAAGGCCGAACCCACGCTGGGTGTGGTGCAGATAGATTAGGGCGCCGCGCCCGGCCTGGGCAATCGCGCGCAGCGATGCATCAATGGTGGCTCGGCAGTCGCACAGCACCGAACCGAAGACGCCGCCGGCTAGACAGTGAGTCTGCATGCGCACCAACACCGCCTCGTGCGCTGTGGCAGCGGCCTGTAGATCACCCATCACCAACGCGAAGTGCGACTGCCCGCCTTCCACCTCGCTCTCATACTGAATGGTGCGGAACTCTCCGAAGGGTGTTGGCAGAAGGCCTTCAGACGATCGCTGAATATACCGCTCGTGCTGCATCCGGTAGCGAATCAGCTCCGCCGTGGTCACCATTTTCAGACCGTGGGTTGTGCAAAAAGCTAAGAGATCCGGCACTCGGGCCATCGTGCCGTCCTCGTTCATAATCTCGCAGATAACGCCGGCCGGAATCAGTCCCGCGATACGGCACAGATCGACGGAGGCCTCCGTCTGCCCCGCGCGCACCAGCACACCGCCCTTGCGCGCCCGCAGCGGGAACACATGGCCGGGCCGGGCAAGATCGTTGGGCGTGGAACCAGGCTGAATCGCCACCTGGATGGTGTGGGCACGGTCCGCCGCGGAGATCCCGGTCGTCACGCCCTCGCGCGCCTCGATTGTCTCGGTGAAGGCTGTCCCGAAGCGCGAGCTGTTTTCCTGCACCATGGGCGCGAGGCGCAGAAAGTCAGCGCGATCCTCCGTCAAGGTGAGACAGATTAGACCACGCCCGTGTGTGGCCATAAAGTTGATGGCCTCGGGAGTGCAAAACTCCGCGGCCACCATCAAGTCGCCTTCGTTTTCGCGATCTTCATCGTCCACGACAACGATCAGCCGCCCTGCCTGTAGCTCTGCTACCGCTTCCTCAATGGAGGCGAATCCGCTTTGGTTCGTGTCGCTCACAGACTTCAGCATAGCGCGGGAAAGCGGAAGACCGCCCACGTTGGGGCGGCCTTCGCTGCACGGTCAAAACGCTTACAGGGTCGATTCGATCTCAAAGCCCCAGGCCTCCAGCAGCGCCTCAGGGATGTACTTCGAGTTCTTGTTGCGTCGCGCCCACTCGCGCAGACGCGTGGAGCGGACGTATTGGTCCGGGGTCAGCTTGTACTCTTTTACAATCTGCTCAAACGAGGTGATGGTCGGGACAACCGGGCCAATCGGCTCCGGTTTGCCCCAATTGGGATTTCCACGGCGCTTCGCCATCCGAAGTTTCCTCTTCTGCACACGGCATGATCTTTCCGGCGGATTTGTGATCCTCGCCGAAGCCGCAACACCCTATCTTACCGTGTTACGGCGCAGGTCACCAGACCGCCGGCACCCGTCGCCGCACACCGACCGGGCGCTCTCCTTCAGCCAGCTCTCGATGCGGAGTGCGGCTTTGGACGGGTTTATCCGTAGATCCGCGCGACTTTGTCCAGCTGAAGGCGGGAGCGCGTCCCTGTTAGCAAATGGGCATCCAATGTGCAGGGAGACGCGTCTTCTCCCGTGAGCTGGTTTGCCTGTAGCACCTTCTTCTTTCCCCACAAAACCCCTGAGAGGCCCCTTTGAGTCCCTGTTCTGAAGTTCTCGATATCGAGACCCCGGAGTCCGCCAAGGAGCGTGAAGCTCGCCTGCAGTTCACGCGACGTGAGTTCCTGGCAGCATCAGGCGTGGTCTCGGCTGGTGTAGCCGCCGGGCTGACTCCCGAGGCCGGCGCACAACGCGCTGCTGAAGCGCAGCAAACGCTTCCCATCAGCCTCTCCATCAACAAGCAGCAGCGTCAGGTCACCGTAGACACCCGCACCTCTCTGCTGGATCTGCTGCGCGAGCAGCTTGACCTTACGGGCAGCAAAAAGGGCTGTGACCACGGCCAATGCGGTGCCTGCACGGTGCTGCTCGACGACCGGCGCGTGAATGCCTGCCTGACGCTCGCCGTCGCGGCGCAGGGCTATGAGGTCACCACCATCGAAGGCCTCGGCACCCCCGAGCATCTGCATCCCGTTCAGGCCGCCTTTCTGGAGCACGACGGCTACCAGTGTGGATACTGCACCCCTGGCCAGATTGCCTCGGCAGCAGCACTGCTTGATGAGGTGAAACGCGGCGAGTTGTCCCAGGTGAGTTGGGAAAGTGGTAAAACGCAGCGTCCTGTTCTAACCGATGAAGAGATTCGTGAGCGCATGAGCGGCAATCTTTGCCGTTGCGGCGCTTACCCCAACATCGTGGCAGCTGTGCGCGCCGCGTCCATGGGAGGTGCGGCTTGATTCCCTTTACCTATCAGCGTGCTGACTCTGCTGAGTCAGCCATACACGCCGGGACCATGCGTGGTGCAAAGTACCTCGGCGGCGGCTCCAACCTGGTCGACCTCATGAAGGACGGCGTGGAGATGCCCACCGCCCTGATCGACGTCAATCACACCGGCATGGACAAGATCGACGCCAGCGCTGCAGGAGCGACCATCGGTGCTTCGGTGAAGAACTCCGATCTCGCGAATCACCCCGGCATTGTCGAGCACTTTCCCCTGCTCTCCCAGACGATTCTTGCCGGCGCCAGCCCGCAACTCCGCAACATGGCCACGACCGGTGGCAATCTGATGCAGCGGACGCGCTGCTACTACTTCACGGACATCGCCTTCCCGGCATGCAACAAGCGCAAGCCTGGCAGCGGCTGCGGTGCCCTGGTCGGCGTGAATCGTATCCATGCCATCCTCGGTCAGACCGATGAAGGTGCCACCAGCCCGCATACCTGCATCGCCACCAATCCATCTGACATGTCTGTCGCGATGTATGCCCTGAAAGCTCAGGTTGAACTACAGGGCCCTAAGGGCAAGAGAACATTGCCGGTTCGCGATTTCCACCGGCTGGTTGGCAATGATCCCGCCCTCGACACGAACCTGCATCCCGACGAACTCATCACCGCAGTCACGCTGCCGGCGAGCGCGGCTCGCTTTGCCGGAAGCTCCTGGTATCTGAAGGCACGTGATCGCCAGTCCTATGCATTTGCGCTGGTCTCGGTTGCTGCCGCATTGGAGCTGGAGGGCAACACCATAAAATCCGCCGGCCTCGCGCTGGGTGGCGTGGCACACAAGCCCTGGGTTTCGGCTGAGGCTGAGGCGGCGCTGGTCGGGAAGCCCGCTACGGACGAAACCTTTCAGCGTGTCGCGACGCTTGCCGTCGCCGGCGCTCATGGTTACAAGGACAACGCCTTCAAGGTGCAGCTCGCCAAACAATGCATCGTGCGCGCCCTGAACCAGGCCACCAAAGGAGTTGAGGCGTAATGCAAGCAGATCAGCAGCAGAAACCAGCGGCATTGCCACAACCCGCCCATCGTTACGAGGGTGTGGACAAGGTCACCGGACGAGCCAAATACGTCGCCGAGTTCACGGAACCCTTCTCCCGCAAGGACACGGTCTACGCCTATATGGTGCAGTCGACAATTCCCAGCGGTACCATCGCCTCCATCGACGCCAAGGTCGCCGAGCGCTCGCCGGGTGTCCTGGCCGTCCTGACGCCGTTCAACGCACCCAAACTCCAGGTGGGCAAGCCGCAACCGCCGGCCAAGCGCAGTCTCACCGTCCTGCAAGACACCGACGTCAGCTACAACGGGCAGCCCATCGCGCTGGTCGTGGCGGCTTCGTTGAATGACGCCATCCGTGCCGCCCGCCTGTTGAACATCAAGTACAACGTCGAACCCGCCAAGCTCGACTTTATGGGCCGTCTGGGCGAGGCTCGGCCACCGAAGACCAGAAGTCACGACCCCAACACCAAGAACCGGGGTGATGTCGCGCAAGCCCTTTCCGGCGCTCAGGTGAAGCTGGAAGAGACGTACATCACGCCCGTACAGAACCACAACCCGATGGAGCCTCACGCCACCATTGCCTGGTGGACGGGTGAGAAGCTTTCCGTGTACGACACCACCCAGTACATCACCGGAGACAAACAGTCTCTGGCGCGCATCCTCAACATCGCCTCCGACGATGTGCACGTCATGTGCCCCATCGTCGGCGGAGGCTTCGGCTGCAAAGGCTCCACCTGGTCGCACGTTATCCTGGCCGCGATGGCCTCCAAACTCGTTGGCAAGCCGGTCAAAGTCGTCCTTGGCCGCGAGCAGATGTTTGGTCCCGTCGGCGCTCGTCCGTCTACCGTGAACATGATCAAGATCGCCGCAAACAAAGACGGCAAGATCACTGCCATTCAGCATGATGCCATCCTGCACAGCTCCGTGCTCGAAGACTTTATCGAGGAGTCCGTTGGGCCGAGTCGCATGCTGTACCAAAGCGGATCCAACGAGACAAGCCTCAAGATGGTCGAGATGAATGTCGGCGTCCCGACCTTTATGCGCGCCCCCGGCGAGTCGACCGGTACTGCTGTGCTTGAGATCGCCATGGACGAGATGGCAGAAAAGCTCCAAATGGATCCGGTGCAGTTCCGCATGGTGAACTACGCCGAGCGTGACCAGAGTGAGGATCTACCCTGGAGCTCCAAGCACCTGCGCGACTGTTATACGCAGGCCGCCGAGCGCTTTGGCTGGTCCAAGCGCAAGGCCACCCCTGGCCAAGTTACCGAGGGTGACGAACTGATCGGCTATGGCATGGCCACCGCTACCTACCCCGCCAACCGCTCCTCTGCCAACGTGGCTATCCGCCTCTTACAAAATGGCCGCGTTTATGTGGCCTCCGGTACGCAGGATCTCGGCACTGGTATGTACACGATCATGCAGCAGACGGCCGCTCAGGGAATGGGCGTCGACCTGTCTCTGATCGATGTGAAGCTTGGCGATTCTGCGCTGCCCAAGGCACCGGTTTCGGGTGGCTCGCAGTCGACCGCCTCTGTCGGTCCCGCGGTCATGGCGGCCTGCAAGCAGGCACAGCTCAAGGCGGGCGATCTGGCGATCGGCGACCCCGGTTCACCGGTGCACGGTGCATTACCGGAAGACGTGATGGTCACCAATGGACGTGTCTTTCTGAAGAAGGATCCTTCCAAAGGGGAGGCCCTCACCGCTCTGTTGGCTCGCAACGGCGGCAAGCCGGTGGAAACGACCGGGTCTGCTGAACCGGGCGAAAACGCTACCTCGATGACCAAAGCCTCGTGGGGCGCGGTGTTCGCTGAGGTCGCCGTCGATAAGACCACGCACATGACCAAGGTGCGACGCGTTGTGGCTACCTACGACATCGGGACCTTGCTGAACACCAAGACCGGGCTGAACCAGCTCATGGGCGGCATCGTTTGGGGTGTTGGCTTCGCCCTGGAGGAGGAGACGCACTTCGACCCAAATACCGGCCGTACCGTCAACGAGAACCTCGCAGAGTACCACGTCCCTGTGAACCGCGACATCAACACGGTCGATGTCACGGTGTTGAATATCCCCGATACCAACTTCAACGAGATGGGCGCGCGCGGCGTCGGCGAGATTGGCATTACGGGGGCGATGGCCGCCATCGCGAATGCCATCTACAACGCCACCGGCAAACGCGTTCGCCACTACCCAATCACCGCGGACAAGCTGATGTCCGCATAAGGGACAGCTTTCCCACTGCAATCACCGAAAAGGGGCAGCGCCATAGGCGTTGCCCCTTCGTTTTCGTAAAACAACGCGAAGAATATGCGAAACTAAGCAGGTTCATGGCCCCTACTGCGTCAACGCTTCCCGAGCTGCTGCATCGCGTCTTCGGGCATCGTGAGTTTCGAGCGCACCAACAGCCCGTCTGCGAAGCGGCTGCGTCGGGGCGGGATGTTTTGCTCGTCATGCCGACAGGAGCGGGTAAAAGCCTGTGCTATCAGCTACCGGCGCTGGCCCGCGGGGGCACTGCCCTGGTCATCTCACCTCTCATTGCCTTGATGGAGGACCAGGCGGCCAAGCTGCAGGCGCTGAACCTGCGCGTGGGCCGCATCCACTCCGGCCTGCCGCGGGAGGCGTCGCGCGAGGTCTGCCGCGAGTACCTAAACGGCCAGCTCGACTTTCTTTTTATCGCGCCCGAGCGCCTGCGGGTGCCGGGTTTTCCGGAGATGCTCGCCAAGCGCAAACCAACCCTGATCGCGATCGACGAAGCGCACTGCATCTCCGCCTGGGGACATGACTTCCGCCCCGACTACCGGACCCTCGGTCAGCACCTGCCGATGCTCCGCCCTGCGCCGATCATCGCGCTCACCGCGACCGCCACCCCGACAGTCCAGCAGGACATCTTGCGGGCTCTCAATCTCGATGACCCGGCCGTCTTCATCACAGGCTTTCGTCGCGAAAATCTGCAGATCGAAGCGACCGAGCTGTCCAAACCGCAGCGTCCCGCGTTCATCGCCAAGCTTCTCTCTGACCCGGCCGCGCGCCCTGGCATTGTCTATGCTGCCTCCCGCAAGTCCGCAGAGGAGATCGCCTCCGCCCTGGGCTCCAGCTTTCCCACCGCCGCCTACCATGCCGGGCTCGACCCTGCCACCCGAGAGCGGGTGCAGCGCCACTTCCTCAGCGGCAAACTCGATGTAGTTGTCGCCACCATCGCCTTCGGCATGGGCGTGGACAAGGCGGACGTGCGCAGCGTCATCCACGCCTCCCTGCCCGGCTCCGTGGAGGCCTATTACCAGGAGATCGGGCGCGCTGGCCGCGACGGCAAGCCCTCCCGCGCGATCCTGCTGCACAGCTTTGCGGATCGCAAGATGCACGATTTCTTCATCGAGCGGGACTACCCGGCCACAGGCGACCTCGGCCGCATCCTGGCCGCCCTGCAGCACTCGCCCGCCACTGCCGATATGTTGCAGAAGCAGCTCAGAATGGAGCTGGAGACAGTAAGTCGCGGGATCGAAAAGCTGATCGCGCAGGGGGCCGCCGCCGCCGATCTGGATGGCCTCGTGCATCGGTTGGGACACGCCCCCTGGCAGGACGACTACGAGGCCCAGGTGAACCACCGGCGTGGCCAGGTGGATCGCATGGTGGCCTTCGCCTCTGGGACGGGTTGCCGGATGTCAGCACTCATCCGCCACTTCGGCGACACCGCCGGAGCACAACGCAGCTGCGGCCTCTGTGACAGCTGTCAGCCGCAAGGTTCCTCCTCCGCCCCGGTCTCCCAGGCGTCCTCGCGCGAGAAGGACGATCTGCTCGCGATTCTCTCCGCGCTGCAGTCCGGCGGTCGCTCGACAGGCAAGCTCTTCACAGACCTGAACCTCACCAAGGATCGTAAGCAGTTTGACCGGCTGCTCGACGGGCTCGGACGGGCCGGTCTACTGCAGCTGGCAACCGAAACCTTCCGAGCCGAAGATGGGCGGGATATCAGCTTCCGCAAGGCTTCACTGACTACCGAGGGGAGATTCCCTGATGAAGCCGCACTGGCCACCGTCTGGCTGCGCAGCGAGATCGTGAGTGAAGAGGTCAGCGGCAAATCGCGCGCGCGGCAGACCCGCCCCGCAGCCGCGGAAGAGGTTGCGCTGTCAGAACTGGGACTCGCGCTCTTTAACGAACTTAAGCAGTGGCGCAGCGAGCAGGCGAAGTCGGCGGGCGTTCCTGCCTTTCTGGTCTTCGGTGACGCTGTTCTGCGAGCCATCGCCGCCGAACGTCCCACCAGCGTCGCCGCGCTGGGTGCCGTTCGCGGGGTAGGGCCAGATAAGCTTGACCGCTACGCCGCCGAGGTTCTGTCCCGCTGTCGAGGCGACGCAACCGACCCCTATAGCGACGGCGATGGCAGTTCCCCCGTACGAATCCTGGCCAATAGTGCGAGACCTGCATCGAAAACGGAACCATCGCCCCTCAACAAGACCGCTCCTTCGCCGTCCAGTGCTCACCGGCCGGAGATCCGCCACACTGTGCACCTCGCGGGAGGATCCCTGGCTGGAAGCGTCGCGGGTGCAAAGCCCAAAGCTTCTCTCGCGAACATCGACCCCGAACTCGACGCCCGTCTTCGTGCATGGCGCCAGCAGGAAGCCTCCCAAGCTGGCTTGCCTACCTTTTTCATCCTCAGCGAGACTGCTTTGCGCAAGGTGGCGGCAACCAGTCCCAAGACGCTTGAGGAACTCCACAGTGTCACCGAACTTAGCGCAGACAAGCTGGCGCGTTATGGCGCCGATGTCCTTGCTGTGTGTCGCTCCGCCCCCCTTGCGTCCTAAATGGCCCTGAGTACCAAGATCGCTTCAGCGGACCAGGAGGCCGCTCACAGCATGAATTCCGATTCGTTTGGTGTTGTCATCATGGCTGCCGGCAAGGGAACCCGACTTCGTTCCAAACGCCCCAAAGTGTTGCACGAAGTTGGCGGACGCGCGTTGCTGCTGCACGTGATCGCCGCAGCGGAGACGATCAGCTCTCCGACCCAAATTTTTTGCGTCGTCGGCCACGAAGCCGATCGCGTCAGGAGCGCCGTCGGAAGTACAGGCGTGCATTTCGTCTTGCAGGCGGAACAGCGTGGCACAGGACATGCCTTGCAGCAAATAAGGGCCTTTTTCCAGGTTGGGGCGCTCGCTCCGCCGGAGCACCTGCTGGTTCTCTCGGGCGATGTGCCGCTCATCCGTCCGGAGACCCTGGCGCGGCTTTGCGAGACGCACCTTTCCCAGCACGCCTCTATGACGATCCTTACCGCTGTCCCGCCTGATCCCACCGGGTACGGACGTGTGCTTCGCATCGCCGAGGGCAGTCCGGAGGTCGAGGCTATCGTCGAGCAGAAATCTCTGCGCCCCGATCAGATGAGTTCTCCCGAGATCAACTCCGGCATCTACTGCTTCCGGACGCAGGCGCTGTTTGCGCAGCTCGACGCTCTCACTACAGCCAATGCACACGGCGAGTACTACCTCACTGATGTAGCTGGCCTGCTCCGCTCTGCGGGAGAGAAGGTCGTCGCCGTGACTGCTGATTCCGTCGACGAGGTTCTGGGAGCGAACACCATCGCGGAGATGATGCACCTTGACGCGGCCCTGCGTCTAGCGACGGCGCGCCGTTTGATGGCGGCTGGCGTCACAATCTTTCGGCCGGAGACCTGCGTGATTGACGCTGGCGTCGAGGTAGGCCCTGACACGGTCATCGAACCCTTCGTACAGCTACTCGGGGCGACGAAGATCGGTGCGGAGTGCCGGATTCGCTCCTACTCCGTCATCCAAGACAGCGAGGTGGCGGACGGTGTGCTCGTACGGAATGGCTGCATTCTGGACGGCTCCCGTGTGGGCCGGGGCGCGGTGCTCGGACCTTACGCGCATCTCCGCCCCGAAAGTGAGATCGGGGAGGGGGCGCACCTTGGTAACTTTGTGGAAACAAAGAAGGTGAAGCTCGGCAAAGGCTCCAAAGCCAACCATCTCTCCTATCTTGGTGATGCAATCATTGGGGACGGGGTCAACATCGGCGCTGGCGCGATCACCTGTAACTACGACGGCGCAAAGAAGCACCTAACTATCATCGGCGACGGCGTTTTTATCGGATCAGATTCCACGCTGGTCGCGCCTATACGAGTTGACCAGGGAGCCTACGTGGCAGCCGGCTCCTGTATTACGACCGATGTTCCAGCGGACTCCCTGGCTATCGGCCGCACCCGTCAAATTACAAAAAGCGGCTGGGCTGCTGCCCGAAGAGCCGCACGAGCGCGCGCATAAACCGGCAAAATTGCTTCAGCTTAAAAACGTGTTGGCAAGGTCAATTAGTCGTGGTACGTTGAATCATTGCTTTCGTATGAGAAATCATATGCAGCGAGAGCTTGTCCGGACGACGTACCCTCGTTCGTGCCAAGTTGCGTCATTGGCCTCCCGGCACGAGCGTACGCGCTCGTGCCGTCCTTTTTGAGGCTGCTTAATAGCCCGCGCGCAAGAATACCTCTTGGCGCAAAGGGCGTTATACTAAACTCAGTTCTTTGATACCAGCCCAACGCATTGTTGGTGCCGGCCCTCGGATGGGGGCGTCACGGCTTCGACGGGATTGCTTGCGGCAAAGAGGCATGCCGGGGTGTGGACACCCGTAATCGCTCACAAAACTATAAGTGCCGAACCTCAGTTCGCTCTTGCTGCTTAATTAATAAGTAGCCGATCGCCCCAGCTTCGCCTACGGGCCGGAAGCGATCGTCGCACAGTAGGCTGGTCTGCGGAGTTCCGTCTGGACGCCAAGGATGAGATCAATCAGGCTGGTGGCCGGCGCATCTTCGCCCGTTCTAAGCGCCGATCACGAGACAAAGATGAACCTGGGAAAAGCATGAATGCTCTTTGCTGACGGTCGTTTCGGACGCGGGTTCAACTCCCGCCGCCTCCACCATTCCCTTCCCAAATCCATCTTTGCTCTGCACAGCGGTCGAGTTGGCTGCGCTCTAGCAGGGCACCGCCACGCATACAGCCGCTGAGCGGTTTCTACGTGGCCTTACGCTGGAAAGCGGTCTTTTTGCCCGCAAAGGAGTTGCGCGCCTTGATGTTAGCCGAGCTTGCGGCTGAAACAGGCTTGGTGCCCGTCTTGGCTTGAGCAGCCTTTTCCAGTGCGGCCTGCATACGCTGCTGCGCCGGGCTTAGACCGGTCTTCCGTGTGACTGCTGATTTCGGCTTCTCATCACTCATAGAACAATTTTCTCATGGCGAGTATTCCAGGATGTCGGTTCCTGAGGTCGCGTTCGACCGAGACCCAACGGCCCCGCCTCGAGGCGGATCGTTCGCCCAGCACTGCCAGGACTCACCTCCGGGTACCCGAAGCGACCTACGTCCCGCAGTACGTTTGCCGAACGCACTCCTCCGGACGAGCTGGTTGCGCGAATCTGATCCACTTCTCATCCGCGTCGAATGGGTGAGTCACGACTTGCAGCAACGCCTCGAAAGGCCCCATGTCACCCCGCTCCACGGCTGCGGTAATCATCTCCTCAACGAGATGGTTACGCGGAATGTAGATTGGGTTGGCCTGACGGATCGCATCAGCCCAATCCTGCGGTGTGCCAGGTTCCTGCCCCAGGCGTAGTCTCCATCTCGCAGCCCACCCGTCATAGCTATTCGGATCAGCGAAGAGGGAGCGGATCCGTTGATTCCCTTCCTGTCCCATCGCCGCCTCGGCGAGGCTACGGAAAGTAAGGGTGAAATCGGCATGGTTCGCCGCCATGCGCTGCAGCAGGTCCTCCCCTAGCTCAAGATCCCCGATCTGCTCTGTCGTAAACCCTAACTTGCGACGGAGTCCTGCGGCCCGCGTCCGCTCGAACACGGGCGCAAATATGGCAAGCGCCTCCTGTGCTGACACGAGTGCTGCTTCTTCGCTTCCCTCCTCCTGCACCAGCAGGGGTAGCAGCGACTCTGCGAGACGCGTCAGATTCCAGTGCAGGGCGTGCGGCTGATTGCTATAGGAGTACCGCCCTCCCCGGTCAATGGAGCTGAAAACCTGATCCGGGTTGTAGGCCTCCATGAAGGCACACGGGCCGAAGTCGATCGTCTCGCCAGAGATGGACGTGTTGTCGGTATTCATCACACCATGAACAAACCCGAGCAGCATCCACCCCGCAACCAGCTTCGCCTGGCGTGAGATCACGCCCTCCAGAAAGCTCCGGTAGGGCCGCTCCGCTTGGGCGCTCTCCGGGTAGTGTCGCTCGATAGCGTAGTCAGCCAGGGTTTGGAGCCCCTCAGTATCTTCACGTGCAGCAAAGTACTGAAATGTGCCCACCCGCAGATGACTGGCGGCAACGCGGGTCAACACGGCTCCCGGCAACGATGTTTCCCGCAGCACCTGCTCGCCCGTCAGGACGGCGGCCAGCGCACGCGTCGTGGGCACGCCGAGCGCCGCCATCGCTTCACTGACGAGGTACTCGCGTAGTACCGGTCCTAGCACGGCACGGCCGTCGCCACGGCGCGAAAACGGCGTAGGACCGGATCCCTTCAGCTGAATGTCATACCGAACGCCATCGCGCCCCATAACTTCGCCCAACAGATTCGCACGCCCGTCCCCGAGCTGTGGCACGAAGTGGCCGAACTGGTGCCCGGCATAGGCCTGCGCCAGCGGCTCGGAACCAGCGGCAATACGATTGCCGGCCAGGATCTCCGTCCCTTCCGCGCTCGCAAGTTCTTGGGGAGCTAATCCAAGTCTCACCGCAAGCTCCTCATTCAGCTTGAGCAGGCGCGGTGCGGCCACGGCGGTCGGTCGGCTTCGTGCGAAGAAGCGCTCCGGCAGGCGAGCGTACGTGTTGTGGAAAGGAAGCCGATCAGAAAAGCTGGCGGCAACGGCGTCAAAGGATCCCATGCCCATTCGATGTTGCTGAACGGGATGCGCTCCATCGCCGCACCAAACTGCCGCTTCTAGGCTGAACCTTGATGGTGCCGGGAGGGGGGGTCGAACCCCCACGAGGTTGCCCTCGGCGGATTTTGAGTCCGCTGCGTCTGCCAGTTCCACCATCCCGGCCCAGATATAGTGTATCGCATGGTCTAGGTGCGGAACACTCTCCAAACAGCGTGTTACTGGACGTGCTCGGTGGGGCGCAGTGCGGCCAATTCCATGGCAGCGGCGATCGCACCGCGTGCGGCGAAGCGCAGATTATCCGCTGCCATCCAAAGCCAGTGTGCGGCTCCGCTGGGGCCGGGACCATCGGCGCGCACACTGCAAAGCAGATCACCGGACTCCGCAGCAGCAATATTGCTTGGCGCGGTCTCCTCATCCGCCATCACAACACCGCCGTTTAACGCAGTGCGCGCGTCGGTATCCCGCACAGGATTGGCGAACGTGGCCAGAGCGGAGACGGTATAGCCGTGAAATACGGGAGCCTGAATCACATCAAAGTGCACCGTTGAATCATCGCCGCCCAGCAGCAGGCGAAGATGCCGGCGTATCGTCTCTCGCACTGCCCCAAGCTGCACGCGCGAGGCTTCGCCAAGGCTGTTCTGCAGATTGAAGGCGACCTGGGTGTCATAGATCTCCTTCGGCACGCTTTGAAAGGAGAGAAGACTGACGGTTTGCTGATGGAGCTCATCCAACCCCAGGCTGCCGGCCTGCGAAGCGGGTTCCAGCACTGTGGCGGTAAGCGCTTCCAACCCGAGGCGCCTTAAGCGGTCCACTGCAATGGCCAGCATCAGCGCAGCAGGGTGCGCGGCGACTACGCCGGCAGTAGCGAGATCGGGCCGTACCCCACCGGGCAGCCAGGGACACCGAACCGCGAAACCGGCTTCTCCCTCAAGCGCACCGGAGAGATCGACAAGGGCCGCGCCGGCGGCGGCGGCATCGCGCCAGTGCTCCTTCGTAAGGGCAGGAGTGCCGGCGAAGAAGACGAGATCAATGCCCTCGAACCCAGCGGCGCTGACCGGGGTGATCACCACAGCCTCATCGCCGGCGGCCGTCAACTGCGCCTCCCCTTCGGCAGTCTCATCCATTAGGCGGAGATCCCACGTAATGGCGGGCGAGTTCTTCAGTTCTTCCGAGAGTTCCTTGCCGAGAAGTGTGGATGCGCCCACGATCGCCGCGCGCGTCTGTCTGCCTGCCATAGTCACCTTCCCGATTGGATGCTAGGACCCTGCCACGGTTGCGGGACGACGCTGCCAGGAGTACGCCAGCCGGGCGAACACACCAGACAGGAGATAGCCCATCGCAATCACGATAAGGGCATACTCCGACTCAAAGAAAACGACCGAACCAATCAGGGCAAAGAGTGCCAGTAGACGCCCCGGACGGCGCTGATTTAAATCCAGCTCCTTGCCGCTCCAAAACCGCCAGTTGCTCACCATCAGAAAACCGACAAGGGCAATCAGGGCCAACCAGACCACAGAAAGCCAGGGATTGTGGATCGGAGATCCATCTTCAAAATGCACCACGGCGGCGACCACCCCCGCGCCTGCGGGTATGGGCATACCCACGAAGTACTTTCGGCCAGGACGGCCCGGGTTGCGCGGTTGTGGATCCACGCTGATGTTGAAGCGGGCCAGGCGGCAGGCACCACACATGAGGAAGAGAAAGCAAATCACCAGACCGAAATGCATCAGTCGCGCTTCAACGTGGGGATAGGCCGTCGGCCAGACCTGACGCACGCCCCAAAGATAAGCAAGCAGGCTCGGCGCCACTCCGAAGGTAATTACATCGGCCAAGGAGTCCAGTTCACGGCCAAATGCGCTTTCGGTGTTCGTCATGCGCGCGATGCGGCCGTCCAAGGCATCGAAAAACATCGCGAAAATGGTAGCCAGTGCCGCACGATCAAACGCCATCGGGTCGGCGCTACCAGAACCGCGGATGCTCTCAACGATGGTGTAGTACCCGATGGCGATGTTGCCCGCCGTAAACAGCGAAGGCAGGATGTACATGCCGCGCCGCGCTCGCGCCGGGTGCGCCTCCACTTCCGTTCCGCCCATCAGCGCGACTCGCGCAGGCTGTCCGAACCCGCGCCGGCAGGAGGCATATACGCGAGCACAGAGCTGCCACCTTTCACGCGGTCCCCGGCACGAACCCGCAGCTCCACCGTGGAGGGCAGCAGCACATCCATACGTGATCCAAACTTGATCAAGCCCATGCGCTGCCCTCGGCTCACCCGATCCCCTTCGTGCAGGTTGCAGATGATCCGGCGTGCAAGCAGCCCGGCAATTTGCTTGAAGCTGACCAGAAACTCACCGGTATCCACTGTGAGAAGAGTCTGCTCATTGTGCACCGCGGATTCAGCGTCCAGGGCGTTCAGAAACTGCCCTTCGCGGTACTCGGCGAGAGTCACCACGCCGCTGACCGGGACACGGTTCACGTGGACGTCGAAGACGCTCAGAAATATGCTGATACGTACGCGGCTGCCAGCCTTGGTCTCGATCCATTCGGCCTGCTCCACCTTGCCGTCTGCGGGGGAGACAATCAAGCCGGGCTCGGCTGGTACAGGCCGTGTCGGGTCGCGGAAGAACCACACCAGAAAGGCCGCGAGCAGCAGCGGGAAGACCGTCAAGCTGACAAAGTGAGTGCCGTACCAGACAAAGGCCGCCACAACCACAAGGGAAACGCCGTAGAAGATGCCATCCCGTACCATCGATCGTCATTATACGTCGGGGGCTTCCGGCTGCTGACTGCCAAAGCGCGCGGTTCTCTGCCCAGGCGTGATCCACCACGCCACTGCTAGATAACGCGTCGCATCAGCAGCGCATCCTCGACGGGGTTGGTGTAATAGCGCACACGCCAACCCTGCTCTAGGAAGCCTAGAGACCGATAGAGCGCCTGGGCAGCAGTATTCGTTGCCCGCACCTCCAGCACCGCTTCACTCGCTCCGGCGCCCTCTGCCCAGCGAAGCCAATCGCGCGTTAGTAGGGCTCCCAGACCGCGCCGTCGCTCCTCCGGGTGTACCAGCAGTAACTCAAGCTCAGTGCTCTCCGCCAACATCGCAAACGCGACGATGCCGCTGAGCCGGTTCCCCTGCCGGACAGCGAGGGCTGCCCGCCAAACCCCGGCTTCGTCGCGTGCTGGATGGTCGATTCCCGGGAGAAATGTATTCCACGCTTCCTGAGGCCAACTTGGCGCTTCAGGACACGCCCGTACCAAGGCAAGCAGACCTTGCCGGTCATTCTCTCGCAGCTGCAGCGACAGCCCTTGCAACAGTCGTGAATCAGCGTGCAAGTAGTTGCCCCCCTGCATGCTTCTCAGGTCGGTACATCTGTGCCTCCTCGCGAACGTAGTTGGCGTCGAGCGAGAGCAGGTTGCTGCCGCCTGCAGCGAAGCAGGCAAGCACGGGACCGAACGCATGACGCGCCGTCAGCGCTACGGTGTGCACAGCCCCCGCGGCTTCTAGCTGTGCAGCCAGGTTGAGCGAGTCGACTGCAACATCCCGTCCTGGGACAAGGGCTGCCAACTCGCCTATGTGCATCAAGAACTCACGGGGTGCCTGGTAGGCGGCGAGCTCGCGCACATAAACCTGTTCCCGGCCCGCTGCGGAGACGGCATAGCCGTCCCGAACGCCTGCTGCCTCGGCCAGCGCAGCCAATCGCGACACCGCGGCGATCGGAAGGCCAACTGCCTCGCATAATCCCTTCGCGAGGGCCAGGCCCACCCGTACACCGGTGAAGGACCCCGGTCCGCTCACCAGGCCCACCCCCGCCAACTCCCGCAAGGCAACCCCCTGACGCTCTAGCAGATGGCGCAAAGCGCCGAGCAACGCGCTTGACGCAGTTCGGTCCTCGAGCAGAGTTTCGCCCGCAAACGCCTCACCCCGGTACAGGGCGAGTGATGCGCGCGCGCCGCATGTGTCCAGCAGAAGCAAAGGGCCACTTTTTAGGACGTCTGCCGGCATAGCTCGAGCCTACCCATTCTCTCCTGCACTCTTTATGACGCGTCTAAGTGAAGACGCATGCAAACAACACTCACCTTCCCAGTTAGCGGCGTATCGATCCGCCTGCAGGCCGAGGAACTTGCCGCTCACTCGCCTGAAGGGCAGAGGCGCCCCGCCATCCTCCTTCTGCATGGTTCCGGTGGACACGTCGAGTCCTGGACGCAACGGCTTGCGCCCTTACTGCGCGCGGCCGGCATTGGCCTGTACGCTCCCCACTATTTCGACCGCACCAACACCACTCGTGCCGATCTCGGCATGCTCACCGATGGCAGTCATGTGCCTCGTTGGCTCGATACGGTCGACGCAGCGCTTGCGTTTGTTGCAAGCCGACCTTCCGTTGACTCCGGACGGATTGTGCTTGCCGGGATCTCCCTCGGTGGGTTCCTGTCTCTGGCCCTGGCGGCCAGGCTGTCTTCGACTTCCAACATAGCTGCCCAGCGACGCATTCGTGCGGTCATCGACATCAGCGGCGGCCTGGTACCGCCCTATGAGGAAATGGCGACCGCTGCCCTACCTCCGACTCTGATCCTGCATGGCGCTGCGGACAACATCGTTCCCGTCGCTATGGCGCATCGGCTCGATGCCCTGCTGACCCAACTTCGCGTCGCCCACCGGACAGAGATCTTCGCCGATGAGGGGCACTGGTTCAGCGCCGCTGCCCAACCTCAGTTATTGAGCGCAGTTTCGAATTTTCTCGAAGCAAACCTGCCCTCGTTTTAGCGTCGGGCAGCTCTCTTCCGAGAGAACAAGAGAGTCGGGGCAGGTACGCCCCGACTCTCTTGTTCTGGTTAGACACGGCTCGCTATGCAGCGACTTCAGCCAACACCTGCTCGCGCGTTTGCTCATCGACGATAGCTTCACGTCGCGTCTTGGGCAGCGCCACGGCCAGCACATCTTCAATGCGCGAAGCGTAGTGGATCGTAACCCCTTCCACCTGGTCCGGCGTCAGATCTTCCTCCACATTCGCCTTCACATCGATCGGCAAAATGACGTCACGCACCCCTGCACGCTTGGCCGCAAGGAACTTCTCCTTGATACCGCCTACCGGCAGCACGTTGCCGCTGAGGGTGATCTCGCCCGTCATCGCCAGCAGCGGATGTACAGGCGTGTCGGTCAGTAGGCTCACAATCGCTGTCGCCATCGTTACGCCCGCACTTGGGCCGTCTTTCGGAATTCCGCCAGCCGGCACATGGATGTGCAGATCGATATCCTTCAGCACGTCCTCATCTAGGCCCAAGTCAAGCGCATTGGAGCGAACCCACGTCAGCGCCGCCTGCATAGACTCCTTCATCACGTCGCCGATCTGGCCAGTGATGGAGAAGCCCCCCTTGCCCTTCATGCGGTTGGCTTCGATGAACAGCACATCGCCACCTACCGGAGTCCAGGCCAACCCCACAGCGACGCCTGCCCGCTTGGTCCGCTCGGCGATCTCTGTGTCGACACGTACCTTGATGCCACCCAGGAACTCCTGCACCACCTCGGGCGTGACAACGAGCTTCTCCCCGGTCTCCGGATGCAGACTGCCCTCCGCGACGCGACGAGCTGTCTTGCGCGCTACCGTGCCGATTAGCTGCTCCAGCTTTCGTACCCCGGCTTCACGCGTGTAATGCCTTGCGATCAGGCCAACGGTCGCAGTAGGAAACTCAAGCACTTCGGGCTCGAGACCGTTCTCCTTCACCTGGCGAGGAATCAGATAACGCTCAGCAATTGCGACCTTTTCACTCTCCGTGTAGCCGGTCAACTCGATGATCTCCATACGGTCGAGTAATGGTGCGGGAATCGTGTCCAGCTGGTTGGCTGTGCAGATGAAGAGCACCTTGCTCAAATCGAATGGCTGGTCAAGGTAATTGTCGCGGAATGTATTGTTTTGCTCCGGATCCAGGGTCTCGAGCAGCGCCGACGCCGGGTCCCCGCGGAAATCGCGACCAAGCTTATCGATCTCGTCCAGCATGAACACGGGATCGTTTACCTCTACCCGCTTTAGGTGCTGAATGATCTGGCCAGGCAATGCCCCGATGTAGGTCCGGCGATGCCCGCGAATCTCTGCTTCATCGTGCATGCCGCCAAGCGAGATGCGCGAGAACTTCCGATCCAGTGCCTTCGCAATGGAACGGCCCAGTGAAGTCTTTCCGACGCCCGGAGGTCCGACAAAGCACAGGATGGGCCCCTTCATATCCGGCTTGAGACGGCGCACGCTCAGGTAGTCGAGAATGCGATCCTTCACCTTCTTCAGGCCGTAGTGATCAGCGTCAAGAACCTCCTTGGCCTTGGCAATATCAACTGCGCCCGCAGACCCCTTCGCCCAGGGCAAAACGGCCAGCCACTCGACATAGTTGCGCGTCAATGAATAATCCGCCGCCGCCGGATTCATGCGGCTCAGGCGACCAAGCTCCTTGAGCGCATCCTTTTTGACCTCCTCGGTCATTCCGGCGTTTTCAATCTTCTCCTTCAGCTCCGCAATGTCCTTCTGCGTGTCGTCCTGATCGCCCAACTCTTTCTGAATTGCCTTCATCTGCTCGCGGAGGTAGTAATCCCGCTGCGATTGCTGCACAGAATCCTGCACTTCGCTCTGAATCTTGTTGCGCAGCTGCTGTACTTCCAGCTCTTTGACCAACTGTGCGTTTAGGCGCTCAAGACGGGCCTTCAGATCAGTCATCTCGAGCAACTCTTGCTTTTCTGCCGTGGTCAGGAACGGCAGATTGGAAGCGATGAAATCCGTCAGCCGTGAAGGTTCGTCAATATTGATCGCAATTGTCTGCAGATCATCAGAAAGTGTCGACGAGGAGCTAACAACTTCCTGAAATTGGGCGAGAACATTGCGCTGCAGAGCTTCCAATTCCGGCGAGGCTATAGAGGCGGAATCCTCAATCGACTCGGCTTCGGCCGTGAGGTAAGGCTGTGTCTGCGTGAAGCTTCCTAAACGTACCCGCTCCGTTCCCTCCGTGAAGACAAAGAGGCTCTGATTGGGCATCTTGACAACCTTATGAACGGTCGCTCGTGTGCCAACTTCATGCAGATCCGAACCTTCCGGCGCGTCCTGCCGAGCATCCCTCTGGGCGACCACAAGGATCGTCTTATCTTCGCCCAACGACTGAATGAGCTGGATCGAGCTTTCCCGGCCCACAGTCAGGGGCAGCACCTGGTGTGGGAATAACACCGTATCCCTTACGGGGAGAACGGGATATGACTGACCACGAACCTCGCCAGTGAGAGGTTTGCCCTGCGAGGGGCGGATCACGCTTACAAACTCATTCGGCATGTTGAGCGCCTTTCTATCAAGTTACATGCATAGGATGCACTATGGGCCCGGCCGGTCGCAGCCTTCCTGCCGCACGCGGCAATCCGCTCTACAAAGACCTTATCGGCCAAACGAGCGCTTCTCTTTACCCTCGATCGTTCGAAATTGTGAGTTCAAATGGGTAGTCCCGATCTGGGACGTGCCCGTGGAAAGAACGGATTGGTCGCGGGGGGCAATTGCTTGCCCCGCCTGTTCGGGCTACGCTGAGGGGGGCGCGGAAGTGGTGAAATGGCAGACACGCAGGTCTTAGAAGCCTGTGCCTTACGGCGTGGGGGTTCGAGTCCCCCCTTCCGCACCAGGATTTTCAACCAGAAACGAGAGATCCAGGCACAGCATGAGCGAGAACAGCCAAACGTTTACCCAACCCGATAACACGCGCGTCACCCTGACCAAGACCCCCGACTACCGCGACAGCTACGCCAACAGCGTGCAGGTACGCCTCTCCGTGTGGGATTTTTTGATGGTCTTCGGCACGCTACAGCAGACAGCACCGGACGCCGTTGACGTCAGCAACTTCCAAGGGATCTACATCAGCCCGCAGCAGGCCAAGGCGCTGCACTCGATTCTGTCGCACAATCTGCAGCAGTATGAGGCGGCCTTCGGTCCGATCTCACTCGATCCTCCGCAAGGTGGCGGGCAAGGCGGACCACGCGTGGTCGGCGGACCCGTCCACTAGGCAGTGCCGAACGACACCGCGGGGGCGGGCCACCGCTCCGACTTTGTCCTTGCCGCCTGGCCGGCCCTCGCGCGTTTCCTCCTTATCTTTCTTGGAGTAGCAGCGGCTCACGCAACACTGCTGCATTTGCCATATTTCTGGGATGAGGGCGGATATTACGTCCCCGCCGCCCTCGACTTCTACCATCGCGGCACCCTGATCCCAATTTTTACCAACGCACATCCGCCACTGCCGAACGTGGTACTGGCCACGATGTGGCGCCTCTTCGGGGTCAGCATCCTCGTGACGCGGCTGACCGCCTGCGCCTGCGCCGCGGCCGCTTTGCTGGCGGTCTTCGCCCTTGCTCGACGCCTACTCAATGACTGCCTCGCCGTGGCCTGCACCCTGCTGACGGCGGTATACCCGATCTGGTTCGTGCAGAGCAGCCTGGCGCACGCCGACATCTTTGCCGCGACTTTCACCCTCGCCGGGTTGGCCGTCTACTTCACTGCGCCCGAGCAGCTCAATCTCTCCAACAGGCAAAGCGAAGCTGCAAATGAGGCCTGGAGTACACCTGGCCGGCTCTTCTCGGCCATGCTGTGTTTTTGCCTTGCCGTGCTTGCTAAAGAGACGGCACTGCTGCAGCCAGTGGTCCTGGCCTGTGTGCAGATGGCCTACGCCGCGCGCGCGAACACCCCGACGGCGCGCCGCGCCCACCTGCGCTGGTCGGCCGTTTTGTGCGGACCTCTTCCTTTGCTGGCGCTGTGGTTTGCTTACCACTGGTCCAAGACCGGCTTTGTCTTTGGAAACCCGACGTTCCTGCACTACAACGCGACAGCCAACCTCACCCCCGAACACATCGCCCGGGCCTTCGCCTACCGGTTTCTGCACCTCTTCTGGCAGCGGGACATGTGGGTGCCCGTGGCGCTTGCCCTGGGATGCCTGCTCCTGCCGGTTCGCACAAACCGAGCTCTGCCCGCATTGCCGCACCGCGTGCTGAGGGACGTTGCGCTGCTGGTAGCGGCGAACTGGATCGCCTTTTCCGTCCTTGGGGGTGCTCTGCTCACGCGGTATCTTCTGCCGGTGTATCCCCTGATCCTGCTTGTCTGCCTTTGGCTGTGGCAGAGCCGAACCCGGTACTGGCCGGCGTTGGCGGCCCTTACAGGCGCGGCATTTGTCAGCGCACTCTGGGTCAATCCTCCCACGTACTTTGCCCCTGAAGACAACTTGACCTACCGCGATATGATCCTGGTCCACCAGGAAGCGATCCGCTACCTGCAGGAGCACGATCCCGAGGCGACCGTGCTGACGGCCTGGCCGGGAGCCGCCGAGTTGACCCGTCCCGAGCTCGGCTACACCATGCATCCGTTCCGCACGATCTCACTCGAAGATTTCAGCCCGGCGCAGATCGCCCAGGCTGCCGACGAGCCGGACCGCTACGATGTCGCCCTGGTTTTCGCAACGCACTACGTCCCCCCAGCGCTCCGCCGCTACCTTCTCGGGCATCCACGTTCGCGCCGCGGGCAGAAATATCTTCGAGAACGCGATCTTTCCCCCGCGGAGATCGCCGCCGCCCTGGGTGGACAGATCGTCTGGCAGGATGACCGCAACGGCGAGTGGGCAGCCGTCCTGCGATTCGGGAGACGTTACAGCGCGTCGTTGCGGCTGCCGTCCACTCTTACACGGGAGATGAACTCTCCTGTGCGTGGGCGCGGCTTAAGGTGAGGTGGCGTTCGTACACGTGGGCATCGCCACCCTCGGCGTAGAAGCCAGGCGCCAGGCGCCGACGGCGGTACCCGAGCTTTTCGTACAGCCGGACAGCTGCGTCGTTGTGCACGGAGACGTGCAGCCACATCGTAGAGGCCCCAGCGTCCCTGGCAAGCGTCTCCAGCGACCGTACCAGCTTGTACCCCACGCCCCGGCCCCGAAGGGCAGGTGCTACATCCAGCGTGACGATGTAGCCCGAGAGACCTCGCCGAATCTGTCGTCCAAGGTGCACGATGCAGAAGCCAGCTAGCATCTCCGGGGCACCTTCCTCAACTCGCCCGAATGCAAGGCGCACAAGGGCGTTAGGAGCCTCGGCGAAGCCGCGCATCGCATTTTCTGAGAAGCGGAACGCCGACGAGAAACAGAGCGCATCCATGGCCGCAAGAGCCTCAAGATCGGCGGGCCGGTAGCAGCGCAGATCGACGGCCGCCACAGACCTGGCTTCCTGTGGGGAACCACCGATCATTGAGCCCTCCTCCTGTCTCATAGTATGAGTAGGCGCGTTGCGACCGGGACACAGCCGGCGTGCACGCGGGAGATCCAGAATGAAGCAGCTACTTCTTGAAGGCAAGTGTGCCGTCGTGATGGGCGGCACCTCCGGCATTGGCGAAGCACTCGCCCTGGGGCTGGCGCAGGCCGGCGCTGACGTAGTGGCCACCTCTCGCTCCCCTGAGGCCACCACCGCAATCTCGGGAGCCATCCGCGCCGCTGGCCGGCGCACCGTGGACAAGACCTCGGACGTCAGCTCGCGTGCCTCGGTCGAAGAACTCCGGACCGCTGTGCTCACCGAGTTCCCGGCCGTGGACATCCTCATCAATTGCGCCGGCATGACCAAACGCGTGCCTACGCTGGACTGCACGGAGGAGCTCTGGAACCGCATCTTCGACGTCAACGTCACGGGCACGCTGCGCGCCTGCCAGGTCTTCGGAGCGGACATGGTGGCGCGCCGTGCCGGACGCATTATCAACATCGCTTCCCTGACCACCTTTCTAGGCTTTCAGGAGGTCGCGCCCTATGCGGCCAGCAAGGCCGCGGTGGGCTCGCTGACAAAGTCCCTCGCCGTGGAGTGGGCGCCCTACAACGTGCTGGTGAACGCAATCGCCCCCGGGGTGTTCCCCACGGCGCTCAACAGCGCGCTGCTCGACTCACCCCGTGGGCAAGAGCTGTTGATGCGCACCCCCATGCGGCGTTTCGGCAGGCCGGAAGAACTCGTTTCAACCGCCGTATATCTCGCCTCGGACGCGAGCACCTTCACCACCGGGCAGATTATCGGTGTGGATGGGGGCTTCCTGGCCAGCGGCGTCAATCAATAATCATCCCGGTTCTGCTGCCTTGACAGCTTTGATCAAGATAATTACAGTCCCCGAAGAAATTACCTTGAGCATCTCTTGGCCGCTGCTTGTCGCCTGCCCATTCACCCGTTTCTGTCTGCACTGGAGTTCTCGTTCATGCGGCTCTTTGCCTCCGCTCTTCTGTTCGCCATGCTCTCTCCTGTCGCACACGCCCAGGCAGACGATTCGCCTTACAAGAACGCTTCGCTCTCGCCGGGGGAGCGCGCGCATGATCTTGTCTCGCGCCTGAGTTTGGAAGAGAAGGTGGGACAGATGGTGAATGGAGCGGCGGCGATCCCGCGGCTCGGCGTGCCGGCCTACGATTACTGGAACGAAGCTTTGCATGGCGTCGCACGCTCCGGCTACGCGACCATGTTTCCGCAAGCGATCGGCATGGCGGCTACCTGGGATGCGCCCCTGCTGCGATCAGTCGGCGATGCCATCTCAACAGAGGCCCGCGCCAAGAATAACGAGGCTCTGCGACACGGCAACCATGACATCTACTTCGGGCTTACCTTCTGGTCGCCTAACATCAATATCTTTCGCGATCCACGCTGGGGCCGCGGGCAGGAGACCTACGGTGAAGATCCCTTCCTGACTGCGCAGCTTGGCGTGAACTTCATCGAAGGCTTGCAGGGTGACGATCCGAAATACTTCAAGGTAGTCGCCACGCCCAAACACTTCGCCGTGCACTCCGGCCCCGAAGAGTCCCGCCATCGCTTCGACGTGGAACCCAGTGCGCACGATCTCTGGGATACCTACCTACCCCAATTTCGCGCCGCGGTTGTGGATGCGAAGGCCGATTCCATCATGTGCGCCTATAACCGCGTCGACGGCCAGCCTGCCTGCGGCAGCAAGCTGCTGCTGGTTGACGTCCTGCGCACTGATTGGAAGTTCAAAGGTTTTGTCACCTCCGATTGCGGTGCCATCGACGACTTCTTCAAGCCCAACACCCACCAGACCGAACCCGACGCTGAGCACGCCGATGCCGCCGCTTTGCTCGCCGGCACCGACACCAACTGCGGCTCTACTTATAACAAGCTCGACGCCGCGGTGAAGGCGGGGCTGATCAAGGAGTCCGACATCGATCGCAGCCTCGAGCGGCTATTCGAGGCGCGGATGCGTCTGGGGCTCTTCGATCCCGCTGAAAGCGTACCGTACGCCCAAATCCCGTACAGCGAAGTGAACTCGGCCGCCCACGCCGCCACCGCAAAGCGCGCCGCCGAAGAGTCCGTGGTGCTGCTAAAGAACGAGGGCATTCTGCCGCTGCGGGCCGGCCGTTATAAGACGGTGGCCGTCATCGGCCCCAACGGCGCGTCGCTGGCTTCGTTGGAAGGCAATTACAACGGCATCGCACACGATCCGTTGCTGCCCGTCGATGCGTTGCGGAAAGCGATGCCCGGGGCAAAGATCCTCTATGCTCCCGGAGCCAGCTATGTCGATGGCTTCGCGATGCCTGTCTCTCGCACAATGCTGCACCCCGCTGAAGGCTCGATGGAACAAGGCTTGAAGGGGGAATACTTCACCTCGGAAAACATGACCGGCGCGCCCGCGCTGACCCGCGTCGATGGGGAGATTGCCTTTGACTGGAGTGGCGTCAGTCCGCTGCGCGCTTCCCCGGACGGTCCCTTCTCCGTGCGCTGGACCGGCGCCCTCTCTGCCCCCAAGGCTGGCAGCTATGAGCTGACGTTGCGCACCGGACGTTGCCGTGGTTGTGGCACGCTGCAGAGCTACAAGGTGCTGGTCGACGGCCAACAGGTTGCCGCTTCGGCAGCCATCGTTCCTTCCGCGGCGGGTGGTCCCGTGCGCATCAATGGCACCACCGGCCTGCCCGAAACAGAGCGCTCCCAGGGTCCGGCAAAGTTCACCGTCAACTTCACCGAAGGGCAACGGCACAGGATCGAGATTGACTTCATCAGGCAATCAGCTAGGGAGGGCTCGGGACTCTCGCTGGAGTGGACACCATCGTCGGATGTGCTGCTCCCTGGCGCGCTGGAGGCCGCGAAGCGCTCTGATCTGGTGATCATGATGCTCGGCCTCTCGCCCAATCTGGAGGGCGAAGAGATGCCTGTGAAGCTGCCCGGTTTCGCTGGTGGCGATCGCACGGACATCAACCTGCCAGCCTCCCAGGAGCATCTGCTGGAGCAGGTTGCAGCCACGGGCAAACCGATGGTTCTGGTGCTGCTGAACGGTTCAGCCCTCGCCGTCAACTTCGCCAGCCAGCACGCAGGCGCAATCCTCGAGGCCTGGTACCCCGGCGAGGCCGGTGCGCGTGCCATTGCCGACACGCTGACGGGCGCCAACAATCCCAGTGGCCGTCTGCCTCTGACCTTCTACAAGAGCGAAAGCGATCTGCCCGACTTCACTGATTACTCGATGAAGAACCGCACCTACCGCTACTTCAGTGGGCAGCCGCTATACGACTTTGGCTACGGTCTGAGCTACACAAAGTTCGCTTACTCAGGCATCAAGCTCTCCGCGAAGAACCTCAACGCCGGGGACACGCTCGCCGTCGAAGCCGATGTGCAGAACATGGGCAAGGTGGCCGGAGACGAAGTCGCGGAGCTGTACCTGATGCCGCCTGCGGACAGCAACGGCGGCCTCTCCCCCAAGTTGCTGCTCGATGGCTTCCAGCGCGTCCACCTCAATGCCGGCGAAACGAAACATCTCACCTTTAAGCTTGCTCCGCGCCAGCTCTCCCTCGTCGATGCCGGGGGCACGCGTTCCGTGCAGCCGGGCGACTACACCATTGCCGTCGGCGGCGCGCAACCCAAGGACCCGCATGCAGCCGCTGCTGCCCAGATGGTCAGCTTCACCATCATCGGCACGCAGGATCTATCGCATTAGGGGATGATGTGGTCGTGGCTAGTCCAAGAGCTGAACGGTAGCAAGGAATGGAAGGGCACGGCTTCAGCCGTGCTACAAACAGCCGTAAGGCAAGCGGCTTCTGCCGCTGAGGTCAGTCCGGCTATGCTCACCCCAGCGGCGAAACCTGCGCCCTCTACGTCGGCAGGCACGGCAGGGCTGAGGCCTCGCTTCTCCGCATCGCAGCCCGAGCGAGCGGGAATCAGGCGTGGTCGCGCATACGTCTTCGCTTTGCTATGGGCGCTGTTCTCGACGACTGTCACAGCCGCACACGCTGAGGATGGTGCGGCCGCCTGGCTACGTTATGCGGCGATCCCGCAGCCAGACTCATACCGATCCATCCCTAGATTGATTTACCTACCGAACTCATCCCCTTCGGAAACCGAGGAAGCGGCCGCCAGGGAGTTGCAGGTAGGTCTCTCCTCCATGCTGCATACGAGTTTTCTTGTCGCTCGCGGGGAGGTCGAACCTTCAAAGAAGTACGAGGGCGCCATCGTCCTTCGTGACGACTCACGTGGCCCCTCTGCAGGGACGGCCCTCCAGGCAGAGAGCTACCGAATCCACTTTGGGGAGCAGGATGGACGCAAGGATTTGGTGATCGAGGGTGGGAGCCCGCACGCAGAGCTCTACGGCGCGTTTCACCTGCTGGAGGAGGTTGCCGCACAGCAGCCGATCCCGGCAGACGAAAGGCAGTCCCCGGCAGCCCCCATCCGCTGGACCGACGAGTGGGACAACCTCAACGGAACCATCGAACGCGGCTACGCTGGGCGTTCCATCTTCTTCGACAACGGCCATGTCCGCCAGGACCTTACCCGTGCCGGGGAGTACGCACGGCTGCTGAGCTCGATCGGCATCAACGGCTGCAACATCAACAATGTCAATGCCGACCTCGACCTACTCACCACGGCGCACCTGAAGGAGTTCGCCCGCATCGCGGAGGTCTTCCGTCCCTGGGGTGTGAAGCTGGCATTGAGCGTCGATCTGACCAGCCCGCAAACCGTTGGCGGCCTGCCCACCTTCGACCCTCTGGACCCCACAGTCATCGCGTGGTGGAGCAAGAAAGTAGACGAGATCTACACCCTGATGCCCGAGTTCGGTGGCTTCACCGTCAAAGCCGATTCAGAAGGCCGCAAAGGACCATCGCAGTACGGTCGATCGCCCGCCGACGCGGCCAATGTACTGGCGTGGGCGCTCGCGCCCCACGGCGGGGTGGTGCTCTACCGCGGCTTCGTCTACAACAACCATCTCGACTGGCACGATCCAAAAGCTGACCGAGCCCGCGCCGGCGTCGATAACTTTGTGAAGTACGACGGGCAGTTCGAGGGCAATGTGATCATCCAGATCAAGGAAGGGCCCATCGACTTCCAGGCGCGCGAGCCTGTCTCTCCCCTCTTCGCGGCGCTTCGCAAAACCAACGTGGCGATCGAGGTCCAGGCCTCCCAGGAGTACACCGGCCAGCAACGCCACATGGTGTGGCTGCCAAGCATGTGGAAGTGGGTGCTGGACACCGATCTGCGCGCCGACAACCGTTCGACACCGGTCAAAGAAATCGTAGCCGGTAAGAGCTTCCCCTCCCCTGAGGGTAAGCCGCGCCCCGGCGGCTTCATCTCCGTTACCAACGTCGGCCTCGATGCCAACTGGATGCACCATCCCATGGCCATGGCTAACCTGTACGGCTTCGGCAAACTCGCCTGGAACCCCGATGCGAAGCTCGACGACATCGTTGATTTATGGACGCAGCTGACTTGGGGCAATGATCTTGAGGTCGACCGCACCGTTGACGCAATGCTGCTCGCAAGCTGGCGCAACTACGAGAGCTACACCGGCCCCAATGGCATGGGAACGCTGACCAACATACTCGGCTACCACTTCGGCCCCGGCATCGAGAGCGCCGAGCGCAACGGCTGGGGCCAGTGGTTTCGCGGCGAAAAGGACGGAATTGGCATGAACCGTACAGCCGCCGGGACAGGATTTGTCCAGCAGTACCCTCCCGAGCTCGCCGGACGATACGAATCGCTGGCCACGTGTCCTGACGATCTGCTGCTCTTCTTCCACCATGTGCCCTACGACGAAAAACTGCACTCGGGCAAGACGCTGATCCAGAGCATCTACGACACGCACTACGCCGGGGCCCTGGCGGCCGCCGAGTACGTGCGGCAATGGGAGTCGCTGAAGGGCAAGATCGATGACGAGCGCTACACCCTGACGCTTGGCCTGCTGCAGTTTCAGGCCGGCCAGGCTATCGTGTGGCGCGATGCCGTCGACACCTGGTTCCAGCGCATCTCCGGCATCCCGGATGTGCAAGGCCGCGTAGAGCACCACCCAAACCGCCTTGAAGCAGAGGACCTGAGAGCCACCGGCTACACCACCGTCGACGTCACTCCCTGGGAGACAGCCTCGGGTGGCAAAGCCGTCGTCTGCCACGAAGCCGCCGGTTGCACTCTCCGCACAACAGTAGATAGGCCCCCCGGCTACTACGACGTTGCTGTGCAGTACTTCGACACTTGGCGCGGCGCTTCGCGGTACACGTTGCTCGTAAACGGCCTCACCATCGCCAGCTGGAGCGCCGAAGACACCCTGCCCCCCGCCCAGTTCGACCCCCACCTCGATGGCCAGAACTCGACACGCTATACCGCTCACCATGTGGTCCTGAAGCCTGGAGACTTTCTCGAGCTGCGCGGGGTACCGGATCTTCGCCCCCAGCTTCATGTACAAAATGCGGAGGCAGCCGCCCCGGGCGCCATCGATCCGCACGCAAACTCTGCACCGGATTACCGCGAATACGCCCCCGTCGATTACCTCGAGATGGGTCCCGACGGCCCGATTACCCCACAATAGCCCTGGCCGGGCAGTATGGAAACATTATGAAGATCACCAACGCGCAGCTTTTCATCTGCTCGCCCGACCGCAACTTCGTCACGCTGCGCATCGACACGGATGAGGGTATCTACGGCCTGGGCGACGCCACACTGAACGGCCGCGAACTCGCCGTTGCCAGCTATCTCACCGAGCACGTGCTGCCCTGCCTCATCGGCCGCGACCCCTTTGCCATCGAAGACATTTGGCAGTACCTCTATCGCGGTGCCTATTGGCGGCGAGGTCCGGTAACGATGTCCGCAATCGCCGCCGTCGATGTGGCGCTGTGGGATATCAAGGGCAAAGCCCTGAACACGCCGGTGTACAACCTGCTCGGCGGCGCCTCCCGCCGCGGCGTGCTGGTCTACACCCACGCCAATGGCGTCGACATCGCGCAGACGATCGACTCCGTGCAGCGGCATATCGCAGAGGGCTACCTCGCCGTGCGCGCGCAGAGCGGGATCCCTGGGATGAATGGCACCTACGGCGTACCGAAGGCCGGCAAGGCCTACGAACCCGCCGAGCGGAACACCGCGGGGGGCCTGCCCTCGGAAAGCCTCTGGGACACCCCCAGGTATCTCCGCTTCGCTCCCAAACTTTTCGAGGCCGTGCGCGCCGCCGTCGGTCCGGACATCCACCTGCTGCACGATGTGCACCACCGCCTTACCCCCATCGAGGCCGCTCGTCTGGGCAAATCGCTCGAGCCCTACGATCTCTTCTGGATGGAGGACCCCACGCCTGCGGAGCTGCAGGAGAGCTTCGCTCTCATCCGCCAACACACCACCATCCCCATCGCGACCGGCGAAGTCTTCAGCTCCTTTCACGACACGGTCGATCTCATCCGCCATCAGTGGATCGACTACATGCGCATGACCATCGTCCACGGCGGCGGCATTACGGCGCTGAAGAAGGCCGCTGACTTCGCGGCCGTCTATGGGGTCAAGACGGGCTTCCATGGCGCTACGGATCTCTCCCCCATCACGATGGCCGCGGCTTTGCACTTCGGCCTGGCCATCCACAACTTCGGCATCCAGGAGCACATGCCCCACACCGCGCTCACCGATGAGGTCTTCCCGCATGCCTACCGCTTCGAGGCCGGCTATATGCACCCCGGCGACAAGCCGGGGCTGGGCGTCGACTTCGACGAAACACTCGCCGCGAAGCACCCCTACCAGCGTGCGTACCTTCCCGTGGCACGCAAGCTCGATGGCACCTTGACGGACTGGTAGCGCCCTGCAGGCGATACGCTGGTGAGACGAGGATCCATCCATGTCCAGCATCGCAACCCAGACCGGCGACAACGGTAGCACCGCACTCACGGGTGGTACCCGCGTCTCCAAGGCCGACCTGCGCGTTGAGACCTATGGCACCGTAGACGAGTTGAACGCCGTCATGGGCTTCGCGCGCAGCATCTGCTCCGACGCCGAAATCTGCGCCTGGACAGAGGAGATTCAGCGCACTCTCTTTCGTGTGGGCGCGGCGCTCTCCCGGCCCGGCAGCGACCCCAGGGCCGCCAATGAGCTTTCGCTGAACGACGTCGAAGGCCTGACCGAACGCGTGCACGCTATCGAGTCCGTGGAGGGCATTTTGGCCGACTGGTCGCTGCCGGGCGCGCATCGCGAATCGGCCGCCTACGAGATCGCCCGCACGGTCTGCCGGCGTGCCGAGCGTTGCGCCGTGCGCCTGGCCGATGCTGGCGAAGAGATAAGCCCCGCACCGCTCGCCTACCTAAACCGCCTCTCGGACCTGCTGTGGCTCTTGGGCCGGCTGATCGAGCATCGTGCCGGCATTAACGCCCGCCTCCGAGAGCCCGACACCGCTGGTCCATCCTGGTCCCGCGCCTGGTAGGACGGACACCAAACACGCCACGATCCGCGTTGCCCCGTTTCCTTGACCCACCACCCCGAAGCCGCTAGACTTGGGAAGTTGCCCGCAGACGTGACGCGTATTTCCCTGCGGACACACCAGAGTGAACCTCTGGGGACGTAGCTCAGTTGGTTAGAGCGCTGCCCTGTCACGGCAGAGGTCGCGGGTTCGAGCCCCGTCGTCCCCGCCACAAAACGACTTATGTCCGCTTGTGGCGAAGAAACATTGGCAGGCGAAGCACCCTGACGGAAGAGTCGTTCTCCGGGACCTTGCCGAGCAGGCCCTCCCATTGTCGGCATCCCATGGATCTCCGGCGTATTCGTGTCTCGGGAGCAGCAGACACCTGAAATGCGACAGGCCTTGGCATTCTCAGATGAGTTAATCGCCGAACTCCTTTCTGCGGACGACATCCTCATTTGGCACGCCCATGTACAACTTCACTGTCCCAGCAAATCTCAAGGCGTGGATCGATCTCGTCGTGCGTCCGAGGGTCACGCACTCCGGTCCGCCCGAACGCAAAGGGTTGGTGACTGGCAAGGTCTGTAAAGTGATCGTCGCGTCGGGTGGACGCTACGATGAAGACCTGCCTGCGGCCTCTTAAGACTTCGTGTCAGGCTGTCTCAAGCGCGTTCTTGCGTTTATTGGCATTACAGATGTCGAGATGGTGCTTGCAGGCGGCACCATCGCGGTAAGCCTTGGCCAGACCAGTCTGGGGGAACTTACGGCCAAGGTTCGGCCGGCCGTGCTTGCGCTTGCTCGTTACAGATCTGGCTAACCCGAAACAGCGGCCACACCATCGACCATGCCAGTTGGTCACTGGTATGGCCAGCGATTCAAAAGCGACTCACAATATGAGGATGGGCGCCCAGCGTAAACCTGCTTCGGAACTCCACGGTCCCCTTCCGAACTCAAGCAATCTCGTCTCTCAGGTCAACGATTTCGTGCTGGACGGGATCAACTGCGGAAGCTTCCGCAAGTTCGACCAGCTTCCAAGTGAGCGGGAACTCGCCGACCGCCTAGGCATCAGTCGCAGTACCGTCACAACGGCCTACGCCGAATTGGAACAGCGTGGCGTCCTTCGCAGATTGCATGGAAAGGGCGCCTTCATCTGCCCCGCAGCCACAGAGACCGGCAGCTCGTCCTGGAGCGCGAAGGTAGCCCGATCCGCCAACGAGCTGGAAGAACCTGTACTGGAGCTGCTTGCACGCCGGTGTGCCGACATCATTCCTTACGCCTTTTCGGCAGGAACGCCGGCGTTGGAGATCTTTCCGACAGAGGCTTATCGCGAGAGCGCAGGACGCGTCACGAACAACCAAGTCCCGTCTTGCCTTGCAGTGGCACCTACCGAAGGTCAGTGGAGCCTGCGTCAGGCGATTGGGCAGTGGCTTGGGGTGCCTGCGCCCAACGTGATGATCGTAGCCGGAGCACAGGAAGGAATTGACCTGGTTGCTCGGTGCCTGGTGGAACCGGGTGACTTCGTCGTTGTCGATTCACCCACCTACCCGGGAGCCACCCAGAGCTTCCGATCCGCCGGAGCCAGGCTGCTGCCCTGGGGCACTGACTGGTCGCTTGGTCAGCTTGAGGATCTCTTCCTTCGCTTCCAGCCCAAGATGATCTTCACCATGCCGACCTTTCATAATCCCACCGGCAGGGTGATGAGCCTGAAAACCCGAATGGGGCTACTTGAGCTCGCCCATCGCTATCAGGTTTCCGTCATCGAGGACGACGTGTACAGCCGTTCGTTCTTCGGGGCGAACGGTATACCAGAGTCTCTCTACAAGCTCGATTCCCTTTCACAGGTCATCTCGATCAGTACCTTCTCAAAGCTGCTTGCTCCGGGACTTCGCATAGGCTGGATGACCGCTCCGCTCTACATGGTCAAGCAGCTCTCGCTCATCAAGATGAGAGCGAACCTCTTTACGGCCGGCTTAACGCAGATGATTCTTGCCGACATGCTTCTGAACGGAGCGATGGAGAAGCATCTCTCGAAGCTCCGCCAGCACCACGGAGATCTATGCCAGACCGCGGCTGCTACCCTCAAACCGGCAGTGGACGCGGGAATATTGAGATACAGGGTGCCTGCTGGCAGCCTGTATCTCTGGTGCCGAGTCGTTCCGCCTGTCGACATGGATCAACTCTACGAACAACTGGAGTTGCGAGGGGTAAGTGTCGCGCCCGGTATCGCCTTCAAACCCGAACCCGGTCAGGGAACCGGTTCCCACTTCCGCGTCTGCTTCACAGCAACCACAGCGACTAGGCTTGCGGAGGGCCTGCGTCTTCTCTGTAAGACACTGCAGGATATGTGCGACTCCGCGACAAACGAAACAACGCACTCCATTGCCGATCGTGCCGATTCGCTGCAGGAAAACACATCCCAGATCGGCTCCCGCTAAAAAGGGCGCAAGAGATTCGCAGCCTGTACTCGCACCACGGCCACACGTCTGAAGTTGGCCGGATCGAAAGGTGGATCATGCTAGGAATAGAGCAAAAAGAGGTGCCTATGTCGGCACGCAGCGGCGCGACGATTCGCATGGAGCGCAAACACCTTCTAGCAATTCGCTGGATGCACTGGGTCAATTTCCCGGTGTTGTTCATTCTCGTGTGGAGCGGACTACTTATTTACTGGAATGACTCCGACAATGCATACCAGCACCCGCACCGGGTGTACCGCATCGGGCTGGGCAGGTTTACGCTGTTCCGCTTCTTCCCAGACTGGTTCTACAACCTTCTCCACGTTCCCTACCATGTCACCCTGGGTCTGGGTTATCACACGCTGTTCATCTGGATTTTCATGGCCAACAGCGTCGCCTACGTACTTTATCTCTGTCTCTCGGGCGAGTGGCGCTTCATGATCCCGCAGCGGCGCAGCTTGCGCGATGCTATCCAGGTCACTCTGGTCGATCTTCACCTGCGCAGAGGTCTACCCGACCAGACCAAGTACAACGGCGCGCAACGGATTGCGTACAGCTCAGTCATCCTCCTGGGCGCGGGCATGTTGGTGACCGGTCTGGCGATCTACAAGCCAACGAGCGCGCACTGGCTAACCTCCCTCTTGGGTGGCTATGAGATGGCGCGCTGGCTCCATTTCTGGCTCACGATGAGCTTCATGGGCTTCTTCGTCATCCACGTGGTCCAGGTCGTGCTGGCTGGATGGAACAATTTTCGTGCCATGGTCAGCGGCTATGAGGTGCAGCGTGTCGATGCGCCCTCAATAGAAGCGGAACGAAGGAACTGGCGATGAGCAAACTAGACGAACAGAGACCGACGCAACCCGAACCAAGTGAGGCTGATCCCAATCGATCGCAAGACGCCGCTGCGGTGCCGGCACAGAGCCCCGAAGCCATTAGCGCTCCCCAACTAGAAAAGCCGTCTTCCGATTCTGACCCTGCCCAAGGCGAGCAGATGCTGGCCGCCAATGCACAGGTGCTCGCGGCCTCTCGCCAACAGACGCGGCGATCCTTTTTGGGCGCGGCCGCGGCTGTCGCGGGAGGCTTTGGCCTTTATCACTACATCTCTTCCGCGCCCACGGAAGACATGCAGCCGTTGCCGCTTCAGCATGCCTATGCCTTCAGTGCCTCTGTCTCTCGCACCCTCTTCCCTGGGGAGCCACTGGCACCAACCTACTCGCTCAGCCGCGCCGAAAACCTCCGCATCAACGGCATCTATGGCTTGAAAAGGGATCTTGTGCCCGAGAGCTGGCGCATGCAGGTTGTAGGCGTAAAGGATGCCGAGCATCACCCACGTTTCGTCTCAGACGTCACTGCCTGGGAGTATCGCTATCAGGCACCGCCCGCCAACACAGACGTTGGACACGACACCAAGGTCGATCCTAAGAAAAGGGCCGCAGCAGCGACTGCAGCTTCGCCGCCCTCGCGCAAGCCAGAGGACAAAATCATGTCCTCTATCAAGATGGCGCCTGCATCCATGCTGCAGCAGGCCATGAGCAAAGAGGCCGCTGACGCAGACACTGACAGCTCTAACGATCCCGGGACGGGGCGCAAGCATCGCGGTCTGGAGGAAGCTGGCGAAAGCGACTCCACGCTGCCGCCGCATACGCCCGGCCTACTTCTCGAACTTTCGGATATTACCCGTCTTCCGCGCATTGACTTAGTCACACAATTCAAGTGCATCGAAGGCTGGAGTCAGATCGTTCACTGGGCCGGCGTGCGCATGGCAGACTTCCTGGAGCTTTACCCGCCCGCGCTCCTCGATGGCAAGGAGCCACGGTACGTTTACATGGAAACCCCAGATGGGGATTATTACACCGGCTATGACATGCATGTGATGCGGCACCCGCAGACGCTTCTGGTGACCGAGATGATGGGTGCACCGCTCACCCAGAAACATGGTGCGCCCTTGCGACTCCACATGCCCACAAAATACGGCTACAAGCAGATCAAGCGCATCGGTCTTATTGCTTACACGAACACCAGACCTGATGACTATTGGACCAAGCTTGGCTATGACTGGTATGCAGGCCTGTGAGGGCCTTCACCCCGTTTGACACGTGGGTGCAAACCGGTTGGAACAACACCTGACAGCACAGCTGATCCAGCGCACCGCGCGGAGCATCCGCATTTCTGGACGCCGTCGTGCGGAGTCCTCGATTCAGATAGGTCCTCACAAGTTGAGTAGTAGGAAGCCGGTACAACCGCATGATGCTGCCAGCATGCCGCTAAGGCACCTGCGCCTGCGGCTGAGCAACGGCGCGGAGGCTGAAGCTGGCGATAGAAGCCGGGTTCGAGTTCGGGCGCACCTGCAAGGTACCTAGTACTTCAGTAGCCGAGGGGGTCTGGTCGTGCAGGCGGAAAACGAGTACGCCAGGTCGAACCTCCCTGGCGGAGAGTAGCGTGAAACCGCCAGTCTCCTTTCGCAGCTCTATTTGCGCCTCCGCAACGCCCACCTCGTCCGTCCTCAGAGCCTTGCCGCTCGCGGCGGGATCCTTGCTGTTGAAAGCGGCGAGCCAGTCATACAGCAGGTGCCCGGCTGGGCTATCAGGAATTTGTCCCACCTGACCTCCGGAGCGCGGTAGTTGAACCACGATGAAGGGATGAACGGTGCTGACGTGGCTTCCCGGGCGGGTCGCCACAGGAGCGTCACCTGCGTCCCCAAGATAGATTGTGTCGACCTGCGAAGGATCGTCGTCGTCTTTGTCATCATTCGAACTGGCCCCGAAACTGGGCTTGCAGCGTTGAAGACGGCCTAAACCGCAGCTGGGTGGTGGTGCATGGCGGGAGTGACTCAAAGCATAAAGCACGGGTGGAACGCAACCGAAGGCGACAATGACAGCAAGGAGGACGACCCCCGGGCTGACCCGCTGGGTGGGCGTCACATAGAACTTGGGAGTTGCCACCGAGTGACGTCCGGGAGCTTGAGGCGGTGACATGGAGCGGTCCTTTGCGTCTACAACGGACAAAGGCGGACAGTCCTGCAGCCCGCCTTCCCATTCCAGTCTAGATGGGTCTCCCAAGATCTACGGGACGATGGTGGATCCACCTCCGGAGCTCCTCTTACAGCTTCCAGAAGCCGGCCAAGAAGGTCAGGCGACCTCCTTGGCCGTCGAAACGGGCATAGCTGTGCCCGTTCACAAGCGGCGCATCATCGCGATCGAACATGGTCCAGGCTGAGAAGAGTTGACCATGTTGCTGCCTGAGCGTTGTACTGCGGAAGTAGGCGCCTGGAAGCTGCTCCTGGAACGTGATGATCGTGGCGACCAGTTGATCGATACCCTGCTCGTCGCTGTCCGGACTGGTGAAAGTGACGTCCTGGGCAACGCTGGCCTGTAACATCCGAAGGCGCTGCTCGGGCGAAACCTCTGACCATGCGTGCTGGTAAGTTTTCCAGAGTGTTTGCAGTGTTTCATCGGTCATTGTGAGTCCTTTGTGTGGCGGATTTGCGGCTTGCTTTCACGATAGGCAAATTTCAGTGTGGCAGCGATAGTGAACCAGCCTGATCTCTTTACCAACCATCCATAGTTCTATGGATCCGTTCCTCGATTTAGTTCGGCTTCTACGACCGGAAGCGACGCTGTGGACGAGGGTGGAAGCCGGCGGACGCTGGGGATTGTCGTTTCGTCAGCACAACGACCTGCTGTTCTGCTGGGTAGAGCTTGGTGATTGCAAGCTACTCCGACCCGACGCCGACCCCTTGTCGTTGCAGAGGAACGATTTCGTGCTGGTACGCACATCGACGCCGTTCAGCCTGGTTTCGGATACCGATATTGAAGCCACGGACAGCGAGACGGTGATTCCGAGAGCCGGTTCCGTTGCCACCCTGGGCGTTGCCGATGCGGATCGTCCCAGTACGGTCCTGCGTGGCGGCAGATTCGTCTTTGACACGGCGAATGAACAGCTACTGACAGGGCTGCTGCCGCAAGTGGTTCACGTGGCAGCGACGGCGAACGCCTCAGAACGAGTACGAACACTGCTAAGTATGAACGAGGCGGAGTCGAATGCGCCGGGACCGGGCAGCGACTTTGTCATCGCCCGTCTTATGGAACTGGTACTGGTCGAGATCCTCCGCAGCAGGACCTTTGGCCCGAATCCCATACGCGCGGGCCTGCTGGCCGGGTTGGCCGACTCTGTCATTGCGAAAGCGCTGATGGCTATGCATGGAGACGTGGCGCAACCGTGGACCACCGCGAAGCTGGCGAGAGCGTGTGGGACCTCGCGTTCTGCGCTGAGCGCGCGCTTTTCCAGGATCGTGGGGCTAGGTCCGATCGAATACCTGCAACAGTGGCGCATCGCGCTGGCTAAGGACGAACTACGACAAGGAATCCGCAGCGTCGGCGAGATCGCGCTGTCGGTCGGGTTCCTATCGGGCAGCGCATTCAGCACCGCGTTTACACGCAGAGTGGGCTGCTCACCAAGGCATTTCATCGGCAAACAGGAGTAGCCGTAAGTCGCATTCTCATAAGCAACCTCCTGTAAAAGGAACACGTGGCATACCTCGTCCCGAAAGGGAACGGATTGTCCGGCACATGCGACGAAGGATCTGCCTTTCACACGGAGGTGGAATCCCTTGCGAGGGGAACCAGCGCCTACGCTGCGGTAATGATTCGCGAACACTTAAGAACACCAGATGAGTACATGGCTGCCGAGTTTGGCCGCGTTATGCGGCTATTCGGGCAGGCTCTGCCAACTGAAACGGACAGAACCACCTTCGACCGACTCATGAACGAGGCGAGTGAAAAGGGACTGAACTGGATTGAAGGACTGGAGTATGCAGCAGCCAGGCGTCCCGCGCGCTTGGCTTGAGCAGGCAGACGGCAGTCGCCACGCCTTCTGCGCTTTGGGGGAGCTCCGGCTCGAGCTCGGAGACGGCGGCCTTCTCACGGCAGGCATGCTGCCGAGCATAGGGTGGGGCGTGTCCATGCCTTTCTGCGCTGCCGCTCTCTTACCCGCACCTTGAGGGAAGATGGCGACTGCGCAGTCCTGCACCTCGCTGCACGCCTCTAAGACGCGCCGGAGAGCAGCACTGCCTCGATCTGATCCAGCCCCCACGCAAGGTCCTTCTCTTCGATCACCAGCGGCGGCGCGATGCGGATCACATTTTCATGCGTTTCCTTGCAAAGCACACCACGGTCGCGCAGCGCCTCGCAAAAAGGTCGGGCTGGCCGATCTAATTCGAGCGCTATCCAGAGCCCCTTCCCTCGTACCTTCCGCAGGTAGGGACTGCGCACCTTCCCCAGTCGCTCGAGCGCGAAGGTACCGAGCTCTGCAGAACGCTCAGACAGATTTTCGTCGACGAGCACTCGGAGCGCCGCCCTTGCGATCGCGCAGGCCATCGGGTTCCCGCCAAAGGTGCTTCCGTGATCGCCGGGCCGGAAGACCCCCAGCACCTCGGGCGTAGATAGCACCGCCGAGACGGGGTAGAAGCCCCCGGAGAGCGCTTTACCAATCGTGATCATATCCGGCTGAATGCCCTCGTGCTGGAAGGCGAAAAGTTTGCCGGTGCGACCCAGGCCAGATTGGATTTCGTCACAAATCAGCAGCACGTTGTGCTCCCGGCAGATTGCCTCGACGGCCCGCAAGTAACCTTCCGGGGGCACAATGATGCCCGCCTCGCCCTGGATCGGTTCGACCAAAAACGCACAGGTCTCTGGCGTGATCACCGCCCGTAGCGCTTCAGCGTCACCGAACGGCACGTGCCGGAAGCCGCCGGTAAAGGGACCAAACCCGGACCGATACTGCCCCTCTGTCGAAAATCCGACGATGGCGATCGTGCGACCGTGGAAGTTGCCGTTACACACCACAATCTCGGCCTTGCCCGGCGCAATGCCCTTGACCGTCTCACCCCATTTGCGCGCTGCCTTCAACGCCGTCTCTACCGCCTCCGCACCCGAGTTCATCGGCAGCGCCAATGCAAAGCCGGTCAGGGTATGCAGGTCGCGCAGCAACAACGGGAGTTGGTCGTTGCGAAAGGCCCGCGAGGTTAACGTGACCTTGTGCGCCTGCTCTGTCATCGCCTTCAAGATCGCCGGATGACAGTGGCCCTGGTTCACCGCCGAGTAAGCCGCAAGCAGGTCAAGGTAGCCGCGACCCTCGACGTCGTAAACCCAGGCACCCTCCGCGCGACCGATCACGACGTCAAGTGGGTGGTAGTTATGCGCGCCAAAGGCCTCTTCTAGCTGGATGTAGTCCTGGTCGACACCCTTTTCCATTGCAAGCATGCATTTTCCCTTTAAGCTGCGAACGGAGCTATTGGCTCCGCCTTAAACAGTGTGATCGCTTCGCGCTCGCCGCTCAGCGTGCCGACCTGGCTCAATTGGTTATCGTTGCTCCCAGCCGCCGGGTCAACATGGAGTGCGGGCGTGAGCTGCATCACAAGGCATTTGGCCGCGCCCCCTGCCTTGAGGAACTCGTCCAATTGCATCTGTATTGTGCGGAAGCCACGCTCCCGAAGTCGTTCATCAAGGGCTTCGCTGATTTGGTTCAACACGAGGATCTCGCCCACGCTGACTGCATTGCAGGCGAACTGCAAAGCATCTGCCTCGCTCACAGGGATCCTCTTCCCCTCCGGGTAGTACGCCTCAATGCGCGCCAGCGAAGGTGGATCGAATGCCTCAGGGTAGTAGAGCAATGAACCATCGGGCAGAGGCGCAAAACAGGTGTCCAAATGGTAGAAGCGAGGATCGATCAGCCGCAGACTCACCACCTCCACCTTCCAGATCGACCGCAGCAGTTCATGACTTTTCTCATCTGTCCGCAGACCATGGCCTACCCAGAGACGGGAACCGTCCGCAGAGAAGAGCGCGTCTCCTTCTCCCTCAAAGGCCGTATCCTCTGGGAGCTCGACCACACGGTAACCGGCCTTCGCAAACCAGCGCCGAAAGTGTGGCTCCTCCCCTTGCCGCTCGGGATGCCGAAACCGGCTGATCGCCACAACGCCTTCCCGTGCCAGACCGGCATTGGCGGTAAACACCATATCGGGTGAACCGGCGACCGGGTCTATCAAGTGCACCTCGGCCAGGTTCGTCAGCGCTTCATAGAGTCTCTGCCATTGCTGCATCGCACGGGACTGCGAGCTTCGCCCCACATTGTCCCGCATCCAGGGATTGATAACGTACGTGACCTCGTACAGCCTTGGCGCACACATCAGCAGAACAGAGCGAGAAAGGCTTTCGCGTTCCTCGGAGAGAGCTTGCATAAGAGAGACTCCGCAGAACTCTTTGTTGGTTTTCACGAGCATCGCAGCCCCGCAGAGCTTCGTCAACAGGAATGATTATGCAAAGCGCCCTGCATACCTATGCATGCAATTCCGGCCTGTTCGACCTGAAAATGGCTCATTTTGCGGGCGTGAATCTCACTTGGGTGTCAGCTACAAATGACATGTCTTCGCGGGAAAGCAGGAAAGCGCCGAACGGCTGGTGCACCGTCCGGCGTCTCCTTCGCAGAAGCTGCTGCTTTGACCCACAAGCTCACCACAGGTTCACATCACCTAGTGCACGGAGATGCTGTCGCTCACACCTACCCCGGTGCCCCACAACACACTTGTGCCCCAAAGCACGCTTGTTCCCCAGAGGACGCTTGTTCCCCAGAGGACACTCGTTCCCCAGAGAACGCTGGTGCCCCAGAGCACACTGCTCCCCTGAACCGTACTGTTAGTGCTCGGCAGCGCTGCCAGCGCGGTTGGGAGACTGCTGCCCCACAGCACGGGAAGTCCCGCTCCGTCGACCGCGGAGAAGCTACCCGTCCCATAGAGACTGCGGTTTCCGTTCACCATGACGATGTTGCCGCCGCTGTCGTGAGCGACAACCGGCGAAAGTGCACTACCAACGGTTGACGGCGCTAGAACGCTGCTGCTGAGGGCCGCGCCAATGTCCAGCGTTCCAGCTCCGATCGTTAGCAGATCGGTCTCCTCATTGAAGACCTGCCCCGTCACCGAGTCTGTCTCCGTGCTGTGTGCAGGGGTATTCCGGTAGGCACTGCTCATCAGGCGTGTCTTCACCTGATCAGGGCTCAGCGAGGGTGTTTGCTGCAGCAGCAGCGCCGCCGCTGCAGACACCATCGGCGCGGCCATGCTCGAGCCACTCAGCGCAAAGTATTCGTTTGAGCTGCCGGAGTCCCAGGACTCGTACACAGATGTTTGCACCACATTCTCGGGCGCTACCTGCACCAGCGTCTCGCCCGGGAAATACAGCGACACGATGGAGTTTCCAGGAGCCACGAGGTCAGGTTTCATCACCGAGTCACCCCAACTCGGCCCCTTTGAGCTGTAGGTCGTAGGCACAAGAGCGGCCTTGTTGCCCTGGCCCTGCGTATTCACCGCACCGACCGTGATCACGTAGGGGTCGTTCCCCGGGGCCGTGATGGTTTCATAGCCATAGGTCCCTACGGCATTATCTCGGCCATAATTACCTGCCGCCACAACCACGACAATACCGGCCTTCCAGGCCTTCTCGACGGCTTGGCACAAAGGGTCATTTGCATAACCCTCGAAGACACCGCGCCCCAGCGAGAGATTGATAACGCGGATGTTGTACTGACTCTTGAGCTGGATGGCGCGGTCAATCGCCGCGATCACCTCACTGTCCGTGCCTGCTCCATTCTGGTCGAGCACCCGCAGATCAATCAGGTTAACGTTGCTGGCGATGCCTTTGAAGGTATACGTGTAACGCGAACCGGTGGACCCCGCTCCGCTGCCGGCAATCAACCCTGCAACGTGGGTTCCGTGGCCATACTGGTCCGCAACGCTGCCCAGCGCGGTGAAGTCCTCGCTATACACAATGCGGCGGCTGCTGAGGTCCTGCACGGGTGTGATCCCGCTATCGATCACCGCGACACCGATTCCGGTGCCATCGATGCCGGTCAGGTCCGAGGGTAGGTCCAGCGCTTCCCGATGATGGTCGTTCACAGGGCCTTTTGCGCTGCTCCCCCAGGCCGTCGTAAAGACCGGGTGGTCCACAGTGACGTGAACAACGCTGGGATCTGCATCCAGACTCGCCAGCATAGCCGGAGTCACGCTGTAAGAACTGCTGTTCACCAAAGCCAATTCGCGGTTTAGTTTACCCCCGAGGTGAAGCACTTTCTGATGAAGTGCGGCGGAGGGAGCCTGGTTGAACTGGACGATAACATTGATGGTTTTACCGCTCTGGGCACCGCTAAGCTCATTGGAGATCTTGGTTTGGCTTGCTGCAAAACTTGTACTCAATAGCAGGGCGCACGGAGCTAGAAGATATCTTCCCCACATCGCACTCTTGCGTGGTTGGCGATTCATGAACTTCATTTCCTCTCGAAAAAGTGTTGCTGGTTATGAGCTCTCTTATGTCGCCGAAGCCGGACTGCCCACAAGCCAAAAGCGTGCGGAACAGGCGATCCGTTTGTGCAACGGTGTCATAGGGCCCTGAGGTGGAATACAACGTGCGGGTAACTACCTTTGGTAATGCGCAAACGGCAAATATGCGAAAAGCGGCCTTTGTGGGTCTTTCTCCCGCCGCCTCTCAGTTACACCACTTTGCTGGTTTATGACCAATTGGACCGAAGTTGTATTTACCTGAACCGAACGGCAGGGGCACGCTTGTTTTGTTTCTCATCATCACGCGCGAGGTCACTTGCATAGCTCCGCCCTGGTGGATCACAAAGCGTTACTAGGGTAAGTGTCATAAAGTACGACCGCACAGAGTAATTAGCGTTTCGTAATTATCCGGTCAGCATGCTGTTAAGGTGCGCTCTCCCCCATTGCGCATGCACAAACGACCGGTGTGGTCACCCGAGCTCACACCAAGGAAGCCGTTAGATGAAATTTTCTCTGCCGTACCGAGTGCTGGCATTTGTGGCCGTAACCGCTACCGCGGGACTCGCGGTATTTGGCTTGGCACTGCTTCACTTTCAACCGGCTGATCTGCTGAAGTTCGGCTGCTATCTCCTGATTGCGGCTTTGGCTTCAACGCTGAAGGTTCGCCTGCCAGGAATGGAAAGCACGATGTCGGTGCACTTCCTCTTCGTGCTTCTTGGAGTTCTGGAGCTCTCCCTGGCGGAGACCCTGATTATCGGCTGTGCCGCGGCTTTACTGCAGAGCGTGTGGCGCACCAAACGTCCTCCGGAACCCATCAAGGTGCTGTTCAACGTCTTCGGCATGACGTCGCCGGCGATTTACCTTACCTACCGCGTCTACCATCTGTCCGGGACGAATGTGCTGACCACTTCGCCCCTGCTCTTGCTGATCGCCGCGCTGACGTATTTTCTAACCAACACCTTGCCGGTTTCGGTCGTCATCGCCCTAAGCGCGCGCACCTCGCTGCGCAAGATCTGGACGGAGACCTTCTTCTGGTCTCTTCCCTACTACCTGATTGGTGCCGCGCTGGTCGGCATCATTCACTTCTCAACACGCTACGTCGGCTGGCAGAACGCACTTCTCATCGTGCCCATGATGTATTGGGTCTACCGTTCCTATCACCTGTATTTGGCGCGTCTCGAGGATGAGAAGAAGCGCGTCGAGGTGGAAGCCAAGCAGGTGGAAGCGGAGAAGCGTCATGTCGAGGAGGTGTGTGCCTTGCACCTACGCACCATCGAGGGGCTCGCCCTGGCGATCGAGGCCAAGGATCAGAGCACTCACTCTCACCTGCATCGTGTGCGCACCTACGCTCTGGAGATCGGCAAGGAGTTAGGGCTGTCTGGCGAGCAGCTGGATGCGCTGCGTGCGGCCGCACTGCTGCACGATATCGGCAAGCTCGCCGTACCCGATCACATCATCAACAAGCCGGGACGTTTGACACCGGAAGAGTTCGAAAAAATGAAGATCCATCCGATTGTCGGAGCGGAGATCCTCGAGAAGGTAGCTTTTCCCTATCCTGTCGCGCCGATCGTGCGGTCCCACCATGAGAAGTGGAATGGTGCGGGATACCCGGACGGACTAACGGGCGAAGAGATCCCGATTGGCGCACGCATCCTCAGCGTCGTGGACTGCCTGGACGCCCTTACCTCCGACCGGCAGTACCGAAAAGCTCTTCCATTCGGCGATGCCATGGTGACCATCTTTGAAGAGTCGGGAGAGTCTTTCGATCCAACCGTTGTGGAAGTCCTGCAGCGTCGCGGGGTAGAGCTGGAGAGCTTTTCTCTCCGGCAGTTGGTCACCACCAGTGCCGACGCCCTGCGCTTTACTTACAACGTGGAGCGCGGGGAAAGCCCCGCGACCGGCCTACAATCAGAGGCCACCCGCACCAACCAGTCGGACTTTCTTTCCTCCATCGCCTCGGCTCGGCAGGAGGCGCACACGCTCTTCGAACTGAGCCAGGATCTAGGCAATTCGCTCAGCTTGGATGAGACGCTTTCTCTTGTTGCAATGCGACTGCGCAAGATCGTCCCGTATGACTCCATTGTGGCCTTTGTTCGTCGTGGGGACGCATTGGTTCCAGAGTTTGTGAGCGGCGACAACTCTCGCTTGTTCGCTTCACTGGTTGTGCCGGTGGGTACAGGGTTATGCGGATGGGTGGCTCAGAACGTCAAACCGATCATCAACGGCAATCCGGCCGTGGAGACCGGCTTTGGCGGTGGCGCCCTAAGCGGACCCGCGCCCCGCTCCGCACTGGCTGTTCCGCTCGAAGGGGTAGAGGGCCTGGTGGGGGTCTTAGCCCTGTACCGCGCCGAGACCGACGCCTTCACCAGCGAGCACCTGCGCATCTTGCAGGTAGTCACGGCGCGAGTGGCGTTGTTTATCGAAAACGCCCTGAAGTACCGCGAGGCGGAGCACTCGGCCACGGTCGACTACCTTACCGGGATGGGCAATGCGCGTGCGCTCTCCATGCACCTCGAGCAGGAACTGGCGCGTTGCGGACGCGAGGGGGGCACCGTAGCCGTGATGGTGTGCGATCTGGATGGCTTTAAGCAGATCAACGATCGTTACGGCCACCTGGCGGGTGACAAAGTGCTCAAGCTCTTTGCCGCGTCCATGCGGGATGAGTGCAGCCATCACGAGTACGCCGCGCGTATGGGTGGCGACGAGTTCGTCATTCTCGCCCCAAATGCCACGAAGCGCACTGCGGCAGAGACTGCGCGGAAACTCAGCGCCCTGGCTCAACAAGCTGGACGCGAGGTGTGCGGCAATGACTTCCTTTCCCTCAGCCTCGGCGCCGCGTTCTACCCACAAGACGGAACAGATGCGGAGAAACTGCTGTTTGAGGCTGATCGTCGTATGTACGCCATGAAGACGACACATCACGGAAAGGCCGAGCGACCTGCAGCCGACGCTCCCCTGCTTCCGGAAGTGGTGGCGATTCCTTAGCCGCAGGCACTGCTGCCGCGCCTGGACGCGTCGTTCCCTACAGAACCAGTGCCTGTTTCGAAGAACCCGGAGGCTGGCACAAGCGCCATTCAGCGATTCGCATCAGCGTTCCGCGGATTGCGATAGGCTGTAGCGAGCAAACGGTTGTCTGCGTTCACGGGCGGTGTCCGATGCCGGCATTGGAAGTTCGTAAAGAACCCTCTTGGTCTCAGGCAACAGCCCCCGCCGCGAAGCGCAGCAGCCCTCCAGGAGTTCTCTTGCCTCAATCGTATCGTCGACGTCTACTCACCCTTGGGTTCGGCCTAGCTGGCAGTCTCTGCGTCGCGCAGACGCCCGGGGCGCGGCAGGTTGTCGTTTTTGAGCAAGCCGGTTTTCCCACGGTGGGCAGTGAACCGATAGCGCACGAGACAATGTCAAAGGCGCTCGGGACCGCAACGACCTTTGCCGATCTCGCACAGCTTCGTTCGGGTGACGCGCTGCGGGACGCTTCGCTGCTGGTGATGCCCTATGGCTCGGCCTTCCCCACGGCCGTGTGGCCTGCGGTGCAGCACTACCTGCAGGGTGGCGGCAATGTGTTGTTTCTGGGTGGGCAGCCATTGCGTGTCCCCGTGACGGGTGAGAGCGAGGGACACTTCGCGCAGTCGATGCCGCAGGATACCTTCAGTCGCGCGCTCGATTTTCGGCACACCTACCCTGTCTCGCCCACCCTCGCTGGATCACACTTCGTCTGGCGAGCCGGGTATGACTTCCTCCCCAAGCTGAAGGTGCAAGCTACCCAGCTGTTTGCACTGGAGGGTAGGCTGAATGGCCTGGGATACCTCGACTCTGCCGACGGCACACATCTCGCGGCCCCGGTGATCGTCGCCGACCATGCCTTCGGGCCCATGCAGGGCGCACGCATCGTGGCGCTGCCCTTCATGCCGGTTGCCGGCTACTGGGCGAGCCCTGACGGCGTTCAGTTCATCGCGGCGAGCGCCCGCTACGCGGCTGCCGGCGCTACCTACCTCATGGTGGAGTCGCAGTACGCGGCAATCCGGCCCGGCGAACTGCCCGAACTTTCCGTGCATCTGCACGGCGGCCGCCGCACAGCCGGAGATCCGAAGTCACCGCCACCGGAGCCGCTCGGCGCCCCTGGCCAGTTGCATGCAGAGCTTCTTCAGGACGGTAGAGTCATCGACAAAGCCGTCCTCCCGCTGCGTCTTAACGATTCGGCGAGCTTGCCCTTTCGTAAGCCGCTGCCCCGTGCGATCTACACCGTGCGCGCGACCTGGACCCCCGAGGGCGCACCCGCACCGCAGGAGTTTGCGGAAAACGGCTTCATCGTCGAGGATCTCGGTGCCCTTCAAGGTGGACCGGCGTTCGGTACGCATGGCGACTTCCTGACTAGTGGCGATAAGCCCTTCTTCCCCGTTGGCACAAACTACTTCTCCACGGAGGCCAACGGCTGGGACTTCTCCGGCCCGCGCAACGATGCGGTGTGGGAGCACGATTTCGCCGACATGCAGCGTCATGGCGTCAACTTCGTGCGTACGGGCGTCTGGGGCGGCTACGGCAAATTTATCGAACCTTCCACCGGTGCAGTGAATGAGCGTTTTCTGCGCAATCTGGAAGGCTTTCTGGCCGCTGCGCATCGTCATGGCATCGTGGTGAACTTCACCTTCTTCGCCTTCAGCCCGCATACGAACGACACCCGGCCGCAACAGGGTGGCGACCCCAACGCCGGCACCGCGCCGCCCAACCCCTACCTCGATGCAGGTGCACTGGTCTCCGAGCATGGCTATGTGACCTCTGTCGTGCATCGCTTCGGACAGCTGCCCTGGCTCAGCTATGACCTCATCAACGAGCCGTCGTTCTCCAACCCGCGCCTGATCTTCAAAGGCAACGTCCCCAACAACGACCCCGCCGAGCTCGCGGCCTGGCACACCTGGCTTGGCCAACACTACGCTACGTTAGAGGCCCTCGCCGAAGCGTGGCGCGTAACACCTGCGGAGCTGAAGAGCTTCGACGCCGTGCCGTTGCCAAAGGTCTCGGATCTGAACTACGACCGCTACGGGAATGCATCGGAGGTGCGGGCCTTTGACTACAACCTTTTCGCGCAGGACATGTTCTCCGGCTGGGTGCGCGGCATGGTGGAGACGATCCACGGCTCGGGCAGCAAGCAACTGATCAACGTCGGCCAGGACGAGGGCGGCGTCTCCAACCGCCTGCTCAACCAGTTCTATGCCACCGCTGGTGTCTCCTTTACCACCAATCACACCTATTGGAACGACGACGCGTTGCTGTGGGATTCGATCGCTGCCAAACGCCCGGGCCTGCCTAACATCACCGGCGAAACCGGCTACCAGCCCGCGTGGGACATTGACGGCACGTGGCGCTATGACGAGCTCACCGGGCTCGCCATCGAGGAACGCAAATGGGTGCTCGGCTTCGCTGCGGGCTCTTCCGGCGCGGTGCAGTGGGACTGGGACCGCGAAGTCGACTTCGGTATGCAGCGCAGCGACGGCTCTGCCCGCGTCTGGGAAGACATGATGCGCGATCTCGGCCACTTCGCCGCAGCCGCGGCCCCCTACGCCACCGCACTGCAACAGCCTGAGACCGCGCTCGTACTGCCCGAGCCCCTGCAGCTCTCCGTCTTCAACAACCAGGCACTGGAGGCACAGCAGACTGCCGTGCGTACGCTCTATGCGCACAACCGCACGGAGGCGTACGCGGTCGGCAGCTATGCGACCGACACGCTCGGCACGCCCAAACTCATCCTGTTGCCCTCGCCCTACGGCCTCAATGACAAAGCGTGGACCGACATCGAGGCTCGTGTGCGTGACGGGGCAACGCTCCTGGTCACTGGCCCGTTCAGTGCCGATGAACACATGCACCCCGATGGCAGAGCCACGGAGCTCGGCATCCCGTACACCCTGACCGGCTTGCAACAGCGCGACGAGACCCTGCACATGCCCTTCGGCGCTTTGCCGCTCGAGTACGGGGGCTTGAAGACCACGGTCCTCGACCGCGGGAAGCTGCCCGATAACGCGGACTGGAAGGAGCTATCGCTGGGCAAAGGCCGCGTCCTGTTCTCCGCCTTGCCTCTTGAGCTCAACAGCAATCTGGACAGCGTCGCTGCGGTCTATGCCTATGCACTCAAGCAGGCGGCCGTCACCCCGACCTACACTACGGAGTTGAAGAATCCCGGCATCCTGATCTGCCCCACACGTCTTCCCAAAGCAACGCTCTACGCGATCACCTCGGAAACGGAGTCGACCACCGTGAGCTTCCACGATGAACACAGCGGGAAGAGCTTCTCCGGCCATCTCGACGCGGGCCGCGCGGCGTTGCTGCTGGTCGGTATGGATGGGCGTCTGCTGGCCAGCTACAACTGGCAGTAGCGGGCTCGGGAGGTCTCCCTTTCCCTTGCGAAGAGACCTCCCCCGTCTGGTAACTTGACGCATGCTGCTTCGTGTCGCGCCCGCTACGTTGAGAGTCATGACATCGAGATTCGTTGGATTCAGCCTCGTTGGTTTCAGTCTCATCGCTTCATCGGCCGTCGGGCAGTCCTTCACACCGGTGCGCGAGCAGAAGAACCTTTCGCCCGCTGCGCTCGCCAAACTGCATGCCCTCGAAGAGCTGGATACGTTGCCGCCGGGTGCGTGGCGCTACCATGCCGGTGACCTGCCCCATGGCGAGTCGCCGACGCTGGACGACAGCGGCTGGCCACTCATCCCGGCACCGACCACGCGTGCCGAAAACGTGAAGGCACCCAAAGAAGCCGTCTGGTATCGCCGCGAGATCACGGTTCCACGGGACGTTGCCGGCTACGACATCTCCGGCGCCACTATCTCCTTCCAGTTCCACGCGGACGCCAACGGCGCCGTGCCGGAGATCATCTACTTCAACGGACGGCGGGTCGCGTTGGGGGAAGATCTCGAGCCGATCGTGCTGGCCCAACCTGCACACCCCGGCGACAAGATTCTGGTGGCGGTAAAGCTGCTGCAAACCGTTGACGTGAAGACCTTCTCCGGCGTCGCTATGCACATCGACCTACCTGTCGAGAGCGGCCGTCCCAATCCAAACAACGTTCGTATCGAGTGCCTATCCGCCGCGAACCTGCTGCCCGCGCTGCCCGTGCCCCGCAAAGACCTGTTGCCACGCGTGGAGGCCGCCGTAGCGGCCATCGACACACAGGCTCTCTCCCGGGCCGACCAGCGCGCTTTTGACGCTTCCCTGCGCAAGGCGCAAACCATCCTCGACATGCTGCACCCCGCCCTGGCGACCGCGAACGTTACGCTGGACGGCAACGCTCATATCGACGCTGCCTGGCTATGGCCGCGTACGGAGACCGTGGACGTTGTCCGCCGCACCTTCTCCACCGCCCTGCAGCTGATGAACGAATACCCGAATTACGTGTTCACGCAATCCGCCGCGCAGTATTCGGAGTGGATGGCCGACAAATACCCCGACCTCAACGCCCAGATCAAGCAGCGTGTGAAGGAAGGCCGCTGGGAGATCGTCGGTGGCATGTGGGTGGAGCCTGACCTGAACCTCCCCGACGGCGAGTCGCTCGTGCGGCAGCTGCTCATCGGTCAACGCTACTTCGGCAAAGAGTATGGCGTCACGGCGCGCATCGGCTGGAACCCCGACAGCTTCGGCTACAACTGGCAGCTGCCGCAAATTTATAAACGCAGCGGCCTCGACTATTTCGTCACGCAGAAGATGCACTGGAACGACACCAACACCCTGCCGTTTCGGCTGTTCTGGTGGCAAAGCCCCGATGGCAGCAAGGTCCTGACGTACTTCCCGACCGACTACACGCACCCGGACGTAAGCCCCACGCGGCTCTCAACCGATTTTGCCGAGTCGGCCGAACGTAACCCCGGCACAACCGACCTACTCGACCTGTACGGCGTGGGCGATCACGGCGGCGGCCCCACACGCGCGATGCTGGATCAGGCGGATCATTGGATCGCCGCCGGCAAGGCGGACGAGGCCGTCCCCACAGAACACTATGGCACCGCTCAGAGCTTCTTTGACACCGTGCAGCCGCACCTGAACCCGACCTCGCCCACCTGGAACTACGACAAGCTCGCCGGGGGCTGGACTGCCCCGGCAGCCGGCGGCAACGGCATGCTCGGCATCCCCACCTGGAACGACGAGCTCTACTTCGAATACCACCGCGGCGTCTTCACCACGCAGGCCAAGCACAAGGCCAACATCCGCAAGAGCGAAGTGGCGACGCTCAACACGGAGAAGCTGGCCTCGTTCGCATGGCTGCAGGGCGCAACATATCCAGCCGATGAGATTACCGACAACTGGAAGAAGATCACCTTCAATCAGTTCCATGACCTCGCCGCCGGCTCCGGCATCGCGGTGATCTATCGCGATGCGCAGGACGACTTCACGCAGGTGTTCAACAACGACAAGCTCATGAGCGAAGCCGCGCTCAACGGCGTCACAGCACACATCGACACAGCGAAAGGTAAGGGATTGCCCGTCGTTGTGACCAACAGCCTTGCGTGGCCGCGCACAGAGACAGTAGAGCTCCGCCTCCGCTCCGAAGAAGATGGTGAGTTGTTTCTCAAAGACGAGAGCGGCAAGCCCGTAAAGTATCAGAGCCTGACGGGCGAGGAATCAACCCCTTATAAATACGTCCTGGCATCCGTCACCGTACCCGCACTCGGCTACACGGTCCTGCATGCAGCATCGTCTCCCATCGCAAAGCAAGGTTCCGGGTTCAGCACGTCTCCCGCCGACTTTACGTTAGCCAGCAATAAACTAACGATCAAAATCGATCCCAATAACGGCTGCATCACGAAGGTTTGGGATCGGGGAAGTCACAACTACCTTGCGCCGAACAGCTGCGGCAACCAACTCCAGACATACGTCGACACGCCCAAGCAGTACGACGCATGGAACATCGATCCCGGCACCCTCGACGGCACCATGACGCCGATCAGCAACGTCGATTCCATCCAACTCATCACCGACGGCCCACTCCGCAAAACCGTCCGCATCCAGCGCACCTGGAGCAAGTCCCACATCACCCAGGACATCTCGCTCGATGCCGACTCCGACATCATCCGCGTCGACACCACCGTCGACTGGCACGAGACGCACGTCCTCCTCAAAGCCGCCTTCCCGCTTGCCGCTACCTCACCCAAGGCGACCTTTGAAATCCCGTACGGTTCCATCGAGCGCCCCACGACACGCAACAACAGCTTTGAGAAAGCGAAATTTGAAGTACCCGCCTTACGCTGGGCCGACCTCGGCGACGACAAGCAGGGCGTCTCGATCCTGAACGACTCCAAGTACGGCTACGACGCGCTCGGCAACACGCTGCGTCTCACCCTGCTCCGCTCGCCCACCTGGCCCGACCCCGACGCCGACCGCGGCGTGCAGCACTTCAGCTACGCCATCTACCCGCACGCGGGCACCTGGAAGCAGGCCGACACCGTGCGGCGCGGCTACGAGTTCAACGACCCGCTCACCGCCACGCAGGTCTTCGCGCACACCGGCTCGCTGCCACCCACGCATTCCTTCGCCGCAGTTGATGAGCACAACGTGATCCTCACTGCCGTGAAGAAGGCCGAGGACGCCGACGCCCTCATCTTCCGCATGTACGAGAGCACCGGCACACCGACGGCCGTGCACCTGCATATCCCGCCCGGCGCCGCCTACGCCGTCGAAACCAACCTGATGGAAAAGCCTGAGCTGACGCACCTTCCGCTGACGAACGACACCGTCACCATCCCCATCACGCCGTACCAGATCCTCACCGTCTCGGTGGCCTACCCGCATCCCGAAAACGGCAGAGAGTCCATAACCGAAGCCCGGCCTTAAACGGCCGTCGCGGCCAGGTCATCGTCTCGCGTCTCGCGGCTCAGCAGGAGGCCGCCCAGCGTCAGCACCGCCGACGCCGTCAGATAGTACCCCACGTAGCGCAGACCATAGGTCTTGGCGAGATACGTGGCGATGTACGGTGCCAGCGACGCACCAAGGATGCCGGCCAGGCTAAACGCAAGCGAGCTTCCCGTATAGCGCACCGGCGTCGGAAACAGCTCTGACACCACCGTGCCCAGCGGCCCATAGGTCAGCCCCATCAACGTAAGCCCGATCACCAGCATCGCGGCGGCACCCGTAATCCCGGCGTTAAACAACGGAGCCAAGGCAAAGCCAAAGAGTCCGATCAGCACCGTCACCGCAATCATCACCGGCCGTCGTCCCCGTTCCGCCAGCAGCGCAGAGATCGGGATCGTGGCCGCGAAGAAGAACGTGCCCAGCAATTGCAGCTGCAGAAAGGTCGCTCGGCTGTAGCCCAGCGCAGTCGTGCCCCACGAGAGGGTGAAGACGATCATCAGGTAGAACAGCACGAAGGTGGCGAGGCAGACGAAGATGCCCACAACCAACGCACGCGTGTGCCGGCGCAGCACCGTCATCATGGGAAAGCCGACCTGCTCCGCCCGCTGCGCTGCGGCTTGGAACACGGGCGTCTCCGTGATGGCCAGCCGCACATACAGGCCAAGCAATACCAGCACCGCACTGGCCAGGAACGGCAGCCTCCAGCCAAACGCGGCGAACTGCCTTTCGGTGAGTACCCGCGACAGCAGCAGAAACACACCGCCGGAGAGGAAGAAGCCGATGGGTGCCCCAAGCTGGGGAAACATGCCATAGAAGGCCCGTTTGCCCGGTGGTGCGTTCTCCACCGCCAGCAGCACCGCCCCGCCCCACTCACCACCCAGGCCGATGCCCTGACCGAACCGACACAGCGCCAGTAGCAGGGGCGCGGCGATGCCGATGCTCCCATACGTGGGCAGCACGCCGATGGCGAATGTGGATAGCCCCATCGCCGCCAGGGCCAGCACCAGCGTTCGCTTGCGTCCCATGCGATCGCCGAAGTGCCCGAAGAGCACAGAGCCGATAGGCCGGGCGATGAAGGCGATGCCAAAGGTAGCCAACGAGCTCAACGTGGAGGTCGTCGGGTCGGAGGCGGGGAAGAACAACCGAGGAAAGACCAGCACCGCGGCCGTGGCATAGATGTAGAAGTCAAAGAACTCCACCGCCGTGCCGACCAGGCTGGCAAACAGCACCTGTTGAGGCGTGTTGCGCGGCCGGGTTAAGGGGAGCTCAGGGCGCGATTTCGCAGGTGTGCTTGTCATTGCTTGAAAGCATGAAGTATACCGTCCTCGGAGACTGTCTTTGCACCCCTACGTGTCGATGAAAGCTCTGCCCAGAGTCTTGGTTGCCCTGCTGCTGCTCCTGTTTGCCAGGCCGTCGTATGCGAAGGGACGGGCGCTCTTACCGGCGCTGCCGCCTGAGGTAGCCAGCACTCACTTCACCGTCACCATCAACGGCCAGCAAACTCCGGTCGTACACGCAGCGGCCAACTACTATCTGCTCGGCTTCCCTGTCACGAAGAAGCCGATGGACATCATCGTGACCGCTGACCGCGACGACTTCTGGGCGCATGGTGTTGAGGTGCAGCCCTGGCGCTTTGGCCTACGCCCCACCGTGCAAGGGCGGACACTCCATTTCCGCTTACGCGGACCCGCAAAGATTTGCATCACGCGGCCTCACGATTTCCTTGCCGGCGCCGAGATGCTGTTTCTGTTCGCGGACCCTCCGGAGACAGAGGTGCCGACTGGACCGTCTCCCGGACTGCGGTACTACGGTCCCGGCGTGCACCACGAAAACATCGACGCCCACACCGGCGACCGCATTTATCTCGCGCCGGGCGCCTTTATCTTCGGCAGTCTCAACGTCTGGCAAGTAAAGGATGTGCGCGTCTGGGGCCGCGGCACGATCATCTATGACGGCCCTCAGAACCCGGCCGACGACGACGGCTGGATGCACAAGCCGAACTGGCACTGCATCGTCATGGACAACGCCCAGGACATCGCGATTGAAGGCCTCACCTGCATCGTCCGCAGCCGCACCTGGATGATCCAGATGAAGGACTCGCATGGGATTCGCTACAGCGATATCAAGGTGATCGGCGGCAGCGACGGCAACGCCAACCAGGACGGCATGGACTGGCTTGGCGGCGGCGACACGGTCGTCGAAGACAGCTTCTTCCGCGCCGCCGACGATATCTTCGCCATGCAGGGCAATTGGGACGGTTACGATCCTGCGCTGATGGCGATCCCCGGCCATGACGTGCGCAACATTGAGATCCGCCGCTCGACCCTTTCCACCAGCATTTCCAACGTGGTGCGCGCGGCCTGGCCGGGCAAGACCTTCAACAGCGGCAACTTCTCCCTCGCCGACAGCGATGTCCTTCACGCAGGTATCGGTGGGTGCAAGGTGCCCTTTGCCCTGCTCGAAATCTGGGATGATCCCAATGGTCACGGTACGCATAACGACTACCGCCTGCACAACGTGCGCCTGGAAGACTGGTACTCGTTGCTGCAATTGCGACATCCTTCCCCTTCGCTCAGCGACGTGCATCTGGATGGCATCTTCGCGCTCGACCAACCCTCCCTTGTTCCTTCCGTGCTGGCCGGCGAGGTCAGCGGCGTAGATCTCCGCAACGTCACGCTGGCGGGCAGGTCTGTTGGAGCGGCGGCCGATGTGCCGCTTAAAACCGAAGGTGGCGCAGCGCAACCCGCGGTCTCCGCCAGCGATGCCCAATTTGACTTCACCGTGTCGCCAGGACCGTATCGTCCCGGCAACAAGATGCGCTTCACCGCAATGGCAACCGGGGGTAAAGTCGCGAAAACATACGAGTGGACCTTCGGTGATGGAGCGACTGGGCATGGCCGCTCGCCAAACCACCGCTACAGCGATGCCGGCGGCACAAATCAGGACGGCTCCGGGCGCTTTCGCGTGCTGCTGCACACCGTCACCGCCGCGGGCGAGGAGAGTTGGATCGGTCACTCGCTCACAGTTGTGACCAATGCGATGCCGGCCCTGAGCCCACGGCCAACCCGGCCGGAACTGCTGGTGACGGCAGGGCCACTCGGCGGTGCCGCAGCGCCTTCGGACGCGCTTACCTCCGCCCCGCCCAACGCAGCGCCCCCTGCCGAAGTCAACACCACAGTTCCCGTCGCAGTGGCAGGGGCGTTGACCTCAGACGCTCGGCCAGCGACCACGAACTACACGCTGCACTTCACTGGCCTGCTCGATGTGGCGCGTGAGGACGGCTACACGTTTCTGCTCGTGGGCAATGACACCGCGAGCGTCCGAATCGACGGCAAACCGGTCACGTCCAGTCCTAAAGCGTGGCCGCAAGTCTGTGGTCTGGAGGGCAACGCCGCCCAGATCGCCGAAGGCACTGTCGCTCTAAGCGCGGGCTTGCACACCATCGACGTCGAGAGCACGCATACGCTCGGGCCGGACGCTTTCGCCGTGTATTGGGCGGGCAGCGGCCAGGCCTTCACCCCGATACCGGCCAGCGCCTTGCGACACGCGGTGACACCATAGACGAATGGCAGAACAGAGAAAGAGTTGGTGGGCAGTGAGGGACTCGAACCCCCGACATCCTGCTTGTAAGGCAGGCGCTCTAACCAACTGAGCTAACCGCCCCACCGTGACGACTCGGTCTATTGTACGGGAACCCTCCTCGGCACACGAAGCGCATCCCGGAGTCGTCCCGACCGCGTCTCACCTCTCGCAGCGCAGGCGTCACGATCTGCCCTGAGGAGATGTCTTGGTTAACCGCTGGATCGACGTTCACGCTCACTTCTACCCACCCGAGACCGCCGAGCAGAGCCAGGCACGCTGGCAGGCAATGAAAGAAGGCTGCTGGCTAACGCCGGCGCCGCCGCGTTGGGACCCGCAGAGCACGCTCGCTTACATGGACCGCACCGGCATAGCCATGCAGATGCTGAGCAATATCCCCAAGAAGCTTGAAGCATTGCGCGACTCCAATGACTATGCGGCCTCCCTTGTGCGCGAGCACCCCAGTCGCTTCGGCCAGCTCGCCGCCTTGCCCACGGACGATCCCTCCGCTGCCCTGGCCGAGATCGACCGCGCTACGCGTGACTTCGCCGCCGATGGCTTCGCCGTCACTTGCCGGTACAACGACGTCTACCTCAGCGACCCGCGGCTTGACCCTGTGTGGGCAGAACTTGATCGCCGCCACGCTGTCGTGTTCGCGCACCCGGATGCCTACGCGCCCGGCGTCATGGGTCGGCCCAGCGCGTTGATGGAGGTCGCCTTCGAGACCGCGCGCACCTTCGCCGACATGCTCTATCAAGGCGTCTTGCGCCGCTTTCCAAACATTCGTTTTGTGGTCGCCCACTGTGGCGGTGCGCTGCCTGCGCTCTCCGGACGACTGCTGCTGCTGGGCAACGAACAGTGGGTGCCCAACCCGCAAGCCATCACGCCCACGGAGATGAAAGCGCACCTTCGCGCACTGTTTCTCGACACGGCGGCGACCTGCCCCACAACGCTGGGCGCCGCGCTCGCCATGACGAGCTACGAGCAGCTCGTCTACGGCTCCGACTGCGGCGTGCCCTGCACCACCGACGCCACCATGAACGCCAACCTCGCCGCGCTGATGAGCTACAGCGGTCTTAGCCCCGAGCAGGTCAAACACATTGGGCGCAACGCCCTGAACCTTTTCCCCGCAGCGGCCGGCCGCATGCGCTGACCTCGCGCGCCCAGACGGTCGCATCTCAGACTCATATGACATCCCCACAAAGCAACGACCCGCTCGTCAGGCAGCTGCTCGCATTGTTGGCGGGCGGTCAGGCACACGCCACTCTCGAAGCAGCCGTGGAGGACTTCCCTGCGGCGCAATACGGGGCTGTGCCTGAAGGTCTGCCGTACTCCGCGTGGCAGGTGCTGGAGCACCTTCGCATCACGCAGCGCGACATCCTCGACTTCTGCTCGCCGCCGGAAGGTGGCTACAAGCCGCTGGCGTGGCCGGCGCAGTACTGGCCCGAGCAGACCGCACCTCCGACCCCGCAGAGCTGGGATGAAACGTTAGGGAGCCTTCAGGAAGACGCTGCCGCTTTCGCGGCAAAGCTCACTGAAGCCGGTGCTGATCTCTACACGCCCTTCTCTTGGGGCGATGGCCAGAACCTTCTTCGCGAAGCCCTGCTGATCGCCGACCACAACAGCTATCACACAGGCGAACTGGTCGTGATTCGTCGCTTGCTTGGCATCTGGAAGCCATAGGTCGCCCCCGAGGGCTTCGTAGGCTTCGTACAAAAAGAGTACGGCGAGATCCGAAGATCTCGCCGTATTCTTTTGCCGTCCCTTGTATTCGCTTAGAAGGTCGCTTTAAGAGCGAACTGCAGCTGACGAGGGGTGTAGTTAGGATCGACCGCGGTCACCGTGTCGTAGGTCGCGTTGCCGAGTTGCTGATTGCCACTGTTGTTGTTCGGGATGTAGTAATTTGGCGTATTTGTGAAATCAAACGCTTCGGCGCGGAACTGCAGCGTCACACGTTCCGTGACCGGGAAGTCCTTGAAGAGCGAGAGATCGATGTGGCGGAAGCGAGGTCCGAAGACCACGTTGCGCACCGCATTGCCAACGGTTCCGAGCGCCTGAGGTTGGAAGGCATTCGGGTTAAACCACTGGTCGAGCCGCTTGGTGTACTGAATTGGCGCTACCTGGTTGGGGCGATCGTTGCCGTTGCTGTTGATTGGAATCGCGCGGTTGCCGTAAGAGGTTCCGCCGGCTTCCGGGACGTCGTTTACGAAGCCGGAAGAGCCACCGCCGTTGAGGATCGTGAACGGCTTGCCGCTCTGCCATACCGCGATGGAGTTCACCTGCCAGCCGGCAAGCGCTTCCTTCTCGATACCGTGCCAGCTCTTACCATATTGGAACTCATAGTTTATGGAGAGCGCGAAGCGGTTTTGGATGTCGTTCTCGGCGATGCCGTAGTCGATATGCGTGTTGTACGGATTAGCCGCGCCGAAGCCCTGGTCTCCCTCTTCGGAGAAGCCCACGTTGTTGCTCATGGCCTTGCTCCAGGTGTAGTTCGCGTCATAGGCCAGTCCATGGCTGAAGCGACGCTGCACAGAGGTTTGCAGCGCGTTGTAGTTAGAGATGCCTTCGCTCTGCAGCCAGCTAACGCCGCTGAGGTTCGGCAGAACGCCGCTCAGAGGACGGGGCGACGGCGGCCCGGGTAGCGGGTTGTTGATGTCCTGCAGTGTCTGCGGTAGACGGGAGCCGATATTACCCACGTACCCGATGGTGAGCACGTTGGCGCCAAACTGCTGCTCCATTTGTAGGTTGAACTGCTGAATCATCGCCGAGCGGAACCGAGGATCCTCAGCGGTAAACGACAGGCCAGGGCTGTTCAGGTTTTGCGGTGATGGTGTCGGGATGCCAACGTCAAGGGTGCCCGGGGCGGTGGCACCGGGGGTGCCCGCCGTGCCGCAGGCCGGATTGATTCCTGTGGCAGCAACCGCGCCTGCGGTTGGCGAGGGCGCCTTCCCAGTCTCAATGTTGAAGGCCAGGGTAGACAGGCAGTTTGGCGCGAACACCGAGGTGAACGGTGCATTCTTCAGATCCGCGTTGGAGGTGTAATTGCCTGGGAACCAGCTCAACCCATAGCCACCGCGCACCACGATCGTCGGCGTCACGGAATACGAGAAGCCCACACGAGGAGCCGCGTTGTCATAGTCTTCCTGGATGCCAGCGTGCCCATCGACTCCATTCTGGTTAGCCACCAGCAGCGAGTTGCCGATGTTGGCTGCAGTCGCTGTACGCGCTGTGAAGTAGTTGAAGTTGGCGATGTGGCCATGCGCTTCAGTGAAGGGCGTGAACACGTCGTAGCGTATGCCGTAGAGGACTGTGAGCTTAGGCGTGAGTTTCCAGGAGTCCTGGATGAAACCGCTCGGCTCGTAGGTACGGTAATCCGGCGTAAACAGCGTGTAGTTCCGGCTGTCCCCGCTGAAGGCACCCACAAGTGTGGACGCCAGCACGTTCATGTTCGTAATCGTCTGGTTCTGTACCGAAGTGAGGTTCGCATTGCTTGAGTTATCCGTGGATAGACCAAACCCGTAGGTACCCGAAGAATCGGCGCTCTGCAGATTGCGCGCCTGACGCCGGATGAAGCTTGCGCCCCCTCGAATCTGGTGGTTGCCGATCGTGTAGCTGACCGTGGCGGCATACTGGAAGGTGTTGTCGATATCCTGCAGTGGAACGTAGGTTCCGTCACCGATATCGGCAAAGCCGTTGAACGTGATGGGCGTCAGCGAATCAGCTTCTGCCGTGAAATTCATATTGGTCGGGAAGCCGACCTTCTGGTCCGCACCGATTCCATAGTTAAGCGGCAGCGAGAGATTGTTAATGCGGGTGTAGGCGGCCCGGAGATCAACAAGCAGTCGCGGCGTGAAGATGTGCGTGAAGCCGATACCGTACTGGTTGGCGAAGTCAGTTGCCGGACCCGAGAAGTTGTAGCGGGCGCCAGAGATCTGCAACCCATTCACCGTACCAAGCTCCGGCGGCGTCACCGTATTCACCTTGTTGTAGGTGTAGCGGGCAAACAGCAGGTTATTGGTGTTGAAGCGGTGATCTACGCGAACGTCGAAAGTGTTGCTGGACTGGGTCTCGCTCGGGCTTACAACGAAGTTGTTCGTTTCACCAGGGAGATTCGGCGCTGGGAAGAGCTTGAGGTACGCAAGCGCAACCGGGTCAATCGGCAAACCTTTCGTACCGTTGCCAGCATTGATCAGCTGCTGCGGTGTTCCGCCAGCCAAGCTGTTGATGTCATTGTACGCAGCCTGGTCGGGCACCGTGTTCTTGTAGGTAAGGCCTGACACTAGGCGGAATCCTTCATAGTCGCCAAAGAAGAAGGTCCGGTCTTTAATGATGGGGCCGCCGAAGCTGCCGCCAAACTGGTTCTGACGAAGTTCAGGCTTGTTCCCCGTCGTCTGCAGCACGTTGCGGGCGTCGAGCACGTCGTTGCGGAAGAACTCATACGCCGTGCCGTGGAAAGCATTGGTGCCGGAACGCGTAATGATGGAAACCACACCACCAGCCGTTCGTCCCGCTTCCGGGGCGTAGCTGTTGGTCTGTACGGTGATCTCCTGAATGCCTTCGACGTTCGGGCGAACGCCGATGGTACCGATGATGCGCTCGTTGTCGTCGATGCCGTCTACGGTGTAATTGTTCAGGACGTTGTCCTGGCCATTGACCGAGAAGCCCGCCGTCTGACGACGCTCGTCAGGACGTCCACCGCTGGTCAAACCGTTGCCAGGGCCTTCGTTCGCGCCCGGTACCAGTTGCACCAGCTGCACGAAGTTACGGCCGTTCAAGGGAAGATCCTGCACGGCTTTGGCCGTTACGGTGGAACTCACCGTGGCGTTATCGGCCTGGAGCAGCGGGGTCTGCGCTTCAACGTTGACCGTATCGCTGACAGCGCCGTTTTCGAGCTTGACGTCGGCGCGGGCGCGATCACCGGCTTCAATGGCAAGATTGGAAACAGTGGAAGTCTTGAATCCGGTGAGATCCACTTCCACGCTGTAGGTGCCGACGGGCAGCAGGCTGACGTCGTAGTTACCGCTCGCATCCGTTGTGACGGTGCGCTGCTGTTTGGTGCCGTTGTTGGTGACGATCACCTTGGCGTTCGGAATCACTGCGCCGGTAGCATCCGTAACCGTACCCAGGATGTCTGCCGTGGAGAGCTGACCGTGGGCCAAGCCCGCGCCGAAAAGCAGCGCAGTCGCGCCGAGCGCGCTGAGCACCTTGGGCGAAAGCCGCCGCCGAGTTACCCGGCCGAAGAGCCCGGCTCCAGTCGCCAAGCGATCGCGCTGCTGGACGGCGGGCGTCGGCTGAATCTCCTTGAGAAGGCATGAGGAGCTGAGGGGCATCGCCGAGCTCAGACCGCCCTTTGTTGTTTTTGTCATGACGCTTTGTTGCCTTTCCGACACGGACCCTATGGTGCCCAAGAGGCTTCGGGCGTGAACCAAGAGATCTTTTCGAGTCGCGCTAACCCTAGACACTTCAAGCCATGGTTGGCAAGAGGGTTACCGTAAAAAGTACATGGTTATCGAAATCATTACGGGATAGACCGTCCCAAGTGTTCCTTTTTGGGGCGTATCATACGTTTCGGCCCCTTTCGCTACGCTGCGTCAGGAGCAAAACTGGAGAGGAAGAAGCTTCGCGATGGACTGGAAAATCGCCGAGACGATCGTGCCGGAACCACTTCAGCCGACGCCCACCTCGGAACTGCTGCCCGCCGACGTTTTCTGGCAGCTCGAATCCATCACGACAAGCAATCTGTTCAGCAAAAGCAAGCGCTACCCGAACTTCCTGCGCTATATCGTCGAGCACGCCATGGCCGGTCGTGCAGAGCTCCTTAAGGAGCGTACGCTGGGCGTCGAGGTCTTCCACCGTCCTACCGACTACGACACCAACGCCGACCCCGTGGTGCGCATTACCGCTGGTGAGATACGCAAACGGCTTGCGCAGTACTACCAGGCCCCAGGGCATGAGCACGAACTGCGCATCGATCTCCCTCTCGGCTCTTACGCTCCCCTGTTCTTCAAACCGGGGCATGAGACTCCCTCTCTGCAGGAGGGTATAGACCCTCCCACTCCGCAGATTCGTCCTCTTCTGGATCCTGCTTTGCAGGCCGACGACCGCGCCGCGTCTGTTGAGACGGCGTCAGACCGCAGGCCGGATGCGGAGCCGCTGGCTGTCCCTGTCGCGGCGGCGCGCACGCGGCCCACTAACGTTCGCGCTTTCCTTGTCGCGCTCATGCTTCTAGCTGCCTGCCTCGGAGCCGGCTTCGCCGTGCGCCTGGCCTGGGCGCGGGCACAGGAGCGCGGCATCGCGAGTTTCTGGAATCCTCTGCTCCATGCTGAAAACCCCGCCCTGATCGTCGTGGGCGTTCACTCCGCTAACGGGGATGGGAGAGACCGCGCCTCCACCTCAGCCGAGACCGAGACCGAGAAGCAAAGCATGCTCGCCGCCATGACCACCCGGAACATGATTCCCGTGAGCGACGTTGCGAGCTACAGCCACATCACCGATCTACTGGTCCATCATGACCACCCCTACCGCGTGCAAGGCGCCGCGGACACCACCTTCAGCCAGTTGCAACCCGGCCCCGTCATCCTGATCGGCGGACTGGACAATGCCTGGACGCTGCGCCTGACTGCGCCTCTGCGCTTCCACTTCAGCGCTCCCACCGCCAGCGACGATGCGATTGGCGGCATCGAGGATGGGCAGCAACCCGGGACGAGGTGGCGTTTCAGCAACGCGCAAAGTGCGCACTCCAACTCGCAGGACTACGCCTTGGTCGCCAGCTTCTTCGATCCGGGGATCGAGCAGCGAGTCCTGATCGCGGCCGGCATCGGCATGAGCGGGACTGCTGCCGCGGCCAGCTTTCTCACCAACAATCGCTATTTGCAGGCTTGGCGCTCCCAAAACAGCTACCCTACGGGGCGAAATGTTGAGCTTGTGCTCAGCACGGAGATTGTGGACGGCCAGCAAGGGCCGCCGCGGGTAGTAGCTAGCTATGTGTGGTAAGGCACCTGACAACTGGAAACCGTGCCGCGTGGTCGTCGCCAAAGTTGCGCTGGCAACCCCTTCAGATCTTGTAAATGGGCCACACAGAAGGACTTCGCTGAACGTACCGAAGCTCCGCGCTACCGTTGCATACGCCCTCACTACTTGACAGCGACCACCGGCAGGCCTAGGTTTCCGCGCGGGGTGAATATCCCCCAATCGGAGTCTTCCAAACGTGAACAAATCTCGCAGCGCTCCCCTCCTTCCCAGACGCTCCTTCACGCGGTTCGCCGGTCTGCTATTACTTGGTGCCGGCACTCTCAGCACGGCAGCCTCGGCGCAATCCCCCGTGGGCGACAACGCGCTCTTCGGCCCCAACGTCATCATCTTCGACCCTTCCATGTCTTCCGCGGACATCACCGCCCGGCTCACCGCCCTCTCGGCAGAGCCTGAGTTCAGTACCAATCGCTACGCGATCCTCTTCAAACCCGGCAGCTACAACGTCGAGGCGCCCGTCGGCTTCTATGAACAGATTGCCGGCCTGGGTGAGACCCCGGACGCCGTGACCATCAACGGCTTTCTCACACCAAACTTCGGCGTCCCGGTGTACGGCACGCCCACCTGGCCCCAGGCCAATCTCACCGACACGTTCTACCGTTCGCTCGAGAACATGACCTTCAACGTTCTCACCAACTCCCTGCAGAATGCGGCGCCGAACACCCTGCAGTGGGGCGTCTCGCAGGCTGCCCCGCTGCGCCGCCTGCAGATCAATGGCAGCCTGCAGCTCACCAACAGCTACTGCGGCAATGCCAGCGGCGGCTTCATGAGCGATCTTGTCGTCACCGGCAGTGTGAACCCCTGCTCGCAGCAGCAGTGGTACACCCGCAACAGTCAGCTTGGCTCCTGGTCGGGTGGAGTTTGGAATATGGTGTTCTCCGGCGTCACGGGCGCTCCCCCGCAGAGCTATCCCAATCCGCCCGAGACCGTGGTCGCCACCACACCCGAAAGCCGGGAGAAGCCCTTCCTCTACCTCAACGTGAAGGGCAAGTACAACGTCTTCGCCCCGGCAGTTCAGGACAACACGGTGGGCACCACCTGGTACAACGGACAGACCCCCGGCCGTTCCATCCCCCTTAGCAAGTTCTTCATCGCACAGCCCTCGTCGAAGATCGCCGACATCAACAAGGCTCTTTCGCAGGGGATGAATCTCATCCTCACGCCCGGGCTGTACGCGTACTCGCAGCCGATCCGGATCACGCAACCCGGTACCGTCGTGCTCGGCCTGGGCTTTGCTACGGTGGAGCCGACCACCGGCAACGAAGCCATCAGCATCGCGGACGTCGCCGGAGTTGAAGTGGCCGGCCTCATCGTCGATGCCGGTCCGGTGAAGTCTCCCGTGCTCCTGCGCGTCGGCGAGACGCTCAACTCGGGCAACTCGCACCGCGGTAATCCGACTTCCCTGCAGGACATCACCCTGCGCATCGGCGGCCAGAACGCGGGTCTGGTCACCACAGCGCTCGAGGTCAACAGCAACGACGTGATCCTGGACAATATCTGGTCATGGCGTGCCGATCACGGTACAGGCGTAGGCTGGACCGTCAACACCGCCGATCACGGCCTCGTGGTGAACGGCAACCGCGTTCTCGCCACAGGTCTCGCCGTGGAGCACTACCAGAAGGAGCAGGTCCTCTGGAACGGAGAGGCCGGCGAGACCATCTTCTACCAGAGCGAGCTGCCCTACGATCCACCGTCGCAGGCTGCCTGGATGGACGGCAAAGCTAACGGCTATCCCTCCTACGTCGTGGCTGATTCCGTGAAGACCCACACCGCCTATGGTCTGGGCATCTACTCCTACTTCAACCAGGGTGTGAACATCCTCGAAGATAACGCCATGACCGTTCCCGTCAACCCTGGCGTGACAATCCACGACACCGGCACGGTCTGGCTGAACGGCAGTGGTCAGATCACCCACGTGATCAACGGCACGGGTGCGGCGGTCAACAGCAGCTTTGCCGACCAGCTCAGCCCCGTCATCACCTACCCATAACCTCCGTTCTCGCACCGCGCGCAGCCCTCCCCTGCAGCACCGGGGAGGGCTGTGCCGCTTCTGAAAACCACCGAACAACGAAGCAGCCGCAAACAACACCTAACCAGGCCTATGAACTGGGTTGTCTGGTCGCTTCTTTCCGCACTCTTCGCCGCCGCTACGGCGCTGCTTGCCAAGCTTGGGGTCGCGCACGTCGAGCCCAACCTGGCCACGGCCGTCCGCACCACCGTAGTTGTCGTGTTTGCGTGGGTGATCGCCCTCAGCCTCGGCTCGCATGCCGGGCTGGCGCACATCGATCGCCGCTCCTGGATCTTCCTCGGGCTCTCTGGCCTGGCAACCGGCCTGTCGTGGATCTGCTACTTCCGCGCGCTCTCGATTGGCGAAGCTTCCAAGGTTGCGCCCGTCGACAAACTCAGCGTCGTCTTCGTCATCCTGTTGGCGTGGCCACTGCTTGGTGAGGCGCTGAATGGCCGCAAGATCCTGGGTGGTCTCATGATCGCCGGAGGGGCCATCGTGCTTGCCTTCGCCTAGCGGGAACTCTCCTCAGCGGGCCTGCGATACCACAGGCTCCGCCAGGCGCATTACGCCGGAACCGTTGGCCTGTACGTCTTCAGGCAGGCTGTGCAGCAGGTAGGGCAGCAAGGCCTTGCTGTCGTCCCAACGCAATGTCCAGCCATCGTCGATGGCAACCAGCAGGTAAGCGCCGGGCGAGACATTACGGAAGGTGAAACTCCCATCCAAATCGCTTTGGTCCCGCCGGTAAAGTGCTGGGTCCGTGTTCTTGCCGGCAGGCACCAGCACGACCATCGAACCTACGCTCGGCTTCCCGCCATGCTGCACCACGCCATCCACCTCCACCGGATTGCCGGAAGAGATCAGCGTGACACTGGCGTCATTGCCTGCCTTCAGGTGCAGCAAGCCGTCCGCCACCCCGCGCCCGGCCACGGTCACCACGGAGATCACCTTGGCCTGCCCGTCACTGAAGAGCGCAAAGCGGTAATCCCCGGGGGCCAGGTTGGCGAAAGCCGCGGTACCCTTCGCATCGACCGCGCTGGAGCCGATGCGATTGCCCTTCGCATCGCGGAGATTCAACTGCAGCTTGCCCTTGTCCCCGGTAACTGCATTCCCCGCCGCATCCTTAACCGTAACAGTCACACCGGCGAGTCCGCCCGCCGTCGGTGCCTCCACCGTGACCGAGCCAGTCGTGAGGTCGACGGTCGTGGCCGCCCCTAAAACTCCGCCCCCTGAGGCCTCGCGCAACGTGTACTGCCCTGGGGCAATGCCGTCAAACCGTTGCGCGCCGTTGAGGAAGCTGGACTGCACAGAAACAAAATCCTGCTGCCCGAACACGTCTCGGCTAAGCTGCGCAAACCGGGGCGTATCGCCCCCCGCCGACATACCGCGAAGCGTCAGTGAAACCGCCCGCTGTGGCGTCATCTGCATGTTGGCCACGACGGCGCTCCCACCGCTCAGGACGATCGGCGAGGCCCCCTCCACACTCTGCGCATTCGGGTAAAACACCATCGGGTAGGCGACATCCAGCGCGGGGTCTACGGCGGCGCGGTAGCTCCCGGACGCGGCGTTCTCGCTCTCGAGTGGCGGGTGCACGGCATACCAGGGCTGTGCGTTGGCGGTGAGGTAGAAACGGCCCGGCGCGAGGTCGTCGAAATGGAAGTGGCCGTCATCACTCGTCTGCCCGCCGCGCACACGCCGTACACGCTCCTCGGCGGAATCGAGTTCTTCGCGGTACAGATTGACGGTGGCATCTTGGACGGGGTCTCCCACCTCATCCACTACACGTCCATCGATCCGCGAGAGTGGCGTCAGCTTCAGAAGTAGCGCCCCTGTGTCTAGCCCTGCACCGGTCACAATCGCCGTGGAAAAAGGCGGATGCGCCAGGTAGGCCGCTTGCAGGTAGCCACTCGCCCGCGCCAGCAACTCGTACTTCCCCGGGGGCAGGGAGTCAAAATGGTAAGAGCCATCCGCGCCTGCAACCACGTTCGCCACGGGCCGACCTGACTTCGTATCCTGCAGACTCACCTCAGCGTGCACCACCGGCCGGCCATCAAGCGCATTCACGACTTTGCCGGCAACACGCTCCCCCAGCGCCTCCTGGGCAGGCGCAGGAAGCGCGCTGGCCAGGAGGCAAACCAGGCACAGCAGAAGATGGCGCTTCCTCTTCATCCAGTGCATCAGGATCCAGAGCATCAGCGCACCTGCCCATCGATAACCTCGAGCAGGGGCACATCGACCTGGACCTTGCCGCCCGCCGTCGCCGTGAAGCTTGTGCCTTTGCCGTCGTAGGCGTGCATCGCCTCGGGTTCGCGGTAAGGCACCTGCATCCGGTTCTTCCGAAGGGCAAAGGCACGGTAGTTTCCTGGCGCCAGATTCCCGAGACGAAAGGTGCCATCCGGTCCAGCGAAGCTTTGGCTGAAAACTCCATTGCGATCGGTCGGCACCAGCAGAACAAAACTGTGCGGCGGCAACGTGCCTGTGCCGATCGTCACCTTGCCTGTGATTTGCGCGCCATCGTCCCGCACCGTGACATCGATCGGTTCTGCGAGGCCACCAGCGGGCACAGTCAGGGTGTCGTGCAGCAGATCTGCGCCACCGCAGCGCAGCGCGGCCACATAAGCACCGCCGGCCTGCACCTGTACGAAGTAGCTGCCCGGTCGTGCGTTCTCCACGAAGAACTCGTCACCTGCGTTCGGTGGCAGATTGCCATTGGCAAACACGCCCATTTCCCGTGCCGGTCGCAGCAGCAGACTCACTGAGAGCGGATAGTCTCGTCCGCTGCCCGTGAGCTCCGCATGCACACGCACCGCGATGTGAGGACTTGGCGCGAAAGCGACCGCCGACGTCTGCACAGGCGCACCCTGCACGTGCAGCGGCACGCTGGCAAAGGAAGGCTGCGGCGCGTTGCTCGAAAGCAGCAACGTGTAGGTGCCGTTGGGCAGCGTCCCCCGCACCGCGCCGTCCCGTGCACTGAAGCTCAGGTTGTAGCCCGGGTTAAATTCTGTATCGGAGAGCTGTACCTGTACCCCGGTGCCCTCGGCAGACACCTGCACGGGCACCGTGACCGGGTAGTAGCTCGCCAGGCGCAGGTGCAGGTCCGCATGGGCCGCCTCCCCCGAGTGAATCTCCAGTTTGGCCGCCGTGCTTACCCCCGAGGCATCGCCTAGAAACATCGGCGGGTACTGTTGCGTCACTGTGAGTCTCGGCTGGTTGAGCGGTCGCTCGCCGCGCCAGGTCGCGGTCACCAGTGTGTACTCGCCGGGATGCAAATTGCCGAAGTGATACTCCCCGTGGCTGTCCGTCGTGTCGGAGCCTGCCTGCACCCAGTGGTAGCTCCCGTCCTGCACCTGATGCTGCAGCAGCGTAACGCGCACGTCATGGGCGGAGTCCGTCTCGGTGGCCGAGACACGGCCGTCGATGCTGCCCGCCGGAAGCAGTTGCAACTCCACTTCCCGGCTCGACAACGTCGTATCAAGTTCCAGGCTTGTAAGCTGTTCGGGGTCAAGGTAGCCCGGCTTCTTGGCCGTGAGCATCACGGTAAGGCCACCGAGCCCGCCCCTTGATGCGAGCGCGCCGTCGGTGAACCCGTTCGGCGGCTGTCCCGAGGGCCCTCCACCTTCGGGCGGTACGCTGATCACCAGGTCAAAGCGGCCAGCGGCGTCGGTCATGGTCGCCATCCGCCGGTCGGCTGAGATCACCAGTGCACGTGACACGGACTTCCCCGTCGTGCCGTTCATCACCCGGCCGCGAAGGTGGTACACCGTGTCGCCGGTCGCCGTTTGGGCAGGGGCTGCGCTGAAGCACAGGGAGATCAGCATCAACGCCGGCAGAAGCGGATGGAGGCGTACTCTTCCGCTACGTCGGAAACCCCTCATCAGCCAGACTCTCCTGCATGCTGTGAAGCTGGTGCGTAGGACACGCCGTCCTCAAAATCGTTAACCCGGCCCGTGCCCTCTCCAGCTCGGCCCATCACGGCCTGCTGCTCCCGTAGCTTCGCACGGCAAAGCCGCGCACACCCAGCACAAACTTTCTCCTTATCGAGGAACCAGCGTGTTACATTCCGCGTATCCCACGCTGTTCATTCACTTGCAACGCGAGAGGCTCATGGCGCTTACCATCCAAGGTCTATCCAAGACCTACCCCAACGGCGTTCGCGCGCTGAAGAATATCTCTCTTTCCATCGGCAATAATATGTTCGGCCTGCTCGGGCCTAATGGCGCCGGTAAGAGCACGCTGATGCGCACGGTTGCTACCCTGCAGGATCCTGACAGCGGTTCGATCGACCTCGACGGCATCGACGTTCTGAAGGATAAGAACGCCGTGCGCCGCACGTTGGGCTACCTGCCGCAGGAGTTCGGCGTATACCCCAAGATGTCCGCGCTCGACATGCTGCAACACCTCGCCATCCTGAAGGGCATCGCGTCCGCGGCCGAGCGCAAGGAGAGCGTCGAAGCTCTGCTGCAGCAAACCAACCTGTGGGAGGTGCGCAACAAGGCCCTCAGCACCTACTCCGGCGGCATGAAGCAACGCTTCGGCATCGCGCAGGCCCTGCTCGCCAACCCAAGGCTCATCATCGTCGACGAACCCACCGCGGGACTCGACCCAGCGGAACGTAACCGCTTTCTGAATCTGCTCTCTTCCATTGGCCGCGACCGCACGGTCATCCTCTCCACGCACATCGTGGACGACGTGCGCGAGTTGTGCCCGCGCATGGCCATCATCGCTGGCGGTGAGTTGCTACTGGAGGGTGCGCCGAGCGAAACACTTGCTGCGCTCGAAGGCAGGATCTGGAGCAAGCTGCTTGCCACGGACGATGAACTGCGCGCGCTGGAGTCACAGCTGACCATCATCTCCACACATCTGGTGGGTGGCCAGCATGAGATCCGCGTCTACGCCGACACCTCTCCCGGCACCGGCTTCCATCCCGTTCCGTCCGGGCTTGAAGACGTGTATTTCCTCAACCTCAAGCGACATGGCGAGCGCCAGCTTCCCAACTGAGGCCTCTTACCCGAAGAAGCAAATTAGCTACGTGGGCTGTGAAGGCCACCAGGCACCCTTGACTAACTCACCAGCGTCACTCCGCTGGCTCGCCGCACCCGGAGGACTCAAAAATGGCCATGTTCTGGGAGTTCTTTACCTTTGAGTTGAAGTTCCGCCTCAAAAGCCTGTCGACCTACGTCTACTTCGCGCTTTGGCTTACCTTCAACTTCCTCAGCGTCGCCTCTGAGAACTTCGGTCCCGTCGGCACCACCAACGGCAAGATCTTACTCAATGGTCCGTTCGCAAACTTATATAACGACATCGGTGCCGTGTGGTTTGGCACCATCGTCATCGCCGCGATCTTCGGCACAAGTGTTCTGCGCGACTTTCAACGCGACACCTTTCAGATCCTCTTCACCAAACCTATTAGTAAATTCGCTTACCTCGGCGGCCGCTGGGCCGGCTCTTTCGTCACCACGGTTTTTACGTTCCTCGGCCTGCCGCTCGGCACCTGGTTGGGTACCTTTGCGCCCTGGGCGGACGGCACTCGCATCGTCCACGGCCCGGCCTCCTGGTACCTTGTTCCGTTTCTCGAGATCGTCGTCGTTCAGACCTTTTTCCTTGGCTCAATCTTCTTCGCCGTCGCCGCCCTGTCCCGCCGCATCTTCATTGTCTATCTGCAGGGCGTCACGCTGTTCATGATCTACATCGTCAGTCTGACGATCTTCAGTGCCACACGCTCGCTGGAACGCTTCTGGTCCACGGTCTTCGATCCCATCGGCCTGCTCGCCTTCAACAACGTCACGCGCTACTGGACCGTAGCCGACAAGAACTCACTCCTCCTACCGCTCGACGGCCCTTTTCTCTACAACCGTCTGCTCTGGTTCGCCGTAGGTGTGGTGGCCCTGGGCCTCGCCTGGTCCTTGTTTCCGATGTCTGTTGAAGCGCTCACCGCCCGTGCCCAGGGCCGTCGCGCCGCCAAGGCTCGCCAGCAGGATGAGGTTGCCACGCGGCCGGTTCGCTCTCTGGTCGCCGGCCGTCTGCCGCAGGTGCATCAGGTCTTCTCGCGTTCCACTTCCTGGGCGCAGTTCATCTCGCTCACTCGCCTGCGCGTCTCCAACATCCTGCATGAGGTGCCCTTCTGGGGCATCCTTGTCCTCAACGCCGCACTTACCTTCACCAACGGCTACTTTGCCGGCAGATTGGCCGACTCGCGCATCTACCCGGTCACCTATCTCGTCCTCGGGGCCGTCGAAGGCAATGCCGCTCTCTTCTCCTACATTGTTGTTGCGCTCTACGCCGCTGAACTGCTGTGGCGCGAACGGGAGTCCCGTTTCGATGGCATTCACGACGCCCTGCCGCTGCGTGAAACACCAGACTGGTTCTCAAAGTTTGCCGCCCTGGCCATCGTCAGCTTTCTCCTGCTGCTCACGACCATGCTTTGCGGCATTCTCACGCAAACCTTCCAGGGCTTTCATCGGTACGACCTTTTGCAGTACGTGCAGGAGCTCTTCCTCATCACCTTTCCCGGCGTGATGATGTACGCCCTTCTCGCACTGTTCATTCAAACCCTCGTCTCCAACAAGTTCGTCGGACACGCCATCGTCATTGGCGCTTTCGTTATCCAGCCAATCGTCTTCAACTTCGGCTTTGAGAACACGCTCTACCTCTACGGCAGCACGCCCGCATATACCTTCTCCGACATGAACCGCTATGGACACTTCGTCCAGGCGATCACGTGGTCCATCGTTTACTGGGCGTCGATCGCGGCCATTCTCGGCATCATCTCCATCGTCTTCTCACGGCGTGGGGCGGAGACCTCCTGGAGCGTTCGCTCCCGTCAGGCCGCTGCGCGCCTGCCGCGATTTCTCCCCGCCGCTGCCCTGCTGCTGCTCGTCGCTGTCGCCTCTGGCACCTGGTATTTCTACAACGCGCACGTCCTCAACGAATACCTGCCCGCCAAAGCCCGTCGCGATATCCAGGCCGACTATGAACGCCGGTATAAGCAATACGAGAACACTCCGCAACCCAAGGTCACCGCGGTCGACGCCACGGTGGACATTTACCCCGAGCGTCGCTCGTTCGACGGCACGGTGCAATACACGATGCAGAACAAGACCGCGGCTCCCATTCCCCAGATCGGCATCACCGATACTAAGCAATCCCTCTCTGACGTGCAGTTCAGCCGACCCGTGCACCTCGTCAGCCGTGGCCCGCGTGGCATCTACACGATCTACCAGTTCGATCAACCACTTGCGCCTGGCGAGACGGTCAGCCTCCACTGCCGCATCGGTCATGAGAGTCACGGCTTTCGCGACGGCAACGAGCTTGCCGAGTTGGCGCACAACGGCACCTTTTTCGACTCGGAGTACCTGCCGGGGATCGGCTATAGCCGCAACAACGAACTCGATGATCCGCGCCGCCGCCGCGAGGAGAAGCTACCGGCCTACGAAGAGCTGGCCCCACGTGAAGACCTGCAGCACGCCCGCATGAATCTCTTCACCGGCCCGCAGGCGGACTGGATCACCTATCACACCGTCGTCAGCACCTCGGGCGACCAGATCGCCTTGAGTCCGGGCTACCTGCAACGTCGCTGGAGTGCGCACGGCCGCAACTTCTTCGAGTACTCCATGGGCGGCACGCACATTCAGGACTTCGTCGCCTGGCTTTCCGGCCGTTACACCGTGAAGAGTGTGCCGTACAAGGGCGTCAACGTCGAGGTCTACTATGACGCCGCTCACCCCTACGACGTGGACAAGATGATCGCCTCCGCCGAGGCCGGTTTGGACTACGACGGCGCGGCGTACAGCCCCTACCAGTTCGCCCAATATCGCATCATCGAGTTCCCCCGCTATCGAACCTTTGCGGAGTCCTTTCCCAACACGATTCCCTTCTCCGAAGGCATCGGCTTCATCGGCCGCGTTGGCAGCAGCAAAGACATCGATGAGGCATACTTCGTCACCGCGCATGAACTCGGGCACCAGTGGTGGGGCCACCAGCTCGTCGGCGGCATGGTGCAGGGCTCCAACATGATGTCCGAATCGCTCGCCGAATACACCGCGCTGCGCATCATGGCGCATCGCTATGGCGAAGACAACATGCGCCTCTTTCTAAAGCATGAAGTGGACGGGTATCTGCGCGGGCGCTCCGGCGAGCTGCGCCATGAGCCCCCTTTGGCGCTGGTTCAGAATGAGCAATACGTCTGGTACCAGAAGGGGTCGGTGATCCTCTACGCGCTCTCCGACTACATCGGCGAAGACAAGCTCAACACCGCTCTCGGCACCTTTCTACGCGCGTACCGCTACGCCAATGCCAACAACCAGGTCGATGCCGCGAACGCTTCCCACGACGCCGTCGATCAGCCCTACCCCGATACGCGTCAGTTCGAAGCGGCGCTGCGCGCGCAAACTCCTCCCGAACTCCAATACTTCATTACCGACAGCTTCGAACGCATCGTTCTCTACGACAACAAGGCTCTTTCCGCCACCGCGCAGAAGACCGCCGACGGAAAGTACAAGGTCGTCCTCGACGTGCAGGCGCGCAAGCTTCAGGCCGATGGCAACGGCAAAGAAACACCCGTACCCATCAACGACTTCATCGATATTGGCGTCTTCACCGGCCATGGCGATGAGGAGAAGCCACTCTATCTGCAGAAAGCAAGGCTCACCGGCGAGCACCAGACCTTCACCATCACGGTCGACCAGCTACCGTCCCGCGCGGGCATCGACCCCTACAACAAACTCATCGATCGCGCGGCGGATGACAACATGATCGACGTCACCAAGCTATAACTCACGAACGCACGCGCAACGCCCGGGTCTCGATCTGCAATCTTCCGGCAGTTCCTATCTTCCGATCACCATAACGGTAAAACTGTCGGGCACAATGGCCGGCCGTGGCCTTGGATTCGCCGTGGTCGGCTCGGGTCGAGGGCCAAACTCAGCAGTCACGACATACGCCCTGTCTGCGGCGGGATCATAGGCCATCGTGCGCGCACCCCTCGCCGTGGGCAGCTCTTCAAGCGTCGTGTACCCGTGCGCCGCGTCGATCACCGTGAACGTTCCATCACCGCCATTGGAGCTGAACGCCAGCTGTCGCGTGGCATCGTAGCCCGCCGCATCCGGCCCATCGCCAATGCTGGCCGAGCCAATCTGCTTCAGGCTCTCCGTATCCACGGCCACCATCTTCTGGCCATCGCACACTGAGAACAACCGGTGATGCGCCGGGTCGATCGACATGCCCGAAGGTGAATCACAGCCATCCAGAAGCAACGAGGTCATCAGGGTCTTGCTCTTTGCATCCAGCTCGACCACTGTATTTTTGTCCTCGATGTTATCGAAGACATGGCCTTTGCCGTCCGCTTGCGGAAACTCTGGCTTGCCAGGCAGATCGATCGTCGCGACCACGGTGCGCGACGTGGTATCAATCACCGAAACGCTCTTACCGCGGCCATTGAAGGCCCACACGGTTTTGGTCACAGGCTCGTACGCCATACCGTCTGGATTAATACCTGTGGGAATGCTGGCGAGGATCGCCAGGCTGCTTCGATCGAACACCACCACGGCGTTCGCGCCGCCATCGGAGAGGTACCCCACCTTGCCGTCCGGGTCCAGCACCACACCATGCGTTCCTTTCAGCCCTGTGATCGCGCCGATCACCTTGCCGGTGTGGGTATCCAGCACCTCCACGCGTGGGCCGTGCGTCACGTACAGTCGGTGCGCAGCTGGGTCAGCCAGCAGGTAATCCCATCCACCGGTGCCGCCAACCTTCCACTTGTCCAGCACCTTGTAAGGGCTCTGAGCCATCGCAGCTCCAGCAAACAAGGCAAGCAGTGCGAACGCACACCTCTGCGAGCAGCGAGACAGAACAACACGCATCCAAGATCTCCCGAGCCAGGGTCGCTGGCCAATCCAAAAATTTCTTCACAGGCCATGTGTCATGACGACCAACGTTCTTCACCTGCAGCTGCCAAAGCGCTCGCTGAGCAATGCGACCAAATCGCGGGTCGCCTCATTTTCCACCTTTTGCGTGCTTCGGATCTTCCGTCATCGCACTGCTGTATTGCTTTACCTGCTCATACCGAACTGACAGCTAGGCGTGTAGCTCGCCCAGTCCGGCCACTTCCCCTTCCGCTCCGAAAAATGGTAAGGCGAGACTGAAAGCTGTCCAGCTTTCCCGTGGGGTCGTGCTACTGCGCACATGCAAGTGGCCATGGTGCTTGGAAAGAATTGTGGCCGTCACCCAAAGGCCTAGCCCCGTGCCGTGGTTGCCTTTGGTAGTAAAGAAGGGCTCGCAGATGCGCTTCAGCGTGTGGGAGTCCATCCCGTGCCCGGTATCGGCCACCGTGACGCGTGTGCCCGCTATCCCCGTCTTCCAGCACGTGGAGGATCGTACACGCAGGCTCAGCTTGCCCCCATTCGGCATCGCATCGATCGCATTGCCCACCAAATTCGCAAAAACCTGTCGCATTTCGCTTGGGTAGCAGACCAGGTCCGGCCGGTCTCGCTTGTGCAGGTGCACCTGCACCTTTGCCTGTCCCAGCTTTCCTTTGTACAGCATCAGCACCGACTCGAGCAGTTCCGTCACGCTGGTCAGGGTCGGCTTGATCTGCTCCTTGCGGAAGCGCAGCGTCTGCGAGGCAATCTGCGCCACATGCTCCACCTCTGTCTCGGCCTGGTCGATAAACTGCCTTGCCTCGTCGAGGCCACCCGCATTCTTGGCCAGATAAAGTAGGTTCATCACGGCTTCCAGCGGATTGTTGATCTCGTGGGCAATCGAGGCTGCCAGCTGCCCTACCGTGGCAAGCCTCTCGCGCTCCAGCAGCAGACGCTCCGCGCGCATCCTCGCAGAGATGTCATTGCAGATCAGAATCATGTGGGTCGGACGATCCGCTTTGTCCTTCAGCAGAGAAAACGAGTTTCGCACCCATACGGCCTCGCCCGCCGGCCGCAGGTAACGCTTCTCTTTGACGAAGCTGGTCAGTTCGCCACGGAGCAGGCGCTCGATCTGCTGTCGGCATCCCTCGCGATCTGCGGGGTGCGTTACGGAAAGCACGTCGTGGCCCTTCAGCTCCGCTTCCGTACGGCCAAGAATGTCATTGTAGGCAGGATTTGTCTGCTGAAACCGGCCACAAAGATCCGTAATGGCCATGCCAGCAGCGGCATACTGAAACGCCTCCTGGATACGGTCTTCTCCGGCGGAAGTGACTACCTTCATCGTTCGAAGCATCGTTCCCTCTTGCGACAGCCGCTGGGCCATGGGAGGTGAGATGCAGAAACTCTGAAGCCAGAATTTTGCCCCTCGGCCAGCGGCCCCTAAGTGGGCCCCAGCAGCACGATACCGAGAATCACAGAGCGGCCTTCTTTTCTAAACATTTCGCAATAGCAAGCTTGATCCCTCCTCTTTACCTTGCACACGAGTTGGTGCAACATCCCGATTATCTGCACCTATGGTTGCAATTCACTATGAAAGCACTTGCGAATTCACAATCGCTAAGGCGAAGATAAGGCGAAACAAGCCCACCCGTGGCTACACCTCTGGAGAGTTCCGTTGCATTCCGCTGCCGCTATTCGCCGTCAGATCGAAGCCGCTCTTGAGGCTCGCATTCCTTCCGCGCTCACACCGCGGCCGCGTTCCATCCGCGAGCAGTCTCCCACCGGCATCCCGGCGATTGACACTTTGCTGGAAGGCGGTCTGCCCGTCGGAGCCATTACGGAACTGGTTGGCTCGATGAGCTCCGGCCGCACCACACTCGCCCAGGCGGCGCTGGCCACGGTAACAGCGGCTGGCAAGGCAGTTGCCTGGATCGATGCTTCCGATGCCCTGGACCCCCAGTCGGCCGCGGCCGCAGGAGTAGATCTCAGCCGCCAGTTGTGGGTTCGTTGCGGGGGGGATTCCCGGGCCAGAACGGCCCCCCAAACATCCTCCTCAGTCACTGCTGAAGCGTCGCTCCGGGGCACGGTCTCGCTGGAGTCCCGCCGCACCCCGGCCTCTTCCGGTGGCTGCGGCAGCCCGCATCCGCGGGGAGAAGCACGTGGACTTGATGCCGCCGTGGAAGCCATCTTCCAGCCCGCCCTCCGCAATGCCGTCCCCACCGCACGCGGCGGAGAGGGCCGAAACCCTCAAGCGAACGCACCAGCTCAACGTCGCGCGCGATGGATTGGTACCCCGGGCGCCCCCAACCTGAAGCTCACCGATGCTGAAAGTGCCTTTGAACGCAACCCCAAGGGCGTGCCGCAACGCGCTTCCGATCGTGAAGAGCAGGTTGCCACCGATCGCTTGCCGCCGCGCCGTGGCGCGAACCTGAAGCTTCCTGACCGCGCGCCGCGCAGCGTCTCCGCCGCCCAGATCGCATATACCGGACTGGTTGCGGGCGCCTGGAACGACAACCGCAATAATGCGGCCGGGCGCGGTCTTCAGACCTCGCCTCAGGCAATTGCCGCCAGCCTGCCCCGCTTCTCCTCGGCGGCAAAGGCAGCCAGCCACGGGCCTGCTGCGACGGACATTCTCTCCGCGGGTGAGCCCTCGGAACACAATCGGTCCTCCTCCAGCAAAGAAGCCGCAGGGCAGGTGTTAGCGAACCAGCTTGCAGGGTCTTCCCGCGTAGTCGTCACAGCAGCGAAACCAACAGACCAGACCTCCCTGGCCGGCGATCCACCGCCCCGTCTGGGCCGGTCTGCCTCACCCATCTGGAAGGCTCTCGAACAGGCGCTTCGGGTCACCGATCTCCTGCTTGCCGCGGGCGGCTTTGCCGCAATTGTGCTCGATCTTGGCAGCACGCCGGCGGAGTTCGCCTGGCGCATTCCGCTGGCTACCTGGTTTCGTTTCCGCGCCGGTGCCGAGCGCTCCCGGGCCGTGCTCCTCGTGCTCACCCAGCACCCCTGCACACGTTCCAGCGCCGAACTTGTACTGCGCCTCGCCCCCGGGCAGCCGCAGGCACTGCCTACGGTGCTTATGGGCGGTGCGTTTCAGGTCACCGTCGATCGTCAACGCTTCGAACAGGCACCCCCACCGGCAGCCGGGGACTGCTCGACGACAGAACCATCTGGCGTCACCTTGGACAGGCTTCATCTGGTGCCGCGCAAGCCGCCACAGCGCGCCCGTACCGCTTTCTGGCAACGCGACGCCGCCTGGACGCGAGGCGCCCAATGACGCCGCCACCGACGCCGTCTCTGCTGTTCTGCCTCCAGGTGCCGGAGTTCGCCGCCCAGGCCCTCGTACGCCTGCGGCCCGCGCTGCACCACACCGCAGTCGTCGTTCTGGAAGGCGAACCGCCCCAGGAACGAAGCTGTGCCGTCACCCTCGGTGCTCGCAAGCTCGGCGTGCGCCATGGCATGACTCGCACGGAGGTCGAAAGCTTTCCGCACGTCACGATCCTGCGCCGTTGCCCCGCCGAAGAGGCCTCGACCGCCGCCGCGCTGCTCGAGATGGCAACCACATTCACGCCAAGCACGGAGGAGCTGCCTCGCTCTGCGGCCTTTACCCTGGCACTCAACATGAGCGGCTGCGACCGTTTTTTCGGCACACCGCAGGCTATCGGCCATAAGCTTCTGCGCGCCGCTCGCGACCTTGGCCTTACGGCGCGGGTGGCCGCCAGCACCAACCTGCATACCGCCGCCTGTCTTCTGCGTGCGCCCGGTGCGGGCGTCCTCATCGTGCCTCCCGGTCAGGAGCGAGCTCACCTGCAAAGCATCCCGCTCGCCGCACTCGACATCCCCGACGAACTCGCCGAGACGTTCACCGCCTGGGGCCTGCGCACCGCCGGTGAACTCGCCGCGCTTCCCGACGAAGAGGTCATCACGCGGCTCGGCCAGGCTGGCCATCGCTTGCTACAGCTCGCACGTGGGGAAAGACCTCATCTGCTCGTTCCCCTCGAACCCACATTCGCGTTGAAGGAGCATCTCGCCTTCGACGCGCCCGTGGACAATCTCGAATCCCTTCTCTTCGTCCTCGGTCCCATGCTGGACCAGCTCATCCTTCGGGCCCGCACCCGCGCTCTCCTGCTCGCCAGCATCACCATCACGCTTCACCTTGAGCGCCCCGAAGACGTTACAGATAAAGATCTGAGCTCGTCGCCAACACTGCCTCTCACAGCTACGCCTCAACAGGTCCAGCTAACCATGCGAGACGGCCAGGATGCCCTCACCACTCCCACGCACCAGCGCACCCTGAAGCCCGCGCTTCCGCTCGACGACAAAACTCTCCTGCTAAAGCTTCTGCAATTGGATTTGCAGGCTCACCCAGCGCCGGCAGCTATCCTCGCCATCACGCTGCAGGCCGAACCGGGTCCTCGTCCGGGCGTGCAATCCGGCTTGTTCTCGCCACAGCTTCCCGACCCCCTGCGCCTGGAGGTCACCGTTGCCCGCATTCGCGCACTCGTCGGCGAGGATCGTGTTGGACGTGCCGTGCTCACGGATACACATGGGCCGGAAGCCTTTCACATGGATCGCCTCAGCTTCAACGAAGCCATGGACCGCCGCAGCAAAAGACTCCAGCCTGTGATGTCGAACAACACACCGCGCACGGGCGTTGCGCTGCGTCGTCTTCGTCCACCCCGTGCCGTCGAGGCCTGCTACAACCATGGCCGCCTCACCGCCTTCACTGTGAACGAAGCCGAGGGCCCGCGCCTCCGTTACACCGTGCAGAAGGCCCTTGGTCCCTGGCGCACCAGCGGGCATTGGTGGTCGGCCGCAACCTGGTCCCGCGAAGAATGGGATATCGAAGCCAAAGCTGCAGACGGGCAGAGCCTGCTCTGCCTGCTCATCCATGACCTGCTCAAAACCCAATGGCAGATGGAAGCCGTCTACGACTAAAGCAGGAAGTAGCAAGGAGGCAGTGGCCTGAGCAGAAATTAGCTGTACACAGAAAATCTAACAACTAGTCACACCTCCGTCCTCAAGAACCAACTCCGACTTACAGCAGAACACGCTTAACCAGCTTCCTTCGCTAACTCCTGTTTATTGGTGCTGCTTCTACCTCCTTAAATGTCCTACATCGAACTCCATGCCGCCAGTGCCTTCAGCTTTCTTGAGGGGGCCTCAACACCCGAAGGCCTCGTGAAGGCAGCCTTTGATGCGGGCATGCCGGCCATGGCTTTGCTCGACCGCAACGGCATTTACGGTGCAGCACGGTTCCATCTGCATGCAAAGGAAAACGGCATGCGTGCGCACATCGGTGCCGAAATCGCTGTAAAAGACTTCGGCCCGCGTCTGACTCCACCTGCCTGGCTGCCACACGCCCATGCAGCCGAACCCGCACGCCTCCCCATTCTCTGTGCTTCCCGCACCGGGTACGCGAATCTGTGCCAACTCATCACTCGCTTCAAGATGCGCGAGCGTGGCAAAGCCGAGGGCATGGCCACATGCGCCGACCTCGCCGAGTTCGCTCCCGGCCTGATCTGTCTTACGGGCGGGGACGAAGGTCCACTCGCCACCGCACTGGCCCGCGGTGGCGAAGCGGAGGCTCGAAAAGAACTCGAACGTCTCATCCGGATCTTCGGCCAGGCAAATGTCTATGTTGAGCTGCAACGGCATGGCGAGCGTGCTGAAGAATGGCGCAACCAGATAGCCGTTCGCCTCGCCGAATCCCTGCGCCTGCCGCTGCTTGCGACCAATGGCGTTCGCTATGCCACGCAGTACGAGCGCGAAATCCTGGACGTGCTTACGGCCATTCGCAACGGCACGGAACTCGAACACGCCGGTCGCCTGCTGGCCGTCAACTCGCAGCGCCAGGTACGCTCTCCCCGGACCATGTGCCGCGTCTTTGCCGACCTTCCCGAAGCCATCGAAAATACCGTTCTGCTCTCCGAACGCCTCGAGTTCGAACTAGATAAACTCGGCTACGAGTTTCCGCATTACAGCGATACCGACGGCCAGCCCGAAGACGTTTTCCTACGCAAGCGTGTAGCGGAGGGCATCCGCACACGCTACCTACCCAAAAACGACCCCGACCTGCTGGTCCGCGCAGAAAAGCAGGCTGAGCGCGAGCTCAAGCTCATCGAGCACTTCGGTTTTCAGGGTTACTTTCTTATCGTCTGGGATGTTGTTCAGTACTGCCGGAAGCACGACATCCTCGTGCAGGGCCGCGGCTCGGCGGCCAACTCCGTCGTTTGTTATGTGCTCGGCATTACGGCCGTTGATCCCGTCGGCATGAATCTCCTGTTCGAACGTTTTCTCAATGAAAGCCGCCGCGAATGGCCCGACATCGACCTCGATCTGCCCTCAGGCGACAAGCGGGAAAAGGCTATCCAGTACGTCTACACACGCTATGGCGAGCTTGGGGCCGCCATGACCGCGACCGTCATCACCTATCGCGGCAAATCCGCCGCGCGCGAGGTCGGCAAGGTTCTCGGCTTCAAGGAAGACACCCTCGCTCGTCTCTCCGGCCTGGTCGGTCAATGGGAGTGGCGGCAAAAGGGCGAGACCCTTGGCGACCAGTTTCGCCACGCCGGCTTCGACATGGGCCACGAACGCATCGCCAAATACCTCGAGCTCTGCGAACGCATCCAGGACGTTCCACGCCATCTCGGCCAGCACTCCGGCGGCATGGTCATCTGCCAGGGACAGCTCAACAAGGTCGTCCCGCTCGAGCGCGCCTCCATGGCCAATCGCCATGTCGTGCAGTGGGAAAAGGAGGACTGCAGCGAGATGGGCCTGGTCAAGGTCGATCTCCTCGGGCTCGGCATGATGGCCGTGCTCAAGGACTGCCTCGATCTGGTGCCGCAACACTACGGCAAAACCGAAGATCTCGCCCAGCTACCCGAAGGCGATAGGGCCACCTACGAAACCCTCTCCCGCGGCGACACCGTCGGCATGTTTCAAGTGGAAAGCCGTGCGCAGATGGTCTCCATCGTGCGTAACAAGCCGGACAAGTTCTACGACCTTGTTGTGCAGGTCGCCATCATCAGACCGGGCCCCATTGTAGGCAAGATGATGCATCCCTACATGCGCCGCCGCCACGGCAAGGAGGAGATCACTTACCCTACCCCTGAACTGATTCCCGTGCTGGAACGCACCCTCGGCGTGCCGCTTTTTCAGGAGCAGCTGCTGCGCATGGCCATGGTCGTCGGCGACTTCACCGGAGCCGAAGCCGACGAGCTGCGCAAGGCCGTCGGCATGCGCCGCTCCTTTGAAAAATTAGGCAAGCTCATGGCCAAGCTGCGCGGAACCATGACCCGCAAAAGCATCTCTGTGGAGACGCAGGACAACATCGTCAACAGCATTCAGTCCTTCGCGCTCTACGGCTTTCCGGAATCGCACGCGGCAAGTTTCGCACTGATCGCTTACGCCTCGGCTTACTTCAAGGTGCACTACCTGGCCGCCTTTACCTGCGCCATGCTCAACAACCAACCTATGGGCTTCTACATGCCCGCGGTGCTCGTCAAGGACGCGCAGCGCCATAAGCTGCGCGTCAAGCCCATCGATGTGCAGGCCTCCCGCTGGGAGTGCACCCTCGAGCATGAATCCGATGGCACTCTCTCCCTTCGCCTCGGCCTGATGTACGCTCGTGGCCTTAAGCAGACCACCGCGGCGATCCTCGTTCATATTCGCGAAAACACCGGTAACTTTCGCGATGTAGAGAACCTGGCCGCGCGCGTCCCCCAACTCACGCGCCGTGACCTCTCCCAGCTCGCGCGCATCGGCGCACTCAATGGGCTCGGCGGCGTTGATCACCGCCGCGATGCGGTCTGGCAGGCTGAACAGGCCAGCCGCCCCGTGGGTCCCCTGCTGCACGGAGTCACCGCTTCCAACGAGCACTCGCAGAAGGGCAGTTCTGCTCAACCTAACCCTGCCACCAACCTGTCATCTCGACCGGAGCTGACATCCGTCAGCGCAGTGGAGAGACCCCTGTGTTTCTCTGCCACTAATTCTCAGCCAGCAGCACCGCCCTCACCCCCGCTGCGGAAAATGGAAACCGAAGAACGCCTCGTCGCCGACTACGCCGGCACTGGCCTCACCATCGACCACCATCCCATGGCCTACCGCCGCGCCGATCTCCGCGCGGCCGGCGTCCTCAGCGCCAAGGAGCTCCTCGCCCAGCCGGATGGCCGTCGCGTCACAGGGGCAGGCTGTGTCATCGCCCGCCAGCGACCCGGCACGGCGCTTGGCTTCATCTTCTTGTCGGTTGAAGACGAGACAGGCATCGCCAACGTCATCATTCATCCGGAGCTGTATGAGGGTAATCGCGTGCTCATCACGCGCGAAAAGTTCCTGCTGGTTACCGGCAAGCTGCAGAACCAGGATGGCGTCGCCCACATCAAGGCAGAACACGTCGTTCCGCTGCACACCGTACAGATGGCTTTGCGCTCGCATGACTTCCATTGAGCACATCAAATCAGCTCCGTGGGCGGGCTCTAACAACACCATCGCACACGAACACGCATACCCGGGCGAAGCCTAAGTCCACGCCGCCGCTTCCCCCAAACGAAAAGCTAGTGCGGTGAAGCGCCCGCGGTCGCCGGAACAGTTGCAGGCGCTGACGGGGGAGCTGCAGAGGCCGGGGAGGGTACTGAGGGCGCTGAGGGTGCCGCCGTTCCAGAGCCTCCAACTCCCGCCGGTGGAACCGGCTGTCCCTTGGCTGGCAAAGGCGCATCAGGCGCCCTCGCGGCCGGTGGAGGCACCCCCTGCGCCGAAGCAGGAAATGAAGGCGCGGTAGGCGCCGGAGCGGCCGCCGCTGGAGCAGGCGCGGCGTCCGCAGCGGGTTGCGGCACAGGTGTTGGCAAGGTCAGCGACCCTACCGACTCTGCGTTGTCACGCAGCTTCAGGTAAAGGGTTCTTCCATCTGCTGGTACCGGCACGGCAATGCTGCTCTCGGCAAACCCCGTCGGCACCTCCGCCGGCTTGCTGAAGTCCTTCGTGGCGCCAAAGCTCTGCACCAGAAAAAGATTGCTGCCTTCCACGGTGCAGGTGGTCACCTGTCCCGTCGTGCAATGCACCGCAGCGATCCCCGGCGTGCGCACGAGTGTCCCTAGGGGTGTCCAGTTACCAGGCGTGCCGTCGGCTGCCACGGGCCGCATCTGCAGCTTGCCGAAGGCCGACTGCCCGAAAGCCTTCAGCGGATCCAGCGTAGCGATGGCGGTGTGTTCATCCTGCAACACCAGCGTATTGTCAGCCAGCGAAAGAACCGTGTGCACAGAGCCGTTAGCGGTCGCCACCTCCACCGTCTGCGTGCGCGGAAACACCTCCTTGGTCTCCACCACAAAGGTCAGTTTGCCGTTAAGCGCGATGTCGTCCTTGGCGCCGAGCATCACAGGCACCATTCCCTCACTTTTCGCGGGGACGCTGGTGATCGAGAGCAGGTGCAACCCTGGCCGTGCAGCCTCGGCGACGATTTTGACCGTCATCGTGCGGCCGTCCTTCAGCTTCACCGTCGCATCGGCCCCATCGGCCGGAGTGACCCCCGCCTTGGCCTGCAACGGAAGCGTCTTGTCAGCGTGGCCATCCCCGGCCGGAGTAAACGTCTGGTCCCCAACCTGGGCCGAAACCACGTTGCCCAGATTGTCCCCCACAAGAATCGCCGTTTGGTCACCGGCATGAATCTGCAGGCCCGTCAGGTGAATGTTGCTGTTGTACGCCATCAATGGAACAAGACTTTTCTCCGTTTCACCATACTGGGCGATCGCAAGCGCATACCCGCCTGGCTGTACCTTCTGCAACGACACATCCAGGGCCAGCACATTCTTTGTACCGGCTGAATCCTTACCATCACCCCCGACCGGCTTGAACGCCACATCGATGTCCTTGTCTTTGTCGGCGGACTTTTCTTGGGGGGAGAGAGCGATCTTCTCGACACAGCCAGTTCCATCGCCCTGCAATGTCAAGTGGTTTGCCTGACCGGCCAGCAGTTGCGTGTCGCCGACAATCTTCCAGCCCTTGCCCGCTACCTGCTGAACGGTCAGGTTAGGCCCCTCAAACGAATCGAATCCCCAGTAGCCGCGCACCGTGCCCGTGATGGTGAGGTCAGTTGGCGTGCCGAGCTTCACCTCCGTCTTAGCGTCCGCAGGCTTGGCATCCGCGGGCAGGGCGCCGTCCGCTTTTCCGGAAGGCTGCCCCTTACCGGCGTCAGATCCCGCATTCACATCCGCTTTTGCCCCAGCCGGGAGCGGTTCGCGCCCAGTCTCCTTCGCCAACACCAGACCACCCTCAAAGGCGTCCGAGGCCAGTGGCAACTCAGTCCCGGCACCGGTTCGGTTCAGGTGCAGCACCAGATCGTGAGCGAAGCTCGTTGAAAAGACCAGCGGCGCGCCTTCCAGCGGCAGCGTCATCTTTGGCTGCAGCAGGCAGGCGACCTGGTTGGGGTCATGCGGCCGCAGTGGCGGCAGCTTACCCTTCTGGATCGCCGGCAGGCCGATCACGATCACTGACTTCGGGTTATGAAACGAAGGCGGTGCGTTCAGCTTCAGATTCAGCGTGGAACCCTGCGGAAAGCTGATCGCCGGGATGTATTGGTACTGTGCCGTACGCAGAGCGCTCGTCAGGTGCACGAGATCCACCAGGGCTCCGACATAGGCTGAATACGCGCCGCCACCCACAGGCTGGGTGTACGAAGCAGCATTGATAAAGTCGGACGAGGCTCCTGTCGAAAGCGCCTCCGCTACGCCCTGCCCGTGCCCGTCATCCAGCAGTACCGGCGCACTCGCCTGGGTCAGGCAGTTCACCTGGGCATCCACCGGCTGCTTGAAGCAGTCGGCGTTCGGCTTCAAGGCCAGCGTTGCCGCCAGCTTGGCGGATCGGTCCTGGATGGCCTTGGGATCATCCTGCGGAACGGTCTTCATCGCCTCAAGGTAGTGCTCGATGCGCTGCTGCTCGAATGACGCTTCGTTCAAGTCCGCATCGGACCGGATAAAGAGGCCCGGTTTTCCTTTTACTGCGGAGCGCAAGGTCTTGAAGTCGCCCCCGGTCTCGGGAGCAACAAACAGCAGGGCCTGTTCGGCCCCCTCCGGCACGGTAATCGTGGTGCCCTCAACGGACTTCTTCTCCCAGGTGTCAATCTCGGTGAACCAGTTATCGGGTGGCTCATTGGTGGTGCCGCGCAGAAAGGCCACAACGAGCAGCAGATGGTTGGACTGGCTCGCCGGCAGGTCAGCCTTTACCCAGATCTTGTCGCCCGGCTGCAGATTCGGCACCTCCGCGATCGGAAGTGTCATCGCTCCCCGCGTAACCCGCACATCGATCTTCGGACCCGCGAGATCGAAGCGGGCATTGTCGGCGAGGAGCGCCCCGGAGAGTGCCGGGAGCAGAAAGCAGGCGGCGAGCTTAGAAACTTTCATTCTAGGGATAAGACGCTGCCGGGCACGGCCGTGGTTGCGGCAACACCGCAGCCGTCTCTGCCCCAAATGTTCGCGCTACTCGCCCGGAAGCCCGCGATACGTCCACACCCGTTCTCGCTACTTACACACAAGGGTCATCGACAGCCAAATGGGATCGTCGCAGGTCCAGCTCCGCAGCTACTTTAACGTTGTCAGGTGCGGCTGCTGCTTTACCGCGATGCCGTCCAGTGATCCCTGGTACACGACCACACGCGCCAGCCCTTCATAGGAGATCTGCGACATCGCTAGCGCCCGGCCATTGATCACGAGCGTCGGCGTGTTGCTCACCCCGACAGTGCTGGCCAGCTTCAGGGTTGCGTTTACCGCATCCTGGGCCGCCGGCGCGCTTGCACAAGCCATGGCTGCCCCGGCATCTGCCCCACTCGCTGTCACTGCCGCGCGCAGCGTGGCGTCGGCCTTGTCCTTGGTCAGGTCTGCCTGCGTGTCATACACCTTGCTGGCATAGGCAAAGAAAGCGGGGTCGCCCTTGGCCTGTCGCACGCAGTGGCCGATAGCTGCCGCCTGAAAGGCATACGGGTGAACCGCCGTGAGCGGCAGATTTTCATAGATCACCCGCGCCTGCGGGAAGTCCTGCACCAGCTGGTCCATCGTCGCCTGTGCGGCCTTGCAGGCCGTGCACTGCAGGTCGGCGAACTCCACCAACTCCAGGTCCTTGCTCGCCGCGCCGCGCGCCGGACCATTTGCCTGTTGCTGCAGCAACTGACGGGTGTCTTCAAAGGGCTTGGCTCCGAAGTTCACCACCTCGCCTGCGATCGCGTGCTTGCCATCCGGCGTCACATACAACACCGTCTGGCCAATCTTGCTTGGTTGGGTCTTCTCGGCAACGTAAACCTGTACCCGCACCACGCCGGGTGCGATGGTCGGCTCGATGGCTGCCACACTCCACACACGGTTGCCATCCAAACCCCAAAGCGCGTGCAGGAACTCGTTGACCGTCTCCACGGTCGGGCTGGAAGCCGTGAAGTTCTTTGGGTTCACCGCCGGAAATCCCTCGCCACTCGTCTTCGGCAAGCTCGGCGTGGGCGTCGCGGTGGAGACGGCTTCCGATCTAGGCTGCAACACCGCGCTGCCGCTCGCCTGCCCCGTAGCCGCTCCCGTCGCTTGACCTGCCACCTGACCCAACACCGCAACACTCGTTGCCACCAACAAACCCGTCGCACACCACACACCGTACTTCGTCACAAACACTCCCGTTTTTCCCAAGCTGCGTACTCTGTTCATTGCTGAATCTCAATCCTTACACTTCGCGCCGTGCCGCGATCGGAAAGCGCCTGCCCGTGCCAAAAGCCTTTTTTGACACCTTGAGCACCGGCGCCGCCTGCTGTCGCTTGTATTCGGCGATCTCGACCAGCCGAATCACCTTGCGCACCAACGCGATCTCCAAGCCCTGGGTCTGGGCGATCTCCTCGGCCGACTGGTACTCCTCGATGTACGCCCGCAGCAACGGATCCAGCACCTCGTACTCCGGCAGTGAATCCGTGTCCTTCTGCCCGTGCCGCAGCTCCGCCGAGGGCGGCTTCGTGATGGTGTCGGCAGGGATCACCTCACCCTCACGATTCACCCACCGGGCCAGCGCGTACACCTCGGTCTTGTAGAGATCGCCGATGACTGCCAGCGCTCCCACCATATCGCCGTACAGCGTGCAGTATCCCGTCGCCATCTCGCTCTTGTTGCCCGTCGTCAGCACCAGCGCTCCGGTCTTGTTCGACACCGCCATCAGCATCGTGCCGCGAATGCGCGGCTGCACATTCTCCTCCGCCAGGCCGAACTCGGTCCCGGCAAAAAAGGGCTCCAACTGCGTCGTGAACCCCTCGTAGATATCGCGGATCGGCAGTACTGAAAATGCGATCCGGAGATTCCTGGCGAGCAGTTCGGCGTCGGTCAACGAGCCGCTCGAGGAGAACTCACTCGGCATCCCGATAGCCTGCACATTGGCCGCTCCCAACGCCTCCACCGCAATGGTGGCCACCAGCGCCGAGTCGATACCGCCGCTCAGGCCCAACAACACCTTCGTGAAACCGCACTTGCGCAGGTAATCCCGCACACCCAGCACCAGCGCCTGCCACGTGCGCTCGCATTCGGCGGGGCCCACCGGCCGCGCGGCCGTTTCCGCCTCGCGCTGCTCCAGTACGTTCAGTTGCACCGGTTGAGCGGTCTCGGTGTCGAACACCACGAAGTCCTCGCAAAACGCGGCCGCCTGCGCGATCACCTCGCCGTTCGCGTTCATCGCGAACGAGTCCCCATCGAAGATCAGGCTGTCGTTCGCGCCCACCTGGTTGACCAGCACCACCGTTGCCCGATGGCGTCGCGCCAGGGCGCCGATCATCCGCCGCCGCGTGTCCGGTTTGCCATGCCAGTAGGGCGAGGCCGAGATGTTCAGGATCAGCCGCGCCCCGCCGAGCGTCTGCGGCAACCCGCCCCATTGCCGCATGAGCTCCTCCACGGGATCCAGAGGGTAGTTCTGCCGCGGCCAGAAGGCCTTATCGTTCCACGCGTCTTCGCACACCGTAATCGCGACAGGCTTCCCCGCAATCAGCGTCAGAGACTGCTGCTTGGCTGGCTCAAAGTACCTTTGCTCATCGAAGACGTCGTAGTACGGAAGCAGCATCTTCTGTTGCAGAAAGCGCACAGCCCCACCCGCAATCAGGGCGGCAACGTTGCGCACATGCTTCTCGCCCGGGCCCTGTGATCGCATCGGCGACCCGCACAACACCGCCGGCATCCCGGGCTCACGCGTGAGCTCGCAAAGAGCGGCCAGCGACTCCTCGGCCCGTTGTACAAAAGAGGTTTTCTCCAGCAGATCCGCCGGCGGGTACCCCGAAGTCGCCATCTCGGGCAGCATCAGGAGGTCGACCCCAGCCTGCGCCGCCCGCCGCGCACACTCGCTCATCTTGTGAAGGTTGCCGGAGAAGTCACCGACCGTTGGATTGATCTGGGCCAACGCAATGCGCACTCCCCGATTCTACCGTGGGAACCTCCGCGGCTATCGCTTGTGCATGCTCCTGGGATCGACCTTGCTCAACCTTCAGACACAGCCTAGCTTCCAGTTCCGCCCAGAACGACACTCACAGTCCGCGCCAGGATGCGTAGATCGAGCAGCAAATTCCAGTTCTCCACATAGGCGGTGTCCAGCGAAATGTAGCTGTCAAACGACGGATCCTGGCGTGCCTCGACCTGCCACAATCCTGTAATGCCGGGCAGCACATCCAGCCGACGCAGGTGGGAGAGATCATACTTCTCCACCTCAGCAGCCAGCGGCGGCCGCGGCCCTACCAGGCTCATGTCGCCCTTTAACACGTTGTAAAGCTGTGGTAACTCATCCAGCGAATACTTCCGCAGCCGCGTCCCAATCTGCGTAATGCGAGGATCGTTCGAGATCTTGAACAGCACGTTGTCGCGCTCGTTCATGTGCGCCAGATCCTTGCGCAAGCCATCCGCGTTCGCCACCATAGTGCGGAATTTGAAGCAGCTGAAGACTCTGCCCTTGCGACCGATTCGCTCCGCTCGATAAAAGATCGGCCCACTCGAATCCAGGCGCACCAGCAGGGCGATCGTCACCATGAATGGTAACGCCACCAGCAACGCCAGCGAGGCCAGGCAGATATCCAGACCGCGTTTCAGAACAAAGGCGCCACGCGGAAACTCCCGACGATGCAACGGAATGGTGGGAAACTGCCCTACGTACTCCACCGGCGCGTTCCAGGCTAGGCCGTCGTACAGATCCGGCACCACGCGGACATCGATGCCCAGCGCTCGCGCCTCCTCCACCACGGAGATCACCGTCTGCTTCTCGGCCGGCGTAGAGAAATAAATTTCATCCACAAACAAGGACCGCGCCACGGCCACGCAGTTGCGCAGATCACCGACCGTCTGCGGATTCGCTTCCCGCTCCCGGCCCTCCTGCAGCGAGATAAACCCCTTGAACCGGAAACCCAGGTGCGGCAGCGCTTCCAGGTGGTTGCGGAGCGCGTGACCCACCCGGCCATCACCCACGATCAGCACATTGCGCACTTCCAGCCCCAACAGGTACCGTCGCTGCCGCAGCTTTCGCCAGATCGCTCGCCGCATGGTCAACATCAGCAAGGTCAGAAATACCGTGACCAGCACAACGATGCGCGAAACCGCATAGCCACGCGTCAGGTAAAGTGATCCACAAAGCAGCAATCCCGCGGTAAACACGGCCTGCACCGTCATCCGCTGTTCATGAAGTCCACTCACGGTCTCGCTCTGGCTATACAAGCCCAGCACCCGCGAGGTCAGCACAAGGTAGAAGCCAAATACCAGCAACATGGCGATGCTCTGCCATGGCGCGGCATGGGTTAGCTCGCCAAGCACACTTTGCGGCGCGTTGGCTTGCTGCTCCAGACGGATATGAAAGGCCACCAGTCCGGCCAGCAGCGCGCTCGTCACATCCAGCCCCGCCCAGACGACACTCGAAATCGACGGCCGTTGACGGCCTTCGACTCCGGCGGCCCCGCCCCGGCGTCGCGCCCGGTTGGAGACTACGGCCTGCTGCAGGTACTCGGGTGTCGTCATACTCACACTTGGGTCACAGCGAACACGTCTGCTTCGGCCTGACTGCTTTCGACACGGAGGTCGTCACGGATGGTTGCAAGGAGTGCTGATGCCACTTTAGCACCGTCAGTGGCAACCTTCGGTCACCCAAATGGATACATCTCTACCCCGGAAGTACCAGAGCGTCCAGTTCCAGGAACTCCCGCAGCACCGGGTCGTCGCCCGCGCGCATCTCCTCCACTGTTCCGAAAAAGCGCGCTCGCCCTTCGTGCAGGAAGAGGATGCGATCGGCCAACTTCTCCGCAAAGCGCATGTCATGTGTGACCACGATGCTCGTCAGGTGCAACTGCGCCTTAAGCCGCTGGATGAGGTCTCCCAGCAGATTCGCCATCAAGGGGTCCACCATCGTCGTCGGTTCGTCGTAAAGCACCGCCGCCGGTTGCGCCGACAGAGCCCGGGCAATGGCCACGGAGCGCTTCATGCCGGTCGACAGATCGCTCGGCAGCAGGTTGTCCATGCCTGCCACGCCCACCATCTCCAACAACCCTTTCACTACCTGCAGCATTTGATCCTCAGCCATGTCGCCGCGTTCCCGTAGCGGAAATGCCACGTTTTCACCCACAGTGATGGAATCGAACAGTGCCCCGTTCTGAAAGACCATCGTCACCTTGCGCCGGACAGCTTGCATTTCGCGCTCGCTAAATTCCCCGATGCTCTGTCCCGCCACTAGCACGGTGCCGATGTCCGGCTTAAGAAAGCCCATGATGATCTGCAACGAAACACTCTTGCCCACGCCCGAGCGGCCCAGAATGCATAGCGTCTCGCCAGGGTTCACGAAGAAGCTCACATCCTCCAGCACCGCAAAGTCGCCAAAACTCTTCGAAACATGCTCAAAGGCGATGTATGGTCCTGCCGGCGAAGCGAAGTCCGCCGCGGCCAGACCCGCTCCCGCGGTGAAGCTCCCCGACTCGGCTGCCTCCTCGGCCGCCGCCTCGTTAGCCTCGGCGGTCTCCGCCATAAACTCGCCCACGGCCTCGGCCACGTCCGGCGAAACCTCCGCCGTCAGCGACTCGGCCTCAGCAGAACTCGCCGGCGCACTCGCCTCAATCTGGCGGTTGTGCACGAGATCGTCCGGCAGTGCGTCTCCGTTCGGGGGTCCACTCACAATTCCTAGTATCGCAAACGCTTCGCCTTAGCTCACAGCCGCAAGCACCGGTCTCATGCGATGTCCGATGCGCTCACTTTCCTCGGATTTGGAGCGGACAGCTGACGATCCGGCGTGTCACACAATTGGGGTCAAACCTGAAGGGGAAGCTGCGACGTCTCTTGCCTCCAACTGTCCATACACCATCAGCGAAGCACCGCTAGTTCCTCGGGAGTGTTGATATTGCTGAACCAAACTTCCAGGAGTGCTTCGTCTGGCCCGCAATACTCGGGGTACCCATATAGGTCGTAGGTGTTGTAGATCCGGAAGGCTACATTGTCTGTATGCGCCGTTAGAGTCAGCAGAGGCTCGAGCGCACGCTCGCCCGCATCGAGCATCGCGGTGAACGATTGTGCTCGCTCACGCTTGAGTAAGCAGAACGCAGGCTGCTTTCTCAGCGCCCCCAAGAAGCTCACACTCATGTCGACACGTAATGCTTGTTCGACCCACAATCGCAGAAACTCTTCTGGAACCAAGGGCACATCCACCGGAATAAACAGCGCCCAAGGCTCGGCACACGCCTTCAGGCCAGCCTCAATCCCCGCAGCCGGCCCCTGATTCAGCCGCTCCTCGTGCACGGCAGGGGCGAAGCTTGCGAGATCGTCCCGATTGCCACAGATCGACACCGCTGCACAAAAGCTTCGCAGCTTTTCCACAGCGATCTCCACCATCGGCTTTCCCCGGAACGGCAAGGTGGCCTTGTCCCGACCCATCCGCGAGCTCCGCCCCCCGGCGAGCACAAATCCATGCACCGGCAGCAGCTTCTGCGTTGGCTCTTCCTCAGGCACCCTGACCCGCCAGTGTCAAGAACCGTACCAGCGACTCGATCCCGCGGTGGAAGTTCGACAGATTGAACTTCTCGTTGGGTGCATGCAGATTGTCGTCCGGCAATCCGAAACCCATCATCACGGTGGGGATGCCGAGCACATTGGCCAGGTCGCCGATGATCGGTATCGATCCGCCGCCGCGTACAAATACGGTCTCCTTGCCGAACACCTCCTTCAGCGCCGTCGTCGCCGCCCCGATGAATGGGTTATCGGTGCTGACCACAAACGGGTCGCCCGAATGAATCAGGCGCACATCGACCGTCACCCCCGCTGGCACAATCTCCTCGACGAAGGCTTTGTACTTTGCGAAGGCCTCGGCCGGATCCATCCCCGGCACCAGCCGGAAGCTGATCTTTGCCGTCGCCTTGGCCGGGATCACCGTCTTCGCGCCCACGCCCGTAAACCCGCCCGCAATGCCGTGCACATCCATCGTCGGCCGCGCCCAGGTTCGCTCCAGAACCGAAAACATTGGCTCGCCGGTCAGCTCCGGCGAGCCCACCTGCTTGGCCCGATAGGCCTCTTCATCGAACGGCAACGACCGCCATGCCTCCAGCTCTGCCTTGGTCGGTTCCTCGATGCCGTCATAGAAACCCGGGATCGCGATCCGCCCATCTGTCCGCTTCAGCTGCGCAATCATCTGCGCCACGGCCACAAACGGGTTCGGCGCCGCGCCACCGTACATGCCGGAGTGCAGATCCGTCGCCGCCCCTCGCACCTCCAACTCGGTGTAGATCATGCCGCGCAGCCCCACACACAGCGTAGGCAGATCCGGCGCAAACATGTCGGTATCGCTGACGATCGCGCAGTCAGCCTTCAGCTGCTCGCCGTGCTCACGCACAAACGCCGCGATGCCCTCACCGCCGACCTCCTCTTCGCCTTCCACCACCACGCGAACGTTCACCGGCAGGCAGCCCTGTCCATGCAACGAAGACGATGCCTTCATCAGGCTCTCGAGCGCCTTCACATGGATCCACATCTGCCCCTTGTCGTCGACCGCACCGCGGGCATACAGATTGCCGTTGCGCTCCTCTGGCTCAAACGGCGGGCTCTTCCACTCATCCAACGGTTCGGCCGGCTGGACGTCGTAGTGGCCATACAACAGGATTGTCGGCACGCCCGCGCCAGCCCTCAGCCACTCCCCATAAACCAGCGGATGTCCCTTCCTGCTTTTCTGGTTTTTACCCCCGGAGGGGATCTGCGTTTCAGCCTCAATGGAGGTCTCGATCAGCCGCACATTCTCAAGCCCCGCCCCGCGCAGTCCTGCAGCGACAAACTCCGCAGCCCGCCGTACATCCCCCGCGTGCTCCGGATCGGTTGAAACCGACGGAATCCTCAGTAGATCCTTCAGCTCCTCGACAAACCGCGCGCCGTTCTCCCGCGCATACCCCACAGCCGCCAGATCCGTCATCAGCACTCCAACCCGATTCCCCAAAATTTCGCTGAGCCAAACAGCTGGATGGCACACAAAGGCGAACTACCGCGCAGGCGAGCTCCAGCCCAGACCGCTGCCTAAGCATAGCGGCTGAGCCTCACATTCATCTGTCTCAATGTGATCCAGGGCGTTCACGACTGAGGGTTCGGGGAGGCGGCTATCTTCGAGGCCATGCTCTTTGGGGGGCCGCCCGAGCCACAGGCCAGGGGTCTTTCGCCTCCGGAAGCTAAGCGGCACGCGTCCTGACCGGCATCCCCCCACGGCGGGAACGCCCTGCTATCCCTGGGCTACAATGGCTTTGCAGCTGGGCTTCTGTGTCCCACCCCGAGACACACTGGGCTATACGTAAGCACTTTCCGGTTGGCGGGGAAACCTGCTTTTCTGCGTAACATGCTCTCCGTTCAACCCGGCGAGCAGCATCGCTGGCCGAAACGGCGCGGATCTCAGCTAAACTGGGGTAGTAGGCAAAGTTCACGCCGTGAATCCCACGCTCATCCCGATCGCAGCGCTCCTGTTCCTGCTCACCGGCTTCGCGGCTCCCGCGGACATAGCCGGTCCGCGGGGTACGACGGTCGCGCTCATGCGGCGTTACTTCGGCCGCGATGGGGTGGGTTGCGTGCAGGCCTCTTTTGCAGGCGTGCTGCGCGTCGCGTCAGGCTTTCCCGGCAGTCCCCGTCCCCTCCGTCGCACACACGGCGCAAAGGGGCAGATCCCCGCGGCGGCGGTCGTCCGCGGTGCCGATCGAAAGCGGTACAAGACCCGTTTCGGTTTTGCAGAAGGAACCTACCTGGCCATCGGTCCACCGCAGGCCCGCTTCCGCGCCGTCCTCGGCTGATCCTGCGCGCCCCCAAACGGGCGTCCCAGCCTGCAACTTTGTCGACTGCCCTTCGCTTCACCCCATAGGAACGCTCTGTGCTCAACAACGTACTCGCCAAGGTCTTTGGCACCTCAAATGAACGCGCCGTCAAGCGCCTTCTTCCTACCCTTGCGCTGATCAATGCCCAGGAAGATTCCGTAAAGTCCCTCTCGGACCAACAGCTGCAGGCCAAGACCGGCGAGTTCAGAGCGCGCATCGCCAAAGCTCTCGATGGACTTACCGACGCTGAACAGATCACTGCCACTGAAAAGGCCGCGCTCGACGATCTGCTACCTGAGGCCTTTGCCGTCGTGCGCGAGGCTGGGCGCCGCGTCGTCGGCATGCGCCACTTTGATGTCCAGCTGATCGGCGGCATGGTGCTCCACGCCGGCAAGGTCTCCGAAATGAAGACCGGCGAAGGCAAGACGCTCGTCGCTACCCTCGCCTGCTACCTCAATGCGCTCGCCGGCCACGGCGTCCATGTCGTCACGGTGAACGACTACCTCGCCAAGCGCGATGCCGAGTGGATGGGCAAGATCTACGGCTTCCTCGGGTTGACCGTCGGCGTCATTGTGCACGATCTCTCCGACGAGCAGCGCCGAGCCGCCTACGGGGCCGACATCACGTATGGCACCAACAACGAGTTCGGCTTCGACTACCTGCGCGACAACATGAAGTTCGATCTCGCTGAAACCGTGCAGCGTGGTCATTTCTACTGCATCGTCGACGAGGTCGATTCCATCCTCATCGACGAGGCCCGCACCCCGCTCATCATCTCCGGACCCACCGACAAGACCACCGACAAGTACGCCATCGCCAACAAGATCATTCCCGGGCTCGAACTCGGCGAACTGATTGAGACTTTGGAGCAGAAGACTTGGTCCGGCGACTACGTTATCGACGAGAAGGCCCGCGCCATCACCGTCACCGATGATGGTTGGGAGAAGATCGAAAAGCTGCTCGGCATCGACAACATCGCCGACCCTGATAACTGGGACATGAAGCACCACATCGAGGTCGCGATCAAGGCGCACTCGCTCTATAAGCGCGATGTCGAATACGTGGTCAAGAACGATGAAATCGTCATCGTCGACGAGTTTACCGGTCGCTTGATGCCCGGCCGCCGCTGGTCCGACGGGCTCCATCAGGCCATCGAGGCCAAAGAAGGCGTCAGCATTCGCAAGGAGGACCAGACCCTCGCGACCATCACCTTCCAGAACTACTTCCGCCTCTATAAAAAGCTCTCCGGCATGACTGGTACTGCCGAAACCGAAGCCACCGAGTTCGACAACATCTACAAGCTCGATATAGTTGTGATTCCAACAAATCGCCAGATGCTCCGCATCGAAAACCAGGACGTCGTCTATCGCACAGCAAAGGAGAAATATTTCGCCGTCGCCGAGGAGATTGAGCGCCTCCACGCCGCACGCCAGCCCGTGTTGGTCGGCACCACCTCCATCGAAAAATCCGAGCTCCTCTCCGAGATCCTGAAGCGCAAGGGCGTCCGTCACGTCGTCCTGAACGCCAAGTTCCATGAGAAGGAAGCCGAGATCGTCGCCCAGGCCGGCCGTCTCGGTATGGTCACCATCGCCACCAACATGGCGGGTCGCGGCACCGACATCCTGCTCGGCGGCAACGCCGACTTCATGGCTCGCCAGGACCTCGTGAAGCGTTCGCTCGCCCGCCCCGTCTCCGCCGCCGAGGGCCAGATCCAGCCCGTTGCCGGCCCCGGCATGGTGCGCTTCTACTACCAGTCTCAAGAGTTCGAAACAACGCAGGAAAACTGGGACAACGCCACCGCGCAGCACGCCGCGGCCACGAAAACCGAGCATGACGCCGTCGTTGAGGCTGGTGGGCTGCACATTCTGGGCACCGAGCGTCACGAGTCCCGCCGCGTGGACAACCAGCTGCGTGGCCGTGCCGGTCGTCAGGGCGACCCCGGCGCCAGCCGCTTCTACCTCTCCCTCGAGGACGACCTCATGCGCATCTTCGCTCGCGAGTGGGTCTCCGGCCTGCTGCAGTCACTCGGGATGGAAGAGGGTGTGCCCATCGAAAGCCGCATGATCACCAAGCGCATCGAAGCCGCCCAGAAGGCCGTCGAGTCGCAGAATTTCGAATCTCGCAAGCACGTGCTTGAGTACGACGACGTAATGAACAAACAGCGCGAAGCCGTATATGGCCTCCGCCGCGGACTGATCGAAGGCGTCGACCAAAAGGAAATGATCACCGAGGACTATGTGTCGCACATTCTCGGCAACGTTCTGGATGAACAGGCGCCCGAAAAGATCCACCCGGACCAATGGAACACCGAAACCCTCTACAGCACGCTCTTCGACGTCTTCGGCGCGCAACTCGCCGACGAGTTGAAAGCTTCAGAGCTCAATCGCAGCCAGCTCGGCGACGCCATCTTTGCCAAGCTCCGCGACCGCTATGAAGTGAAAGAACAGATCCTCGGCGCGCCCAACATGCGCTACCACGAGCGTGTCGTAATGCTCTCCGTCCTCGACGGTCTCTGGAAGGAGCACCTCCTTGCCATGGATCACCTCAAGGAGGGCATCGGCCTGCGCGGCTACGGCCAACAGGACCCGCTTGTCGCCTACAAGAAAGAGTCCTACGACATGTTCGAAGCGATGATGTCCAAGTTCCAGGAGGACACCGTTCGCCACCTCTACCGCATGCAGATTCTGGCTCCCGATGGCACGCCCATCGAGACCCGCGAGCAGCTTGAGACCTTGCAGGCCCAGGCGCAGGCACAGGCGGAGGCGGCCCAACTCGCCGCGGAGCAGGCGGCAGCGCAGGCGCAGGCGCAGGCCAACTCACGCGGTATTCCCAATTGGACCGGGATGCGCGCCATCAACCCGGGCGCGGGCCGTCCGCCCGCCAACGGTGGCGGGAACGGCGGGCGCGCCCTGGCCGAGCCGGCCAGCGCTCCCCTGCTCACCGCGCAGGGACTCGGCACCGAGACCTATCCCGGCGATCCATCCAGCGCCCAACCCGTCCACGAGGCGGTCGCCGTCCCCCTCGGCGCAACGACCACCCTCGACCGCCTGGAGCGCGAACTCGAAGCCCGACGATCCCGCGAGCTCGCCGCCGCCCACACCAACGGTACGGTTGAGGCGCAGGAACCCGTTACGGCCGGCCCAAAGCTGGGCCGGAATGAGGAGTGCTTTTGTGGCTCCGGTAAGAAGTACAAGAAGTGCCACGGCGCCACGGCCTGATCCACCCTTCCCTCCGCTTTGTGACAGCACAAAGCGGGGGTGAAGGCCCTGCGTGACAACGCATAGGTGATGTAGGTCTACAGGCCCAAGCCTAACTTCGGCCGCTGGTCGGAAAAAAAATTACGCGCAGGTCCACGGTGTGGGTGGACGGATCACTCGCCGCCTGGAAGGTGCCGGTATACCCCGCCAGGCCGCGCATGGCCGTGTTGTTGCCGAGAAAGCTACGCACATACCCCGCGTCGTACGGGTCGCCCGGCTTCATCGCCCAGGCAACATCGAACTGCGCTCGCGCTGGCGGCGGCAGGTTCTCCACCACCACCGCATGTAGACGGTACGGCTCGCCTGGAACCACCCCAAGGTCGTAGTTCACGGTATGTGTAACCCCGTCCAACACTGGGTGCGTGTCCACATACTCGTCAACGAAACCCTGCTTTTCGTACGCCGCGTCGATCGTTGCCACACTGGCCAGCAGCTGTTTCCGCGAGGCTACCTCCCCTGCATGCAGCTTCGTGCCAGCGGCGAAAGCGCTCTCCGACAGCACCGGGGTAGGAGCGAACTTCAGCGCGCCCACGCGGTAGACTTCACCGGGCTCCACCCGCCCCGTCAGGGTCACCCCAACATGTTCCGCTGTACCCGGCCCCACGGCCACACCCGTGTCGGCGAGCCGCGCATCTAGGTAGCCTGCGTCCAGATAGGGTTGCAGCAAAACGCGTTCCAGACCATCTGCGGCGTACCCCTGGGCATAGGGCGCCCCACGCAGCTTGGTCGCGATACGGTCTACTGCCGCCACCAAGGGCCCTGCTCCCGCAAGCTCGATGCGATCCACCGTTACGGCCGGCTTCGCCACGCGAAACTGGATCGCGTGCACCGGCTCCGCTGTCGTGGGCTGCACCTCATCGTAGGTCACACTCGCCGCCGGAACGCCCTTCGCTGCCAGCGAGGCCTGTAACCCAGCGACGATCGCGTCCGTCTCGTTGCTACCCGCTGGAATCCTGCCCTGAAAGAGAGGTGCGCTCTTATGCACCGTCGCGAGCAGTTCGGCGGGCGTAAGCCACACAAAGTTCTCGAAGCCGACGGGCAGCATCTCCTCTGTCGGTAACGGCTTCAGGATGAAGACTAATGTCAGCGCCTCCGGCGCGCCTTTGCTGTCCATAGTCACGCCAGAAAACGTCTGCGTCGCCACAAGCCGCTGGGCCGCGGCCTTGATCCCGGCCAACGTCACCCGATCGCCTGCATGTACGCCAGCAGCAGCCTCCAGATCGGCCTGCGCGTACGGTCCCGGATTCTCAAACACGACCTTCGCGGTCACAAACGGCTCAGCCGCTCGCAAAGGAACAGCGCAGGTGCAGGTGGCGGCAAGCAGCGCAGCAGGCCACACGGACGTCTTGAACATAGCGGCAGAGTACCGGCCAACTGTCCCCGGAGCAAACTCTCTTTGGTAACTACCTGGAGATCTCAGCGATCTAGCGCTCCCGCGAACGCGTGGAGCCTACCACGCAACCAGCCTTAGTTATTGCGCGTTCGTTACCCAGGCCAGCCACGCCCCGGCTGTCGCGCCGTCCGGCAGCCACGCCGGCTGCAGACCACTGGCAGTGGAGGGCAGGATCTCCGCGCCGCGGAAAACGCAGTCCTGCCACCCAAATACATCAAAAGAATCGTCAAGGCCGCAGACGAACTCCACCGTGGGGGCGAGCGGAGCGCTCGCGCTCACCGGCGTTCGCAGTGCGAGCTGCCCCGATGGCGATGTCGTCGTATACCCCTGCACTAATCCCTGCACCCAGGGATTCATCACCGGCGCGGTCGAATCCGTGCAGCAGTGCCCTACATTCTGCTGCACCGCGAAAGCCCAGGGCGCGCCCAGCGTCCAGCCGCGATTGAACAGATTCAACGGCCTGTGCGTTCCTGCGGACACATCGGCCCCGCCAGCAAGGATAAGCATCGGGATCTTTGCCGCGCCGGCACTTACGGTCACATCATCCAAATCCGCATACGCCGAGGCCGGCGCATAGAGCACGGCTCCCAGCACACGCGCCGGGTATTGATTCGCGATACTCAGGCTCAGGTAGCCCGCCGCCGAGAACCCTGCCAGCACCAGATTGGCTTTCGTCAACTCCGGGTGGCCCGTGCTGGCGGCGAACTGGCTCAGGGCCTGAAACAAAGCCCGGGAAGGGCCCTTGGTCGCGTCAAACTGGAAATCCGGGAACGACTCGGCATCACATTCATGCGCAAACACTGTTGCCAGGTGCAGCTGCGCCGCCATGGCGATCACTGTGGGGTCCTTAAACAGGTTCGCACTGTCTGAGCGCTCAAAAATCACGAGCACACCCGCCTGAACCACAGAGGTAGGCGGCGCCTGCGGCGCAGGCGGCGGCCCGGTTACCAAACGCAACGTGTAGTCGCACGGTCCGGCCAGATCCTCGCCGGGCAGAGTCACCACCGAAGTTGTCGGCAGGTATGGCTCCGTGATGGTGCCGCAGCCAGTCAGCGCCATGAAAACGCAGGGCAGAGCCAAGCCGCACAGCCATTTCAGAAGTGATCGCAAGACCTTGCCCTGCACAGGTGAAGTACCCAAACTATAGCGGATTCCACGAACTCTCTGCCGCGCCGTCTTTCCTCATACGCACAACGGTATCCTCAGGGCTATGCTCTCTCCAGAAGTCACGCCCAGCGAACTCGTTGCCCTTCGTCAACAGGCCAACCCGCCTCTCGTCCTCGACGTTCGCGAAAAATGGGAGTACGACACAGCTCATCTGCCCGACACTGTCTTCATGCCGATGGGCGATGTTCCTTCCCGCGTCCACGCCGAGCTCGATCCCGACAACCCCATCGTCGTCCTGTGCCACCACGGCGCGCGCTCGCTCAATGTCACCATGTGGCTACGCCAGCAAGGCTTCGATCATGCCCAATCCCTTGCGGGCGGTATCGACGCATGGTCCCGCACGGTTGACCCGACCGTGCCTCGTTACTGATCCGGATATACCTCTGCTGGCGCTGTCGCTCTGTGCAAAAGTCGTCGCAGCTGACAGCGAGATGCATGGAGGTCACAAGAACGATGGGCGCCAGCGCATCAGCCCTACTTCGCCCGCGGATGCGTCTCGTCATACACCCTCTGCACCTGTACCCCACTCAGCTGCGTGTAGCGTTGCGTCGTCGACAACCGCTCGTGCCCGAGCATCTCCTGAATCGCGCGCAGGTCCGCCCCCTCCTCCAGCATGTGAGTGCCGAACGCATGCCGCAGCGTGTGCGGATGCACATCCGCCGCCAGCCCCCGGCTCAGCGCTACGCCTTTCACAAGCCGCCCCACACTGCGCGTCGTCAACCGGCACGTTCCCCGCATGCGGGCGTTGCACAGCAACGGCCCTGCTCGCTCCAGCTTGCCCTTTCGCGCAGCCCGCAGCCGCTCCGCCCGCCCGGGCAGGTACGTCCGAATGGCCTGCGCTGCAACATCACCTAGCGGCACCAGACGTTCCTTGCTTCCCTTGCCAAATACCCGAATCGCGTCATCGCCCCAAAGCACGCTGGCAAAATCCAACCCCACAAGCTCGCTGTTGCGGATGCCACACCCATACAGCAGCTCGAAGATCACGAGGTCCCGCTCCGGCCAGACCGTAGGGCCATCCTCGCCGTCTTCTCGCGGATCGCGACCCGCCGCCCGCGTAGGTCCAAGGGAATCCAGCACCCGATTCATCTCCTCCATCGAAGGCACGCGCGGCAGATGTTTCGCCAGTTTCGGCGTCGACACCAGGCTCGCCGGATTCGCCACCACCAAACCCTCCTTCGCCATCCACTTGAACCAACTCCGTACCGCCGCCAGCGCCCGCGCCACGCTCGGCTTATCCAACCCCCGGTCATACAGCTGCCCCATGTACGCCCGGATGTGGGTGTGCTCCACATTTCCTACATCGGCAGCTTCGCCCAATTCTTTAACTAAGAACTCAACGAATCCCGCCACCTCGCGCCGGTACGCCCGCAGCGTGTGCTGACTCGCACCCCGTTCATCCCGCATGGCCGCGAGAAAGCGCTCCCCCAGGCCCGTCAAGCTCCCACGGACCTCAATCGCCGCCTTCACGCCGCCACCCGCTTGGCCCGCGGATGACAAGCCCGATGCACCTGCTTCAGCCGATCGATCGCCAGGTGCGTGTACACCTGCGTCGTCGAAATATCCGCATGCCCCAGGATCGTCTGCACCGTCCTGAGATCCGCGCCACCCTCCACCATGTGGGTCGCACAGCTATGCCGCAACTTATGTGGACTCGCGCCTGCATCCAGTGCCTTAACTAGCTTCCATACCGCGCCAGCCGTCATCGCACCGCCCCGCACGGACAGAAACAGCGGCCGTCGCCCGCCCGCCCCCACCCCCTTCGCCTTCCGCGCCAGAGCCGCGCGCCCACGGCTCAGGTAGGCCTCCAAAGCCTCCACCGCCGCACGCCCGATCGGCACAACCCGCTCCTTATCCCCTTTGCCGCGCACCTGCACACTGCCCACATCCAGCCGCAGGTCTTCCACCCGCAGCGTCACCACCTCGCCCACGCGCAGCCCGCCGGCATACAGCAGCTCCACAATCGCTCGATCTCGCAGCGCCACCGCCAAGCCCGCGGCGGTCTCAGCCCCCCCAGCCTCCGCCACATGCGCCGCCGCGCCCAGCGTTTCCAGCATCCGGTTCACGTCCGTCCGCGGGAGGCTCTTCGGCAGCACCTTCCAGCTCTTCGGCGACTCCAGATTCAGCGTCGGATCCGCCACCACCTGCTTGTCCATCAGCAGCCAGCGGTAGAACCCCCGCAGACAGCTCAGCTTCCGCGCCACCGTCCGTCCCTCCACCCCATGCGCCCGCAGGTGCTCCAAAAACCCCCGCACACACACCGTGTCCGCCGTGGTCAGCGTTGCCCCGGGCGCCGTCTCTCTGAACGCGCCCCCCGCAAACTCGGCAAACATCTCCAGATCCCGCCGGTACGCTTCCACACTCAGTGGCCGCAACCCGCGCTCCACGCGCAGATACGCCTGGTACTCCCGCAGAAGCACGCCATCGCCAACCACACCTGCCATCTCACCATCTTCGGCCAGCTCCCCTCTCACCGCCACGGGACGTACCCACACCGTCACCACCCAGCTCCCTACGGGATAAACTCAGAGGCAGCCATGTTTGAGAACCTCAGCGACAAGCTTCAGCGCGCCTTCAAAGACCTCCGCGGCCAGGGCACCCTCACCGACGAGAACATCAACGACGCCCTCCGCCAGATCCGCACCGCGCTCCTCGAAGCCGACGTCAACCTCGACATCGCCCGCGAGGTCGTCGAGCACATCAAGACCAAAGCCCTCGGCTCTGAAGTCGCGACCGCGCTCTCCCCCGCCGAACAGATCGTCAAGATCGTCCGCGACGAGCTCATGGACGTCCTCGGCCACGACACCGCCAAGTTCAAGTTCGCCCCCCAGCCGCCCACCGTCATCCTCATGGCCGGCCTACAGGGCTCCGGCAAAACCACGACGAGTGGAAAACTCGCCGCCTGGCTCAAAAAGGGCGGCCACCGCCCCATGCTCGTCTCCGTCGACGTCTACCGCCCCGCCGCCCGCGAGCAGCTCGCCGTCGTCGCCAAATCCATCGGCGCCCAGCTCTACGTCGGCAAACTCGACTCCTCCGAACCCTCTCAAGCACTGTCATCTCGACCGGAGGCCGCAGGCCGCAGTGGAGAGACCCCTGTATCGGCCCCCGCCCACCCCCAGGGCGCCTACACCACCGCCGACGTCCTCCGCCTTGCCAAAGAAGCCCGCCGCGAAGCCGCCAACTTCGGCAACGACATCCTCATCGTCGACACCGCCGGCCGCCTCGGCATCGACGAGGCCCTCATGGACGAGATGGCCCAGCTCAAAGCCGAGCTCAACCCCACCGAGATCCTCTTCGTCGCCGACGCCATGACCGGCCAGGACGCCGTCAACTCCGCCAAGGCCTTCAACGACCGCCTCACCATCACCGGCGCGGTCCTCACCAAGATGGACGGCGACTCCCGCGGTGGCGCGGCGCTCAGCATCCGCAAACTCACCGGCGCGCCCATCAAGTTCCTCGGCACCGGCGAAAAGCCCGACGCCTTTGAGGCCTTCCACCCCGACCGCATCGTCGGCCGCATCCTCGGCATGGGCGACATCGCCACCCTGCTCGAACGCGCCGACGAAAAGCTCGACAAGTCCAAGGCCGAAGCGTTCGCCAAGAAGGCCTTCTCGGGCGAAGGCTTCACCCTCGAAGACTTCCGCGAGCAGCTACGTCAGATCAAAAAGCTCGGCAGCATGCAGTCCATCCTCAAAATGCTGCCCAGCATCGGCCCCTTCCAGGGCCTGCAGCAGGCCGCCAGCCAGGTCGACGACAAGCAGTTCAACCGCGTCGAAGCCATCATCAACTCCATGACCGACAAGGAGCGCCGCAACTCCGCCATCCTCAACGGCAGCCGCCGCAAACGCATCGCCAACGGCTCCGGCACCACCGTCATGGAGGTCAACGCCCTCCTCAAACAACACGCCCAGATGTCCAAGATGATGAAGTCCATGGGCACCCCCGGCGGCATGGGCAAAATGCAACAACGCCTCATGAGCCAAATGGGCGGCACACAGAAGTTTGGCCGGTAATCAGCATCTGAAATCGACCGTCTAGCCATTCTCGTCAAACACGCCCGAAGAGGCGGAAATCTGGTACTGCCTACTCGCAACTGCCGAAATCGCACTCTTTGCGATGTCGAACAGTCTCATAGATTCGTGTACATCAAGGAAGGCTTCCGGATGCATGAGAGTGTTCCTGTGAAGGTCTCTGAAGTGGTCTAAGATATCCATTACCTTAGGATCTTCTCCAGCTTTCCTCAGCTGTTGTATAGCGGCTGCCAATCGAGGAGCTTCATCCAATTGCCTGGACATCCTTCGAGACCAATAACGTCTCACGACGGCTTCGACAGATCGAGCAATGTGGAAGCCCGCTGCAGTCGGCAACTCTAGAGCTAAGCACCTTCCCGCCTCACGAAAATCCCTGTACACGTCATCAGTGAGCAGCGCTTGTTCATCCCTAGTCAGACTTCCTCTCAGGGCGTCGTCGGCTCGCTCGAGTAGAGCCGAAGTCGCGTAAATGCCTTTGGGAGAGACGGCGTAGATATCAAGTCCTGGACATTCATGCGCTAATACGATTTCTAAATCACTGAGAGCTTTCTTCAACTTAAGCACGGCGTCGGGGCCAATGACTTTGTCGTAGATCGCGAACTTATCACCTTCTTTGTGCACCGCTGTTCCATCGATATCTTTCAACATAATTGCTGCAGCGCGTGAGGCGGAAGGACTGAGGGTGCTGATTTCTTCTATGAATCGACGCAGCACGTCTTGAGATTCAAAAAGGGGGCTGAAAAGGCTTACTACAGTGCCACCTTCGGGAGGTATTCCTCTAATCCCGGCCAACGCTTTCGCTAGTTGGTAGTACAGGAATGGATTTTGCTTCCTCATCTCTCCGACTCACTCTATTCCTAGCATTATCAATGCTCTCTTGAATCGAGCCAAAGCAACTCAAACCCGTCTGCTTCTGTGAATGCAGTACCAGTGATCCGTCCTGGTTCCGATTCCCAAACCTCGGAGCCCCAATCTGTCCCGTCCTCATCTGTGTAGACGACATAGACGTGGTCTCGCTCGAAGCGCAGTTCTACGTACATGGAAACTGCACTATTTGAGCCGGGCGCAGTTTCTCGCCTATTAAAATACTTGGCCGGAGTGCAACCTGGATCACTTGCCAACTCTCGCTGTGCAGTGTGAGGTATGCAGCCACTACCGATGAGTCTAGCCATGTAGGGCGTGGCAGTGTCATCGTAAATGGTGCATCTGTGCTCATGGCCAAAAAACCAACCAAAGATCGCATGAACTCCAATGCCATCCATCGCCAGAAGCTCGGCTATGTCGTCTCGCAAGGGTTGTGATGCTTCGAATTCGCTCTGATGCGCGGAGACTGGTTGGTGATGGGTAAGTAGAATGTTGGCCTTCTTGGGGCCGTTCTTTAGCAGGTTGATGAGCCAATCCCATTGAGCGGTCAACGGATCGTCAGGACCGCTCGGCTTCAGGCGACCTTGAGCATACGCGGTGTCCAGCCCGATCAAACGCCAATACTTGTTTTCGAGACAAAAGAACGGCTGTGCTTGCCCGAAAGCAGGCAGTACTACGTTGAAGTAAGATTCACCACCGCTGTACATTTCATGGTTGCCGTTCAGAGCAAAGTTCGCAGAAGGCCGAACCGAAGTTCCGTCGCGCCTAGTCGGCCAGTTTCCCAGAAAAGCTTCACACTCTTCTCTGACGCCCCCATAGTAGATATCACCCAAGTGGACGGCAATATCGGGGTTAGCACGCTCAACTACGCCCGCTATCTTTCGAGCTGCGGGATTGTCACCGCCCCAATCCGCTAGCAGCGCGATCTTGCACACGTCTGGGAATAAGATTGAGGCAGGAGTAGCGGCCGGGTACTTGGCTTTCTCGAAGCTCAGCCCTTTCCAGGCTTCTAAGAGGGACTCGATGAGTGGTCTTTTTCTTCCGTGTACGTCTTCGTAAACATGGCTGAAGAACGCTTCCGTCGCGTAGAACGCTTCCTCAATCCAAGTAACAACCCATATTGGGTTGCGATCACCATACCCTTGGAGTCCAGGTATGTCGGAGAAGAGCTTTGATAACACCGATTGATACAAGCCGACTAGGTCGAACCTTGACGCGTAGTGGACATAGTTCATTGGCTTCTCAGAATCAGCCGCTGCCTTCACACCTTCGAACTGCTTGATGAGCCGATCACGCTCCTCGGAGATCGCGGAGGGGTCCTGTGTATCAACGTTCGCTGCAATCGCTGTATTGACATCCTGTGAATCACTTCTCAGGTGCTTTAGAAGCGTGTTGAGGCTGCCCCTAACAAATTCTTGCTTGCCGACCTGTTCGTGCATGGCCATAGAAATCCCCGGGCTGCTGATTGGCGATGAAAAAGCGAAACCAGTTTATATGATGGTTACGTCTTTGCAAAGGGAACAGTGATTCAATGGCTTGTGGCCCAAATTTCACGCATCTAGAACCGTGGGTGTCCCGGTTCTCGCTTCTGAGACTTGGGTCCACACCGCCGCAATCCCTACCACAGCCGTTCAGAATGACCAACCGCTTGCACCCTCTCAGAACTTCTGAAAACTAATGCACACCCTGATCTCAACGGGCACCGGTCTCCCGTCCTTCATCGCCGGCTTAAATCGGTAGCCACGAACAGCCTGCAGCGCAGCCTCATCGAGCGCTGGGGCGATTGAGTGCTCAACGCGAACAGTCTGGGGCACCCCGTTCTCGTCGATCGGTACTGCTAGCCATACGGCTCCCGTCAGCCCCTTCTTGCGCGCCTCTTTCGGATACACCGGGGTGACCTGGTGAATCAGCACTGGAGGGACATCAATAGCGTGGCTCGCATGAGCGCCCTGCGCCATCCAGGCAGGGCTCCCCCGTGGCGGCTCTGGCACACTTGTTGCTGCTTCGGGAGGATTTGCCACCTGGGCCCAGGCATTCGGCAACGAAGCGGCGAGTGCCACAAGACAGATCAGCATCACTCGTTCTAAACGCATCATCGTCTGCACACCTCCTAGAAGATCCGAAAGTTCACGTTAATAAGCAGCCGGACCGGCACGGGAATCCCATCCTTCAGCGCCGGTTTGAAGCGGTACCCGCGAACCGCTTCGAGCGCTTTCTCATCCAGCCCCATCCCGATCCCCTTCACCACGTGCACGTTCTGGGGCAGGCCCTCGGCGTCCACGATCAAGCTGACCTGCACGTCGCCGGAGATCTTCTTCTTGCGCGCCTGCTCCGTGAACTTGGGATCCACCGAAGACAGGACGACAGGCGGCCGCACATCGCCGCCCACGTTGTACACACCATCAGCATCCTGAGTAGCACTCTGCTTACCACTCTGGGACGCAGAAGCCGTCGCGCTGGGCAGTTCAGCCGCTACACCCTGCGCTTTCATGGGAAGAGCAAAGGACATTGCGAATAATACGGGAAAGCAAACGACGGGTCGCATCAGGACGCCAGTGTAGTGCATCCTTCCGCGCACCTAGGAGCCACAGTTTCTGCGGCTGCCGAAGCGCCGCCAGGCCCTATACTGGGCGCCGTTGTCGTAAGTCGGGCCGCGCTGCGCCATTCTTTCCACCCGAGGCACCCATGCCCAAGTTCGTCATCGAGCGCAACATCCCGGACGCTGGCAAGCTGACCACCGACCAGCTCGCCTCTATTTCCAAACTCTCCTGCTCCGTACTCGCCTCCCTTGGCCCCCAGATTCAGTGGCAGGAGAGCTTCGTCACCGACCACAAGGTCTACTGCGTCTACATCTCTCCCGATGAGGAGACCATCCGCGAACACGCCCGCATCGCCGACTTCCCCGCCAACTCCGTCCAGGCCATCCGCACGATCATCGACCCCACCACCGCCGGCTGACCCCTCGAATCTGTCGCTGGGACCCCAGAAGGGGCGGTCCCGGCAACAGGTTTGAGCATCGGTCCGAAACTAGGAACCAGCGACCACGTAGTTCAGCCAAACGTCAGCCACGAGGGCCTGCGCCGGTTGACTCTGCGTCGTGCTCGTCGCCTGGATGCAGACGAAGAACTGCAGGGTAGAAAGAATGATGTTGCTCGGCAACGAAATCGAGCATCCACTGCCATAACAACTGGCATTCAGGTAGCTGATCACGCCCGAGTTGTAGAGCGCGCCCGTGGTGAGCGTGCCCACCGCCGACACATACGCGCATCGCGCCGCAATCGCCTGCACCGCATAGTTCAGGGTGAGGCTCTGCACCGTGCCTGTGATGGGCATGAAGTTGCTGTACATCGTGTAGGTCTGCAGTCCCTCCCCGGGGCTGGAAGAAGAGAACCCGGAGACACTCATCTCCGCGTAGGGCGTGCGGATGGGGCCGGCGCCGGACTTCCCCATGTACGTGTTCTGCATGCTGCTTGTGTTGACGGTGTAGTTCGACCCTCCGCAAGGTTGATACACAACTCCGTTGGTGTTGTTCGAGTACTGCGTTGGACGGGAGTATTGGTTGGTTTGCGCCATGGCGGTAGCCGCGATACCAGCAAAAAACACCAGGGCGAGGGGGCAAAGGCGAGCGAAGAAGTTTCTGCGATTCATGTTTCCTCCGTGGTGAAACTCAGCAAGGGAAGAAAATCAGCCAGGAGGCTGATAAGCGCGACAATCATCTCAGCTGCAGACAAGCCGGATCGTTGCTCTCCTGTCCGGCCATCCAGATTCTCGCAACGCATGGACGTGCGCTCCGAATCCAGGCGCATCCTCCGAGTTGGGTTTTGCGGTTGTCAAGCACCGACTTCACCCAAATTCGACATATGAACTTTTCTCCGGATGTAGCGTCACATCTCAGGAAACGCATGCAGGCCGCCAACCCTATCTAGACACTCGGTGGAAACGACTGCACTTGACACGCCCGCTACACTGTTTCCCAGTCGGGATCTCCGTCGAACCCACCTCCTGTGTCGTCCATTCATCCCACTCCAAACAGCTCGTCGCGCCCGCAGTCCAGACCTAAACTTCAAAGCGTGAAGACTTTAGACCGGAGTACCCCGGGGGCAGCTCCATGCTGCCTGCCCTGACGGAGACAGGAAGCAACACCACGCGCCACGCGACTTCTGTGCAAACCAGAGTTTGCTTGCCAGACTCCGAGCAGCGGCTTACCCTGAAGCACCGTCAGAGCCGCCCTATCGTGAAGACGTCCTGGAGACAGCCCCGCATGTGGAAGACCGAGAAGAATAACCAGCCGTTTGTGCCACCGCAGCCTGACCGCGGCAACAACAATCACGAGGACATCCAGGTGGCCGATCGCGATTGGCCGGATAGCCCCGCTCGGTCCAGCTCCGCCACACTCGACGATCTGCGTACACAGCCCGGCTTCGGCGTAGTCGTCTCGTCCGCAGATATCCAGCCCGCCACACCCACACCCACACCGCCCAACAGCATAGGTAACCGCATGTCGGCGGAACTTGACATCCTCAGCCGTCGCGACCGTCATGTGCGCGAGATGAAGGACCTGGCCACCCACCGCGTGGTCGACCTCACGACCGAGCAGCTGCGCAGCATCCTCGAATTTATGGCCTAACGAGAGGAGTCCAAGGTGGGCGAGCAACAGCCTAGCTGCCCACCGGATCGCCTCGGTCATCCGTCGACCAGCTTTCCGTCTGGAAGCCAAGGAAGACAGCGGTCCAACCTGCACCGCCAGGAAGGCTGAGGAACAACGCGCCATCCTGCCAGATGCCATTGTCGTTGCCGTGATTGTTCGCTGGATTGCCCTGATTCATATGAATGTCGTGAATGCCATCCACAACGCCACCGTCCGCGAAGGCCGACCCGAAGGCGAAGAGCACCGCTCCCGGATCCGCCACCGCCTGATTGAGCAGCTCTACGACGGCATTCTGCAAAGCGTGCGGCCCTTCGCGCTCCTTGTCCACATGCGTTGATAACGCCTCTTCCATAAATTGCGCCGAACTTGTCGCCTTGGGGAGTAGTTGCATCTCCGCACGTGTCACCATGGGCGCCCCGGCCACGGTAGAGCGGACGAAGTCGAGAGCCAGGCCCCCGGGCTCGCTCGCCAGGCGCGTCATGCCGCTCGCGAGAGCGTCCAAACTGGGCGTGTCGGGGGGCGCAAAGCCTTGCTTGATGACGTACAGCACTTCGCTTCCATCGACGCTCTCGATGTTTACAGCTACGGTAAAGGTGCTGTCCGCCTGGATGGTGATCTGGTAGTGAGCACTGGCCCCAGACACCACTTTGCCCGCGGTCGGTGTGCCCTTGAGCACGCTGTAGTTTGGAATCGGCAATGTCTCTCCCCTTGTTGCCTGTTCTGGCTTGCGGCTATCGCGCTTTATCCTAAAACCAGTCCCGCCTCTACCGCATGGAGCGGGCACCCATGCCTGAGTAGAATGGTCCAATCCTCAGGAGGGCTTCCGTGTGCACCGTCGTAGATTCCTTGTTCACTCGTTAGCCGCGTCTGCCTCGGCATTCATCCCGGAGCCCGCATCGAAGCAGCTTATGGCCCAGACTCCAAAAACGCCCCGCGAGTTTTACCACCTCCGCCGCTACGCGATGCAAATGGGCCCGGAAACTGCGCTGGCGGAGTCGTATTTCAACGATGCCCTGCTGCCCGCGCTCAAACGCCTGGGGTTGGGCCCGGTCGGGCTCTTTAAGCTCGACATCGGGCCGGAGACGCCCGCGTATTATTTGCTGATTCCTGCAGCTTCGGCCGAGGCCGGCGCCCTTCTGGATGTGCGGCTTGCCGCCGATGAAGAGTTCGTGGACGCAGCGCAGTCTTTCTGGGCGGCCCCGGCCACCTCGCCCCCCTTCGCGCGTCTAGAAAGCTCGTTGCTGCTGGCGTTTGAGGGCTGGCCGCGCCTTGCCGTTCCCGCGGCAGCGGCCACCCGGAGCAAACGCATTTTTCAGCTGCGCACCTATGAGAGTCCCAGCCACGCTGCCCATGTGCGCAAGGTGGAAATGTTCAACAATGGCGAGTTCGAAATTTTCCAAAGGAACGGATTGCACCCTGTCTTCTTCGGCGAGACTCTCGTTGGCCCACGCATGCCGAGCCTGACCTATATGCTCACATTCTCCGGTATGCCGGAGCTGGAAGCGAACTGGGCAGCGTTCAGCGCCGACCCAGCTTGGAAGAAGCTGTCTACCTCGCCGCGTTACGCATACGAATCAATTGTCAGCAATATCTCCAATTTGATGCTCAGCCCTTTACCGGCCTCGCAGATCTGAATCCGACCAGCCAGCACCTGTCGCGACCGCTCAGCTCCTGACCTGGTCAGGCTCGCCCCAGCGTCGAAACGCCTCGAAGCGGTATAGGATCAGTACCACCATTCCACCCTTAGTTCCGCCCTTGGGCATCGAGCCTCCCGACACACGATTGGCAGCTCCGTGCTCTTCGCAGCATGCCAGCCGCTCTAGACTGAAAGATCAATGTCCCCAGAGTCTGTCACGACCCTCCAACAGCAACTCGACGAAATCACCGCAAAAACGCGTGCGCTGGTTCCTCCCGAACGGCTTGCCCGTACCGAGGAGAATATCCGGGCGCTCCAAGCCGCCGAGCTCGCATCCCATGCCCTCCCTATCGGCAGAATCGCGCCAAACTTTAGCCTCGCCGGCGCAAGCGGCAAAGTAATCCGTTCGGAGGACCTCCTGGCGCTAGGCCCGTTGGTGGTGAAGTTCTTTCGCGGCCGCTGGTGCCCCTATGACATGACGGAACTGGAAACCTGGCAGGCCCTGTCGCCGGCCCTGCGTTCACCACAGCGAGGGTCCTCGGCGCTGCTGGTCGCCATCAGCCCGCAGCTTCCACGGCAAAACGCGTTCACGGCACAACACCATGCCAAGCCGCACGGTTTCACCTTTCCCCTGCTCTCCGACCCCGCCGCACGGACTGCCGCAGAGTTCGGCGTGGCCTACATCGTGCCTGCCGAGACCCGCCTTTGGTACCGGTCGATGCTCGTGAACCTCCCACTAATGAATGGGGCGGTCAGTGGCCATGAGGACGACTCCTGGCGGCTGCCGCTGCCCGCAACGTTCGTCGTAAAGCCTGATGGCACGATCGCTTTCGCGGAAGCGCACGCGGATCATCGCGTTCGCACGGATCCTCAGGCTGTTCTTGACGTCTTGAGCAGTCTCTAGTCCTTCTGCATCGAGCTTTCCAGGCCCCAACGCCTACGTGATCGTCACCGTGATCGCAGCCGAGGTGCTGCCGGCGTTGTTGCTGTCCCCCGGGTAAACGGCTGTCAACGAGTCCGCCCCGACGGGCAACGTCGTGGTGGAGAGGGTCGCCACACCTGCGTTGATCGTACCTGTCCCAAGGTTTGTGCTGAGGTTGTAGAACGTCACCGTGCCTGTGGCCGAGGGGCTGGAGATCGTCGCCGTGACTTTGACGGTCATACCCGCAGGCAGGCTATCGGACGACGCGGTCAGCGTGGTTGTGGTAGCGGCCGGCGTGGTGCTGGTCACCGTCACAATCACCGCCGCCGAAGTGCTGGTGTTGTAGATGCTGTCGCCGCCGTACACGGCCGTGAGGGAGTCCGCGCCCGAGGGCAGCTCGGTCGTCGTGTAGGTGGCTACCCCCGTGGTCAGCGTGCCTGTACCCAACTGCGTGGAGCCGTTGTAGAAGGTCACCGTGCCCGTGGCCGCGGAAGTGGTCACGGTGGCCGTCAAGGTGATGGAGGCATCCTGGGCGATGGTAGTGGCCGAACTGGCAAGCGTGGTCTTCGTGCGCGAACTGATGAAGAAGCCATCGCACCCAGAGAGCACCGCGGTGCTCCCAAGCAGGCAAATTGCGGAGCGCAGCACATCTCTGCGCGTGGTACCGGTCGTGCGCGCCTCTGCCCCATCGCTGGGGAGTGTCGGGTTTCCAAAGGTGTTCGACGAGGAGTACGTCCACCGTTCTCGACCCAACGCGCGATTCACACCAACCCGCTGCTCTGCTCCGCGCTGCTCTTCTCGTCTCCGCACCGACCACCTCATGACACTGCCGCTTCCGCGCACACACAGTGTGACGTATCACCGAGCCAAGAAGCTCAGGAATTGTGACTCGGTACACCTTCAGCCTGTGGCGATGGGTCTTAGGCATGCCTAGGGACGGCATACCTTTCTGCGAACGTCTACCCCTTGATTTACCCTCGGGAAGGAAAACCCCACCCGGAGAAAACGACCATGCCGCAAACTGTAACGGCCCTGACAGACCGCCAAACCTGGAAGGACCTCGCCGCCCACGCCGCCGCGATGAAGAGCACCACCCTGAAGCAGCTTTTCGCCGAAGACGCCCAGCGCGGGCCGAAGTACACGTTGGAGGCCGAGGGCCTGTTGCTCGATTACTCCAAAAACCGCATCACCGACGAGACGTTACAACGGCTGATCGCGCTCGCCGAGGACATCGATCTCAAGGGCCGTACCGAGGCCATGTTCACTGGAGAAAGAATCAACGTCACCGAGAACCGTGCCGTGCTGCACATCGCGCTCCGGGCACCCGCGACCGAGAAGATTCTCGTCGATGGCGAGGATGTCGTCCCGGAAGTTCACAAAGTGCTCGACAAGATGAGCGGGTTCGCGAACAAGATCCGTTCCGGCGAATGGAAGGGCCACACCGGCAAGCGCATTCGCAATGTCGTCAACATCGGCATCGGTGGCTCAGACCTCGGGCCGGTGATGGCCTACGAAGCGTTGAAGCACTATTCGCAGCGCGACCTCGTCTTCCGCTTCGTCTCCAACATCGACGGCACAGACTTCGTCGAGGCCGTCAGCGACCTGCAACCTGACGAAACGCTCTTTTTAGTCGCCTCCAAGACCTTCACCACGCTGGAGACCATGACCAATGCCCACTCCGCACGCGACTGGGCGCTGAAGGGTCTGGGCGGGGATGAGAAGGCGATCGCGAAACACTTCGTCGCCATCTCCACCAATGCCAAGGAGGTTGCGAAGTTCGGCATCGACACCGAGAACATGTTCGGCTTCTGGGACTGGGTCGGCGGCCGTTACTCCATGGACTCCGCCATCGGACTCAGCACCATGATCGCTATCGGACCCGACGCTTTTCGCGAGATGCTCGCCGGCTTCCATGCCATGGACGTCCACTTCCGCACCGCCCCGCTGGGAAAGAACCTCCCTGCCCTGCTGGGCCTGCTCACCGTCTGGTACACCGATTTCTTTGGCGCCGAAACCGTGGCGGTGCTGCCGTATGAGCAGTATCTGAAGCGCTTCCCCGCCTACCTGCAGCAGCTCACGATGGAATCCAACGGCAAGCACGTCACGCTGGCCGGCGAGCACGTTCAGGTGGAGACCGGGCCGATCTACTGGGGCGAGCCCGGCACCAATGGCCAGCACAGCTTCTACCAGCTCATCCATCAGGGCACACGGCTGATTCCCTGTGACTTCATCGGTTTCTTCAAGAGTCTCAATCCACTTGGTCCGCACCATGACCTCTTGATGGCCAACGTTTTCGCGCAAACCGAGGCGCTCGCTTTTGGTAAAACAGCCGAGCAGGTAAAGGCCGAAGGCACACCCGACTGGTTGGTGCCGCATCGCGTGTTCGAAGGCAACCGACCCTCCAACACCGTTCTCGCCGAAGCGTTGACGCCGGCGATGCTGGGCAAGCTGATCGCGCTCTATGAGCACTCCGTGTTCACCCAGGGCGTGATCTGGGGCATCGACTCCTTCGACCAGTGGGGCGTGGAACTCGGCAAGGTGCTCGCGCAGAAGATTGCGGCGGAGATCGAGGGCACGGCGGCACCGCAGCACGACAGCTCGACAAACCAGCTGATCGAGCGGTACCGTGCGGCGAAGTAAAGCGCAGACGCGCACTAACCCCGTCCGAGCCCAATCGCGGCAGGGTTGATCCCCTGCGCAGTTCCACATCCCAAACAAATCCGGCTTTCGCTTCCGTGGGGATTCCATCCTCACGGAAGTTCGTCCCGGAGCCGCAAAGCGACCACGCAAACCTTGCTTGCAAGCCCGCGGTGCGTTTATCGTAGTCTCAGAGCGGCAATCGAACAGATTTCAGCAGGTTCGGTCCCGCTTCCCTGGAGGCTCCTCGTGTCGACCGCTCCCACATCCCTTGCCCCTGCGCCCGTTCCCACCGCTTTGGCCGGTGTGGTGGCCAAACCCCGGCAGCTTCCCGGAGTAGCCCTCGATGCCTATACGGGCGACCCAAACTTCATGGCGTCCCTGGCGCGCGGTCTTGTTGTGATTCAGGCGTTTACCCCGCAGATGCCGCAGATGACCATCTCGCAGCTCAGCCTGCGCACGGGCCTGTCGCGGGCCGCCGTTCGCCGCTGCCTGTACACCCTGGTGAAGCTCGGCTTTGCCGGCGCGGATGAGGCGCAGCGCTACTCCCTGCGGCCCAAGATGCTGACGCTGGCCAATACCTACACCGCATCCAGCACCCTTGCCAACGCGGCGCAACCGATCCTTGAGCGCATGTCCAATATTCACCATGAGAGCTTCTCGGTGGCCACACTCGATGGCGACGACATCGTCTATATCGCGCGCTCGTCCATCAACCGCGTCATGGCTGTCGATCTGCACATCGGTTCGCGCCTGCCCGCCTTCTGCACCAGCATGGGCCGCGTTTTACTCGCCTATCTTCCGCAGGATCAGCTGGAAGCGTACCTCGCGCGCGTGACGCTGACGCCCTTTACCCCGCGTACGATCAGTTCCGTCGAAAAGCTTCGACTCGCGCTGCGCAACGTGCGCCGCAACGGCTATGCGCTGTGCGACCAGGAGTACGAGATCGGCCTGCGTTCGCTGGCGGTGCCGGTGACGGCCCCGAACGGCCGCGTGGTGGCGACGGTCAACCTCAGCGGCCACGCTCCGCGCATGCCCATGCTCGACATGCAGACCAAGTTCCTGCAGCCCCTGCGGGCAGCGGCCTCGGAACTGAGCGTATTTCTGCGCTAGGAGCACCCGCTGTGACTTTACGTGCAATCACAGCGTCTTAATTCCAGGACCCGGGTCTCTACCTAATGACCGGTTAAGACTCGATCGGCACCGCGGATTCGGTCGGGGACGGCAACTCGCGCCAACCCGGCTGGCTCGCCACGATAGAATCGCACTGGATTTCATGAGCCTGGCACTGCAACTACAACAGGAAGCCGTGTCGTCTGAGCGCACGACCGCGAGTGCGGCGGGGCGCCGGGGCGTCAACCGGGCTGCCCTGTACAGCATGCTCGTGATCCTTCTGCCCGTACTGGCCGTGCCCGCATTCATTCTGCTGGGGGCCTCCGACTTTTTTCTGCACCATGGCGCCAGCGTCTGGGTGCAGTCCAACGATGCCATCTTCGGCATGCGGAATCGCCGCTGCGATGTATTGATCTTCGGTGATTCCACCGCTATGACTGGCATCGATCCCTCGCTTGTCTATCGCGACACCGGCCTCGAGACCTGCAACATCGCGGTAACCAACGCCGTGCTGGCCGTCACGGGCAATCTGACGCTGAACAGCTTTCTGAATCAAAACGCCCAGCCCCGGGTACTCGTCGTGCAGCTCTCACCCGACGATTTTCAGCAGCGCAACCGCATCTGGAGCCACACCGTCTACGCTGAGGGCCTGCTCGAATTGTTGCGCCACGGTTCGCCGGACGACGCCCGTCGCGTCCTCTTGCAGCACCCGCACGAGGCCATCGCCTTCGCCGGCTATGCTGCTGGCTACTCGGCGTACTACGGCATCAAGGACCTGTGGTTCCGGGCGACACACCTTCGTTCCGAGGAGGATGAGATCCAGGTGCGCAATGGCTTCTTCACGCCGCCTTCTCCGGCGCGCACCAACTGCGACAAGACCGAGACGCAGCCTGCCGATCCCAACAGCACCTTTGCCGAGTCCGTCACGCAGGAGTACCAGAAGGCATACGGCGAACACGGCGCGGTGGTGCTCGTGGATGTGGCACCCATCCCGTCCTGCGACGAAAATCTGGACGCCTACACCCGGGAGCTGCGGGGCGTCACCAACAATCGTCTTCAGGGCCTGCCGGTCGGTCTTTTTAATGATTCTCGGCACTACACCGCCTTTGGCTCACGCGTGGTCAGCGCCCTTGTGGCGCGTCAGGTCATCCAGGTGGCGCAGCAAGACCACCGGTACGTCGCGCCCGCTCCCCCGGCACGGCCGGCGCGGGTCACCGATGGTCTCCGAACCGTGGCGGCCCGCCGCTGAGCCAGCCTCGCCTCGTGTTTCTACTGTCGCGCCCAATGGGGTTCCGCCCCGCTGTTCACAACCTCATCCTGGTCACGATCCGGCATGCTCTTTAACTCCTACCGCTTCCTCTTTTTTTTCTTACCGGTGGCTATGGTCGGCTTCCACCTGTTGGGGAGGTTTGGGCGCCGGCCGGTCATCGGATGGCTGGCACTCTGCTCGGTTGTGTTCTACGCGGTGTGGAACCCCCGCTTCGTTCTTCTGCTGCTCGGGTCCATCTGCCTGAACTACGTGATGGCTGCCGCGATCACGCGTGCGCCGGAAGGCAGTGCTCTGCGCAAACATCTGCTTTGGGCTGGCGTCGCATTAAACCTCCTGGCGCTCTTTTACTTCAAGTATCTCGGCAAGACGCTTCTGCTGTTGCTGCACCTCCATGCCGCGCGGCTGCAGCCCTGGCCGATTCTGCTACCGCTGGGCATCTCGTTCTTCACCTTCACGCAGATCTCCTATCTCGTCGACCTGGCCCAGGGGCAGGCGGAGCGCCAGGACCTGCTCAGCTACGTGCTCTTTGTGACCTTTTTCCCGCATTTGATCGCGGGCCCAATCCTGCACCACAAAGAGATGATGCCGCAGTTCGCGCCGGGGCGGCGTTTTCGCTTGGCTCCGGATGACGTGTCCCTCGGCCTTACGTGGTTTCTGCTGGGCCTGGGCAAAAAGGTCCTGATCGCCGACCAGCTTTCCGCCGGTGCTGACAAGGCCTTCGCGCACGCCGGTTCCCAGACCGCCACCGCCGCCTGGGCCGGGCTGGTGCTGTACACCATGCAGCTGTACTTCGATTTCTCTGGTTACTCGGACATGGCCATAGGGCTGGCGCGCATCTTCTCCATACGCTTTCCGCTCAACTTCGATTCGCCCTTCAAGGCCACCAGTGTCACTGAGTATTGGCAGCGCTGGCACATGACGCTGACCCGCTATGTCACGCTATACATGTACAACCCACTGCTGCTGGCCGTGCAGCGGCGCCGCCTGGCAGCCGGCAGGAAGATCAGCCGCAAGAGCCTGGTCACTCCCAGCGGCTTCACCAGCATGGTGGCCTACCCGACAATCGCCACCATGTTACTGACTGGCCTCTGGCACGGCGCTGGCATCCAGTTCCTGCTCTTCGGTCTTCTCCATGGCGTCTATCTCACCGCCAACCAGGCTTGGCGGCATTTCAGGCAGCGCAAGCGGGGTATAGAACCCGTCGAGGTCTCCGGCCTGGCGCAGATGGGAATGCGCCTCGGGGTTTACCTGCAGGTGGCCCTGGCCCTCGTGTTCTTTCGGGCGGAGTCGCTGCCGGCCGCCTGGAGCATGCTGCAGGATCTCTTCGGGGCGCATGGCGCTGGGCCGCTGGGCAATCTGCTGGATGCGGGTTTCGCCTTCGCCCTGTTCCCCGCAGTCTGGTTTCTACCCAACACGCAGCAGATCCTGCAGGAAGAGCCCCGCGCTCAGCCCTACCGCAACTGGCTTCCCAGCCTGCGCTGGCAGCCCAATCTGGGCTGGGGACTCCTGATGGCCGTGCTGTTTTTTGCCGTGCTCGCCAACCTCGGCAAACCCGCGTCATTCCTGTACTTTCAGTTCTAAATGGTGAGCAAAGACAATGCGACTTTTGGGGGTGGCCTGCCCGTGGGAGCCGCTTACGAAAGTCTTACACACACGGCGTGCCACGCTCTGTATGTTCGAAGGTGAAGGAGCATTCCGCCTTATGAGCTCAGCTATCATCACCCCTGAAACAGAAACACCGCAGTCGGCCCCTGCCAGTGACGTCTTCCGGTCCGTTAAAGAGACCACCGAAAAGATCAAGCAGGACCTGCGGATGGGCCGGGAGCACCAGGAGGGCCGCATCAACTGGCTCACCAGCCTCTTCATGGGTGCGTTTCATGCCGGCGCGATCGCCGCGCTGTTCTTCTTCTCGTGGAAGAACCTGCTTGCTGCGGTCATCATGTACTTTTTCGCGATCAACGTGGGTATCGGCATGAGCTACCATCGCCTGCTGACGCACCGTGGTTATCGCACGCCCAAGTGGCTCGAGTACTTCCTCGCCATGTGCGGCACGATGGCGTTGGAAGGTGGACCAATCTTCTGGGTGGCCACGCATCGCGTGCATCATCAGTTCTCCGATCACGAAGGCGACCCGCACACCCCCCACGACGGTACCTGGTGGGCACACGCCGGCTGGATCCTCTCCGGTCGCGCGCTTCACTCTGAGACTGCCCTGCTGGGCCGCTACGCTCCTGACCTTACCCGCGACAAGGTGCACGTCTGGCTTTCGCGCTTTCATTGGCTGCCCCTGACGATTGCCGGCTTCCTGCAGCTCGCGATCGGTGCGGCGCTGGCGAGCCCCGGTCACCGCGTGGCCGGTGCCGTAGGCATGATGCTCTGGGGCACGTTCCTGCGCACTACGCTGGGCCTGCACTCCACCTGGCTGGTCAACTCGGCCACGCACCTCTGGGGTTCACGCCGCTTTGAAACCAAGGACGACAGCCGCAACAGCTGGTGGGTCGCCCTTCTCACCGGTGGTGAAGGCTGGCACAACAACCATCACGCCCACCCGGTAAGCGCGCGTCACGGCCTCGCCTGGTATGAGTTCGACATCAACTACTACGGCATCTGGTGCATGGAAAAGGTGGGTCTGGCTAAAAAGGTTCAGGTCGCTAAGTTCGACCCCAAGAACCCCAAGCCAGCCGGCGCAAACTAACCGGTCCCGACTCCTCCGAAGCCAGCAAAGAAGCCGTTCCCCTCGCGGGACGGCTTCTTTGTTTGCGCGGCAGCCTCGACGGCTATACTCGCCTCGGGTGCTATGAACCTCACGCGTCGCCGCAGGAGCCAGGCGTTCTTTCTCACACTGGGCGTGTGCCTGATCTGCGTGGCCATCGCGCTGAACGTCACCTGGGTGCAGAACAACAGCCGGCGGCTCGCGATCGATGTTCTGGGCGTCCTGCTGTTCGGCATTCTGATTGCCGGCGTCGTGCTGAACACCGTCTTCCTGCTGCGCGAGATCCGCCGCAACGAGCGCCAGGACAGCTTCCTTAACGCCGTCACCCACGAACTGAAGACCCCGCTCGCCAGCCTGCGTCTGTACCTCGACACGCTCGAACGTCGTCCGGTCGCCGAGGAACAACGGCAACAGTTCTACCGCACCATGCGCGCGGACACGGACCGTCTGCTGGCCACCGTGGAGCAGGTACTGAAAGCCGGTGAACTGGGCAGCCGCCCGCGCACCGGCGAGCGAGCCCGCGTAGAGCTGCGCCCTCTGCTGGACGAGTGCATTGACATCGTGCTCCGCCGGCATAACCTCCCCGCCGAGGCGATCGTCTTCGAAAAGGTAGCCGGGGACGTACGGCTGTTCGTCAACGGCCATGTCGAAGACCTTCGCACAGCCCTCCTCAACCTTATCGAAAATGCAGTGAAATATAGCCCGCACGGCGTCCATGTACGCGTGCGACTCTCGATTGAGCAGTACACCTTTGCCGTGGTGGCCATCACCGATACCGGCCTCGGCCTTCCCTCCAATGAGCTGAAGCGAATCTTCCGGCGTTTTTACCGGGCCGACTCTGCCGATCGCGTGAAGATCAAGGGAACCGGTCTGGGCCTCTTCCTTGTACGCACCATCGCCAAGCAGCATGGCGGGGATATCCGCGCCGTCAGCGATGGTCTGGGCAAAGGCACGACCATGCTGCTGAAGCTCCCTCTCGCGCTAAGCTGAGTGGGCGAGGTCCTCCCGTGAACCAGGCCCTGATCGCCGTTGTTGAAGACGAAGAGCACCTCGCCGAAGGTCTGCTTTTCAATCTGCAGGCCGAAGGCTACCAGACCCACCACGAGGCGGACGGCGATGCCGCGTTGGCGTGGCTGCTGGGAGCCGATCCGCCACCCGCCGCCGTCCTGCTGGACGTGATGCTGCCCGGCCGCGATGGCTTCAGCGTTGTACGGGCGTTGCGCGAGGCCAAACGCTTCATGCCGGTGCTGCTGCTGACGGCACGCGGGCGCACGGAGGATGTCGTGGAGGGCTTCGCTTCCGGCGCGGATGACTACCTGCCTAAACCTTTCGATCTGAACGTGCTTTTCGCTCGGTTGGGCAGCCTGCTGCGTCGCGCCCACTGGCTGGGCGAGGTTGCGCCCAACGAAGCGGAGAACGCAGCAACTACATTGGGGGAGCGGGATGCACCAAACGGCACCGTGCGCATCGGTACGCGGACGGTAGACTTCGACGCTCTCGAGATCCGCGGCGGCGAGGGGCCCGTGCGCCTCACGGTGATGGAAGCCGATCTGCTGCGCTACCTGGTCGAGCGGCCCGGCCGCGTCGTCTCCCGCAAAGAGATGTTGGAGGGGGTGTGGCGCGTGCAGGGCGATACCGATACGCGTCCCATCGACAACTTCATCGTCCGCCTGCGTCGTTATCTGGAGCCCGAGCCCGCCAACCCGATCTACCTGCTCACTGTGCGCGGTGTGGGCTACCGCTACATGGCCCCTGCTGCGACCCCCTAGTCTCTGCTTCCTCTCCGTTGTCCGCGCATCGTATAGCAATGGCGACGGTGGCTCTTCGAATCGACAAAATGCATTGCGGCGCGTGTGTACGCCGCGTCACCCTGACCCTGAACGCAATGCCTGCCACGCACGCCGACGAGGTCACCATCGGCTCCGCGCGCGTCACCTCCGCCGCGCCTCCGGAGCAGATTATGGGGGCGCTTGAGGCAGCCGGCTTCCCGGCGCAGGTCACCTCGGAAGCGCTGTGAGCCCCGTTACGGAACCTGCGTGGGAGCAGGAGCAAACCCTGCGCATCACCGGCATGAGTTGCGCGGCCTGCCAGGTTCACGTACATCGCGCTCTCGAGGCCGTACCCGGAGTCCGGAGCGTCTCCGTTGATCTTCTGGGGCACCGAGCGCAGGTAACGAGCGCGCTGCCCCTTGATCCTAGTGTGTTAACAAATGCCGTGCGAGCGGCCGGCTATGGCGTCAGCAAGCGTGTGGACCCCCACACGGAAACCGACAAGGACTTGCCCGCTGCCTGGGAGCGTTCCCTCGGTTGGCGCGCTGCTGGCTCACTCCTCGCGGGAGTCGCGGCCATGCTCCTGTCCATGCCGCTCATGCGCAGCGGCGAGGCCGGTGCCGCCGTTGATCCGCTCAGCCGGCTGTTCATGCGCGTCACGATGCCCCTCGTGCCGCAGTCCTTGCTGATATGCCCGCCAAACATGCTGCGGGGAACACTGCTGGTCTTGGCGCTCGCCACGATGTTGTTTGCCGCACCGGAGATTTACAGCGCGGCTTGGCGCGCCGCCCGTCACCGCGCAACCAATATGAACACGCTCGTGGCCCTCGGCACCCTGTCTGCCTTCGGCGTCTCCGTCGCGGTGACCGTTGCAGACGCGCTCGGTCACCCACTCGCCCTGTTCAGGGACGTGTATTTTGAAGCCGTCGTGCTCATCCTGGCGTTCCTGTTAAGCGGTCGCTGGCTCGAGACCCGCGCACGGCGGCGCGCGGTCCGCGACCTGCGTGGCCTGGCCCGCGTCGAGACCGGGCAGGCGCGCTGGCTCGGCGATGGCGTCAACGCGGACCCCACAGATTTGCTGAACGCCCCGGAGACGCTGCTTCCCCTGGACGCCCTCGCGGTCGGAGACTTGCTGCGTGTGCTGCCCGGCGACCGTGTGCCGCTCGACGCTGTGATCCTCGCCGGACGCAGCTCGGTCGATGAGTCCATGCTTACCGGCGAGCCGCTGCCGGTAACCCGTGCCGAGGGCGATCGTGTGCTCGGCGGCACCCTGAACCTGGACGGCGCCCTGGTCCTGCGCGCGACCGCGATCGGTGCCGATTCCACCTCTGCGCAGATGAACCGGCTGTTGGACCGCGCCCGCGCCAGCCGCGCCCCCATGCAGGGCCTCGCCGATCGCGCCAGCGCCGTCTTCGTTCCAGCGGTTCTGCTAGTGGCCGCACTGACCTTTACCGGCTGGGCCCTCGTGGACAACGTCGGCGTGCATCACGCCGGCCTGGGCCGGGCCGTCTCGCTCGCGCTGTCCGTTCTCATCGTGGCCTGTCCCTGTGCGATGGGGTTGGCGGTCCCCGCCGCCGTCACGGTGGCGCTGGGCACCGGAGCACGCGCCGGCGTGCTGTTCAAAGGTGGCGAGGCACTAGAGCGGTTGGCGGCGGCTGACGTGATGGCCTTCGACAAAACCGGCACGCTGACCGAAGGCAAGCCCCGCATCGCCGCTTTCGTGCTCGGCGCAAACCCTGCTTACGGCGAAGATCTGCTCCTGCGCTGGACCGCCGCCGTGGAACAGCTTTCCACCCATCCTCTCGCCACGGCGGTGCTCGGGTACGTTCGCGAACACACGCAGTCGGCGCAGACGTCTACCGTGGAGGCAGGCCGGGTGCTCCCCGGCATCGGGGCCGAAGCCATTGTCGATGGGCACACCGTTGCCGTGGGCAGCGCCAGTCTTCTCAGCGCCGAGACCACGCTTCCGCTTCCCCCACCGAATCTGACCCACGCCACGCCGATGTTCCTTCTGATCGATGGCACCCACGCCGCAACCTTCTACGCTGTGGACACCTTGCGTGAGGCCGCCCTTGCAGTCGTCACGGATTTGGGGTCTATGGGCTACCGTACGGTCCTCGTTACCGGCGACACGGCCGCCTCCGCCGAGACCATGGCCGCCGCAGCCGGCATCGCCGAGGTGCAGGCCGGGCTGCTTCCTGCGGACAAGCTCCGCGCCATCGAGAAGCTGCAGCACGCGGGTCTCCATGTGGCCATGGCCGGCGATGGGCTCAACGATGCAGCCGCACTGGCCGGGGCGGACGTGGGCATCGCGATGGCCTCTGGCACCGACCTCGCCCGGGAAGCCGGCCACGTGCTGCTGCTGCACCACGACCTGCGGCTCATCCCACTCGCGGTACGACTGGCCCGGAAAACGCGTCGGCTGATGCGCCAGAATCTCGGCTGGGCACTCGGGTACAACCTCCTCGGTCTGCCTGTCGCCGCCGGCCTTCTGCTGCCCCACTTCGGGATCGCGCTCAGCCCCGCACTCGCCAGCGCGGCGATGGCACTCAGCTCGGTGAGCGTCCTGCTCAACTCGCTACGACTCACCCGTGCCCCTGCAATGACGCAGCCCTCGCGATCCTAGGCTGTTCGGTTTTCCCCTTCAGGCCCTGCGGTAGACTCGGGCCAGACTGCCTGAGACGAGTTTTTCCTGTGCGTATCCTCACCCGCTATATCCTCCGCGAGATCGTCGGCTACTCGCTGCTCGGCGGCCTGCTATTCACCTTTGTGCTGCTGATGCGCTACCTGCTGCCGCTGCTGGAGCTGTTTGTGCGCGGCATCGCTTCGCCGCTCGATCTGTTGCGGCTGCTCAGCTATCTCCTGCCCACCTTCCTTACGTTGACGCTGCCTATGGCCGTGCTCATCGGTATCTTGCTGGGCCTCAGCCGGCTCGCCGCCGATAGCGAGATCACCGCCATGCGCGCCAGCGGCGTGGGTGTGCTCAGTTTTCTGCGCATCGTCAGCTTCCTGGCCGTCGTGTGCTGGGTCGGCGGGCTGTTCAACACGCTCTTCGTCGCGCCACGGGCCTCCGCAGCCCTGCTCCGCTATGAGGAGGTGAGCAAGACCTCGCAGGCCACGCTGGAAGTCCAGCCGCGCGTCTTCTACGAAGACCTAAAAAACTACGTCCTTTACGTGGGAGATGTCACGCCCGGCACCAACGGCGCTGCGCTCTGGAAAAACGTCTTTCTCGCCGACCTGTCCCAGCCCGCATCACCGCACATCATCACCGCAAAAGACGGCGTGGTGCTCAGCGGCGGCGCGCAGACCCTGCATCTGGAGCTTGCCGACGGGGCGCGCCATGACAGTGCTGCCGCCAACCCCGAGCAATATGAGATCTCTACCTTCACCTCGACTGATCTTCCCGTGCAGGGCGGTGGGGGTGAGGCGACTCAGCACATCACCCGGCGCAACACCCCGCTGGAAGCGACTGGCACACGTGAGCTCTGGAGGCGGGCTTACGGTGCGGCGCAGCGAGGCGATCCGCAGCCCTTCCGCATCGAGTTGCACCGTCGCCTCGCCTACCCCACCGCCTGTCTCGTGCTGATGCTGGTGGGCGTACCCCTGGGGCTTAGCTCCAAGCGCGGTGGCAAGGGCGCGGCCTTCGTGCTCACGCTGTTGCTGGTCTTTCTCTACTACATCACCTCGTTTATGGGCACCGCCCTGGCCCGCGATGGCAAGCTCTCGGCCGTTGTGGGCGTGTGGGGTGCAAATCTGCTCTTCTCCGCCGCCGGCGTTCTGCTCATCCAACAAATCTCCACCGGTGGGGCCGTGCTGGACCGTCTAGCCTCCCTCGGCACCTCCCTGCGCCGACCCTCCGCGGGCAAGGCCCGACACCCGACACTGCCGCGCGCAGCGGTCGGCTCCGCCGGGGCCATGCAGCGTCTGCGCATGGCGCTGCGCGCACCCTTCCCTTCCATTCTCGATGAGTACGTGATGGGCAGCTTTCTGCGCAACTTCGTTCTTGTGCTGGCCGGCATCACGGTATTGTTTCTCATCTTTACCTTCTTCGAGCTGCTTGGCGACATCGTGCGTTACCGCACGCCGCTGGTGACGGTCTTCGATTACCTCCTGAACTTGATTCCCTTCATCCTGTACAACATGGCTCCGCTGTGTTCGCTGGTCGCTGTGCTCATCACCTTCGGCGCGCTCAGCCGCAGCAGTGAGCTGACCGCCATGAAGGCCACCGGCATCAGCCTCTATCGCGTCGTGACGCCGATCCTGGTGCTCGCAGCCCTGCTTTCGGTCGCTCTCTTCGCGTTCGACGAGGTGTACCTGCCCACCGCCAATCGTCGCCAGGAGTCCCTGCTTTCCACCATCAAAGGCAAACCCACGCAGACATTTCTGCGCCCCGATCGCAAGTGGATGTCCGGCGAAGCGAGTCGCAACGGCGAGCCCACGCGCATCTTCTACTACCAGTTCTTCGATCCAGATCGAAACGTCTTCGCAAACCTCACCGTGTTTGAATTCCAGCCCGGCACCTTCGCCCTGACCCGCCGCATCTTCGCAACCAGCGCGCAATGGGATGAACACGATGGCCGCTGGGTGCTCAACGACGGCTGGCAGCGCAACTTCAACGGTGAAACCGTGGCCAGCTTCGCCACCTTCGCCGCAGGCTCCTTTCCGGAGATCCGCGAGACCCCGTCCTACTTCAAGAAAGAGGAGCGGCCCTCGCAGGAGATGAGCTACGACGAGCTGCGGCGCTACATCCGCGACCTGCAGCAGAGCGGCTTTCAGACCACACGACTCCGCGTGCAGCTGAATCGCAAGCTCGCCTACCCGCTCATCTCCCTCATCATGGCCATCGTGGCTGTGCCGTTCGCGCTTTCCGCGGGAAAACGCGGAAGCATCGCCGGTATGGGCGCGGCGGTGGGCGTGGCCATTGCCTACTGGATCGTCGCCGGGATCTTCGAAAATCTCGGTGACGTGAATACCTTGCCAGCGGTGCTGGCGGCCTGGTCGCCGGACCTGCTGTTCGCCATGGCCGGGTCGTACCTTCTGCTGCGCACCCCCACCTGAGTTCGCCTGCGCTACGCGAGGCCCGCCGTGTGGCATAAACTGATGGGTGAAATGACGAAAGCGAACCTTTCCCTGCTTCTGTTGGTCGGAGTCTCCGCGAACGCTGCCGTCGCCGCGGCGCAGACCAGCTCCACCCCCGCCCATCACACCACCGCGACAACGCATCGTTCGACGGCCGCCAGAAGCACGGCATCCACCGCCGGCGGATGCTTCACCCTCCCGACCCTTTCGCCCAAGATCCCCGCCTTGCCCACCGGCACACCCTGCGCCAAGCCGCTCTTCACCATCTCCGAACGGCTGGACGTTATCTCGCCGATGGTCGGCCCGGAGATCCGCGAAAATTTCAGCAATCTGCCCATGGTCTTTACCCTTGGCTACGCCGAGGTGCATGTCGGCACAGGCGAGCTCGCCAGGCCTCACATGTATTACACGGTGAACTACACCGGCTACCTGACCGATGGCACCAAGTTCGATTCCTCCTACGATCATCCCGACAAGAAGCCCATCAGCTTCCCCTACGGCGGCCACCGCGTGATTCCTGGTTGGGACATGGGCTTTGAGGGCATGCACATCGGCGGCAAGCGTCGGCTATTTGTGCCCTATCAGCTGGCCTACGGCGCCCCGGGCCACCCGCCCACCATCCCCGCCAAGGCCGAGCTTGTCTTTGACATGGAGCTCGTCTCGCAGAGCGCCGAAGACCCCAACCCAAGGCCCGCACCGCCCGCCGGTGCCGGCCCTGCTGGTGCCTCGCCGCTCGGTACTCGGCCTGCCACGCCCGGTCAGCCAAACCAACCGGGATCGCTGCCAGCCACGCCGCCGACGGGTGCGGCTCCACGCACACCGTCTACAACGCCCAACGCGGCACCCAGCACGGCACCTGCGACTCCGCCCTCCACATCGCCGCCATCGTCTACATCGCCGTCCTCAACACCCCACTAGCCTGGTGAGGGGCAGTCGATCGCTAAATGTCGGCTGCCTCTACTTGGAGCAAAGGTCTTCTGCCCCGCAATGATCAAACGTCTCCGCCCGCTTTTTCCCTATCTCCGGCGCTACTGGAAGAGCTTCGCCTGGGGCGGGCTCGCGTTGCTCATCTATAACTGCGCCAAAGCCACAATCCCGTTGCTGGTCGGCACCGCCGTCGACGACATGCGGCGCAATATCCATGCCGCCGCGGTGTGGCAGCACGCCCTCGAGCTGCTTGGCGTCGCCATCGTCTCTGCGGTGTGCCTTTATCTCACCCGACAGATCATCATCGGCGCCTCGCGCGAGATTGAGTTCGATCTGCGCAACGACCTCTTCGCCCATCTCGAAAAGCAGCCGCCCGCCTTCTTCCAGCGCAACCGCACCGGCGACATCATGGCGCGCTCGACGAACGACCTCAGTGCTGTGCGCCAGCTGCTCGGTCCGGCCATCATGTACTCGGCCAATACGGTCGTCTTTACCGCGGCCGCATTGCCCTTCATGTTGCGCATCAGCCCGCGGCTGACCCTGTTCGCCTTTCTGCCGCTGCCCTTCGCGTCGATTCTCGTGCAGTACTTTGGAGCGCGTATCCACACGCGTTTCGAGCGCATTCAGGCCATGTTCTCCGACATCTCCGCGCAGGCCGAAGAGAACTTCTCCGGTGCCCGCCTCATCCGTGCTTTCGCCCAGGAAGACGCACAGATTGCCGCCTTCGAGACCTCCAACCGCGAGTACATCCGCCGCAGCCTCCTGCTCGCCCGGCTTATGGCCATGCTGTGGCCTACGCTGGAGCTCGTCCTCGGCATCTCGCTGATGATCACGCTGCTCGTTGGCGGTCGCGAGGTGGTAGCACATCGCATCTCGGTCGGCGAGTTCACCAGCTACAGCGTCTACATGGTGCAGCTGACCTGGCCCATGATTGCTATCGGCTGGGTTGTCAATCTTGTGCAGCGCGGCACTGCCTCCGTCGTCCGCATCGACGCGCTCCTCAAGGAAGAGCCGGCGATTGCCGACGCACCTGCCATCAGCACCGCCTCCAGGACTCTGTCATCTCGACCGGAGCTGAACCCCTTCAGCGCAGTGGAGAGACCTACGTCTGCACCGGCGACCACTGCGTCCCGAACCACCACCATCCAGGGCGACGTCGAGTTCCGCCATCTCAACTTCCGCTACGACACCGGCCCGGAGGTCCTCCACGACATCTCACTCCACATCCCGGCCGGCACTTCGCTTGCGGTTGTCGGCCCCACGGGTTCCGGAAAATCCACCCTCGTCTCCTTGATTCCTCGCCTTCAAGATGCCGCACCCGGCGAGATCCTTATCGATGGCCGTCCCATTCGCGACTACGCTCTCGCTGACCTCCGCGCCGCTATCGGGTTCGTCCCGCAGGAGACCTTTCTCTTCTCCACCACCATCCACGACAACATCGCCTTTGGCGTCCCTGAGGCCGGCATGGACGACGTACTCGCGGCCGCCCGCACAGCGCACATCGGGGCAGAGATTCAGGAGTTTCCGCTGGGCTTCGCCACGATCGTGGGCGAGCGTGGCGTCACGCTCTCCGGTGGACAGAAGCAGCGTTCCGCCATCGCGCGTGCGCTGCTCCGCGAGCCTCGCATCCTGATCCTCGATGACGCCCTGGCCTCCGTCGATACCTACACCGAAGAGAAGATCCTCACCGGCCTGCGCACCGCGATGGCAGGCCGCACCACGCTGCTGATCGCGCATCGTGCCTCCACCGCTCGCAACGCCGATCGCATCGCCGTGCTCTCCGGCGGCCGCATCGTGGAGCTCGGCACCCACGAGGAACTCGTCGCTCGGAACGGCTACTACGCCGACCTTTTCGAGAAGCAAAGCCTCGAAGAAGAGATCCTCACCGCGGTCTAAGCCCAAGCTCTGACGCACAGCCCAGAAGCGCCTGCCACTACTCGCTCTTCCCCGCGCCCATCACCTTTACAATCACCCGCTTCGAACGCTGCCCATCAAACTCGGCATAGAAGATCCTCTGCCACGTTCCGAGGTCCAGCCTGCCACGCGTCACCGGCAGCGTCGTCTCGTGGTGCAGCAGCAACGCCTTCAGGTGAGCATCGGCGTTGTCCTCGCCGGTTTGATGGTGCTTATACCCAGGCCAGCGCGGCGCCAGCTTCTCAAGCCACACGCTAATGTCCTCGATCAAGCCGCTCTCATGATCGTTCACGTAAATCGCGGCTGTGATGTGCATCGGCGAAATAAAACACAGCCCATCATCGACGCCTGACTTACGCACGATCGCTTCCACCTGATCGGTGATGTGCACCATCTCGTATTGTTTGCGGGTGTTGAACGTCAGGTACTCGGTGTGAACCTTCATGCCCCTATGCTAAGCGATCGCCGTTCAGGGCCGGGCCTCGTACACGATGTTGAACGGGGTCTCGGCAGCACGCCGAAAGCGGCTGAATCCGGCCGAGGTCACCACCTCTCGTATGCGCGCCTCCCCCGACTGCGCACCGAGGCACAACGCCACCTCCTGCGAGCGCGAACACGGCGTACATAACAGCGTTGAGAAGGAGTAGTACATCCGCCCCACGGGGTTCAGGTTGTCCTCCAGGGCATCGTGCGCAAACGGCTCCACGATCATCCAGGTTCCGTCCTTGTCCAACGATTGCAGCACATGCTCTGCGGTCCCTACGGGGTCGCCCATATCGTGCAGACTGTCGAACACCGCGACCAGGTCGTAGCCGCTTCCCGGGTACCCCTTCGCCTGTGCGACCTCGAAGACGGTGTTGGCCTCCACGCCCTGTCGCAGTGCCGAGGCCGTGGCACCAGTGATCGACCCCTCGTGGTAGTCGAACCCGAAAAACCGCGACTGGGGAAAGGACTTCGCCATCAGCACCGTCGAGGCCCCTTTGCCGCAGCCCAGGTCAGCCACGCGTGCCCCTCGTTCGAGCTTGGCCTTCACACCATCCAGTGACGGGATCCAGGTGCTGACCAAACTGGCAGCATACCCGGAGCGGAAGAAGCTTTCACATCCTTGAATCACACCCTCATCGTGCTCTCCCCAGCCCATGCCCGCGCCGGAACGGAACGAGGCGGTGATGCGCGGAACCGCAGCAAGCGCGCCCAACGCCAATTGAAAGGCGCCTGGCAGATAGGCGGGGCTGTCCTCATCGGCCAGCGTAAACGCCTGCTCGTCGTTGAGGCTGAACTTCCCTTGTGCCTTGTCGTAGGTGACGTACCCGCCAGCGGCCTGCGAAGCGAGCCACTCGCGCACGTACCGCTCGTCCGTACCGGTCGCGGCAGCGAGTTCCTGGGAGGTCATCGCGCCCTTGGCAAGCGCCTTGTACAAACCCAACTTGTCTCCGATGACGACCATGCCCGCATGGACCGCCGCGCCCAGATCTCCAACAAACTGGCCCACAAACGCGTTGAGCTTCTCCATTTCAAGTGCCATCGTGTCCTCCTGAAGTCAGTGGCAAAGATCCTAAGCTTCTTGGTCCCATCCTCAACAGAATTCGAGGGACGTTCTCGCGGACTGCCGCTCTCCAAACCTGGCTAGCCTGAACTGTAGGGCTCCACCACGGCTCCATCCTTTACCATCCCTTCATGACCCACCAGAAACGCGCCCTCGTAACGGGCGGCGCGGGCCTCATCGGCTCGCACATTGTTGACCTGCTTCTTTCCGAGGGCTGGACCGTCCGCATCCTCGACAATCTCGAGCCCCAGACGCACAAGCAGGGCAAGCCCGCCTGGGTAAACCCCCGCGCCGAGTTCCGCCAGGGCGAGGTCCAGGACTTTCACACAATGCGTGCCGCGCTGCAGGACATCGACGTCGTCTTCCATGAGGCAGCCTATGGCGGCTACATGCCCGAGATGGCGAAGTATGTGCTCGTCAACAGCTTCGGCACCGCGCAGATGCTGGAGATCATTCGCGACGAGAAGCTGCCCGTGCGCAAGGTAATCGTGGCCAGCTCACAGGCCGTATACAGCGAAGGCGCCGCACTCTGCCCCGAGCACGGCAACGTCGTCCCGCTGCTGCGCCCGGCTGAACAACTGCGCGCCGGCGACTTCAGCGTGCACTGCCCTGTGCTGGTCGATGGAGCGCCCTGCGGCCAACCCACAACTTCCATCCCCACCCCTGAAGCCACACCCGGTGGCGGTGAAACCGTCTACGCTCTCACCAAGGTCGACCAGGAGAAACTAGTCCTGCTGTGGGGTAAACAGACCGGCATCCCCGCCGTCGCCCTGCGCTACAGCTGCACGTACGGGCCACGCCAGTCGCTGTTCAACCCCTACACCGGCGTCATCGCCATCTTCTGCACGCGCCTGCTTACCGGGCAGCCTCCTGTCATGTACGAGGACGGCGGCCAAACCCGCGATCTCTGCTTCGTTGAGGACATCGCCCGCGCCAACCTGCTCGTCGCCGAAACCGACAAGCTCGACGGCCTGCCCGTCAACGTCGGCAGTGGCCGCGCCACGAGCGTGCGCGACCTCGCCGCCATCATCGCCGCCAAGCTCGGAATCGATCTCGCCCCCCTCGCCCGCGGCGAGTTCCGCCCCGGCGAGATCCGCTCCCTCATCTCCGACATCAGCCGCATCCGCACCATCGGTTACGAGCCCTCGGTCACCATCGAAGAAGGCATCAGCCGCTACGTCGACTGGATTCGCACCCAGGGCACCGTCAAGGACTACTTCGCCGAAGCCGAAGCCGGACTCCGCGCCAAGGGCATCGTCCAAAGCATCGCAAAGTAAGCCGTCTACCCTTGCCGTTGCTCTTTCCCTTGCTCTTGCTCTTGCTCTTGCTCTTCTGGTTGTCATTCCCGAAGGGAATCTGCGGTGGCTGTTGCTCTTGCTTTCGTACTTGTCATCCCGCAGCGCAGGGATCTGCTTTCCTCTCGCAGCAGCACGAACCCGGGTGCCCCATTCATCACAGCACCATCGTGATGAGTGGGGTCTCAGCAACCACTAAACTCCGTTCATGCGCCTCACGCTGCTTCTCACCGCGCTCACCCTCGCCGCACCCGCGGCCACCCAAGCTCAGTGGCAAATCCAGGATGCCCACACGGACGCCGACTTGCGCGGCATCGACTCCGTCGGCAACGGCGTAGCCTGGGCCTCCGGCTCGAATGGTACCGTCCTCCGCACCGAGGACGCGGGCTTCGTCTGGCAACTCTGTGCCGTGCCACCCGGCGCGGAAAAGCTCGATTTCCGCGGCATCCAGGCCTTCGACAACAACACCGCCATCGTCATGTCGAGCGGCAAGGGCGACCTGTCGCGGCTGTACCAGACAACCGATGGCTGCCAGACATGGAAATTAGCTGTAACAAATTTGGACGATGAGGGATTCTGGGATGCGTTCATCATGCCCGACAAGGTGGATGGCTGGCTTTTAGGCGATCCAGTACGCGGTAGCTTCGTACTGCACAGGATCACCATGGTCTCGGGTATTGCCCGAATACAAGATTTGCCGCAAAGCTCGGACATTCGCCAGCAACTCGCAGCGCAGGGGCGAGGAGCCTTTGCAGCAAGTAACTCCAGTCTTGCACTTCGCTCCGGCTTTTGGAGGCCCACGGATCCAAGCGAAGTACGACCGACGGAGAGTTGCAAAAGCTCAGGTGCTTGGTTTGGAACAAGCGGGCCAGCTGGTGTGAAAATATTCCGCCGGGAACTCACCGCTCCTCAGTGTAGCGACTACGGGAGTGAGGCCTGGGTTCCGACCGATGTACCGATCAATGGTTCTTCGCCAAGTTCTGGTGTATTTTCGATTGCTGACCAGGACGGCACGCGGCTCGTGGCGGTCGGAGGCGACTACCTGAAGCCAAATGCGCGAAAGGGAACGGCAGTCTTTTCAGTAGATGGAGGCCAGCATTGGAGTGCCCCGGAAAGCCTTCCGGGCGGCTATCGTTCCGCAATCACCTGGGACAGGCCAACGGACACCTGGATCACCGTAGGCCCCAACGGCACCGACATCTCCACTGACGACGGCCGCAACTGGCGCCCCCTCAAGCCCAACGCCGCAGCCGGCGACCCACTCGACGCCGATGGGCACTGGAACGCCCTGTCCCTCCCCTTCGTCGTAGGCCCCGGCGGCCGCATCGGCCTCCTCCGCGCCGACGCCCTTTCCAACGCCAAATCTTCGTCGCCGAAATAGCACCCAACCTCAATCGCACCACGGCTCCCGTGGCGAACCTTTGCGGACCTTTGCGCCCTTCGCGTTCGCCGTTTGGCTTCCCCCAAGCCTCCATCCCACACCCAGGTGCCCGCCAGCCCACCCGATTCGCCATACACTGAAGCAGCAGGACCGTCAGAGCCCAGGCACCCATGTCCACGTACGCTTCATCTCCCGTCCCTCAGCCGCCGCGACGCACCCTGCAGAGCTACGGAAACGCCGCTCCCGTCACCACGGCCCTGATCGTCCTCAACGTACTCGTCTTCCTCGGCATGGCTGTCAGCGGCGTCTCCCTGACCGACCCCACCGTCCTGCAGCTCGTGCATTGGGGCGCCAACTACGGCCCGCTCACGGTCTCCGGCCAGTGGTGGCGTCTGCTCACGGCCTGCTTCCTGCACATCGGCTTCATTCATATCGCCTTCAACATGTACGTGCTCTACCAGGTCGGCCCCTTCACGGAGCGCCTCTTCGGTCCTTGGCGCTTCCTGGTCGTCTATCTTGCAGCCGGGATCGGCGGCAACCTGCTCGGCCTCTACCTGCACCCCAACATCGTCAGCGCCGGGGCCTCCGGAGCCATCTTCGGCGTCTACGGTGGCCTGCTCGCCTTTCTGCTGCGTCAACGCGCCGTCATCCGCCCCGAGGCAGCCAAATCCGTCGCGAAATCCGCCTTGATCTTCCTCGGCTATAACCTCGTGTTCGGCCTCGCCTCCCCGCACACCGACCTCACCGCCCATTTCGGCGGCCTCCTCGTCGGTTTCCTGGTCGGCTACGCGCTTGCCAGCCCGGATTACCTCCTGCGCGCTTCCGCCAACCCCGCATAATCTATCCGTCGCTCCTCATCCAACCCTTGTGACCATCACCCTCCACGCCGCCACCACCAACCCTGGTAAACTGCGCGAGTTTGCCGACGCCGCGCGCCTGGAAAGCTTCGACGTCCTTCCCTTGCCCGGCCTCGCCGTCATGCCCGAGCCCATCGAAGACGCCCCCGACCTCGCCGGCAACGCCGCCCTGAAAGCCATCGCCTACTCCCGTTTGTCCCCCGGCCTGCTCGTCTTCGCCGACGACTCCGGTCTGGAGATCGACGCGCTTGGTGGACGCCCTGGCGTCCACTCGGCGCGCTTTGCCGACGACCTCAACTTCGAACCCAACGCAGGCCTGAGCAAGGACGAACGCAACAACCGCTGCATCCTCTCGCTGCTCCGGGAGCTCGAGACCGCCAGTCAGGGCCGTGCCGGCCGCAAGGCGCGCTTCGTCTGCGCGCTCGCCCTCGCCCGCGATGGTAGGGCACTGCTGCGCGCCGAGGGCACCTGCGAGGGCGAGATCCTGCATGCACCGCGTGGCGAACACGGCTTCGGGTACGACCCCTTATTCTTCGTCCCGAGACTAAGAAAAACCATGGCTGAGCTAGCTTCGGAAGCCAAGTGGACGGTTAGTCACCGCGGGCAGGCATTTCGGTCTTTACTGCTTCAACTGCATGAGGCTCGGTTGCAGCCCGGCGAAGATATCGCACAACCCGGTCGCTAAACGCACGGATGACCCGTTCGTCGCTTGACCCTCCCACTTTCACAGCGGAATAATCTGTCGTGGCCCGGATTACCGCCCCTGCGCGGAGCGTCTCGGCACAGGTTCAAGTTCCTAAGGAGATCCGCATGGCCGCTGCCGCACCCATGGCCCCCGCCGACAATGCCCAGGCCGCCGAAGGCCCGGGACGCCGTGGCGTACAGCCCCTGCGTGCCGGCGAAGGCCACAGCTACCTCTGGCGCCGGCTGCACTCGCTTTCGGGCATTATCCCCATCGGCGCCTTTCTGGTCGAGCACATCCTCTCCAACTTCGAAACCTGGAATGGCCCCCTCGCCTACGCGCAGCAGGTCAAGTTCCTCAACAGTCTGCCGCTGGTCCGCGTGCTGGAGTGGGCGCTCATCTTCATCCCGCTCGCCTACCATGCGGGCTACGGCGTCTGGATTACCTTCCGCGGCCGCTCCAACGTCAACGTCTACCCCTGGGCCGGCAATTGGGCCTACCTCACGCAGCGCATCACTGGCATCATCGCGCTCGCGTACATCATTCAGCACGTCTGGCGGCAACGCTTCGCGGGGGTACAGCTGCCCGAACACCCCGGTGCCGCCTTCGCCAAGGTGCAGCACGAGCTTTCCAACCCCTGGATGTTCGCGGTCTACGCTATCGCGATGCTCGCCACCTCTTGGCACTTCGCCTACGGCGGCTGGCTGTTCTGTGCCAAGTGGGGCATCACGCCAGGAGTTAAGGCACGCCGCAAGTCCGGCTACGCCTGGGGAGCACTCGGCACCGTCCTCTGCGTCATGGGCTTTATCAGCATGTATGCCGTGGTCTGGAAGTACCCAAACGCACCAGCCGACGTCATGCCCGCACAACCTGCCGGGGTGACGCTACCGGCGCCGTCTGTAGCACCGCTAGGAACGACAAATCCAGCGCAGCCGGGCGAAGTGAAGTGAGGGCGCCTAATGCCGCTCAGGGGGAGTTCGGGGGTTCCAAGCGCATGGTTAATGTCGGTCACAGGGATTCTGTTGACCATCACCGCACAATCAACCATCAAGCGAGAGTTAGAAAGCAAACGCTGCTTGCCCAAAGCGCCATGGTGGCGCGAACTCTCGATTCCTCACTTGGCCAAAATCTATCAAATACATAGAAGACTCTATCCAAACAGCGTCTGGCGAACCATCTCTGCTGCGGGCGTTGCTCTTTTCTTCCTTGACCTCGCATGGATGTTTCTGGGTTCGCAATAAGCTCTCAACCGCGCAAACACTTTAGGGATAACCCCGGGTAACAGGAACGATTCTATGGCAGCAACACCCCGCATCATCGTCGTCGGCGGAGGCCTCGCCGGCCTCGCCTCCGTCATCAAGATCGCCGAAGCCGGCGGCAACGTCGATCTGTTCTCGATCGTGCCCGTGAAGCGTTCGCACTCCGTCTGCGCGCAGGGCGGCATCAACGCCGCCAAGAACCTCAAGGGCGAAGGCGACGACGTCTCCAAGCACTTCGACGACACCATCTTCGGCGGCGACTTCCTCGCCAACCAGACGCCTGTAAAGCAGATGACCGCCCAGGGCCCGGCCATCATCGATCTGCTCGACCGCATGGGCGTGCCGTTCAACCGCACCCCCGAAGGTCTGCTCGATTTCCGTCGTTTCGGCGGCACGCTGTACCACCGCACTGCCTTCGCCGGCGCGACGACGGGCCAGCAGCTGTTGTACGCCCTCGACGAGCAAGTGCGCCGCTACGAATCCGAAGGCAAGGTGAAGAAGTACGAGGGCTGGGAGTTCCTCAGCTCCGTGCTCGACGACAACGGCGTCTGCCGCGGCATCTGCGCCATGGACCTCCGCTCGATGGAGGTCCGCACCTTCCCCGCGGACGCCATCATTCTTTGTACCGGCGGCATCGGGGCCATCTTCGGCAAGTCCACCAACTCCGTCGTCTGTACCGGCTCCGCCCAATCGGCCGTCTACCAGCAGGGCGCAGCCTACGCCAATGGCGAGTTCATCCAGGTACACCCGACCGCCATCCCCGGCGAAGACAAGCTTCGCCTGATGAGCGAATCCGCCCGTGGCGAGGGTGGCCGCGTCTGGGTGCCACGCACCCCGGGCGACAAACGCGCCTCCCAGACCATTCCCGAGAAGGAACGCTTCTATTTCCTCGAGGAGTGGTACCCCAAGTACGGCAACCTCGTGCCGCGCGACATCGCCACCCGCGCCATCCATCGCATCGTCTACGAGGAAGGCCTCGGCATCGACGGCCAGCCCATGGTCTACCTCGACGTCTCGCACATCCCGGCCGAGGTGCTGAACCGCAAGATCGAAGGCATCTTGGAAATCTACGAGAAGTTCGTCGGAGACGACCCGCGCAAGGTCCCGATGAAGATCTTCCCGGGCATGCACTACACGATGGGCGGCCTGTGGGTGGACTTCAACCAGATGACCAACATCCCCGGCGTCTACGCCGCGGGTGAGGCCGACTACTCGATACATGGAGCCAATCGTCTCGGCGCGAATTCCCTGCTCAGCTGCATCTACGGCGGCTTTGTCGCCGGTCCACACGCGATGAACTACGCCAAAAATTTACCGCCGATGGTAGGCGACGGAGGCCACGCTGCCGAGAAGCAGCGCCAGACTGAGGCAAATTCCCTGCTGCTGAACAACAAGGGCACGGAGAACCCGTTCCGCCTGTGGCGCGAGTTGGGCGAGACCATGACGCGGCATGCCACCATCATTCGCTACAACGCCGGCCTGGCCGAGGCCGACGCCAAGATCGTCGAACTGCTGGAGCGCTTCAAAAACGTAAACCTCTCCGATAAGAGCCAGTGGGCCAACACCAGCTTCGCGTTCGCGCGGCAGCTTCATAACATGCTGCATCTGGCCCGCGTCGTCGTAGAAGGCGCGGCACAGCGCAACGAGAGCCGCGGCGCGCACTACAAGCCCGAGTTCCCCGACCGCAACGACGAGCAGTACCTCATGACCACGAAGGCCTTCTTCCGCGATGGCGCGCCGGCCATCGAGTGGGAAGAGGTCGACACCCAGTTCATCACCCCGCGGGCTCGGAGGTACGACGCCGCAGCATAACCGGGCCGTGTACCGGAGGTGGAAACCCCCGGAAGGCCTCCGCGCCATCTCACACGTTTATGGACTCCGAACACCTCAAACCTTTTCTCTATACCTTTGCCGTGGTTTTCTTCATCGGCGTGATGATCTTCATGTTTCTTCACAACACACGTGCCAAAAAGGTACAGAACAGGATCGAAGGAAACCGTGAGCCGGCCAGCAAGGAAGCCGGCATCATGGAGGCGCAGGAAGCGATGAAGCGGGAACGGCAAGAGAAGCATGGTTGACTGCTGCGACCAAAACGTCTCCTTTCCCGCCCGATCCGCCGAGGTGAGCTGTTGAGTCTCACCTTTGTCAGCATTGCCCTGGTAGTTGGGGCGGTCGTTTGCTATCTGGCTTTCGTGCTCTACGGCGCGAAAATCGATGGCGATCGGCAGGACGTTAGAAGCGAGGGGCTGCATCCCGTCACGGAGTCCGACGGCGAGGTGCATGCGCGGGAAGAGGAGAGCGGCGATGGCAGCAAGCGTAGTTGAGATGAAGTCACGACATGTACCGGCCGAGGTCACCACCCCGCACCACCCGGTCTCCACCCGCACCTTCACCGTCAGGGTGAAGCGGCAGGCCTCACCCGACGCCCCGGCTCGCACGGAGAGCTTTGCCATCCCCTATCGCCCGAACATGAACATCACCTCCGTGCTGGGCGAAATCGCGCTGAACCCGACAACAACCGACGGCCGCGAATCCACCGCTATCGCCTACGATGCCAACTGTCTTGAGGAGATCTGCGGCTCCTGCGCCATGCGCATCAATGGCAAGGCGATGATGGCCTGCTCCGCGTTGGTCGACAAGTTACTCGGCCCGGACAGCACCATCACGCTCGAGCCGTTGTCGAAGTTCCCAGTGGTGCGCGATCTAGCCGTCGATCGTTCCGTGTTGTTTGAGAACCTGAAGCGCGTGAAGGCCTGGGTACCCATTGACGGCTCCTACGATCTGGGCCCCGGGCCTCGCCAGGCACCGCAGATTCAGGAGCAACGTTACCCGCTCTCAAACTGCATCTCCTGCACCATCTGCATGGAGGTTTGCCCGCAATTCAACGACGTTACTAACTTCGTCGGCGCAGCCACCATCGCTCAGGCCAAGCTCTTCAACATGGATCCTGCTGGTTCCGTGCTCAAGGAGGACCGCCTCCGTGCGCTCGCCGGCGATGGCGGTGTGCAGGAGTGCTCCTTCGCACAAAATTGCGTGCAGGCCTGCCCCAAGCAGCTGCCGCTCACCGAAGCTATCAGCGACATCGGTCGCGACGTTTTCGTTCAGCAGGTCAAGGATTTCTTCCGGCGCTAAGCCCTGAACCACTCCCGTAGTAAGTGAACCCAAGCACAAAGGAAGAACGAAATGAGCACTACACACGAATCACTGGATCTCATCGACGCACGCCGCATCCTTGCTGCGGCCACCCAGAAAGCCACAGAACTGGGTCAGCCGATGTGCATCGCGGTCGCTTGCGCTGGCGGGTACCTCCTCGCCTTCGAACGCATGCCGAATGCCTGGCTCGGCTCGGTCGACATCGCGCAGAAGAAGGCGTTCACCTCCCGCGCCTTCAACATCACCACGCAGGATCTGGGGAAAAACTCTCAGTCCGGCGACCAGTTTTTTGGTATCCACGCGTCCAATGACGGCAAGATTATGATCTTTGCCGGCGGCATCCCTGTGAAAAAGGATGGAAAGGTCATCGGCGCCGTCGGCGTTTCCGGTGGCTCGGGAGAGCAGGATCATGCTGTAGCCGAAGCCGGCGTGGCCGCCCTTAACAACGCATAACGTCTGTACGGCTGCCCCACCCGCCTCTAAGGAATGAAGTAGAACGGGTTGGGCAGCTTTACGCTGCTCTCACCCTCTGGCGAGCCCAGCAGGTCGCTCCATTGATCGCCTACATTCAGGAGCACACGGTAACCCTGCGCAGCAATGCGCTTGCGTTCACCGGACTTGTACTCGATTGTAGAGATCCCGTTCTCCCCGCCGTCGCGCAACTGCAGGCCCGTCCAGCCAACGAAGCCAGCTGCCTCGAGGTTGCGCGCCGTCGCTTCCGTCTGGTCCGTCCAGACCCCCGTCGTCCGGCTGCCTGGCTTCCCTGGCCGGCCCGTCAGGAAGAACACGGCAACCTTCGCCGCTTTTGCCTCCTGGAAGAGGCGAAGGGCACCGGGAATGGCCACCGCACTCTCGCGGCTCAGCACCCATGGCGTACTCAGCGATAGGATGTAGCCAAAATCTTCACGCTTCATCTCGCAATAGTTGGTTAGCGTCGTCTCATCGATGTCCATGACAATGGCCAGCTTGTCACCTGGCTTCCGCATGCCGACAGCCAGGTGCAGGGCTGCCTCGGCACGCTTGTATTGCGCGTCAAGATCCGCCCAGTAGCAAACCTGCGTATCAACGCAGTCGCCGTAATCGGCGAGCCGGTAGCGTGCCAACGCAAAGTTCTCCAGCGGCTCCGTTGACCCAATCGCACCAGGGAGCCGAGCGCCTTGCTCCTGCTCCACCACCCCGGCCACCGACGTCATGCGTCGCGCTGGCGACGTGCTCGATGTGCAGGGCGGCGGACCGTAATGATCTATCGGGACCGCCGTTTGCCCGGTTGCTGCAAAATGGGCGAGCAGCACCGGCAAGACCAAACGCGCGAATCTAGTCACTCGCGCCCTCGCCATACATCTTGTCGATCTGGGCCTTGTACTTCTCGACGATGACGCGCCGTTTCAGCTTCAGGCTGGGCGTCAGCTCGCCGTCTTCCACACTCCACTCGTCGGGCACCACGGTCACCTTCTTAATCGATTCGAAATGCGCGAGGCTGCCATTCACTTTCTGGATGATGCCCTCGTACAGCTTCTTCACCTTCGGGTCGCCGGCCAGCGCGGCATGGTCGTTTCCGTTGACTCCGTTCTGCTTGGCCCAGCTCTCCAGCTCCTTAAAGTTCGGCGAGATCAGCACGCTGACAAACTTGCGATTGTCTCCGATCAACGCGGCCTGATTGATCAGCGCGTCCACCTTCAGCTTGCTTTCCACCGGCTGCGGCGCGATGTACTTGCCGCCCGAGGTCTTCATCAGTTCCTTTTTACGGTCGGTGATGGAGAGAAAGCCATCCTCAAACTTGCCGATGTCGCCGGTCTTGAACCAACCATCCTCGGTGTATTCCTTCTTCGTGGCCTCTTCGTTCTCCCAATAGCCCTTGAAGACCGAGGAGCCACGGACCTCGAGTTCGCCATCACTCGCCAGCCTCGCCTCCAGATTCGGGATGACCTTGCCTACCGTATTCGGTCGAAACTCCTTGAACGTGCTGCGCGCGATTACAGGCGAGGTCTCCGTCATGCCGTAACCTTCGATAACGCGAATGCCGGCGCTGAGAAACCAGTCCGTGGTCTCGCGTCCCAGAGGAGCACCTCCCGAAACGTACAGCTTCACACGCCCGCCGAACGCCTCGCGGATCTTGATGAACACGAACTTGTCTGCGAGCTTCCACAGCGGAGAACCCGGTGTTTTACCCTGCGCGATGTCTTCCTTATATTTCCCGCCAGTCGCCAAAGCCGCGAGCAGGATCTTCTTCTGAAATCCCTTGGCACGGCCCTCCACAGCCTGACGCAGCTTCTCAAATACCCGTGGCACGGCCAGGAAGATCGTTGGCCGCACGGCCTTCATCGCACCCGGCAGATCGTCGAACTTCGGCAGGTACGAGATCGTGGAGCCGTGCGCATACATCGCGTAATCGAGATGCCGCGCCAGCGCGTGGCTCAGTGGCAGAAACGAGAGCGAGCTATCGCCTTTGACAATGTGCAGGTCATCGGTCGAGCGCTGCAGGTTGGAGGCCATATTGTCGTGCGTCAGCATGACGCCCTTGGGTTCGCCCGTCGTACCGGAGGTGTATACGATCGACGCCAGATCCTCGGGCTTCACCGACTTCATCAGCATGTTGAAGCCCTCATCCGGCGACTCCAGTGAGGGTGCCCGCGCCATGATCTCAGAGAAGTTTTCCGCGCCCGTGTATTGCCCGTCGTCCCACACCACCACGTGCTCCACCGTGGTCACGCCATCGGCAACCTTTAAGAGCTTTTCGTACTGATCCTTCGTCGAAACAAAGATGACCCGTGCGCCGGAGTTGTTCAGAATGTAGCGCATCTGGTCCGGCGTTAAGGTCTGGTACAGCGGCACGTCCACCGCGCCGATGGCCAGCGTTGCGAAGTCCACTACCGGCCACTCCCAGCGGTTTTCACCCACTAGCGCCACACGATCGCCGGGCCGGATGCCCCAGCCCTGCAGCTTTTCTGCGACCGCCCGCACCCGGCCATACATCTGTTTCGCCGTGATCGGCTTCCACTCGCCCCCTGTCTTCCATTGGGCGACTGTCTCATCGCCGCGCGCCGCCACAATCGCGAAGACGTCATTCACGGTTTTCACTTCCAGCATTCTTGCTCCTTGCGCGCCCTACCGCAGTCCGGGAAGGCTGTGGCTTGCAACAACCTTAGGATGCAACCCGCCCGCCAAACTACGCCCCAGGCGATGTGATTCTCTCGGCCGGCCTAGCGGCCCGGCGACCCCGTCGAGCCCGTGCTCGCCGACGCCACGCGCGGGAAGTACCCGGCTCGCGTGCGTACCTGCAAACCTCGTACCCCCTTCTGCTTGGCCTCCACGTGTACCTGGCGGTAGCCGCCGATCGAGGGCGATTTCGTACTGCGGTAGCTGATTGTGTACTGCTCGCGGATGTCCTGGGCGACCTCACGGGCAATCCCGTCTACGTCGCGCAACGAATGCGGGAAATAAGCAGCACCGCCCGTCTGACTCGCCAATTCGTTAAGCACCTCGCGGGAGTGGCGTGACTCACTGCGGCTGGTGTCCTCACCGAACAGCAGCCCGATGCAGTAGATGGCGGGCCCATCTAGCTCCTGCACCCGCCGAATTGCCTGCTCCAGCGTGGCGCTGGACGCATTGTCGTCACCATCAGTGACGATCAGCAACACCTGCTTGGGCCGTTTGCTGTTCTTCGCCAGGTAGTCCGCCGAGGCGATCACGGCGTCATACAGCGCTGTCCCGCCGCTGGACTTGATGTAGCTAAGCCCTTGCTGCAGCTTGGCGATGCTGTTGGTGAAGTCCTGATCGATGTAGGCTTCAGAACTGAAATCCACCAGAAACGCCTCATCCTGCGGGTTCGAGAGCCGCACGAGGTTCAGCGACGCGGAATCTACTGAAGCGCGCTTGTCATACATGGATCCCGAGCTGTCGATAAGAATGCCCAGCGAAACGGGAAGGTCCTCGTGTCGGAAACCAATGATGGTCTGCGGGACCCCGTCCTCATACACATGAAAGGAGTCCTGTGGCAGGTCGCCGATCTCACGGCCGGAGTTGTCGACCACCGAGGCGTTCAGTCGCACTTCGTACGTGTCTGTCCGCAGCGTGAACCGGCCATTCTGCTCGGTGACCACGCCCGGAGAGGGGGGTGGCCCCGTCTGCCCGGCAGAGGCAGTCGCGGCAGAGGTCGGCAGTACGGGGTCGGGAGAAGGCACCGGATCACTATCCGTGGCGGGCGGCACCTGCGAATTGCTCGTCTGTGCCTGCGCATTCGTGGCCTGTGGCCGTGGAGCCTGGGTCCCGGCGGCCTGTCCGAGCGCTGTTCGGGCAGCCGAACCCAAACCAAAAACCAGAAGAAAGAGCAGACAAACGGCCATAAAGGCAGTCCGTCGGCCGGCCCAGTTACTGCGACGGTGCATAGTACCCCTCGCGATTGTGCACGGTCAGCTCAGGCAAGCCTGGCGGCGGCAGCAAGCGCACGTTTACTTTACGCCACACTCCGTTATGTCGGCGGTCGGTAGGCGTGTAGCCAATAACGTACTCATTGCGCAGCTCCTCGCTGATCCGCTCGGCGATGTCACTGAGATCCTGCACATCATGCACCTGGAACAACCGGCCTCCCGTGGTGTCGGAGAGCTCATGGAGCAGCTGCGGGCCGTTCTGCTCTTCGACCGTGGGCGCATACGCGTCAAAGATGCCGATCGAGTAGATCTGCACTTCACTCTCGCGCACCGCCCGGCTCAGTTCCCCAGACGTATAGCGGCTGCGGTTATCCCCGCCGTCCGACACTACCAGGAGAGCCTTGCGGTTGTACTTCGCATCACGCAGCTTGTTCACACCCAGGTAAATGGCGTCGATCAACGCCGTCCGGTTCTCCGGGCGCAGCATCACCATCCGCGCTTCCACATCTTCCACGTCCGAGGTGTAGTCCACCAGGACCGCCGGCCGGTCGTTGAAGCCCACCACGAAAAACTCATCCTGCGGATTGCATGTCCGCAAAAACTCGCTCAAAGCCCGGCGCGCCCGCACAAACTTCGATTGCATCGACCCGCTGAGGTCGAAGACGATCCCGATCGATAGCGGGGCGTCCTCTGTGGCGAAGCTCTTGATGATCTGACCGGTGTTGTTATCGAATACCTGAAAGTTGGTGCGATCCAGCCCCGTTACCAGCCGGTTCTGCGGATCGGTTACGGTCAGCGGCACAAGCACCAGATCTGTGTTCACCAGGATCGAAGCGCCCCGCCCGCTCGTGGCCTTGGTCGCAAGGTCGCTCCCGCTTACGATCGGCTTGGCCGGTTTCGCAGGGGCGGGCGCTGCTGTCGCTGTGTGTACCGCGTCTAGCGGGCTCTCCTGCGCGCTTGCGAACCCGCCCGTACCCAGAAGCAGGTAGCCGAGCAGCAATCCGACAATACACTTGGCGCGCCATCTGATTGCTCTACTCTGCATGCCAGCACCGCTGCACATCGTGGGCCTCCGGAAGGAGGGAACGCCGAAAACCCTCCGTCGCGTGCGCCTAGACTACCCCAGCCGGCTTTCGCCGTCTATTCCCCACTTGCTGCCGTTTTGCCTGGGCTTCCATTCCACCCAACGTCGTTTTCCTCGCGCACAGCTACCATGGGTCAGGCGTCTGCCATCCCGCATGTCTCGATCTCTCTGCCGCAGCTTCGTCCTCCTCGCCTGGGCCGCGGCAATCATGGCCGCCGTCCTCTGCCTCCTACCTGCCGCCGGCCATGACCAGTTGTGGTTCTTGCTGATGGCGCGCCGTTGGCTGGGCGGCGCCACGCTGTACGGTCCGGAGATCTTCGACGCCAACCCACCGCTGATCGTGTGGCTCTCAGCTATTCCGGTCGACCTTGGTCAGAGGCTTCACGTTCCGGCAACTCTGGCTGCCAAAGCACTCGTCCTGCTGGCCTGCGTCAGCGTTGCGTTTTTCTCATTGCGGCTCCTGCCTAGGATCTGGCGCCCCCTGGAGCAGGGTGAACCTCCTGCTCTCCTCTTTGCCTTCCTCACGATCGTGCTCATCTTTCCCGCCCGCGATCTCGGTCAGCGCGACGCCCTCGCCGCCCTCCTGGCCATACCGTACGTTCTTGCCTCGGTTCCGCTGCGCGAAGATCGACTCGCACGGGGCGAGCGGCTCGGTGCCGTGTCGCTCGCCGCCCTCGCCTTTTGCCTCAAGCCGCAGGTCTGCCTCGTTGCCGTGGCCATTGAAGTTTGCAGCTTCGTCGTAAGGCGTTGGTCCGCTCACCCCTCGCCCAAACCGCAGTGGGGTAGCCGCTTCAGCCTGGAGATTCCGGTACTGCTCGTAGCTGGCCTGCTATATCTGCTCGCGATCCGCACGTTGACCCCGCTTTACCTCTCGCAAGCGCTCCCACTGCTGCGAAACACCTATTGGGCGATCGGTCACCTATCATTCCTCGGTCTTCTGACAGAGGCCCCACAACTCTTCCTTCTGCTGCTGCTCCTCCTGGCTCTGGCCTGGCGCAGCCAAGCGGTCTCGCCCGCCGTCCGGACCCTCTTCGTTGCAGGCTGTGGCGGGACTGCGGCGTATCTGCTCCAGAAAACCGGCTGGTACTACCAGCAACTGCCCGCACTCACCTTCTTCGCCGCCGCCCTCAGCCTCCATCTTCTCGATCTGCAACACCGATACCCGCTGCGGCTGCATGCCTGGTCTGTGCCGGCTGTCGCCGCGCTCTGTGTCCTCGCCATCACGCTCACCACGCACTTCAGCGGCTACCCCTTCACCACCGATCGCTCTTTCGCCATTTCCTCCCCCGATCCGGGATTTTTTCACGACCTGCCACCGGGGACCTCGGTCGCTATCCTCACCACCTCCGTCGACGAGGCCATGATGCCCGTGGAGCGCTACGGCCTCACCTGGGCCGGGCGCACCAACAATCTCTGGCTCATGCCAGCTATCCTGCGCAGCCAGTCCCTCGCCTCCGACGACCCCGCACAACACCTCACCCCACTTGGCCTTGCACGCCTCCGCGACACACAGCAACGGTGGATGGTCGAAGATCTCCAGCGCTGGCGTCCCCGGCTTGTACTCGTCGAGCGCTGCCAGGCACCCGAGGTGCAGTGCCAGGTGCTCGAAGATCGGCACGACGATCTGCTCGCCTGGTTCGGGCGCGATCCAGCCTTCGCTGCACTATGGCGGCAATACCGCCTCATCGCCACCCGTGGACGTTTTGACGCCTACACTCTGGAACCCCGGAGGTGAACTCCCTCCGTACAATGGAAGGTGATGGCCCGCCTCTACCCCTTTCGCGCACTCCGTTACGACACCGAACTCGTCAACATGGCCGACGTGGTTACCCAGCCCTACGACAAGATCTCCCCCGAGATGCAGGACCGGTACTACGCCAAAAGCCCCTATAACCTCATTCGCGTTGTGCTGGGCAAGTGCGGCCCTGAAGACACCGACAGCAGTAATTGCTACACCCGTGCCGCCGCCACTTTTCAGAGCTGGCGCGACGAGGGCATTCTGCGCGAAGAGACCGAGCCAGCCATCTTCGGGTACGCGCAGACCTACACCGTCCCAGGCACGGGTGTCACACAGGAGCGCCGTGGCTTCATCGCTCTCGGCCACCTCTACGATTACGCGGAACAGGTGGTTTTTCGCCACGAGCAGACCTTCCCCAAGCACAAGTCCGACCGCCTAGCCCTCTTCAAAGCCCTGCGTGCCTACCCCGAGCAGATCTACATGCTCTACTCCGACCCGACTTTTACGGCAGAACACCTCCTGTTCGACCTGCCGGACGGCTCACCCCGCCCCGCCGACCTCGAAATCACCGACGAGTACGGCGTGCACCACCGCGTGTGGAAACTGGCTGACCCTACCCTTATCGGCAAAGTTCTGGAAAACATGAGCGACAAGAAGCTCATCATCGCCGATGGCCATCATCGCTACGAGACCTCCGTGGCCTACATGCACGAGCGCGCCGCCGAACTGGGTCTGAGCCAGGCGGATCTCGGCAGATCCCTTGTGAGTGAAGTACCCTCCACCCCACCCTTCCCCGAAGCCGCAATGATGATGACCTTCGTCAACATGGACGCGCCCGGCATCACCATCCTGCCCACCCACCGCGTCGTGTTCGGCCTCACCGACTTCAGCGGCCGCACTTTCGCGCAGCGCGCCGAGGCCCTCTTCACCGTCGAGCAACTCTCCCCCAACGCGGACGGGCATCTGCCCGCCGCCGCCGGGCTGCTCACCCAGCTTCATGAGGCCCACGGCGTGGCGTTTATCGCGGCCACCCGCGACGGCCACTTCCTGCTCACCGCAAAGCCCGAGGCGACCGCAAGCGTACTCGCTGGCCTGAGTCCCCGGCAGGCTGAGCTCGACGTCGTGCAGCTCCACAAGCTCGTTCTGGAGCAGCTGCTTGGCCTGAATGAAGAGGCCGTCCGCGCCGGGGAGAACGTTCGATACCTCCGCGAGGCCACCGAAGCGCTCGAGCAGGTCACCAGCGGCAAAGCTGACGCGGCTTTTCTCATCAAACCCGTTACGCTCGAACAGATGAAAAACGTCTCACTGAATCTCGAAGTCATGCCCCAGAAGTCGACCGACTTCTACCCGAAATTACTCAGCGGCCTAGCCATGTACGCGTTAGATTAAGGGCAGCGAACGGGAGGCAGTTCGATGGCAACCGTACCAGCGCTGGTAACGATCGGCGACTATCTCAAAACCAGCTATCGACCCGATGTCCATTTCATCGACGGCGAGCTTGAGGGGCGCAACGTGGGTGAATTTGAGCATGCGACGTTCCAAAGCGCGTTGGCCGGGTGGTTCTGGCCGCGCCGCACTGAGTGGCAGATTCACCCGGTCGTGGAACAGCGCATTCGTGTAAGTACTGATCACGTGCGTGTCTGCGATGTGGCTGTTTTGCTTACGGGAGCACCGCGCGAGAGCGTCACCACGACACCCCCGCTGATCTGCATCGAGATCCTCTCACCGGAGGACCGCTTATCACGCGCGAAACTCGTCCTAGCCGACTACCTGGCCATGGGCGTTCCGAACATCTGGCTGATTGACCCTATTCGTCGCGCCGCCTTTACTTTCGACGTCACTGGGCTGCATGAGGCTGACGTAACCCGCTTAGTAGTCACAGGCACCCCTGTCCACCTGGATCTCACCGAGGCCTTCGCCGCGATTGATTAATCAATCCGCCTGACGACTTTACCGCGAAATCCCCTCAAGCGGCGAACTCGCCGTCGCATACAGCTTCTTCGGCATACGCCCGGCTAGAAACGCCTCACGCCCAGCCTCGGTACCCTTCCGCATCGCCGAGCTCATCAGCACTGGGTTCTTTGACCCCGCCATCGCCGTGTTCAGCAGCACCGCCTCGAAGCCCATCTCCATCGCCAGGGCCGCATCGCTCGCCGTGCCCAGCCCGGCGTCCACGATCAACGGAACCTCATGAATCAGCTCGCGCATCATGCGCAGCGTGTACGGATTGGCGATCCCCAGCCCCGTCCCGATGGGCGCCCCCAAGGGCATTACCGCCGCCGCCCCGGCATCGATCAGCCGCTTGGCAAACACAATATCGTCGGTCGTATAGGGCAGCACCGTGAAGCCCTCCTTCACGAGCACGCGCGTCGCCTCGACCGTTGCCTGCACATCCGGATACAGCGTCGCCTGGTCCCCGATGACCTCGATCTTCACCCAGTCCGAGAGTCCCACCTCGCGTGCCAGACGCGCCGCGCGGATGGCCTCCTCGGCCGTGTAACAGCCGGCCGTGTTGGGCAGCAAGAAATAGCGGTTCGGGTCAATGAAGTCGAGCAGACTTTCACGTGATCGATCCAGATTGACCCGGCGAACGGCCACGGTGACCAACTCGGCCCCGGAGGCCTCAATGGCCGCCTTGGTCTCAGCCCCGTCCTTGTATTTCCCGGTGCCGACGATCAGCCGCGAGCGAAAGCGCCGCCCCGCGATCACCAGATCGTCCGCTCCCACTCCCCCGGTCACCGTCTCAGCCCGCTCCAACACCATCTCGCCCATAGGGAAAGTCTACGCCGGGCAGGCTCCCGGTCGACCGCCAACTGAGAACTCGAAACCCAACAATTCCCAACCCAACAACTCGAAACTGAACCAACTCGAAGCCAGGACAAAACACAATCGGCCCGCCTCACTGAAGAGACGGGCCGATATGCGGTGGACTGGTGGGATTGACTTGAGGGCATCCGACTCGGATGGGCCTCGACGGGTACTTCCTGTTTATGAAACAGACCGTCAGGTCTAGAGCGCGGAGCTCTAAGCCTCAGTCACCTCACGTGTAGTAAAGCAACAACTGGAACAATCAGAATTCATAGGCTGGACCATCCTCCTTTCCCGTGTAGGTCTATGTTTACGCCAGCTCTTCCTCCATGTCAAACGCCGAGAACCTCAACAAAAGGGGTACTCTGAGTGTTTTCGAGGCTCCGTCCGTGTCAGTTTCGCAAAAGTACAAATACCCCACGAAAGCCTTGTACGATCAAACAATGGAGAACGCTGGACATGCTGACCGCCACACCAAAGGAACGCTCGGCCCGCAACACGACCATCCTCCGGCTGACCCGCAAGCTTCACCTCTACATCGGCGTCTTCATCGCTCCAGCGCTTCTGTTCTTCGCCTTCACGGGCGCTATGCAAACGCTAAACTTGCATGAAGCTTCCGGAACCAGCTACACGCCCCCTGGCTGGCTGGAACGCCTGGCGCAGCTGCACAAAAACCAGAACATCCAGCTCCGCAGGCCCAGACCGGCCTCGCCCGATGCCCCCCGCCCGCCAAAAGCGGACACTGCGGCCGTTAACCCGGCGCCCACACCGCAGCCCAAACCGGAAGAGACCCTGGGCACCAAACTACAGCTGCACCTGCCCGAGAAGCTCTTCTTCCTCCTTGTCTCACTCGGCCTATTCACCTCAACCGTGACCGGACTTTTCATGGCCTACAAATACGAGCGCGGGAAGCTGTTGCTCACCGCACTGCTGCTGGCCGGCATCCTTCTTCCTCTCGCTTTGCTTCCTTTCTGACGCACCTATACTCAGAGCTATGCCGTCCGCGTTCCTCTTTGAGCTCGCCGCTTTTTTCCTCGGCCTGCTCCTCGGCAGCTTCCTGAACGTCTGCATCACTCGCCTGCCGGCCGGCGAGAGCGTCGTTCAGCCGCGTTCCCGCTGCCCTGCCTGCCTCGCCCCCATACGCCCGTACGACAACATCCCCCTGCTGAGCTGGGTACTGCTCCGAGGGAAGTGTCGCGACTGCAAAGCGGCCATCCCCTGGCGCTACCCCCTCGTTGAGCTCGCCACGGGACTCTGGTTCGCCGTGGCAACCGGTGTTTTGCTGCACACCCTGGCCGCGAGCGTCCCACCCCCGTCGCCGGATCACACCGTGCGCCTCGTGCTGGACGGTATTGCCGTAATGCTGCTCGGCTTCTGCCTCATCGGGCTGATGGTCATCGACTGGCGGACCCACACACTGCCGGATGCCCTTACCCTCAGCGGCACGGCCATCGGCTTCTTTCTTGTCTGCATCCAAGCCATCTTCCTCAACGCCGGTGAGGGCGATCTGCACTTCACGCCGCAAAGCTCAATACGCCTCTCCAGTCCCGGCTCGCTGGCCGCTAAAGGCGACGTCTTCCTCACCGGCCCTGAGGCCCTGGTGATGGGACGCTTGGTTGCGATCCTGGGCGCAGCAGGTGTGCTGCTGCTCATTCGGGCCATCTACAAAGCGCTGCGCGGTCGTGATGGCATGGGCCTGGGCGACGCCAAGCTGATGGCCATGATTGCCGGCTTTCTGGGCTTCGGCGATGCCATGCTGAGCTTCTTCCTCGGCATGATCGCATGCGCCTCCTACGCGATCTACCTGCTGGCCCGCGGCCGGGCCAACGCCATGACCAAGCTCCCGCTGGGCAGCTTCCTGGCCGCCGGCGGCCTCTTCACCGCCCTCATTGGGGAAGCCGTACTCACCTGGTACAAAGGCCTTCTCTGAGGGGACGCACCCTGCCGCGTTGGGCTCGGTACACGCGAACCTGAGCTGCCGCAGCGCTTAGGCATTGTGGATCCTCACCGTTGCTTTTCTTTCTGTCATCCCCGCAGGGGATCTGCGGTTGCACCACCACCAACGGCCCGCTCGTAACCTTGACACCCAACCCAGCCCCTCCTACCCTCGGAGTTGACGATGCGTAATCCCTATATTTGGCAATACCTCCCTCTCGCGCTGCAGATCCTGGTCGCGGTCGGCATGGCCGGGGGCATGGTCTTTGGCTCTTTCTTTGTCGGCAAACACCGCCGCAACCGCACCAAGCTGGGCGCCTACGAGTGCGGCATGGATCCCATCGGCGACGCGCGCGGACGTTTCAGTGTTCGTTTCTACATGGTCGCCATGTTGTTCATTCTGTTCGACGTGGAGGCCGTCTTCATGCTTCCCTGGGCGGTGATCTACCGTCAGCTACCCGCCATCACCGGACAGCGCTTCTTCGGCTTCTGGGAGATGTTTGTGTACCTCGGCTTCGTCGCCGTCGGCCTCTTTTACGTTTGGAAAAAAGGCATCCTCAACTTCGTTAACGACAAGGCCGACCTCTAATCTTCGGAAGGTACCTGCATGCCTGAAACCGCCATCCCTGTCGACCCACCCGAGAACCGCAAGGCCATCTTCGGTAAGGAAGCCGTCTCCGCCGCCCTCGCCTCCCATGCTGCCATCCAGAGCCTTGACGCCCTGATCACCGATGCCAAGTGGGATCGTGGCGAGCTTACCCTCACGATCGCGCCCGAAAACATCGTCGCCGCCGTACGTGCCGCCCAGGCCGCCGGCTACAACTTCATGGAAGACGTCACCTGCGTCGACTGGTACCCCTCCGAGCCGCGCTTCCAGGTCACCTACTCTCTGCTCTCACACCGGATGAAGGAGCGCATTCGACTCATCGCCCGCGTCTCCGGTGACAACCCGACCATCGACTCCATCACCGGCGTCTGGCCCTCGGCGAATTTCTATGAGCGCGAGGTCTTCGACCTCTTCGGCGTCACCTTCGCTGGCCATCCTCGCCTCACCCGCATCATGATGCCCGATAACTGGAACGGTCACCCGCTCCGCAAGGACTATCCCGTGGAGGGGTATCGATGAGCCCAATCGCCGATCTCGAAAAAACGGAAACACACGTTACCGAAGCGCGCCCTTTGGAAAATGAGGCCCCCCGCCACCAGCCCTTCAGCAACCCGGGCACCGGTCCTGGCCAGTCCGGCGCCAACCTCGCCGGCATGCGCTCCGCCGAGCACTTCATCACACACGGTGCGGAAGATCTGGTCGTGCCCGGCGTCGAGGATGTGGTCGCGAGCTCGACGCAGGGCAAGCATCCGCACGGCTCCGACCCCATAGCCGATCACACCATGATCCTCAACATGGGGCCGCAACATCCCTCGACCCATGGCGTGCTTCGGCTAGTGCTGGAGATCGATGGCGAAACTGTCGTCTCGCTCGCCCCCGACATTGGCTATCTGCACACCGGCATCGAGAAGACCTGCGAGGCCAAGTTCTACGCTCAGGTCACCCCGCTCACCGACCGCATCGACTACCTCGCGCCCATGGCCAACAATCTGGCCTACGCATTGGCGGTCGAGAAGCTGTTGCAGCTCGAAATTCCCGAGCGCGCCCAGTACCTCCGCGTCCTTTTCCAGGAGCTCACCCGCATCCAGTCGCACCTCGTCTGGCTCGGCACCCATGCGCTCGACATCGGCGCGATGACTGTTTTCCTGTACTGCTTCCGCGAGCGCGAACAGCTGCTGCGCATCTTCGAGGCCGTCAGCGGCCAACGCATGATGACCAGCTACATTCGCATCGGGGGCCTCTCGCTCGAACCACCGCTCGATCTCTATAAAACCATTCGTGACTTCTTGAAGGAGTTCCCCTCGAAAGTCGACGAGTATGAGGGCCTGCTGACCGGCAACCCCATCTGGCAGGGTCGCCTCAAAGGTGTCGGTCTGCTGTCCCCCGAAGATGCCATCGCTCTCGGCGTCACCGGCCCGCCTATGCGCGCCTCTGGCATCGACTTCGACGTGCGCCGCGACATGCCCTACTCCGGCTACGAGAAGTTCGACTTCAAGGTACCCGTCTCCAATGAGTGCGACGTGTGGGCACGCTATGTCCTGCGTATGCAGGAGTTCCGCGAATCGGTGAAGATCTGCCTGCAGGCGCTCGACGGCCTGCCAGAAGGCCGCATCACCGCTGACGCCCCCAAGATCATCCTCCCTGACCGCGAACAGATGAAGACGCAGATGGAATCCCTCATCCATCACTTCAAAATCGTCACAGAAGGCTTCGCTGTCCCGGCCGGCGAGGTGACAAGCTCCATCGAAGCGCCGCACGGCATGATGAACTACTACGTCGTATCCGACGGCACCGCCAAGCCCTACCGCGTGCACATGCGCAACCCCGACTTCGCCACGCTGCAGGCCCTCGAAACCATGTGCCGGGGCCGCCAGCTCGCCGATGTCGTCGCCGTCATCGGCTCCATCGATATCGTTCTTGGAGAGATTGATCGATGAGCGATGCCCTGGAACTTCCGCACAGTTACCTCAGTGCCTTCGCTGAGGAGCAGGCGCGCGTCAAGGCCTCAGCCAAGTTCTGGGACAGGCTCACCGGGGCTCTCGACGCCGTGCTCTCCGAGTTGAACAAGCACGCCGATCATGGCAAGATCAGCTCCGACTCCCCGTCCAAGCATGAGTTCCAGGTCACCTACCTCGGCCGCGAGCTAAAGCTGGCGATGGATCACTGTGAGCAGCGCTTGTTCTACGCGCTGTTCGGCGCGTCGTCGTCCCTTGAAGCCTCCGAGGAGCCCATCGAATCCGGCTCCCTCAGCCTCAACCGAGACGACGACGGCATCACGCTGGAAGGCGACGCCGATCTTGAAATCCGCACCTCCTCGGTGACTACCTCCAAGCGCTCTGTGCAGCAGCAACTAGCCGAACAATTGCTCGGCAAGCTCACCATGCCGAAGTGGACCGATGATCGATTCGACGACACTCCATAGAGAGCTCTGGACCTCCTGGGCCTCGCTCCTGCGCTCCTACGCGGCCGCCCATGGCCTTAACGCCCCACAACACGCCGTGGTCGAGGTCTCTGCCGACGAGATCACCCTTCGCGTTGGCGGCCGCTGGCTGCACTTCACCGCCGAGGGGGTGGACGAGTCCCATGGAGCGCCCCGTACCTTTCATCTCAACGAGAACGGCACGGTCACGCTTGCCGACTCTCCCGAAGAAGAGATGGACATCGTCGCCGAGCGTTTCGCCCGCGAGATGATGTCGCCGCTACAGTGATTGCTCGAAGCCCCTGCACCACCCACTCAAAGAATCATGGATTTCTGAGTCCTTCCAGCATCTGTGCTATCTCTATACGCAGGCATGCGCGTCCAGACACATCTCGTTCCCTGTAGACCGCTGCCCGTGCGCTGTTGTTGTCTCCCCAAAGCCAGCTAGCGCCGCCTCCGCATTCCCTCAAGCCAAATCTCAGCCTATCTGTTCGCCGCGCACCGCCCCGCGTGCAAGTGCGCCAGGACGGCCCCATGGAGAAGTCCTCATGCCCGACGCCCCGCGTCGTCTTTCGCCCGATACCTGGGCCGTGCTGCTGGCGCTCGTAGCTGCAGCGGCGGTGCACTTCCACCTGCTTAAATCCGTTCCCTGGTAAGCCTGGAGCCCCCGAATGAACCAAGTAAACTCCGTCGCTCTGGCCGAAGAGGCCGTCGTCCTGCCGCAAATCCGCGACGCGGGTGCCCCCGGCACGCTGCGCAATCTCGCAGGCATGCTGCCTGGCATCGCCCTGCTGGCCGTCGTCGGCTACGCGGGCAAGTTCATCGAGCAATCCATTGCCCGCTATGGCAAGGCGCATCACCTGATCCTGCCCAACATCGAGTATGTACTGTGGGCCATCCTCATCGGCCTCGTGATCTCTAACACCGTCGGCCTGCCCGCCATCTTCCGCCGCGGCGTGGCCACGTATGAGTTCTGGCTCAAGACCGGTATCGTGCTGCTCGGTGCGCGCTTCATCCTCGGCGATGTCGCCAAACTCGGCGGCATCTCCCTCGTCCTTGTCTTTTTCGAGCTCGCCCTGGCCCTTACCTTCATGACGCTGCTCGGGCGCGGGTTCAAGCTCTCCCCCAAGCTCGTCACACTGCTGGCCGTGGGCTCGTCGGTGTGCGGCGTCTCCGCCATCATCGCCACGCAGGGTGCCATTGAGGCCGATGAAGAGGACAGTTCCTACGCCATCGCCGCCATTCTCGCGCTGGGAGCCATCTCGCTCGTCTTCTTCCCACTCATCGGCCATGCGCTCCATATGACCGATCGCGCCTACGGTCTCTGGACCGGCCTCGCCGTCGACAACACCGCCGAGGCCACCGCCGCCGGCGCCATGTTCTCCGACGCCGCCGGCAAGATGGCCGTACTGGCCAAGACCTGCCGCAACGCCATGATCGGCTTCGTCGTGCTCGGCTACGCGCTCTACTGGGCGTCCAAGGGCCAGGCCGCCCGCATCGAGAACAAAGCTGCCTTCCTCTGGACCAAATTCCCCAAGTTCGTCCTCGGCTTCCTGCTCATCTCCGGCCTCGCCACGGCGGGCATCTTTGCGAAACCCGAACTCACAGCCCTCGGCAACCTCTCCCGCTGGGCGTTTCTGCTGACCTTCGCCGGCGTCGGCCTACGCACCAGCTTCAAGGACCTCAGCAAGCAGGGTGTGCGCCCCTTTCTCGTCGGCGCCATCGGCGAGATCGCCATCGCCGCCATCACGCTCGGCCTGGTCTACGGCGCGGACCACTTCTACCACCTCTAACAACACTCCGGATTCGGTCGAGAACCGTGTCATCTCGACCGAAGGCGAAGCGTCGTGAAGAGACCCGCGGTCGCCCGCCCAAAACCCGTCATCTCGACCGAAGCGAAGCGTAGTGGAGGGACCCGCGGTTGCCCGCACAAAACGCGTCATCTCGACCGAAGCGAAGCGTAGTGGAGAAACCAGCGGTCGCCCGCCCAAAACCTGTCATCTCGACCGAAGGCGAAGCCGCAGTGGAGAGACCCCTGTATTTGCCCGGCGCGCCACAACGCTCGCCCATTGCTGCGCAACCGCAAAGAAGCGCACACCCGTTCCTCTCCCCAACAAGCTGCACAGGTAGCCAGGAAATCGCGAGGACGTTGCCGTAAGATTGTTTCAACATGGCTGCAATCGCAGAAACCATCTTCTCGCCCGAGCTCGCCGCGCGCTTTGACCGGCTGGTCACGCTCTACCCCATCAAACGCTCCGCCCTCATCCCTATGCTGCTCTACGCGCAGGATGAGGTCGGTTACGTCTCCGACCCTGTCGTCGCCGAGATTGCCAGACGGCTCGATCTGCTCGAGCTCGATGTCCGCAACGTGCTTAGTTACTACTCCATGCTGCGGACCGTGCCGGCTGGCAAGTACAACGTGCAGGTCTGCACCAACATCAGCTGCATGCTGCGCGGCGGCTACGACCTGCTGGATCACTGCAAGCAGCGCCTCGGCATCGATCACAAGGGCGTCACGACCGATGGTCTCTTCTCGCTCGAAGAGGTCGAGTGCATCGGCGCCTGCTGCTGGGCACCTGCCGTGCAGATCAACTACGACTTCCACGACGACCTCACGCCCGCCAAGATGGACGCCGTGCTCGAAAGCTACGCCCAGGGTCGCCCCTTCAACGACGCTCCTTCAGGAATTTCCAAGATCACCAAGGTGAACTAGCATGCCCACACTCGTCTCCCATCCCGATGAAGTCAAGGTCGTCAGCCGCCGCTTCGGTCAGGGCGCGGCCAACATCGACCGCTACATGGAGCTCGATGGCTACAAGGCCGCTCGTATGGCTGTCGACAAAGGTCCCGAAGACGGCGCGGCCTGGATCATCACCGAGATGAAGGCCTCCGGCCTTCGCGGCCGTGGCGGCGCCGGCTTCCCCACGGGCATGAAGTGGAGCTTCGTCCCTAAGCAGTCCGAAAAGCCCAAGTACGTGCTGGTGAATGGCGATGAGTCCGAGCCCGGCACCTGCAAAGACCACGTCATCTTCCTGCACGATCCGCACGCCATCATTGAAGGCACCATGATTGCGGGCCTCGCTATCGGCGCCAAGATGGGCTTCATCTACCTGCGCGGCGAGTACCGCTACCTCCTGAACATTATGGAAAAGGCCGTTGCCGACGCGTACGCCAAAGGCATCCTCGGCAAGAACATCTTTGGTAAGGAAGGCGTCGACTTCGACATCGTCACGCAGACCGGCGCCGGCGCCTACGAGGTCGGCGAAGAGTCCGCCCTCATGGAGTCGCTCGAAGGCAAGCGCGGCATCCCGCGCATCAAGCCGCCCTTCCCCGCCGTCGTCGGCCTCTATGGTGGCCCCACAGTCATCAATAACGCCGAGACAATCGCCAACGCACCACACATCATGCTGATGGGCGGCGAGGCCTACGCCAAGCTCGGCTCCGAGCGCAACGGCGGCACCCGCCTCTTCGGCATCAGCGGTCACGTTGAGCGCCCTGGCGTCTATGAGCTGCCCATGGGCTACTCGCTACGCAAAGCCATCTATGAGGTTGCCGGCGGTATCAAGGGTGGCAAAAACTTGAAGGCGGTCGTGCCCGGCGGCTCGTCCTGCCCCGTACTCAAAGCTGACGAGATCGACGTCGGTCTCGATTTCGACCAGATGGCCAAGGCCGGCACCATGCTCGGTTCCGGCGGCATTGTCGTGCTCGACGAGACCGTCTCCATCGTCGAGTTCGCCCTGCGCACCATCAAGTTCTACCAGCATGAGAGCTGTGGTTGGTGCATCCCCTGCCGCGAAGGCACAGACTGGCTCAAGAAGACGCTGACGCGCTTCCACGCCGGTGGCGGCACGAAGAAGGACATCGACAACATCCAGTACCTCGCTGAAAACATGATGGGCCGCACCTTCTGCCCGCTCGGCGACGCCGCCGCGATGCCCACGCTAGGCTTCATTAAGAAGTTCCGTGGCGAGTTTGAAGAGTACCTCGCCGGTGTTCGCGTGGACAGCCCGCTCATCTCCATCGAACCGTTCGGCGCAGTGAAGAATGAACTTGTGGGAGCGCACTGAGTCTCATGATGAACACGCGACCGGCATTGCGAACCTCTCTCCGGGCGGCCGCTCTGGTGCTCCTCACGTTCAGTGTGGCGGCCTGCAGAAACAAGCAGGGTGAGCACGGCAGCATGGCCCCTGTGGGCAACGCTTCCTCGGTCGATAACAGCTGGGTGCAAGCCGCCAAGAGCTGCTGGCCCGACCTCGCAAAAAGCAACTACAGCACGGAGCAGATCCAGGGTTATCTGACGAACCCGGCCAACATCCGCGCAACCTTCCCCAGCTACGTCGGCCTCAGCGACGAGACCATCAAGGCCGACATCACTGTGCCTCTCGCCACCATCCTGCCACCAGATACCACCAAGCTCACCAATAGCTCCAAGCCCGTGCTCACCACCGGCCAGGCCGTCGCCGGCACACCGGCGCAAAACGCCGTCGTCCAAAGTACCCACGGCAGCGCTCCACCCGACGCCCTGTGCGCCATCCAGAGTGGCCTTCCTGAAGGCTTCCACCAGTAACAGAACCTCTGTAGCAACTCCGAAGGACACGCCCAAATGCCCGACGTAACGTTCATCGTAGACGGCAAAAAGCTCACCGCCCCCGCGGGCACGCTGCTCATCGACGCCTGCAAGGGCGCGGGCATCGAGATCCCCGCCTTCTGCTATTACCCCGGCCTCTCGCTGCAGGCCGCCTGCCGCATGTGCGTCGTCCGCATCGAGAAAATGCCCAAACTGCAGACCGCCTGCACCACCCCGGTCACCGAAGGCATGGTCGTGCAGACGGAAACACCTGAGATCGCGCAGGCCCGCAAATCCACGTTGGAGCTTCTGCTCGGTAATCATCCGCTTGACTGCCCTGTCTGCGATGCCGGGGGTCAATGTGAACTCCAGGACATGACCTACAAGTACGGCGCCGGCGAAAGCCTCTACGCCGAGGCCAAGAATCACCGCGAAGAACAGCAGTGGTCCCCGGTCGTCTTCTTCGATCGTCCCCGCTGCATTCTCTGCTACCGCTGCGTGCGCATGTGCGGCGAAGGCATGGACGTCTTCGCGCTCGGCATCCAGAACCGCGGCTCCGCGGCTGTCATTGCGCCCAATGTGCCCGCCCAGCTCTCCGTCGATGATCTTCCCCACGTCGACTGCGAGCAGTGCGGCATGTGTATCGACGTCTGCCCCGTGGGCGCGCTCACCTCCGGCACCTATCGCTACAAGACTCGCCCGTGGGAGATGAATCACGTCGCCACCATCTGCACCCACTGCGGCGATGGCTGCAAGACCACGCTCGGCGTACGCTCCACCAACGAGGGTTCCGAGATCATGCGCGGCGACAACCGCGACAAGAGCGGCCTCAACGGCGACTTCCTCTGCAACAAGGGCCGCTACGCCTTTGACTTCGCCAACCAGCCCGAACGCCTCTCTCAGCCCATGATCCGCAAGGGCGGCAAAGGTTCGCCGCTCACACCCGTCAGCTGGGATGAGGCACTCGCCTTCGCCGGCAAACGCCTGCGCGAGATCCGCGACACGGAGGGTCCGAACAGCCTCGGCGTCATCGGCTCCAACCGCACCACCAACGAAGAAAGCTACCTGCTGCAGAAGTTTGCCCGCACGGTGCTGCGCACCAACAACATCGACCACCACCGCACCGCCGACTACGTCACACTTGCGACCGCGCTCCAGGGCACCTCCAACTCGGGCCAAACCCGCTTCGCCTCGCAACGTGACGTCGTCAACGCGCCCGCCGTTCTACTCATCGGCGGCGACCCCACCGAGCAGGCTCCGCTCACCGCCTGGAACCTGCGCACGGACGTCCGCTTGAACCGCGCCAGGCTCTACGTCGCTAACACCGACGAGATCAAGCTCCGTCGCCAGGCCAAAGCCTTCGTGCAGGTCGCACCCTTCGGCTACGCCAGCTTTGTCGGCTACCTCGCCGGTGACGACGCCCAGGCCTCCGCCGCCTCGGTCATCGCACAGGCCGACGAGCTCTCCACGTTCCGCGAAGCCATCCTCAACGAGCCCGGCCTCGTCGTTCTCGTCGGCAACGAACTTCGCGACGGCGAACTCACCCGTCTCATCAGGGCCCTGCCCAACGCGAAGTTCGCCTGCAACGCCGACTACGTCAACTCCCGCGGCGCCTCCGATATGGGCCTGCTGCCGGATATGCTGCCCGGCTACCAGCCCCTCACCGGCTCGGGCATCGCCGCTGAATTCAACACGCCCGCCGAACCCGGCCTCGATCTCCTGGCCATGTTCTCCGCCGCGGAGTCTGGCCAGCTCGCCGGCCTCTATGTCGTCGGCGCCAACCCGGTAGCCCGCTTCTCGGTCGATCCTTCCGCCTTGGCCAACACCTTCCTCGTTGTGCAAGACATGTTCCTCACCGAAACCGCCCAGCTCGCCGACGTCGTCCTGCCCGCTGCCAACCTCTACGAGAAGTCCGGTTCCGTAACCAACAGCTACGGCGATGTGCAGCTCGTGCAAAAGGCTGCCGACAAGGCCGGAACCCGTACAGACTTCGAGCTCATCGTCCGTCTCGCCGATCGCATGGACCACCCCGTAAAGTCGCTCGTCCCTTTCGGCAAGGGTCTCCGCGCCGACCAGGGCCAGAGCCGCGGCGCCCAATCCGGCGAGGCCGACCGCCATGCAGTCTGGCTGACCTCCAACAACCTCGAACCCAAGCTCAGCCCCTTCGATCCCTTCGCGATCCTCGACGAGATCCAGCGCCTCGTCCCCGGCTACGACAAGCTGCTTCGCCTCCAGCTCCTCAGCGGCAACGACCAGCACCTCACCCCCGCGTCCTCGGGCCTGGTGCAGATCGAAAACCGCAAGGATCTCGTCCTGCCCAGCTCCGACACCCTCTTCACCTCCGGCACCCTCACGAACTACTCGCCCATGCTGCAATCCATCACACGGCATCAGGAGCGCGAGGTCGCCGACCACTTCGCCTCCGCAGCCGGCGACTAGACACCGCGCAATTCTCTATCGCCCATCAATCGCCAGACTGAGTTCCTCCAGTCTGGCGATTGCACTTTCGTGTGCCGACACTTTCCACAGTCTGCCACCAGCGCCACAGCCATTGCCGAGGTTGCGCTCCTGCGCAGGTTGTGTGCGGCAAGTTTCCGCGAGCAGGAGCGAGAAGTCGTCAAAGTTTCCCTTGACATTATCCGAGCACCCACTACCCTTTGGTTGTGGATGGCCTGGATGCAATGTTTGCGGCTCTCTCGGATCCAACTCGGCGCGCCATGATCGAACGGCTCTCCCGTGGGCCCGCCTCCGTGCATGCACTCACGGAACCGTTCGCCCTTTCGCAACAGATGATCTCAAAACACATCGCCTACTTGGTCCGGGCGCGGATTGTGCGAAAGACGAAGCTTGGACGACAAAGTGTGTGCACGTTGAGGCCAGAGGCGATCAAGACTGTCAGTGACTGGGCGATGAGCTATCGCCGATTCTGGGAAGAAAGCTTCGACAAGCTGGATGCCGTTGTAAAGCAGATGAAAGAGGGAGGTAGCGAATGACAAACAATACGGTGAACGAGACAGAGCGGATGGTTGTCACCAGAGTGTTCGACGCCCCGTGGGAACTGGTGTGGAAGGCCTGGACAGACCCGAGATATGTCACGCAGTGGTGGGGGCGGAAGGGGTTTATCGCGCCTTTTTGTCATATGGACTTTCGCGTGGGAGGAAGATTTCTCTGCTGCATGAGAGCGCTCGATGGGCAAGAGTTCTGGAACGGGGGTGAGTACCACGAGATTGTTCCGCACGAGAAGATCGTTTCCTCCATGTACTTCTCCGACGAAAAGGGAAACAAGGTGGAGCCTGCGGTCTATGGGATAGAACACGAAGCCATCGAGAATGCGTACGACGTAATCACGTTTGAGGACCTTGGAAACGGCCAGACGAAACTCACGTTCGTGGGGAACGAGACCATGGACGACGCAACCAGGAGCGGTCAGGTAGAGGGCTGGAACCAGATACTCGACAAATTCACTGCGGTGGTGGCAGGGCTGGCTCAGTCAACATAAGGAGTTGAAGGTTCGGTGCCCCGATCTCGCTGCTTAGACTGGGGTCTAGAGGCAAATTGCAGAGATGGGAAGGGTGGGGCTTCTGCCCCACCACAAGTTCCGCTATATCAACGCGGATACGCACAGACCAAACCGCGTACCATGTACCTGCAGCCACTTATCCGATGAGCCATCTTTCTGATTTCCAAGTTTTCTTCCTGCTCAGCGTCCTGAAGATCGCCGTCGTGCTGGTCATCACGCTGACCGCCGTGGCCTACACCGTGCTGCTCGAGCGCAAGGTGCTCGGCCGCATGCAAAACCGCTGGGGACCCTCGCGTACTGGCCCTTTTGGCCTGCTGCAGCCGCTCGCCGACGGCATCAAGCTCTTCCTCAAGGAGGACATGATGCCCCTCGCCGTGCAACGACCCCTGTTCATTCTCGCGCCAATGATCGCGCTCGCCTGCGCTCTGGTCTCCATCTCGGTCGTCCCCTTCGGCGCACCGTTCTACGTGCGCGGTGTCAATCTCACGCAGATCTCGGATCTCAACGTCGGCCTGCTGGTCATCCTTGGCGTGACCTCCATCGGCGTCTATGGCATCGCGCTCTCCGGCTGGGCCTCTAATAACAAGTTCTCGCTCTTCGGCTCGCTCCGCGCCACCGCGCAGGTCATCAGCTATGAGCTCGCGCTCGGCCTCTCGCTGGTGGGCGTCGTCCTTCGCGCCGGTTCGCTGCGCCTGCAAGACATTGTCGGCTCGCAGTCCGCACATGGCGCGCTAAGCTGGAACATCTTTGGCGGCCCGGCACGGGAGCACACGTCTCATGGAACCGTATGGGTGCTCGCGGGCGGCTTCCAGCTCATCGGCTTCTTCATCTACCTGATGGCCGCCTACGCCGAGACCAACCGCACGCCCTTCGATCTCCCCGAGGCCGAATCCGAGCTCGTCGCCGGCTACCACACCGAGTACAGCTCCATGAAGTTCGCCATGTTCTTTATGGCCGAGTACGCGAACATGATCACCGTCGCCTGCGTGGCCACGCTGCTCTTTTTCGGCGGCGCCAGCTCCCCTTTCGGCCACGTCTTTGAGCACGTGCTTACCGGGACAGCCTTTACTCTCCTGCTCCCGATCTTCTGGTTCGTCCTCAAAATCTTTGCCTTCCTGCTGCTTTACATCTGGGTGCGTGGCTCACTTCCGCGCTTCCGCTATGACCAGTTGATGGGTTTCGGCTGGAAGTTCCTGCTGCCCGTGGCCATGCTCAATATTCTTGCCACCTCCCTTGCCCTCGCCTTCCGCAGCTAGACTCCTCGAGACAACGGACTCTGCCCTTCGTTGTCATGCCGTAGGGATCCGCTGTTGGTTGTCGTTCCCGCAGGGAATCTGCGTTCCACCCCGTCCAGCCCGGCAAACGCTTTACAATGAACACGCACCGACAAAGATTGAAGCTCGTCGCGCCTTTCTGACGGGATTCCCAGGTTTCTACGCCACGATGGAACTGTTTCTCTTCATCCTCTTCGGTGTCATCGCGGTCAGCGCCGCGCTCAACCTGCTGCTGCAGCGGCATCCCATCAACTCGGCGTTATCATTGGTCGTCGTCATGATGTCGCTTGCGGTGCTCTACTTCTCACTGGGCGCCGAGTTCCTTGCCGCTGCCCAGGTCATCGTCTATTCCGGCGCCATTATGGTCCTGTTCGTATTCGTGATCATGCTTCTCAACGCCGGCGAAGAAGATCGCACCAAGAATTCAAAGATTGTCGCGCTCGCCGGCTTCCCTGGCGTCATTGCTGTGTTTTGCTTGTTGGCTTTCGTGTTCCTCTCCGAGAAGCAGGCGCTCGGCACCACGCAGCTCGGCGGCTATCTTTCCAATGCAGCCAACAACATCGTCGAGATCTCGCACGTCCTCTTCACCTCGCTCCTTCTTCCCTTCGAGGTGACCTCGATCCTGATCCTCGTCGCCATCATCGGCGCCGTCGTGCTCGCGCGAAAGGAGCTGTAAGCCATGGTCCCCATCGCCTACTACCTCATCCTCGCCGCCATCCTCTTCTGCATCGGCATCGCCGCCTTCCTCATCAAGCGCAACATCATCACCATCTTCATGTCCATCGAGCTCATGCTTAACGCCGTGAACCTGACCTTTGTCGCCTTTGCGCACATGTGGCACCAGGTCAACGGCCAGATCTTCGTCTTCTTCGTCATGGTCGTCGCCGCCGCTGAGGCTGCCGTCGGCCTCGCTATCATCATCGCGCTCTTTCGCGCCCGGCAGACCCTGAACGTTGATCAGGTCAACCTCATGAAGAATTGACCTCCATGCGCCTTTTTGTTGTCATTCCCGAAGGGAATCTGCGTTTAGCACGCCGATGAGTCCCTACTTTAACGAGCCTTCACGCATGAACACGAATCTCCTCTGGCTCATCCCCGCGCTTCCCTTCTTCGGCTTCGTGCTCAACGGCACGATCGGCCGCCGGCTCTCGCGTGCCGGGGTGTCCGCCATAGCCCTGCTCTTCACCGCTGCCCCTGCCGTTCTCGTCGCCATGCTCTGGTCGGCGATGCTGCGCCCCGACGCTCCCCAGGCCCTCACCGTCACCAGCCGTCCGTGGATCGCGGTCACCGGCTTCCAGGTCAACTTCGCCTTCACCGTCGATCACCTCACGCTGATCATGGTGGCCATCATCACCGGCGTCGGCTTCCTCGTCCACGTCTACTCCGCCGGCTACATGGCGCATGAGGAGGGGTACTGGCGCTTCTTCGCCTACCTCAATCTCTTCATGTTCTTCATGCTGGTGCTGGTGCTTTCGGCCAGCTTCCTTCTGCTCTTCGTCGGCTGGGAAGGCGTCGGTCTCGCCTCTTATCTCCTTATAGGGTTCTACTTCCCGCGTGACTCTGCCGCCAACGCCGGCAAGAAAGCCTTCGTCGTCAATCGCATCGGCGACTTCGGCTTCCTCCTGGGCATGTTTCTCCTCATCGCCCACTTTGGTTCGCTCGACTTTGCGGCCGTGTTTGCGAAGGTAAATGCCCTGCCGCCCGCCGTCACCGGCGGCTTCCTCACCACCATCTGCCTCCTGCTTGTGCTCGGCGCGACTGGCAAATCGGCACAGATTCCCCTTTACGTCTGGCTCCCCGACGCCATGGAAGGCCCCACCCCGGTGTCCGCGCTCATCCACGCGGCCACCATGGTCACCGCGGGCATCTATCTCGTCGCCCGCTGCCACGCGCTCTTCGACCGCTCGCCCTACACGCTCGGCGTCATTGCCATCATCGGCGCGCTCACCGCCTTCTTCGCCGCCACCATCGGCACCGTGCAGCACGACATCAAGCGCGTGCTGGCCTACTCCACCATCTCGCAACTTGGGTACATGTTTCTCGGCTGCGGTGTGGCCGCGTACTCCGCCGGCATCTTCCACCTGATGACGCACGCCTTCTTTAAGGCCCTGCTCTTTCTCGCCGCCGGCTCCGTCATTCACGCGCTCTCCGGCGAGCAGGACATGCGCGTCATGGGCGGCCTGCGCAAGCGCATCCCGGTCACCTTCTGGACCATGACCGCCGGTGTCTTCGCCATCGCGGGCATCTGGCCCTTCTCCGGTTTCTTCTCCAAGGACGAGATCCTCTACCGCACCTTCACCTCACCCAACCCGCTCGGCAAGCTTCTCTGGCTCATCGGCCTCGTCACCGCCGGCCTCACCAGCTTCTACATGTTCCGCCTCTGGTTCAAGACCTTCTTCGGCGCCGAGCGCTTCGATGAGCATGCCCTCGCCCACGGCCAAAGCACCCATCCGCTACCCGACGCGACCACATCGCATGCCACCCACGACGAGGCCGCTGCGGCCGAACACGATTCGGGCCAGGCGACACATGCTCATGGCGTGCACGAGTCCCCCGCCGTAATGACGATCCCGCTAGCGCTCCTCGCCGTGCTCGCCCTCATCGGCGGCTGGATTGGCGTGCCCGCAGCCCTCGGCGGCTCCAATCACTTCGAGCATTTTCTCGAGCCTGTCTTCCTGGCCGCGACCCGCACCGAGATTGCCCCCGACGCCGTGTCGTACACCCTCGAGCGAACACTTGCCAGTGTTTCTCTTCTTACCGCCTTTATTGGTTTAGGCGTCGCCTACCTCTTCTACTTCCGCCAGCCCGGCCGCGCGACCCGCCTTGCCAACTCCGCCAAGCCGCTATACCGGCTTCTGGATCACAAGTACTGGATCGACGAGGCATACGGCCTCCTCATCATGATCCTGCTCGGCTTCTCGCGCATCGGCCTCAACGGCTTCGTCGAAGGCGCCCTCGTCCAGGGCTCCGGCTCTTCGCTCGCCGCCGGCACACAGGGGCTCGGCTGGCTCACCCGCCGCATGCAGACAGGCAACATCCGCGCTTACGCTGGCTGGCTTGCGTTCGGTGCCGCCATCATCCTCGCCGTCGTCCTCTTCGGCGTTCATCCCCTTCTCCGCTAACCTGATCCTGTTTGTCTTCCCGTAAGGGATTCGCTTTACGGCGCTTTGTCTGTCATCCCCGCAGGGGATCTGCGTTTCCGGTTTCTCCGAGGCACCACAGAACCCCATGGACCTGAATCACCTCATCCTTACGCTGATCCTGCTCACGCCCCTCGTCGGCGCCGGCATCCTCGCGTTCATTCCTGAGAACAACGAAAAGCGCACACACCACGTCATCGCGCTCATCATTACGCTCATTACCTTCTTCCTCACGCTGCACCTGCCTTGGCACTATGCCTATGGCCAACCCGGCTTCCAGTTTGAGCAGAACACCGAGTGGATCAGGTCGCCCGCTATCCGCTATCACCTCGGCGTGGACGGCCTGTCGATGTGGCTCGTTGTGCTCACCGGTTTCCTCGCGCCGCTCGGCGTCCTCGTCAGCTGGAACGCGGTCACCTCGCGCACCAAGCTTTTCTTCACGCTCTTTTTGTTGCAACAGGTCGCCATGCTGGGCATCTTTCTGTCTCTCGACCTGTTCCTTTACTACGGCTTCTGGGAGCTCTCCCTCGTGCCGATGACGCTGCTCATCGCCACCTTCGGCCGCACCGAAAACCGCCGCCGCGCCGCCCTCAAGTTCTTCCTCTACACCTTCATCCCCTCGGCCTTTCTACTCGTCGGTATGCTCTGGCTCTATGCCCGCACCGGCACCTTCGACGTCGTCACGCTCGAAGCCCTCGCCGCCGCGCACCACCTTTCCGCCAACGGCCCCGCACTTTGGCTCTGCTCCCTTGCCTTCCTGTTCGCCTTCGCTGTCAAAGTACCCGTCTTTCCGCTGCACGGCTGGCTCTCGGACGCCATGCAGGAAGCTCCCACCGCGGCCGTCATGATCCTCGCCGGCAAGCTGGGCCTCTACTCCATCCTGCGCTTCAGCTTTGGCATCTTTCCTGAGCAATCCCGACACGTCGCACCGCTGCTCATCGCGCTCGGCGCCATCGGCATCGTCTATGGGTCACTGCTCGCCCTGGTGCAGAACGACCTCAAAAAGCTAGCCGCCTTTTCCACCCTCGGCCACGTCAGCTTCATCGTCCTCGGCATCTTCGCCTTCTCGGTCGCCGGCATCGACGGTGGTGTCTACCAACTGCTCAACGAATCCCTCATCGCCGCCGCGCTTTTCACTTTGCTCGGCTTGCTCTACGAGCGTTACGGGACCTACGACATGCGCGACTACGGTGGGCTTGCCGCCAAACACAGCTGGCTCGTGACCATGTTCGTCATCACAACCCTGGCCGCGATCGGTCTGCCCATGCTCTCGGGCTTCGTCGGTGAGTTCCTGATCCTCTCCGGCAGCATGACCTCGCTCGTCTCCCATCACGCCCTCTGGACCGTTATCGGCACCACCGGCGTCATCTTTTCCGCGGCTTACATGCTGCTCATGATCCAGCGCGTCTTCTATGGCCGTCTCGGTCTGCGCTCGGAAGAGGTTCCCGGCTTCGACCTCAATCTCCGCGAGCACCTTGAGCTCTGGCCCTTCATCGCTCTCTTCCTCATCATGGGTGTGGCTTCGCCGTACTGGATGCGCTCGATCGACAACTACGGCACAATCACCGCCGACAAGCCCGCGCGCTTCGAGCCTGGCTCCATCCGTCACACCGAATCTGAAAGCTACACACCCGTCGCGCACTCCTCGATTCCGCAGAACCATACCGACTACATCTGGACTCACCCCGCGCCAGCCCAGGAGGTTCGCTGATGAACAATAACCTCCTCTCGCTCCTACCCGAACTCGTCATGACCGTCACCGGCATTCTTGTCATGGTGATCGAGCCTCTCATCCCCGCGCACACTTCGCGCAAGCCTCTCGGCTGGCTTGCGATTTTCGGCACTGCGCTTGCCGGAGGCGCGACCTGGTACCAGCACCGGCTTATCGACAACGCCGCGGGCGCCCCCATCAGCGGCTTCTACAGCACCGTGCAGGCGGACGAGTTCTCCATCTTCTTCCACCTGCTCATCGCCGCGATCGTCATTGCCGTGCTGCTTGCCTCGCTCGACTACTTCGAAGGCCCAACAACCCAGGCCGGCGAGTACTTCGCTCTCGTGATCTTCGGCGCTACGGGCATGATGCTTATGACCTGCTCCGTCGAGCTCCTCGTGGTCTTTGTCGGTCTTGAGATCTCCTCCATCTCAACCTATATCCTTGCCGGCTTCCGTAAGGGCCAGGCCACCGCGTCCGAGTCCGCCATCAAGTACTTCCTGCTCGGCTCCTTTGCCACGGCTTTCTTCCTCTACGGCATCGCCCTCTGCTTTGGCGCTACCGGGTCAACCTCCATCACCGCCATCTCCGCCGGCCTCGCCCACACCGCCACCCCTATGCTCGGCCTGCTCGCCGTCGCTATGGTGATCATTGGCCTCGGCTTCAAGGTCTCCGCCGCGCCGTTCCATGTTTGGACCCCTGACGTCTACCAGGGTGCCCCTGCCCCCGTCGTCGCGCTCATGTCCACCGCGCCCAAAGCCGCCGCCTTCGCCGTGCTGCTGCGCTTTCTCTTCGACGCCACACCTTCCCTGCACCGCGAGTGGGTTGTGCTCATCTACATCCTCGCCGTCTGCTCCATGACCATCGGCAATCTTGGCGCCCTGCTGCAGCGCGACGTCAAGCGTCTGCTCGCCTACAGTTCCATTGCCCACGCCGGCTACCTTCTGGTGGCTTTCACCGCTCTGGAGCCACAGGCCATCGCCGGCGCCTGCTTCTACACCGCCGCCTACGCCGCCATGAACGTCGGAGCCTTCCTTGTCATTACCGAGCTTTCCGGCTACGCCGAAGGCTCGCGCTCCCTCGACGACTTCACCGGCATGGCGCAGCGCAAGCCCGGGCTCTCCGCCCTGCTCGCCTTCTTTCTCCTGTCACTTATCGGCATCCCCTTCACAGGCGGCTTCTTTGGCAAGTTCTATGCCTTCTCCGCCGCCATCGGCAATGGTTACGTTTGGCTCGCGGTCATTGGCCTGGCCAACTCCGGCGTGGCCTGCTTCTACTACCTGCGCCTGCTGGCCGCGCTCTACGCCCGCCCGCTCAATGACTCCCTCGGTGCCACGCCCATCCGCAAACTCAGCTTCCCTGCCCGCCTCGCCCTCGCCGGCACCGGCCTGGCCACCCTGGCACTCGGCATCTTCCCCGGCCACATGTTGAACCTCGTGCAGCGCGCTACCCCGCCGGTCCTGCCGGCCTACTACACCCCGGCCCCACACTCGACCCTGCCCGAGATTGCACCCACAGCCCGCGCTGAGGAGCCGAACCAATAGCCTTACCCGCTAGCTCTACTCGCCACAGTTGTGATCCCGCAGCGCAGCGGAGGGACCTGCTTCTCAGTCCTCCCACAACCGCTAAAAGAAAAAGGCCTCCGCCGAAGCGGAGGCCTTTTCACATCAGGGACTGAGGGCGTTACTTCACCTTCAGGAAAATGATCACGAACGTAAACAGCGCCAGCGACTCGATAAAGGCCAGACCCAAAATCAGGAAGATAAAGATGCCAGGGCGTGCACCCGGGTTACGGGCCAGCGCCTCAGCCGACGAGGCCGTCGCCTTACCCTGGGCAAGACCGCAAAGGCCGGCAGCTAAAGCCATGGAAAGACCGGCAGCGAGCGGAACCCACTGCGAGCCCGCATTGTTCGCGGCGTCCTGAGCAAAGGCCGGCGCGGCCAGCAGAAACGCCGCCAGCGTGGCGAAGAGGTACTTCATGGTGCCGAGTGTGTTGCGCATAGGTGGAACTCCTGCCCCCGTTGATCTCGCCGCCAGTTGGTGGTTGAAGCTCACCGTGCTGGCCCCCTCACACTGAAGCGGCGGCAGTGCCCACCGCGCAGAGGGGGCGCCCCCACGCGGGAATTTCAAAGTCTCAAATTTCTAAAGCGTCCGCCTTGCTGCTGTCATTCCCGCAGGAATCTGCGTTTGCGTTTAGTGTTCATGCGCCACGGCCAGCGAAAGATAAATCGAAGCCAAAAGCATGAACACATACGCCTGTACCACCGCCACGCCGAAGTGCAGCCCCAGGAAGATCAGCGGAATACCTACAGGAATCAGCGAAAAGAACGCCAGCGTCAACAGGTCGCCCGCGAACATATTCGCGAACAGCCGAACCGTCAGCGAGAGAATACGCGCCAGATCCGAGATGATCTCGATCGGGAAAAGCAGTGGCGAGATCCACCAAACAGGCCCCAGGAAGTGCTTGATGTACGCCCCGCCATTCACCCGCAGGCCGTGGAAATGGTAGTAGCACCAGGTCACAAGCGCAAACCCCAACGGCACGCTGACGTTGGCGGTCGGCGACTCCAGCCCGGGGATCAGTCCAGCCAGGTTGCAGAACAGAATAAACAGCAACAGCGTCGTCAGATAGCCCGTGAAGCGTTCATGGCCGTGGCCGATGATCTGCTCACCCTGCTCGGAGACGAACTCATGCGTCATCTCCGCCAAGTGCTGAATGCCGCCCGGGGTCTCGACACTCAGGTTGGCCCGCACCAGCAGGAAGTACCCCAGCAGCACGAGGAATACGAGCAGCTCCATCGCATTCGTGTCCGTGATGGGGAACCGCGCATTCACCGGCGCGATATGCAATGCACTCAGCAGCCCGTCCACCGGGCGCGCGAAGAGGTGATTCAGAAATCGGGTAAACAGCAGTTTATGCATGGTGGTTCGGCAATCCGCCGGAAGGCCCTTGCGCTACCCGAGTCCGTGCTCGCTCGGCAGCTACCCCGTCCATGCCTTCACCAGCCGTAACCCCTCAACCGTGAGCGAAAGTACACCCAGGCCAAGGCCGGCCGCCAGCGCGACGACGGAACCTTCCAGATACCTAAGGCTACCATAGAGAACTACGACGACGACCCCCAGCCGCACGAAGAATCCGGTCAGCAGAAGGCCCATCGGCCGCACCTCCTCGCCGCCATCCATGCGAGCCATCAGGGCCGTCAGCAGTCGCAGCCACTCCCATAATCCGGAGCCGGAAATGGCCGCACCCACCAGCAGCATCGCCGCCGCACGCCATCCCCCTAGTCGCCACCACATCAGCGGCAGCGCCAACGTCGTCAGCACCAGCAAGAGCCGAATCGCCCGCAAGATTGTCTGACGAAAATCCCGGTCGGAGAAGCTCTCCAGCGCCCGCACTCAGTCGCCCCGCTTCAGGTAGCGCGACGCCAGCACGAAGATCTGGATGAAGCCGCCGACAGCGCCCAGCAGGATCCCCACCACACCAATCCAGTGCTGGTGAAAGTGCTTGTCCAGCGCCTCGCCCAGCAGCCATCCGATCACGCACCCCGCCGGCATCGCGATCGCCAACTGGATAAACGACTCAGCCTTCACCAGCTGGCCCAGCGCCCCGACATTGCCCTTCGATTTATCTTCGGGTGCCATCGTCCAAAACACTACCACCGCCCGCACGCGCGGTGCCACAGGCTGGCCCGGGCGTCACCACCCGCTCGCTATACTGGGGTCTCGCGAGCCTTCTCCTGCAGTGCCCCGTTGCACGCCGAGTCCTGGCCCGGTCATTCCTTTCAGAAGTGAGTCCTCCTTTGCCCCAGTTTGAAAGCGAGTTCGAACAGAATCTTTATCGGCAGCGCCAGGAAAAACTTGAGCAGTTGACCGCAATCGGTCAACGGCTGGGCCTGAGCCCGCTCGAAAGCATCTACCCGAACCGCTTCCCCGCCGCCGACGAGTCGCTCCCCCTCACGCAGATCCCCGACCTCATCGTGCGCTACGACGACCCCGCTGCGCCGGCTACCGCCGAGGGGCTCGAGGCCGAACACCCCGAAATCGCCGTCGCCGGCCGCCTCATGAGCCTGCGCGTGCAAGGGAAGGCCGGCTTTGCGCACCTGCAGGCCGGTGGCAAACGCCTGCAGATCTACGTCCGCAAGGACGATGTAGGCGAAGACGTCTTTGCCCTCTACAAGCTGCTCGATCTCGGCGATCACATCGGCGTCCGCGGCTACCTCATGCGCACCCGCACCGGCGAGCTCACCCTCAAAGCCCTGCCCCTCGGCGGCAAGCCCGCCATCAGCTTTCTCGCCAAGGCAATGCTCGCCCTACCGGACAAATACCACGGGCTTGAGGACGTCGAGTTGCGCTATCGCCAACGCTACGTCGACCTCATCATGAACTCCGGCACCCTGGCGAAGGCTGACGCCGCTTCACCCGGCTCCAGCGCCGTTACCGAAGCCGCGGCGCCCAACGAGGAGCACGACGACGCCCCCGTCAATGTACGCGAGGTCTTCGTTAAACGCGCCGAGATCCTGCGCGCCATCCGCAAGTTTCTCGACGCCCGCGGCTACCTCGAAGTCGAAACCCCCATGCTGCACACGGTCGCCGGCGGCGCCGCAGCTCGGCCCTTCAGCACCCACCACAACGCCCTCGATATCCCGCTCTCCCTGCGCATCGCCCCCGAGCTCTTCCTGAAGCGCCTGGTGGTCGGCGGCCTCGACCGCGTCTACGAAATCAACCGTAATTTCCGCAACGAAGGCGTCAGCACCCGCCACAACCCCGAGTTCACCATGCTCGAGTTCTACCAGGCCTACAGCAACTACCACGACCTGATGGACCTCACCCAAGAGATGATCCAATACGTCGCGCTGGAAGTAAACGGCACAACAGTAACCCACTTCAACTCAAAACTGATCGACCTTGCGACTCAAAACTGGACAAAACTCAGCATGCGCGAAGCCGTGTGCGTTTTCTGGCCTAGGACTCTCTCAGACGACTTCAAGCCTGTTCCGACAATCGATGAACTGTCCTCGCTCGACGGCATGAGAACAGTTCTACTTCGCGCCCTAGAGTTGGCGAATCACGTGCTTCCAGAGGCAGCTGACCGGCCAGCATCCATGAAATCTATGGAGCTTTTCATTCAGTTCTTCCGCGAGATGTTGAAGATGGTCGATGAAAAAGGAGACTGGGGCAAAGCTCTTGCTTACTTGTTCGAGTTCTTAGCCGAACCCCACCTCATCCAACCACACATCATCTACGACTTCCCCCTGGCCGTCTCGCCGCTCTCCAAAGTCAAACCCGACGAACCCGACTGGGTCGAACGTTTCGAGTTCTACATCGGCGGCTTCGAGGTCGGCAACGCCTTCAGCGAGCTCAACGACCCCGTCGATCAGGAGCGCCGCTTCCAGGCTCAGGTGGCCGACAAGGACCCCGAATCCATGGCGGCCGTCGACGACGACTACGTGCGCGCCCTCGGCTACGGCCTGCCGCCCACCGCCGGCGAAGGCATCGGCATCGACCGCCTGACCATGCTGCTCACCGGCTCCCGTTCCATCCGCGACGTCATCCTGTTCCCGCTCATGCGCCCCCGCGCGCAGGCCGCCGCACAGCTCTCTGAGGAAGAACACACGCACGGCGAATCCTTCGAATAGCTCGCCCCGGCACCATGAGCCTCACTTCGCTGAAAACTTCAGCCCTCACCGGAACGACGTCGGCAGCCAAGCGGTACATCGGGGGGTATGCTGCTTCGGTGAGAACGCGTTCACTCTCGACGTTGACGAACCCAGGACGCGGCTGGCTGAATGCGAACTGGCTCTATGCGGGGCTGGTTGCCGGGTGCTTTTACCTGGCGCTCCTCCCTCTGCTCCGCCCCGCGCGGACGGCCTCCTGGGATGCAGCCACTCTGCTTCTGTACCTTCAGCTGCCGATCTACATCGCGCACCAGCTGGAAGAGCACTTCCACGACCGCTTCCGTCTCAGCATCAACCGGCAGTTGGGGCACGGTCTGGAGCTGCTCACTCCGGATGCAGTCCTGCTCATCAACCTGGTCGGTGTCTGGTGCGTCGATCTGTTTGCAACCTACGCGGCCACCTTTGTCGGGAGCCGATGGGGTCTGCTCGCTTTCTATCTGGCGGGCGTCAACGCCTTCGTGCACCTCGCCGTTGCCCTTCGTCTGCGCCAGAGCAACCCCGGTCTCGTCACGGCACTCTTTTTGCTGCTGCCGGCAGGCGCGTGTGGCGCCTGGGTGTACTCAAGGCAATACGCGCTTGCGCCTCGTTCCCATCTGGAGGCACTCGCGTTTGCCGTCGCGCTGCACGTGGCCATCGTGGCCTATGTCCTCCGTCGTCGCGCCCTCCTCTTGCGACTCCGAGCGCGTTAGGCACCTGCCCGCAGCTCTCTTACAGCCTCTCCAACTCCTCCGCAACCAGTTCGACTCCGCGCTGTGCGACCGCGGCATCGACCTCCCCGCCAAGCGCGATCCGAAAGCCATGCGGCGCGCCCTCCCGCGTGCCAAACCAGTTCCCGCCGCTCAGGCAGACGCCACGCTCCCGCATCCGCGCCTCAAATGCCTGCGCCGTAACGCTGCCCGGCAACGCCACCCACAGGTGCCACGCTGCCTCCGCACCCGGCCAGCACCGGTCGCCCAGTACCGCGCGAGCCGCCGCATTGCGCCGTGCTCCCTCCGTATTCTTTGCCGCGATGACTCGGTCCACGCTGCCATCTGCCAGCAAGGAGCAAGCCGCTTGGTGGTGCACCAGCGAGCTGCCCGTCGCCGTGTTCTTAATCGCCGCCAAGACTCCCGCGTCAAACCGCTCCGGCGCGACGAGAAACCCCGTCCGCGAAGCCGGCGCATAGCTCTTGCTGAGCGACCCCACATAGAACGTCCGCTCCGGCGCAAGATCGTAGAGCCGCGGCGGCGCGTCCGGCTCCATAAACCCGTAGGTGTCGTCCTCCACGAGCAGAAGATCGAACTCGCGCGCAATGGCCACGATCTGCTCGCGGCGCTCCAGAGACGCCGTGCAGCCCAGCGGATTGTGCACCGTTACCGTGCAGAAGATCGCCGCCACCGGCTTTCCCTCCGCGCGTCCTCGCACGCATGCCTCCCGCAGCCTCTCCGCCTTCATGCCTTCCGCATCCACCGCACAGCCGACGATCGGTGAACCGAGCGCTCGCGCCTGCTCCAGCGCTCCCGTATAGGCCGCCGCATCCATCGCAATCGGCCGCCCCGCCAGCCCCCCGGCCATCATGGCGATCAGGCAGCCGTGGTGCGCTCCATCGGTCAGAAACAGCCGTTCTGCCGGCATCCGCAGCCACGCGGCCGCAACGCTCACCAGCTCCGGGTGCACGCTGCGAAACGTGGGCCGCAGGGCATCGAAGTCCTCCGTGCCGAGCCCATCCACGGCCTGACGAAGCCGATCACGCCACTGTTCCGGCAGACCCGGCAGCAGAGGGAAGTTGTACTGCATCTCGATCATGCCTTCCAGTGTAAGCACCGCGCTCCCCTCAAGGCATGAGCGCCGCATGCTACCCTCACCCGGGTGAATATCCTCTTCGTCGGCGATGTCTTTGGCTCTGCCGGCCGCCACATCGTGCACGAACACCTCCCGCAGCTCCTCGAAACCCACGAGGTCGACCTCCTCGTCATCAACGGCGAGAACGCCGCGGGCGGCTTCGGCATCACGCCCTCGATCGCCGAGGAGCTTTTCGACCTCGGCGCCCACGTCATCACCACCGGCAACCACATCTGGGATAAAAAAGAGATCTTCGAGTACATGACCGTGCCCGCCGGCTCCCACGAGCGCGGCCGCCGCGTCCTGCGCCCCGCCAACTACGCCGTCAACACCCCCGGCTTCGGCGTCTACGAGGGCGAACTCCCCAACGGCACCGCCTACGCCGTGCTCAATCTGCAGGGACGCGTCTTCATGAGCTCCTGCGACGACCCCTTCCGCAAGGCTGACGAACTGCTCTCGAAGGTAAGAGCCAAGGTCATCCTGCTCGACCTCCACGGCGAAGCCACCAGTGAAAAAGTGGCCCTTGGCTGGTATCTCGACGGCCGCGTCACCGCCGTCCTCGGCACCCACACCCACATCCCCACGGCGGATGAACGCATCCTGCCCCTTGGCACCGCCTACCAGACCGACGTCGGGATGTCAGGCCCCTACGACTCCGTCATCGGCGTCGAAACCGAACTCATCCTGAAACGCTTTCTGACCGGGATGCCGGGCAAGTTCGAAGCCGCCAAGGGCAATCCCAAGCTCTGCGCCACCCTCATCGCATGCGACGGTGGCACCGGGCGCGCTTACGCCATCCGCCGCTTCATGCTCGGCGAGTAGCACTCACCGCAAACAAAAAACTCAGAACGAACCACCAAGCTCCTCCAAGGACTCCCCCATGACCGGAACCCGCGAAGCCGAACTCACCGAAGCCGTCGACCTCCTGCTCGACGCCCGCCGCACCGGCAGCCCCATCGAGGGTCTCCCTGCCGCGCTCACCCCCGCGAACATGGACGAGGTCTATGCCGTGCAGGATCGCCTCGCCGCCAGCTTCGGCGAGATTGGCGGCTGGAAGGTCGGCGCACCCTCCGCCGAGGCCACGCCCATGTTCTGCCCCATGCCTCTGGCCTGGATCACCCGGAACAACAGCGTGCTCTCCGGCAATCACTGGAGGTTCCGTGGTCTCGAAGCTGAAATCGCCTTCCTCGTCGGCGACGATCTTCCACCCCGCCCCACTCCCTACACCCGCGACGAGGTGCTCGCTGGCATGGCCTCCTGCCATCCCGCCATCGAGGTACTGGAGACCGCTTTCCGTGACCCCGCCAAAGCGCCGCGCGAGGCCATGCTCGCCGACCTGCAAATGCACGGCGGTTTCGTCCACGGCCCCGCCCTCGACCACTGGCAGACAATCGACTTCACCCAGGAGAAGGTCTCACTCAGCATCGACGGCATCGTGCGCGTCGAACGCACCGGCTCCAACACCTCCGGCGACCTCCTCAAGCTGCTTCCCTGGCTAGCCAACGAGGGCGCCGCCCGCACCGGAGGCCTGCGCGCCGGCCAGTGGATCACCACCGGCTCCTGGACCGGCAACACTCCCGCCGACAGCGAATCGGCCGTCACCGTGGAGTTCTCCACTGCCGGCCGCGTCGACCTACGCTTCGCCTGACCCGCCCTGTTCCTCCCACCACCTTGTCATCTCGACCGAAGCGAAGCGCAGTAAAGAGACCCCTGTAATTCGCTCAAGCCACCAACGCCGGTACTCCCGAAACAAGTTGCCTTAGATGCCAATACCTCGGAAGTAACAAACCGAAGAGTTCCTTCGAAGGTACATCCCCACCGGTGCCCATGCAGTCCTACTGCAAGCAAACACCCTGAGTGCAGGAACGAGGTGCGTCATGGCGCGACCATACTGGAGCGGGCAGATCACCATCTCCCTCGTCTCCTTCGGCGTGAAGTTGTTCGTGGCAACAGAAGCCAAAAGTGAAATCCGCTTTCACCAGATTGATCGCGGCACCGGCGAACGCGTCCGCTACCAGAAATTCACTGCCTCGGCCGTCGAAGCCGCGGCCAATGACCCCGAGGAGGCGCCCGCCGCCGCACCCGTGCAGCAGAGCCAGATTGTGAAAGGGTACGAGTACTCCAAGGGCCAGTACATCACCATTGAGCCCGAGGAACTCGCCCACTTGCGCGTACCTTCCAAGCACGCTATGGAGGTCTCGCAGTTCGTCGATGAGTCCGAGATCTCACCCGAATATTACGAAAAGCCGTACTTCGTCGTACCCGAATCCGACGCCCAGACCGAAGCCTTCGCAACCGTACGCCAAGCGCTGCTCGATACCAAAAAGATAGCCCTCACCAAGATCGCTTTCGGTGGCCGCGAGCACGTCGTCGCCATCGCGCCGGCGGGCGACGGCCCCAGCGGCGGCATGATGGCCTACACCATGCGCTACGCCGCCGAGCTTCGCGAGGCCGCCGACTACTTCCGCGATATCAAGCGTGTCGAGGTCAACGAGGACTCGCTCGATCTCGCCAAGATGCTCATCGAAAAACGCGCCGGCGCCTTCGATCCCTCCCAATTCGTGGACGGCTACGAGGTAGCTGTGAAGGAGCTCGTCGAAGCCAAGCTGCAACACCTCCCCGTGCCGCAGGACGAGCCTGTCGCCCCTGCCCGCGGCAAGGTCATCAACCTCATGGACGCCCTGCGCAAGAGCATCGGCGGGACAGCGCCCGAAAGCGCGCAAGAGCCCGAAGTCGCGCCCGCTCAGGCCCGCCCCGCCGCCCGCCACACGGAAAAGAAGCCGCCCAAGAGCGCCGGCATCTCGCTGGTCAAAAGCGCTGAAGCCAAGCCAGCCTCAAAGGCCGCGACCAAACGCGAAGCCAAGGCACCCGCCAAACCCGCCGCCTCCCGACGCAAGAGCGCTTAGTCGCCAGCAGAGATCCGCCTTTCTTACCACCCAGTCCTGTCCTGTCTCAACCGGAGGCGTGAAGCGCCGTAATGGAGTTCCGTCTATTCATGGCGCACACCACGGAACCCTAACAGCCTCAACCATCCCGCCTTCATCCGGCGTCATCCAACCCGCGCAGCATGTCTCCTCGTACAAAAGCCAAGACGAACGCCACCCCAACCGAGGCAGCATCCACCGCCACCTCTGCCGACTTGGTCGACGAGCAGCTAGCCAGATACCGCACCATGCGGGACTTCAAGGTCACCGCCGAACCCAGCGGCGAAGGCGCGGAGTCCACGCGAAAAGCAGCTGCCCGCACGCAACTTCCCAAGGCAAAAGCCGCCGGCGGCCTGCCCTTCGTTATCCAGAAACACGCCGCCAGCCATCTCCACTACGATTTCCGCCTCGGCTGGAGCGGCGTGCTGAAGAGCTGGGCCGTCGCCAAAGGGCCAAGCTACGTCACCGCTGATCGCCGCCTCGCCGTCGAGGTCGAAGATCACCCCATGGAGTACGGCGGCTTCGAGGGCATCATTCCCAGGGGTCAGTACGGCGGCGGCACCGTCATGGTCTGGGACCAGGGCACGTGGTGGCCGCAGCTGGGGCACGAAAACGTGGAGGCCGGCCTACGCGAAGGCTCCCTCAAATTCGAGATGCACGGCAGCAAGATGCGCGGCAAGTGGACCCTCATCCGCATGCACACCACCAAGGGCACAGCAGAAGGCCGATGGAAGAGCTCGAACAAGCCGCAGTGGCTGCTGATCAAGGAGCACGACGAGTTCGAGCGCCCCGCCGGCGCCCCCGCCGTCACCGATGAGGAGCCGAACTCCGCCCCTACCGGCCGCACGATGGAACAGATCGCCCACGCCGAAGACCATGTCTGGAACTCCAAGGAGACAGCCGGCCCCGGGCAGGCCTGGTACCGCCAGGAATCCACCCCAGCTGCCCCCCCTGCTGCCCCGGGGCTAGCCTCCAAGTCCACCGCAATCAAGCCCAGCCGAGCCGCAAAGGGCAGCCCCAACCTTAGCTCCAGCCCGGAACTCGCCGCCCGCCTCAACGCCCTGCCCAAAGAGACCCAGCCTGAGTTCCTCGATCCCCAGCTCGCTCAGGAGGCCGAAGCGCCGCCTGAGGGCACGGGATGGCTCCACGAACTCAAGCTCGACGGCTACCGCATGCAAGCCCGCAAGAGTGCCCGCGGTACACAGATGCTCACCCGCTCCGGCCTGGACTGGACCTACCGCGTCCCCGCGGTCGCCGAGGCTGTTGCGCGTCTTCCCCTCGAGGCTGTCACCCTTGACGGCGAGGTCGTAGTGCTGGCCGAAGACGGCAACACAAACTTCGCTGACCTACAGGCCAGCTTTCAGCAGGGAGCCAAAAACCCCCTCACTTTCTTCTGCTTCGACCTGCTCCATCTCGAAGGACACAACCCCCGCAACCTGCCTCTTCGCGAGCGCAAGAATCTGCTCGCCACCATCCTTCCGCCGACGGAAGACGCCGTCGTTCGCCTCAGCGAACACATAGAAGCCAGCGGGGCCGCCATGTTTGAGCAGGCCTGCAAACTCCATGCTGAAGGCATCATCTCTAAGCGCGCCGACGCTCCCTACCGCGCCAGCCGTAACGGCGACTGGCTCAAATCCAAGTGCCTGCACGAGCAGGAGTTCGTCATTGGCGGCTTCTCCCTCTCTTCAGACGGCCCGGACCGCATCGGTTCCCTGCTCATCGGCTACTACGAGACCCAAAAACCAGGCCAGACCACCCCTGGCAAGCTGATCTATGCTGGCCGTACCGGCACGGGGTTCACCCAGAAGCTGCGCCGCGAGCTGCGGGCTCAGCTGGCCCTTCTCGAAACCAAAACCACCCCTTTCACTCGCTTGCCCGCCGAGGCCAAACGTGGTGCTCTCTGGGCGCGCCCCGAACTCGTCGCCCAGGTCCGCTTCGCCACCTGGACCGCCGAAGACCTCGTCCGTCAGGCCGCTTTTCTCGGCCTCCGCGAAGACAAACGTCCCGAAGAGGTCTTCCGCGAAGCTGCCACCGCGCCACCCACCCCCAAGTCCACCAGGAGTGCCGGAAAATCTGGCCCCCCAGCTTCGCCAACAGCCTCACCTCTGGTTAAGGTGAACTCCACGGCCAAGACCAAACCGCTGCCCCCCAACCTCCGCCTTACCCACCCCCAAAAGGTTCTGGACCCCGAATCCGGTCTCACCAAACAGCAACTCGCCGACTTCTACTGGGCCGTCGCCGAACGCATGCTCCCGCACATCGCCGATCGCCCGCTCTCCCTCGTCCGTTGCCCCGACGGCGCCGGCAAACCCTGCTTCTACCAAAAACACGTGAACCACATGCTCCCGCCCGGTGTCGGCTCCGTCGACGTCCCTGACAAAAAAACCGGCGTCATCGAGCCCTACATCACTCTCAGCACCCCTGAAGCTCTCGCCGGCCTCGCCCAGATGGGCGTGCTTGAAGTTCACCCCTGGGGCTCCCGCAATGCCGATCTCGAGCACCCCGATCGCCTCATCCTCGATCTTGACCCCGATGAAGATCTTTCCTGGCCGGCCGTGACCACTGCCGCCCTCGAAGTGCGTGATCGCCTCAAGAAACTCGGCCTGGAAAGCTTCCTCAAAACCACCGGCGGCAAGGGTCTGCACATCGTTGCGCCCATCCAGCCGACCCTCACCTTCGCGGAGCTGAAGGACGCCGCCCACGCCTTTGTCCTCACCATGGAGCGCGCCAACCCCCGTCTTTACCTGACCAAAATGACCAAAGCCGCCCGCAAGGGCAAGATCTACCTCGACTATCTCCGCAATGAGCGCGGCGCCACCGCTGTCGCCCCTTTTTCGCCACGCGCCCGCCTGGGTGCCAATGCCTCCGTGACGCTTGATTGGAAGGAACTTTCGGCCGTGGAGCGCCCCGCCTTCCCTGTCGCTGACTTCGCCACTTGGGGGAGCCGCCTCAAGCGCGATCCCTGGAGGCGTTTGTTGACCCTGCAACAAACTCTCGATCCCGCGCGCATCCGCACTCTATAGTCAGCGTGTCCCGCCAACGGCCGGCAAGCGGCGACGGCTACCGGCACCTTGTCGTTCGCATCTGAAGATTGAAACCCACGTCACAACACACTGCGGGTCAGCCGAGGTTGCGCCAATGATTGAGACAGAACTGCTCACCGACGAGCTCCACCGCCAGTCCGTTGATCCAGAAGCCGCCGAAGACCTGCTCGCGGAGGCTCGTCTTGGTCAGCGCATCAAGCGTCTGCGCCTCAAGCGCTCCATGGGTCTCGTCGAGCTCGGGAAGCAGACCGGCCTTTCGGCCAGCTTCCTCTCCCAGCTCGAAACCGGCCGGGTCGTGCCTACCTTGCGCAATCTGGCCCGCATCGCCTTGGTCTTCGGCAAGGACCTCTCCTACTTCTTCGACTCCGGCGAGGGTGGCGTCTTTCGTGTACAGCGCGGCAAAGATCGTGTCCGCCTGCCCATGGGCTCCCCCGATCCCAACTACATCGCCGAAAGCTTTGGCATCCTCGTACCCGAAGGTGGTCTACGCCCCTGTATGGCCGAGTTCCTCGCCGGCGACGACCGCAGTGCCTTCTACCCCGAGCGCTACCCCGGCGTTGAGATGGTTTACGTGCTCTCCGGCACCCTGGCCATCACCCGCAATGGCGAGCACCACGATCTCGGCCCCAAGGACGTCATGTACATCTCCGGCGAGACCGAGCGCAGCTACCGAGCCAGCGGTGACACCTCCGCGAAGGCCCTCATCATCAGCTTTGACGCGGAGAATGGTGAACCGCGCCGTGCCATCAAGCGCGCCCAGGCCGCTTCCGCTGCCCCAGCGGTAGTCTAGACCCGCACCGCGTCCGTGTCGGAAGTGCGCCGGTTCTCAGGGAAGACGCTTCGCTCATCCGTGAGCACCTGCGCACACGCCACACCCGCCAGCGACAGCGCTACCGCCATCCAGATAATGCGGTGAAAGCCGTACACAAACGCCTCGTTCACAGCCCGGCGAGCACGTGGATCCTTGGTCTGCACGCCCGCCAGCTGCTGCCGTTGCGCCTCAATGGAGCCACGCTCGTTTGTCGGAACCCCCGCCTCGTCCATGCGCCGGCCTAGCGTGTGGTGGAACGCCCCCAGCAGCACCACCCCGAAGATTGCCACCGACAGCAGGCTCGCCAGCCGCGAAATCGCGTTATTGATTCCTGACGCCACGCCCGCATCCTCTACGGGGACTGAATTCATCACCGCCGTCGTTAGCGGCGCCACGCTGATCGCCATGCCCGTCCCCAGCACCGCCACCGCTGGGAAGAACGTCGTCCAGTACGATCCACCGATGCCCGGCCGCCCCGCCAGCGCGAACCCCAGCGCCGCCACCGAGCACCCTACCGTCAGCGGCTTGCGCGCGCCATAGCGCTCGATCAACCCACCCGACCAGTGCGACAGCAGAAACAGAATCAGAATCAGCGGTAGCAAAGCCGCCCCGGCCTCCGTCGCCGTGTACCCCTGCACCTGAATCAGGTTCAGCGGAAAGAAGAACAGCAACCCATTCAGCGCGGTATACAGAAATAGCGTCAGCAGGTTCGCACCCGCAAACGTCCGTGAGCGAAACAGTCCCAACGGCAGCATCGGCGCCTTCGCGCGCCGCTCAACAAACCACAGTCCCACACTCGCGGCGCCACCGATCAGCGCGGCCCCGGTCACGATTGGTCCCCGTTGCCGCGCCTCCAGCAGGGCAAACGTGATGCCGCCCAGCGCCACCGTCGCCAGCACCGCGCCCCAGCCGTCCAGCGAGCGAGTCATCTTCTCGTTACGACTCTCCGGCACCCGCCAGAATGTGATCAGCAGAATGGCCAGCGCCAGCGGCGGATTAATAAAGAAGACCCACCGCCACGACGTGTGGTCGACCAGCCAGCCGCCCAGCACCGGACCAATCGCGGCCGTCATCGCACTGAACCCCGACCAGATGCCGATCGCCCGGCCCCGGCTGCCCACCGGAAAAAATGCGCTGATGATAGCCAGGCTACCCGGCACCAGCAACGCCGCGCCCACACCTTGCAGACCCCGCGCCGCAATCAGCGGCCAGATGCCCGGCGCGAGCCCACACAACACCGAGCCCACTGCGAACAGCGCCACGCCCAGCAGAAACATGAGCCGCCGGCCATAGCGGTCCCCCAGCGACCCCGCCACCAGCAGCAGCGAAGCCAAAAACAGCGCATAGCTCTCGATTACCCACTGGATCTGGCTGGCACTGGCACCGAACGCACCCTGCAGCGCCGGCAGCGCCACGGTCACCGCAGTTCCATCGATGAATGCCATGCTCGACGCCAGAATCGTCGCCGCCAGTACCCACCAGCCCCCGTTCGCCTTCAGCGACTCATCTCTAGGCTTCGCTTCTGGTGCTGTGGCGTGGGATTGGGTCAGGTCGGGCACGGGACTCCCGTCATCATAGCCGCCCGGCATCTTTCCCCTTGGAACACTTGCACGAGATTGTCATCGCGTAGCAAAGCGAAGGGATCTGCTATTCAGTCCGGTCACCATCGCACATTTCCTATTGAAGAGAAGGTCCTTTCTGGCGCCACAAAGGGTGGCGGCGGGGAGCTCCACCTAGCTGTCGCTCGTCACACTCACCGTCGCCGGTACCTGCCCACCCACACATCCCTCATCCGCCAGATGCAGCCATCGGTCGAGCGTATCGATCCCCCGCGTGATCTCCTCCTCCGTTACGATCAACGGCGGCGCAATCACAAAATGGCTCACCCACGCTTGGATGATGACGCCCTCAGCCAGCGTCTTAGCCGCGATTTGATCCACAAGCAGCGGCTTGCCACTCACCTTGTCCGCATAGGTGTTGAACGGCTCCTTCGTCACGGGATCCTTCACCAGATCCACCGCCCAGAACAGCCCCTTGCCCCGAATATCCCCCACCGAAGGATGCTTCGCCTTCAGCGCCTGTAGCTTCTCGAATACAAACGGTTCCAAAGTCTTCGCCCGCTCTACCAGCCCCAGTCGCTGCATCTCGCGGATCGTCGCCACCGCCGGCCCCAGCGTCATCGGATGCGCCTCATAGGTGTGCCCATGCGCGAAGTAGTGATCCTGGAAGAAGTCGCCGATCTTCTCACTCGTCGCACACAGGCCCAGCGGCACGTAAGCCGACGTGATCCCCTTCGCGGTCGTCAAGATGTCCGGTGTCACGCCCCACAGATCCATTGCGAACCAGGCGCCCGCACGGCCCCATCCGCTCATCACCTCGTCGGCAATCAGCAACACGCCGTTCTCATCGCAGATGCGGCGGATCTTCGCCATGTACTCCTGCGGCGGCACGATTACGCCATTGGTCCCTACAATCGGCTCCATCAACACTGCGGCAACATCGCTCTCATTGCGGATCATGTGCTCGATGTAGTCCGCACACGCAATCCCGCAGCCCGGATACGTGTGCCGGATCGGGCACTTGTAGCAGTGCACCTCCGGCCCGAAGATCACGCCCTGCCCCTTGCCCCTGGGCTCCATGGCCCAGCGTCGCGGATCGCCCGTCGCCGCAATCGCTCCGGCCGTCGAGCCGTGATACGACCGGTATCGCGCAATGATCTTGGTTTTCCCGGTATACATCCGCGCAATCTTGAACGCCGCCTCATTCGCATCCGTGCCCGAGGTCGTAAAGAAGAACTTGTTCAACCCTTTCGGCAATACCTCCAGCAGCAGCTTCGAAAGCTCCGCCCGTGCCGTTGTCGCATACCCGGGCATTGCATACGCCAGCTCCTCGGCCTGCTTCGCAATTGCGGCAATTACCGCTGCGTTCTTATGCCCCAGGTTCATGCACATCAGCTGCGAGCTGAAATCCAGGTACCGCTTCCCCTTCGCATCCGTGATGTAGCAACCCTCGGCGTCGACAATGTGCATCGGCGTCCAGTTCTTCTGGAACCGCCACGTGCCATAGTTCGTCTCCTGCGTAATCCGCACTACCTCCTCGGAGGTCATCGGCGGGTTCGCGGAGATCGTATCGGCGGCGACGACAGGCACGGCGGACACTGTCGCATCGGGGAGGAACTGGGAAACACTCTCAAGCATGCTTCAACCTCACGCGCAGCCCCGCCCCTTGTCAAGCCGATTCGCCGTCTTCGCCCCGAAGTCAGGCATGATCGTGCAGCATGCGTTGCACGATGTGGGCAAAGCGAGGGTCGGAGCGCACCGGTTGCCATTTGGGCTCTGTTAAAACCGAGATGACGAACGACGACCGGGCATCAACGGCTCTGTTCAGCCAGGCAAAAGCGTGGTCGCGATCGTTCATGGAGAGGTATACGACCGCGATCAGGTAAGGATCGATCCAGTTACGCGTGCCCTCGCTTCCCAGCTGGCGAATAACCGCGAGCGCCTTCTCCGTGCGGCCCGAGGCTCCCCAGGCGTAACCCGTTTCAGCCGTCAGCAGCGGCGGCTCGAAGCCATTGCGCTGACGGAACTCGCCCAGCGCCGCAATCGCTTCGTCGTGCCTCCTCTCCGCATTCAAAGTCTTGCCCAGGCCCCAGTAGGGTACCGGCGATTGCGGGTCTGCGGCGAGCGCCTGCCGGTAGTACCCCAGAGCTGCCTCGTACTCGCCGCGGTAGAAATCCACGCAACCCATCTCCGCAATCAGCGCAGCCGCATGCGGATCGTAGCTAAGCATCCGGCTGACCAGCTCGCGTGCCGTGTGAGAGCGACCGGAGAACTGCATCAGGTGCGCCGTACAGGCCAGGCTGCCCACCGCGGCCGCCTGCGCATCCGCTGTGCTCATCTCTGCGTCGGCCGCCGGGAGGTCCCAGTCATACAGCAGGTGAACAAGGCCAAGGCTTCCATGCGCTTCGCCAAGGTCGGGACTCGAGCCAGAGCGCGCTGCGCAAACTGCCGCGCCAACGGCATCTGCTCGCGGGGAGGTTCGAAGTAGATACCAAGAAAGAGGTGCTCGCTGGCGAGCGCAGCCCAGGCCAGGTCAAACTTCGGGTCCAGCGCCACCGCATTCTGCGTGTGCAGAATGGCCTGATGCAGGTCGGCGGGCGTGCCGCTTCGCGCGAGCGCGTCGGCCGTAAGAAACTCACGGTAAGCCTGCGGACTCGCGGTCACACTGTGCAGCAGGTGGGCAGGATCACGCGCCGAGCCTTCCACGTGCAGCCGCTTCAGTATGTCCTGCTGCACCTCCGCCTGCACCGAACGCAGATCGTCGGCGTCCGCCATGTATTCGCGGTCCAGAATGACCGAGCCGTCATGGACGTCGATCATCTCCACGGTCAGTGCGGTATGGTCCGGCGTGCGGCGCAGCTCGCTCGTCATCACGGCATCCACGCCCAGGCTCCGGGCCAGGGCTCGTGGGTCGGCCGCGCGGTTCCGGTCGTGAAACACCGTGGTCCGCGCGATCAGCTTCAGTGCCGGCACCTGCGAGAGCTGACGAATCAGATCGTCTGTCAGGCCGTCCGCCACATAGGTCATAGCAGGGTCGTGGGTCCCGTTAGCAATCGGTAGGATGGCCAGCGAACGCGACTGTGCAGCGGCCGGGGTAGCAGCCTGAGCAGCGGCCTGCGCCGACAGCCGTTGGGATGACTGCGCCTGTGTGTGCCGGTAGGCGTGAGAGGCCGCGAACACCATCCCGGACAGCAGAGTCACCAGGCAGAACGCCCAGGCGTACCTCCCAGCCCCGCGCCCCGCTTCGGCTACTGACTCCCGCGTCTCCAGCGAAGGCGCAGCGGGCTCCGGGGCGGGGTGGGGCGGCAACAGCTCCGGTCGCTGCTGCAGCGACACTGCATAGCGGCCCTTCGGAACCTCAATCAACCACGGATCGTACCGCCCCTCCTCGTCGTAATACTCACGCAGCCGGGTGCGCAGGCGGCTGGCCTCCACGCGCACCGTCGCGTCCACCGAGGGGTCATACGTCTGGGTGCGATCGAACACGTCGAGCGCAAGGGTGTACTCCTTGGCGACCACGGGCGGCTCCGCAAGCGCGCCCTCCACCAGGTACGTCAGCAGCCGTTGGCTGCGTAGCGCGGCGCGAAAGACTCGTGAATCCAAAACACGTGCGAGTTCGGCGCGGATCTCCCCTGCGTCGAGCCGATGGCAGACCTCATCCCGCACGAGCCGCCTCCAGTGTTCCTCTTAAATCGGGGCCCGGATCTATGTAACTTACGCCGGCGTACTTGATTCCACCACAGGGAAAGCGAGGATGGGGTCGGCCATAAGCCACTTCTCACGTCCAAAGGAGTCCTCCCGTGTACAACCTCATTCGCTCCGTGCTCTTGCCAGCCTGCGCCCTGCTGCCCCTGGCTATCGCTTTCCCGTCCAGTCAAGCCCAGACCCCGATCGACGCTTCGGCCCTTAGTCCGTTCGCTACCGGTTTGCAGGGCCCGCGGGGCATGGCCTTCGGTCCTGACGGACTTCTGTATGTCGCCGAAGGGGGCACCGGCGGAACCGACAGCACGGTCGGCAGTTGCTTACAGGTACCGGCTCCCATCGGGCCATATACCGGTGGGCCGACCGCACGCATCTCGCGCATCGATGCCGCCGGGCAGGTGTCCACGCTGGCAACGGGATTGCCCTCCGCAGCCGATCAGGTCGGCGACATAGCCGGCGTCGCCGACGTGCAGTTCCTCGACGGAAACCTCTATGCCCTGCTGGCGGCCGGGGGCTGCTCGCACGGCAATCCAACTCTGCCCAACGGCATCGTCAAAGTGAACATAAAAAACGGCAACTGGAAATACGTCACGGACCTGAGCGTCTTCTACGCGGAGCATCCGGCGGCCTACCCGGATACCGGCGACTTCGAGGCCGATGGTGAGCCCTACAGCCTGCTGGCCTACAACGGCGAACTCTTCTCCGTGGAGGCCAACCATGGGCAGCTCGTCCGCACCACGCCGGCGGGTGCCAACACGCTCGTGGCAGACATCTCCTTCCACCTTGGCCACATCGTGCCTACCGGCCTCACGGAGGCCAACGGCAATCTCTACGTGGCGAGCCTGGGGCAATTCCCCATCACCCCGCTATGGGAGAAGCTGCTGACGTTCTCCAAAAACAGCTCCTTCATCGACACGACCCCTGGACTCGCAACCAAGCCGAAAGAGCTGCGCGGCTTCCGCCTGGCAGCCGTGCGCGCCGGACTCACGGGTGCACTGAACCTTAAGGTCGGACCAGATGGTCTGCTGTATGCCCTGGAGTTTTCGACCGCAGCCGGCTATCCGACACCGGGCACCGGCAAGGTCGTTCGCCTGAACAGCGAGGGAAACTGGGAGGATGTAGTCGTTGGACTCACTGTACCCACCGGCATGGCCTTCGGCCCAGACAAGGCACTGTACGTGGCCAATCTCGGTGGAGCCGCCCCCGGGGCCGGACAGATCCTGCGGATTGTGGTGCCAATGTAACAGTCTCCATCAGGAACACTGGGCGTTTCGGCAGACGCGCCAGGGGGCGCCTCTCTTGTGCGCAAGCGAGAACTCCATGAGCAGTCCTGCCGCCGGTCGGTGTGCGCAAAGAAAGTGGTTCGCCCACTTAGCTGTTTTGCAAAGCTTCAGCGCACAACCTCACCCCGCTCCAGCATCCCGATGGCCTCCTCCGCTCGCTCTCGCAGCGCTTCACGCTCCTTCGCCGGCTTCTTCAGCATCGTGTTCAGCGGCATACGCATCCGCTGGTTGCCGGCGAGCTTCGCCTCATTCCGCTCCAGAAAACTCCAGTACAGCGCCGTAAACGGACACGACCCCGGCCCCAGATTCTTCTTCGGATTCAGCGCACATTTGCCGCAATAGTCGCTCATGCGATTGATGTACGCGGCTCCGCTCACATAGGGTTTCGTCGCCGTCAGCCCACCATCGCCAAACGTCGACATCCCCAGTACATTCGGCTCCACCACCCAGTCATACGCGTCCACATAGCCAAACCAGAACCAGTCCGTCAGCTCCCGCGGCGAGAAGCCGCACAGCGTCGCCAAATTGCTCAGCACCATCAGCCGCGTGATGTGGTGCGACCATCCCTTGTCGATCACCTGCGCCACGACGGTGTCCATGCAGCGCATGCCGCTCGTGACGCCCCAATACACCGGCGGCAGGGTGCGATGCGCGTCCAGAAACGACGGCGCCCCATCCTTCTGCACTGTCCTGTACCCATCGGTGGCCTCGTGGATATGCCGCATAAACTCACGCCATCCCAGCAGCTGCCGCACAAACCCCTCCGTGCTTTCCAGCGGTATCTTGCCCTCTTTGTACGCCGCCACCGTCTGCGTCACGATGTCGACCGGCCGCAGCAAAGTGAGGTTCAGCGGCGCCGAAGTCAACGAGTGGAACAGGTCGGGGTGCGCCACACTCATCGCGTCCTCCCACGGCCCAAAGTGCGGCAGCATCTTCTCTAGCGCAAACTGCCAGCCCCGCTCCGCATCCGCCCGCGTCACCGGAATCTCAAACCCCTCCAGGTTGCCGAAGTGATCCGGATGCCGTTGTGCGATCAAAGCCATCACCTCCAGCGTGATCGCATCGGGTGGGAACGTCGGCCGCTCCGGCACGGGCACCTCGCCGCGATACGGCTTACGATTTTCCGCGTCATAACTCCACTGCCCGCCTATCGGCTGCGCGCCCTCCATCAGGAAACCCGTCTTACGCCGCATCGCGCGATAGAACCGGTCCATCAGGTACTGCCGACGCCCGCTCACGATCTGGGTATTGCGTTCTTCGCCGCCGGACTCCGGCTTGCCGAAGACGCCCTCAAAGTCCGCCGTCGTACTCAGCCACGCCGTATCGGTCACCGCGCGAATCCGCAGCCCGGCCTCCTTGGCCTCACGCAATTCCACACGCAGCTCCCGCTCCGCCGGCCGGTTCACCACGAGCTCCGCCCACCCCCAGCGCTCCTGCAGCGCCAGCAGCCCATCGCTGAAGCTCGTCGGCGAAGCCCCATAGACAACACGGCAGCCCCGCTCCCCCTGCTCCAGCGCAAAATGCCGCATCGCGCTCAGCACCAGCGTCAGTTTCTTTTTGTGGTACGGCCGCCGCGTCCCCTTCGCGCGCGACTCCATCAGCACCACGACTGCCTCCTCGGGCTTGGTCTCGCTCAGCGGCCCCACACCGTCGTGCAGGCGGTCATACGGCACATAGATCCAGCGGCGCGCCTTCGCCTCGTCCGCGGTCGGTTCAAACTGCCTGATCTGCTCCAGAAATCCCATCGTGTGCCCATCCTAAGCGCCTGACGGCAGCGCTCCTCGAACCGCAACGCGGCCTTGCGGCAACCTGAACGCAAAGTTCAGCCGCAATGCATCGCATCCACGCCAACCCTCGCCTCTTGCGCTACTGTAAGGCCAACGCAATGCAGATCCGTCGCGCCAACCTTGACGACCTCGCCGCAGCGCAGCTGTTGCTCCAGGAGTACTACGAAGCGATCGGCGTGCTGAAGCGGGACACGCCAGAGGAGCTTATCGCCAGCCTTTCTGCACCGGACGCAGGCTTCTGGATCGCCTCCGTGGACGGCAGTGCTGCAGGCTGTGTAGCGCTTCGCCCGTTGCCGCACCTCATGGCAGCCGGGGAGTGTAAGCGCCTCTACGTGCGCCCGCCTCTTCGCGGGGTGGGTGTTGCCATCGCGCTGTTGGACACTCTCGAGTCCGGCGCGTTCGCGAGCGGCTACCACTGGCTCTACCTCGACAGCAACGACAACCTCCAGGCCGCGCTGGGTCTGTATCGAAAGCGTGGTTACCTGTCTTGCGAGCGTTACAACGACAACCCGCAAGCCACGCAATTTCTGCGCAAGGATCTCCGTGTGAGCCGGCCCTCTCCCCGCGAGAGCGATCGCCGCAACGGCTCGGCAACCTAGGGCCTCACGGCGTATACTCGGGGCGAACAAACAGGCTGCATCTCTTTTCCGGGAGCGGCACTGGAGGTCTCATGAGTTTCACCGCAGTCCGCACAGACGGGGTCCCCGCACGCCCGAAAGTGACCGTGAACACGCTCGCCGAACGCAAGCGTGCCGGGGAGCGCATCACCGCTCTCACCGCTGTCGACTACCCCACCGCGCGACTCGTCGACGAAGCCGGCGTAGACCTCATCCTCGTCGGCGATTCTCTCGCCATGACCGTTCTCGGCCACCCCGATACCCTCTCGATCACGATGGACGAGATGCTGCACCACACCCGCGCCGTTCGCCGCGGCACACGGGGCGCATTGCTTGTCGCCGACATGCCCTTCGGCAGCTACCATACCGGCCTCGACGACGCCGTGCGCAACGCGCTCCGTTTCGTGAAGGAAGCCGGCGCCGAAGCTGTAAAGCTTGAGGGCGGCCGCGACCGTGCCGAAATCGTCGAGCGTATTACCCGCGCCGAGATCCCCGTGGTCGGCCACATCGGCCTCACCCCGCAGTCCGTGCATCGCACCGGCGGCTACACCGTGCAGGCCCGTACCCTGCAATCGATCGACAACCTGCTCGCCGATGCCGCCGCCCTCGAAGGTGCCGGCGCCGTGGCCCTTGTTCTTGAAGGCATCCCCCGTGAGGTAGCCGCCAGGATCACGGCCAGCGCTCAAATCCCCACCATCGGCATCGGTGCCGGCCCCGAGTGCGATGGGCAGATCCTCGTCCTGCACGATCTCATCCGCCTCACCTTCTCCGCCCCTGCAAAATTCGTCCGCGCCTTTGGCGATGCCGGCGCCACGGTAGAGGAAGCCATCGCCGGCTTCCGTGACGCCGTGCTTCACGGCGAGTTCCCCGCCGATGCCGAGAGCTACCATCTGCCGCGCCAAGTACGGGAGGCCTTCGAAGCCGCCGGGCAAACCGAGGTCGGGATGGGCGCATGAAGATACTTCGCACGGTGGCGGCCATGCGTGCAGCCTGCCGCGACGCCCGCACCACGTCAAACGTCACACTCGGCCTCGTCCCCACCATGGGTGCCCTGCACGCCGGTCACCTCTCGCTGGTGCGTTCCGCCCGCGGGGCCTGTGATGTCGTCGCTGCCTCCATCTTCATCAACCCCACGCAGTTCGGGCCGAACGAAGACCTCGCCCGCTATCCCCGCACCTTTGCGGAAGACACTGCCCTCCTCGAAGCCGAAGGCGCCGATCTCCTCTTCGCGCCCTCGCCCGGAGAGATGTACCCCTCCGACGCGACAGGCACCTTCGTCGAGGTGCCCGGCCTCAGCGACCGTCTCGATGGCGCCTCCCGCCCCGGCCACTTTCGCGGCGTTGCTACCGTGGTCTGCAAACTGTTCAATATCGTCACCCCCGACCGCGCCTACTTCGGCCAGAAGGACGCCGCGCAGGTGGCCGTGCTGCAGGCCATGGTGCGCGATCTCGACATGGCGGTGAAGGTGGTCGTCTGCCCTACGGTCCGCGACCCCGACGGCCTCGCCCTCAGCTCCCGCAACCGCTATCTCTCCACGGCGCAGCGCACCGAAGCGCTGGCTCTTTCACGTGCCCTCCGCTGTGCGGAGAACGCCGTAAGAGCGGGTGAGCGGGACACGGCCATCCTCAAAGCCAGGCTGCTGCACCACCTCGGCGAAGCCCCTAATCTGCGTCTCGATTACGCCGAGGCCGTCCACCGCCACACCCTGCTGCCCCAGGACCATGCCGACGGGGACACACTCCTCGCCGTGGCCGCCTGGCTCGGCGAAACGCGCCTCATCGACAACCTCCCGCTCGCTCCCCTGTTCCCCGGGGCCGCGCGTTGAAGATTCTCCTCGGCGTTTGCGGCGGCATCGCGGCGTACAAGGCCGCGGAGATCGTGCGCGCTCTCCAGGCCCACGACATCGTCGTCGAAGCCGCTCTCACCGCCGCTGCCGAGCGCTTCATCACACCGCTCACCTTCCGCTCCCTCACTGGCCGGCCCGTTTACACCTCGCTCTGGGAACCCGCCGTCGAAGACACCGAAGCCGGGGCCATCGAGCACATTGCCGTCGCGGGATCCATCGACGCTCTGCTCATCGCCCCCGCCAGCGCCACCACGCTCGCCCGTCTCGCCCACGGCTTCACCGACGACTTCCTCGCCGCGGTTTACCTCGCTACCGGAGCTCCCGTCATCCTCGCCCCCGCGATGAACGTCAACATGTGGCAGCACCCCGCCACGCAAGCCAATCTCACCATCCTGCGACAACGCGGAGCCACGGTGGTCGAGCCCGACACCGGCTACCTCGCCTGCGGCATGGTTGGGGGCGGTCGTCTCGCAAACATTGACCGCATCGTCGCCGCGGCACTCGCCGCCATGCAGCCAGCAATCCCGCAAGACCTGGCCGGCGAAACCGTCCTCATCACCGCCGGCGGCACCCGCGAACCGCTCGACCCCGTACGCTTTCTCGGCAATCGCTCCAGCGGCCGCATGGGCTACGCCCTCGCCGAAGCCGCCGTTGCTCGCGGCGCCCGTGTCCTGCTGATCTCCTCAGCCAGCCTGCCCACACCTATCGGCTGCACGGTCGTTCCCGTAGGAACGGCCGAAGAGATGCGCGAAGCCCTGCACGCCCAACTCGCCCAGGCCACGATCGTCATCAAGGCCGCCGCCGTAGCCGACTTCCGCCCCGTCCAATACTCCCAGACCAAGCTGCGAAGACGCGGTCCGCTGACCCTGCAACTGGAGCCCACGCCCGACCTCGTCGCCGAAGCCGTTGCCCTGCGCCAACCCGGCACCCTTGTCATCGCCTTCGCCGCCGAAACCGAGTTCCTCGAAGCGAACGCCCGCGCCAAGCTGCTGCGCAAGGGCGCTGACGCCATCGTGGCCAACAACATCAGCGATCCTGCCCTTGGCTTTGAGTCCGAACACAACGCCGGGCTCTTCATCACGCTCGGCGGCACCACGGCTCTGCCAGAATCCACCAAGCGACTTATGGCCGAGCGCATCCTGGACGGTGTGCTCGCCCTCCGTCACGCCCCGGCATCCTCAACGGGGCACACGATCGACCTCGCAGACATCCCAGCCTGATCCGTCCTTACCTCGAGCGCTGTCCGTACGTAGCGTGCCGGCCATGCTTGCGGTGGTAGTGCCGGTCCAGCAACGCCTGCGACACCTCCACGACGTTGCCCTCGAGCGAAAGCGTGCGATACGCCATGCGCGCCACAGCCTCCAGCACCACCGCATGGTGCACCGCTTCCCCCGGTGTACGTCCCCACGTGAACGGGGCGTGGCCATTCACCAGGCACGCCGGCACGGCTATTGGATCGAGTGGCGGCGTGTCCTCATCCCCGCGAAATCGCGCAAGGATCGCCAGCCCGGTCTCATGCACATACCTGCCCTCGATGGCTCCGTCCGTGAGCGGCTCGGTCACCGGCACCGGCCCATAGAAGTAGTCCGCATGCGTGGTCCCAAACGGCGGAATCGGCAGCCCTGCCTGCGCAAAGCTGGTCGCAAACTCGGAGTGTGTATGCACCACCGCCCCGATGGTCGGAAACTCGCGATACAGCAGCGTGTGCGTGTCCAGATCCGAAGAAGGTTTGAGCTCCCCTTCAACAATCGTGCCCTCTAGATCGGTCACGACCATGTCCTCAGGCCGCAGCTTGTCGTAGTCCACTCCCGAAGGTTTGATCACCATCAAGCCTTCGCTGCGGTCCACACCCGAAGCGTTGCCGAACGTGTACAGCACCAGACCGCGCCGTACCAACTCCAGATTCGCCTCCAACACCTCTTCACGCAGCCTCTGTAAGCGCATCCTGTTCCCCTTAACTCCCTACCGCGGGCGCAGCTTCCGCGTGCGCGCTTCGCACTCGAGCCGCAACCTCGCGCAAACGCCGAAGCACCTGCGAAAGCTCACATGTCTCCGACGAGGTTTCACCAAATGCGAAATAAACCTGCCGGTACAGCACATACAGCTCGGCATAGATCGCCACCGACGCAGGGTCCGGCGTGTACACGGTGTACCCCGGACACATGCGGCTCTGCGCCTCCTCCACCGTTGTGAAGATGCCCGCGGCGAGCTGCGCAAAGATACCTGCACCGATACTCGTCGGCGGGCTGTCCGGCACCAGCACCGGCTTGTTCAGCACATCTGCATACACCTGGTTCAACACCGGGTTGTTCTGCGGGATGCCCCCGGCGTTGATCACCCGCTCGATCGGCACACGGTACTCCGCCATGCGCTCCAGCACGATGCGTGTGTGGAACGCGGTGCCTTCAATTGCTGCAAACAACTCGTCCTGCGCCGTGTGCAGCAGGTTCCACCCCAGCGTGATGCCGCCTAGGTCACTGCGCACCAGCACCGTCCGATCGCCGTTGTCCCAACTTAGGCGCAGCAGTCCCGTTTGACCTCCGTGGTACCCCTCCAACCCCTTCGAAAGCTCGCCGACATCCGTACCCGCGCGCCGGGCGATGGCCTCGAATATATCGCCCACCGCAGACAGGCCTGCTTCCACGCCCGTAAACCCCGGATGCACGCTGCCCGGCACCACACCGCACACGCCCGGCACCAACTCCGCCTTCTCTCCCATGGCGATGATGCAGGTGGAGGTGCCCACCACATTCACAGCATCGCCCTCACGGCAGCCTGCCCCAATGGCGTCCCAATGCGCATCGAAGGCCCCCACCGGAATGGGTATGCCCGCCCGCAAACCGAGTTGCTCCGCCCAACCCGCCGAGAGATGTCCGGCTAGCTGGTCGGAGGTCAGCACCTCTCCGGCCATCTTCTCCCGCACGCCGTCCAGCAGCGGATCGAGCTCCGAAAGGAACGCCTGCGCCGGGTAGCCGCCCCATCGCGGGTTCCACATCCACTTGTGCCCCATCGCGCACGCACTGCGCTTCACGGCGTGCGGGTCGGTGATGCCGCACAACGTCGCCGCCACCATGTCGCAGTGCTCAAACGCGGAGGCAAACTCCCCGTGCCGCTCGGGGTTATGTCGCAGCCAGTGCAGCAGCTTCGCCCAGCCCCACTCGTGTGAGTACACGCCGCCACACCACTGGATCGCTTCCAGCCCCCGAGCATGCGCCAGCTCCGTGATCTCACGCGCCTCGCGCCCCGCCCGGTGATCGCACCATAGGTAGTAGTCATCCAGCGGCTGCATCGCCGCACCCACCACCACCACGCTGGAGCCCGTCGTATCGAGCGCCAGTGCCTCTACCTCCTCGCCCGAAACACTCGTCAGGCGCAGCACCTCGCGCATGGCCGCCACCAGCGCGCTCATCTGGTCCGCATGCGCCTGCGTGGCAAAATCCGGATCCTCCCGCCGCCGCTTCAGCGGGTACGACGCGGCGGCCGTGCCCAGACGTCCGCGCTCCGCCTCCAGCAGCGTCACCCGCGTGCTCAAGGTCCCGAAATCCACTCCCGCCACAACCCGCAAATCCCTATCTCCTGCTTCCGCTGCAGGGTACCAGCTTGGGGTCTTCCCTTCCGGCAACAACCCCCATGGTCTCCACCGTTTTCTGAACAACTTAAAATGGCGGAACGCGACCACGCGTGCAAGGTGTGTGCATTGTTCTCTCGGGTTTCGCTCGCCTCCAGCTGCAAACGTCTCCTCCGCTTCGCCGCTCTCTCCGTCGTCTTCACCGGCTTGCCTTCCCCGGCCCAGAGTCTTGCTCTGCCGGTTCCAGAGTCGCCTCTGCCCGCGCCAGAAGCCCCCGGCCGCTGGGACGCCGCCCGCGCCAACGCCTGGTATGCCCGGCAGCCCTGGCTGGTGGGCGCCAACTACGTGCCCTCTGACGCCATCAATCAGCTCGAAATGTTCCAGGCCGCCACCTGGAACCCGCAGCTCAACGACAAGGAGCTCGGCCTCGCCCAAGGCATCGGCATGAACACGATGCGCGTCTTCCTCCAGGACCAGCTCTGGCAAGGGGACCCGCAAGGTTTTCTCAGGCGCCTCGATGAGTTTCTGGCCATCGCCTCCCGGCACGGCATCCGCCCCATCTTCGTCCTCTTCGACTCCTGCTGGGACCCGCTGCCGCACCTCGGCCCGCAACACGCGCCCACACCTGGCATCCACAACTCCGGCTGGGTGCAAAGCCCCGGCGCCCGCGAACTCGCCGACCCCAGCTACGAGCCCAAACTTGAGGCCTACGTCCGCGGCGTCGTCGGCGCCTTCGCCAACGATCCCCGGGTGCTCGCCTGGGACGTTTGGAACGAACCCAACAACCTCGGCGACGACGGCTATCAACAGGAAGAGCTCCGCAACAAGGTGGAGCTCGTGAACGCCATGCTGCCGAAGGCCTTCGCCTGGGCACGGAGCGCGCACCCCACCCAGCCGCTCACCAGCGGCCTCTACACCGGCGACTGGAGCCACCCCCGCCACGAAAGCGAGATGATCAAGATTCAACTCGCCGAATCCGACATCCTCACCTTCCATAACTACGGGTGGCCCGAGGACTTCGAGGCTCGTATCAAGGAGCTGCAGCCCTACGGCCGTCCCATTCTCTGCACGGAGTACATGGCCCGCGGCGCCGGCAGCACCTTTGACGGCGATCTTCCCATCGCCAAGCGCTACAACGTCGCGGTCATCAATTGGGGCCTGGTCGCCGGCAAAACGCAGACCTACTTCCCCTGGGACTCCTGGCAACATCCCTACGTGACAAGACAGCCCCCCGTCTGGTTTCATGAGGTGTTTCGCGGGGACGACACACCCTACCGCCAGCACGAGGTCGACCTGATTCGTCAGCTCACAGGCCGTGGCACACCCCCGCCCCACGCCGGCGACGTACCCTCTGCCAGCAGCGCGACTCTTCCCTAACCGTTGTCCCGGAGAACCGCACGATGACCTTCCGACGCACCACCCTTGGCCTTCTTCTGCTGGGTTCCTCGCTCGCCCACGGCGCAACGCAGTCATCCGCCTGGGGCACCGTGGACGGGGAGCCCGTCACGCTCTTCACCCTCAACGACGGCACCCTTACCGTGCGCCTCACAAACTACGGTGCCCACATCGTGAGTATCGAAGCACCCGATCGCAACGGCGCGAAAGCCGACGTGGTGCTTGGGCACAAGGACCTTGCCGCCTACCGGGCTGACGGCAAAACCTACTTCGGCGCGGTCGTCGGCCGCTATGGCAACCGCCTCGCCAAAGGCACCTTCACCCTCGATGGCCAAACCTTCCACGTGCCCCTGAACAACGGCCCTAACGCCCTGCACGGCGGTCCGGTCGGCTTCGATCAGAAGGTATGGGGGGCAAAAACTTTGCCCGGCGACAACGCCGTCGAGTTCACGCTCGTCAGCCCCGACGGCGACATGGGCTTCCCCGGCAAACTCACCGCCCACGTCCGTTACACACTGCAAGGCAAGTCACTACGCATCGACTACACCGCCACTACCGACAAAAGCACCGTCGTGAACCTCACCAACCACAGCTACTTCAACCTCTCCGGCGAAGCCAGCGGCGACATCCTTGGCGAAGAAATCACCCTCGACGCCGACCGCTATACCCCCGTCGACGCCACACTGATTCCCACCGGCCAGCTCGCGCCCGTAGCCGGCACGCCGATGGACCTGCGCCAGCCCACGATCATCGGCAAGAACATAGGTATCCCCGATCAGCAGTTAAAGTTCGGCAGCAACGGCTACGACCTCAACTTCGTCCTCAATGGCGCCTCCAAGCCGGGCCTGCACCCCGCCGCGCACGTCTTCGATCCCAAGACCGGACGTTCCCTCACCGTCACGACCACCGAACCCGGCGTGCAGTTCTACACCGGCAACGGCTTGGGCAGCGCCAACCTTGGCACCTCCGGCGAACCGCTGGTCAAGAACGCCGGCTTCTGCCTCGAAACCCAGCACTTCCCGGACGCACCCAACCAGCCCGGCTTCCCGTCCACGACCCTGAAGCCCGGACAGACGATGCACTCCACCACTGTCTTCACCTTCGGCGTAGGCCGGTAACTCTCGATACACCGACTAACCAACTCGTAACTTCTAAAGACACAACTCATATCCAACAAGCCACTCACCGCCCGCGCTCATACCCCCGCAACTCCGCCCGTAGCGCCGGCAACTTCGTGTCTTCATCAATGCGGATCAACTCCACCCCCGCCATTTCCGCGAAATCCTCCAGGTGCTCCATCGTGAGCGCTTGGCTCAGCCCCGTATGGTGTGCACCGCCGGCATAGATCCACGCCGTCGCGGCGACCTTCAGGCTCGGCCGCGGCACCCACACCGCCCGCGCCACGGGCAGCTTCGGCAGCGGCGCGTCGGGTTGGATCACGTCGACCACATTGGCCACCAGCCGGAACCGATCGCCCATGTCCACCAGCGACGCCACCACCGCCGGCCCGCTCGGCGCCGTAAACACCAGCCGCACCGGATCCGCCTTGCCCCCAATGCCCAGCGGATGGATCTCCAGCGACGGCCGCTCCGCCGCGATCGACGGACACACCTCCAGCATGTGCGCCCCCAACACCTTCGGCACTCCGCTGAAGTCGTACGTGTAGTCCTCCATGAACGATGTACCGCCCGGCGCACCCTCCGCCATCACCTTCATCACCCGCACCAGCGCCGCCGTCTTCCAGTCCCCTTCACCGCCAAACCCATACCCATCCGCCATCAACCGCTGCACCGCGATCCCCGGCAGCTGCGGCAGCCCATGCAGGTCCTGAAACGTGTCCGTAAACGCCTCGTAGCCCCCCTCTTCCAGAAAGCGTCGCAGCCCCAGCTCGATCCGCGCGGCCTCGGCCATCGCCTCCGGCTTATCATGCTCCGCAGTGATCGTGTACAGGCTTCGATACTCCGCGACCAGCGACGCCACCGCAGAGGCGCTCACCGCCGCCATCGACGCCACCAGGTCGCCAACTCCAAACCCATCCACACTTATCCCGAACTGCGCCCGCGCCGCTACCTTATCGCCTTCGGTCACCGCCACCGAGCGCATGTTGTCCCCGAACCGCGCCACTTTTAGCTGCTGCGCCTCGCGCCAGCCCGCCGCCGCCCGGCTCCACGCCGCGATCTCACCAACCGTCTCCGGATCTCCCCAGAACCCAGTCACCACCTTGCGCGGCAGCCGCAGCCGCGCCGTGATGAACCCAAACTCCCGGTCCCCATGCGCCGACTGGTTCAGGTTCATAAAATCCATATCGATCGTCGCCCACGGCAGGCTCCGGTTGAACTGCGTATGCAAGTGCAGCAGCGGCTTGGTCAACAGGCGCAGCCCCGCCATCCACATCTGCGCCGGCGAGAACGTGTGCATCCACGCGACGATCCCGACGCAGGAGTCCGCGTTGTTGGCCTCGCGGCAAAGCGCCAGAATCTCCTCCGGTCGCGTCATCACCGGCTTGGCAATAACCCGCACCGGCACGCCCTCCGCCGCATCCAGCGCGGCCGCCACCGCGCCCGCATGCTCGGCCACCAGGGCCAGCGTCGCGGCCCCATACAGGTGCTGGCTTCCCGTAACAAGCCAAATCTCCAAAGCCTTCAACCCAACCGCCATACTCGCCCCCAAAACCCGCAACCCATCCTCGCATGAAGGTGCAGCCGCTTGAGGCACCGAGCACACCCGGGCGCCTCGGAAACGCACTCACCGTATCGGGTGTCGGTAAAAGCGCCGGAGGCGTCCCTCACCCGCTGGCTACGGTCTCTCTACAGGAGCGAACTTGGCCGACGTACCTCCCTTTTCGTGCACACGGAAGAAGCCATCATGTAATCGCGAAGTCGATCAGGCTCCAATCAGAAGTTGGCTCGCGGCAACCGGCGATATGGCGCTTGCGAAGCGGTCTTCGCAACGGTTGCCATGCCCCGCTTCCGGCATATAGATACTAAAGGTGGTTCCTTCGCCAACCTGCGATTCCACCTCGATCCAGCCGTTCATGGCCTGGCACAGCTGCTGCGTGATGGCGAGCCCCAGTCCTGTGCCCCCATGCTGCCGGGTCGCTGAGCTATCTACCTGGGAGAAGCTCTTGAAGAGCTTGTCACGATCCTTCGCAGCTATACCGATGCCGTCATCCTGTACTGACCACACAATGTGGTCCACGCCGTTGCGCTGCACGCGGGAGACGCGAAGCGAAACTGTACCCTCGCTCGTAAACTTGCATGCATTGCTGATGAGGTTCAGCAGGCACTGCCGGAAGCGCAACTCATCGACATAGAGATCTCCGTCCGGAGCATCGTAGACGTGCAGCCTGTTCTTCTTCGCCGTCGCGAGGATCTCCGCAGTGGCAAGCACGTCCTGCATCAGGCTGCGGATCGGTATCGATTCCAGGTGAAAGGTCATCTGACCGGCTTCGATCTTCGAAAAGTCCAGAACGCCGCTGATCAGGCCTAAGAGGTGCCGCGCCGACGAGAGAATCTTACGAAGATCACTGGTCAACTCGGTCTGGCCTGCAGCCTCCGCATCCTCGAAGAGCATCTCGCTATAGCCGATGATGGCATTCAATGGCGTGCGCAACTCGTGGCTCATCGTGGCCAGAAAAGCACTTTTCGCGCGGCTCGCATCCTCAGCCGCAACCTTGGCGCCCTCCAGCCGCTCTTCGATGAGCTTGCGCTCGGCAATCTCGCTGCGCAGATCGGCAGTCCGCTCTTCGACCTTCACCTCAAGCAGATCGTAGGAGCTGCGAAGCTCGCTCTCACGCTCTCCGATGCGATCCAGCATCCTGTTGAACTGATCGATCAGCAGACCGACCTCGTCCTTGGACGACGTCTTTGCGCGGACGTTGTAGTTCCCCTCACGAGAGATGTTCACGGCGACGTCCGTGAGGTGAAGAATGGGCCCGGAGACCCAGCGTTCGGTGCGCGTCGACACAAGCAGGGCAAAAAGAGAAGCGCACAGAAGCGACAGCCCCGCCACCTCCAGAAGCCGCAGCAGCAGATCGTGCATCTCGGCCAGGCTCAACTCCAGGTACAGCGTGCCTACGGTCTCACCATCGAGTGCGATGGAGCGCTGAAGGTGGAAGTGCCGCAACGTGTATTCGGATCGCGCCGTGAAGGCACGGGTGCACGGAGTGTCTTCCCGCCCGCCCGCCTGAAAGGCCCCAAGCAGATGGCCACTCTTGCTGTACAGGCACACCTCTTTGACCTTGGAATCGTGGCCGAGCGATGCCAGTGTTTCGTTCGCGGCCCGTTGATCGTCAAAGGCCAACGCCGCGGCGCTGTTATCCGCAATCAAATTGGCCAGTGTTGCGCCTTCGTTGTACAGGGCCGCCCGCGCATGAACAAATTGGTAGGTGAAGATGCCAAGGCAGGCAATCAGGACCGAGCTGGACGCGATCGTCGTGAGCAGCAGAATCAGCTTACGACGAAGGGAGTGACGGGTGGAGGGCATCATTGCTTGTTCACCAGGGTGGCCAGATGCAGCAGCCTCGAACTGATTGTTAGGTGGCTTGCCTGTGCGGCACGCAAATCAACCTGTATGGCCACGTGATCGTCGTCGGCAGGCAAGCCGATCACCTGGCCTTGGCCGTCACCGCGCTCCGATACGGTCAGCACAGAAGCTTGTTGCAGGGCTGGCAGCAGATGCAGGAACTCTTTCCGTCCCCCAGCGCCCACGTACAGCAGGTGGCAGGCATCCACGCGGTCTACCGCGGTCAGTCGCTGCACAACGACGGGCTTCGATAGCACCGTGTGGTTCCGAAACGCGACTTCCAGCGCTGACCGGACTGGGTCCGCCGCGCCTAGCAGGCAGACTGTGAATTGTGAATGCGTAGCGTCCAGCTTGGCGGGCGGCCAGTCCACAAAAGAGGTGAGGTGCTGCACCATCGCCGCCCGTAAATCGTCTTCATTCACGGCACCGCTTTGTGCCCCGGCTGAAATGACCCCGAGCAGGGTCAGAAGCAGCGGAAGAAGCCACCTCCGGGACTGTGACCGTCGACAGGCGCAGCCGCGCGCTCCCGCTGAAGGGTCCGTTATGGAAGCCTTCGCGATCTCGCGGGAGCGTCCGCATTGTGTCTGCTTACCGAAAATGGATCTGACCTGCATGTTTACGTCGGGTTCACGTCACGCCGCGTTGGCCGAGTAGGATCCGTGGCAGCGGTTCCGGAGCCGATCGAACAGGCGCACCAATGCCGGGCAAAGTTACGGCATGGATGCCTCAAAATCTTCCGTGGCGAACGAGCTCTCCAGGAAAGCCGGGGCGAGCAGGCCGCTGTTCGCGAGGGCACCCTCGCCAGCCGCCTCGCCGGCGGAGGCGAGTTCGCTCTCTTTGCATGCCTGCCGGAGCACACTGTGCATCTTGTCCGGGAGCAGAGGCCGTGAGAAGTAGTAGCCCTGCGCGAACTCGCAGCCAAGGAGCTTCAGCTGATCTGAGTGCGGAAGCGTTTCGACCCCTTCGGCAACGACTTTAAGCCCCAAAGTGCTGGCCATGGCGAGAATCGTCTGGATTAACTGCGCTGAGGAATGGGTCTTGTCATTGTCCAGCGAAGAGACGAAGTAGCGATCGATCTTCAGCGTGTCGAAGGGCAACTCGCGCAGGTAGCGCAGCGAAGAATACCCTGAGCCGAAATCATCCAGGTCAATCAATATGCCGAGGGCGCGCAAAGCGAGCAGCTTGCTGCGGACCTCAGCGAAGTGCTCGAAAAGAATATTCTCTGTGATCTCAAGGTGCAGCGAGGACGCGGGAAACTGCGTCTCGTGCAAAATGGCCGCGACCTGTTCCACAAGCTGCTCCTGCTCAAACTCCTTCGGAGACAGATTGACCGAAAGCTCCAATGGCGGTTGCAAGGGGTACATCGAATGCCATTCCAGAATTTGCGTACAAGCGGTTCTAAGAACCCATCTACCGATCTCCACAATCAGGCCGGTCTCTTCAGCAAGGGCAATGAACTCTGCAGGCGCAATCATGCCCCGCACCGGGTGCTGCCAGCGCAGAAGAGCTTCTACCCCGTAGATCGTTCCGCTCTGTAGGCGCACCTTGGGCTGGTACACGAGGCGCATCTGCTGCAGGGCGATCGCACTGCGCAGGTCATTCTGAAGCGTCAGCCGGTTCAGCGCGGCATCTCGCATGTCAGGGGTAAAGCAGGCGACCGTGCCGCGACGGTTGGTCTTCGCGGCATACATCGCGATGTCGGCGTCGGAAAGCAGCTCATCATAGGCCGTGTGCGTGGATGTGCCCGAGGCAATGCCGATGCTGAAGGTGACGTGCACCGGACGTTGCTCCAGAAGCACTGGCGCGCGCATGACGTTCTGAATGTGCTCGGCGACGACCTGCGCGTCTGCCATGGGATGATCCGTCTCCAGCAGAACGGCGAACTCGTCGCCACTCAGGCGCGCGATCGTTATCTGCGCAGGGGCATGTGCTTGCGCCGCAACAAACGCTTCGCCGGCCGCTTTGAGGCGCTTGGCAGTGATCATCAATAACTGATCCCCGGCAAGGTGCCCGAGGCTGTCGTTGATCGCCTTGAAGCCGTCGAGATCAAGAAACAGCAGCGCGTAAGGAAACGGGACGATTCCCTTTGCGCTCCTGGCCTGCAGAAATAGATGCTCCATCCGGCTCTTTAGCGCGACGCGGTTGGGCAGCGTGGTGAGCGCGTCCTTTGTTTTGTCCTGGGTCACATCCGACTGGGAGCCGGAAAGCCGCTTTGCTCTGCCCTGGCTGTCCCGGCTGATGATGGCGCGCGTGCACATCCAGCGAAGGCTGCCGTCGGCGTGCTGAATGCGATACTCGCAGTCAAAGGTGCTTCGTGTGCTGGCAAGTTCGGTACGAAGAAGGCGCTGTAACGCCTCGCGGTCGGCTAGAAACACTCGCGAAAACCAGCTGTCCGGAGCATCGCTGACCTGCTCCGCCGTTAGACCCAGCATCTCCATCCAGCGCTGCGAAAAGAAGATGGTATTTTCCTGCAGGTCCCAATCCCAGATCGCATCGCGGCTTGCCCTGGAAGCCAGCGCATACCGTTCTTCGCTGACACGCAGGGCCCGTTCCGCATCGCGCCGGCCGAGCTGCGCGTTGATGCGTGCCAGGGTAATCCGGTAGTCGATCGGTTTTGTGACGTAATCGTTTGCTCCGGCCTCGAGCGCCTCGGCCACACGTTCGCTTTCCGCCAGCGCCGTCACCATAATGACCGGCAACGCGTCCGGACTGTGTTGTTGCCGAATCTGCTTCAAAACTTCGCGGCCGCTCATCCCGGGCATCATCTGGTCTAACAAGACCAGGTCGAACTGGTGCGCTGCAATGCGGGCAAGCGCGGCGGGACCACTGCCGGCCACCTCGACATGGAAGCCGCTACGGCTTAAACGCCGCGAAAGCATATCGGTGTTCAGCTCTTCGTCATCAACCAGAAGAAGTGAACTGCTTTTGCTGACCATCGTTAATCCTCTTTAGCTTCCATCTACCTTGCGGTGCATCTCGCTTTGGGTCCATACAACCGGGGCGGTAGAGCTAACCCGCTTCAGTGGATGCGGAGACCTGAAATGCATCTGGGTCAAAGGATGCGTCGCTTCTGTTCGCCTCGTTGCATGGTCAACGTCTCTTGGGACCAACATCGAAACAGAGAAACTTGAGTAAGCCACGTGCAGAGACGTCCCTGCTCTCGAGGATGCGCCTAGGGATTGCGCTCGCCGAGGTGCCACGTGATTTGTAGGCGCACATTGCGTCCATCCTGGGGGATCTCTGCCTGTACGTTGCTGCCGGAGGCCGGGTCTGCGTAGCTCTTATCCAGCAGGTTGTAGGCACTGAGGGAGAAGTCGGCATGGCGGCCGAAGGTACGGCCAAGCACGGTGGCATTGACAACCGTGAACGGCGACACGGAGCTACCAGCCAAGGTCTCAATACGTGCCCTGTACTCGGCATCGACGCTCGCCGTCACGCCGGTCTTCGGAACCTTCTGCGAAAGGGCCAGCTTTCCTAGCGAGCGAGGGGAGTTGTTCAGCAACTGCCCTGAATCTTCATCGCCGGTCTCCTGGTAACTGTAGCTTGCTGTCCAATTGCTGTTCCGCGTGATCGTACCTCCGAGTTCCGCCTCGGCACCAACGGAGCCGACGCGCTGAAGGTTGCGGTAGACAAGCGCGCCGCCCTCGGTTTCTACCTGAGTAATCAGACCCGTCATGCGGCTGTAAAACAGGGAGGTAGCCAACGTCAAATGATCGGGCAGATGCTGCTCCCAAACACCCTCCGTGGTACGGATCCGTTCCGGGCTCAGAGACGCATTCGCGATGTTGGGCGACACGGCGTAATAACGCTCATAGTCGTTCGGAGCGCGAAAAGCCTCGCCGTACATTAGCTTCAAGGCTGTGCCCTGCACCGGCCGATACACCAGCGCCACGCGCGGGTCAACGCTGCCCTCCGTGTCGCTGTAGAAGTCGTACCGCAGGCCGGCATTCGCATCAAGCTTCGAAGTGACCTTCACCTCGTCCTGCAGATAGGTAGCAAAGACGTAGGAACTTCTTCTGTCGTCCAACTGAGGGTTGTACGGGTTCTGGTCGTAGGTGAACTGGTCTTGCCGGAAGTTGTCACGGAACTCCAGGCCGCCCGTCAGGCGATTGTTCCCCGCGACCGTCCTCGACACCTGCACCTCGGCACCAGCCCATTCTCCGTTCCCGAAGTCCAACTCCGGGCTTTGTTCAGCAGCGTTCACGTCCGAGGCATAGGCGTAGCGGCCACGGTAAACGTAGTCGTCATAATAGGTGCGCGCGAGCAGCCCCCAGGAGCCAAACGTGTGCTCGTAGCGAAGGTCCAGATAGCCATGCGCGTCGGTCGTCCGCGTGCCTGCGGTGTCGAACAATGTGCCGTAGGAAGCCGTCGGTATGTCTTTCTCGCGCGACCCAAAGACGGCATGCAGCGTGAAGTCTTGAAAGGAGGCGGTCAACAACCCGCTTTCGGAGTGACCCCCGTCGAGGTGACTGGCAATGCCGTTGTTCGTCTCGGGGCTGTCGAACTCCGGGAAGTACAGGTTGTCGTGGCCGTCGCTGCGCAGGATCGTTCCTGAGGCTAGGAAGTCGAATCGGCCAGTCCGTTTTCCGTAGCTCACCCGCTCCTGGGCGGTGCCGTACGAGCCCACAGAGACGGCCGCCTCCGAACCGGACAGGTCGCCGCCGCGTTTGGTGATGATGTTGATGGAGCCAAAGAGCGCATTGCTCCCGTACAGCGACGAGACCGGGCCGCGCACCACCTCGATACGCTCGATCAGGTCGACATCGATGGGAAATTCCGTGCCGATCATAGCCTGCTCGTACACGTTATCGTTCAGCCTGTGACCGTCCACCAGCAACAGAACACGCGTATTGAGGTCACCTGGGCGCGCAAAGCCCCGCACACCCAGGCTGCTGTAATTCCGGTCATTGGTGATGAAAAAGCCGCGAACCGTATTGAGGGCATCGGCCAGTGTGCGATAGCCGTGATCATGGATCTCCTGAGCAGTGATGATCGTGACCGAGGCAGGCGCTTCCGTGGTGGATTGAAGGTGTCGCGAAGCGGAGTACACCTCAACGTGCGTCAGCTCTTCGAGGCTCAACCCGGCGAGGTCGCCCTTCGTCTCCTGCGCACCGCCATGCGCGGCCAGCAACGGTACTCCCAGGGCGAGCAGGGCGAGACGAAGGGATCGTTCGATAGACGAGCGATGCCAGCGAATCGGCAGGGTGCTACCTCCTGGCCATGTGCAAAGCGACTACAACGCGTGTGTCCTCACCCAGGCTGCCAAAACCCGCCTGGCGATGAGCTGAATCGCTCAGAAATCCAACGCGACGTCGAGAGCAGCGCTATAAGCACTTTGCAGATGTCTACCCGCAAGCTACCGATACCCAACTCGCTGCTTCCATAGCACAAACGATGCAAAGCGATGGATCGCTTCGACCGCGCGAACGAACTGCCCTTCCGTTCACTGTCCAGGGTCGTCACGGATAGCGCTGAAGCTCGCTCCTCTTCCTCGGCTGGCCAGCGAGAATGCACCACATCGTCAGCAACGGCATCGCACAACGCTTGCCGCGACACTTTCCGCTGTGGGGCCCAAGATGGGCAAGCTTGCCTGCTCTTAAACGTAGTGGGCCAGGATAGCGGGACTGCACGAAACTGGCGCGCGTCCCTGTGATTCAATCGGACATTTCGTTCGCAATTACTCGCTGATCAACATCTAGCGCTGCCAATCTGCTCGCAGCGTGTGTAAAGACACGTCCTGAAGTGGAGCAGCTTTCATTTCGGCACATCCGCTTCCGTCGGCACCAAGGCGAACCTAGTGATGCAGGTAGCTGATGACGAGGCATACCGATGCTGCGAAGATCAGCGTCGTTGTCATCCAGCCAAGTACGTTGATGACCGTCCCGTTTACCTTGTCGCCCATGATAGATCGCTTGTTCGTCATCACCATGATGAGCAGCATGAGCGGGGGCGTTGAGAAACCTTGCACGATTCCGGCAAAGACGAGAGCCTTCATTGGGTTTACGCCGGCGAAGTTGATTCCCATCGCTACGAGGGTGAAAAGGGTGATTGCCCCGTAGAAGTACTTCGCTTCCCCTACTTTCTTGCTCAGGCCGTTCTTCCATCCAGCACTTTGGCAGAGATCGTAAGCAGCTCCGGTCGTCATCACGGGAACGGCCAGAAAACCGACGCCTATGATGCCAAGCGAGAAGAGCAGCCCGGCAAGATTGCCTGCCAACGGCTTGAGTGATTGGGCGGCGTCCGTTGCGGTGTCGATGTTGTGATGCCCGGTGACGAACAGGGTCGCTGCCGTAGCCAGGATGATGAAAAACATCACGACATTCGAGAACAGCATTCCGAAGATCACGTCCCAGAGACTCGTCTTCAAGGCCGCATCCGTGGTGCCACGCCGTTGCCGGAGAGTGACCTGACCAGCCGCCACCTTCTCTTCTACCTCTTCATTGGATTGCCAGGTATAAAGGTACGCCGAGAGTGAAGTGCCGATGATAGCAACAAGAATTGCCAGGAAGTCGCGATTAAAGTGAACCGAGGGGATAAGCGTTCCCCGCGCCACCTCGGCCAATTTCGGATGGGCCCGGAATGCTGAAACCACATACGCAAGCAGTGTCAGGGCCAGAACTCGCAATACGTTCCGGATAATCGTGTAAGAACCCCAGATCTGCAGCACAAGGGCAATCAGCGTGATGACCAAAATGATCAGCCACTGAGGGACGTGGATAAGAATGCCCGTTGCTGCCGCCATGCCGCCGATGTCGGCACCCGCCTCGATGATGTTGCCCACGATTACGCCAGTCAGAACGGTGTAAAGAAACCATCGCGGCGTGTGTGTGCGCAGAACCGAGAACAGCCCTTGGCCTGTGACCTGTCCGAGTTTGCCAGACAGGTACACTACCGCAACCATCATGGGCAGGGTTACGGGAGCGGTCCAGAGAATGTTGTACCCGAACTGGGCGCCTGCCTGAGCATAGGTGCCGATCGCAGAGCAGTCGTCATCCGCGGCGCCGGTGATCAGCCCGAGGCCTAAGGAGCGGAGAACTGTATGTTGACGCGCCTGTGGCGCAGGACCAGCAGCATGAGGGTCGTTTGACATAAGGAAGCATCGTCCAGAGGGAACGGGTACGATCACAGTCAGATGGCGGTTTCTGTGCCAGGGTTGGTGCCGTAAGCTTCCATGCCTCCGTGACGGAAACGTCAGCACCGCGTCCGTGCATCCAAGGGGC